>NZ_NQKQ01000009.1 GCF_002269505.1 Pseudomonas fragi | reverse complement strand
TCGCTGGTTGCTCATGGCACCTCCTAATGGGCCTCATTTTAAGGCTTGGAGGTGTCTACGAAACTAGGGGCGATTCAGGTTCTGAGGGCGAACCTGATCAAAACTACACAGTTCACAATGAACCCGGGTAAGCAATAGCACGCAACAGGATTATCACAAAGCCAGGCGTCAACTTTGCTCCCCCCCTCACCCGGTTTTCTCATGGGTTTTACAGACAAACATCTTGGGCGCAAGTGCGCAGCCCTTGAGCATCAACCCCTCCAGCAGAGCCGCCAATTTAATGACTTAATTTGAGATTGTGATGTTTTTTTGACATTTATTCTCTGCAAGCCATGTGTTTGGTAATTTTCCGGTGATAAGCTGCTCACTTTCTTACACGCATTCGAGTGTAGTACTACGCTTGTCGTAGATGATGCAGACCGCACAGTACAAGAATAAATAGATGGGACGTTTTGGGTTAGATGTTGACAGTCATTCTATTGGCGCCATAAAAGATTAAACCTTAGGGCGTCAGGGCTGATTGTTTATCGATGGTAGTACCCGGACGCCTTACGACATGCTTTTCCCAGGGGGGGACGTTACGCTTGGTTCATATCAGTTTGGCCATAGGCGGATTGCCGGATCAGCACATCGTGCTGCGCGCAGGCGGCTTGTATTGGGTCACGGTTGATCATTCCGCTGACGCAAAACTGCTTGCCCGGCAATTTCTTGAAAACATCCCCGAAAGCGTGCCTGCCACGCTGATTGCCAGCAGCGGTTGCGTGCAGGGCCTGATCAGCGACATGGCGCCCGATCGCGGGCCGGAAAAACTCAAGCTGTTCGAGATTGCCCCACGCGTCATTGAACCCGCGCTGGCCACCTTGACCCGCGACCTTGCGCGGATCGGCGTCGCCCCTTCCAGCCAGATCCTGTTGGTCCTGCCTGCCAACAGTTGGGCTGAGACCACTCTGGCTGCGCAATTGCAACGCTGGTTCGAGCGCATGCGCACCTGGCTGCAGGCGCGCAACGCCACACTGCTGGTGATAACCCACGGCGAGGCAGCGCTGCTGCATGCGCAGCTGCTGCAACTCAATCAGACCCTCTCCGGTTTAAGCCGCTTGTACCGCTATAACGGCGACCTGCGCTATCAGTTGCACTTTTGGCACAGCGATATGGGGGTATCGGCCGGCCAGGAGTTCAAACTGTCGGATCAGGGCGCGACCTTGCGCCTGATCCCGCAAACCGAAGTCGATACCCAGCCACGGGTGGCTGATGATCAGCACGTCTACCTTGCCGAGCGCGCCGTACTCGAAGGTGCGCCGTCGATGTCCAAACACTGGTACCTGTTCGAAAACCGTGACGCATTGCTCGAAGCGGCCCAGTCCGCCAGTGCTGCGACCGTGATTGTGGGCATCGACAACAGCTATCAGTTACTCGAACTTGCCCAGCAGTTGCACGACTTGCGCGAGCATTGCGGCCCGCAACTGAAGATCGTCGTGCGTGAAATGGAACCTTCGGTGCGCTACCGCGATGAACGCCTGTTACTGGCCTGCGGGGCCAATCTGATCGTGCCCGACGGCACCCTTCTCTCACGTTTTCTGAGCATGATTGAAAGCATTCAGGGTCAGCGCTGGCAGTACACCCAGAACATTGATTTCAAGACACTCCTGGAACGTCAACGACCGCCACAAATTCGCGGACTGGTGAGCCCCCGTGATTTTTTCGAAGCCGTTGCCCAGATCTACCAGGACAGTTCGGGCGAGGTGACCCACCAGTTGATGAAGTTCCAGCCGGTGCCAGGTATTGGCGAAGAACTGTTCCTCAATCAGATGTGCCTGCGTCGATTCGGCGACTTTGCCTGCCTGCTGGACGGTGAACTGTACCTGTTTCTGTTTGCCTGCCGTGCTGACGGACTTGAGCCGGCACTGGGCAATGTGTGCCGCCTGCCCTGGCGCGACATGTTCAGCCAGCGGCGCATGCTCAGCGGCTTGTCCGATCTGCCGGCTGACGCTTTTATGAAAGCAGAGGCCGTGCCTGCACACTTGCACATCCCCGTCGAGACCCATTCCACGCAAGCGGTATCCGCCACGGGCGAACGTGCGCCGTTAAACCCGCAAAGATTCACCCTGCCTATCAGTGAGCAACAGTCATGACGTTCCTTGAGCTACTCGATGTCATTGCATTGACCTGTGTGGTGACCGTACTGCTGACGCTGTTCTGGCAGCGCATGCGCGCGTACTTGAAAAATCATTTCGAGCAGTACCTGTCACCCCGCTATTTGAAATCGTGCGGCGTTCGCCGTCGCATGCCAGCCAGCCCTGCTCAGAGAACGCCTGATGAGTCTGTATAAGTCTGACGCACCGGCGCAGAAAATTGCCGGAAACTGGAGCGGCCTGGGCGCCTGGAACCTGTATTTTCTGGCCAAGTTCCTGCTGGCCTGGACGGGCCATCTGAATATCCAGATTTTGCCCAACCTGATCTTTGCTGCCGTGTTGCTGATCCCGATCGCCAACCCGGCGTTACGCCGTCTACGCACCCTGATTGCCATCCCGGTGGCCGTGGCCCTGCTGTATCAGGACACCTGGTTCCCGCCCTTCAGCCGCTTGCTGGCACAACCGGGTGTGCTGAACTTTTCGTTCGACTATATCGTCGAGCTGCTGGGGCGCTTTATCGACTGGCAAGTGTGCGCCCTGTTGCTGCTGCTGTTGGTTGGCTACCTGTTCCTCAACCAGTGGCTGCGCCTGACCACGCTCACCCTTCTGGGTTTTGCCTGGCTGGGCATGGGTAATCTGCAATGGCTGTTGCCACCGTCGGTGCAACCGCAAATGGCCGGCACCCAGACTGCGACGGGCGGACCCACCACCAGCACAGGCGAGCCGGATGACGCGACGCTCAATGGCTATCTGGAGAAGTTTTATCTCAATGAATCCACGCGCAAGGTCGAGTTCAAGGAGCCGGCAGTCAAGCCGCCGCCGTTCGATCTGCTGGTGATCAATATTTGCTCCATGGCCTGGGATGACCTGGATGCCGTGGGCTTGCGTGACAATCCGTTGTTCAGCCAGATGGACGTTATTTTCGACAACTTCAATTCGGCTACCGCCTACAGCGGCCCGGCAGCCATCCGCTTGCTGCGCGCCAGTTGCGGCCAGACCTCACATACGCAGCTGTACAAGCAACCGGCCGACCAGTGCCTGTTGTTCGATGACCTGCGCAAACTGGGCTTCGCCAATGAGCTGATGCTCAACCACACCGGTGAATTCGACGGGTTCCTGCAGGAAGTGCGCGAGCAGGGCCAGTTGCCGCCTCCGGCTCTGGGTGTCGTACCCGCAGGCCTGCCGCGCACCTATGTCGGTTTTGACGGTTCGCCGATCTGGCGCGACCGTGATGTATTGAGCAAGTGGTGGCAACACCGCATGGCTGAAGACGCACCCAATATGGCCCTGTTCTACAACACCACCAGCCTGCACGACGGCAACCGCCAGGTGCAGTCCGACGGCGGCACCCAGGCTGCTGACTACCGCAGCCGGGCACAGATCCTGCTCGACGATCTCAATGCCTTTCTTAAAGAGCTGGAAAAAAGTGGCCGTCGCGTAGTGGTCGCCATCGTGCCTGAGCACGGCGCAGCACTGCACGGTGACCGCATGCAGATAGCCGGCATGCGCGAAATCCCCAGTGACTCCATCACCCATGTACCGGTGGGCATCAAGCTGATCAATATGGGCGACAACGCGCAAACCCAGCCGATCCGTATCAGTGAACCCAGCAGTTACCTGGCCGTGGCAGAAATCATTGCCCGCCTGTATGCAGATCCAGCGCTGAGCAATGGCCAGACCGTGGATTGGTCGAAGCTACTGACCGACCTGCCAAAAACCCCGAAAGTCTCGGAAAACTCAGGGACCGTGGTACTCGATTACAACGGCAAACCCTATGTGCGAATCAAGGAGAACGGCGGATGGCTGCCTTACCCACAGCGGTTCAAATAAGCGCCGATATCCTTTCGCGCAAAGAACGGGCCGATGATATTGCCCGGCTTAAATCCATGATGGAGCTGCATGCCCTGGAATATGTCGATGTGTCGGCACATATGGAGCTGTTGCAGGCCTTCGAGCGCTGGCCGTTGCTGGCCTATCTTGAGGCGCAATACAAGAAGCCCGTGGATCTGAGCAAAGACCCGGAGCAAACCCCATGATCACCCTGAGCTTGCGTGGTGTTCGCGGTGGCGTGGGCACCAGCTCCACCCTGGCGGCCCTGGGCCATGCGCTGCATGAGCTGGGGCAGAAAGTGCTGTTGGTGGACATGTGCCCGGAGAACTCCCTGGGCCTGCATTTCAATATGGACCTCGCCCCCCGCGAAGGCTGGGCACGGGCGACCCTGGACCAGCAACCCTGGCATGAACAAGCCTGGGTAGTAGAGCCAGGCCTGTGCGTGCTGCCCTATGGGCAATTGAAGCCGAGCGAGGTGTTTGCCCTCGATGCGCTGTTGATCGAGCAGCCAAAACTCTGGACCCAGCGCCAGATTGCGCTGGCCAAAGGGTTTGACTGGATTCTCTTCGACCTGCCGCAACGCTTGCCTGGCCATGTCAGCAGCCCGCATTGCCGTATTTCGATGATGGTGATCAACCCCGACGCAGCCTGCCATGTGCTGCTGCAACCGCAGCTGGCGCAAACTCCGCTGTTTCTGGTCAATCGCTTCGATGCCGCCAGCCAGTTGCAACGCGATCTGCTGCTGATCTGGCAACAGCGTTATGCCCACGCCCTGGTACCCGTCAACCTGCACGCCGATGAAGCCATGGGCGAGGCCCTGGCCAGAAGCGAGCCTGCCGGACGCTATGCACCCGCCAGCCTGATTGCCCTGGATATCATCAGCCTGGCCAGTTGGTGCCTGCTGCGTGGCAGGAGGCCTGCATGATTTCGCGCTGGTTCCCTTATTCACGCTTGCGGCGTGAGCAGAACTGCACCCGCTTTACCGCCTTTATCCTGGCCTTGATTCAAGCCCTGGGCTGGATTTTCCTGCGCCTTGAATCACCCCGCTGGCAAGCCTTGCGTGAACAGCATCGGCGCCTGTATCCGCACCTGGCAGACAAACCCTCAACCATCGGTGACCCGCTACGCTACACGGTGCAAACCTTGTGGCTGCTGCTGGTGCGCACGCCCAACCAGAACCAGATTGGCCGGCAACGTTTTCGCCAGCGTACAGCCCGCTTCTTTACGGCCTTGCTGATGATCGTGCAACGGCCATGGAACCTGCTGTCCAATGCCTTTGCCCATTTGCCCACCACACTCAGCCCGCAAGTGACAAAAGGCTCGCACTGGTGGGACAACATTCAATGGCCGCTGCGCAAGGGCCTGTATATCGCCATGGGCGTGCTGGCCCTGGCGTTGATTGTTTTGTGCATTACCGAGCCGTTCGGGTTCCTCGCACAACTGGTGTTTGTGGTGTTGCTGTGGATGCTGGCCATGCTGGTTCGGCGCATGCCGGGGCGCTTTCCGACATTGTTGCTGATCGTGCTGTCGGTCATCGTGTCGTGCCGCTATCTGTGGTGGCGTTATACCTCGACCCTGAACTGGAACGACACTTTCGACCTGATCTGCGGCCTGACCTTGCTGGTGGCCGAAACCTACACCTGGCTGATCCTGTTGCTCGGCTATGTACAAACCTCATGGCCGCTCAATCGCAAACCGGCGCAATTGCCAGCGGATACCAGCCAGTGGCCGGTGGTCGACCTGCTGATTCCTACCTACAACGAAGAACTGTCGGTTACCCGTGGCACCGTATACGCGGCGCTGGGCATCGACTGGCCCAAAGACAAGCTGCGCATCCATTTGCTCGATGATGGCAACCGCCCAAGCTTCAAGACGTTCGCCGAAGAGGTGGGTATCAACTACATAGCCCGCACCGACAACCGTCACGCCAAGGCCGGTAACCTTAACCATGCGCTGAAATTGCTCGACGGCGATCTGGTAGCAATCTTCGACTGCGACCACATGCCCGCCCGCTCCTTCCTGCAATTGACGGTTGGCTGGTTTCTGCGTGATCCGAAACTGGCGCTGGTGCAAACCCCGCACCACTTCCTTTCGCCGGACCCTTTCGAGCGCAACCTGGGCACATTCCGTAACCGTCCCAATGAAGGCGAGCTGTTCTACGGCCTGATCCAGGACGGCAACGATATGTGGAACGCCGCGTTTTTCTGCGGTTCCTGCGCCATCCTGCGGCGTACCGCGATTGACTCCATCGGCGGCTTTGCGGTCGAAACCGTGACCGAAGATGCCCATACGGCCTTGCGCCTGCACCGCAATGGCTGGACCTCGGCCTACCTGCGCATTCCGCAGGCGGCAGGGCTGGCGACCGAAAGCCTGTCGGCGCATATCGGCCAGCGCATCCGCTGGGCGCGAGGCATGGTGCAGATTTTCCGCACTGACAACCCGCTGCTGGGCAAAGGCCTGACGATCTTCCAGCGCATTTGCTATACCAACGCCATGATGCACTTTCTGGTGGGGCTGCCGCGGCTGGTGTTCCTCACGGCGCCCCTGGCATTCCTGTTCTTCCACGCCTATATCATCTACGCCCCGGCCGTGATGATCCTGCTGTACGTGTTGCCGCACATGATCCACGCCAGCCTGACCAACTCACGGATGCAAGGCGCCTACCGCCAGACATTCTGGGGCGAGGTGTATGAAACGGTGCTGGCCTGGTACATCGCCCGGCCGACCACGGTGGCCTTGTTCAGCCCGTCGCGAGGCAAATTCAACGTCACCGCCAAGGGCGGCATGATGGAAGAAAACCAGTTCGACTGGCAGACCGCCAAGCCCTACCTGATTTTGTCGGTGCTTAACGCCCTCGGCCTGGGCTTTGCCGTCTGGCGCCTGTTCTATGGCCCCAGGGATGAAATCTTCACCGTGATCGTCAGCGTGCTGTGGGTAATCTACAACCTGCTGATTATCGGGGCTGCGGTGGCGGTGGCCGCTGAAGTGCGCCAGGTGCGCAACACCCACCGCGTACTCGCGCGCTTGCCGGGTGCGGTGAAACTGGCTGACGGGCACAGCTACCCCTGTGAACTGGTGGACTACTCCGACGGCGGCGTCGGCCTGCAACTGAGCCAGGCCCTGCAACTGCCCGTTGGCAGCCCGGTGTCGCTGATTCTGCAACGCGGCAACCGTGAGTTTGTGTTTACTGGCACCCTCACCCGCTCCCACGAGCGCTTCATCGGCTTGAGCTTCGCCCAACTGCCGCCTGAGGAAAAGATTGCCTTCGTGCAATGCACCTTCGGCCGCGCGGATGCCTGGCTCGATCACAACAGCGGTTTTGAAGCCGACAAGCCGATTCAGAGTCTCAAGGAGATCCTGGCCCTGGGCATCAAAGGCTATTACCGCCTGTATGAATACCTGCCGGCGTGGATACGCGTGTTGGCAAAACCCTTTTTGCACATCTTTCAGTGGCTGGGCAGCTTCTTGCCGCGCATGCCCACCTCCACCCCTCTTATTTCCCGGCCAGTGAGCAGATCATGAGTCGTATAACTAAAAAATCCATTTTCGCCAGCCTCGCGCTGATGGCCGTCACCTCATCACTGATGGCGGCCCCATTGCCCTTGCCGGGCAGTTCACCGGTGGCCGAAACGCTGCCCAAGCCGGCGTTCGCCCAAACCGATCAGGTGCTGCCAAGCTGGCCGGTGACCTATACCTTTGAGCAGTTGGGCCGCCCCGGTGACTCCCTGCTGCTGGGTATCAACAGTGCCGACCAGGTTGAATTCGGCATGCGCCGCGACCGGATTGCCAGTGATGCCAGCCTGCAACTGGAATACACACCCTCGCCTTCGCTGATCCCGACCTTGTCCCATATCCGGGTGTACCTCAACGATGTGTTGATGGGCGTGCTGCCGATCGAGAAGGACCAGCTGGGGCGTAAAACCACGCAAAAAATGGCCCTTGATCCACGATTGATTTCGGACTTCAACCGCGTGCGCCTTGAGTTTGTCGGGCATTACACCGAATTCTGTGAAGACCCGGCCAACAGCACCCTGTGGGTCAATATCAGCCGTGGCAGCAGCATTACCCTGCAAGAACAAGCGCTGAGCCTGCAAAACGACCTGGCGTTTTTCCCGCTGCCGTTTTTCGACCCGCGTAACAGCGGCAAGCTGGAATTGCCATTTGTCTTCGCGGCCAACCCGACCCTGGGCGAACAGAAAGCCGCCGCGATCCTGGCCTCCTACTTCGGTAGCCAGTCCAACTGGCGCGGGGCTCACTTCCCGGTTGTGTTCGATACCCTGCCAAACGTGCAGGACAAGGACGCCGTCCAGCCAACCGTGGTGTTTGCCACCAACGATCATCGCCCGGCATTTATGAGCGACCTGGAGAAATTCCCGGCCGTGACCGCGCCTGTGGTCGAGATGATCAATCACCCGGATGCGCCTTACAGCAAAATTCTGCTGGTCATGGGCCGCAACGAAGAAGATCTCGCCACGGCCGCCAAGGCGCTTGCCCTGGGCGGCAACCTGATGCGCGGCTCGCGCGTGACCATCGACAAGGTCGAGGAACTGCAACCGCGCAAACCTTACGACGCGCCGGCCTGGATGCGTACCGACCGCCCGGTTCGTTTTGCCGAGCTGGTCAGTTACCCGCAACAATTGCAAGTCAGCGGGCTGGTGCCACGCCCCATCACCCTGGACGTCAACCTGCCGCCTGACCTGTTTGTCTGGCGCAACCAGGGTATTCCGCTGCGCACCCAGTACCGCTACACCGCGCCGTCGGCCAATGATGATTCGCGCTTGAATATCA
The DNA here is from genome assembly GCF_002269505.1 of Pseudomonas fragi. Taxonomy (GTDB): domain Bacteria; phylum Pseudomonadota; class Gammaproteobacteria; order Pseudomonadales; family Pseudomonadaceae; genus Aquipseudomonas; species Aquipseudomonas fragi_D. Next base: position 182,656 of record NZ_NQKQ01000009.1, on the reverse strand, counting down.
GCCTCAACGACCAGTTCCTCACCAGCCTGCCGTTGCTGCGCAAAGACACCAGCAACCTGGAAGAACTGCGCCTGTCGGTGCTGTCCAACGACTCGGCCAACGTCAGCGACAAGCTGATCGTTCCTTCGCTGAAAATTGGCGACCGTAACCGTCTGCGTTTCGATTTCAACTTTGCCAGCACCATGGGCAGTTCGCAGAAGGATCGCTGCCAGACCATTCTGCCGGCCAACACCCAGGCGATTATCGACGAAGACTCCACCATCGATATGTCCGGCTACTACCACTACATCAGCATGCCTGACCTCAAGGCCTTTGCCCGCAGTGGTTTCCCGTTCAGTCGCATGGCCGACATGTCCGAATCCATCGTGGTCGTACCCAAAGAAACTACCCCGACGCAAATCAGCACCCTGCTGGAAACCGTGGCCAGCGTTTCTGCACGCTCCGGTTACCCGGCTTTCGGCCTGCGCCTGAGCGATGACTGGCAAACAGCCTCCAAGGCAGATGCCGACCTGCTGGTACTGGGGCAAATGGCACCTGATCTGCGCGACAACCCGGACCTGAGCGTGCTCCTGCAACGCCAGCGCGACATGCTGGTACAGCCCCATGGCACCACCGGCATTGACGCCAACAACCGCCGCACTCCGTCAACCGACGCCCGCAACGTACCGGCCAACAAGGTAGAGGTCACCGCCCAGGCGCCGATTGCAGCTATTTTGGGCATGCAATCGCCAACCCATAAGCAGCGCAGTGTCGTGGCACTTTTGGCCAATGACGATGCGGACTACAACCTGTTGCGCGAAGTGTTGGGCGACAGTGGCAAGCTTGACGCTGTGGCGGGCTCGGCGGCACTGATCCGCAGCAGCGGTGTTTATAGCCAGTTGGTGGGTGACCAGTACTTTGTTGGCAACCTGCCATGGTACCTGCTGCTGTGGTACCAGCTGTCCGAGCACCCGGTACTGCTCACCGTACTGGCTGTGATCAGCGTTCTGCTCAGCGCCTTCCTGCTGTGGCGTGCCCTGAGCTGGGCGGCCAACCGTCGCCTGCACAAGCATGACTAAGGCCATGAAACGGCTGGCGGTACTCGCCATGACCTCGACCCTGGGGCTGCTGCCTCAGGTAGCGAGTGCGCAATCTTGTAACTGGCCCGCCTGGGACAGTTACAAGAAGGCCATGTTGAGCAGCGACGGGCGCATTATCGATGACTCGTCGGCGCAAATGATCACCACCTCGGAAGGTCAGAGCTACGGGTTGTTCTTTGCCTTGCTGGGCAACGACAAAAAAAGCTTTGCGAGCATTCTCCAATGGACCCGCAACAACCTCGCAGGGGGCAGCCTTGAGGCTCATCTGCCCGCCTGGCAGTGGGGCCTGGGGAAAAACGGCAAGTGGCAGATCCTGGACAGCAACAATGCCAGCGATGCCGACCTGTGGATCGCCTACAGCCTGCTCGAAGCCGGGCGACTGTGGCAATGGCCCGAGTATGTGGCGCTGGGGCAGAACATGCTTTGGCGCAGCGCCGCACAAAGCCTGCGCAAACTGCCAGGGTTGGGCCTGATGCTGTTGCCCGGCGATGTCGGTTTTGACAACGGCAAAGGCTGGCGCCTCAACCCCAGCTATTTGCCACCGCAATTGCTGGCCCGTTTTGCCCGGATCTCACCGATCTGGGCCGAACTGGCGAACAACCAGCAACGCATGCTGATCGAGACCTCGCCCAAGGGCTTTGCCCCGGACTGGCTATTGTGGAAAGCCGGTAGCGGTTGGGCTGCGGACAGCAAGGAAGGTTCGCTGGGTGACTACGATGCCATTCGCGTCTACCTGTGGGTCGGCATGCTGGCCCAGGACGCGGCGAATCGCCAGACCCTGCAGCAGCATTTTGCGCCCATGGCCAGCCTCACCCAGACCCTGGGTTATGTGCCGGAAAGCGTCAATGCTGTCACCGGCAAATACACCGGTACCGGGCCGGTGGGGTTTTCCGCCGCCATGCTGCCGCTACTGGCCAGCCTGGACTCCCCGGCCCTGGCCGTACAACGGGAAAGGATCAAGCAACAGCCGCCTGCGGCCGATGCTTATTACAACCAGTCACTGCTGCTGTTTGGTCAGAGCTGGGATGAACAACGCTATCGCTTTGACAAGGATGGACAGCTTTTACCTTCGTGGATCAAAACATGCCAAAAATAACAACGTGGGCGTTCCTGCTCAGTGGTTTGTCCACTGCAGCCATTGCACAACCGAGCACGGTGCAGGAGCAGCAACAATGGCTACTGGAGCAGGTGCGCATCGGCGAGGCTATGTACCGTGAAGACCTGGTACGTGACTCGCTGGCCCGCCTGCAATTGATCTCACCCAACAACCCGCAAGCGCTGGTAGCTTCGATACGCCAGGCATTGCTGGAGAAAAACCCCGAACTGGCCAAGCAGCGTCTGGCCCAGTTGCAGAATGTCGCCCCGGATTCGCCAGCCTTGCGTCAGGCCCAGAGCCTGATGAAACTGCAAGACCCGCAAAGCCAGAAAGACCTGCAACAGGCGCGCCTGTTTGCCGCCGCCGGTCGCCCTGAAGAAGCGGCCGCAATCTTCGAGCGCCTGTTTGGCAATGCCCCGCCGGATTTCGCCACGGCACTGGAATACCTGCGCATTCGCAGCAATATCCAGGGCCAGCGCCCACAGGTTATCGAGCAGCTGCGTACCCTTGACAAGCAGTACCCGGGCAACCCCGGCCTGCGTCAAACCCTGGCTGATTTGTTGTTCCGCGAAGACCGGGCGCCAGAAGCCCTGGTCGTCCTGCAGCAACTGGCCAAAGATCCGGTCGCCAGCAACCAGGCAGCCGAACGAGAGTTCACCTACCTCAGCACCCTGCCGGTGGACCGCAGCTCGGCGCAGGCCTGGAAGGGCTTTATCGACCGCTACCCGAACTCGCCGCTGATCGCCCAGGCCAACCAGAACCTGAAAAAACAGGAGCAGTTGCTCAATGACCCGGCATGGACTGCCGGTGCCCAGGGCAAGCAAATGATTGATCAGTCGCGTAGCCCCGCAGCCGCTGAAGGCCTGCTGCGCCGAGCTCTGAAGCAATACCCCGACGACCCGACCCTTTACGGTGCCCTGGGCATGGCGCAGTTTCGCCAGGGCCGCTATGCCGAGGCCAATAGCAACTTTGCCACCGCACGAAGCAAAGAACAGGACACCTCCAATATCAGCAAGTGGCAAGACCTGATGGATGCCAGCCGCTACCGCATGCTGCTCAGCCAGGGCGACAAGGCCCTGGAGCAGAACAACCTGCCCGCAGCGCGCACCGCTTTCACCCAGGCACGCAAGACCAAACCTGGCGATGCCGACCCGCTGATCGGCCTGGCCAGTGTGGCCCAGGCCGAGCACGACGACATCCAGGCCGAGGCCTTGCTGTTGCAAGCCCGCCGCCTGGAGCCCGGCAATGGCAGCGCGGTGCGTGGCCTGATGCGTCTGTACAGCGCGCAAGACCCGCAGAAGGCCAAGGCGTTCCTTGATCGCCTGCCGCCTGCCAGCCAGAAGCAATTCGCCAGCCTGCGCCAGAGCATCGAACTGGACGAACTGAACCGACAGGCCGACGCCGCTACCGAGCGCAAGGATTGGCCACAAGTGGTCACCTTGCTCGGCAAAATTCGCAACTTCAGCCCCGACGAGCCTTGGGTCACTTATCGCCTGGCCAATGCCCAGCGCGAAACCGGTCAGCCCGGCGCGGCCGACGACAGCTTCAAACAGCTGATGGCCCGCCAGGGCAAAAACCCTGAAGCGGTGTATGCCTACGCTCTTTATCTGTCCTCCAGCGACCGAGATGCCAGCGCCCTCAACGTGATGGCGCAACTGCCCCGGACGCAATGGACTGATTCCATGCGTGAACTTGATACGCGCCTGCAGCGCAACGTACTGGTGGCCCGTGCCGAAAGCCTGCGTGCCGCCGGGCAAGAGCCCCAGGCCATCGCCCTGCTGATACAGGACAACAGCCCCGACGACCAGATGACCATTGCCGGCTGGGCCCAGGAGCGCGGTGACTATGCGCAGGCACAGAGTCTGTACCGCGAGGTACTGAAAAAAAACCCGGGCAATACCGAGGCGCAGCTGGGGCAAATTGAAACCCTGATTGCCAGCAAGCAGTTGCCTGAGGCGCGCCAGCAACTGGCGCAGCTCACCCCTGCCCCCGGCACGCCGTTGACCCCGTCCCAGCAACGTCGCGTGGCCAATGCCTGGGCCGGTGTAGGCGAGCCCGACAAAGCTCAGGCCATCTATGCACAGTTGCTACAGTCACCCCAGGTTGACCCGCTGATGTACCGCGATGCCGCGCGGCTCAGTGCCGCCAAGGACCCGCAACAGGCGTTGGATTACTACGCTAAAAGCATGGCTGCCGCGGGCCTGATTACTCCGCAACAGGGCAGCCCCCGGGACAACCGGGCCATGACCATGGCCAGCCGCGAAAAAGATGATGACCAGTGGCTGGCCCGCAGCCTGCGCAGTGACGTGGACGAGCTATACCAGCGGCAAACCCCGACCCTGCATCTGTATACCGACTATGGCTGGCGTTCGGACAATGCTTCAGCCGGTACTTCGGACACCGACACCCGCACCACCATTCTGCAACTGGATCTGCCGGTGGCCGATGGCACGGGTTTTCTGCGAGCAGAGCAGTTGAACATGGATGCGGGCAAGTTCGACGCGGATCCTGATGGTCAGGTGCGCGAGAATTACGGCACCTGCAACGTCAAGTACAACCGCAAGGGCACCGACGGGCCGGACTTATCGGGTTGCGCCGACAGTTCCCAATCCGCAAATGGCACCATGATGGCCGCAGGCTGGAAGAACGAGGTGTGGAACGTTGATATCGGCCGCACCCCGGATAATTTCAAAGTGCCCAACTGGCTGGGCGGTGTTGCCTACAGCAGCAAGATCGGCTCGGTGGGCTGGACCCTGACCGGCTCGCGTCGTCCCTTGAGTAACTCGATCCTGTCCTATGCCGGTGCCACCGATCCCGTTACCGGCATTACCTGGGGCGGTGTCACCTCCAACGGCGTGACCCTGAGCCTGAGCCACGACGAAGGTGGCGTAGACGGGGTATGGGCGAGCCTGGGCCAGCACTGGTTGCGTGGCAAGAACGTGGAAAACAACCACAAGAACACAGCCATGGCCGGTTATTACTACCGTTTGGTGGAACGTGCCGACGAGCGCATGCGCACCGGCCTGACCCTGATGTACTGGGGCTATGACCATGATTCGAGCGAATACACCCTGGGCCAGGGCGGTTACTACAGCCCGCAGAAGTATTACTCGATCGGTGTGCCGCTCAACTACGCCTTCCGTACTGCCAACTGGTCGGTGTCACTGGAAAGCTCGGTGAGCTGGTCGTATGCCAAGACCGACGCCCACGACCTCTACCCGCTTAGCGGGCTGAACGACAAACTGATCCAGGGCCTGGACGAGCAAGGCTTCAAACTGGCCGATGGCCTGGGGCAGTCGTCAAGCGGCAGCAGCACGGGCATTGGTTACCGCCTGCAAGGGCTGGTGGAGCGCAGGTTGTCGGATCATCTGGTGCTGGGGGGGGCTTGCTCTATCAGCACAGTGACAGCTATGCGCCGAGCCGGGCGATGCTGTACCTGCGCTATACCTTCGATGTATGGCAAGGCAACTTGCCGATGCCGGTGCAGCCTTTGATTCCGTATGCGGATTTCAGGTAGTAATTAGCAGATTATCGGCTGAAAGCCCCTCACCCTAGCCCTCTCCCGGAGGGAGAGGGGACTGACCGCACGCGATTTCAAGACCACAGAAAATCAGCTCCCTCTGGGAGAGGGTTGGGGTGAGGGGGCTCTCGGCTGGTTATTGCAAAAGCAAATAACCGTTTTTAGCGTTTGACCGGCGTGCGCATGGTCACGAACTCTTCAGCGGCCGTCGGGTGTACCCCGATAGTTTCGTCGAAGTGCTGTTTGGTCGCCCCTGCTTTCAAGGCAATCGCCAGTCCCTGCACGATCTCTCCCGCCTCAGGCCCGACCATATGGCAACCGAGCACCTTGTCGGTGTCAGCATCCACCACCAGCTTCATCAACGTACGTTCCTGACACTCGGTCAGGGTCAGTTTCATCGGGCGGAAGCTGCTTTCGAAAATCTGCACCTTGTGCCCCGCTTCAACAGCCTGTTCTTCGCTCAGGCCTACGGTGCCAATGTTGGGCAGGCTGAACACCGCCGTCGGGATCATTTGGTAATCCACCGGGCGATATTGCTCAGGCTTGAACAGGCGACGGGCCACGGCCATACCTTCAGCCAGCGCCACCGGGGTCAGTTGCACACGACCAATCACATCGCCAATGGCCAGGATCGACGGCTCGGCGCTCTGGTACAAGTCATCCACTTCGACAAAACCGCGCTTGTCGAGTTTGACCCCGGTGTTTTCCAGGCCCAGGTTGTCGAGCATCGGCCGACGCCCGGTAGCGTAGAACACGCAATCGGCGATCAGCTCGCGACCATCCTTGAGCGTAGCCTTGAGGCTGCCATCAGCCTGCTTGTCGATCCGCTCGATATCGGCGTTGAACTGTACGTCCATGCCGCGCTTGACCAGCTCTTCGTGCAAGTGCTTGCGCACAGCACCGTCAAAGCCACGCAGGAACATGTCACCGCGATACAGCAACGAGGTTTTCGCGCCCAGGCCGTGGAAAATCCCCGCAAATTCGACAGCAATATAGCCACCGCCCACCACCAGCACGCGCTTGGGCAGTTCCTTGAGGAAAAATGCCTCATTGGAGCTGATTGCATGTTCATGGCCCGGGATTTCCGGGATCTGTGGCCAACCCCCGGTAGCGATCAGGATGTGCTTGGCACTATGACGCTGACCGTTGATTTCCACTTCGTTGGGGCCGGTGATTTTGGCGTGGCCTTCAATCAACGTCACGCCGCTGTTGACCAGCAGGTTGCGATAAATACCGTTGAGACGATTGATCTCGCGGTCTTTGTTGGCGATCAGGGTCGCCCAGTCAAAGTCGGCTTCGCCCAGGCTCCAGCCAAACCCCGAGGCCTGCTCGAAGTCCTCGGCAAAGTGTGCGCCGTAAACCAGCAGCTTTTTCGGCACGCAACCCACGTTGACGCAGGTGCCACCCAAGTAACGGCTTTCTGCTACGGCCACTTTTGCACCGAAACCTGCGGCAAAACGTGCAGCACGCACACCGCCGGAACCCGCACCAATTACAAACAGATCAAATTCGTAGGCCATTTCTCTCTCCTAGGCAGGCCATCAGCATAATCGCTCCTGCGCGATTGACCAGCGCGGGAAGTTGCCGACAGCAAAAAAACGAAAAAGCCACCCGAGGGTGGCTTTCTCTTAAAGCGTTCTACAACTGGCCGTTATCAGTAAGCTTTGCCGGTTTTGTAGAAGTTTTCGAAGCAGAAATTGGTTGCTTCGATGTAGCCTTCAGCGCCGCCGCAGTCAAAGCGCTGGCCCTTGAATTTGTAAGCGATCACGCAACCGTTTTGTGCCTGTTTCATCAGGGCGTCGGTGATCTGGATTTCGCCGCCTTTACCCGGCTCGGTCTGCTTGATCAGATCGAAGATGTCCGGAGTCAGGATGTAACGGCCGATAATGGCCAGGTTCGACGGCGCATCTTCAGGTGCCGGTTTTTCAACCATGTTGCGCACGCGGTACAGGTCATCACCGATCATTTCGCCAGCGATCACGCCATACTTGTTGGTCTCTGCAGGATCAACTTCCTGAATCGCGATGATGGTGCAACGGTACTGGTTGTACAACTTGACCATCTGCGTCAGCACGCCGTCGCCTTCCAGGTTGACGCACAAGTCGTCCGCCAGCACTACGGCGAAAGGTTCGTCGCCGATCAGCGGGCGACCGGTCAGAATCGCGTGACCCAGGCCTTTCATTTCGGTTTGACGGGTATACGAGAACGAACACTCGCTCAGCAGGCGGCGGATACCGACCAGGTACTTCTCTTTATCAGTACCCTTGATCTGGTTTTCCAGCTCGTAGCTGATGTCAAAGTGGTCTTCCAGGGCACGCTTGCCGCGGCCCGTTACGATGGAGATTTCAGTCAAGCCAGCGTCCAGTGCTTCTTCAACCCCGTACTGGATCAGTGGCTTGTTCACCACCGGCAGCATTTCTTTAGGCATGGCCTTGGTCGCTGGCAAAAAGCGAGTGCCGTAACCGGCTGCTGGGAACAAGCATTTCTTGATCATATGAGTCCTTTAAAGGGCTGTACGTTCCAAATTTGGCGCAGTCTAATCAGGCAGCATCGACGTTACAATGCTTCTTGAGAGCAAACTGATGCCAACCTAGATAAATATTTTGCCCGTTAGTTCCTTGGCGATTGAATTTGAAGGGTGCCTTGTCGTGTTTAACACTACCCGTGATGCCCTTGCGTTATTATCACGCCATTAATCCAGCCAATCAGGCAGCTCTTCGATGTCAGCAACAATCAGCGTTAACGGTTATGAGATCAAACCCGATGAATCGGGCCAATGGTGCGTGTTTTCTGCATCCGGCGAAAACGTTGCCGGACCGTTCAGCTCACAACAGGCCGCAGCAGAAGTAGCCTCGGTGTTTCAGGACCAGCCTGAGCCAGCAGCCCGACGCAGCAAAAAATAACAGCAACTCCACTTATGTGATGGTTCCCCAGATGAAGAACGTTCTGACACTGCTCGCATTGGTGACGTTGGCTGGGTGCGCGACTGCATCCAGCACTTACCTGGCAGACGGCAAACAAGCATTGAGCATAGACTGTTCTGGCGAGGTCATGTCCTGGGCCAAGTGCTACGAGAAAGCCGACGCCTCGTGTGCCGGTACGGGCTATAGCATCATTGCCACCGAAGGTACGCCTGCGCTTGCACAAAGCGAGAAAACTTTGGGCGTCGATGTAGGCAATTTCAAAAGCCGCACTATTGTGGTGGCCTGCAAGTAAATGAACACCGCTAAAGCGCAAGTCCTTAGCGGTGTCAGCGGTTACTCGGTGCCCTGGCCAATCAAAACGCCATTAACGGTTTGCCCATAAACGTTGACGCCGTCATTGGCGTGAAACTTCAACCGGGTTTTTTCCACTGAACCCTCGACCAGTCGCGGGTCCTGTGGCCGTTCGTGGGTATTGACGTACGCCGCCACATTCCACGCCTGCTCGTCACTCAAGCTGTTGGCTTTGCCCAGTGGCATGTTGTGCTTGATAAACGATGCCGCTGTATTGATCCGGTGCATGCCGGCTCCCCAGTTGTAGGAGTCCTTGCCCCATAATGGCGGCATCACATAGTCCTCTCCCACCTTTTGTCCCTGCCCGTTGTCACCATGGCAGACGGCACATTGATCCTTGTACAGCGCGGCACCACTGATCAGGTTGTAACCCCCCTTGGGCTCGGGTACATCGGGATAACCCCGCCCCGGCAACTCAACCCCGGTAGGCGCCTTGGTCGACAACCAATAGGCATAGGTCGATAGCGCGGTGATCTCGCGGCTATCGGCAGCCGGTGGGGTACCGCCATTCATGCTGAATTGAAAACAGCCCTGCAGGCGTTCGGCAAAGGTATTGACCTTGTCGTTTTTCTTGCGGTACGCCGGGTACATGGGGTAAGCCCCCCACAACGGTGCCGAGTTGGCCAAACGCCCCTGATCCAGGTGGCAGTTGGTGCAGTTAAGGCCATTGCCGACAAACTGCGGAGCCTGACGCTTGGTATCGACAAACAGGGCGTAGCCGTCCATGACCATTTTGCCGTAGGCGTTGTCGGGCAATTCGCTTTGTTGAGGCGGCTGAAAGTAGGTGATGTGTTCGGCAGGCGCAGGCACCTTGATCTGCGATTGATCTTCCATCGCAATGGTCGCTGCATGCACGGCGCCACTGAGGAGGAAGGACGCCGTACAGGTTAGTAGCAGACACTTCATGGCTTGACCTCCTTGTGCCCTACAGTGCTGAAATAATCGGCAACCGCCTTGATTTCATCCTCGGTCATGGCCTTGGCAATGTGCCCCATCAGATCATTGGGATCGTTGTGCCGGGTGCCGTCGCGCCAGGCGTTCAACTGTGCCGCGAGGTACATCGCCGGCTGGTTGGCCAGCGGCGGGAAGGCGCTCCCCACCCCCACCCCGCCCGGGCCATGACAGCTGACACATTCCGGGATCTGGCGATCCCAGGCACCGCGCAGGGCGAGCTTTTCGCCCAGACCATCAGGCATGCGGCTACGGTTGATGGCAGGTACAGCCGGCGCCGGCATGGCGGCAATCGCGGCGGTCACCGAGGTAATTTCCGAATCGCTCAAGACCTTGGCCAAGGGCTGCATCACCGGGCTGACCCGCTTGCCACTTTGAAAGTCGTGCAGTTGCTTGCTCAGGTAATCGGCAGAAAGACCGGCTAATCGCGGAAAACCGGCTGCAGCCAAGCCCATGCCATCGGCACCGTGGCACGCCATACAGGCAGTGGCACCTGGCTGGGCGCCGCCCTGCAGGTAGATGTTGGGGGTCGGTTGTGCCTGGGTATTGCTCACGGCGAGCAGCATGAAGCTGCTCAATAGCGTTCGCTTGAGTGGAATCATGACCAGCTCCATTATTGTTATATGCTTAGGCCTACAGAATATAAGCATATGGATCGTAGGAGAATTCCTGCATGGTCACAACACTACTTTGGATCCGATTACCAATACGGGACGAAAAAAAACCTGACCTTGCACACGGCAACGTCAGGTCTGTTCTTGTCACTGCTTGACCGAATAACGGCGTCAGTCACCCGAAATGCAGTGGGTGGCGGCTTTGCGAATATCGCCCGGGCGCACCGGCACATTGGACATGCTTTCGTACACCTTGATGCTGCTGCCGCCGGAGCGCTCTTCAATATCAATGACCGCCGTTGGATTGGAGGTCAGCTTTTGCGGGACGATGATCCGGAAACCGTCTTTATGCGGTTCAATCTGAGGTGCCCTGCGTGTGCTGGACAGTTGTTGCACCACACATTGAGCATAGGCGTCGGGCTTCTTGCCCGAAATCACACTCATGGTGGGCAGCGTCTGCTCAATATCGGTAACGGATGCACAGCCACCCAAGGCCAGCAACGCCGCTAATACGCCCCACTTCATAGACATTCTCCGTTAAAGACACTACGACAATGGATATGCGGAATTTCTCCCGGGCCATAGTGAATAAATACTCAATAGTGGCGGATTATCCACGTTTTACGTCAAACTCACCCGCATCACGGCATAATACTCGGCTTTAGCCCCCTGACAGGGCTAAAGCACATGCTATCGTGCTGATTATTCAGCAGATTCACGTTTTTGGAGACACCATGAAATTTATTCACCAGCGCGAGCACCTCAACGAAGACGACATCGTCGTCATCGAGTGCTCCCAGCCTTGCAACATTCGCCTGATGAGCGATGCGCACTTCCGCAGTTTTAAAAATGGTGGTCGTCACTCTTACCACGGCGGCGCATTCAAGGATTTCCCGGCCAGAATCACCGCGCCGAGCACCGGTTTCTGGAACATCACTATTGATACCGTGACCACTCGGGCAATCAGCGTGACGCGCAAACCGAGCTTCAAGCCGACCATCAAGATCGTCCGTCGCTCCAGTTCCAAACTCCGTTAAACCTCAGGCAGGAATTACCGTGCAAACCACCAAGTACGTCATCAAGTACAAGCTCAACGGCGAGCGTCGCTTCGAGTTTGCCCAGCTCCAGAGCGGCAGCGAAGAAGAAGCCCGCGCAGCCCTTGAGAAGCTCCACAGCGATGCTGACGATGTGATTACCGATATCAAGGCCAGCAAGGCGCTGTAAGCCGTGGACTTGTTTGCCGAGCAGGACCTGCAACAGCCCGCCCGCGTCGAACGCATCGGCGAGCAGGCCCTTGTGCTTCGCGGGTTTGCCCTGCCCCGGGTCAAGGAACTGCTGGCAGCCCTTGACTGCGTTTTGCTGCAGTCGCCCTTGCGCCAGATGCACACACCAGGCGGCTTGGCGATGTCTGCCCGGTTGAGCAGTTGCGGCGATCTGGGCTGGACCACCGACCGCCATGGTTACCGCTACAGCCCGCTCGACCCGCTAAGTTCCCGCCCCTGGCCAGCCATGCCCGAAGCCTTTCTGGTACTGGCTGAAGCGGCGGCCAGCGCTGCAGGTTTCAGCGGTTTTGTCCCCGATGCCTGCCTGATCAATGCCTATGCCCCGGGCGCCAAAATGTCGTTGCATCAGGACAAAAACGAACGCTCCTGCACCGCCCCCATTGTCTCGATCTCTCTGGGCCTGCCTGCCATCTTTCAGTTTGGTGGCTTTGAACGCAGCGATCCGACCCAGCGGGTGTCACTGTTCCACGGTGACATTGTGGTCTGGGGCGGCGTTGACCGTTTGCGCTTTCACGGGGTAATGCCGATCAAGCCCGGTCATCATTCGTTACTGGGTGAACAGCGAATCAATATCACCCTGCGCCAGGCAGGCTGAACCACAACTCATGCCCGCATACTCTCCTTACATAGGCCGAGCTTCACAAAGCGCTGTAAATATTTTTATATAGCGGCTATCTTCCCAGCGCCTGTTACATCCCAATAAAAATGGAGTTTTGCCATGAACCTTCGTGCCCGTCCCTTTATCCCTTGCGCGCTGGCCACACTGCTTGGCTGTATCGCGTTCACTTCGGCCCAGGCCGATGAAGTGCAGGTGGCCGTCGCCGCCAACTTCACGGCGCCTATCCAGGCCATTGCCAGCGACTTTGAAAAAGACACCGGGCACAAGTTGATAGCCGCCTATGGCGCCACTGGCCAGTTCTACACCCAGATCAAAAACGGTGCGCCATTCGAAGTGTTTCTGGCCGCAGATGACAGCACCCCCGAGAAACTGGAAAAGGAAGGCGATATCGTTCCGGGCTCGCGTTTCACCTATGCCATAGGCACCCTGGCGCTGTGGTCGGCCAAAGACGGCTACATTGACGGTACTGACAAGGCATTGCTGGCCAATCAGTTCAAGCACCTGTCCATTGCCAACCCCAAGGCTGCGCCCTACGGCCTGGCAGCTACGCAAGTGCTGGCCAAACTGGAGTTGACTGATAAGGTCAAGAACAAGATCGTTGAAGGTCAGAACATTACCCAGGCGTACCAGTTTGTTTCCACGGGCAACGCCGAACTGGGTTTTGTGGCCTTGTCGCAGATTTACAAAGACGGCAAAGTCAGCGACGGCTCGGCCTGGATTGTCCCTGAAGCGATGCATGACCCGATCCGCCAGGATGCTGTGATCCTCAAAAAAGGTGAACACAACCCTGCCGCCAAAGCCCTGGCCGACTACCTGAAAGGTCCAAAGGCCACTGCAATCATCAAATCCTACGGTTACCACCTGTAAATGCCGCTGACGAGTGCTGACTTCGCTGCAATCTGGCTGACCCTGCAACTGGCGTCACTGACGACAGTGATTCTGCTGATTATCGGCACTCCGATTGCCTTGTGGCTGGCCCATACGCGTTCGCGTTTGCGTGGTCCCATCGGAGCGATCGTCGCCCTGCCCCTGGTGTTGCCGCCCACCGTGATCGGCTTTTATTTGCTGCTGGCCATGGGCCCCCATGGTTATGTTGGCCAGTTCACCCAGTACCTCGGCCTGGGCACGCTGACCTTCAGCTTTGCCGGCCTGGTAATCGGCTCGGTGATCTATTCCATGCCCTTTGTCGTACAGCCTTTGCAGAACGCTTTTGCGGCCATCGGCCCCAGACCGCTCGAGGTAGCCGCCACCCTGCGGGCAAATCCCTGGGACACCTTTTTCACCGTAGTCTTGCCCCTGGCCAGGCCCGGATTTATCACGGCCGCGATTTTGGGCTTTGCCCACACGGTGGGTGAATTCGGTGTGGTACTGATGATCGGCGGCAATATCCCGGACAAAACCCGCGTGGTATCGGTGCAGATCTACGATCATGTCGAGGCGCTGGAATATGCTCAGGCACACTGGTTGGCGGGGGCCATGGTGGTGTTTTCCTTTCTGGTGCTGCTGGCGTTGTATTCAAGCCGCAAATCCCATACCAGCTGGAGCTGAAGATGACGTCGCAGATCAACCTTCGGTTGCAGCACCGCTACCCCGGTTTTGCTCTCGACCTGGACCTGCAACTGCCGGGCAAGGGGGTCACCGCCCTCTACGGTCACTCCGGCTCGGGCAAGACCACCTGTCTGCGCTGTATCGCCGGTCTCGAACGGGCCAGCCAGGCTTATGTACAGGTCAATGGTCACATCTGGCAAGACAGCCAGCGCAATCACTTCGTACCGGTGCACCAGCGGGCGCTGGGCTATATCTTTCAAGAAGCGAGCCTGTTCCCCCACCTGTCGGTGCGGGCCAATCTTGAATTCGGCCTCAAGCGCATTGCCCATCAGGAACGTCGAGTGGATCTTGCCCATGCCACCGAACTCCTGGGCATCACCCACCTGTTGACGCGGGCGCCGCACAACTTGTCCGGCGGCGAACGCCAGCGGGTCGGTATCGCCCGGGCCTTGCTCACCAGCCCGAAACTGCTGTTGATGGACGAACCCCTGGCCGCGCTGGACAGCCAGCGCAAGAGCGAAATCCTGCCCTATCTGCAGCGTCTGCACGCTGAGCTGGATATCCCGGTGCTCTACGTCAGTCATTCCCAGGACGAGGTGGCGCGACTGGCGGACCATATTGTGCTGTTGAACGATGGCAAGGTACTGGGTAGCGGACCCATCGGCGAAACCCTGGCCAGGCTCGACCTGCCTTTGGCGCGAGGGGATGATGCCGGGGTGGTGATTGAGGGCCGGGTGGGTAATTACAACCTTAATTATCAACTGTTGACCCTGCAATTGCCCGGCAGCACCCAGCACCTGAGGGTTACCCATGCATCAATGGCTATCGGCCAGCCGTTGCGTGTCAAAGTGCAGGCGCGGGATATCAGCCTGAGCCTGAACCCGGCCGAGCACAGCAGCATCCTCAATAGCTTGCGTGTAACGGTGGTCAGCGAAACCGCCGCCGACAACCAGGCCCATGTACTGATACGCCTGGATGCAGACGGCACTCCCCTGCTTGCCCGCATAACCCGCTACTCCCGGGACCAACTGGGCCTGCGCACCGGGCAATTACTGTGGGCGCAGATCAAGTCGGTGGCAGTTCTGGCCTGACACCTTGCTGACGGCGCTGGGTGAGGAAGCGCACGGTCGCGATCGTCAGCCCCAACAACAGACCCAGCACCACGGCCAGAGCCACAATCAGTGCCTTTTTCGGCTTGACCGGATCAGTCGGCACCTGAGCTTTGCGGTCAATACTGGCCAACCCGAGATGGCTCATATCCGTGTTCATACGACCAAGACGCACGACTTCGGCACGCAAGGGCTCGATATCCTTAAGAAATACATCCTCATTCGAGCGTTTACCGAGCATTTCGACTTGGCGATTGACCTCAAGCAATTGAATATTTTTGCGGATCTGCGAGATACGGTCATCGGTAAAATCGTCTGTCGTGCGCTTGAGCAGTGCTGCGCGCTCGGCCTGTAAAGCCTGGGACCCCATAAAGTACAAAGGGATACTTTGTGAAGTGATTTCAGTTCGCACCAGTCTGGACGACGAGCCCTGTGCCGCATCGGCCATCGCCGAGGGTGTGGTCGGGCGGGTAATGCCCAGCGATTTGGCAATGGCGATGGCTTCGTCAAGCTGCTGGATGCGCGCTTCCCGCTCGATTTTCAGCTGCAGGCGCAAAGCTTTCAACTCATCCTCCAGCCGGGCCTTCTGGAGGGCATCAGCTTCGAGGAAAGAGGCAATTTTTCCCTGTTTATCAGACAAATAGCTTGAACGTGCAGCATTTATCTGGGCGTCCAGCTCTCTAAGCCGGTTACTGATAATTACCTTGAGATCAGCACTGATTTGCTCACGCTGCTTATTGATCGCGTAGTCGACAAAACCATTAAGAATGGCAACCCCGTCGAGAGAAGCCGGGTAAGTGAGTTCCAGCCTTAAATAAGAGCTTTCTGAATTGTCCTTGTTCGACGCAGGCTGTACCAGGGTGATGGCGTCCCGGTTAAACACTTCGAAGCTTTGCTCCAGGGTTCTGCCAGGTTGCAGCAGAGGTTTGAACAAATCCGGGTGGTCGCGAAAAAAGTTCAAGCGGTTTTCGTAAGACTCAAGTGCCAGCCCCACTTTAAGCAAGGCATCAGCCGCAGGCAGGGTATAGACCTGGGAGCGGTTAAGGGCATCAAGTTCGTTGATGGCTGCAGGACGCAGCAGGCTGCTGGTTTGATAAATCTGTTTCGCAAACAAAACATAGCCAAATGCCATCAATGCGGTGACTAGCATTGTGGCTGCAATCAGTTTTTTTTGTCGCCATAAAGAGTGGATCAACTCAAACACATCGATCTCAGCGTCAACTTTTCGCCCTTGCGGAGGCTGCTGAATAGTCAAATGAATGCACCTTGTAGATAAAGCTTTGTCAAGCTGGCTGCTGAGGACGTATCTATCACATGATCACGCAATGTGTTTGACAGGCTATTCCCAGGAAAATTCGTACCTATATAAAACAAGCACATAGAACAACAAAAGCAAGAAATTGGAAAACGATATCCAGCGACTTTATTAAAAACTGGATAAACCCGCGTATCCAATGAGAATTGCCTCACAAAAAAAGGCAAAATCACAATGCATTTTTGCCGTTTTCATGGAATACACACGCCAGGACAACATAGTCTCCTGGACTGTGTAATTATTGCCGCCACAAGAAAGCACGCTTACGTGTGGGGTAATAATCGGCATGGATATTTTTCAGGCGATGCGGGTGTTTGTCCGCGTAGTCGAGACCGGCAGCTTTACCGCTGCGGCGCAAGCGCTGGGTTATTCAACGGCGCAAACTTCACGCTTGCTGTCTGAGCTGGAGTCCTCGCTGCAAGCCAGGTTGTTACAGCGCAGTACCCGGCGCCTGGCACTGACCGAGGTGGGTACGCGTTATCTGGAACGCTGCCGGATGATTCTGGGCGAGATTGAGGATGCCAATGCCGAAGCAGCGGGCGCGCACCTGATCCCCCGTGGCCATTTGCGTGTGCAATCAACCACCGGCCTGGGTATCCAGCTGCTGGCACCGCTGGTAGCCCGTTACACGGAGCTGTATCCGCAGGTTCATGTCGACCTCACTCTGTCGCAACGCCAGCCCGATCTGCTCGAGGAGGGTCATGACCTGGTCATTACCCTGTCGGCCCATCTGCCGGATTCGGAACTGATCGGCCAGCCGCTGGGCAGCATCTTCAGTGTTATCAGTGCTGCGCCCTCCTACCTCAAGGGCCGGAATATCCCGACAGTGCCGGACGATCTGCACCAGCACCGCTGCCTGCATCTGGTTGACCCGTTGTTCACCGACAGCTGGACCTTTCGCGATGATCAGGGCGAGCAAGTCATCCGCCCCGGTAACGTCTTCCAGGTCAACGTGGCTGAGGCCATGGCGAAAGCGGCCGAGGCCGGTCTTGGAGTCTGTCTGTTGCCTGATTATGTGGCGGTAGGCTCTTATCAGCGCGGTTCACTGGTGCGCCTGCTGCCGCACTACCGGCTGCATGAAAAGAGTATCTATGCACTCTACCCTTCACGGCGGTTTCTGGATGCCAAGGTCAAGACCTGGGTCGAATTCCTGAAGCAGGAGATTCCGAAAGTGCTTGAAGGGCACCAGGCCATCGTCGATGACCCAGCGCATTGGGCTTAGACGACTTGAACCGCCATGCGCAGATGCTCGCGCAAAGCGATGGCGGTGCGATCAAATTCCAGTGGCGTGACTGAAATACCGCCCTGGGTGACTACCCGGGTTTCGGTATCCAGTGCTTCAGGGTGCTGGTGGCGGGTGATGCTCAGCCAATAATACTTGGCTTCACGAAAGTCGGTACGCTCGATGGCTTCAACCCCGTCCATGCGCCCGGCGCCCTGGCGGGTGATCTGGATCGGGCCGGCCTCATCGGCAGGCACGTCAGGGAAGTTAATGTTCAGGCACGCCGACTGCTCCCAGCCCTTGCCCAACAGTTGCCGGATAACTCCGGGGGCCAGAGCTCGGGCCGTTTCCCAGCGCACCGAGCTGCGACGAGTAAAGTACTGGCTCAAGGCGATGGACGGAACGCCCATCAACAAGCCCGTCATGGCAGCGCCCACGGTACCGGAAAACAGGGTTTCAACCCCAAGGTTGGCGCCTTTGTTGATGCCGGACAGCAACAGCTGCGGGGGGGTGTCCAGCAACTGCTGCAATGCCATGGCGACACAGTCGGCGGGCGTTCCGGAGACCGAAAATCGCCGCTCGCCACGTTTTGTAACGCGCAAGGGATGATGAATGCTGATTGCCGTGGATATACCACTCTGGTCATGGTTAGGTGCCACAACCCAGACTTCGTCCGCCAACTCGTGGGCGACCGCTTCCAGCACTGCAAGGCCAGGGGCGTCGATCCCGTCGTCATTGGTGATCAAGATTCGTTCGAGTCGAGCGTCTGGCATGAGAGGGTTCCTTTTGTGGGATGAAGCAGCTGCAAGCTGTCAGATAAAACTAGCTTGAAGCCTGCAGCTTGCAACTATCCCTTAAATCCCCTGCAACGCCAGATCCATCGCAAAGTAGGTCAGGATCATGTCGGCACCGGCACGCTTGATCGAGCCAAGGCTCTCGCGCACTACGCGAGCCTCGTCGATGGCGCCGGCCTGGGCACCGAACTTGATCATTGCGTACTCACCACTCACTTGGTACGCCGCCAATGGCAGGTGCGATGCCTGGCGGATATCGCGAATGATGTCCAGGTAGGCACCGGCAGGTTTGACCATCAGCACGTCTGCGCCTTCCTGCTCGTCCAGCAATGACTCGCGGATTGCTTCGCGGCGGTTCATCGGGTTCATCTGATAGGACTTGCGGTCGCCCTTGAGCGCACTGCCACCCGCTTCGCGGAACGGGCCATAAAGGGCCGAGGCGAACTTGGTGGAGTACGCCATGATCGAGGTATCGGTAAACCCGGCACCATCCAGAGCGCTGCGGATGGCCTGCACCTGGCCGTCCATGGCGGCTGAAGGCGAGATAAAGTCGGCACCGGCCGCGGCGGCGGCAACGGCTTGCTTGCCCAGGTTGATCAGGGTCGCGTCATTGTCGACGCCGTGATCATGCATCACACCGCAATGGCCATGGGAGGTGTATTCACAAAAGCAGGTATCGCTCATCACCACCATATCCGGCGCGGCATCCTTGCTGATACGCACCATGCGCGACACCAGGCCATCCTCACGCATGGCATCACTGCCGGTGGCGTCCAGATGATGGGAGACGCCGAACAGCATCACCGACTTGATGCCCGCACGGGCGTACCGCTCGATTTCACCGGCCAGTTTCGATTCAGGGATACGCATCACGCCGGGCATGCTGGTGATCGGCACAAAATCGTCGATTTCTTCTTCGACGAAAATTGGCAATACCAGATCATTCAGGCTGAACTCGGTTTCCTGAAACATGTCGCGAAGAGTCTGGGAACGGCGCAGGCGGCGCGGACGTACGGCGGGGAACTGGTTAGGCATCATGGTTCCTGATGGGCAGATTCAAAAAACAGACGAGCCTTGGCTCAATGGCGCAACAAATACAGGATTGATCCTGCAATTGCAAAACATCCGCCCGGCCTGCGGCCGGTTGTCGCGGGCACAGGGCAATGGATCATAGGGTTGAACATTTCGTAAAAAAGCGTAACATCCCCAGCCATGATACTCGAACAGCTCAAAGCCCTGGGCAATGACACTCGCATGCAAATGATGGAGTGGCTCAAAGACCCGCTCAACAATTTCCCGCCACAGGATCACGGTGATCCTGCAATTGGCGTGTGCGTGACCCATTTGCAGCACAAGGCCGGGCTGTCGCCTTCTACTGCTTCGGCGCATTTGGCTATCTTGCAGCGCGCCGGCTTCGTCCTGACTACACGCATCGGCAAGTGGACCTACTATCGACGCAATGAGCAGGCGATCGATGACTTTGCGGCTAGGCTGAAAATCGAGTTGTAATTTTTGAACTTACATTTCGTTATTTCGCGCAATGTAAAAATATGAGGAAGCCCCATGAGCACTAAAGCAATCTTCGTCCAACCTGGTGGCGGATATCACAATGTTGTCGTTGGCAACAGCGAAGCACGCGCGCCCGGTGCCGGTGAAATCACTGTACGTTTGCACGCCAACTCATTGAACTACCACGACTTCGCTGTAGTAAGCGGCATGTGGGGCCCAAGCGAAAACCGTATCCCGATGGCCGATGGCGCCGGTGAAGTGGTTGCCGTGGGCGCCGACGTCAGCGAATTCAAGGTGGGCGATTCGGTGGTCAGCACCTTCTTCCCGGAGTGGATTGACGGCACTCCTCTGGTTGAAGGTTTTGTGACCGTACCCGGCGATGGCATCGACGGTTATGCCCGTGAGCAAGTAACTGCAAGCGCCACTTCATTCACCCTGGCCCCTGCCCGCTGGAGCCATGCCGAGGCATCAACCCTGACCACCGCCGGCCTGACCGCGTGGCGCTCGCTGATGGCCGACGACTCGCTCAAGCCGGGTGACACGGTGCTGGTGCAAGGCACCGGCGGTGTTTCGATTTTCGCCCTGCAGTTCGCCAAAATGGCCGGCGCCACGGTAATTGCCACCTCCTCCAGCGATGAAAAGCTGCAGCGCCTCAAAGCGCTGGGAGCAGACCACGTGATCAACTACCGCAAGGACCCTCAGTGGGGTGAAACCGCTCTGGCCCTTACCGGCGGGCGCGGCGTTGACCACATCATTGAAGTCGGCGGCCCTGCGACCCTTGAACAGTCGATGATAGCCATCCGGGTGGGCGGGCATATCTCGATCATCGGCATCCTCAGCGGTGTCAGTGGCGCCATGAACTTTGTCCCGATGCTGATCAAGCAAGTGCGCCTGCAAGGCGTACTGGTCGGCAGCCGCAGCCAGCAGCAAGACATGATTCGCGCCATCAATGCCAATGGCATGCACCCCGTCATTGATCGCCACTTCCCGCTCACCGACATCGTCGAGGCGTTCAAGTACCAGGAAACCAACCAGCATTTCGGCAAGATCATTCTGGACATCTAAGCGCAACATCGCCGATGGCGCATTGACAGTGCGTCATCGGCTTCTCTAGATTCAGGCTTTTGCCCAGAGAGCCGAGCCTGATGAGCCTTGAATCCGTACGCGCATTTTTTCACGCCAACGCCCCTGACCTGCACATCATCGAACTGACCACCAGCACCGCTACGGTCGCTCTGGCCGCTGAGGCCCATGGCGTGGAGCCTGGTCAAATCGCCAAAACCCTGGCCTTTCGCGTCGGCGAACGCAATGTTCTGCTGGTGGCACGTGGCGATGCACGTATCGATAACAAAAAAATCAAGGACGCGCTGGGCAGCAAGGCCAAGATGCTCGATGCCGAGACCGTCGTAGCACTCACCAGTCATCCTGTGGGCGGCGTCTGCCCTTTTGGACTAGCCACCGAGCTACCTGTTTATTGCGATATTTCCCTGCAAAGCTACAGCGAAGTCATGCCTGCAGCCGGAGCTACTCACACCGCGGTCAAGATTTGCCCTACGCGTATGGCCGAGCTGGTCAACGCGCAATGGGTCGATGTATGCCAGCCGCTGGCTGTCGCCTGAAACCCGATAGAAGGCTCTAGCGCGGGCCTTATGGCGAGATGAATTGTCCGACAAAGTGGATATTGCAGTTGCGATCGATTATCATCCGCCGCTCGCGCAGCACCCTTCAACTCTATTTCAAGATAATTAAACGGTCGCAGGGTGCTGTTTTCAGAAAAAAAACCTGAGGCGCTCATGCACCGCTTTACTTTCAGCAAATCATTGATTTGCGCAACATTGGGGATTGTCAGCCTGCCGTCGTTCGCGGCATTGCAACCAGAGTCAGAAGCTGCCCTGGCCAGCGAAACGCAAAGAACCTGCCATTTCAACAAAGACACCAGCACCGATTGCACCACTACTTACCGCTACACCATTCTCACCAACAATGGCCGGGAACTGCTCTCGCGGATCGATTTCAGCTTCCCCGAAACCGATCAGCTTGAGATCATCGACGCGCAATCAACACAACCAGGCGGCAAGCCGGTAGCCCTGGATCCGTCGCAAATCGATACACGCATGGCACCCAACCCGGACCAGGGTTTTCTGCGGGCGAGGCAAACCTCCATTGCTTTCCCGAACCTGCGCATTGGCACCCGACTGGCCTACACCGTACGCGAGCATACGGTGGCCAAACCGCTGATGGACCATTTCCATTACCTGATGACGTTTGGTCCGTCCCCTGCCCGTTCCGATGCCTTCAAGAGCACGTTTACCGCCGAACAGCCCATCGTGTGGCGCAGCGAGCTGATGGAAGACTTCACGTTCACCCCGTCGGCCGACAACAAGAGCCTGGTCATCGAGCAGAAAAAACCGCGTTTCGTGAACTACATTAACGAGGCCGGCAACGCCTACATCCGCCAGTTGCCACGGGCGGAAATCGGCAGTTCCAGCCAGGTACAGGATCATTTCGGCAACCTTGCAGGGCGCTACAACGACATTGTCACGGGCAAGCTGCCCGACAGCGCCGCCAAAGCAGTGTCCGGGCTCAAGGGCCTGCCGCCTGCGCAGCAAGTATCAGGCCTGATGCAATACATTCACGACCAATACCGCTACATGGGGGACTGGCGCGCCACAGATCGTGGTTATGTGCCGTTTACCCTGAGTGAAATCGAGGCGCGCGGTTACGGCGACTGCAAGGACCTTTCGGTACTCCTGACCGCCATGTTGAAAGCCAGTGGCATACCGGCGCAAACGGCCTGGGTCAGCCGCGGCTCCAACCCCATGAGCCTGTTGCTGCCGGGCACCAGTGCGGCCAATCACGCCATCGTGCGGGCCCAGGTAAATGGCCAGGTCTGGTGGCTTGACCCGACCAATCCGGTGTTTTTGCCGGGGCGCAGCATGCCCGACATCCAGAATCGCTGGGCGCTGGTGATCGATGCCGACGGCAAGGTGCAAGAGGATCACATCCCCGAAGAGCAGCCGAGCCTGAGCATGGCGGTGAAGAAGTTCGAGCACTTCAATCGCGATGGCCAGGCACGTACCACAGCTGAAGTCGAAATGGGGCAGATGACGCTGATGCAACTCAGTTACGCCGATACCGATTCAGGGGTCAGCGCTACCGACCTGAACCTGTGCAACCACTTTGGCAAAGAAATCAGCGACTGCAAGATCAGCAGGGAAAAAACCGGCTTTGTGGTGCCCGAGCGTTACAGGGTGCAAGCCACCCTGACCAACCTTCGTGCGCTGGAAAACCTCTCCGGGCAGCACGTCTACAAGCCGGCGTTCATGAGTGAGCGTTGGGACAGCCTGATGAACTATCGCCGTACCGGGCAACTGGCTGATCTGTACATGGCCGATCCGGAGAAACTCACCTTCGACATCACCCTCTCGGGCGCCAGGGTCGCCAAAGACATCAAGACCTGCAAAGTAAGCTCGCCATGGTTTGACATGGAACTGAGCAGCAAACGCAGCAAGGGTGAGTACCGTTACCTGTACTCCATGACGCAAAAGCACAGCTGGTTGAGCCATGACGAAATCATGAGCGCACCTTTCGAAGCGATGCTTCAACAAGCCCGGGCCTGTAACGAGAACATGCAGCAAGTAGTGCAACTGGTCACCCAGGGCTGAGTGCTTTGCAGTCAGCTACAAAAAAGCCCGACCCCATTGCGGGGCCGGGCTTTTTATTGGCTTAAGCGATGGCGGTATCGACCAGTACCTGCGCTTCCTCAACCAGACGGCTGAGGTGCTCATCACCGATAAAACTCTCGGCGTAGATTTTGTAGATGTCTTCGGTGCCCGATGGGCGCGCCGCAAACCAGCCGTTTTCAGTCATGACCTTGAGCCCGCCGATGGCCTGATTGTTGCCCGGTGCATGGCTGAGGATTTGCGTGATCGGCTCACCTGCCAGCGTGGTCGACTTGACCTGCTCTGGCGACAACTTGCCCAGCAAGGCTTTTTGCTGTGGGGTAGCCTTGGCATCAACACGGGTGGAGAACGGCTGCCCCAGCTCTTCGGTCATTTTCTGGTACAGCTGGGAAGGGTCGCGACCGGTTCGCGCCGACATTTCAGCAGCCAGCAACGACGGAATCAGGCCGTCCTTGTCGGTTGACCAGACACTGCCGTCCAGGCGCAGGAACGAAGCGCCGGCGCTTTCTTCTCCGCCAAAGCCCAGCGAGCCTTCAAACAGGCCATCGGCAAACCACTTGAAGCCCACCGGCACTTCGTACAGGCGGCGATCCAGGCGCGCAGCCACACGGTCAATCAAGCCACTGCTAACCACGGTTTTGCCAACGGCAGCATCTGCGCGCCAGTGCGGGCGGTTCTGGAACAGGTAGTCGATGGACACGGCCAGGTAGTTGTTCGGTGCCAGCAGACCACCCGATGGCGTAACAATGCCATGGCGATCGTGGTCCGGGTCGCAGGCGAAGGCCACGTCGAAGCGCTCTTTGAGGCCGATCAGGCCCTGCATGGCGTAGCTGGAGGACGGGTCCATGCGGATGCGGCCATCCCAGTCCACGCACATGAAACGAAAGGTCGGATCGACCGAGGTGTTCACCACTTCCAGGTTCAGGCCGTAGTGTTCGCCGATCGCCGACCAGTAGCGCACACCTGCACCACCCAGCGGGTCAACGCCCAGGCGCAGGTTGGCGCCGCGCAGGATGTCCATGTCGATCACGTTTTTCAGATCGGCAACGTAGGTGTTCAGGTAATCATGGCGGTGAGTGGTGCTGGCTTTGAGGGCCTGCTCGTAACTCATGCGCTTGACCCCTACCAGCTTGGCTGCGAGCAGTTCGTTGGCCTTGGCTTCAATCCACTTGGTGACATCGGTATCGGCCGGGCCACCATTGGGCGGGTTGTACTTGAAACCACCGCTTTCAGGCGGGTTGTGCGACGGCGTAATCACCACGCCATCAGCCAGCCCGCTGGTGCGGCCACGGTTGTAGCAGATGATTGCGTGGGAAATGGCTGGCGTCGGGGTGTATTCGTCGTCAGCGGCGATCATGGTTTCGACGCCATTGGCGGCAAACACTTCCAGCGCACTGGCACCGGCAGGGGTGGACAATGCATGGGTGTCGATACCGACGAACAGCGGCCCGTTGATCCCTTTCATTTGACGATACAGGCAAATGGCCTGGCTGATAGCCAGTACATGCCACTCATTGAAGCTCAGTTCAAATGAACTGCCGCGGTGCCCTGAAGTACCAAAGGCGACACGTTGGGTCGTGATGGCTGCATCGGGTTGACCGGTGTAGTAAGCGGTCACCAGTCGCGGAATATCGACCAGCAACTGAGCCGGGGCCGGCTTGCCCGCAAGAGGACTGAGTGTCATGCAAAACCTCGGTAAATTAATGATTCGCAGGAAAAAAAGGCAGTTTACTGGCTGTTCGACATTGGTGCGAAGTAATCTATCCATCCCACGTGGCCGAACAGGCACTTTAATCTACTGTTAGTTGTCTGAAGTTGATCCCGGGCACGTTGTTTAATTCAACTGCATGTATATTTTTAGCTCTGAAATAAGGAAAGCACCATGAAATCACTGGTGATCAGTGCAGCGGTACTACTGTCCTTGAGTACCCTGTGCAGCGTGGCCAACGCCGCAAAATTGGAAGATGTTGCCCCCTATCCAAAAGCCGAAGCAGGTTTTAGCCGTCAGGTCATTCATTTGCCCAAGCAAAAGAACGAAGACGACTACAAGGTACAAATCATCGCGGGCAAGACCTTGCAGGTGGACTGCAATCAGCAGCGCCTGGGCGGCAAGCTCGAAGAAAAAACCCTCAAAGGCTGGGGCTACCCGATGTATCGACTGAACAAGGTCAGCGGGCCCACTAGTACAATGATGGCCTGCCCTGGAGGCAAGACCCACCCCGAGTTTGTGCCGGTGGTCGGTGAAGGCTTCATGCTGCGCTACAACAGCAAACTGCCAATCGTGGTGTATGTGCCCAAGGATATCGAAGTACGCTACCGGATATGGTCGGCCTCCAAGCAGGTCAAGCAGGCGGTAACCGAGTAAGAGCTTTAGTTTTTCTTTGTGAGAGCTGGCTTGCCTGCGATACAGACGACGCGGCTGAACGATCAGACCGAGTTGACGCCATCGCGGGCAAGCCCGCTCCCACAGTGATTGAGTATTATTGCAACCCAACGCGATACAACACGCCGTCATCCTCATCGGTCAATACGTACAAATAGCCATCCGGCCCCTGGCGTACATCCCGGATGCGCGCCTTGAGATCGCCCAGCAGGCGCTCTTCATGCACCACTTTGTCACCGCTCAGTTGCAGACGGATCAGGTCCTTGTCTGCCAGCGCACCAATAAACAGGTTGTGCTGCCAGGGCTTGAAGCGGTCGGCATCATAAAATGCCATGCCACTGATGCCCGGAGATTTTTCCCATACATGACTTGGCCCCACGGTGCCTTCGACGGTTTGGCCCTGCGCTTCGGAGATGGGCCTGGAGGAATAATCAATCCCGTGGGTTGCCAGCGGCCAGCCATAGTTTTTGCCGCGCTCGATCAGGTTGATTTCGTCGCCGCCCTTGGGCCCGTGTTCGTGAGTCCACAAGGTACCGGTCCATGGGTTAAGTGCTGCGCCTTGCTGATTGCGATGGCCGTATGACCAGATTTCCGGCCTGACATCCTGGTTGCCGATAAAAGGGTTGTCACTGGGTACTCGCCCGTCTGGATAAATGCGCACCACCTTGCCCTGCAATTTGTCCAGATCCTGTGCGGTTGGACGCTGGTTGTTTTCACCAAGGGCGATAAACAGATAGCCATCGCGATCAAATACCAGTCGTGAGCCGAAGTGGTTGCCGGTGGAGAGCTTCGGTTGCTGGCGAAAGATCACTTCAAAGTTGCTCAGCCGGGTCAAATCATCCGACAAGCGCCCACGCCCCACTACGGTACCGGCCTTGCCGTCTGCGCCGCCTTCGGCATACGACAAATACACCAGCCGGTCTTCACCGAAGCTGGGCGATAACACTACATCGAGCAGGCCGCCCTGCCCCTTGGCCCACACTTGCGGCACACCGGAAAGCGGTGCCGATAATTTACCGTCAGCGCTTACAACCCGCAGGTTACCGGGGCGCTCGGTGATCAACATGCCTTGCCGGTCGGGCAAAAAGGCCAGTGCCCATGGGTGATTGAGCCCTTCAACCACGGGTGTGGCCGTTACGGTGCCGGACTCGGAAACAAAGGCTTTTTGCCCATCGGCATGGGCTGTGAACGCCATATTGAGCAGCGAAGTGGCGCACAACGTGGCCAGCAGGGTTTTTCTCAACATCAGCCATTCCTTGTTCGATTAAGGTTTGTCCCGCGGCTGCAACGATGGTGCAGTCGGTTTGATGGTCGGTGGCACCGGCGGGTTGCGCGGGTAGCCATTACCGATTTTGCCTCTATCAATGCCCGGGGGCTGCACCGCAGGCGCAGTGACCGCGCCGCTTGCTCCAGGCACGGAAGCACCGGTGCCCTGACGGCTATTGGGGTTGATGCGGCGGATGGGATTGCTCGTAGGCGGGGTGTTGGTAATCGGGGTGTTTTGCGCCAACTGCGCAACGTGAGCCGGCGACGGTTGAAAATGAGATTGCGCCTGTATCTGGGTGGCGAGTGCGCCCCCCAGCAGCAGGAATACAAAACTGGCTTTGAAGCTGTTCATCACGCCCTCCGCTTTTGGTCGACCTTAAACCTTTGAGGGCCCTGCGCGTAACAGGTTCGGTTGCAAGGTTAACAAAACGTGTCAGCTATCGGTTTCAGGGCCGATCACAATCACCGTCGAGTCTCGGGCTTGAGCCAGCAGAGCCTCACGGCAGACCTGATAACAATCTTCGATATGACCATTGCCCACCAGTTTCATCACGCCAAAACTGATGGTTGCCGCCACGGCCTGCCCGACAAAAGGCACAAAACGAACCACGGATTTGGTCGCCACTTTGGCGCCCATCTTGCGTACCAGCGACATTACCAGCGTGCGACTGATGAATTTGCCGATCACTTCACTGCCTATGCCACTGACCGCCACCACAATCAGGCGCTTGGAACGTGAGTCCATCTGTTCGATCTGGTGTGGAGTGAGGCCGAATTTGCTGTTGATGGCCGGTAGCATCTCAACCAGCAGTGCTACATCCGTGCCGATATCGAGCCCGGGGATGGGGATCGCAGCCGCACCTGCCGAGACTGCCGAACGCTTGGTGACCATGGACCGGCACTCGTCACGAATGCGGTCAAGCTCAGCTAATGACTTGATTAACATAGGGTTCCCCGACAGATAGAGATAAAAACAGCGTAGTCTACTACGCCCTTCTGACCAGCAAAGCAGGCCTGTCTCTATGTAGAGGGGTTACAGCGCAGGAAATTCACAACCGCGGGGATGTTTTTGACCGCCCGAGGGCCGGGGTTGCCCAAGGGTAGCCTGTACTCTCGTGAAGTACAGGCCTGGCGCGGGTTACACGTCTTTTTTGACTTTTTCCCATTCAGCCTTGAGTTTCGAAACAAAGGATTCTTTTGGGGTTTCCTTGCAGGCCGTCACGACCAGCGGAGTGATTTTGGCGATACCGTCAACATCCAGCACCGCATCTTCAACTTTGCCCTTTTTGTTGATGGCTTCACCCAGGCCCACAGCAGTCGGCTGGAAGCTCTCATCCACCGCCAGGAAGTCCGCGCATGTCCATTTTGCGACGGGCTGTTTGGTTTCAGCCTGCGCCAAGGTTGACAGTGCAGCCAGACCCACAGCGCCCAGTAACAGAATGTGCTTCTTCATATGCAAATATCCCTATTATCAAAGAGTCAGTAACATGTGTTGTGCCGCAAAAAACATAGTAGCTAATGTTCTATCTGTCAAAAAAACAGACCGCTAATTATATTTAAAACCTGATTAAAATCTTGGGCGTTATAGTTAAGCGAGTCTACACAAAACACACTCACCCACACTTCGCCCAGCCTCTTTATTCAGCATTAAATAATCATCAGCCCCGCAAGCTTTGCGGTGTTATTGAGAAAGGATCACTTTCATTGCCTTCTCCTTGGCCGCGTTGCCGAACACCTCATACGCCTGGAGGATGTCTGTGAGTGCAAAGCGGTGAGTGATCAGCTTGCCGGCATCGATTTTTCCTGACTGCACGGTTTTCAGCAGCAAAGGGGTGGTGTTGG
Source organism: Pseudomonas fragi (assembly GCF_002269505.1). Classification (GTDB taxonomy): domain Bacteria; phylum Pseudomonadota; class Gammaproteobacteria; order Pseudomonadales; family Pseudomonadaceae; genus Aquipseudomonas; species Aquipseudomonas fragi_D. The sequence continues at coordinate 153,548 of NZ_NQKQ01000009.1, read as the reverse complement.
TATTGACCAGCCCGGTTGAAATAGTGACGTTCTGGATCCACAGTTTTTCCAGATGCAACTCGACACTTTTACCGTGCACACCGACGTTGGCGATGCTGCCGCCCGGGGCTATGACCGATTGGCACGTGTCAAACGAGGCCGGGATACCCACGGCCTCAATCGCAACATCTACACCGACACCCTGGGTCAGTTCAAAAATTCGTTCAACCGCGTTTTGCGTATTGATATCGATGATATCCGTAGCGCCAAAACGTTTAGCCACTTCAAGCCGGTTAGTGTCTCCATCCACCATGATCAATTGGGCCGGCGAATAGAATTGCGCAGTCAACAGCGCCGCCATACCAACGGGCCCTGCCCCGACGATAACCACACTGTCGCCCGGTTTGACCTTGCCTGCGAGCACGCCAATTTCGAAACCGGTCGGCAAGATGTCACTGAGCATGACCAGGGCTTCTTCATCCGCTCCGGCGGGGACCGGGTACAGGCTGTTATCGGCGTGGGGAATACGTACCAGCTCAGCCTGGGTTCCGTTAATCAGGTGCCCCAGGATCCAGCCTCCGTCAGCACAGTGGGAGTACATCTGACGCCGACAATTGGCGCAACTGCCACATGAGGTGATGCAGGAAATCAGCACATGATCGCCGGGCTTGAAATTGCGCACGGCCGAGCCGACCGCTTCAACCACTCCCACACCTTCATGACCTAAAACCGTACCACGGGTCACTTCAGGTACATCACCCTTGAGAATGTGCAGGTCAGTGCCGCAAATGGTGGTGTGCAGGATGCGCACAATGGCATCGGTCGGCTTGTCGATGACCGGATCGGGAATCTCGGCCCAGGCTTTTTCGCCGGGCCCCTGGTAGGTGAGCGCTTTCATGATGGCCTTCCTTTACCTGATCAAAAATCATCAGCAACTGCCACTCAGGTGCACCCTGCATGGCAGCCCCCAAAATCATTGATGCAGTTAAGCAGCCTTTTTGCCCGGCGCTCTTGCCACAGGTCACAAAAAGCGTTTTCGGACTAACGGTGCGGGTGGACGGTAAAAGACACCAGTTTCACCACAACAGGCCGCACCACCAGGATGCACAGGAACGCCACCGGCATTGCCAATTGATAAGCATGAAGCGCATTGCTTAGGTAAGCATCGTCAATGCCCGAGTTGGCAGCCGTGATTACCAAAGACATTAAAAAGGCCATGATCGTCGACATGTAAAAGGCAAAAACATAAGGCGTGGCACGTGGGGAGAGCTTGATACGTTTCGAAAAAAGTGCGCTGGAGGGAGTTTTGGCGGTCATAAAAGGCCTTTTTGAGCATGTAATAAAGAGATGCCGCACCTTAGCAAGATCAAAAACCGTCAACTAGACGCTTAAGCGCAGTTACTTTATAAAGAAATACTTACGAATAACCTCCAGAGCCCCATGATGAATCTGCTCGCGGCGATTAACAGTTTTATCAAAGTGGTCGAAACGGGCTCCATCGTAGGAGCAGCGAAAAATCTGGGCCTCAGTGCTGCTGCTGTCAGCCAGACCATCAACCGCCTGGAGGAACACCTTGGCGCTCGATTGTTGCAGCGCACCACACGCAGTATGGCGCTGACCGAAAACGGTGCGTTGTACTACGCAAAAGTGCGACGCGTCGCTGCAGACCTTGAATCTGCACATATGGCCATCAGCACTGGCGATACCGAACTGCAAGGGCGCTTGTGCATCGCATCGACTTCAGCGTTCGGTCGGCATGTACTGGCCCCCTTGATTGCCGGCTTTTCGGCACGCCACCCGGGCTTGCGCCTTGAACTGTGCACCACTGACGGCAAAATAAACCATATCCAGGACGGCATTGACCTGAGCCTGCGTATCAAACCGCAACTGGAAGAAGGCATTGTTGCGCGCAAGATTGCTTCAGTGCCTTTTGTGGTGTGCGCCTCTCCTGCCTATCTGGAGCGGGCCGGCATCCCGCGCAGCCCGGAAGACCTGCAACGACATGCCTGCCTGGCCTTTCGCTACCCGCTGGACGGGCGCCTGTTGCGCTGGGGATTTATCCGCGAGGGGCAGCATTACTACGCAGCGCTGAACTTCAGCGCAATCAGTGACGATATCGACGCACTAACCCAAATGGCCATACACGGCGCCGGGATTGCCCGTCTGGCAGAATTCGTGGCGGCGCCCCATGTCGATTCTGGCCAGCTTATTGCGCTGCTCAAGCACAGCCACGAGTCGAGCCAGACCTGCGTCGAGCCACTGGACATTTACGCCTGCGTACAAGACCGCAGCGCCCTGACAGCGAAGGTCAAAGCGTTCATGGATTATTTGACGGAGCATCTGGACAAGAGATGGCCTAATGATGCTATCGTGACAACAGCGGCTAACTTGTACTCGCTTTCAATTACGCACTAAATAAGTGCAAACCTCATTTGAATGAGGAGCGTAATTCAATACACCCGAAACAATTAATATTAGTACGCGCATCAATATAGCTGTGTTCTTTTTCAGAAAAAATACCCTCACATGAGTAGTCCATTTATCCAGGCGTGCTGATACAATCAAAATACAAAATCTTACAAGGACGTAGAAGATGAACACTGCAACTAAGCGCGGCTGGAAATGGGCCTATCGCAAGATGCGCGACCTGCACTGTTCACGCGCATCGGCCAGCTACAGGGCAACCCTGTACTGCCTGCGGGGCGATACGGGCACTTTTGTTTGTGACCTGACGCACAAAAAGATTCGTATTAATCGTTGACAGCTTTCCATTAAATGACAACGACGCCGGACTAACTGAAAGTGCGAACAAACGCACACCTTTTCTCTTGCCTCATCAGCATCCGGCCCACATTCCACCCTCAGTTTTTATCTACCGGCACGACAGTTGTTTACTCCAGTATAAATACTCTCTCGAAACGAAGATAAAATTCATATTACGAGCTAAAGATAGGTCGCACACATTTCAGGACATACCTGAAAGTAAACCGCCAGTGCCTGCCGATTACAGCAAACGACTGCTTATCAAGCGCTCCCCTGCGTGAAACCCGTCACGTTATCCACTGTGTTCGAGCACAGTTGGCAGCCTCATGCCTTTCGACTTACGGTTCTTTCTTCGTTGGCGGTGGCGGTGGCGCTGAAGGAGCCGTGGCAGGTAATACACTCCTGGTTCTCTCACTGTTTACATTAAAACCCTCACTGCCGGCCTGGCGTTCCTGAATCAACCTCCTGATAACTTCTTGAGCATGCATATCATGTCTCCTGGGACTCTAGAAACTCTACCCACTGAACCTCAGAATTAGGGATCAACAGGTGACTGATCCCATGACTCACCATTATTTCATCATCTACAAGCCAACTTGGGAACTCCATCAAAAAATGACCGCCCACCGGTTCCGCTGGCCATGCAAGGGGATAGCCCATCAGCCGACGGCCATCACGCATGTTGAGCACTATCCCGCGATCAGGATACTTGCCAAAAGCATACCGCCACTCACCCACTGAGGCTTTGGAGGTGAACCCCAAACGCCGCGCAATCCTGTACAGCACATCGTGTTGGGTCAAAAAAGCCAAGGCCAGGCCAATGGTCACGGCCATGAGGATGGACCAAGTGGTGCCGATGTTATCCGTCCACTGGCCCAACGAATACCAACGACCGAAAAAACAGAACAACCACTCCAGCCCATCTACAAGCAGTTTGATAACGCCGGTGCAGATCAGCGCCTGGATCACCCTCTCAAACTGATTGGGTTTGGCCGTATCTGACAACCAGTAGAAAATGATTGTAGCGACAAAGCCTGAAAGCAATGCCTGCAGAACAGGCAATATGTCACTGGCGATCTCGTTCATTTATCTCTCTGGTTAGCGCCCACTATTAATGGGCAAGACTTTACCCATGCCGCACTGATATCTGCCAGATACGAACCGCTCAGAACTACCCAATCAGAAATAAACCACGACACAACTATCAATACTCCTACATCCACCTTTCCACCCGCTGGAGCGAGATCGATGAAGAGCCGCGCACCTGCAGGGTATGCAGGTGCGCGGCCGATCGTCAGATTCGTGAGTGGTTGAAAATCAAGCAGGCCCTTGGTGTACTGCTCAATGAACGGACCATGAAAGCGCTGAAAAAAGCCAGGAGCAATGCTGAACACCGCGCCAACCGTCAAATGCAGCACACCCTCTCCCCCTGAGTTTTCCCGCCCGGCAACGGAAATGAGTTCGCTCCTGAGACCAGCGTGTTGCACAAGCACTACAAGCAAGCGCTTATCGCCCTATCGTTACGCGACCGACCCCAGTACAATTGCCGCCATACATACGCGACCCTTTGCCTGATGACGGGAATGAATCCTGCTCTCATCGCAAATCAACTTGGGCATAGCGTGCAAATGCTGCTGTCCACCTATGCCAGATGGATCAATTCTGCCTCTGACTGGAATGAAATATCCAGGCTCGGAATGTCGGAAATGGGTACTAAACAGGTACTGGCGCAACCCTCGTAACTCTAGAAGCCCCGCAGGATACCCCTTTGATCTCCACAGCAAATATCACGATGCAGTTCGGCGCAAAGCCGCTATTCGAGAACGTTTCAGTAAAATTTGGCGCTGGTAACCGTTATGGCCTGATCGGTGCCAACGGTTGCGGCAAGTCCACCTTCATGAAAATCCTCGGTGATGATCTGGAACCGTCCGGCGGCCAGGTCATGCTGGAACCGAACGTGCGTCTGGGTAAGCTGCGCCAGGACCAGTTCGCCTACGAAGAATTCACCGTGATCGATACCGTGATCATGGGTCACGAGGAGCTGTGGAAGGTCAAGGCCGAGCGCGATCGCATCTATTCGCTGCCGGAAATGACTGAAGAAGACGGCATGACCGTTGCAGAACTCGAAACCGAGTTCGCTGAAATGGACGGTTATACAGCCGAATCCCGTGCCGGCGAGTTGCTGCTGGGCCTGGGTATTGGCATCGAACAGCACAACGGTCCGATGAGCGAAGTATCGCCGGGCTGGAAGCTGCGTGTTCTGCTGGCTCAGGCGCTGTTCTCCAATCCTGAAGTACTGCTGCTCGACGAACCAACCAACCACCTGGATATCAACACCATCCGCTGGCTGGAAAACATTCTGACCCAGCGTAACAGCCTGATGATCATCATCTCCCACGACCGTCACTTCCTGAACAGCGTGTGCACTCACATGGCTGACCTGGACTACGGCGAACTGCGTCTGTTCCCGGGTAACTATGACGAGTACATGACTGTCGCTACCCAGTCGCGCGAGCAACTGCTGTCGGAAAACGCCAAGAAGAAAGCGCAGATCAACGAACTGCAAGCGTTCGTCAGCCGCTTCTCGGCCAACGCCTCGAAATCCAAGCAGGCCAGCTCCCGCGCCAAGGCGATCGACAAGATCACCCTGGCCGAGGTCAAGCCTTCGAGCCGTGTCAGCCCGTTCATTCGCTTCGAGCAGAACAAGAAGCTGCACCGTCAGGCTGTGATTGTCGAGCAAATGGCAAAAGGCTTTGATGGCAAGACTCTGTTCAAGGACTTCAGCTTCACCGTTGAAGCCGGCGAGCGCGTTGCGATCATTGGCCCGAACGGTATCGGTAAAACTACCTTGTTGCGCACCCTGGTCAACGAACTGACCCCGGATGCCGGTACGGTGAAGTGGACCGACGCTGCCGAACTGGGCTACTACGCCCAGGACCACGCTCACGACTTCGAAGACGATATGACCCTGTTCGACTGGATGGGCCAGTGGACGCAAGGCGAGCAAATGGTACGTGGCACCCTGGGCCGCATGCTGTTCTCCAACGATGACATCCTCAAGTCGGTAAAAGTCATTTCCGGTGGTGAGCAAGGTCGCATGCTGTTCGGCAAGCTGATCCTGCAAAAGGCCAACGTGCTGGTGATGGACGAACCGACCAACCACTTGGACATGGAATCCATCGAGGCGCTGAACCTGGCACTTGAGAACTACCCGGGTACCCTGGTATTCGTCAGCCATGACCGTGAGTTCGTATCCTCGCTGGCCACTCGTATTATCGAGCTGAGCCCAAGCGGTGTGATCGACTTCAGCGGCACCTACGATGACTACCTGCGCAGCCAGGGCGTGACGTTCTGATTCAGACGCTACTCTGCCGATTGTAACGAAAACCCCGTCCTGGTGACGGGGTTTTTCGTTTCTGGCCTTTTAACAACTGCGAGCAAGCCCAGTAATAACGTTAGCCTGCTTTCTTTTATTCCGGGGCCACGCCATCATGGCGGTTACCGATCGCCAGCCGGACTCCCTGCTAATGCCTGCGCAACACCCCTCCTCCTCGAGCTCCCTGTCGGTCACCCTGCAGATCCTGTCGATCGTGTTCTACACCTTTATTGCCTTTATCTGCATTGGCTTGCCGATAGCTGTATTGCCGGGTTATGTGCACGACCAACTGGGCTTCAGCGCCGTAGTCGCCGGGCTGGCGATTGCCTCGCAATATCTGGCCACCCTGCTGAGCCGCCCGTCAGCCGGTCGTCTGGTCGACAGCATCGGCACCAAGCCTGCCATCGTCTATGGCCTGGCCGGCATCGCCATCAGCGGCGTGCTCACATCCCTGGCCGTTGCGCTACAAGACTGGCCCCTGCTGAGCCTGGGCGTTCTGATTGTCGGCCGGGTATTTCTCGGTATTGCCCAGGGCCTGATCGGTGTCGGCACCATCACCTGGGGCATTGCCCAGGTGGGTTCACAACATACCGCCAGGGCGATTGGCTGGAACGGGATTGCGTCCTACGGCGCGATCGCCATTGGTGCGCCACTGGGCGTGGTGATGGTCGACCGACTGGGCTTCGTCATGCTCGGCGTGACCCTGTTGCTGCTGGCCCTGGCTGCGCTGGGGCTGATTCGCAAAAAACCGGCAATCCCGGCGATAGCCGGCGTGCGTCTGCCCTTTTGGTCGGTATTTGGCCTGATTGCTCCCTATGGCATCAGCCTGACCCTGGCCTCCATTGGTTATGGCACGCTGACCACCTTTATTACCCTGTTTTATATCGACCAGGGCTGGGAAGGCGCGGCGTATTGTCTGTCGGTATTTGGTGTGTGTTTTATCCTGGGCCGCCTGATCTTTACCAACAGCATCAGCCGCTTCGGTGGGTATAACGTGGCGATCGCCTGTATGAGCATCGAAGCGGTGGGCCTGGTCATGCTGTGGCTGGCACCCAGCACGGTATTTGCCCTGGCAGGTGCCGGATTGACCGGATTTGGTCTGTCCCTGGTGTACCCGGCGCTCGGTGTCGAGGCAGTCAAACGAGTTCCTGTTTCCAGCCGCGGCGCAGGGCTAAGTGCCTATGCCGTGTTTTTTGACCTGGCTCTGGCCATTGCCGGCCCGATCATGGGGGCCATTGCTCTGAACCTGGGTTACCCGTGGATTTTCTTCAGCGCTGCAGTGATGTGCTGCATGGGTTTGCTGCTGAGCTTGAGCCTTTCGCGGCGGGCGCGCACCTAGTTGAAATGATCGGCAGTGCGCATGCCGCCCCGGGTTGGGGGTTGCAGCGTCTTGCCGAAAAACCGCCCGGCCTCGTAAATCAGGTCGCGATGGATATCTTCCCGATCGACCCCTTGTGCATCCGTGCATAAACCGGGCATGGCCGCCATTTGCTCATCATTGCATGGGGCCATAAACACAAAGTGCCCGGCCCCCGGTATCACCTTGAACTCGGGCTCCACCGGCAGCTTGCGGGCCAGCGCGTCGGCATTTTTGTCGGGGAATACCAAACTGTCGTTTTCGCCGCTGTACAGCAGTACGGGCACATGCACATCAGCCAGGGTCTGACGACCAAACATCAGGCTCAATGGCGCCATCAGCAGCAGTGCACGTATACGAGGGTCGGCAGCAGGCTCCAGGTCATCACGATCGGCGATCAGCTCACCCTTTGTGGTGCAGGCATCACGGTCTTCAGGGCGCTCCTGACAGTAGCGGCGCAGGCGATCCAGGTCGGGCTGGGCGCCTGCCAGGATCAGCGCGGTTTCGCCGCCGGCCGAATAGCCGATAACCCCCACCTGGTCGTCATGTACATAGGGTGAAAGCTCAGGGTCGGCCAGAGTCGCGCTGATGGCCGCCGATATCTGCATCGGTCGCCCATAAAGGTTGCTCAGGGTGCCCAGGCGGCTGTGATCCTTGTAGTTGTCACCGGGGTGCAGCACCGCCACCACCACAAAGCCCTTGCGCGCCAATGATGTGGCCAGGTCATGCAGCGCCAGTGGCGTGCCGGTATTGCCATGGGACAGCATCAGCAGCGGGTAACGGCCCATGGCGATTTTCGCACCCTCGGTCGCTTCAACCTCATAACTGCCCAATTTGGTCAGCCCTTCAGCCTCTCTGGACGGGTAAAAAGCGATGGCTCGCATGGGCTGATCGTCCAGTGGGTCGAGGAAACTCAGGCGATGAAAACCCACACTCCAGTGATAGCCGGGCTCGGCTTGCACCATGACGGGGCAACCTGCAATCAATAACACCAGTACCGCACACAGACGCATCATGGAGGCTCACCTTCAACGGTGCATTGCTCGACAGCATCACACTCTGCATAACCCGGGCCAGACGCAAAAAACTCCGTACCCTGGCCCTTTTTCAAAAGCCAGAATACAGAGTTTAGACGGTGCAGCGATCCAGATTGCTTACGCTGCGCTGAACAGATCCTGCTTAATGTGTGCGTGCGCGTCGTTCATTGCCTTGCTGCGTACTTCGTCGCCATAACCAAGACCGTGGGCACGTACAAACTCAACGTCGGTGATGCCCATAAAGCCCAGCATCACTTTCAAGTAATCTTCATGCGCTACGCCAGTCGCCTGACCAGCATGCAGGCCGCCGGATGTGGAGACCACAATCACTTTCTTGTTGCCGCACAGGCCTACCGGACCGTTTTCGGTGTAACGGAAGGTCTGGCCGGCTACTGCAATCCGGTCGATCCAGGCCTTGAGCTGGGTCGGGATGGTGAAGTTGTACATCGGGGCCGCAATCACGACTGCATCAGCCGCCAGGAACTGCGCCAGGGTGTCGGCGCTCAACTGGGCTTCATGCTTTTGTGCCGCATCACGCAGCTCCGCCGGGGTACCGGCAGCCACCAGGGTAGCGGCCGAGAAGTGTTCAATGGCTTCAGCGGCCAGGTCACGGTAGCTGACTTCAACCTGAGGATCGGCAGCCTGCCATGCCTTGACCACTTCGCTGCTCAGCTGACGGGAAGCCGAGTTGTCGCCCAGAATGCTCGAATCGATATGCAACAGTTTCATGGTGATCTCCAGATGATGACCGCCTCTGGGCGATCTCGATGGAATGGATACTACCGATGAAAGCAATCGACGATAAGTTAGCCATTATGCGATAGTTCGTTCCACCTGTAGGACAGTGAGCGCATCATGCAAGACCTTAACGACCTTTACTACTTCGCCAAAGTGGTCGAATCCGGTGGTTTTGCCGCTGCCGGGCGACTGCTGGGCATCCCCAAGTCACGCCTTTCGCGACGCGTGGCCGAGCTTGAAGAGCGTCTGGGCGCCCGCTTGCTGCAACGCACCACGCGCCAGTTGAAGCTGACCGCAGTGGGTGAGCGCTACCTGCGCCATTGCCAGGCCATGCTGCTGGAAGCCGAGATGGCCGACGAGGCCGTCGCCAGCATGTCCAGCGAGCCACGCGGCCCCTTGCGCGTGTCGTGCCCTGTGGGGCTGGCCCATGAATTCATGCCCGGGGTGATCAGCTCGTTTTTGCAGGCCTATCCTCTGGTACAGCTGGAGGTCAACCTGCTCAACCGTCGGGTTGATCTGGTTACCGAAGGCATTGATGTAGCCTTGCGGGTGCGCGAGGAAGGCGATGAAGACCCGTCGCTGGTCACGCGGCGCCTGCGTCAGGCCCGGACCGTGATGGTGGCCACTCCCGAATTCGCCAGCAAGTGGCCGGTCGACAGCCCCGACGACCTGAAAAACGTGCCGCTGCTGGGCGCGCTCGAAGCCGATCGCATGGTGCATCTGCGCATGCTCGATGAGCACGGCAAGGCCAGTACTCTGATACTGGAGGCTCGACTGGGCATTGACGACTTTGTCGTGCGCAAAGCCTGCACCCTGTCCGGCCTGGGCTTCACTGTATTGCCCATGATGTATTGCGAGCAGGAACTGCAAGACGGGCAACTGTTGCAGTTATTGCCAAAGTGGACGCTGCCGGGCGGCTGGCTGCATGCCGTTTACCCGCATAGACGCGGCGTGATGCCGGCTGTGCGGGCCTGGATCGACCACTTGGTCGAATCATTCGAAAGCTGTGGAGACAAAGTGTTATGAGCAGCATGACCAAAGAGCAAGTAGCGCAGTTCTGCCGCAGTTTGCCGGGCGTCAAGGAAGAGCTGAAATGGGGGGGTGTGCAGGTTTTTTTCGTCGACCAGAGCAAAATGTTTGCCCTGTTCAACCTTAATCGCGACGGACTCTCGTTCAAGGTCGAGAAAGAACTGTTCCTGGGCTATGTCGACCGTCCGGGCATACGCCCCTCGCCTTATCTGGCGCGGGCGTACTGGATCAACATGCAAGCGCCCTACCCGATGGGGGCTGATGAACTGAAGGATCTGCTGCGCCGTTCCCACCAACTGGTGGTGGGAAAACTGGCGAAAAAGCGTCAGATCGGTTTGCTGCTCTGAGCGTCACAGGTCAACCAGCGTGACTTTCAAGAACAGCACGTCCAGCCATATCACCTGATGCATGGCGACGATCAGCCAGAACCACACCTGATAAGACAGCTTGCGGGTTTTGTGGCGAAACATCTGCTGTGCCAGCAATGCCCCCGGCCAGCCACCCAACAGTTCAACAGCGTGCAACAGTTTCTCCGGCGTGCGCCATTGACCCGCTTTGGCCTGCTGCTTGTCATACCCGTACAGGCCAAATGCCAGAATACTGGCAATGCCATATACCAGTAATGGAAAGCGGCTAACCCCGGTGAGCATTACGCTCACCGAGCCGCCGACGGGCAGTGCACAAAGCACAACCCAGATCAGCAGTTTGACCTTCAGACCACGAATCGGCGCAGATTGCCGGGCAGGTGCTGCGCCTGACTCACGTCGACCCGAGACCTGCTTTCTCACGCTTACGCCTCTGACCAGTTGATCCAGCCAAACTGCCAGGTCGCCAGGATCAGCAGGCCGAACGCAATGCGATACCAGGCAAACGCGGCATAGCTGTGGTTGGAAATAAACTTCAGCAAAGCCCGTACAGCAATCATCGCGAAGATAAACGAGGTCACAAAACCAATCGCGAACACCGGCAGATCGTCAGGCTGGAACAGATGACGGTACTTGTAACCCGAGTACACCGCAGCACCGACCATGGTTGGCATGGCGAGGAAGAACGAAAACTCGGTGGCCGCCTTGCGCGACAGACCAAACAGCAGGCCGCCGATGATGGTCGAGCCCGAGCGCGACGTGCCGGGGATCATCGCCAGGCATTGCGCGAAACCGATTTTTACCGCGTCTTTCCAGGTCATGTCGTCCACGGTCTCGGCACGAATCACATGCTGGCGACGCTCGGCCCACAACATGATCACACCGCCCACCACCAGTGCCGAAGCAACGGTAATCGGGTTGAACAGGTACTCATGAATCACGTCGGCGAAAATCACCCCCAACACCACCGCAGGCATCACCGCGATAATCAGGTTGGTGGTAAAACGGCGCGCTTCAGGTTTGGTGGGCAAACCAACGACAACGTCGATAATCTTGCGGCGAAATTCCCAGACCACAGCCAGAATGGCACCCAGCTGGATGATGATGTTGAACGCCATCGCCCGCTCGCCGCCAAAGTTGAGCAAGTCGGCCACAATAATCTGGTGGCCCGTACTCGAGATCGGCAAAAACTCCGTCAAGCCTTCAACGACGCCAAGTATCAACGCCTGAGCGGCAGTCCAAAGATCCATTATTCCCCCATAAAGCCCTGCCTCATGCAGAGCTGATTAGTCTTGATTAAGGTGTTGCAGCCACGGCCCTGGAGCGGGTCAAAGGTGCGACATGTTCCCCAGAACGCTGTGAAAAAACTGTCAGAAATCAATAAAGATGAAGCTTTGCCAATTTCGGCCGAGATCCTATCAGACACGTTCTACTTTCGCTGCTATGACATGACTTCGGTTTGGTCTGACAGGCAAGTCTGAAAAAAGTTGTTGAGCAAAACACCACAAGAAGAAAAACAAGGAGTGACCCTTTATGAATACCCTGCGCAGGTTGTCCATCAGCCGACGTCTCTGGCTGATCCTGATTGTTGCAATGGCAATGCTGCTGGCGTTGGGTTTATTGATGCTAAAGCAGATACATGACGATTTGTATGAAGGCAAAGCCCAGAAAACCCGGCATGTGGTGCAGGCCGTCAGTGGCGTGCTCAACTACTACCACGGCCTTGAAACCGCAGGCAGCCTGAGCCGTGAAGCCGCGCAACACCAGGCGCTGAGCGTTGTCAGCACACTGCGTTACGACCACGATGACTATTTCTGGATCAATGACCTGCGCCCCTACATGGTCATGCACCCCACCAACCCCAAGCTCGACGGCAAAGACGTATCGGCTATCAAGGACCCGGACGGCTTTGCGATTTTCAGCGAGATGGCCAGCCTGGCCAAAACACGGGGCGCCGGTTTGGTCGACTACCGCTGGCCAAAACCCGGGGCGCAAGAGCCGGTGCAAAAGACCTCCTATGTGCAACTGTTTGAGCCCTGGGGCTGGGTCATTGGCTCGGGTGTGTATATCGACGATATGCAGGCCGAGTTTCGTGCACAAGCCTGGAAGGCCAGTTGGGCCGGTCTTGGCATTGCGCTGATCATGGCCGCGCTAGTCACCCTGATCGCCCGCAGCATCGTGCGACCATTGCAGGAAGCCGTGCAGGCCATGGCCAATATTGCCAGTGGCGAAAGCGACCTGACCCGTAGCCTCGATACTCACGGCCAGGATGAAGTCACCCTGCTGGCCCGGCACTTCAACGGGTTTACGGCCAAGTTGCGCAACGTCATCAGTCATTTGCAGGCCACCGCTACCGCTCTGGAGCAATCCTCGACCGAGATGGGCAACGACGCCAGCGACGCACAGCAACGCAGCCAGCAACAGGCCCTGCAAATGGATCAGGTGGCCACGGCCATCAACGAAGTCACCTATGCCGTGCAGGAGGTGGCCAAAAATGCCGAACATGCTGCCAGTGAAATGCGTGGTGCCCAATCACAGGCCGAGCAAGGCCAGCAGAACATCGACAGCAGCCTGCATCAGATCGGCCAACTGTCCGGCACCATCAACCAGGCGGTCGAGGTGATTCGTTCGCTGGCCACCCAAAGCAGCGAAATTGGCAGTGTGCTTGAAGTGATCCGTTCAATTGCGGAGCAAACCAACCTGCTGGCTCTCAATGCCGCGATTGAAGCGGCCCGGGCGGGCGAGCAAGGTCGCGGTTTTGCCGTGGTGGCCGATGAAGTCAGATTACTGGCCCAGCGCACCCAGAAATCCACCGCCGAAATCCAGACCATGATCGAAGGCCTGCAAAAGCACTCCGAAGCCGCCGTCGATGTGATCGGTAGCAGCAGCCGCGCTTCGCAACTGACCATCGAGCAGGCGACCCAGGCCGGGCAAAGCCTGACCAGCATTGGCCAGGCCCTGACGAACCTCAACGACCTCAATGCCTCCATTGCCAGCGCTACCCTGCAGCAGGCCCATGTGGTGGAAGACATCAACCAGAACGTGACCCGCGCAGCGGGGTTGTCCCAGGGCACGGCGCAGGCGGCCGAACAATCCAGCGCTACCAGTGCCCACCTCAAGGAGCTGAGTGTGCAGCTCAACGGCTTGTTGCGTCAGTTCAAGGTCTGAAAAGTGCGGCAAGCCCCCGGCTTGCCGCTTCCCCTGCTTAAGCAATGACTATGTCGTTACCTGCCAGCGAGGCCAGCCCGACGCCGACCAGCGTGACCGAGTCCTGGCCAAAGCTCAGGACGGTGTCGTGCCCCGACGCACTGGCATGGGCCCGGTAATCGCCGTTGGAGCCACCCTCGACGCCCAGAAACAACAGCGTGTCGGTAGCCTGGTAGCCCAGCAGCGTGTCGTTGCCGAAATGCCCGCTGAAGACAAACGTATTGATCCCGCCTGCCGACTCCAGCAGATCATCGCCAGCGCCGCCGATAAACACATCATTGCCCCTCGATCCGATCAAATGATCATTGCCGCCCTGCCCCAGCAGCCAGCTGCCGTGTTCGCCGGCCTTGAGCGTGCTGTCACCGGCCCCTGCCTTTACCGCCGCCGCGTAATCAATGCGGGCATTGCCGGACCACAGGCCGTCGTCGGCAACCCGGTGCGTCACCGCCTTGCTTGAGCCCAGCCACCCCGGCTCTTGCGTGACCAGCAGGCCGATATCACGGGCGATGGTGATCCCGCCGTGGGCATCACGTACATAGAGAGTGCCCTGGCCGTCATTGACCACGGCTACCCGGTTCAGCGCCTGCTGCAGGTCCAGGGTATTGATGCCCTTGCCCCCCAGAATGATGTTATTGCCGCCACTGTCGCGAAAGGTGTCATTCCCGTCGCGCCCTTCGAGAAAATCGTTGCCCCGCCCGCCCTGGATCAAGTCATTGCCATCGCTGCCAATAATGAAGGTGCTGCCCTTGTGCGGCTCGGCGTTGCGATTGAGATCCTGTACCCAAGTGTTTTCCCGTGCCGGGTTGGACAAGTTGGCGACCACGATGGTCGAGTCCTTGGTGGTCAGGTCATAGAACGCCGAATCAAGGATGCGCGTCATCCCGCTTTCATAGCCATTGGGCAAGTGCGTGATCCAGGTCGAGACATTGGCAATCGAAAAAGGCATGAGGTTCCATGCCGTGGAGGCGTAGTGGTCGTTGAAGCTGACAATGTTGTTGGTGGCCGATGGCTGATGCGCGTCGTGCACCAACAAGGACGACAGATTGAAGTCCGAGCCATCGAGCGCGCGGAATACCGGGTCATTTTCGTAACCGATGTTCAACACACTGGACGTGCTTTCACTCTGCGTGGGCGACGCAAAGGCAATGTAGCGCGCATCACGATAGAACCCTGCCCAATGATCGCTGCTCAAATCGGCCAGGCTATTGACCGCCAGCCCGCCCAGGCTATGGCCGCTGACCAGTACGTCCTGACCACCCAGGCCCCGGGCACTGGCGAACGCAGCGACTTTGCCCAGTAGCGTGTCAAAGGCATTGGCACTGTAGTTACGGGCGTAATCGTCAGGCCCGATGGCCGCCAGCAAATCGCTGATGGCATCGCCGATGGAGTCGGTGATCAGTGACTCCCTTGGCCCGCTGGTGCCACGAAAGCCGATGCCGATGGAAGTCAGCTGGCCATCCGCGTCGTACTTGCCGAGGATCTCCACTTGAGCACTGCCATAGCCTGCCTTTTCACCGAAAAAGGTTCCGCGCTGATCGACTTTGCCCGTGTATCCCAGCTGATCGGCGCTGATGGGGGTCCAGCCGGCCTTTTCGACGGCTTCGCGGGCGAGTTTTTCCGAGTCCGGGTTCCAGGGAATCCCCGGCACGACTCCCTGGGAATCAGTGCCGCCGAGTATGGCCTTGACCAGTGTGGCGGGCAGCCCGACACCCATGCCGTTCTTCTGGTAGCCCACGGCGAATCCGTTATCGAGGTTGTGATAGCTGTAGAGCGTAAGCGCCAATGCATCCGCTACCAGCGCCGCTGACCCCTTTGAACCCACATCCATGTAGTCAAAAATTGCCATGTTGTTGCCCTCTTCGTTGATAAAACTATCGCGCGCCCCCGCGCGGCATAAAGGCTTCGTCGACCCGGGCAAGATCCTGCTCACCCAGAGTACCTGCGTAAAAATGCAACTTTGTCCAGGCCAGTAAATAGTCGTAACGGGCCTGGGCCAGGTCGCGGCGGGTGCTGTACAACTGTTGTTCGGCATTGAGTGCATCGAGATTGACCCGCTCCCCACCGAGGATGCTTTGACGGGTCGAGACCACCAGCGCTTCGGCCGAAATCAGGGCTTTGTGATAGGCGCGCAATTTGCTCTCACCTGACTGGCAGGCATTGAACTGGCGCCGCAGCTCGATCAGGGTTTCGCGAGTCTTGCCCTCCAGCTCGTATTCCACCCGGGCCAGATTGCTGCTGGCCTGACGCACCGACGCCGTCACCCCGCCCCCCGCATACAGCGGCAGGCTGATTTCGATGCCGATGGTGTTGGTGTCATAGCGCTGGTTGTAGGTGTTGCCACTCTCGGATTCCATCTTGCGCACGCTGGCATAGGCATTGAGCTTGGGCAGATGCCCCGCGCGGTTGCGCTCAACTTCATACCTGGCCACCTCCATCGCTTCACGCTGCGATGCCAGCAACGGGTTACGCTCCAGCGCCAACGCGTGCCAGCCCGAAAAGTTCGCCGGCTCCAGCGCCAGTGAGGTGAAGCTGTTGGCCAGCGGAGTCAGCTCATCGATGCTCACCGCTGCCACGCCCATCAATGCACCCAGCTCGCGCAAGGTCGCATCCTGCTCGTCGCGAGCCTGGATTTCTTCGGCGCTGGCCAGCTCGTAACGGGACTCGGCTTCCAGAATGTCGGTGCGCGTACCTTCGCCCTGGCGAAACAGATGCTGGTTCTGACGAAACTGTTGCTCGTAGGCGTTTTTCCTGGCCCGGGCGTTGTCGATCTGATCCTGTGCGAACAGGGCCTGGGTGTAGTGGGTCAGCACCCGCACCAGCAACTCCTGGCTTTTACTGCGAAAGGTCTCGTCGGCAAACAGCGCCTGCGCCACCCCTTTGCGGTAGTTGGCGTATGCCTCGTAATCGAGCAAGGGCTGCTGCACGGTGAGCGTCGAACCATAACTGTTGTAATTGCGGTCTTCGTGGCTGTTGCCGCGATCATTCATATAGGTGGCTTGGGAGTTGTTGCGGCCCTTGTTGTAGTTGTACGAGAGTTTGGGCAGCAGACCGGCACGGCCTATGGCACGGCTCTCCTGGCCCGCATCCCGCTCCTGGATGGCACCGAGGAATTCAGGGTCATTGCGCAGCGCCAGTTCGTAGACCTGGAACGGGCCCAATGCCTGGGCGCTGCCAGCGATGCCTGCCCACAGGTAAAGACCCATGGCCAACCGTGCAGCCGTTCTCATTATTGGCGGCATCCTAGCGCTCACTCAGCGCAGAGCCTGCTCGATCGAGCAGGGGTTTGAACAAGTAGTTGAGCAGCGAGCGCTCGCCCGTACGGACAAACATTTCGGCGGGCATGCCGGGCTTGATCACCAGGCCGTTGAGTTTCTCCAGCGCCTGGTCGCTGACCGAACTGCGCAGCACGTAATACGGCATCCCGGTTTTTTCATCGAGCAACTGATCGGCCGAAACCAGGTTCACCTGCCCCGACACCCGCGGCGTACTGCTTTGGTTGAAGGCAGTGAACAGAATATCAACCGGCAACTGGCTACCCACGCGGTCCACCAGATTCACCGGCAAGCGTCCCTCCACCTCCAGGTGCGTACCCTGGGGCACGATTTCCAGCAAGGTTTCACCCGCGCGCACCACTGCGCCTTCGGTATGCACACTCAGATTGACGGCAATGCCATCGGCCGGCGCCGTGATTTCGCTGTGCAACAGATCAAAGCCGGCTGACGCCAACTGTTGTTCCAGGGTCAGGGTTTTCAGTTGCGCATCGGCCAGTTGGCTGCGCACGTCTTTCTGGTACTCGTCAGTCTGTTGCGCCAGTTTGAGACGTGACTCAAGAATGCCCTGTTCGATACGCCCGCTTTCACCCGCGTTGTGCGCCAGATCCTGCTGCACCTGGGACAATTGCCGCTCGTATTCCATCAGACGGTTACGCGGTATGTAGCCGTTTTCTGCCAGTGGCCGCAGATTGCTCAACTGTTGACGCAAAGACCCGGCCTGGGCCATCAGGTCGCCACGCGCCCTGCGCATGCCACCCAACTGCTGGCTGGCGCCTTCGATACTTGCCCTCAGCGCGGCCTGTTCACGGGCCAGCGCTTCACGTCGACTGCTGAACAACTGTTGCTGACCTTCCATCACCAGGGCCAGACGCGGGTCAGGGTCCCGGGTCAACTGCTCGGCAAAACTTACCCGGGCCAGATTGTCCCGCTCGCTTTGCCAGCGGGACAGGCTGGCCAGGGCCATGCGGTACTGCGCCCGCAACGACTGGACGTCGGCTTCGACCTGGGTCTGGTCAAGCCGAAACAGCGGCTCGCCCTGACGCACGGTCTGGCCTTCGCGCACCAGAATCTGGCTCATCACTCCGCCGCCCAGAGACTGTACCGCCTTGCGCTTGCCCGACACCACCACAGTGCCCGGCACCGCAATGCCTTCGTCCAGCGGAGCAAGACTGGCCCACAAGAAAAAACTGCCGGCACCGACCACTGTCAGCAGCCAGCCTGCGCGGGTGTAATAACCGGCACTGCGTTCGCCCTTGGGGGTTTGATTGTGTTCATTCATGATCGCCGCGTCCTTGCTCATGCGCCTGCACTCTGACGTTGGGTAGCACTCGCTGCCGGCTGTTGCTGGGCGCCAGACAACGCCTTGAGTACCTCTGCACTCGGGCCGAATATCTGACAACGCCCTTCATTGAGGACCAGCAGCTTGTCAGCCTGGGCCAGCGAGGTGGAGCGGTGAGTCACCAGCACGACGGTGCAGCCCTGTGCCTTGAGGTGAGCAATGGCCCGGTTCAATGCCGCATCACCCGGCGCATCGAGGCTGGAGTTGGGTTCATCCAGCACCACCAGTCGCGGGTTGCCATACAACGCACGAGCCAGCGCCACGCGCTGCTTTTGCCCGCCCGACAGGCCGTTGCCCTCGTCACCCAATAGCGTGTCGTAGCCGTGGGCCAGGCGCAGAATCATCTCGTGAACACCGGCTTGCTGGGCTGCAGCCACCACCAGGCGGGCATCGGCGTTGTGAAAACGGGCGATATTGTCGGCAATGCTGCCGCTGAACAGCTCGATATCCTGGGGCAAGTAGCCGATATGCGGGCCCAACTGATCACGGTCCCATTGATGTATGTCCGCACCGTCCAGGCGCACCGTGCCTGCCAGCGTCGGCCACACGCCCACCAGCACCCGCGCCAGGGTCGACTTGCCGGAACCCGACGCCCCCAGCACGCCGAGCACCTCGCCAGGCTCAAGACTGAAGCTGACCTGATGCAAGGTCGGCTGCCTGATGCCTGGCGGCGCGGCGCTGACCTGTTCAAAGCTCACCTGCCCCTTGGGCGCGGGCAAGGCCAGGCGATCTGCGCCCGGTGGATGCTCGCGCAGCAAGCTGTCCAGGCGCTGGTAGGCCAGCCGGGCGGAACTCCATTGCTTCCAGACAGCAATCAACTGATCGATGGGGCTGAGTACACGGCCCATCAAAATCGAACCGGCAATCATCATGCCCGCGCTCATGTCGCCCTGGATAACCAGCAGGGCACCCAGCCCCAACACCAGCGACTGCAGGCACAAGCGCAAGGTTTTGCTCACCGAGCCGATCACCGCGCCGGTGTCGCTGGCCTTGTTTTGCTCGGCCAAAAACCGGGAGTGCAGCTCAAACCAGCGCTTGCGCAATACGCCCAGCATACCCATTGCCTGAATGGTCTCGGCATTGTGCAAATGGCTGGTGGCCAGTTGGCTCGACTGCAGGGAATACTGGCTGGCCCGACGCAAGGCCTGGCGCGTCATGACTTCATTGATCCACGCCAGTGCAATCAACAGCAGCGCCCCTGCCGTCGCCATCAACCCGAGCCACGGGCTGAACATAAAAATCACCGCCAGATACACCGGAAACCAGGGCGCATCGAAGAAGGCAAACAGTGCGGGGCCGGTTACAAACTGGCGGATCAGGGTCAAATCCCCCAGCGCCTGCCCGGCATGGGCCTGGCCGCTGAACAGGTTGCGCTCGAACGCAGCACGGTACACCTGCTGGTTGAACCGGCGCTCCAGTTGGCTGCCGATGCGGATCACAATAAAGCTGCGGACGGTTTCCAGCGTACCGATAAAGATGAAAAAACCCACCACCATCAACGACAACATGGCCAGCGTTGTCGTGTTCTGCGAAGACAACACCCGGTCATAGACCTGCAGCATGTAAATTGACGGCACCAGCATCAATATATTGATCAATGCCGTAAAACAGCCAACGCTGATCAATATTTTTTTATAGTCCGCCAGCGCATGAATCAACGGTGCGACCGTGCTGTTATTCACTCGCCTCATGAATCTTCCTTGATCGATTAAAACTGCATGCACACCTTAAAAAACTGTCAGGCACACTCTAGCCGTGCCGCCAGGCTTTCGGCGCGGACATCAACAACTCATCTTGCGAGCCAACAACTATTTACGGCTGTTCGCGCACCATGACCAATACTGCTTTTGATTTAAGCTGCGCTTCATAGCGTCCCGGTTCAATACGATTCATATGCACCAGCGCCGTTCCGTCCGGCCCCATCAGGTAAATACCGTCGGGTGTTGGCGACCAACTTTTCGGCACTTCGCCCAACCATGCTTGCAGGCACTTGACAGCACTGTTAAAGCTTTTGTGTTCGGCAACCAGTTGTACTGTACAACGGTCCTTTGCATCGTCCTGCGGGTAAAACGTCCAACTGCCCGCCAGTTGTGCGGGGCTCAGCAGCAACAGGGAACTGGCCATGGTGCTCTCCGTGGTAAATGTCAGTAACGCGGCGACAAGCCCCATTACCTTGAAATTTCTGCATGCCATAGGGCTCATCCCTTGACGCCAGCCGGCAGAGGGCAGCGCTTGCGCACTGCCCCGGTACCGGCAGGCTTAGACGACGATGTCGTAAGTTGCCACTTGTCCCACAGTGTTAACCAGGAAATCGGCTACAGCGTGACCGCTGAAGTCGACTGCAAAATGCCCCAGATTACTGGCCTGGTCATAGCTGATAACCGCTTCACCGGCACGGCCCGTGAAGGCATCAACAAAGTTCAGCCCCGCCAGTTTGGTGATGGCCGAGACATCGATTTTGTCGATGCCGGACTGGAAGTCCATGATGATATCGGCTGCACCCGGCGCAGAGTCTGACACCGCGCCAAACACAAACACATCAGCACCCGTTCCGCCCCACAAGGTATCTGCCCCGCCACCGCCGTAGAGGATGTCGTTGCCGGCACCGCCCTTGAGCACATTGTCAGCGCTGTTGCCGATCAGCAGATCGTTGCCCGAACCGCCAATGGCGTTTTCCACGGTGACACCCTGGGCAATCGACACGTTACCGGTCATGCCGCCAACATCGGAGAACGAACCGGCAGTGAGGTTGATTTTCTGGTTTTGGGTGAAACCGGAGAAGTCCAGCGTGTCGTTACCGCCACCGTCCCACACCGAGAAAATCAGCTTGGAACTGGCAGACGTTGCGCTGTAGAAATCACGATCGGCGGTGGAGTTGAAGCCATAGACCGTATCGCCAGCGCGGGTTTCGAGGTTCGCGCCATAGAGTTTCTGCACCGCCGCAATATCATCCAGCAATGGCGCAGAGGCGTAGGCACCTTCGCCACTATTGGTGAAATGCTGACCGGTGTTGCTTTCACTCCAGTAACTCATGACGCTGTAGGCGCGGGTGTCTTCGCCATACACCGCATCCCGGTATGTCGGGTTGCCATTGCCGGCGTTGTAGTCACCCGGGTGCGACAGGCCCAGGGTGTGGCCGATTTCGTGAGTCAGGGTCTGACGGCCGTAGTTACCCTCGCCCGGAGTTTTGTTGACCGCATAGTCTTTGTTGATCAAGTACCACGACTCGCCTTTGCGCGCACTGCTGGGCAGGTAGGCAAATGCTGCACCGCCGTTGCTGGCACTGAAGTTGGCGAAGGTCATGTGGCCATCCCCGCCACGGGCTGCCGGGCCTTCAGTGAAGGTCACTTTGGCGACATCGGCCCAGGACTCCAGTGACAGCTTGGCCTGTTCCTTTTGCAGCGAAGAAAACTGGCTGAACGTGCCCAGGCCACGGGTGGCGAAACCCACCGGCGGCGCCGTGAGGAATGTATAGGTGAGGTTGATCACACCATCGCCGTTGAGGTCATGCCAGCTGGCCCCGGAACGCGTGAGCTGATCCGCGGCCTGGTCGGTGGTGAGCGAAGGTTTGCCATTGACCAGATGATCACCGCGATCATAGAAATGGCTGAAGTTATCAATCTGAGTGAAGGCAGAACTGCCGGTGTTTGCCGCTTGCACCTGGCCAACGAACAGTGCTGCTTTCTCTTTAAGTTTCGACATGTAAACATTTCCTTGTTTAGCAGTAGAAAGTTTTTTGACAGACCACGACGACCCCTTGGCGAGATCGTCCTATCACTCGCCGTTTTATGGCGGAGTGAAACTGACACAATCTGAAATATTTAGTCCAGCACTATTTCATGGTTGATTTGCGCAAACGCCGGAAACTACCGAAAACATTGAATACTTGACCGAAAGTATTTTTTTATCTGCGAACGACCAATAACTGACTGCGCGGTCTGAACACAAAAAGTTAAATCAAGAGACTTCTCAACCGTCTTGAACTTGGGCCGATACTGTATTGATATAACACCCGTCATATAACTTTCGTATCACTTTCAATTCTCGATTGTTATATACAACATGTCGTCTATTGATAAGTTTGCGTCGTAACTGGCAAATATCCAACTCTTTGTAGTCGCTGAGGAGCGCAGCGAGGCTGCGATCGAGCGCGAAGCGCTCGTAAACCGCTTAACACGGTGTGCCTGAATTTCCGGGTTGCCTGGTTTTACGACTGCTTCGCAGCCGATCGCAACCTCGCTGCGCTCCTCAGCGACTACAGGTTCCATGTACTCCTTAAAACCATTGTCACTTGACGTCGCCGGGGCATTTGGGTTTCCATGAAACCGGTTTCAGCGTGCATTCGCGAAATCGCCTGCGATAACACCAATAAAAGGTTTCAGGCCGTGAACAGTTTTTCCGCAGCTCAGCGCACCCGCGTGACCATGCTCGATGTTGCCCAGCGCGCCGGCGTTTCCAAAGCCAGCGTGTCGCGCTTTATCGGCGAAGACCGCGCCTTGCTCTCCGAAGCCATCGCTGAACGGATCGAGCGCGCCATCAATGACCTGGGCTATCGCCCCAATCAAATGGCCCGTGGCCTTAAACGCGGACGTACGCGGCTGATCGGCATGCTGGTGGCCGATATCCGCAACCCCTACTCCATCGCTGTCATGCACGGTGTCGAAACCGCTTGCCGCCTGCACGGCTATAACCTGGTGGTGTGCAACACCGACCGCAATGACGAGCAAGAGCGGCAGCATCTGGCAGCTCTGCGTTCCTACAATATCGAAGGCCTGATTCTTAACACCCTTGGCCATGACCCTGATGCACTGCAAGAGCTGCATCAGGAGATGCCCATCGTGCTGATCGACCGCAAAGTCGAACAACTGCACACCGACCTTGTAGGCCTGGACAATGCCGACGCGGTGCGCATGGCCCTGGAGCATCTTGAGCAGCAAGGCTACCGCGATGTGCTGATGGTCAGCGAACCGGTCGATGGCACCAGCTCGCGGATCGAACGCATCGACAGTTTTACCCGCCAGTTGGCTACCCACCCTGCTCTGCACGGCGCCGTGGTCACAACCGGTGCGGGCCTGCGCGTGGCTATCCAGACATTTGTGCAAGCACCCGGTAACGGCGCCAAGGCCATATTCTGCGCCAATGGCCTGGCCGCGCTGGCCTGTACCCAGGTACTGCGCGACTTGAATTGCCGCTTGTTTGAAGACGTGGGCCTGATTGCCCTGGATGACCTGGAATGGTTCCCGCTGGTGGGCAACGGCATCACCGCCCTGGCCCAGCCCACGCAACAGATCGGTGCCAGTGCCTTTGACTGCCTGCTTAAACGCCTGGGCGGTGACAAATCTGCACCTCTGGCGCTGGATTTTGCCCCGCAGTTGATTGTTCGCGGCTCCACCCGACAGCCCCCGACTACCTGACACTTTAGTGGCTGGCAACCTTGACCCGGTTGCCAGCCGTTTGACGCACAACAAAATGAAACCGGTTTCAGAGAATAATGACAATGACTACATTTCCCGTTTCCATCAGTTTGTCTAGCTACGGTGCCGACCTGGTTCGCCAGCGCGGCCAGGCCAGCTTTATTGAAGTGTTGGCCAACGCCGGTGTGTCACGCATCGAACTGCGCGAAGAACTGCTGACCACAGAAGATCCGCTCGCTTTCAGCCAGGGCGTGCAGGAACAGGGGCTTGAATGCGTATTCTCATCGCCGCTGGAACTGTGGGAAGCCGGGCAGTCACGGCCCAACACTCAATTGCAGGCCACCCTGCAGCGCGCCCACGCCTTTGGCGCCCAATGGCTGAAAGTGTCGCTGGGCTATTTCACCGAACACTGTGACCTGCAAAACCTGGCGGCCCTGCTCAACCAGCAACCGGTACGCCTGCTGGTGGAGAACGACCAAACCTCCTATGGCGGACGTATCGAGCCCATGCAGCGCTTTTTCGATCAAGTCGAGCAGCAGCAAGCGCCGATCAGCATGACCTTCGATATCGGCAACTGGCACTGGCAGGATCAGTCGGCCAGCACCGCAGCCCGTCTGCTGGGCCGCTATGTCACCTACCTGCACTGCAAAGGCGTAAGCCGTCGCCCGGACGGCAAGCTGGTCGCCACCCCGCCGACCGACACCGACCTGCAGCACTGGCAGCACCTGATGACCCATATGCCCCACGGTCTGACGCGGGCCATCGAGTATCCGCTGCAAGGCTCGGATCTGGACGGCTTGACCCAGGAACACGTCGCCGTACTGGCGCGCTTGAGCCACAAGCAACAGGAGCTGAGCCATGTCTAAGGTCGATGTGCTGTCGTTTGGCGAAACCATGGCCATGTTGGTAGCCGAAGAAACCGGCGACCTGGCCATGGTCGAACGCTTTCACAAACGGATTGCAGGGGCGGACAGCAATGTGGCCATTGGCCTGGCCCGACTGGGTTTCAATGTGGCCTGGCTGAGCCGCGTTGGCGCTGACTCGCTGGGCCGCTTTGTGCTCAACACACTGCAAGCCGAGGGGCTCAATTGCCAGCATGTGGCCGTCGACCCGCAACATCCGACAGGTTTTCAGTTCAAATCCCGCGTTGACGATGGCAGCGACCCGCAGGTGGAGTACTTCCGCCGCGGTTCGGCCGCCAGCCATATGGACCGCTCCCTGCTCAACCCGCAACTGCTCGAAGCCCGGCATTTACACGCCACCGGCATTCCGCCAGCCCTGTCGGCAAGCTGCAATGAGCTGTCCTTTGAACTGATGAAGTCGATGCGTGCAGCAGGCAACAGCGTGTCGTTCGACCCCAATCTGCGCCCTTCGCTGTGGGCCAGCGAGCAACAGATGATTCGCGACATCAATGCCCTCGCTGCCCACGCCGACTGGGTGCTGCCGGGCTTGAGTGAGGGCCGCTTACTGACAGGTTTTGACGACCCGTCCGATATCGCCGCCTTCTACCTGGACCAGGGTGCTGAAGCCGTGATCATCAAACTGGGTGCCAAGGGCGCGTACTACCGCACCGCCCAGGCTGAACAGTTCGTGCCGGCGGTAGCGGTGGCCAATGTTATCGACACGGTCGGCGCCGGTGACGGCTTTGCCGTTGGCGTGATCAGTGCCTTGCTGGAAAACCTCGGCTTTGCCCAGGCGGTACAACGCGGCAACTGGATCGGCAGCCGCGCCGTACAGAGCCGGGGCGATATGGAAGGCCTGCCCACCCGTGCCGAACTGAACCACTACAACGCGCTGCTCGCGCCCCTTGAAACACCGCTATCTGCTTGATCTGTCACCTGCTGCGAAAAAACAAAAACAAGCTCAGGAGCACCCTCTATGCAATCGCTAAAACTCGCCGCCCGTCGTTGGTGGTACATCATGCCGATCGTGTTTATCACCTACAGCCTGGCGTACCTTGACCGTGCCAACTACGGCTTCGCGGCTGCCTCCGGCATGGCCGAAGACCTCAATATCACCCCCGGCCTGTCGTCGCTGCTGGGCGCGCTGTTCTTTCTGGGTTACTTCTTCTTTCAGGTGCCCGGGGCGATCTACGCCCAGAGAAACAGCGTAAAAAAGCTGATCTTTGTCAGTCTGATCCTCTGGGGTAGCCTGGCCACATTGACCGGCGTAGTGTCCAACGCCTACTGGCTGATCGTTATCCGCTTTACCCTCGGGGTGGTTGAAGCGGCCGTGATGCCTGCCATGCTGGTGTACCTGTGCCACTGGTTCACCCGTGCCGAACGCTCGCGTGCCAATACCTTCCTGATCCTCGGCAACCCGGTAACCATGCTGTGGATGTCGGTGGTATCGGGTTATCTGGTGCAGCATTACAGCTGGCGCTGGATGTTTATCGTCGAGGGCCTGCCGGCAGTGCTCTGGGCCTTTATCTGGTGGCGCCTGGCCGATGACCGCCCAAGCGAAGCCAAATGGCTGAGCAATCAGGAGAAGCAAGACCTGCAAAGCGCGCTGGATGCCGAGCAAGTGGGCCTCAAGCCGGTGAAAAACTACGCTGCGGCGTTCCGTACCCCCGCCGTTATCCTGCTGGCCTTGCAGTTCTTCTGCTGGAGCATCGGCGTGTACGGCTTTGTGCTGTGGCTGCCGTCGATTCTCAAGCAAGGCGCGCAGATGGACATGATCGAAGCCGGCTGGCTCTCGGCCCTGCCGTATCTGGCGGCCGTGATCGCAATGCTGGTGGTGTCCTGGGGCTCGGACAAAATGCAAAAGCGCAAACGCTTCGTCTGGCCGCCGCTGCTGATCGCCTCTATCGCGTTCTACGGTTCCTACATGCTGGGTGCAGAACACTTCTGGTGGTCCTACGTTCTGCTGGTGATCGCCGGCGGTTGCATGTACGCCCCTTATGGTCCGTTTTTCGCCATCATTCCGGAAATCCTGCCGTCCAACGTGGCCGGTGGCGCGATGGCGCTGATTAACAGCATGGGCGCTCTGGGCTCGTTTGCCGGCTCGTATCTGGTGGGTTACCTGAACAGTTCCACCGGCTCGACGGGGGCGTCCTTTCTGCTGATGAGCGGCGCGCTGCTGATCTCGGTGCTGCTGACCCTGATGCTCAAACCCGCGGCCAAAGACCCTGCTGCACCGCAACTCAGCACCTCGCAACGTCTGGCCCACTCATGAATTCAATGTCGGTGAATCCCTTGAAAAAGAATGTCGTACTTTACAAGCAACTCTCCGATGCGCTGATGCAGCGCCTTGAAGCCCATGCCAATGTCACGCTGATCGAGAAGCTCGACGCTGCGGGCATGGACCAACTGCGTGCTGCCCTGCCCCGGGCCCAGGGCATTTTGGGCGCAAGCCTGAAACTGGACGCGCAACTGCTGGACCTGGCACCGGAACTTGAGGCGGTGGCCAGTGTGTCGGTCGGTGTCGACAACTACGACATCGACTATATGACCGAGCGCAAGATCCAGCTCACCAACACCCCCGATGTACTCACCGAAACCACTGCAGACACCGGTTTTGCCCTGGTTATGGCCAGCGCCCGCCGGGTGGTGGAACTGGCCAACATGGTGCGCAATGGTCAATGGGTGAAAAACGTCGGCCCCGAGCATTTCGGCACCGACGTGCATGGCAAGACCCTGGGCATTATCGGTATGGGTCGCATCGGCGAAGCCCTGGCGCAACGCGGCCACTTTGGTTTCGGCATGCCAGTGATCTACCACAGCAACTCGCCCAAACCTGCAGTAGAAGCACGCTTTAATGCGCAATACCGCAGCCTCGACGAACTGCTGCAAGAGGCCGATTTTATCTGCCTGACCTTGCCGCTGACCGCACAAACCGAAGGCTTGATCGGTGCCGAGCAATTCGCCCTGATGCGCCGCGAGAGCATTTTTATCAATATCTCGCGCGGCAAGGTGGTAGACGAAGCGGCACTGATCAACGCCCTGCAACAAGGCCAGATCCGCGCTGCCGGGCTGGATGTGTTCGAGCGTGAACCGCTGGAACTGAGCTCGCCGCTGCTGCAACTGGATAACGTGGTGGCCACTCCGCATATCGGCTCGGCGACTCTCGAAACCCGTGAAGCCATGGCCCGTTGCGCGGTCGATAACCTGCTGGCGGCATTGGCCGGTGAACGCCCGGCCAACCTGGTTAACCCGCAGGCATTACGCTGATTACTTGCCGCTTTTGATGTTGGTCCAGACGCGCGTGCGCACCCGGTCAATATTCAGCGGCATGGCCTCCAGGGCAAACAGCTTGTCCATCATGGCAGGGGTTGGATAAACCTTGGTGTCAGCCTTGATTTCAGGGCTGACCAAGGCATCGGCCTGCTCGTTGCCATTGGCGTAATGCACATAGTTGCTGATCCCGGCCATCACGTCCGGGCGCAGCAGGTAGTTCATAAAGCTGTAGGCGGCTTTTTCGTCCGGCGCATCGGCGGGCATGGCAACCATGTCAAACCAGATAGCGGCGCCTTCCTTGGGAATCGAATAACCGATCTCGACGCCATTGCCGGCCTCTTTGGCCCGGGTTTCGGCCTGCAAGATATCCCCTGAGAAACCTACCGCTACGCAAATATTGCCGTTGGCCAGGTCACTGGTGTACTTCGATGAATGAAAGTAGCTGATATAAGGTCGGACCTTAAGCAGCAACTCTTCAGCTTTCTTGTAGTCAGCCGGGTTTTTGCTGTGATGAGGCAAACCCAGATAGTTGAGCGCCGCAGGCAAGACCTCCGGGCCATTATCCAGAATCGCCACGCCGCAGGATTTCAGCTTCTGCATATTTTCGGGCTTGAAAATCAGGTCCCAGGAGTCCACCGGCGCATCTTCGCCGAGCACGGCCTTGACCTTGGCGACGTTGTAGCCAATCCCGGTGCTGCCCCACAAGTAAGGAAAACCATGTTCGTTGCCCGGATCATTGACCTGCAGTGCCTTGAGCAGCACCGGGTTGAGGTTTTTCCAGTTCGGCAACTGGCTCTTGTCGAGCTTCTTCAGTGCCCCGCCCTGGATCTGCCGTGCCATGAAATGGTTGGACGGAAATACCACGTCATAGCCCGATGACCCCGTCATCAATTTGCCATCCAGCGTCTCGTTGCTGTCGAACAGGTCATAGCTGAAGGCAATGCCGGTGTCACGCTGGAAGTTCTTCATCGTGTCGGGAGCAATGTAGTCCGACCAGTTATAAACCTTCACGGTCTCGGCGGCCTGACACAGCGTACCGGCCAGCATCAGGGGCAACAGGGTCATACGGATCATGATTCGATTCCTTGCATGTTTTGGGCAGCTGTTTTTATAGGCAGGTTTCGGCGATCAAAGGATCAATACATAAGTCTTGCGCACGGTCTCCTGGATATCCCAGATGCCGGTGCTGTTTGCAGGCAACATCAGTGCATCGCCCGCTTCTATGGTCAGGGTTTCACCGTCATCCGGGGTGAAGGTGCAGCGTCCTTGAATAAAGTGGCAGAACTCCTGCTCCATGATCTGCCGACGCCAACGGCCCGGGGTGCATTCCCAGATACCGGTTTCGACACCGTCGTTGCGCTCGACGCAGGTCACCGACGTCACCGCCACTGGCGTACCCAGCGGCACAGCGACGGAGAAAGACTCCTGCAGGGTGACGTTGGCGGTGTTTTTGAACTGAGTGATGCTCATGGGATGCTTCCTGTTAAGCGCACGTGTTGGTTAATGCATGAAGCCTTCCATAAACCCGGCCATGCGACTGGCAAACTGCCGACGCCAGGGCGGGCTGTGCGGATTGGCAAGGGTTTTGTCTTCGTACACAAAGCTGCGAATGATCGCGTTGTAACCCAGCCAGCGGCAGGGTTCAGGTTCCCAGGCCTTGAGTGCGCCAAGCCCGCCTGCGGTCAACACCCAGGGTTGCCTCACCTCAAGGGTGTCGCGCTGCAAAATCAGGTCGGCCAGGGTGCGCCCGCCCAAATGACTGGCGCCTACCCCCTCACCGCCGTAGCCACCGGCCAGGGCAATGCCTTGTTGGTGATCGCAGAGCATGTGCGGCTGAAACCGTCGCGACATGCCCAGATTGCCGCCCCAGGCGTGGCTGATCTCGACGTTTTTAAGCTGCGGGAACAGTTCACTGAACAAATAGCGACGCAGTTCGATTTCGTCGCTGCTGAGGTCGAAATTCTCACGCAGGCGCCCACCGAACTGATAACCACCGCGGGCACCGAACACCAGGCGATTGTCTGCGGTGCGCTGACCGTAGGTGACTTGCCGGCTGCTTTCGCTGAAGGCCTGGCCCTGACTCAGACCGATCTCGTTCCAAGTGACTTGAGACAATGGCTCTGTTGCCACGATCAGACTTTGTACCGGCAGTTGATAGCGTCCCAAAGGCGCCAAGGTGTTGGCGTAACCTTCCACGGCTGGCACCACCCAACGGCTGCGCACTTGCGCCACGGCGGTGCGGGCAAACCCTGCATGCCATTCAGTGACCGGACTTTGTTCGTAGATCTGTACCCCCATGCGCTCAACGGCACGGGCCAGTCCACGTACCAGCTTGGCAGGATGGAGGGTGGCAATATGGGGGGTGAAAATGCCGCCATACGGTTTTGCCACACGGATTTGCTCTGCCAGTTCGGCGGGGCTCAACCAGCGGTAGTCGGATTCATTCAAGCCTTCGCTATAGAGGCTCGCCAGATAGCGGCGCAAGCTGGCTTCCTGCTCCGGGTAGCGTGCCGCGCAATACAACCCGCCGCCCTTGCGATAATCGCAGTCGATACCTTCACGATCGATAACGTTTTTGACTTCATCGGGAATGCCGTGCAGCAAATCGAAGGATTGGCGCCGCTGTTCCACAGACAGGCCTGCCAGCAAGCGGTCTTCGCCCAACAGGTTGCCCATCAGCCAGCCGCCATTGCGCCCCGACGCACCAAAACCGGCCGTTTGCGCTTCAACAATGGCAATGCTCAGCCCGGGCGCATGGCGCTTGAGGTAATAGGCGGTCCAGAGCCCTGTATAGCCGGCACCGATAATGACCACATCGACATCCAGATCGTGCTCAAGGGACGGGCGAGGCGTCAGGTCCTCCCCGAGCTGGTCCATCCATAAACTGATTGAACGCCATGCTGGCATTTGCGACTCCACACCGATCCAGGAATGGCTCGATCCTAGTCGCTGGCATCAGGGCGCGTCTTGCGTGCGTGCCCGCAAAGAAATTTGTTTGGCATACGCCTTGGGCGATTGCCCGGTGTGCTGGCGAAAACAGCTGTAAAACGCCGAAATCGAGTTGAAGCCTGCCGCAAAGGCCATTTCATCCACCTTGACCGGGGTTGCAGCTACGTCCATCGCCGCCAGAACATGGCGCAGGCGCGCCTGATTCACATAGCGGTAAAAGCTTTGTCCGAGCACCTGATTCAGCAGATACGACATCTGGTTGCGCGTATAACCACAGGCTCTGGCTACCTGTTGCAGATCGAGTTCAGGGTCCAGAAAGGGCTGCTGGCGTTCAAAGTAGGTTTGCAGGTCTTGCGCCATAAAGCTCAACTGACGCGCCGACAGCCCCAGCCGGCTTGCCGCCGGGCGCAACGAGCCCTGCCGGGCCAGGCTGGCCACCGCTTCATGAACCAGCGAGGCGTACTCATTGACCTGCCAGATCAGCCCGTCGCGCACGGTAATTGCCTCACTGGCACGAAATGACACCAGGCCCTGGCTGCCGCGCAAAGTCATGCGGTATTGAATAAACGCGGTATTGCCATCCAGGCGGATGCGATCGCTGTGCTCAAGGGCCTCATCCGGCTCTCTGGGCATGGACGACTGCACATACTCGCGCAGTTCATCGAGCAGCATGACCCGATTCTGGAAGAAATCGTTGTAGGTCACATCGGGGTGATACAGCGCCATGACCCCGTCCAGATCACGATGCTTCCAGCACAGGTGGTAACGCAGCACGGTTTCGCCGGTGGCGCGGGTATTTTCGGGGCCGTCGTCTGGGGCTCGCATGGCAGGCTCAAGGCAAAAAACACAGAGTGCCGAGTTTGCGTGTGGCCTTCAATGGCTACAGGCAGCGGATAAATCACCTAAGTGCATGATTCACATCAAAGTACGGGCAAACAACCGGGTTGCAGGGCAAAAAAGGCTTAGCAGCAAGGCTTTTGGATGCTAGGTTTGAACACGAAATACTCGCAAACACATGCGGTCAGAAACAACCGCCCGACATCTTGAGCTAAAGGAATTGCTCTATGTACCCGATGGACAACATCAACAAGGTCACCTTCCCCAATGCCTGCCAACTGATGCGCTGGCATTTCCA
Organism: Pseudomonas fragi; assembly: GCF_002269505.1. Taxonomy (GTDB): domain Bacteria; phylum Pseudomonadota; class Gammaproteobacteria; order Pseudomonadales; family Pseudomonadaceae; genus Aquipseudomonas; species Aquipseudomonas fragi_D. Next base: position 121,413 of record NZ_NQKQ01000009.1, on the reverse strand, counting down.
CCCGATGGGCTTCGAGGCGACCATGGACGCGCCCGGCAGCATGGTGGCCCGACTGTTTGACCGTGCCAGTGGCGAAACCGTGATTGCTGTCGCCGGTATCCCCTGTTCGACGGTCATGACCCCCGGTCAAGTGGGCCGCATCATCCAGTGCGTTGAAGACGAGCTCGAAAGCTTTGTGCCGCCCATGACGTGGCAGGCGCAGGCTTGAGTTTGCAGCCTCTGTAGATACTGGGAGCGAGCAGGCTCGCTCCCACAGTTGCAGTTTTCCAACCGCTGGTTTCAATCCCCCAAGGCAGTGCCTTCACGGCGCGGATCGGCACCGCCCACCCAACCATCCTTGCTGCGCATGATGATTTGCGTGCCACTGGTCATTTCGATCAATGCCACCTTGTGCCCACGGTCCTGCAATTGCTGCACCAGCGCCGGGCTGAAGCGGCCAGCCTCAAGTTCAGTGTCGACATTGCGGCTGCCAAAATTGCCCAGGCTGATGGCGTCCTGCGGGTTCAACTTCCAGTCCAGCAGGCCAACCAGCGACTTGTTGACGTACTCAATGATCTGCGAACCACCCGGCGAACCAATGGTTGCGACCAGTTCGCCACTTTCGCGCTCGAACACCAGGGTTGGAGCCATCGAAGAACGCGGGCGCTTGCCCGGCTCGATGCGGTTTGCCACCGGCTTGCCGTTTTCCTCGGGTATAAACGAGAAGTCGGTGAGCTGGTTGTTCAAAAGAAAGCCATGGGTCATCACATGCGAACCAAACGCGGCTTCAACCGAGGTGGTCATGGATATGGCCCCGCCCTGATCGTCGACAGCGGCTATTTGTGAGGTAGAAATGCGCAGTGGCGATCGATCCGGGGCCAGGGCAAGGTGGATGCCCACCGGAACGCCCGCCTCGGCACGGCCCATGCTCTTGTCACCGACCAACGCCGCTCGTGTCTTGAAGTAACCTTGCTCTGTCAGCCCTTGCACATTGACCGGTACGAAGTCGCTGTCCGCCAGGTACTGTGCCCTGTCAGCGTAAGCCAGACGCTCTGCTTCAGCGATCAGGTGGACCGCAGACGGCGAAGGCTCCAGGCCTGCTCCGCCAGTGCCCGGCAGAGGTGGCATTATTGCCAGATCGAGGGCCGGGGATTTGTTTTGCAGGGCCTCAAGAATCCCCAGCGTCTGTATGACGGCTACACCTCCCGAAGACGGCGGCGGCATGCCACAGATTTGCCACTGCTTGTAGTCACCACATACCGGCGTGCGCTCCCGAGCCTGGTAACCTTTGATGTCAGCAAGGGACAGAGTGCCAGGTCGGGGGTGGGAGCGAACCTTGTCCACCATGGCCTGGGCCACGGCACCCTGGTAAAACCCGTCGGCCCCGCGCACCGCGATGGTTTGCAGGGTGCGTGCAAGTTCCGGATTTTTCAGCAAAGTGCCAACCGGCAAGGCTTGCCCTTGAGGGGTGAGGAAGTACCGAGCCATTTCCGGGGAGCCGACCATAAACGTGTCGGCGGCAATTTGCGTATGCAAGCGTTTGGAGACAGGAAACCCTTCGCTGGCCAGTTTGATAGCCGGCTGAAACAGATCATGCCAGGGCAGTTTGCCATGTTGCTGATGGGCCATCTCCAGCGCCCTGAGCACCCCGGGCACACCGACGGAACGCCCGCCTATCTGCGCCTGGGAAAATGGTATCGGCTGGCCATCTGCGCCGAGGAACATACCCGGGGTGGCACCTGCCGGGGCGGTTTCGCGACCGTCGAAGGCCTGCACGCGCTTGCCGTCCCAATACATAATGAAAGCACCGCCGCCGATGCCGCTGGACTGCGGTTCAACCAGTGCGAGTACCGCCTGCATGGCGATGGCTGCGTCTATTGCCGAGCCGCCCTTGCGCAGCATCTGCTGCCCCGCCTCAGTGGCCAGCGGGTTGGCCGCTGCTGCCAAATGCCGGACAGCGTGTACCGGGGCCATATCGGAACGCAAACCCGAGGCTATTTCGGGCGCAGGCGGCAACTCGGAGCGGGTTTGCTGCTCTGACTGCCCGGTACTGCATCCGCCTGTCCACAGCACCAGGGCTGACAAGGCGAATACGCGGGCGCAGGTGTTTTTGGCAAACTGGGAATCCATCTTGAAGTGATCCTTTAATTATTGTTATCGAGCCGCAAGTCCTCGAAAAACGCCTTGCCCTGAGGCACGCGGTCCGAGGCCCTGGGGATATTCGGCCCCTGGCCATCCTGGCTTTCCACATACCAGTAACAATGTTTGACTGCCCGGGTGATACCGACATAGGCCAGACGCAGGATTTCGTCTTTCTGGGCATTGTCATACGGCTCGGGGTCACCCTCCTTGCCCAGGCCGGCCATGCGGTAAACCTGATTTTTGTAAGGTGACGTTGTCAGATGCTGGCAATCCCCCAACAGGAAAACAGCATCCGCCTGCAAGCCCTTGGAGCTGTGGTAGGTCAGTAGCTTGAGCCTGCGCTCTTGGGGCTCCAACCTAGAATCTGCATTAACTACTGACTGCAGATCCTTTTCAATCAATAACTTATCGCTACTTTTTCGAAACAACATCAAGATGCTGTCGCCTGCGTTGTAATGTTCGATCAACTGCGCAGCCAAGGCTTGATCATCGCGATTGAGCACAGTGACCGGAACTGCCGGCTTGGGCTCGCCGCTGGCCTTGGCCCGCTTGCCGGCTATAGACGGCGCGGCACGCACGATGTGCTCGGCGGCATCGATGATGTGTTGATGGCTGCGGAAGTTGTCGCTGAGCATCACCCGGGTAGTGGCAGGCGACAGGAATTGCTTGTCGAACTCCATAAAGTACTTGGGCGAACTGCCCCGCCAGCCGTAGATCGACTGCCAGTCATCGCCCACGCACAACAACGAAGAACGCTGGGCCCCACGGCCAACATGCATGGCCGGGCCACGGCTGCGGATCTCGCGCAAGCTGGCGCGTAGCCAGGACACGATCTGTGGCGAGACATCCTGAAACTCATCGATCATCAAGTGCGACAGCGGGCGCAGTTGCTCGTGGCTGAGCAGCTTGAAGTTCTGCGGGGTGTTCTCGCCAAACAGGGAGAACATGCGGTTGTAAGTCATCACCGGCGGCGTCTGTGCCAGCAAGTGGTCTTCCAGCGCCCGCCAGAACAGGCTCAAGGCCTCAAAAAAGAACCGGTCCGGGTCATCCTTGGCAAAGCGCATTTCGCCCACGGCAGCGGCCACGTCCAGCCCCAGGTTTTCGATAAAGCTGGCGGCGGCGACAAAACTGTCGAGCAAGGGTGCTGAGCCCAGTTCGCCCTTGAGTTTGTAATCAAACCCGGGACCTGCGCTGGCATCACCTGCCAAGGCACTGACAACACGCTTGGCAGCATCGTAATTTTCAAGCCATATCAATGGCTTGCTGCAAAAAGCTTGAAACAGGGTGCGTTTTACTGCCCATTCGGCGCGCACGCTGAGCTTGGCCCCGGGACGGCACATCTGCGGGTTTTCTCGGGGATCGAAGCCCAGCACCACCCAGGCATCCAGCTCGGCAATATAGCCGTGACAATGGAACGGCGAGCCATTGATCTCGACAGTTTCGCGATTGGGCTCGATACCCTTGATCGGCCACGCGCCGGCAGCAAACCAGAGGTCTTCCAGGGTGTCACAGAGTTCTTCGTCGCGCCTGGAGGCCAGCTCGGTCACGGCCATGCGTTTTTGCACATCAGGATGGTCGCGCTCCAGCTCCTTGAGCTGCAAGGCATGCAGACGCAATGGTGCGAGGGTCTGGCGGAAACGCTCATCGCGGCTATATAGCCCGTGATAACAGGCATTCAGTTGCTGGCGCTGGGCATCGTTGATACGCAGGTCAAACGGATTGCTGTCAGTATCGTCGTCGTTAAGCAGGTTGCGGTTATTCAGGGTCTCGAAGGCCTGTAACTGGCTGTAGCCGGGCAGGCTGCGCACCATGGGCAAAATCCGCGAGTGAAAGGTGCGTACTACATCACGGGCTTGCTTGAGCGACAGATTGTGCCCCCACAAGGCGAAGATTTCCTGCAGCTTCTTGATAAAGTCCTTGCGTGACTCACGGGTAAAGGTCACCACGGTCATCGAATCGAGTTCAAAGCCCAGATAATGGGTCAGTAGCAGAATCCGCAACACCAGCGACGTCGACTTGCCGGCCCCGGCCCCGGCAACCACCGAGGTGGACGGGGTATCGCTGAAGATCATCTTCCACTGTGCCGCACTGGGCTGGGCGTGCGCGGGCAGATTGGCGGCGACGTCGGCCTTGATCAGTTTTTTCAGCTCCGGGCCCAGCGGCAGGCGCCAGTCATCGAACAGGTTTTCGTCGATCCCGGGGGCACGCAGTTCCTGCGGGCGCATGTCGCTGATAAACAGTACCTGACTGCCCTCTTCCAGCCCTTCGGCATGGCCCTCCTTGAAACCGTAATCCACCCCGGCACTGTGCCCGCTGCGAAACCCGTCTGCCTGGCCCTGCAGCCAGGACGGCGCATGTTGTGCGCGCAAACGGCTCAAGCCACTGCCAAACAATCGCGCAGCAAGGCGCTTGAGCAAAGGCAACTGGGTGATGGGGGCAAGCTGTTCAGGCAGTTCGGGATTGTGTTGCGGCACGCTGACTCCAGGGTTTGAGGCTGTCCGGGCGGAGGGGCTATGGTCGCCCCATTGCCCGCCAATTTCTAGCTAATTGCTTGGGCATCAGCCGTTTAGAGCCTGCTTTGAAGGTAAATGGCGATTTAATGCCGCACAAATACATCTATTAAACAGATTGTTTTGACGCATTTTTTCAGCTTTTTATCGATATGTTGCTGATGGAGAATCATCCCATCGCCAACCGGGCAACCCTTGGCACTCTACTCAGGAGAAGCATCATGCTTGAACTCAGACCTTTCAACACACTTGGCGGAGCAAACCACGGCTGGCTGGACGCCCATCACCACTTTTCGTTCGCCGAATACCACGACCCGCAGCGGATGAACTGGGGCAACCTGCGGGTATGGAACGACGACGTGATCGCACCTGGTACCGGTTTCCCCAAGCATCCGCACCGCGATATGGAAATCATCACCTATGTTCGCGAAGGTGCTATCAGCCACGAAGACAATCTGGGCAACAAGGGTCGTACCGAAGCGGGCGATGTGCAGGTAATGAGCGCAGGTACCGGGATTGCCCACAGCGAATACAACCTGGAGCCGACACCGACCAGGATCTTCCAGATCTGGATCATACCCAATCAGCAAGGGGATGCTCCGTCCTGGGGGGCCAAGCCTTTCCCCAAAGGCCAGCGCGAGGGCTTTGTGACCCTGGCCAGCGGCAAGGAGGGTGACCTTGAAAGCCTGCGCATTCGTGCCGATGCGCGACTGGTGGCGGCCAACCTTAAAGCCGGGGAAACCGCCGAGTACTGTCTGGACAGCGGTCGGCGCGCCTATCTGGTGCCTGCCACCGGGTTGATCGAGGTTAATGGTCTACGGGCCAGCGCACGGGATGGTGTGGCCGTTGTCGATGAGACCGTGCTACGGGTTACGGCAATTGAAGACAGCGAGATTGTGCTGGTGGATGTGGCCTGATTCGCCTGTTGTGCCACCCAATCGTTTTGCAGCACGCGCCTGATGGGTATTAGGCGCGTCATGGGAGGTCTATTAATTCAAGACGCCGCCAACACCTCGGCATTCACCTTGCGCCGCTGAATCAAATACCCCAGCACCGCAAGCGGCGCCGTAGCCAGCATCACTTGAACCGTGATTTGCAGCGGCTGGCTGATAAAGGTCGACACCAGCAAACTGCCCAAAAAGCACAGCCCAAGCTGCAAGGTGTTCTGCAAGCCTGCGGCCTTGCCGGAGTTTTCCGAAAACGGTTTCAATGCACTCGCTACAACAATCGGATAGCTCGCACCGTTGACCAGCGCCATGAGACAAAATGGTATCAGCAAGGTGGTCAGCGTCGGCACGGTCTGGGTCGCAACCACATACAAGCCAACCATGCTCGCGCAGTACGCCACCAGCAACCAGGGCAACAGCGCTCGTCCGCTGATCCGCTGCAGCGCGCTGCGACAGCTGTAGCCACCCACCATAAATGCAACAGTAGGCAACGCGTAGCTCAAGCCGATATCGCTCGGGCTATGGCCCATATCACCCAAAATAAAGGGTGAGGCCGTCAACCAGGCAAAAAAGCTGGCCGAGCACGCGGCGAAGATCATCACGTTGCCACTGAAAGTTGCAGTGCTCAGCAGTTGCCAGTAACTCACCCTGGCCTTGACGGCCCTGGATGCTGCGCGAGGGGGTTCCTTGAGCAGCAGCGTCGGAACGATCAGCAGCACCGCCAAACCCAGCAACACCGCAAAAATCGCCTGCCAACCCAGATGACCCAGCACCACGGCCCCCAGCAAAGGAGCCAGCGCCGGTGACAGGCCCATCAGCGGCATGATCCCGGCAAATACACGGTTGGCCTTGTCAGCAGGGTATCGGTCGATGACCAGCGCCTGCCAGGTCACCGCCGCCGCGCAAATGCCGATGGCCTGAATAAACCGCAGGCTCAGCAGCAGCACACTGTCCTGAACCCAGAACATGCCCACGCAACCCAGGGCAAACAGCGACAACCCTGCCAACAACACCGGCTTGCGCCCCAGGCGATCCGACAACGGCCCCCAGAGCAACTGGCCCAAGGCGAACCCGGCCAGAAAGATGCTCAGGCTCGCGCCCACGGCACCGGCCGAAAGCCCAAGCTCACTGCGCAACGCGCCGAATGCCGGCAAATACATATCCATTGCCAGATAGCCCAGCATGCTGAGCCCTGCGAGATAACAGGTAAAACCAAAAGAGTTTTTCATGTGCACCCAAAAACTTGCCATCAAACAATTTGTTGACTGCCGAGCATTATCCAGCTGAGGATTTGCTTGTGAAGCGATAATAATTGCCAACTGGCATCGAATTTTTTGAAGGCAAACCTATGTGGTCTGAATACTCCCTGGATGTGATTGATGCAGTAGCTCGCCACGGCAGTTTCAGTGGCGCAGCCCAGGAACTGCACCGCGTACCCTCCGCTGTCAGTTACACCGTGCGCCAACTGGAGCAATGGCTGGCAGTGCCACTGTTTGTCCGCCGTCACAGGGATGTGGAGCTCACGCCTGCCGGTCAGATGTTTGTCCAGGAAGCCCGCAGCGTCATGAAAAAAATGCTCGGCACCCGCCGCCTCTGCCAGCAGGTGGCCAATGGCTGGAGTGGCCAGCTACGTGTGGCCGTGGATTCAATCATCAAAAAACCGCGCTGCCAGCAAATGCTTATCGACTTCTATCGGCATTTCCCCGATGTAGAGCTGATTGTTCAGTACGAGGTGTACAACGGTGTATGGGACGCCCTGGTGGACGGGCGCACCGACCTGGTGATAGGTGCCACCCGAGCGGTACCGGTGGCAGGAAGTTTTGCTTTTCGCGACATGGGTTTTCTGCACTGGCTGTGCGTCGCCAGCCCACTGCATCCGCTGGCATCCATTGCCGGATTGCTGAGTGATGAGCATCTGCGCCCCTACCCCGCACTGTGCATGGATGACACCTCACGCAGCCTGCCCAAGCGGGACACCTGGACCCTGGATAACCAGCGCCGCATGATGGTGCCCGACTGGGCATCGGGGCTGGCCTGTTTGAGCAACGGTCTGTGTGTCGGCATGGTGCCCGCCCATCTGGCCCAGCCCCTGATCGACCAGGGCCAACTGCTTGCGCTGAACCTGCAGCGGCCCTTTCCTGCCAGCCCTTCGTGCATTGCCTGGGCACAGAAAAATCATTCCCCGGCAATGACCTGGCTATTGGAGTACCTGGGTGACACCGCAACTCTGAGCCAGGAATGGCTCAATGAACATCAAACAGAATCGGATACAGCGACACCACCAGCAGAATCGCCATCGTCAGATTGAATGCCAGCAGCCACTTGGGCCGGGTCAGCACATTGCGCAACGCACTGCCGCAACCTGCCCACACGCAAACACTGGGCAAGTTGATGATGGCGAAGACCAGGGCAATGATAAAAACGTTGACGATATAACCCTGGGACGGCGTGTAAGTGGTGATAGCACCAATGGCCATCACCCAGGCCTTGGGATTGACCCATTGAAACGCCGCTGCGCCCCAGAAGCCCAAAGGTTTGCCCCGGGCTGCGTCCGACTCGGACACCGGCCCCGAAGTGGCGACTTTCCACGCCAGATACAGTAAGTACGCCGCCCCCAAATAACGCAAAACGGTGTAGGCCATGGGCACGGCCTTGAATACACCCCCCAGCCCCAATCCAACCGCAAGCACCAGGAACATAAAGCCGAAGCTGATGCCCAGAGCATGGGGGATGGTGCGCCTGAAGCCAAAGTTGACCCCAGATGCCAGGAGCATGGTGTTATTCGGGCCGGGGGTGATGGAGGAAACGAAGGCAAAGAGCGCGAAGGCAGAGATCAGTTCAAGGGAGAACGGCATAAGGTTATCCGACAGTCAGGGAGCAGTAGCACCACCCTATCGGATTACCCAGCTGGCATTGCGCTACAGATGGGCACTATTTTCACCACACACATTGGCAGTGGTTTGCGTTTTGACGACAAGGTTTTCACGTCACTTTCACATTAATGCGCCTAGATTGGATCCACTCCTTTAGTGAATCCCATTTAGGCCCGCTCCCCCAGCGGGCCTTTTTTTGGCTGGTGCTCAGTCGTCCAGGGCCTGAACCGCTTTTGCCGGTTTGGCTGGTTTAACCGATTTGCCAGCGGCGACGCCCTTCGCCGGGGGTTCCACGGCAACCGGTGCCTGGGTTTGCTGTTCGGCAACGGGCAAGGCATCAATGGTTTTAAACAGCTCGGCCAGGTCAACATCACCCACCGTCTCGACTTTCTTTTCACCATCCTTGCCGATCAGGATCACTTTGGCCTTGTCGATGATCATCCCCGGTTTGAGCCCGCGAATCAGCGACATGGTGCTCTGGGGTTCAAGGTCCTTGCCATCACGTTTGCCGGTAATGCCCACGATCGTATAAAGCACCATGTTGCGCTGCTCAAAAGCCTGCTTGTTGGCCGGCTCTTCAAGGGCTTTCTTGAGATTGACCAGGGTGGGGTCGGCGTCTGCACGGGCAACGATAACCAGCGGACGCAACTTGCCGCGATCCTGTTCAAGTGGATTGGGAACTTCAACGGCCTGCACGGTGCCAGCAACCAGCACAGTGGCAAGGATCAATAAACGGATAAACATCCAGATCTCCTTTTACTATCGGACCGGCTTCGCGAGCGTGTTACCAATGCCTTGAAACCCTTGGCGTTGAGCTTGTATTTCAGAGCTTAGGCCAAGGGATCAGTCACGCAACCGGGTTCCCGGACTTTGCCTTTCATGTTTATTTTTTGCAACTGCATCCAAATCCTCCTCCTGGGGGTAGTACCTGTAACAGCAGCGCGCTGTTATCCCATCAGGAGAAAGCAACATGAACGCAAAAACCTTGATCAGCCATGCCAGCCTGACACTTGCCGCCGCGATGATGATGACAGCCACCGGCGCCTGGGCACAGTCGAATTTGCCCGAAAACATTAGAGTTCCCGATGGCCACAAGATGGCGATGACGACAGTTGGTGTAGGTGAAATAACTTATGAATGTAAAGAAAAAGCCAATTCAGCAGGCGAAATGGAGTGGTTTTTTGTAGGCCCAAAGGCACAACTCAATGACACAAATGGTAAACAAGTAGGTACCTACTTTGGCCCTCCCGCGACCTGGCAAGCCCTGGACGGTTCCAGAGTCACAGGCACCCAGCTCGCAGTAGCTCCAGCCGGGGCTGGCAACCTGCCCTATCAACTGGTCAAGGCCAATCCGGCAGAGGGCAAAGGCGCCATGAACGGTGTGAGTTACATCCAGCGTGTGGCACTCAAGGGCGGTGCGGCACCTGCCAGCGCCTGCACTGCCGCCAACAATGGCCAGCGACAAATAGTGCCGTACCAGGCCGATTACATTTTCTGGGCCAGCCGCTAATGCGCTACATCGTCTACGCTGCTTCGATGGAGTCCGGGCAATGACCGGAGATGTCCCATCTGCAACGGCGGAACACTGTGACGCTACCTGAGCCAATTTTCGACTATGAAGCCTGCCTGCTGGCCTGCGCCCGCGGCGAGCAGCAGGCGCTTGTGGCCCTGTATGCCCAGGAAAGTGCCCGTTTGCTGGGGGTAGCCAAGCGCATTGCCCGCGACAGCGCACTGGCTGAAGACATCGTGCATGACGCCTTTATCAAAATCTGGCTGCGCGCCTCCAGCTTCGACCCCGGGCGCGGTTCTGCACGAGGCTGGATCTTCAGCCTGACCCGGCATATGGCCCTGAACGCTATGCGTGAAACTCGCCTGGAAATTCAAGTCAGCGAAAACAGCGAGCTGGCATTGCAACCCCTGGCCACACTCGATGGTCGCCTCCAGACGCAGGACCCATTGCACTGGCCAGACGGCTGCGAGCGCATATACGGCTGTCTTGAGCAACTCGACCCGGCCCGGCGCTCCTGCATTGTGCATGCCTATGTTGACGGCTATACCCATGCAGAAATCGCAAACAAACTGGACACCCCTCTGGGCACCGTAAAAGCCTGGATCAAACGCAGCCTGAGCGCCTTGCGCGAGTGCATGGGATGACTTCTACACCTGACAATAGCGACCCGGCCGATCTCGATGCCCTGGCGGGCGAATACGTGCTGGGCACGCTCAATGGGCTACAACGGCGTGCGCTTGAGCAACGCCTGCCCCATGAGCCCGATCTTCAGGCCGCAGTCGATCGCTGGGAAGCGCGACTGCTGCCCCTCAACGACCTTGCCCCGGCGCAACAGCCCTCAGAGCGACTGTGGCCGCGAATCGAGCGCAGCCTGAACGCCTTGAATGTCCCAGCCCCGCCAACACAGGCCAGTACCCGTTGGTGGAACCTTCTGCCGTTGTGGCGCGGCCTGACGGCCGCAGGCCTGGCTGCAACGCTGGCACTGGGCACGGCGTTGTGGTCCGCGACACCTGCCATCTCACCGCCCGCCTATGTGGTGGTTCTGGTGGCACCACAAAGTCAGACGCCAGGTTGGGTCATCCAGGCCAACGATCGTGAACATATCCAGCTGATCCCGCTTGGCGTCGCGCAAGTGCCTAGCGACAAGGCCCTGGAGTTCTGGACCAAGGGCGACGACTGGGCCGGCCCGGTATCCCTGGGGCTGGTCAAACCGGGGCAAGTATTGTCGCTGCCATTGGACCGCCTGCCGCCGCTGGCGTCCGATCAACTTTTTGAGCTGACCCTGGAAGGTCCCAACGGTTCGACAACAGGCAAGCCGACAGGACCGATCCAGTTTATCGGCCGTGCTGTCAAAGTGATTTAACGGCTTTGGTTTTCGCCCTGTAGTGACGGGCAACAGCCACCGCCACCATCAATGCGACCACGCCCAGGGCGATCGGCAAGCGATAGGGCTTGAGGTCGCCCAGCACGCCTTCGAGAAACTCCCCGGCCCAATATCCGCCACTGGCAAACAGCGTTGCCCAGACGGCCGCGCCCAAGGCATTGATGCAGAGAAACTTCAACGGCGAAACCTTGCTTGCACCGATCACCATGGGCCCGATCAGGCGCATGCCATACAAAAACCGCACTGAAAAAATCGACACCGTCGGATACTGGCCAATCAGTTGCGTCACCCGATCAATAGCGGCCTGCTGCCTGTGCAGGCGCGACAACAGGCGAGCACCGAAATAACGCCCGAGCCAAAACAGCAACTGATCACCCAGCATGCCCGCCAGGCTGGCATAACCAATCACCGGCAACAGCTTGAGTACATGCTGGTGTGCCGCCATGCCCCCGAGGATCAGGATGGTTTCACCTTCGAGCAAACAGCCGATAAAAATGGCCAGGTAGCCATAAGTTGCCAGCAGGTAATTGAAGTCGATGTGTTCAAACATGCGCGATCCATAGCTCCATTGAAATCAGGGTGTAAAACGTAATGACTCAGTGCCGGTGGCGATGATGGATATCCGGGAAATGCGGATGGTTATGGCTGATCACAGGATGCTGATGTGCATGGCTGTGAGCCTTGCCCGCCGGTATATCCCCGGCATGATCATGCTGGTGATGCTCATCGTGGGTATGGCGATGGGAGTGCTCCAGCGGCTGATGCACATGCTCATGCTCATGGCGTTCGGTAAGATGCAGCCAGACCCCGACAATCATGCAGGCCGCCGCCAGCCAGAACAGCAGCGATACCGACTCGCCCAACACCACAATGGAAATCGCCGCCCCCAGAAAAGGCGCCGTTGAAAAGTATGCCCCGGTGCGCGCGGCCCCCAGGCCACGTAACGCCAGGACAAAAAGGACCAGGCTCACACCGTAGCCTAAAAAACCGATCAGCAGGCTCGGGCTCAGCACCCCAAGCGCTGGGACCTTCGCCCCCAGAGCCAATGCAATCGTACAGTTTACCAGCCCCGCGAACAGGCCCTTGGCGCCCGCGATATACAGGGCATCAGAAGCAGACACCTTGCGCGTCAGATTGTTATCGACCGCCCAACAGAAACAGGCAAACGCCACCGCCAACGGCCCGAGCCAGGACAGTGACACTGCCGCAGATGCCCCGGAAGGCCAGGACAACACCACGCCGCCAGCAATGATGGCCAACATCCCCAGCACGATTCGCCGGTCTGCGTTTTCCTTGAACACCAGCCAGGCCAGTAGCGCAGTGAGCACCGGTTCAAGATTCAACATCAGCGAAGCCGTTGCACCGCTGGTGAGGCTCAAACCGAACATCAAGGCCACAGGCCCCAGGATCCCGCCAAACACAATCGCCCCGAGCAGCCAGGGCCATTCACCGGCACCCAGGCCCGAGCGCTTCCAGCCCCGATCGCGGGCACAGCGTACCAACAACAGCCCCAGGCCACTGCCCAGGTACAACAGCCCGGCCAGCATCACCGGCGATACCTCGGTGCCCAGCACCTTGGCCAGTGGCGTACTGGCCCCGAACAGCGCTGCCGCCGCCAATGCGTAAATCACACTTGTATTCATCAAGGCCACTCATGTCCCAGCTGTGCAAGCAGCCTAGCCTACTCGTGAATACGCGCAGGAGCAGCGCTGCAAATGCCCCAACAAACCCGGCCTGATGCATATACCTATGATTTTTCGACGGTTTTATCCAACTGCAGAGTAAAAAAATGTACACAAATGGACGTTATCGACCTTGCCTCATGGGCGCAGGCTCTATATATTCGTCCACCTGTTACGCAGGCTCTTGAGTACTTTGCTTGTTAAAGCACCTTCCTTCGTGACCCGCTTTATAGCGCTACCGCCCGAATGGCGAAATTGGTAGACGCATGGGACTTAAAATCCCCCGTTCGTAAGGACGTGCCGGTTCGATTCCGGCTTCGGGCACCAAACAAATCAAGGGCTTGCATGAGATTCTTCGTGCAGGCCCTTTGTTTTTTGCACCGCAAAAATTCAGACCGCTCCGCAATTCCCGATTTTAGCCCCTCCCCCTGGCGTCCTGCCAACATACCAAAATTCAAGGCACCCCGACCGCAGCCAAACCCCAGGCACCTCCGTTCAGAGTCTCTTCCCAAGCGTCCACCTCGATTAAACAGTTGCGCATCTGGGCCTCTTGGCTGATTTCGGTCAGCAGATCATGTACCGTTTTATCCAGTGTCTCATCGTTACGATATGGAATACTCAGCTCATAGTTGCCCCACTTCGGTGGCTTCATGCCATAGGGTTCAGGCTTTTTTTGGGGGGGCAAGGGAACAAAACCAACTTCTTATCCAAGGGACTTTTTGAATATATTTCCCGTTACTCGCTGTCAGTTGCAGCCCCTGTCTGAAAGACCATACGTGGTCACTTGCAACATAATTTGTCACGCCCAAGTCTTAAAATACGGGCCGAGCCTCACAGAATGTCCGCTATGTGGATCAGCCCGGGCCTGTTGTCAGATGCGATTGAGCAACCTCTGAAAGTTTGTGAAATCCGAGCGTCTGACGCTAGTTATTTCTGGCTCCCATAACGGGTTGAGCGGAATGTAGTATCCGCTGTTTTTCGCTTGCTGGACCAGTGCGGTCATTTGCTGAAGGTTCTCGATCACACAGATTTCATCAAATTTCTCCAGCTTGGTAGGCAAAAAGAACGTGGCAGGGTAGTTGGCAGTGGCTTCGCTGGCCGGACTACCTGAATCCGCGTTGTGATGAACCACCCGTTCCCCCTCGCCGACCAAGGCCGCATTGATTACAGGAATCATTGCGGCAATACGGCTCGTGGCATTGCCAATATCAGGGTCTTCCTTGTGGTAAAAGCTGCTGGCGCTTGCATAGTCTTCGCGCAGTTCGATTGCCAAGTTCCTGGGGCGCGAGTGCGTTGCCCGGTCGGTGTATCCGTTGATGCGAGCTTTGAATACATCGTGCGCGATATCCGGGACCGGCAGATTATCTTGCGGCCCCAGGTCGCTGATATGTGGTCCGACCAGATGCAAGTCATAGTCGGCCGTCAGTGCCTTGCCCTCCGGCGTTTTCGCAAGGACTTCCAGCGGCTGTCCTTGATGGTTAATTTGGTACAGGCCAGCGACCACACCGGGTGCGGGGATGGCTTCGAACTTGTAAAATACTCCGCTGGGCGCTTTTGCGCTGAAGCTGATTCTCCCCTGCGCATCCGCAGAATGCATGTCCGTGATGAGATCACCGGCCAGCAGCGTGCGCATGCGTTCGCGGGAAATTGCCAGCGGAACGGCAACGGCATGACCGCCTTCGATGCATTGACGATTCTTCCCGTTGAATTTCTCGATACGCGCCGGGTCGGATGTCAGGCAGCATTCCAGTTTGCTGAAAGCCTGATCGACACAGATCATCCCGGATTGGGGCCCCCAGTTGGCGCTCTTGCCTTTGATATGGAAGTCTTTGGTTGGGTGGCCATCTTCAATCAGCCCGGTCGCCACGGCTTCAACCGGACGGATACCAATAATGCAGTTTTTCTCTTTCGCGACGTTCTGCAAGGGCATTAAGTGGCTGGCAGCAATGCCTGTCCGATGTTGAACGTTTTCAATGACCTGCAACAGGTCTGGTGCAATGACGCGTCGATCTATTTGGCCCTCTAATGCCCGAAGGCTGGCGCCACAGGGTTGAATACAATGGAGCATAAAGATGTTCATTCCTGACTCCTTAATTTTACAAATACCAACGTTAGGTTCTGTACGAAAAGTCATGTCGTAAACATCCCATGGTGCAGGCCAGCGAGACCATCACCGCATAACTTTTCGCGAGCTTGTCGAAGCGCATAACGATACGGCGGTTCTCTATCCGCCAGCCAAACATACGCTCGATGATATTGCGCTGTCGGTGCTTGGGGCGATCAAACAGTCTCGGTAAGCCCGGCCTGTGTTTGAGCTTCATGCTGCACAAAGGAATCACCGACCACATCCGATACCGGTCGCAGTAACGACGCAACGCTTCGGCGTCATAGCCTTTGTCCGCTCTGTTAGTGACCTCCGCTGCAGCGAGGTTCATAAAAGATGTCTGCAACCAAATCCCAGGCTGCGTCGGGAAGTTCGTACCGTTTGGCCACCGTGGGTTGCTGCCTTAAATGATCGCGGACTTTACTGAATCTCGGTGTTTATGGGTTTCAAATTGGTTTTGGCTGATTTCGTACAGAACCTAGATGTATTTGCTCACACGAACTACATCAACCAAGTCAGCCTTCTTATTTCTGTGTTTCCCGGGATTCCATGAAGAACCTAAAACATGCGGACAACATCCCCCCAGATCCACCCCGCATGGCCAGTCGCACTGACTGGCGGGAACATCGTCAAATGGCCAACCAAAATCCCCCTTCTCAAATTCACCACCCTCGACAAACACCCTGTTGTCCAGTGATTGCATCACGGTACTCAGCAGCTTGTCGCGAGCTTCAGTAGAGCGTTTTGGGTATTTCTGCTCAATAGTCATTGCGATTTCAGCGACTCTATCAGGCGGGAGCTTCTGGCTGATGGGCAGAGCGGCTGATTGCGCTGTACAGCCTGCCAGCAGCAGTAAAGTGCAAAGAGGGAGTAAAGTTTGTGTTGCCACTGGAATGTCCTTACCCCTGAAAACCGGGGCTTAAAAAGCTACCATTGTTTGGCTACGCCTCATAAATCAAAACCAGTTTCCACGTGCTACAAACAAACAAGACATATTATAAACACTTGACCATTATTCGATGATGTAGCCGCATCATCGCTGGGCTTTTACGACTGAGCAAAATATCAGTGACAATTGACCAGTCAATTACTCCTGATACCGTTCGCAAATTGGCATCAAATTCATCCAGCGATGCAGATGCGATACATTGCCCAATGCACTATTGCAACTAACAAAGACATCAACTGAGCGAAATCATTGAGTTAAGCCTGGCATTCAATTCCGGCTTAGGGCACTAAATAAATCAATGACTTGCATAAGATTCTTCATGCAAGCTTTTTGATTTTTGTCCTGCAAAAATTCTGACCGCAGTACAATTCTGTTTTTTATCCCCTTCTGCAGCCAACACACACCCAACATAATTCAGAGCAAGCACAGCGGCTTCAGGACAGAAAAAGACTACTGCAGGCCGGCAGAATCAAAACTTGATTCGAGGCAGATTTTAGCTTTTTATGGGTTGTTTCTGAACTTTTCAGGGCCGTTATATCTAAACGCTCGTAAACATTTTTATCAACGTCATGGAGACATTCGCTAATGCTTACTGCAAAACTGCTGCGTCACACCTGTGCTCTGGCGCTGCTCAGCGCACCACTGGCAGTGATGGCCGCCCCTAGCACCGACCCACTCTTCACCATCGGTCTACTGGGTTCTTACAGCAATTTCAAGTTCGAAGGCGGTCGAGAGTCCGATAAGGAACATATGGGCCAGGGCGGTGTGTTCGCCAACTTTGGCAACAAGATGACCGAAGAATCGGGCTTCATCTACCAGATCGGTGGTGAAGCCAAATACAGCAAAAAAAATGACAACAAGCTCAAGGAAGCCCAAGCCGATCTCGACCTTGGCTGGCGCGCCGCACTGGATGCGCGCAACTTCGTCGACGTGATCGTCGGTGGTGGTTACAGCTGGACCCGTTTTGAGCCTGAGATCAATGATCTGGACACAACACTGACCCTGAAATCACCATTTGCCAAGGCAGCACTGGGCTACAACCACCAGTTCGACACCTCTACCCTGCGCGTGGAGGTGGGTGCCCGTCGCTCAATCGATGGGCGCGCACGCCTGAAGGTCGACGACTTCGGCAGCGATAGCGTCGACATGAAAGACCGCACCAACCCGTACGCAGAAGTTTCGCTGCTGATGAACCAGAAGGGTTCCATGCCGATCAATGCGGGGGTGTACTACACCCGTACGGAGTACAAAATCGACGGGGACTCGCCGGTTGCCGACAATACCAAACTCAAGCGTGACGAGTTCGGCGTGAAGGTCGGCCTGGCGTTCTGATCCCAACTGGCAGGCCCCTTCAATTGTAGGGGCCTGCATCGGTTGGACCGATAAGCACGGCAGGCAACAGGCTCTAGCAAAAGAGAAGGCGCCATACCGTTATCGAACTTAATGCCCGATAACCCGTCAAATCCAGTACAGGCAGGATTGTTACCCTCCTGCATACGTCTCTTTATCCTTTTCGATTGAGGTTAATGACATGCGAATTACATTACCCGCCCTGGTGCTGGGCATCGTGATCTCGCAGGGAGCAATGGCCGCTGGCGATGGATCTGCCGCTGTCGGAGGTGGTGTTGGCGGTGCTCTAGGCAATATTGTCGGTCAACAGCTGGGCGGCTCTTCGGGAGCAGCCATCGGCGCAGGTGTCGGCGCCGCCGCAGGCAGTGCAGTGGGGGCGCCCAGAGGCAGTAAAACCGAAGCCGCCATCGGTGGCGGAGTCGGTGGTGCTGGCGGCTCGCTTATCGGCGGTAAACTGGGCGGTTCCACCGGCTCGACCATTGGTGCCGGGCTGGGTGGTGCCGCTGGTGGTGCAGTCGGCAATAACCTTGGCGACGACGGCCACAGACACAGCTCGGGCGGCAAGGGTAAGCACAAGCACAAAAACAAGCACCGTTGACTAGCCAGCAGTCAATGGTCAAGAGCCCGACTTAGTGTCGGGCTTTTTTTTTGTGCAATCCATAATTTACCCTGCTGAAACCGGCCCTCTGAAACGCAACCTGCACCGACCCGGGGACTAGCGCGACACGACCTGACAGATCAAACAATCGCTCAGAAGAACAGCTCATGGAAACCTCATTGGTGTGGCCGGGATGGCCCTGTGCCCGAGCGCGATTCTTGTGCCGCTAGGGTCGATTCACTACGCCCGGTCAGACGATGAAACCAGGGGCCAGGGTCTGATCATCAGGGAGCAGGCAAGAGCCCTGGCCTGAGCTTTTAGCGGCACGCTGCCAGAAGCTCAGGCCCCCATCCTCCCTAGAAATCAACCGAAGCTGACAACTCGACCGTGCGCGGCGCACCCAGGCCCAAGCTGGACAACAGCGGTGTGCCCCAATAGGCCTTGTTGGTGACGTTGGTCACGCCGGCACGTAACGTCACCGGACGGCTGGCAAAACGGGTGCTGTAGCGTGTGCCCAGGTCGTAAACGGTGTAGCCAGGTATAGATTGCGCGTTGTCGGCGCTGATGTATTGCCTGGATACCGAGGTGGCGTTGGCCGTGAGCGTCAGGCCTTCGACCACCGGGGTGTCCCATTCCACACCCAGCTTGCCCTGCAGCTTGGGCTGGCCGATGGCGGTCTTGCCCTCGTTGGTGCCGCCTTGGGCTTTGGTGATCTTGGGGTCAACATGGGCCACGCCGCCCATCAGGCGTACGTTGTGCAGCGGCGAGCCGAAAAAGCCCCACTCGACACCACGGTTACGCTGCTCGCCGCCAAAGGAAAAGATATTGGTGTCCGGGTCCAGGTAGCTGCTGGGACGGGTGATTTCATACAGGCTCAGGGTGTGGGTGAAGTCGCCGAGGTCGACTTTGATGCCCACTTCCTTCTGCTTGGATTTGTAGGGGGCGAACACGTCACCGAAGTTTTTCGCCGTCATCGGGGCTGCTGCGCCCTCGCTCAGGCCTTCGATGTAGTTGGCATACACCGACACCTGATCGGTGATTTTGACCAGCAATGCCGCCGCCGGCGTGGTGGCGCCTTCGTCATAGCGGTTGGTGCGTGCCCCCGTGGACGTGCTGAAGCTGTCGGTGAGCACTTGCTGGCGACGCACGCCAAGGGTCAATTGCACCTGGTCTTCGAGCACTGACAGGGTATCGGCCAGGCCATAGCTGGTCAGGCGGCTCTCGGTGTGGGCAATGTACGGGAAGCTCTTGGCCGCAGCCGGCCCCCACTGCGGGTGGTAGATGTTGGTGATCCAGTCCGCACCCGGCACCGAACGGCGCCCGTAGTCCTTTTGTGTGTCGCCGTAGTGCGTGGCATTGAGGGTCCACTGATGCTTGATTGCGCCAGTCTGCAGGTTACCCTTGAGGCCGACTTCGCCGGAGGTTTTCTCCAGGTCCATTTTCAGTTGGCCCATGGAGGTCTCGAAGTCGCCCGCGTCGTTGAATACCTTGGCCAGCATGGTGCCGCTGTACTCATAGTGAGTCGTGCTCATGCCATAGGCGGCATAGGCCATCAGGTTGTCGCTCAGGTCGAACTCACCGCGTACGATCGCCCCGCGGTCTGTGGTCTGCACATAGGCCCAGTCAGGATTGAGCAGGGTATTGGCCTTGGGCGGTTTGGGCACAGCCACGCCTGAAGCCAGGTTGATGCCGCGGTTCTGCCCGCGCACACCGTCTTCACTCTGATACAGGTCGGCAGACAGGCGTACGCGCTCACCACGCCAGTCCAGGCCCAGGGACGTCAGCTCGGCTTTCTGGCGCTGATGGTTGATTGCGCCGTCACCGTCACGGTACACACCGTTGAAGCGCACGCCGAACTGCTGGTCTTCACCGAAGCGCCGGCCCACATCGAGATGGCCACCGAACTGCGCATCGGACATGTAGGTGCCCGTCAGCTGGGTCAGCGGCTCGTCGCCCGCGCGCTTGGGCACCAGGTTGACCGCCCCGCCTACCGAACCACCCGGCGGCATGCCATTGAGCAGGGCCGACGGGCCTTTGAGCACTTCGATGCGCTCATACATTTCCGGGGAAATCCGGTAATACGGAGCCACACCAAATAACCCGCCCATCATCACGTCGCTGATATTGCTGGCGAAGCCACGGATCGAATAGTTCTCGCTGAAGGTTCCGGTCAGGCCGTTGCTGAACACCGAGGGATCGGTCGCGGCAATCACCTGGGTGATGTTCTGCGCCTGACGATCAGCAATGTACTGCTCCGTGTAGCTGATGGTGCTGAACGGGGTTTCCATAAAGTCCTTGTTGCCCAGCAGGCCAACCCGACTGCCATAGGCCACCTGCCCGCCTGCATAGCTGGGCGGCAAATCAGCCGGTGTGGCCATGTGGCCCTCAACCATCGTGGCAGGCAGGGTTGATGCGCTCTGGTCCTGCTCGTCGGTCGTGCTCCCGGCATGGGCTGCCAGGCTCGTCATGGCCAGGGACAGCAACACCGCATGTACCGCCGCGGCAGTACGATTCAAGGCAAAAACTGCGCGCGGTGGCGCAATGCGAGTTTGAAAATGACAGTTACTCACGCGATGACTCCGTTAGGCTGAGAGGGATGATTTTTATTAATCTGAATCTAAGAAATGGCTTTAATGAGAATCACTAAGTCCTTGTGGCGACCTGGCAAAGCCCGCCAGGCGTTAGCCCTGATAGCCCTTGATGACGTCATCGATAATTTGCTTCAGGGCGCTCGGACTGGCGCCGGTGACGTACCAAGCCTGGGCATCGACCACGATCACCCGGCCGTTTTTCCAGGCATTGGTCTGGCGCAACAACGGGTTGCCCATGCTCTCGATAGCCACTGCCGGGCGGTGTTCCATCACAGCCGTGCGGTCCACGACGTAGATGATGTCGGGGTTGGCCTGCTGGATAAATTCGCTGGAAACCGGTTGGCCATGCAGCCCCGCTTCTGCCGTCGGGCTGGCGGGTTTGACCCCCAGGCCGGTGAAGATAAAGCCGTAGCGCGACTGCACGCCGAAGGAGCTGAACGCACCGTTGTTATGCAGCACCACCAGGGCTCGTTCGGGGCGCTCGCGGGTGATACCTCGCGCTTGCTCGACCCTGGCGTCCAGTGCCCGGGCTTTCTGCTCCGCTAGCACCGATTTGCCGAAAATCTGCCCCAGGGTCAGCAGGTGCTGCCTGATCACCTCGATATGGCGGGTCTCGCTGTCGCGGTAATCGACATCGAAATGAACGGTCGCGGCCATCTCGCTCAAGGCTTGATAGTGGTTGGCCTGCAGCGAAGTGATAAGGATCAGGTCCGGCCTGGCGGCATATACCCGCTCCAGATTGGGCTGCACAATCGAACCGAGATCCACGACGCTTGGTGCATCCCGATAGCGGGCAAGGAAGTGCGGGATAAAGTCCTTGGGCATGCCCGCCACCGGGATACCCAGTTGATCGAGGAAGTCCACCTCGTTCATGTCCAGCGCAACCACCCGCTGCGGTGCACGCTCGATCACCGTGGTGCCCAACTGGTGCTGCACCGTCACCGGCGCATAAGACGTTTGCGTCGCAGTGGCCACCCGTGGCGGTTGTGCCGGTTTGTCATTGCAGCCCTGCAGCGCCACGGCTGCGCCGAGCAGCAGGGCCAGCGGCCACAACCGGTATGTGTGATGGATCATCATTTCGCGTCTCTTTAGGGGTTGAAGTAATTGCACAGGCTCCCGCGAGGGCTGTGGGTGATCTCGAAATCGAGGCCGTAAAGTTCGCCCAGCCGCGCTTCGGTGATCACCTCGTCAACGCTGCCGGCGAACTGCACCGCGCCCGCCTTCATCGCCACGAAGTGGTCGCAGTAGCTGGCGGCGAAGTTAATGTCATGGACCACCAGAATCACCGTGCGCCCCTGTTCGTCGCACAGTCGGCGCAGCGCCCGCATGATCTGTACGGCGTGCTTGATGTCGAGGTTGTTGAGTGGTTCATCGAGCAGCAGGCAATCGGTTTGCTGGGCGATGGTCATTGCCAGGAACGCCATCTGCCGCTGCCCGCCGCTGAGTTCGTCGAGGTAGGCATGGCGTAGCCCCTGCAATGACAAAAAAGCGATGGCCTCGTCGATCTGTCGTTGATCTTCGCGGGTCAGCACGCCACGGCTGTAAGGAAAGCGGCCGAAGGCAACCAGTTCTTCAACCGTGAGGCGCAGGTTGAAGTCCGGTGACTGGCGCAAAGTGGCCACGCGCCTGGCGTAATCACCCACCGCAATGCTGGCAACTGCATGCCCCTCGAGGCGCACTTCACCGGCCGTGGGCTCCGTCAGCCGCGCGATCATCATCAACAGCGAGGTTTTACCCGCGCCATTGGGGCCTATCAACGCCGTCAGCCGGCGGGCCGGAAAACTCGCGTCGACACCACGTAGCACGGTGTTGTTGCCATAGATTTTATGGATGTCATGGACAGTAATCATGGTGCTCCTCGAGTGCGCACCATCAGCACCAGGAAATACCCGCCGCACACCAGGTTGACGAGGATGCCGACGGTGGTTTTGTAGTTGAAGACATGCTCGACCAGCAGTTGCGCGGCGATAAAAATACCGATGGCAATCACGCTGCCCAGCGCCAGCGTGGCCCTGTGCCTGAAGGTTGGGGCCAGCGCATAGGTGATATTCGCGACGAAGATGCCCATGAACGCGGTGGGCCCGAGCAGGCTGGTAGACACCGCCACCAGGGTCGCAATCAGCGCCAGGTGCAGACGCACGTTGCGGCGATAATCGACCCCCAGGGAAATCGCCTGGTCACGCCCCAGCGCCAGCACATCGAGGGTTGCCAGGGCTCTGCTGCCCGCCAGGCACACTGCACCCGCCACCAGCCCCGCCAACAGCAACTGCTGCGGTTGGGCGCGGTTGAACGAGGCCAGGCTGAAGCCCTGCAGGACCGAAAACTCGCCGGGGCTGACCTTGAGCTGGACAAACTGGGTGAAGGTGCCGATCACCATCGTCAGTACCAGCCCGATCAGCAGCAGGAAATACACGTTGTTCTTGCCGTTGCGCAGCAGGTAGCGATGGATAAGCCACGAGTAACCCAGCAACAGCAGCACTGACACCAGGAAGTTGCCGTTACTGCCCAGCAACACCACGCTGCCGGTGCCCAGCAACAACACCAGCATGGCTTGCAACAGCAGGTAAACGGCCTCGTAGCCCATGATCGCCGGGGTCAGTATCCGGTTGCCGGTGAGGGTCTGGAATATGATCGAAGACCACGCGATGCACACCCCGCCAATCACCATGGCCGTCAGCCGGGCGATCCGCTTGGGGATCACATAGTCAAAGTCCATGCCCGAGCGCAGGAACATGAAGGTCAGCGCCAGGGCCATCACCAGCACCCATACCCCATGCCGGGGTTGCAGGCGCCTCATCGGTGCCTCCAGATGATCAGCACCAGGAACAGCACACCGCCCACGCTGCCTGCCATCAGGCCGATGGGCACTTCGAACGGGTAGATCAGCAGCCGCCCGAGGATGTCGCACACCAGCAACATTGCTGCACCACCCAGCGCAACGATGGGCAGCGTGCGGCCCAGGTGGTCGCCGTAACGCAGCGCCACCAGGTTGGGAATGACCAGCCCGACAAAAGGAATCGCCCCCACCGTAATGACGCTGGCAGACACCGTCACAGCCACCAGCAGCAAGCCCAGGGCCACGGTTGCCGAATAGTTCAGGCCCAGGCTCGTGGCCATGCCCTCACCCATGCCCACCACGGTAAAACGGTGGGCATACAGATACGTCAGAGCAACAATCGGCAAGATCAGGTAGATGATCTCGTAGTTGCCCTGCACCACCCTGGAGAAATCCCCCAGCAGCCAGCCCTGCATGCTTTGCATGATGTTGTGCTGGTAGGCATAGAACTCGGCAATGGCGCTCAGCACGCCGCCATACATCAGGCCGATAACCGGCACCAGCACCGTGCTCTTGAAGCGGATACGGCGGATGATCAGGACAAATATCAGCCCCGAGGCGAAGCAAAATACCAGCGCAAACAGCATGCGCCCTGTGGTGCTGGCCCCGGGTACCAGTGCCAGCGATACGAGGATGCCAAGCTTGGCCGCGTCCAGTCCGCCCGAGGTGCCGGGCTCGACGAACTTGTTGCGCACGATGTGCTGCAGGATCACCCCGCACACCGCCAGGCCAACCCCGGTCAGCACCAGTGCCGCCAGGCGCGGCAAGCGGCTGGCCGTGAGCGTCAGCCAGGCATCGCCCGACATCGACAACAGCTGCGACCACTGCAGTTGCCGGGCCCCCACCAGCAATGAGGCGGCGCAGAGCATGGCAAACAACCCCAGCCATCGTGCCCGCATCATTGCAGCTCGCTGGCGCACGCATGCGCGACCCGCCAGCCCTTGGCAGCCCGGCGCTGTTCAAGAAACTGTGCGTAACGCCCATTGGCGCACAACAATGCAGCGGGCGTGCCCTGCTCGATCACACGGCCGTTATCCAGCACCACGATCCGGTCGGCCATCGATACCGTAGACAGCTGATGCGCAATCACTACCAGTGTGCGCTGCCCGCGCAACCTGGCCAGGGTCTGGGCGATCACTTGCTGGTTCTCGGCATCCAGCGCCGCAGTGGCTTCATCCACCAGCACAATGGCCGCATCCTTGATCAGTGCGCGGGCAATCGCGATACGCTGGCGCTCACCGCCCGACAGCCGTGCACCGCCCTCGCCCACCGGCGTGTCGAGGCCTTGCGGTAAACGCCCGAGCAGCTCGCCGAGCCCGGCCTGCTGCGCCGCAGCGAGGATTTCTGCAGCGCTGGCAGCAGGTTTGCCGATTCGAATGTTGTCGGCAATGCTGCCCTGAAACAGGTAACTGTCCTGGAATATCTGACTGATCTGACCCGCCAGGTGGCTGCCGGACATGTGACGCACATCCACCCCACCGACCAGCACACTGCCTTCGCGGGCATCAAAAAACCGCGCGATCAGCCTTACCAGTGTGGTCTTGCCCGAGCCCGATGCACCGACCAGTGCGGTCATGCTGCCCGGTTCAATACGCAGGCTGACGTCATGCAACACATCGGGCTGATCGGGTGCATAAGCCATGCTCACATTGCGCAGCTCAATCGAGCCATCCCGTGGCGGCTGCGGCTGCTCCGGCTCCGGCAAGGCCGCAACGGCAAGAATGGCCTGCACGGCATCAAGCTGGCCGCTGGCACTGCGCAGGATCTCGGCATAACTGGCCACGTCCAGCAACGGCTCGATATAGCGGCTGCTCAACAGCAGCGCAACGATCAGCGCAATCACCGCAGCGTGATCCAGCGTGCTGCCCAGCAGGCCGTTGAGCCACAGGGCGGCGGCGATCAGCAGGGCCGCAAAAATCACCTGCACGACCCAGGCATTGAGCACCACCGACAGTGATGACTGGTAGATCAGGCGCAGCCCGGACGTGCGCTGACGCTCAATCGCCTGCTCCAGCAACTGCGTGCCGCCACCCTCACCATTGAACGCGCGCAATACCGATTGCGCCTGGGCAAATTCGACCATGCGCTGGCTGGCATCAGCGAAGTGCCGGTGGAACGCCCGGTCAGTACGCTGCCCCAGGCGCGCACTCAACAGCAGCGCCACCGCCAGTACCGGCAGCCCCAGCAGCGCAATCAGCCCCAGTGGCCAATGCACGGCAAACAGCGCGACGACGATCACCAGGGGCGTCACCGCACCAGTGATCACCGGAGTAAACACGTGCGCCGGCAACTGCGCCACCGCCATCATGCCCTGGGTAATCACATGCCCCAGTTGGCCGGTGTTCTGCGCGCTAAACCAGCCCAGAGGCAGGCGCGCCACATGGTCGCCGATGCGCTGGCGTGCACCCTGCAAAATAGCCACGCCCACCGCCACACCGGCGCGCTCCACCCGGCGCCGGCAGGTCCAGCACACAGCCATGCCAGCCAGCGTCAACAGCAGCCACAACGCCGCGCCGCGCACATCACCGGCGAGCAAATGCCCCAGCACCGGCACCAGCGTGGTGAGGGTCAGCCCGCTGAGCAGGGCATAAAACACCGCCATGCAGACATAACGATGCAACACCGGCACATCGTCGCCCAACAGTTGTACAAGGGGCTTCAGCATGACGGCACCGCCTGTTCTTCAGAATGCTGGTAATCGCCCTGCGCCCACAAGCGGGCATAGAGCCCCTTGCGGGCAAGCAATTCGGTGTGGGAGCCCTGTTCGAAGACAGTGCCGTTGTCGAGCACGATGATCTGGTCGGCATGCATCACGGTGTCGAGCCGGTGTGCGATGACCAGCAAGGTGCGGCCTGCGGCAAAGCGCGAGAGCGCATCCTGGATGGCCACCTCACTTTCGGCATCGGCCGCCGCCGTGGCTTCGTCAAGCACCAGTACCGGAGGATCAAGCAAGACGGCGCGGGCAATGCTGACCCGTTGCAACTCACCGCCGGAAAACTGCGCATCCTCACCCACCACCGAGTCATAGCCGCGGGGCAAGGCAACAATGCGCGCGTGGATATTGGCAGTGCGTGCAGCGTCCTCAATCTGCTGGCGGGTGGCCGACGGTCTGCCCAGGGCAATGTTGTCGTGCACACTGGCGTGGATCAGCCGCACCTCCTGCAGAACGAAGCCGATATGCCGGTACAGGGTGGCCGTCTCAATCTGACGCAGATCCACGCCACCCAGGGTGATGCGCCCTTGCGTCGGGTCAAAAAAACGCAGCAGCAGGCGCGCCAGGGTTGACTTGCCCGCACCTGAGCACCCCACCACCGCTGTGGTCGTGCCGGGTTTGAGCACCAGGTTGATATCCGCCAGCCCCCGGCCCGCGCTTTCATAGCAGTAGCTAACGTGCTCAAAACGAATTTCGCTGCCCCGGGGCGTCTGCTGCATGCCCGCTGCCGGTTGCTCCAGTACCGGCGTATCGAGCAGGGCCTGAACACGCCGGGCCGCGCCCACAGCATTGTTAAGGTCATGGGTGATGTAGTGCAGCAACAGCAAGGGGCCGCACAAGCCCGGGGTCACCAGGGCGAACGGCAGCACATCCAGCGGGGCCAGCCAGCCCAGCGCAACGAACAAAGTGCCGAACGTCAGCACACCGCCCAGCACCGCGACCGGCGCAATCATTGCGTTGGCATTGGCCATCGATCCCACCAGCGGTCGGGTGAAACCGACAAAAGCCCGGGCGAAAGCATCAACGGCCTCACGGTAACTGGCGTGTGCCTTGCCGACAGCCCCGAACGACTTCACCACCGGGATGCCATTGACGAACTCGACCACGGCATTGTCGATACGCCCCATGCCCTCGACAAACGCCTGCATGTTGCTCTCGCTGGCCTTCATGGCCCGGGTGAAAAACAGGAAGAACCCCGGGAACGGCAGGATCGAGACAATTGCCATGCGCCAGTCCATCGCAAACAGGTAGACCAGCGAAAGCACAATGGCGCCGACCGCTCGCCCCACCGTGGTGTAGAAATGCGCCGTCAGGCTGTGCAGGGTATTGATGTCATCCTGTATCGCCTGCTTGACCTCGCCCGATGCCCGGCTGGTGAACCAGCCCAAAGGCACGCGGCTCAGACGCTGCACGATGGCCAGGCGCAGGTGATGGGTGATGCGGTTATCCGCCAGATGGGCCAGCAGCTCCCCGGCGGATATCAGCAGCATGCCCGCGCACAGGCTAGCCACGCCGGCGCCTACTGCCCACCACACCTCATGAGCAGTGAGTGCGTTGTCACCCATAACCCGCCCGGCGACATGCGCAATACCTGCCAGCGGCACCAGCGTCAGCATGGCGCCAACGCCTGCGAGCAACGCGGCAATCAGCAGCCGCCCACGAATCGGGTCAAGTACCTGGCTGACAGGGCCACGCATCTTGGGTTTGGCCGCAGCCGTGTGAGGAGTTCCCATGCAAATCCAGCATCCGCAATTTCAAAGGAAAGGAATGCCTCAGGCATTCCAGTTAGGCGCAAACAAGGGGGGTGTCTGCGCATCTGATAGTGGCTCGCAAATGAGAACCTTAATTAGTTGCATGACTATAAACTAATTTGCGAAATGCTGACAAGACAGCTACAAGACACTCCTCACCGATCAAGGAACGGCCATGAAAGCGTCACCACCACCCGCGACCCGCGGGCGCCCTCGCACCATCACCCGCGAGCGCATCGTCGAAGCAGGCATTGAGATCGGCTTGCCGGGTATCACTTTTGTCGGCGTTGCTGCAGCGTTGGGGGTCAGCCATATGGCGCTGTACAAACACGTTGCCAACCTGGAGGCGCTGAAAAATCTGGTTGCCGAAGAAATCTTCACCCGCTGGCAGATACCGCGGGTCGACGCCGGTCAGCGTGGTGAACTCAAGGAATACCTGACGGTGTTTGCCACCTCGGTGCGCCTGTTTGTAAAGGCCCACCCTGGCCTGACGCCCTACGTGATTCGCCGGCTGGCGGCGACCCAGCCGATGCTCGCCAAGATCGACGAGCATCAGAGCCATATCGCCCAGGTCTACGGCATTACCAAGGCACAGGCTCGCTGGCTGCTGGCAACCGTGGCCTTTCACGGTATTGCCGTGGCCGACACGGTGTATTCAGTCACCGGCCAGCCCGTTGAAGAAGCGCAGCGCCTGGCCGAAGAAACCGAGATGGAGGCCGAACTGGACCGCGGCATGCGCGCACTGATCGTTGGCGCTCTGGTGCTGATGGATGAAGAGGACATCAACGCAAAGCCATAGGTTTGACATCATCTAAATCAATGACTTGCATAAGACTCTTCATGCAAATCATTGTGTTTGCGCAGTCATTTCCAGGGAACTACTGAGCGAAATCGAGTCCAATCAGGTTCATGTCGTTCAGGATGTAGATGATGAAAGCGCAGGCACACCGATGAGCAGTAAAACCAACCACGGCTGGGCCTGGGCGTACCACAAGATCCGCGGCCTGCAGTGCACACGGGTGACGGCGGCCTTCAGGGCCACCCTGTATGTGCTGCGGGGCGATACGGGGACCTTCCACAGCGATGCCAGCTGGCAAAAAAACCGTATCCGCCGCTGATGGCAGCATGCCGTCCAGCGGCTGAGCCATCGTGCTGGCAGGTGCACTGCTAAGCTCGATTATGCAGTGCCTAATGGTAGTTTTTTGCCATCTCCCCCTGTGCGGTTCACTGGGGTGGCGGGTAAAAACATTCAGGAATGGATTCCGGAAACCATCGAATATACGGGGCGCATTCCGAAAAGCCAGACGAGTAGGAAC
Organism: Pseudomonas fragi; assembly: GCF_002269505.1. Lineage (GTDB taxonomy): Bacteria > Pseudomonadota > Gammaproteobacteria > Pseudomonadales > Pseudomonadaceae > Aquipseudomonas > Aquipseudomonas fragi_D. The sequence goes on along the minus strand of NZ_NQKQ01000009.1, from coordinate 92,178 downwards.
TTGAAATAGGGAGATTTAAAGTATGTCGGCTCAAGAGAATCTGGTAGGTGGCTGGACTGCCTACAGCAAACTGACTCCAAAGGATGAGGAAGTATTCAAGCAAGCCCTGGCCGGGTTCGTGGGGGTCAATTACACCCCTGAACGGGTGTCGAGCCAGCTCGTCAATGGCACCAACTATCGATTCCAGTGCAAGGCAACGTTGCCTGGCTCGACAAGCACCTGGCAGGCGATAGTGGAAATCTACGCGCCCATCAACGGCAAACCGCACATCACCCAGATCCACCGGATCTAAGCGCGCGTAAAGCCTTCGGGGCCTGCCTGCGAGCATGCCTCGAAGGTCACTCTGCGGCCCATGCCTTTCAAGCAAAGGTTTGGATCGCTGAGCAAATCCCCGTAACCTGTCTGCTGAATAAACCCCTGAGCACCGCCCCTCTAGCCAGGCTAACTGGCGCAGCAGAAGTTTTTCACCATGCCCAAGAAACAAGCCGTACAAAGCCCGACAGCGACTGCTGCAGATATCGAAAAATCCATCCAGGCCCTGAACAAAATGGCCGAACGCCTGTGGGGCGACGGCCGCGAAGCCGAGGCCAAAGCTCTGCTCGATGCACTGGACGCTCTAAACCGGGCTCTGGACCGAATTAGGATCGGCGAAATTGGCCGGGCAGCGACGTTGCACTGATAAAGAGGCAGTTTTTTTGCCTGTTCAGGTCGTGAAATATTCGAGGCGTTGAGGTATAGATGGCGCTTCTCCCTCTGAATATGGACATTCAATGAACACCTCAAGACTCTCGTTTGCCCTGTCCTGTGCGGTTGCCATCTCACTATTGAGTGGTTGCGCTGCGTCGGTAAAAAGTGGCGGCAGCCAGACCCTGTCTATCGAGGAAGCGGCCAAACAGAATCTGGTCGTCAACTATGCGGGCAACAGCATGGTTCAACGAAACGAGGACTGGGCCCTCCTGAAACAGGACTGGAGCCAGGCATTGCAAAACGAAGCTGACGCCGCCGGGTATCGCCTCGCCTACACAGGGGCGCTCAAACCTGATGGCAAAGACGGTGTGGGCATCAAGATCAACGTGAGCAATTTTCGCTACATCACGCCGGGTGCCCGCTACGGGGCCGGGATGATGGTGGGCAATGCCTGGGTCAACTCAAGTGCGGACTTTCTCGATTTGAAGACGGGCCGGTTGATCGGAACCCGAACCTACGATACCTCGTCATCGGCCTGGGAAGGCGTCATGTCGGCCATGACTCAAGAGCAGGTCGAGGCCATCGCCAGACAGATAATTGCCGATATCAAAAGCGCCAAGGCCATGTGACTCAAGGACTGAGACCGAGCTGCCTCAACCGTTGCAGGACGTATGGAAATCGGCGATCTGCTGCCACATCGCGCCGGGATTGGAATACATCGGAAAGTGACCGCAAGCCGGAATCTGCGCCAGACGCACACCGTGATCCTGAATATGCGGCAGATAGGACAGTGACCGGTTTTGTTCGCCGTACATAAACATTGTCGGGCACGGGAGACCGAGAAAGCTGCCCATCAGATCGGCGTTATCGGACAGTTCGACCATTGAACGAAAGATCCCGCCGACAGCGCCGGCACGCACCTTGTGCCTCAGGCTCGCCGAATACAATGCGCTGGCATAGGCCGGTGCGTGGCGGGCGCGCTCGATAAAATCGGCAAAAAACGCCTCGGGGTCATCACTGGGGTAGTCGACGATCTGGCGGCTGAGAAAGCAGTCCTCGGGGGCGATATTGCCTTCTATGTCGACAAAACTTATCACCCGTTGCGGGAACTGATCAGCCAGCATCAGCGCGGTCAATCCGCCCATGGAATGGCCCACCAGATGGAAACGCCGGATCTTGAAATGTTCCAGCATATGCAGCGCCGTCTGCATTAAAAAATTGATGGATATTGCGTCCAGGTCGCTGCAGCGGCTTTCACCGCACCCCGGTGCGTCGTAAGCGAGAAAAGGATGACCAGCGAACTCTTCACGCAGCGTGATATCGGCATAGTCCTCTTTGCTTGAACCAAACCCGTGCAAGAAAACAATCGGCGCCAGCTCACCCTCACGGTGAATGGCGGCGACGTTCAGTTGCACCCCCGCGATCGTCAGGGGCACTTGGGTATGGGTGAAAGTTGGGGATGCGGGCACGGTTCTGATTCCTGAAGCCTTAAGGTGACGGGGCTAATTTCAGGCAGATTGATCCTTATGTAAATGCCCAAGAGCAGAACGTTTTCATAGGTCAAACCTATCGATACCGCTCAGGGCTTGTCGCGCAACCGGACGATAATTTCATCTATCAGCGGGTTCGAGCGAGCGGCATTCCACGCCACGGCGGTGGTCACCACGTTGAGCTTCTGGCTCAATGAGCGGAATACCACATTGGCGGGGGCCAGCTTTTTCAACGACGCCGGCACCAGCGCGATGCCCTGGCCATAACTGACAAAGGCGATTTGCGAGGCCACGGAACGTACCTCGTGCAATACCCGCGGGGAAAAACCGTTGGCCCGGCAGGTGGCAATCAGATTGTCGAAATACACCGGGCTGACCCTGCGCGAAAACATCACCAGCGGCTCATTGGCCAGACTGCTCAGGCTGATGCGCGTGCGCGCTGCCAGCCGGTGATCACTAGGCAGGGCCAGCACCAGACGGTCCTCCAGCAACGGCAGTGACTGGATTGAGTCCCCCAGATCACCGTCCAGACGGGCGAAAGCCAGATCAATATCACCCGCCTCCAGCGCCGGTACCGCCTCGACGCTGTCAATTTCCCGGACCGAAACGGTCAAGTGCGGGTAATCCTCCTTCAACTGTTCGATCAGGCCCGGCAGCACATCGAACATGGCCGTGGAAATTGCGCCAATGGTCAGCATCCCCGACTGCCCCGCCAGTGCTTCATCAACTGCCAGTTCCAGACGCTCCAGCTGCTCGGCGAACTTGCGCACTGCCGGCAGGATCGCCGCCCCCACCGGCGTCAGCTTGGCACCGCGCCGCGAGCGCTCGAACAGCTTGACCTTGAGTGCTTGCTCCAGCACCTGGATCTGCTCGCTCAGCGGCGGTTGGGACATGCCAAGGCGCTTGGCGGCACGGCCAAAATTCTGCTCTTCGGCGACGGCCAGAAAAAGCCAGAGGTGACGGATCAGACGAAAATTGATCATGGTTTTACCATAGGTTTAACGTATCCAAAGCTTACGTGAACAGGAATATACCTATCAAACAACCTCGCTGACACTGAGCATCTCCAACACAACAGGGGCTGCGCGATGACACTCAAAAGCACGACCGACAGGACTGTACTCCAACGTCTGGCGGCACTGGACAGCAATACGGTGTCCGATGCGCTGGATTTTCTTGGCCTGGCAGGAGCCACCGTAGGGCTGCGGCCGCTGTGGAACTGCCCGCCGATCGTTGGCCGTGCCAGTACCGTGCTGCTGGCAGCAAAGACCGACACGGCTCCCTGCGCCCATCTGATCACCCCGGTGGTCGAACAGATCAACACCGATGACCGGGTGCTGGTAATCGCCGGCGGTATCGAAGGCATCTCATGCTGGGGCGATATCCTTGCCAATGCGGCGCTCGCCAAACAGGTGCGCGGCTCCATCCTTGACGGGTACAGCCGCGACATTGATGGCAGTGCGGCAATCGGTTATCCGGTTTACGGTCGTGGCGTCACCATGATCAGTGCGCGCAACCGCGTGATGCAAATAGCCGCTGCCGTGACCATCGAGGTGGCTGGCGTCAATGTCAGCCAGGACGACTATGTGATCGCTGACAACTGCGGCACGGTGTTTGTGCCCCAGGCCCATATCGCTCAGGTCGTCGATCTTGGCGAGCGTATTGCCCGGCGTCAGCAAGCCATGCTGGACGCAGTACGCAGCGGCCGCTCCGTGGCCGAGGTGATGCATGACAGTCAGTTTGAAGCCATCCACACGGAGCACGCCTGATGAACCCTGAAGATCAAGCACTGGTCGCCCTGTTTGAAGGCCTGGACACCCCGGGGGTTTCCGATGCCCTGGACAAACTCGGCCTGCCTGGCCAATGTCTGGGCGTGGCACCGCTGGGCAATTACAGCACAGTCATTGTCGGCCCGGCGTTCACGGTGCAGTACGTATCGGCCAGTGTGCCTGCCGGAACCGTGGGCGACTTTATCGAAGCAGTACTGCCCGGCGACGTGGTGGTAATCGACAACGCAGGGCGCACCGACTGCACCGTATGGGGCGATCTCATGACCCAGTACGCCGGCAGCCGCAACATCGCCGCCACAGTTATCGACGGCGTTTGCCGTGACGTCAACAAGGCGCTGGGTGACGGCTATCCGATCTTCAGCAAGGGCCGGTTTATGCGCACCGGCAAGGACCGTGTCCAGGTGCAGTCGATCAACCAGCCCGTGTCCATTGGCACCGCCCGGGTCTGTGCCCGCGACATTGTGGTGGCCGACGCCAATGGCGTAGTGATCGTCCCCCGTGCCCATGCCGCACAAGTGGCCGCCTGCGCACGGCAGATCGAAGCCATCGAAGCGCAAATCCGTACCTTGATCAGTCAAGGCCAGACCCTTGCAAGCGCCCGCGCTGCTCTGGGCTACCACAGCCTGCAGAGGAAAGCCTGATGAACACACTCGACCTGCCCCTCAACTACCACGAACGGGCCAAAATCCTCGGCAGCTCGACCCTGTATGAGGCCTCACACCTGGCCTGTGCCGTAGACAGCGGCATCCGCCCGATCTGGGATGGCGCCTTTATCGCCGCCCCGGCGTACCCGCTGCAATGCTCACCGGGTGACAACCTGGCCCTGCATCTGGCCCTGGAACAAGTACCGCGCGGTAGCGTGCTGGTAGTGGGTACCGGTAATTACATCGCCGGTTACTGGGGCGAAGTGCTCACCGTTGCCGCGCAGGCAGCCGGTGTGGCCGGCCTGGTCATCGACGGCGGTGTGCGTGATATCGCGGCCCTGAAAACACGTCGGTTCCCGGTATTCGCCCGCGGCATCTCGGTCAGGGGCACCGTCAAGGCCAGCGCCCTCTCTGTGGGTCAGGCTTTCAATTTCAACGGTGCAGAGGTGGAGCCGGGTGATCTGCTGGTGGCTGACGATGATGGTGTGATCATCATCCCCAAGGCGCACGCAGCGCGCACCCTGGCCGAAGGCGAAGCCCGTGCCGGCAAGGAAGCCCATATGATGCAGGCACTGACTGAAGGCCGCTCGACGCTCGAACTGATGAACCTGACCCACTGGAGAGATCGCCCATGAGCCGTGATATCCAGCGGCTCAACCAGCGCCTGGCCAGCGCCCTGCCCTCGGCGACCTATCGGATCATCGACAGAGTTGCCGAGCGCCGCGCCCAAGGCGCCACGGTCATTTCACTGTGCGCCGGCGAACCGGACTTCGATACGCCCGAGCATGTGCGCGAGGCTGCAATCCGCGCCATTGGCCAGGGCCACACCCGCTACACCCAGGTCGCTGGCGCACATTCTGTGCGAGAAGCGGTAGCGGCCAAGTTCCGCCGCGAAAACGGCCTGGATGTAGGCTGGCAGGACACCCTGGTCTGCAACGGCGGCAAACAGGTGATTTTCAACGCTCTGGCCGCGACCCTCAATGAGGGGGATCAGGTCATCATACCGGCGCCGTATTGGGTCAGCTATCCCGAGATGGTTCAGTTATGCGGCGCGCAGGCCTGCATCGTGACCTGCCACGCAGCGTCCGGTTTCAAGTTGACCGCTGCGGCACTGGCGGCTGCAATCACTCCGCAAACGCGCTGGCTGATCCTCAACTCGCCCTCCAATCCGACGGGGGCGGTGTACAGCCGCGACGAGCTGGCGGCCCTGGCCGAGGTGCTGCTGGCCCATCCCCATGTTTTGATTCTGGCGGATGATATCTACGAACACCTGATCTTCGATGATCAGCAGTTCCATACCCTGGCCCAGGTTGAACCACGCCTGGCCGAGCGCACCCTGACCATGAACGGCGTGTCCAAGGCCTACGCCATGACCGGCTGGCGCATCGGGTTTGCCACCGGCCCGCGCTGGTTGCTGCAAGCCATGGAAAAACTGCAAGGCCAGCAGACGTCGGGAGCCGGTTCGATCTCTCAGCAGGCTGCACTCGCCGCACTGGAAGGCCCCAAGGACTTTATTCACAGCAGCCGTGCCGCGTTCCAGAAGCGCCGCGACCTGATGGTCGAACTGCTCAACGCCATACCGGGCCTTGAATGCACCAGCCCGGCAGGCGCCTTCTACGCGTTCGCCTGCTGCGCCGGATTGATCGGCCGCACTTCGCCCGCAGGCAGGGTGCTGCACACTGATGAAGACGTTGCCCTCGCCCTGCTCGACGAGGCCGACGTGGCCGTGGTGCATGGCAGCGCCTTTGGCCTGGGGCCCTATATCCGTATTGCCTATGCCCTGGATGATGCAGCATTGCGCCAGGCCTGCGAGGCGATCATGAGGTTTTGCACGGCCGTGCATTGACGTGCAACAAAGCTGTTGCCAGGGCCAAAAGACCTTAAAACCCATTAACTGCATGGCCTGAGTTGAAACTTACACATCAACCAGGCCTGCGTGCATAAAAGTCAGTGAGCCGGCAAATGAACCTGAAGCGACCCTTTATGGCAGAGCCGCAGCGCATTGATCAGCGCAGCCGCCACCAATAGCTTGATAAAACTTGACCATGGCAACCAACTGATCAGTACGATTTTTAACCAGGCGCAATTCGATTCTGCGCTTCACATCCTGTTGCTCCAGCCACTCTTGTATATTCGACTGTCCAAGGCGATAGCGTATTTCAACAACTTTTTCTGCCCGGGATGAAGACTCATGGGCACGGGACAGATACAGAGCCTCATCGGCAAACTGCTTATAGGCCGACAGTGAGTTCTCAACATCTGCCAATGCGTCAAATAACGTTTTCTTGAATAACTCGACACTTTCCAGGTAGGTTGCTTCAGCGCTGGCAACTCGCAGCTTGCCTTTATTGAACTCGAAAAACGGAAGCAGTAAACCCGCCGTAAATACCCCCAGCGGATTACGGAGAATATCCGACAACTCGCGGGTCCCTCCCCCATTGATACCAGCAGTAAGACTCACAGCTGGATAGAGGCTTTTTTGTTGCACTTCTATATTGCCAAAGCTGGCGCGCAATCTAAGCTCTGCTGCCCTCATGTCAGGTCGCTGCCCCAAAACATGGGCAGGTATACCAGAGCGCAGCGGCCTTGATATACGCATTGGAATTGGGCTTATTTTGATCTCGTCACTCCATCCCATAGGGGATGCCAGCAGAACCAACAGGGCATTGCGGCTTTCTTCGCGCCGTTGCAGCAGTACTGGTTTATCGGCCAGCAGCACATTCAACTGTTGCTCTGCCTGAATCGACTGAAAACGTCCCTCCTGCCCAACGGATTCTCGTACACGAGCCAACTCGAGGATTGAACGGGCGTTGGCAATGCTGGTGTCATTGATTGCAATACTTTCATTCAGCAACCCTAACTGCCAGTACAGCTCCATTGTTGTACCCATCAGTTGCATCGCAATGTGCTCACGATCTTCCTGGGTCGCCATGGCCTCCCACGCGGATATATCGCGCGCTTTTGAAAGACGCCCCCATAAATCCGGCTCGTAGCTCAAGGAGAATGTACTGGTAAAAGACCTTTGCCCCGAACCTCCTCCGCTCAATCCCTTGGTTATGCTTTGCTTGAACTCACTTGATATACCAGGCGTCAGATCCGCCCTTACAATACCCGCTTGTGCCTCTGCCTTTTTTACCCTGTATGCTGCAGCTGCCAGATCATTGTTATTACTTAGTACACGTTCCACAAGGGCGTCCAGGTCAGGGTCTTGAAATGAGCGCCACCAAGGACTTGTGTACTTTCTATCCTTGCCCTCAGTTATCGCACTACGCCAATGTGCAGGCAGTGTCAGTTGCGTTTTGAGGGTGTCAACATCGGGCATGCTTGTACTGCAACCTGCCAACAGTAGCAATATACAAAACAACGCAGGATAATGTCTTATCATCACAATGATATTCTCAAAAACACTGCAGCGCAGTATTGGCATCGTGCATCAAGGTATCGACGTCATGCTGAATGACCACGGTGGCAAACCAATGCAAATTGGCACATTGATTACCCACTGACTTACGCCCTGGACAGAGCCTCGACAGGATCCAGTATCGCGGCGTTTCGGGCAGGTATATAGCCAAATACAAGACCAACAAGGGTAGAGCTTGTAAACGCGACCATAACCGACCAAAAAGAAAATTTAAGCTGAAAATCAGCCTGTAGTCTGCCTAAGACTTCTCCAGCAAGAAGGGATAGCAAAAGCCCAAAACCGCCTCCAATAATGCACAGCAAGCAGGACTCGCTTAAAAATTGCTGCATGATATCTCGTCTACGGGCACCGAACGCCATTCGAACGCCTACTTCATAGGTCCGCTCTGCCACTGAGTAAAGCATCATATTCATCAAGCCAATCCCTCCAACCAGAAGAGAAATTGATGCGACCGTAATGATCAGCAAATTCAAGACTCTGGTGGCTCTCGCCACCGAGCGAATTATTGAGTCCGAGGAACTTGTGAAAAAGTCTTTACTGCCGTGCTTGAGTTCCAAAAGACGATTGACATTACTTTCGGCCAGTTCATTTGAAACCCTGTCAGCAACGCGTAATACAATGCTGTCAAGGAACTGCTGACCCGAAATACGTGACATCAATGTGCTGTAAGGCATAAACACCTGCAGTACAGGCGGCCCACCAAATGACGTCTGTGCATTTTTGATGACCCCGACAACGATTGCCGGCATCGGGCCCACCAATATAACTTTTCCGATGGGATCCTCCCAGCTTGGGAAAAGTTGTTTACGCATGTTTTCATCAATAATCGCAACTTGCGCCTGCCGCCCAACATCATCACTGGAAAAAAACGCACCTTGAGCAAGTACTTGGCCTCTTACCCTGATATACGCTTCACCGACCCCCAATACCTGAGCTGAAAGGTTGGCGCTTTTTGATGTGATCGTGGCTGTCGCTGAAGTGACCGGGGAAATACTGTCAACATAAGGCAGTGATCGCAGATAGCCCACATCAGACTCATGCAGCTTCTTGCTTGAGCCATTGTACAGATCACCCCAGTCCTTTCCGGAGTAAATATCTATGGTGTCAGTACCCATGGAGTTGATGTCTTGCACGATGCGGTCACGTGCGCCCTCACCCAGGGCAATCACCGATGAAACCGCAGCAATGCCAATGACGATTCCCAGTACCGTCAATCCCGCATGCAAGGGCTTTCTGACCAGCCACGAAAAAGCAATCTTCATTGCCTCCGGCCAGCCTGATAGCATATTTGTCGATAAGCTCTGCGCAGCCCTCGATCGGGGCACACTGGGTGGCTCTGCCGCTGACGATGCACTGCGATCGACTGTATCTGAAGTGATGCAACCATCCTGAATATGAATCAACCGCGGCGCATACGAGGCAATATCATTATTGTGCGTCACAATAATGACGGTATGCCCTTTTGCGTTCAAATCACACAAGGCTGCCATCACCTCTTCACCGCTTTTGCTATCCAGCGCACCGGTCGGCTCATCGGCCAATATGACGTCGCCGCCATTCATCAATGCACGCGCAATACTGACACGCTGCTGTTGCCCACCTGACAATTGCCCCGGAAAGAAGCGCAAGCGGTCGCTTAACCCCAGACTTTCCAACAGCCCTTGTGCGCGTGCCCGAAGTGGTTTCTTCTCCCCCTCGACATAAAGACCCGGGGCCATAACATTTTCTTGCGCATTCAGATGGCCCAGCAAGTGGTAGCGCTGAAATACGAAACCGAAAGTGCCCCTGCGCAAGTCGGCCAGTTCGTCACTGGTCAGACTGGTTACACTGCGCCCGCGCAGGATGTACTGCCCTTGCGAAGGAGGGACAAGGCACCCCAGAATATTGAGAAGGGTCGACTTTCCCGAACCCGATGTCCCGACAATGGCGACCATTTCACCCGCATGAATATTCAGGTTAATGTTTCGTAAAGCATCTGTACAGGAATGACCATTGGAATAGCTTCTGCAGACATTTATCAACTGGAATAATGGAACGGGTGAGCTCGGACTTTCCCCTGATGCGTTGCCTGCCTTTAAGGTATCAGTGGGCAGAACTCGAAGTTTTATTTCCCTTGGACGTTTCATACACAACCCGGCAAGCAAGCATTATAAATGGGCAAGGCAATATGATTCCGATCAACGTCTACTCAAGAATGACACTGTCGCCAAGTTCAAGCCCTGAAACAATTTGCACGTGAGTATTGTTGCGCAGGCCAATTGCAACTGACCTGACAACCACCTCCCTCTTGGGCGACAATATACGAACCTCATACAGGTTGTTCGCCGACTGTTTTTTTTCGAGAGCGCCTATTGGAATTGCCATCACCTGCCCCACGCTTTCCTGAATGATTTTGATATTAGCCGTCATCAAAGGTTTGAGCAGGCGATCATGATTATCCACTTCAAAAATCGCATTGTAATAAACAGGCACATTGGACGTCGGGTCGGGTTTGGTTAACTCCTTACTGTCAGTAACGACGGACTCCGGCAGGAGTTCAACGGCAAGAATTTTCGATTCATAAGACCGCTCCGGTGCGCCAGTCACGGTAAAAACAACCTTTTGATCAACCCTTACACGTACAATATCCGACTCGGAGATCCTTGCCTTGACTGTCATTCTGTCCATATTGCCCATAATCAGAATGGTCGGTGATGTCTGGGCGGAAACAATAGTCTGGCCCTCCTTCGTCACAATGGCGATGATTTCGCCATCGGCAGGCGCCTTGATTTTCGTATAACCCAGATTGGCCACAGCGCTATCCATCTCGATTTGAGCCAAATGTATCTGGCTTCTTAGAACGGAGACTTCAGCACGGGCATTTTCCAGCTCCACTTCGGCTTGTTCAAGATCTCTTTTGGCACTGGCATCAGCCAGGAGCAGCGTTTGCTGGCGGGCAAATACGCTCTCTGCACGCTTGAGAGCTTTATTTCTGGCCTGTTGCTGTGCAAGTAGAAGGTCCCGACCGGCCTTTGCCTTGTTCAAGGCATTTTCCTGGAGTTGCGGATCAATCTCCACCAATACCTGCCCTTTTTTAACCTTCTCCCCCAGCCTGACATGGACTGTTTTAACTTGACCATTAACCTGCGCACCGACATCGACCAGACCTGTTGCGACTATCGGGCCAGTCGCCAAAACCAGACTCTCCATATCCATGTTAATTACCGGCGCAACGATATGATTCACCTCATCAGATCGTTTTGACAGACTGTAAAATGCAAAAGAAGACAGCACGACAAGCCCGACAATAAAAATAATCCATTTATAACGCATCTGTAATAATCACTATTCAACCCAAACCTTAATTGCTTGACCTTGATTATTTCACCCTGATCACTTAACAGACCCTATCAGCTGCCGAGTGACAGGGCAGCGCTATTAATGCAGCACCCGGCCATATATTCAACACACAAAACTATTGCGAGAAATATTCTGCTATTGATTCCGAAAAGCCCTACTTGAGATCTCCTTAAGTCTTCAAGAGCAATACAGGGTCTGCTTTTACTTACACGAAACCTGCCAAAGCTGATCCACCCGCGTTGTATAGCTCTGGCTCATCATGTCCCGGCGCATCCCCCAGTCGGGTTTGCCCGGCACACTGGCAGCCCGTAGCGTGCCGCGGCCCCAGCGGCCATTGATGGCGTCCAGTACCGCCATCACCCGTGATGCTTCTGCCGGTTGGTTGACGGCAAACAGATCATCGGAAAACTCGCCGGGCTGGCGCAGGTCGAGCAGCTGCACCTCGGCCTTGCTGTATCTGAAGCCGGGCTGGAACACGGCCAGATCCCCGGAATAAATCCCCACACCCTGCATGCTGTCGCCATCGATGCGCACCAGGTACACATGGGGCGCACGTATACCGAGCAGCTCATCAAGGGAAATCTCCTTCTCGATATGATCCGCCGCCGGGGACGGAAACCCGGCGGGGACTCTGAAGGAGCAAAGTGGCAGGCGAACACCATCTTCAGCAATGGGACCGAGGGAAGTGAAGCTCATGACGCACGCCTTACGATAACTGTATGAACATACAGTTAACTGTGTAGGACCATTCTGGTCAATTTTTCTGACAGATATTTCGACGAGAGGCGTTCATGAGCTGGCTCAGGCTGGTTTTTTGCAGCGCGACAGCGAGCGCAACCGGGCCGCCCCCGTCTCTGTCCCTACAGCACAATTCAGCCGACCACGTCCCAGCGCATCGTCTGCACCCTGATATGGGGGTGGCTGGCCAAGGGCTCCCATTCGTCCATAAAGACGAAACCCTGATTCAGATAGAAGCCGCAAGCTCTGCCATTGTCCGGGGATACGTCCAGATACACACTGTCATGACCACTCTGCCGCGCCCGGGCTTTTACTGCGCCCACCAGTCGGGCAGCTGCACCGGCGCCCCGCCATTGAGGCGCAACCCACATGCCGATCAGGTTATAGCGGGCCGCCTGGCTGATCCCCGCGCCTATCATGCCGACCGGCTTGCCGCCCTCGAAGGCCAGCCAGAACTGCGTACCGATCTGCGACGAGGCGCGCTCCTGCCATTGTTCATCGGTGTCGCTGGCCGCCGTTTGATAGCTCACGCCAAATGCCGTCGGGGCATCCTGAAGTGCCGCCAGACGAACCTGCTTCAACAACATCCAGTCACTGGTTTGCGTCAATCGAATGTCCATACCCGTCCCTGCTAGGTCCGTGATTTTTCAAAGCGAATATCACCTTCAGGCAAATTCGCCACCGCCTGCCAGCCAAGGGTCCGATAAAAACCGCTGGCACGGCTGTTTTCAGCGGTTTCCAGCCAAATCGTGGGGTGATGCTGAAACAGAAACGCCTCGGCCCTGGCCATCAGGCTGCGACCCAGTCCGAGCCCCTCAAATTCGGCCAGGACAAAAGCGGCAAATACACAGCCATCCTCAGCATCTGCCATGGCAAACCCCACCGCAACACCATCGACCTCGGCCACCCAGATGCAGGGAGCAGCTTCCATCGCCTGGCATATGGCGTCGGGGGTAATGCCCATTTCAGTTAACTGTTGATGAGAAAGATGATTTTCCCTGACGCTGGTGCGAATGGCAAAAATGGCCGGGATATCGGCTTGATCGGCAAGTCTTATGGTTGTGTTCATGAATTCAGGGCTCCATCCCTTGCAGTTTGCGCTTCAGGCGCTTGAGATAGTTATTGACGATAAGTTTGTGTGCCGGCCCCACCGGCAGCATATAGAGGCGACCAAAGGTGTTATGGGTGACCACAGAAGAGGTGATCGTCAACACACAATCAGCCATCGACACACAGGTCATGACATCCAGATGCCGGTCACGCTCGGTCAGCACCAGTACCTCGGGAGCGCTGTGCTCCACCAGGAAGAAATCCAGATAGTCGCCTGCCTGCACGGCCTCGCGCCGGGTACCGGAGAAGCCGCCGATGCGCTTTACGCCAAATAACGATGAAACCCCGTCCCTGGCCCGAAAAGCTAAACGCATCAGCGGCCCCTGCCCGGCCGTCATCAGGTTCCAGGCTTGCAGAGCCGTGATCTGCACAGGCAGCAGCACCGATCTGCTGTCATGGTAATCAAGCTCGGGCAGCGGGCGCAGGGTATGAATAGATGCACGGGTCACTAACGGTTATCTCCCTGATAAAAGTTAAATAATGCCACTGAAACCTTAGCGCCCCGGCTGCCACTGCGGGTAAACCGCAAGGTCCTGATGTTCAAGCCATGGGGCATCCTGCTCAGCCCAGATATGGTATTGCGGGCGATCGCCCGGGTCCTCGTCCAGGGTCGCAACACGAACAATCACAGCCGCTGCTCCATCACGTTCAGCCACAAGGTGGCAACCGCACAGCGAGCAAAAGCGCCGCAGCTTGCCGGGGGAAGACTCGTAGTTGCTGAGTTTTTCCTGGCCCCTCGTCCAATGGAAGTGCTCACGCAATACACCGGCCGTGGTGACAAATGCAGCAGCATGTGTTTTGCGGCACGACTGGCAATGACAATGGCTTACAGGCATGTCGATACGGTCAACTTCATAGCCAACGGCACCGCAGGCGCAACTTCCCTTCATGACAGGCTCCTTTGTTCAGTACGGTATTTATCGTCGCCTTGCGGCTTGCTGGCAATGATATCGAAGCGGTGCCAGGCCATGTCCCCCTGCAAAGTGGCACCCGGCTGTTCGAATTCGCGGAACAGATGCAGCTCAAGATTACCGCACAGCAAGCGCGCCTGCGCTTCGGTCTGAAAAGTCATATGGGCAAGTGCCGCCCAGCCGTGCCGCTCGCCAAACAGATGGCCGACAAATACACCGCCCGGTTCAAGCGCCGCAGTCACAAGCCGCCAAAGGGTCTCAAAATATTCTGGCCGACAGAACGGCAAGGCGAGACCGGCATGGATCAATCTGGATGCGGGTAACTGCGTCAGCTGTTCAAAATCGCAGGCCAGGGTCGCCAGCCGCCCACCGCTGACACCTTGTGACAATGCAGATGTTCGCGCAATAGCGCCGGTTTCGCGGTCAATGGCCAGTACGTCCCAGCCTGCGGCCAACAATTGCCGGGTTTCCATTCCGGCCCCGCAACCCAGATCCACAGCCTGACGTGAACCCTCATTCGCGCTGATAAAGCTCAAGGCCCTACTCAGCAAGGGCGATTGCCCGCGCTGTTCACTTGCCTGGTAATAGGCTTCCCAGTCACTCAACTCAAGTTCCTTCTTGATAATCACGCCTGTCACATGCCATCTCAAAAACAGATGGCTCCATCTAAAATCAGCACTACGAGTGTGTACCAAAGGCTGCCTAAGATAAGCCATAACTCCCCACACATGCCGCCTGCCACATGCGGCGCAGAAAAAATGGAGATTGCCTGATGAGCCTTTCTGCTGCCTGTGAGCATCCGCCCCTGGCCGAATCCTTGCGCGAGGAACTGGGTCAATTGCTCGGCACCCGCTTCTCCACCTCGGCCAGCGTGCGCGAACACCACGGCAGCGATATTTCCGCACTGGACCCCATGCCCCCGGATGCCGTGGCCTACGCCAACAGCCTTGAGGATATCGTCAGTATCAGCAGTGCCTGTTATCGCCACGATACGCCGATGATCGCCTATGGCAGCGGGACCTCACTGGAAGGCTGGCTGCAGGCCGCTCATGGTGGCGTGAGCATTGATGTATCGGGCATGAACCAGGTGCTTGCCATTCGCGTTGACGATATGGACGCCACTGTACAACCGGGGGTAACCCGCAAACAGTTGAATGCGGCGTTGCACGGTACCGGGCTGTTTTTCCCCATCGACCCCGGTGCCGATGCGTCCCTGGGCGGCATGGCGGCGACCCGTGCCTCCGGGACCAACGCCGTGCGCTACGGCACTATGCGCGAAAACGTACTGGCCATGACGGCGGTGCTGGCCGACGGCCGGGTAATCAACACCGGCGGGCGGGCGCGCAAGTCTTCTGCTGGCTATGACTTGACCCATTTACTGGTCGGATCGGGCGGGACGCTGGCGACCATCGCCGAGCTGACCGTCAAGTTACACCCGATTCCTGAAGCCATTTCAGCTGCCGTGTGCCGCTTTCCCAGCGTGGATCTGGCCGTGCGCGCGGTGATCCAGATCATCCAGCTCGGTGTGCCGGTCGCCCGCATTGAACTGCTCGATGCCCTGACCATGCGCGCCCTCAATACCTACAGCAGCACGCAGTTGCGCGAGGCGCCTTCGCTGCTCTTTGAACTGCATGGCTCTGAAGCCGGCGTGAAAGAACAGATCGAGACCGTGCGCATGGTCGCCGATGAACATCAGGGCATGGACTTCGAATGGGCGGTGCATCCGGAGGATCGCAGCCGTCTGTGGCAGGCCCGGCATGACGGCTACTTCGCCGCGCTGGCCCTGCGCCCCGGCTGCCGTGCCCTGACCACCGATGCCGTGGTACCGATTTCGCGGCTGGCCGAGTGCATTGATGCCACGGCGGCAGACCTTGCGCAAAACGGCTTTGTCGCGCCGATTTTCGGCCATGTGGGCGATGGTAATTTCCATGCCGTGATCCTGGTCGACCCGCTCAATCCCGACGAAATCCAACGGGCCGAAGCCGTCGCCCATCGTCTGGCCGAGCGGGCCATTGCCCTGCAGGGCAGTTGCACCGGCGAGCACGGCATCGGTTTGACCAAACAGCACTTTATGGCCGTTGAACACGGGCAAAACGCCGTGGACGTCATGCAGTCGATCAAGGCGGCGCTCGATCCCAAGCAATTGATGAACCCCGGCAAGATTTTCCCTCGCGCACGCTCCGCAGGCTGACCCGCGCTACCATCATCGGCCCGTATAGCCGAGTCCTGCAGGAAGCACCGCAATGGAAATCCGCCAGATCAAATACTTTGTCGCCGTGATCGATTGCGGCAGCCTGTCCAAAGCCGCCCGCCAGGTGCATGTGGCGCAATCGGCGTTGAGCAAGCAGATGTCGGCGCTGGAGGATGATCTGGGGGTACAGCTGTTCCATCGCAGCCACAACGGCGTGGTCGCCAGTGAGGCCGGCAAGGTCTTCTACGAATACGCCCAGGGCATGCTCAAGCATCTGGGCGATGCCCGGGCGGCGGTCAGCAGCAGTCAGGAAGAGGTCAGCGGCTCGATTATCGTGGCGTTGCCGCAAAGTGTCGCGACCATCCTCGCCATGCCGTTGATGCGCGCCGTGGCCAGCCGCTACCCGCGGGTGGCGTTCCATCTCAACGAAGAGCTGACCGGCAATGTCATGGACCAACTGTTGCACGGGCGCATTGATCTGGCCCTGTTCAGCTCCCTGGACCTGCCTGCGCAAGTGCTGTTCAGTCAATTGATCGAAGAGGATTTTCACCTGATCCACCGCGCCAATGCGCCCGACGCGCCAGCGGCAGGTGAGGTTTCCCTGCAACAGGCGCTGGCCCGGCCGCTGGTGTTTCCCAGCCAGGCCCATGGTCACTGTACCCGTACCCTGGTCGAGCACGCGGTTAAACAGCACGGCCTGGCCGTGGGCGAAATCGCCATGGAGGTCAATTCCGTACACATCCTCAAAAGTGCAGTCGAGGCCGGCATCGGTCACACCATCATGCCGCTGAACCTGGCCATGCGCGAAATTGAAGACGGCCGTCTGGTTGCCCAACGCATTGCGGCTGACGGTCTATCGCGCACCCTGGGCATTTGCAGTTGTGCCTCGATGCCTGCCAGCCACCTGAAAACCCTGATCAGTGAGTTGATCCGCGAAGTCGTGCACGACATGTGCAAGTGCGGCGACTGGCCGGGAGGCCGTGCGCTCTGATCCTGACCGCCCCTACAACAACAAGAAAGAGGCTCCAGATGAACACCCTACCGCCGCTCCCCGCAGACATGCCGGACCACGCCCTGCATTCGGCCTACCGCAAAACCGCGTGGCGGGTCATTCCGTTGCTGATGGTCTGTTATCTGGTCGCCTACCTGGACCGGGTCAATGTGGGCTTTGCCAAACTGCAGATGCTTGATGACCTCAAGTTCAGCGAGGCGGTCTACGGGCTTGGTGCCGGGGTGTTTTTTGTCGGCTACCTGATGTTCGAGATCCCGAGCAATATCGCCTTACACAAGTTTGGCGCACGACGCTGGATTGCCCGGATCATGATGACCTGGGGCCTGCTGTCGGCAGCCATGATGTTTGTCGAAACGCCTGTGAGCTTCTACCTGCTGCGCTTTTTGATCGGGATTGCCGAAGCAGGCTTTTTCCCCGGGATCATTTTCTATCTCACCACCTGGTTTCCGAGCCATCGCCGGGGGGTGATGATTTCCCTCTTTATCGCCGCCCTGCCGATCTCCAGCATGCTGGGTTCACTGATTTCCGGTTTGATCATGCAGACCCTCGATGGCGTGGCGGGTTACGCCGGCTGGCAATGGCTGTTCGTGATCGAAGGCTTGCCGGCCGTGGCCCTGGGCGCCGCCGTGTTCTTCCTTCTGCGCGACCGGATTGCCGACGCCCGCTGGCTCAGCCCTGAAGAAAAGCGCGGCATGCAGGCGGCGCTGGATCGCGAAGCCCGTGCCAAGGCCCATCATTCTGTGCGCGATGGTCTGCTCAACCCGAAAATCTGGCTGCTGGGCGCGGTGTATTTTTGCCTGGTGCTGGGCCAGTACGTGATCAGTTTCTGGATGCCGACCATAATCCGCAACAGCGGTGTCGCCGAACCCTGGGCCATCGGCGTGCTGAGTGCGATTCCCTACTCAGTGGCAACCGTGTGCATGGTGCTGGTGGGGCGCAGCAGCGACCGGGTTCGCGAGTATCGCTGGCACCTGGCGATCTGCGCCTTTATCGGCGCTGGCGGGGTGATTTTCGGCACCCTGTTCGGCGCCAGCCTGTGGTTGTCGATGCTCGGCCTGACCATCGGCACTGCGGCGATGATCAGCAGCTTGCCGGTGTTCTGGGGCATGCCCACCGCCGTGGTCGGCGGTGCGGCCGCTGCTGCGGGAATCGCGCTGATCAACTCCCTGGGCAATGTCGCCGGCTTTTTCAGCACCATTGTGGTCGGCTGGCTGACCCAACTGACCGGCAACACCCAGGCGGCCATGTACTTTATGGCCGGCGCGCTGGTGCTCGGCGGGCTGCTGGGCCTGAGCGTGTCACGCACACGCAGCGTGCCGGTTGTGGAGATGAAAACGGTAAGCTGATCGTTGTCTTCACCATGCCAGCCTGGCCCCCTCCGGCACCTGATGTGATGGGAAATGCGGCAGTACGTCTTCAGCCAGTTCCTGGATGACGTCTGCCGTAGGCCCGGGCCGAAAACTGCAGCCCCAGGGCCGCATGGTTCACACCAGCCGCTTGCCATTCACGCAGCAGGTCAATCAAGCCATTGCGTCCGGTGCGCAACACATAACCGCCCTGTAAAGGCGTGCGGGGATAATCGGGATCATCAACAAGGTCGAGCCATTCATTAGTCATATGCGGCCTGAACCCGCCGTCCGGGATCAACTGGCGCCAGGCCTGGATCTTCTCGGCCAGACGCTGCGGCCCTGCGCGGTCGTGGGTCGATTCGGGGAAGGTCAGCCAGCCGTCGGCGTGCTCGCCGATCCAGGCCAGCGACTGCCGGGATGAACCGGTGACCATCAGGGGAATGGCTCCCGCCACGGGCCGGGGCAAAAATTCGGCTCCGGCCATATGCCCCAGTGCAGAATCGATAACAGGCGCACGGGCCTGCATCAGTTGACGGAAATACGTCACGCTCTGGGCAAACCGCTCACCCCGCCGGGCGTGCTCAAGACCATAGGCGGGAAATTCAATGGCCCGGTCTCCCGAGGCGATCCCCATGACCAGGCGCCCGTTGGATAACTGATCTATGGTGGCACTGGCCTTGGCCAGGTCAATGGGATGGCGCAACGAAAAGATCGCACTGCCGGTGGCCAGCGCAATGTGCTTAGTGTGCGCTGCCAGAAAAGCCAGGTAGGTAAAGGGGTCGAATACTTGCCCCGCATCACCGAACGCCGGATCGAACAGCGGTACGTCGCGCACCCAGACTGCGGCAAAACCATACCGGTCGATGTCGCGAACCCGCTCGGCCTGCCCGGCCAGTACCGCCATGTCGCCCTTGTAAAAGCGCAATGGCAGAAAAATCCCGAGGGTCAGCTGATTGGCCGCGAACATGCGCCGATAACCGCGGTGGCTGGCAAATGCGGGCGACGACTGGCCTGTGGCCTGATCGGTAGTGTTCATATTGATCCCCTGGTTCAAGCGCCTGTGGCGCGAGCAGGCAGAGCGATGCCGCGCTGCACGGCGGGTCTGGCGCCAATGCGCTGGTACCAGGCGCTCAGGTGCTTATAGGCGCGGAAATCGAAGTCGATGACTTGCGCGATATGGGTCCAGCCAAACTGGGCAATATCGGCAATCGAATACTCGTCACCGGCCAGATAGGGATGCTCGGCCAGGCGGTTGTCCAGGGTGGTAAAGGCTTCATCCATCAGGCGCCGGTAGCGTGAAATGGCCTGGGGATTTTTGTCTGCGGCAAACAGCTCGAAGTGAACGCGCTGGCCCATCACAGGCCCCACGCTGGCAGCATGAAACATCAGCCACTGGATGGCTTGCCAGCGTTTGTCGGGTTCGACGGGCAAGAGTCGACCCGTGATATCGGCCAGATACAGCAGGATAGCTGCCGATTCAAACAATGTGATGCCATTGCTAGCGTCGACCAGCACCGGGATGCGTCCGTGGGGGTTGAGGCGCAAAAACGCCGGGCTGCGGTTCTCGCCCTGGTCAATGTTTACGTGCCGCAGGTGGTAGGTTAAACCGAGTTCCTCCAGAGCAATGGTGATCTTGAAACCATTGGACGAGCTGTCGGTATACAACGTGATCATGGGGTTCATGCAGGGCGTCCGGTTAGATATAGTTTTACTGAACTTGCACAGCATCTCTAAACTCGGGACATCATCGCTTTCGCTGTGTGTCAGCGGAAACGATCATTTCTGCACACCCGATTCAGGAAAACTAAAGCCTATGGCCACTTCACTGCCCCTTCTCGCCTTGCGAGCCTTTGTCGAAGTTGGCCAGCAAGGCAGCATCAAAGCGGCCGCGCAGGCGCTGAATGTCACCTCAGGTGCAGTCAGCCAGCAGATCCGCCTGCTGGAAGACCGGGTCGGCATGCCGCTGTTTACCCGCGAACGCAGCGGCTTGCGGCTCACAGAGGCCGGCGCCGGTGTGCACCCGGCCCTGCTTGAGGCCTTCGGGCAAATCGAGCAGGCCATGCTGTCACTGCAACAAAGCACTGCGCGCCAGACCCTGACGATCAGCACAGTGGCAACATTTGCCGCCTCATGGCTGGTGCCGCGCCTGGGGCGATTCAACCGCCTGCATCCAGATATCGAGGTGCGTGTCGAGGCCACTTCCGCGCTGGTGGACATGCACCGCGGGCGTGTCGATATTGCCTTGCGCCACGGCCTTGGGGTCTATCCCGGCCTGCAGGTAACCCGCCTGATGGCGCCCGTGCTGATCCCCGTTGCCAGCCCCGCATTGCTGGCCGACAACCCGCAGCTGGCGCAGCCGCAGGACTGCCTCCACCTCCCCCTGCTGCACGACGCTGACCGTGCCGACTGGCTTTTGTGGCTCAGCGCCCATGGCGTGGGCAAAGACCCGCGCGCAGAACGCGGGACTGCTTTCGAGGACGACTTTTTATTGATCCGCGCAGCCGAAGCCGGCCAGGGGCTGGCCTTGGTACCCCAGGAGTACGCAACCGAAGAAATTGCTGCAGGCCGACTGGTGCAAGTCATGGACAAGCCGTGGCCGGCGCGCTTTGCCTACTACGCCGTCACGCGCACCGAGGCCATGCAACGGGATGAGGTCAGGGCATTTATGCACTGGATCATGCAAGAGGCTGAGGGTAAGTGACAAGCACCAGCCCCTCGTCTGCGACCGGGGCACGGAAGTAGCTGGTGATCAGATCAAACTCGGCATCCGACGCGGCGAAGTCATGCTCGGCAAGCTCATTGCGCACATGCAGCCGCGCACGACACACCTCATCGTCCACATCGAGATAGTGCAGGCAGTGCGTCATCCGTGCTGTTTCTGCCAGGCCCAGCAACCACTCGCGGCTGGCGATGGTATTGGCGGGGAAATCCAGCACCACACTCACACCGGACTCCAGCATGTCGACCACCAGAGGCCCCAGCACAGCGCGAATCCTCAGGCTGTAGCCTGCGTAGTCAGTGACCGAATTGATCGCCCCGGGATAAAGTGAGGCGAGCCATTTATCCTCGCTCAGCAAAATCGCGCTGTGTTGCACAGCAAGGGTTTTGGCCAGGGTTGATTTGCCTGATGCAATCTTGCCGCACATCAGATGCAGTGTCGCAGTAACCATGGGAAAGCTTCCTTGAGTGCGGACATGGATGATGCCCAGCGCTGGCAGAGGACGCAATTGCCAATTAAACAGGCCCTAGGTGAACGAAAAACAGTCCGGTCTGCACCTGAACAACAGGGGTACAGACCGAACCGTACAACACCGTCCGCGCGCGGCCAGTCAGTTTTTGTTGAGCAGACCGCCAAGCAGGCCACCAAGACCCCCTGAAGCGCTTGCCCCACCCGAGGCGCCGGTGTTTGTCTGCGTACCGGCAGTACCGCCCAGGCTGCCAAGCAAGCCAGTGCTGCCACCCAATAAACCACCTGAGCCGCCGGTGTTGGTCTGGGTGTCGGTTGAACCTGTGGCCGCACCCAGTCCGCCCAGCAAACCGCCCAGCCCGCCGGTCGTTGTGCCAGTGCCAGTGCCGGTGGTGGTTGTCGGGTTCAGGTAACCACCGGATTTATCCAGTGCCCCACCCACACCGCCAAGCACTCCGCCCACCACATTGGTGAGCGGGTTCTTGCCGGTATCGACCACCTTGTCACCCAGCCCGCCGACCACGCCGCCAACCTTCGTCAACAACCCGTCCACTGGCTGGCCCAGCCCGGTGGTGGTGCCCACCTTGCCTGTGACGTTTTCCACCATTGAGATCACGGGCACCACGACCTTGTCATTCAAGCCGCCGGTAGCCTTGCCCAATTGCCCGCTGGTCACGTTGGTGGTCAGGGTATTGCCGAGCATGGTGACGGTGGTGCCGACCTTGTCCACCAGCCCACCTGCGGTGTCGGTGACCTTGCCCACAACACCGCCCACCAGCGGCACCTGACTGATCGGTGTGTTGTCGACCAGAGTGCTGACACCGGTACCGAGTGATGAAACCCCTTTGCCAATATCACTGACCCCGTTGGTGACACCGGCAACGGTGATCCCCAGGGAGTTTTTGTCCGTGCCCAACGAACCCAGACCGTTGGTGACGCCATCGGTAACCGACGTCACGGCATTGCCGGTATTGACCACCAGCCCGCCCGCCGCGCCGACCACCGGGACCTGGGTCAAGGTGCTGCCCACACCACTGACCAGCGTGCCGACACCGCCCAGGCCTGCGCCGACTTCACCGACTACCTGGCCGGTGACCAAAGGCGCAGTGACTGACGGGTTAGTCGGCGTGGTGGGATTGGTCGGGGTGGTTGGGTCCGTCGGCGTAGTCGGGTCAGTTGGGGTGGTTGGGTCCGTCGGCGTGGTCGGGTCAGTAGGCGCGGTCGGGGTGCTTGCAGTGTCATTGTTGTGATGGCCCCCGCCGCCACCGTGGCAGCCCGCCAGGCTGGCGGTCATTACCAACAACAGGGCCGTGCTTGTTTTCAACCAGAGTTGCGAGTTCATGATCAGCTCCCTTGAATCTGTTATGCCAGAGTTAGAAAGCCCCCTGCACAGTTATCAAAGGGAGGTTCCACCCGTCAGCACATAACAGCGCCGCGCGCTTGATCGCACAACTCACAACTTGGTATTAACACTCTTGTTAGGGAGGCCCTGATTCAACTTGATGACTAATGCTCAAGGATTAAAAACCCCTTCAAATCCGCTTGTACAGGAGCTATTGCAAGCCTCATGCATAGCCTCCTCTACCAAAGTGATAAGCACAATTAACCAGCCGTTGCCCTAGAATTTGGTCTGCAAGCCCACGCGCAACGTACGCCCCGGCGCGGGCATGAAACTTTGCGCCAGCGGGTCCAGATAATAACGGTCAGTCAGGTTCTGCAGCGACACATTGAGCTGTGTGTGGTCCTGCAACTTGTAGTTGAGGAACAGATCGAACAATGCGACCTGGTGATAGACCAACTGCGGTGTGGTGGCGCCGGTTTGCCATTCCTTGTCGGCCTTGACCGTTGGGCCGGAGGTATAGGTGGCACGGCCGCCAACAGTCAGGGTCTGGTCAAAAAAGCGCAGCCCCGAGGTCAGGTTCGCCGCGAAGCGTGGCGGGTTCTGGGTGTTGGAATAAGACCCCATAAAGCTGCCCGGCGTGCAATCGGGCGTCTGGCTCAAGTCCTGGTAACGGTTGGAACTGGCCCGCAAGCGCGCCGCGAAGGTCGAGTCGCAGGTTTCAGTTTTCAGGTAGTAGGTGGACGAGAAGTCAGCAAACACACGGCCCGCGTCATAGCGCGACTGCAACTCCAGGCCGCTGGTTTTGAAACTGTCGGTATTGCTGAACTGCATCAGGCCCATCAACCCCGGGCTCGGGTCGTAATAGCGGGTGATGTAGTTCTTGATGTTGTTGTTGAAGTAGGCAACCTTGATCGCCGCCGAGTCGCTGTCGGTCAGCAGGCCTTTTTGCAGGGTGCTGGCACCGATCTCCCAGTTGCTCGAACGCTCGGGCTTGAGGCTCTTGCCGGGCATGGTCTGCAATACGCCCTGGCTGGTCTCGAACAATGACGGCATGCGCAGGCCCTGGGTATAGGAGGCGTAGAAAAACGTGTCTGGCGCCAGTTCGATATTGAAACCGATGGCAGGCGCGAACGCCCCGCCGCTGTCACTCTGCTTGCCGGAGTACTCATAGCCGCTGACCACCTCGCCCACCTGGGAGGGGTAGACCGTCGATGTGGTAGCGCCAAAGTCGTTGTAACGGGTGCCCTCGAAAGGAAAGTTGGTGTTGTTGAAGACGATGCCGTTGTTCAGGCGCGGGTCCGTGGCGTCGGTGTACTGGCCGTTCTGATCCGGGAACCACATCATGTTGCCGTAGCTTTGCGGGCTGAACACGCGCAGATAGCGCAACTCACGTTCCTCACGTACGGCCGTGGAGTGCGCGACATGATCCTGGGTACGGTAATAGGTATAGCGCCCCCCGCCCCACAACGTCAGACGGTCAACCGGCTGGTATTCAAGCTTGCTGTGCAGGCTGAACTCCTGCCGGGAGCCATCGCGCAGGCTGCGGTTGGCGTTGATGTCATCCTGATTGATGACCACGCCTTTTTGCGGGCGCAGGTCCTCGACCTGGAACGCCCCTCCCACGTCCAGTTTGAACCCGCCGTAGTTCGTCTCGAACAACGAGGTGTTGGCCAGGTCGCCACCAATGCGCCGGTCGGCCTGGCGGGTCCAGTTTCGGTCCGACCGGTAGGCCTGCGACACAGGCGCGAGTACCGAGGTCAGGTTGCTGGTTTGCGCATCCGTCATCCACAGGCTGGCCGTCAGATCCACCAACGGATTGGCGCCGGGCAGATAGTTGTAGCGGGCAGTCCAGGTATCGATTTGGGTGTGGCTCAGCGGGTACTGATAGATGCCGCCGGTACCGAAGCGGAAAATATCCGAGGGCATGATCTCGCCGATATGGCCGTCGTAACGACGATAGCCCAGCTCCAGCGTGTGATCGTCCGCCGGGCGAATGGTCGTCTTGATCAGGTAGGAGTCGGTCTCTGCCGACGAGTTGAGCACCTCCTCGCCGGGGTTATAGGTAGTGGCGACGGTCATGTCTTCATAACCGTAGCGGTCGAAGGTGCGATAACGGTCCTGGCCCTTTTTGCCGGCGAAGTAATTACCCTGGTTGCGATGTGCATACGCCGCGACCACGTCGAAGTACTCATGGCTATAGGCGAACGCGGCACTGCCGGACTCGGCCCTGGAACCAAACAGCCCGCCGCGCTCACGGTGCGGCTCGGAATAGAGTGTTTCGGTCGCCGAATGACCGTCGCGTGAAGCTGGCGCCACGCCGTTGTTCCACACATCCCCCTTAAGCCGCAAGCCAAAACTCTGGCCGTCGCGCAAAATGTCGTCGACGCCGATGGTGCGCATTTTCACCGTGCCGCCGATGGCACTTGAAGTCAGGCTCGGGCCCTTGTCGATGGTGATGTCGCTGATCAGGTCAGGGTCGATATAGCTGCGTTGCTGAGTACCGGCATAGCCGCGATACACATCCAGTGCCTGCTGCGAACCATCGACCGTGACCGCCACCCGGCTCTGCCCCTGGATGCCGCGAATGTTGACGTCCAGGCCGCCGCCATTGCGGCTGTCGCCCACCTGTACACCCGGCTGGCCCTTGAGCACATCCCCCACCGAGACCACGCCAAACCGCTGCATGTCTTCGCTGGAGATGTACACGCTGGAACGTGGCGCGGTGTAAACCTGCTCAACGGCCGGGTCTTGCCCCGTGACTTTCTGCGAGGGCAGCACCACCGCCCCGGCCCCCTGGAACAACTCGACGCTGCCGTCAGCACGGCGCTGATAGCTCAGGCCGGTGCCTGACAACAATCGGGTCAGGCCTGCCTCGGTGCTGAAATCGCCCTGCAGCCCCTTGCTGCTCTTGCCCTCGGTCAGCGTTGCACTGCCTGCCATGTTGATGTGCGCCTGCACACCGAAGCGCGAGAGCGCCTGATCCAGCGGCCCGGCCTCAATATTGAAATACTGTCGCTGATCCGCAGCGAACACCGCGGCGCTGCAAAGCGGTTGCAGGCCCAGAACAATCAGGCCAAAGGTGCGGGCGCATAAAACACTTGCGGGGGAAATCATGCAGGGCTCCTGGAGGTCAAGACCCACCTGTTTCGGTGGGTTATTTCCATAGGCCCGGCGAGTTGCAAAAAACTGTCGTGCCGAACAAAAAATATTTTCAGGCCGCCACCACGGTGACCCAATAACGTGTGCGCCGCTCGATGCGCACGGGCAAGGCACGGGCCACCAGCGCCAGCGCGGCGTCGGTGTCATCCAGTTCAAAGCTGCCCGTTACGCGCAATGCCGCAACCTGTTCGCTGCACCGTAAAACACCCGGCCGATAACGCGATAGCTCGGCCAGCAGCCTGTCCAGGCGCATGCGCTCGGCCGGTAAAATCCCGCGCAACCAGGCCTGCGCCAGAAACAGGTCCGTGCGCCGTGGCGGATGAATGCCTTGGCTGTCGACCCGCGCTCGCCAGCCGTTTTCCAGTAACAGCGGCGCGTGTTGATGCTGCGAATTGATCTGCACCAGGCCGCGCAGCACGGTGACTTCGGTCCCCTGGCGGTCATGACGCACCAGCAGATGGGCGCCACGGCTGCGCAATACGGCATCGGCAGTAACCAGTTGCAACGAACCCGATTGATCGCCGGCATCCAGCGCCAGCTCGCCTTCGACCAGTTGCACCTGGCTTGCGTCTGCGCGGCCCTGCACGTTGGCCGCGCTGGCCGTGTTCAACCATAACGAAGTGCTGTCGGCCAGGCGCCATTGGCGGCGCTCGCCGGTGGCTGTGCGATAGCTGGCCAGGGCTGAACGCACCAGCGTCGAGTCCGCCCCCTGCCACGCCATCCCGCCCAGCAGGCTGATGGCCAACAGGCACTTGAGCACCTGCCGGCGGCGCTGCGGGTCAACCCCGGCAGCCTCCAGCGCCCGGCGTGCCGCCGGGTCAACCAGCAGGCTGGCGCCCGGTTGCAGCAACAACGGCAGGCTGCTGACCCGCTGCCAGGCGAATTCATGCTAGGCACACGCCTGACGCCAGTGCTGCAAGGCCAGGTGGTCTGCCGCAGACATCAGCCCGGACTGCATGCGGACAATCCAGTCGATGGCAGTATCACGAACACCGGGGGTAACAGGCACACCGCTCATTCAAAACAGCTCGCGTAACAAACCCCGAACGCCTTGCCCATCGCACGCTGCACTTGAGCCACGCTGAGCCCCAGTTGCGCGGCGATCTGCGGGTAGGTCAGACCGTCGAGCTGGGATAAAAAGAATATCTGCCGCACACGGGTTGAGAGCCCGAACAGCAGAGAGTCGAGTTGCAACAGGGTTTCGATCGTCAAGTAGCGCTCTTCGGGCGAAGGTTCCTGAGCCACGGGCCGCGCCGCCAGCGCCTCAAGATAGGCGCGCTCGATGGCCTGGCGACGCCAGCGGTTGATCAGCAGGCCATTGGCAATCGTGGCCAGAAAGGCCATGGGCTGGCGCAGTTCGTGGGCCTCATGCTTGGAGCGCAGCACGCGGATAAACGTGTCGTGAGCCAGATCCTCGGCATCGGCACTGTGCCCCAGGCGCCGGTGCAACCAGCCTCGCAGCCAACTGTGGTGGTTGGCATACAACTGCTCGACGGGCGAGACGATCCTGTCGTGAGACATGAGAAGTTCACTTGATGCTAATGATAATTCTTCTCATTTTATTGCTTATACCAGACGCTTGTACAGCGTCGACTCAACGTACAACCGCCAGCAACACCCCAAACCCCACCAGCAACCCGCCAAAAACCCGATCGATCCAGTGGCGCGCAGCCAGCAACCGGCCCCGTATGGCGGTCGCCGAGAAGCACATTGCCACCAACCCGAACCAGACCATGTGCGCCACCGCAATGAAACCGCCATAAGCAATTTGCACAGCTAACGGCGTGCCGGGCTGCAGCACTTGCATAAACAGGCTGACGATAAAAATCGTGGTTTTCGGGTTCAGTACGTTGGTCAAAAAGCCCGTACGCAGAGCCGCCAGATCAGACAATGGCGCCACCGTGACATCCCCAGCAGCAGCGTCGGGGCTGGCACGCAACATCTTCACCCCCAGCCAGACCAGGTAGATCGCGCCGACCAGCTTGAGGCCGCTGAACAACCATTGCGACTGCTGCAGCAGCACCCCCAGCCCCACCAGGGTGTAGGTCACATGCACCAGCACCGCCATACCGATGCCCAGGGCAGTAAACACCCCGGCGCGACGCGACAGCAGCACACTATTGCGCGCGACCATCGCAAAGTCCGGGCCGGGGCTGATAATGGCCAGCAAGGTTATGGTGATTACAGCTAACAGTTGAGTCATGACGTATCCTGTCGATTATTAACGAACAGGCGCCATGCTATGGCCCAAAAAGCCAGATGAATAACGATGAAATCTGACAACAATAGTGACCTCAACTCACCATCAAGTCAGGCACGCCTGCCCTCGCTGATGGCCCTGCGCTGCTTCGAGGCAGCCGCGCGACTGGAGAACTTCAGCCATGCCGCCGCCGAGCTGCATCTGACCCCCGGCGCGGTCAGCCGTGCTGTGCGCTTGCTCGAAGATGAACTGGGTGTGGATTTGTTCGAACGCCGCAGCCGCCGGGTATTTCTGACCGATGCCGGGCGCTTGCTGGCCAAAGCCGTGGCGGATGGCCTGGGGCTGATGGCCCGGGCCAGCGATACCTTGCGTGCCAGTGCCCGCCAGAAACGGGTCTGGGTGCTGTCATGCGAACCGACACTGTTGATGCGCTGGCTGATTCCGCGCTGGCCGGACTTCCAGGCCCGGCATCCGGGGGTTGATGTACATCTGGTCGCTGGCGGCGGGCCGTTCAGCTTTGGCAGCGATATCGATCTGGCGATCCGCCGCGACGATTTCCCCTGGGCCGACAGCTACCATGCCGAGCCTTTGTTCGTCGAAAAAACCGGCCCGGTTTGTCGCCCGGACAAAGTGGCCCACTGGTTTTGCACTGACGAAGGAGCGGCGCAACTACAGGCCGAAGCACCGCGGCTGCACACTCGCACACGACCGGGCGCCTGGCAGGAATGGGCTATGGCCACCGGCCTGAGCTTGCCCGATGCGCCAGAGCAAACCTTCGAACACTTCTATTTCAGCCTGCAGGCCGCTGTTGCCGGGCTGGGCGTGGCGATCGGGCCGTGGCATCTGGTACGCGACGATCTGGACAACGGTGTGCTGTGCGCCCCGTCGGGATTTGTCGAGGATGGTTCCGGCTACTGCCTGCTCTCGCCCCGACCTTTGCTTGCCGGCAGCCCGCAAGCCCGGTTGCTGGCGTGGCTGCGCACCCTGGCCTGAACTCAATGGCGCAAGGTCAGGCCAGCAATTGGCTGATCCAGCGGGCCTGGCGGGCAATTTCCTGCACCTTGACCTCGGGTACGGCCTGACGGGCCCGGGCAAAGCTGGTGAGGACTTTTTGCTTCTGCTGCAGCATGCGCTGCCACTTGCCCAGAAACACCGGGCTGCGGGCCTGCATCTGCAGCGGGCCGAAATACAGTTCCCGAGCGGTGTAGACCTGAGGCCCGGCTCGTTCGGCGACGATAATTTCGTAATAGAAGCCGTTTTCCTCCAGCAACTCTTCACAGAGGATGCGGTAGTCATGCTCCATCAGCCATTGACGCAGGGGCTCCTCGCCACCGTTGGGCTGCAGAATCAGGCGCTCCCGGCCATTCAAGCGCGCCTTGCCACTGTCAAGGATGTCGCGAATGGTTTCACCCCCCATGCCGCAGATACTGATGGCCGTGATCCCGTCTGCCGCCTCGATGGCCTCCAGGCCATTGGCCTGGCGCACGCTGATGTGCTGCTCCAGTTCGTTATCGCGCACAGTGCGCCGGGCCGCATTGAACGGCGTCAGCGCCACTTCCCCGGCCACTGCGCTGGCAATGGCACCGCGACGCATCAACGCCACCGGCAGGTAGCCGTGATCCGAGCCGATATCGGCCAGACGCGCACCGGCTGGCATATGGGCTGCCACGCGCTCCAGGCGCATGGACAATGTGTGTTCGTTCAACTGCAGTTCCTCATTACCACGAATGCCCGCCAGTGTGGGGGCCGGCACATGATGCGGGGTGAGCAGGCCCGGGTAAAGCGCCGGCACACGCTGCCTCTGTGGGAGCGGGCTGGCTCGCGATACAGCTGGCACGGTGGCTCAGTCAAACCGCGTCGACGCCATCGCGGGCAAGCTCGGCTCCCCCCTTTACCGAGCACGTCTTGCGGGAGACCGGGGTTGCCTAAACATATGGATATCCGTATATTCGAATTTTCATATATACATACAGCGAGTCACCATGCTCAGTCCCGCCGCCCTGTTCAAATGCCTGTCTGATGAAACCCGTGCCAGGGCCACCCTGCTGATCGCCCGCGAGGGCGAGCTCTGTGTCTGTGAACTGGTCTGCGCCCTTGACGACAGCCAGCCGAAAGTTTCACGCCATCTGGCCCAGCTTCGTGGCTGCGGGCTGCTGCTCGACCGCCGCCAGGGGCAGTGGGTCTATTACCGGCTTAACCCGCAACTGCCGGACTGGGTACGCACTGTCATCGACACAACCCTGAACGCCAATACCGACTGGCTGGCCCATGACAGCGCACGACTGGCTGCCATGGGCGACCGCCCGCTCAGTACGCCGGCCTGCTGCTGACCCTATAACCAGCCGAGATTTATCATGCTCAGCGCTTTCGCTATTTTTTTAGTCACTCTGGTTCTGGTCATCTGGCAACCCAAAGGCCTGGGCGTAGGCTGGAGCGCATCCCTGGGTGCGGGCCTGGCATTGCTGGCAGGTGTGGTCTCGCTCAGCGATGTTGCCCTGGTGTGGGCCATTGTCTGGAATGCCACTGCCACGTTTATCGCCGTGATCATTATCAGCCTGCTGCTCGACGAGGCCGGTTTTTTCCAGTGGGCAGCCTTGCATGTCGCACGCTGGGCCAAAGGTGACGGCCGGCGCCTGTTTGTATTTATCGTACTGTTGGGGGCCGGGGTATCAGCACTGTTCGCCAATGACGGCGCCGCACTGATTCTGACCCCGATCGTTATCTCGATACTGCTCGCACTGCGATTCAGTGCCGCATCGACCCTGGCATTCGTCATGGCTGCAGGGTTTATTGCCGATACGGCCAGCCTGCCGCTGGTGGTCTCGAACCTCGTCAATATCGTATCGGCAGACTACTTCCAGCTGGGCTTTAGCGAATATGCCGCGGTCATGGTGCCGGTCAATCTGGTTGCCATCGCCAGCACACTGCTGGTGCTGTACGTTTTTTTCCGTCGGGACATTCCGCGTCACTACTCGCTGGACCAACTGCCCGAGCCACGCAGCGCCATACGCGATCCACTGACCTTCAAGGTGGGCTGGGCAGTGTTGATCTTGCTGCTCACGGGTCTGTTTGCGCTGGAGCCGCTGGGCATACCGGTCAGCGCGATTGCCGCCGTGTGCGCCGCCCTGCTGTTCGCTGTGGCTGCCCGTGGCCACATTATTTCAACCCGGCGGGTGTTGCGCGAAGCGCCCTGGCAGGTGGTGACGTTCTCTCTGGGCATGTATCTGGTGGTCTACGGCATGAACAATGCCGGACTCACAACCTGGCTGACGCTGGCCCTCAACCAGTTGGCCGGATACGGCCTCTGGAGCGCAACCCTGGGCACGGGGCTGCTGGCCGCGCTGCTGTCTTCGGTCATGAACAACATGCCCGGGGTGCTGCTGGGTGCGTTGTCGATTCAAGCCAGTGATGCCGACGCGGTGATTCGCGAGGCCATGATCTACGCCAATGTCATCGGCTCTGACCTGGGCCCCAAAATCACCCCCATCGGCAGCCTGGCCACGCTGCTCTGGCTGCACATCCTGCAACGCAAGGGCATTCGCATTACCTGGGGTTACTACTTCAGAACCGGGGTGATTCTCACCCTGCCCATTCTGCTGCTCACCCTGTGTGCCCTGGCCTTGCGCCTGAGCTATTAGAAATCGAAGCACGTTGCCGGGCGTTCCTGGCCCTGCCCTTTGCCCGACTTGACCCTGCGGCACTGAAGCATGAACTCGACCGCATAAGCACCTTGTAACCGGAGCCAACATGACACTGACACTGCCCAACCTCGACACGACGCTGACTCATGACCAGAGCGGTCAAGGCGATGATCGGCACAAACCACGAATTCTGTTGTTGTACGGTTCCACCCGGGAGCGTTCATTCAGCCGTCTGCTGGTTGAAGAAGCGGCCAGGCTGCTAGAGCACTTCGGTGCGCAAACGCGGATCTTCAACCCCTCAGGCCTGCCTCTGCCCGATGATGCGCCGGGCGATCACCCCAAGGTCCAGGAGCTGCTCGAACTGATGCAGTGGTCTGAAGGGCAAGTGTGGTGTTCGCCAGAACGTCATGGCGCGATGTCGGCCGTGTTCAAGGCGCAAATCGACTGGGTGCCTCTGGCATTGGGCGCGGTACGCCCGACTCAGGGCAAAACCCTCGCGGTGATGCAAGTGAGCGGCGGCTCCCAGTCATTCAATGTGGTCAACCAGTTACGCGTGCTGGGC
Source organism: Pseudomonas fragi (assembly GCF_002269505.1). Lineage (GTDB taxonomy): Bacteria > Pseudomonadota > Gammaproteobacteria > Pseudomonadales > Pseudomonadaceae > Aquipseudomonas > Aquipseudomonas fragi_D. Next base: position 59,405 of record NZ_NQKQ01000009.1, on the reverse strand, counting down.
CGCTGGATGCGGATGTTCACCATCCCCAACCAGTCATCCGTACCCAAGGCCTATCTGGAGTTTGACGAACACAACCGCATGCTGCCTTCTGCACTGTATGACCGCGTAGTGGACGTCATGGAAGAACTGGTCAAGTTCACCGTATTGCTGCGCGATCGGCCCGATCTGGTTGACCGCTACTCGGAGCGCAAGGAGTCGGCGCAAGCACTGAGCCAGCGGGTCAATCAGCGCTCAATTTGAACCGTAACGGCGGGTGAAGAAGTCGCCACGCGCCTCAACTTCTTCACCCCGGTCATTTACAGATGCCTGAACACCGCCGCCATAACCACCCCGGCGGCAATCGCCGGCAAGGGCTTCTTGAGCAGCAACATGACCACGGCCGTGGTCAGCAGTGCCAGGCGCGCGCCGTTGTCGCCGTTCAGCGCCAGGGGCGCCAGCAACGCCACCAGCACCGAACCCGACATGGCACTGATAAATTGCTGCACACGGTAGTTGATGGGCACGAAGGACATGACAAACACGCCACCCAGGCGCGTCACCAGCGTGACGAGGGCCATGATCAGAATGATGATAAAGGAGCCGTAACCGGCACTGTCGATACTCATTTCTTCTTCTCCATCCACACGGCACCCAGCACGCCACCGGCCAATGCGCCGACCACAACATGGCTGTTTTCAGGCAAGTAGCGGTGCGCCAGCAATGACGACACGGCGGCCACGCCCCAAATCACCAGCATGCGCAGGTTTTTTTGCCCGCCGATCACCATTGCCAGCAAAAAGCAGCCCATCACCATGTCCAGCCCCAGGCTGACCGGGTCCTGGATTTCACTGCCAAAATACACCCCCAGCCAGCTGCCCAGCACCCAGGCCGCCCACAGTGCAAGGCCACCGCCCAGAATCAGGCCGATACCCGGCTTGCCGCTGTTGAATGCCTGCATCGACATCGCCCAGTTGGCATCCGAGATCACCATCATCACCCCGTAGCGCTTGGCCGCAGGCAACTCGCGCAGCCAGGGATACAAGGTCGCGCCCATCAGCAGATGGCGGGCATTGATCGCAAACACCGTGACGATCAGGGGCACTACCGGGACCTGCGCGCCCCAAAGATCAAGGGCACCAAACTGCGAGGCCCCGGCAAATACCAAAGCGCTCATCAACAAACTGGCGCTGTTGTCCAGGCCGGTCTGGGCCGCAGCCAAACCGAAGGCCACACCGAATACCACCACAAACATGGAAATGGGCAGCAGCTGCTTGAAACCATCCCCTACCTCGGCCCAGTTCAGCTCGACCACGCTTTTATCACTGCTCGACAACACACCACCCCTTCTGCGCTACGCCACACTGTTTTTATGCCCGCATTATGCGGGGCAGAATCTAATCCACAACAGCGTGCAGGTGTAAAAGGTGTCGCAATATCATCCTTTACAGGGCGTAGTCAGGCATTAGCGGTGCTTTTGACGGGCCGACTGAACCCGTTGACCACAATATAGAGCAGCGGTCCCAGGGACACAAAAACAGCGGTAACCAGCAGATAGGGCAACACGGCGGTCAGCGAACGGCCTCTGGCCCGTGCATCCCGGTACATCCAGACGCAGGCCAGCACCGCAAGCAGATAAAGGTCGATCACCACCTGGGCCGTATCGGGGCTGGACATCAACCCCATGCCAAAGGCCATCAGCGATTGCTGCGCCGTCCACATCGTGTAGCCCGTGTAGGCGGCAAAACCGAGCAGTGCGGCTAGTGCGAGATAGGGTCGGTTCATGGGGTTTCCTGCAAGGGGCGGCTGATGGAGGGCCAGTTAGTGATACTTTTGCCCGATCAGCAATGACCTCACAGGTCATGGACACCCGCCCTTGCCACTGCCAGAGTTGATCCATGAACAGCCAACCTTTCCCCCGTGCCACGGCCCCGACCAGCGCCGGCCCGCAACTGCGCTTGCTGCGGCGTCAGGCCGGTTTGAGCCAGCTCGACCTGGCCATGGTCGCGGGCATTTCCCAACGCCATTTGAGCTGCATTGAAACCGGCCGCGCCCGGCCCGGCCCCGGTACCCTGCACAACCTGCTGATGGCTCTGGAGATACCGCTGGAGCAGTGCAACAGCCTGTTCCTGGCCTCGGGTTATGCACCCCGTTACGAAACCACTCCGTTGTCTTCACCGGCAATGGACGCCGTGCGTGACGCCATCAGCCATGTACTGCACGCCAACAATCCGGCTCCGGCGATCGTGCTGGGCAGCCATTGGGAGGTGCTGGCAGCCAACGCCAGTACCGCAGTCCTGTTCAATCTGCTCGGGTTGCCCGCAGACGCGGCCCAGGGTTTGAACCTGCTGACCACCCTGTTGCAACCCGGTGGCCTGGGCGATCACCTGATCAACCCCGGGCAAATCCGCAGCATTGCCTGGCAACGGGCGACCCGCGAGGCGCTGGACAATCCGGCCCTGGCCGAACTGCTGCAAACCCTCACGCCACCACAGGCTTGCGAATCCGTCAGCAACGAGCTGCCACCCCTGGTATTGACGCGCATCGCGTCGCCCCGGGGCGAGCTGAACTTCATGTCCACGTTCACCACGTTCGGCATGCCGCTCGATATCACGGTAACGTCATTACGCATCGAGCATCTGATCCCTGCCGATACCAGAACCTGGCAGATCATGACCGCGGCTTATGAGCGGTCACTGCTTGAGACGCAAAGCCGCCAGGACAACCTGCATACTGACGGACTGGCACACACTGTATTGCCCCATTGACGGCCTCGGGCTCAGTCCCGGCTAAGTCTTGTGCCGTACCTTTGCTCCAGCGCCAAACAGCGCGCCAAACAGCAGAGGTACATCCCATGAACAGCACCGCAGCCCGCTGGCTGAACAAAGTGCCCGAGGTGACGCTGTCATTCTGGGTAATCAAGATCATGTCCACCACCGTGGGCGAAACCGGCGCCGACTATCTGGCCGTCGATGCCGGATTCGGCGCAGGCCCCACCAGTATCGGCATGGCCGTACTGCTGGCCATCGCGCTGTTTTACCAAATGCGCACCAGGGCCTACACCCCCTGGATCTACTGGCTGACGGTTGTGCTGGTTAGCGTCGTGGGAACGCAGATCACCGACATCCTCACCGACAAGCTGGATGTCAGCCTGTACACCAGCACCACGATTTTTTCTGCATTGCTGGCGATCAACTTCATGGCCTGGTACCGCAGCGAACGAAGCCTGTCGATCCGCGACATCACCACCCCAAGGCGCGAGCTGTTTTATTGGACCACAGTGCTCTGCACCTTTGCCCTGGGCACCGCAGCCGGGGATCTGGCCACAGAGGCCCTGGGGCTGGGCTTCACCCTAGGCGCAGTGATTTTCGCCGCCCTGATCGGCGCCACGCTGCTGGCCTGGCGCTTGGGTGCCAATGCCGTGCTGACGTTCTGGATCGCCTACATCCTGACCCGGCCGTTTGGCGCGTCTCTGGGCGACCTGCTGACCCAGGCCAAGACCTACGGCGGGCTGGGCATGGGCGCCACCTGGACCAGCGCGCTGTTTCTGTGCGTGATCGTGCTGCTGGTCGGTGCTGCGCAAATCAGTGTCGACAGCAATCGCAAGGCCATTGCCGGGTAACTCTTCAACGCCAATCAAGGATATTCCCATGCGCCACACTCAACGCGTTATCCGTCATCTCGCCCTGGCCGCTTCCATCCTGTTGCTGGGGCTGAATGCCGGCTGTTCGAAACCTGCCGATCAACCGGCCACTATCAGCGCTTCCAGCACGAGCCGGACTGCCTCTAAACTGGGCGACCTGTCACAATTTCATGTCATCGCCGCCGAGGTTGGTGCACAGGTGCAGCGCAACGACCTGGCAGGCGCAAAAACCCGCATCAAGGATCTGGAAACCCTCTGGGATTCTGCCGAAGCCGGGATCAAGCCTCGGGCTGCCAGTGACTGGCATGTACTCGACAAGGCCATCGACCACGCCCTCGACGCGCTGCGGGCCGGCACCCCGAGCCCGACCGACTGCAAGGCAGCCATGGATAACCTGCTCAAGGCCTTTGACAGCATGAAAGGCGCCGCATAAACGCCAAACCGAAGCAAACAACGGCACAGATGCTTCACTGAGGTCTGTGCCGTTGGCTTTTTTGAGGGACAGGGACATGCGCATATTGCTGGTCGAAGATGACCCCATGATTGGCGACGCGATTCAGGGCGCGCTGACGGACGCAAGCTATGCCACCGACTGGGTGCAAAACGGCACCAGCGCCTTCAGCGCACTGGATACCCACCACTACGATCTGGTCCTGCTCGATCTTGGCCTGCCGGGCCTGGACGGCCTTGATGTACTGGCCCGCATCCGCGCGCGCAACAACCCCGTGCCGCTGCTGGTCATTACTGCCCGCGACAGCCTTGAAGACCGGGTACGTGGTCTGGATGGCGGCGCTGACGACTATCTGCTCAAACCCTTCGCCATGGCCGAATTGCTGGCGCGCATGCGCGCAGTACTGCGCCGCAAGGGCGGCAGCGCCGTGCCCGTGCTTGGCAATGGTATCGTTTCACTGGACCTGGTGTGCAAGCAGGCCAGCACTGAATCAAACAACGCAATCGCCCTGTCCAGCCGCGAATTTGCCCTGCTGCAAGCGCTGTTGATCCGCCCGGGGGCGATCCTCTCGCGCAGCGAACTGGAAGACCGTCTGTACGGCTGGGGCAATGAGGTTGAAAGCAATGCCATCGAATTCCTGATCCACGCCTTGCGGCGCAAGTTGGGCAGCCATGTGATCAAGAATGTCAGGGGAATGGGATGGATGGTTTCAAAAAACGTCTGAACGAGTCTGTGCAACTCAGGCTTTCAATTGCCCTGTCACTGACCATTGTGCTGGTCGCCGTGATCGCCGGCGTGTTCGTGTTCAGCTCGGCCTTCGACGAAGCCCACGAGTTGCAGGACGAGACCCTGCGTCAGGTTGCCCTGTTATATGACCGTCAGCACATGACCCTGCATTACCCTGAAGGCCCGGCCCTGGAGGGTGATGACGAAGAGTCCCGGGTGATCATCCAGCATCTGGCCGACGGCAAGGATGCTGCGGCCAATAATGACGAAACCGTGCCGTTACCCTTGCCCACCACCCTGGCCGATGGCTTGTCCACTGTGGATGTGGGTGGCGAAGCCTTTCGCGTACTGGTGCGCACCACCGGCCGCGGCGAGCGCATTGCCGTGGCCCAGGAAGTTGACAGCCGTAACAAGGACGCTCGCGAAAGCGCCTGGCGCAGTCTGCTGCCCTTCCTGATCCTGTTTCCGGCGCTGTTGCTGGTGGTCGCCGACCTGGTACGCAAACTGTTCCGCCCCATCGCCACCCTCGCGGCTGAAATCGACCGGCGTGGCCGGCATGAACTGCACCCGCTAGACGAACAGCACCTGCCCACGGAGATCCGCCCGTTTGTAGTGGCCATCAACCGCCTGCTGGCACGGGTGGCGCAGGCAATGGAGAGCCAGCGGCGCTTTGTGGCCGATGCCGCCCATGAGTTGCGCTCGCCCATGACCGCGCTGTCCCTGCAGGCCGAGCGACTGGCGGCCAGCCCCCTGCCAGCGCTTGCCCGTGAACGCCTGCAACCGTTGGCCCGGGGCATTGAGCGCAGCCGGCAACTGATCGACCAGCTACTCTGCCTGGCCGCCGCACAAGCTGGCGTGCCTCGCCCGCACACCCGGATTGGCGTGCTTGATATCTACCGACGGGTACTGGAGGACTTGCTGGCGCTGGCCGAGCAAAAACACCTCGATATCGGTGTCGAAGGTGACAAGGACGTGGAGCTACTGAGCAATGAAATGGACCTGTATACCCTGATCAAAAACCTGGTGGACAACGCCATCCGCTATACCCCCGAAGGCGGCACCATCGACCTGTGTCTCGCACAGACCCGCGACGGCGTGCACCTGCAAATCAGGGATTCGGGGCCGGGAATCAAGGTTGAAGAACGCTCGCGAGTGTTTGATCCGTTCTACCGCACCCTGGGTTCAGGCGAGAGCGGTTCCGGGCTCGGGCTGTCGATCGTCAAGGCCATTGCCGACCGTATCGGCGCCAGGGTCGAGCTGGCCTGGAGCGACGAGATAAACCGGCGCGGGCTATGTGTTTCTCTGTGGTTTACGCTCCCCGCACAGCAGAGCTGACATAGACTCTGTGGCACTTTCACCTACCACTCGGGCTGACCTTATGAGCACACCGTTTTTTTCATCCTGGACATTCTGGGCATTGCTCTCGGCGGTGTTTGCCGCCATGACGGCTATTTTCGGCAAAATCGGCATCACCGGCATCAACTCGGATTTCGCCACCCTGCTGCGTACCGTGGTGGTGCTGGTGAGCCTGGCACTGATCCTGTACGCAACCGGCCAGTATCAGTCGCTGGGCTCCATTTCGGCGCGCAGTTATGTGTTTCTGGTGCTCTCGGGACTGGCCACCGGGGCCTCGTGGATCTGCTATTACCGGGCACTGCAACTGGGCCAGGCGTCACTGGTGGCGCCGGTGGACAAACTCAGCGTGGTGATTGTGGCCGTGCTGGGCGTGACGCTGCTGGGTGAAAAGCTCGATATTCGCCAATGGGCGGGGATCAGCCTGATTACCGTGGGTGTGGTGTTGCTGGCGTGGCGCAAATGACCACGGCCCTCAACGCCGGTGCGCCAGGGAGCGCACCAGCCTGTCCCCCAGGCTTTGCACGCTCTGCACCAGGATCACCAGCACCACGACCGTGGCAAACATGACCTGGTTGTTGAAGCGCTGATAACCGTAGCGGATCGCCAGATCCCCCAGACCGCCGCCGCCAATGATCCCGGCCATGGATGAAAAGCCGATCAGCATCACCAGTGTCAGGGTAATCCCGGCCAACAGTGCGGGCAGTGCTTCGGGTAGCAGCACCTTGAAAATCACATGCCAGATATCGCCCCCCATCGCCAGGATGGCTTCGATGCGGCCCTTGTCGACTTCGTCCAGGGCGTTTTCAACGATACGGGCAAAGAACGGAAAGGCACCAATAGTAATAGGTACCACCGCCGCCGTGCTGCCCAGTGTTGTGCCGACCACCAGCCGCGTCAGCGGGATCAGGGCAATCAGCATCACCACAAACGGCAGCGAACGGCCGATGTTGACCGCCCCGCCCAGGCAGTTGTTGAGCCGGGGCATCGGGTACAGGCCATCGCGGCGGCTGATAAACAGCAACACCCCCAGCGGCAAACCGATCAACAGGGTGAAGAGCCCCGCCAGTACTACCATATAGAGGGTTTCACCGGTGGCATTGAGCACCAGTTGCAAGATGTCACTCCACTCGTTCATGCGGTTCATAGACGCTCCACCCTGACGCCGCGCTGCTTGAAAAAATCCATGACCCGGTGCAGTTTCGGCTCACCGCCGCCCTGGCCCAATGACACCCGCAAGCGCCCCACTCGCCGCCCGCCAATGGTTTCGACGCCGCTGGCCAGCAGGTTCACCTGCACGCCTTGTTGCTGCACCAGTTCATGCAGCACGGGAGCGGCCAGCAGGTTGTCAAAAAAGCTCAACTCCAGCGCCTGGCTGTCCTTGCCCAATGTCGAGCTATAGCCCGGCAACAGTGAGCGCCCCAGGCTCGATTGCGGATTGGCGAGCAGCTGCGCAATCGGCCCAGCCTCGACCAAGCGGCCGTTGGCCAGTGAGGCGGCGTGATCACAGATGGCCTTGACCACATCCAGTTCATGGGTGATCAGTACAATGGTCAGCCCCAGCTGACGGTTAATATCGCGCAACAACTCCAGGATCGACGCCGTGGTCTCCGGGTCCAAAGCGCTGGTGGCCTCATCGGACAGCAGATAAGCCGGGCGCGCAGCCAGGGCGCGGGCAATCCCTACCCGCTGCTTCTGACCGCCGGACAACTGCGATGGAAACGCCAGCGCCTTGTCACTCAGGCCCACCAGGTCGAGCAACTCCCGCACACGCTCCGTGCGTTGTGCCTTGGCCACCCGGGAGATTTCCAGGGGCACGGCAATGTTGTCGAACACTGTGCGTGAGTGCAGCAGGTTGAAGCCCTGAAAAATCATGCCGATGCGCTGGCGTTGCTGGCGCAGCTCGCTGTCGGACAAGGCCGTGAGGTCCTTGCCGTCGAGCAGGATGCGCCCGCTGCTGGGGCGCTCGAGCAGATTGAGGCAACGCAGCAAGGTCGATTTACCCGCACCGCTGCGCCCGAGAATGCCGTAGATCGCGCCATCGGGGATGCTCAACGACACCTGATCCAGCGCAGGTGCCTGCCCTGCCCGATAGGTTTTGCCCAACTGCTCGACAATGATCATGGCTTGGCGTCCAGGGCTGCCACCGGAATCACCGAACCGGCGTAATTGTCGGTAATAAATGTGCTCACCTGCGGCGAAGCCAGGTCCTTGGCCAACTGTTTGATCCGCGGGTCATCCTGCAGCTTGAGCGTGGTCACCACGATATTGGCGTACGGGTTGTGCTCGACCTTCTCCAGCCCCAGCGCATCCTTGGCGGGTACCAGGCCCGCTTCCAGTGCGTAGTTGCCGTTGATTACCGCCAGATCCACATCGTCCAGCGATCGCGGAATCTGCGGTGACTCGATTTCCAGGATCTTCAGTTGTTTGGGGTTTTCGGCGATGTCCTTTGGCGTTGCCTGATTGGCGGCCGGATCATTGAAACCGTCCTTGAGCTTGATCAGGCCGTTGTCCTGCAGCAGATACAGGGCGCGGCTCAGGTTAGTGACGTTATTGGGCACGGCGACCGTGCCCTGTTGCGGCACCTGATCGAAGGTTTTATGGCGGTGCGAGTAAATCCCCAGCGGCTCGATATGCACCGTTGCCGCCACGGCCAGTTTTACGCCCAGGGCCTGTTCCTGAGAGCGCAGATAAGGCAAGTGTTGAGTGTAATTGGCATCCACATCGCCATGCACCAGCAGCTCGTTGGAGTTGACCCCGGGTGGAATCTCGATGATCTTGAGGTTCAGCTGCGGGTCGATTTTTTGCACGTATTCGAGAATCTGCGCATGGGGCACAGCGTCTGCTGCGACCCGTAAAGGCGCCTGCGCCTGCACATTGAAAGCAGCGGTCAGCGCGCCCAGCACGGCCAGGGTCAAGCCTGTTTTTTTAATCATGTTCACGGTCCTTGCTCAATGAGGGCTCAAGCGCTCAGCGCGTTGGGAATCAATGCGTCGGCGTAATAACGTTGGGCAACATCGGGGTGCGAGCGCAGGCGGCCCTTGAGGTAGTTCCAGCCGACATCGCGAAACAGTGGATTGGCCGGGTCACTGGCCGGGCCCCTCGCCTCGCGCAGCAACGCCGCCGGCAAGGGGTAAAGCGGCACCACGGCATCCAGTTGCGCGCCCAGGAAAAACGCGATCGACAGGCGCTCGCTGCCCTGGGCGGGCGACTGCACACGGTGCACCGTGGCGCGCAAATAACCGTTGGTGGCCAGCTCCAGCAATTCGCCGATATTCACCACCAGGGTATTGGCCCGTGGTAGCACGTCGATCCAGCGGCCCTCCTCGATTTCGACCTGCAAGCCGGCCTGTTGGTCCTGCAGCAAAAAGCTCAGAAAACCCGAATCCTTGTGCGCGCCAACGCCCTGATGGCTGTCGTCCGGGGCCTGGCCCGGGTAGCGCATCAGCTTGATATGCTCGTTGGGTTTGTCACCGTACAACTGGTCAAATGCCTCTTGCGGCAAAGCCAGCGCCTGGGCGAAAGCTTGCAGCAAGCGCAGCGACATGGTGGTCATGGCCTGCTGCCAATCCAGCAGCAGGGGCTTGAGCGCGGGCAGCGCCTGCGGCCACTGGTTGGGACCTTGCAAACGCGCCCAGTACGGGCTGTTTTCATCCAGAGGCAGCGCTTGCCGCTCAGCGCCCAGATCGAACTGTTCGCGCAGGTCGGGTTTGCCCCGGGTGATCTCGGAAGCGGCACGGTTGTAACCGCGAAAATGCGGGGAGTTGATCATGCCGACTGCGGCTTTTTCACTGTCCGGCAAGGCAAAAAACTGGCGGGCGTGGTCCTGTACTTGCTGCAACAAAGCACTGTCGATGCCGTGTCCCGTCAGGTAGAAAAAACCCACATCCCGGGCCGCATGACGCAAATCGTCAAGCAAGCCCTGACGCTGCGCGGCAGTGCCTTCAAGCAATGACAAGTCCAGGGTTGGCAAAGCGATGATGTCTCGTGTAAGCGGCATGGCTCACTCCCATGTTGAGCTGCTGAAAGGCCCTGGACCTGTAGATGTCCGGCGTTGACTTAAAGCTAAACGATCTTAAAAACTGGTAATAAATATCGTTTTTGCATTAGCTTAGTGTCATTTCAAGCAGCCTTTTTGGTATGCCTTGGCACTTGAGAACCGCGGGCTATACGGCACCACGACACTTTCAGACAGATACGCGGCCCGGGGAGTGACTTTTCCTACACGCCAATCCTAGTATTGCCGCGCATCACCCTGCCCCTAAAAAAATAACGTATGGAAACTCAGCAAATGCCCTTCACCCGTACTCTTCTGGCCCTGTCTTTGGGCATGGCTTTACTGCAAAACCCGGCCTTCGCCGCACCGCCACTGTCGATGGTCGACGGCGTTGCCCAAGTCAACACACAAGACAGCAACGCCTGGGTCGAGATCAACAAAGCTGCGTTCGTGCACAACATTGGCGTATTGCAAGCCACTGTCGGCGACAAATCGAAAATCTGCGCCGTGCTCAAGGCCGATGCCTATGGTCATGGCATCGGCCTGCTGATGCCTTCGATCATTGCCACCGGCGTACCTTGTGTGGGTGTGGCCAGCAACGAAGAAGCCCGTGTGGTACGTGAAAGCGGTTTCAAGGGCCAACTGATCCGTGTACGCACGGCAGCCCTCAGCGAGCTGGAAGCAGCGCTGCCGTACAATATGGAAGAGTTGGTGGGTAACCTTGATTTCGCCGTCAAAGCCAGCCTGATCGCCGAAAAACACGGTCGCCCGCTGGTTGTGCACCTGGGCCTGAATTCCAGCGGCATGAGCCGCAACGGCGTGGAAATGACCACCGCCGAGGGCCGCCGCGACGCCGTCGCCATCACCAAGGTGCCCAACCTGGAAGTGCGCGCGATCATGACCCACTTCGCCGTTGAAGATGCCGACGACGTGCGCGCCGGACTCAAGGCGTTCAACGAGCAGGCGCAGTGGTTGATCAATGTCGCAGAACTGGACCGCAGCAAAATCACCCTGCATGCGGCCAACTCGTTCGCCACCCTGGAAGTGCCGGAATCGCACCTGGACATGGTTCGCCCTGGCGGCGCGTTGTTCGGCGACACCGTGCCGTCGCACACCGACTACAAGCGCGTGATGCAATTCAAGTCCCATGTGGCTTCGGTCAACAGTTACCCCAAGGGCAACACCGTGGGCTACGACCGCACCTGGACACTGGGCCGCGACTCGAAGCTGGCCAATATCACCGTGGGTTACTCCGATGGCTATCGCCGCGCCTTTACCAACAAGGGCATAGTGCTGATCAACGGCCATCGTGTGCCGGTGGTGGGCAAGGTGTCGATGAATACGCTGATGGTCGATGTGACTGACGCGCCGGATGTCAAAAGCGGCGACGAAGTGGTGTTGTTCGGGCAACAGGGCAAGGCCGAAATCAGCCAGGCGGAAGTTGAAGACATCAACGGTGCATTGCTGGCCGACCTTTATACGGTGTGGGGCAACTCCAACCCGAAGATCCTGGTCGAGAAGTAGCAAAGACATAAATTTGTGGTCGCTGCCGAGCATCGTGCAGACGAGGACGTTGTCCTCGATCGCAGCCTTCGTTCCTCGGCAGCGACTACAGACAGCGACCGCAAAGATCGCCTGACCCACCGCTACTCGAGATCTCCCAATGGAATAATCTGCGCGCTGCCATGGCGCACTCCGCGCTCGGCCATCACCTGGCGCGTGAGCTGCGCCACCTCGCCGACCGTGCCCTTGAGCACCGAGACTTCCATGCATTTGCCCTGGTCCAGGTGCACGTGCAAGGTCGACAGGGTCAGGTCATGGTGCTCGTGAAAGGCCGTGTTCAGACGTTTGGACAGCTCCCGGGTGGCGTGGTCATAGACGTAGCTCAAGGTCGCCACGCAAGCGCTTTGCAGGTCGCCCTGCTCCGGCTCCAGCAGGCCGGCGCGCAATAAATCGCGGATGGCCTCCGAGCGCCCCTGGTAGCCGTGGGTGCCCACCCGTTCATCAATGGCGGCCAATAAAGCATCGTCCAGCGAAATAGTGACCCTCTGCATCTAATCGGCCTCGCAGTTATGAACTTTTGACATAGACTTCATACCCAGCATCTGATCAGGCCACCGGCCATCAACTGAGGGAGACGCAGTGTGAAGCAGTCATGGACTAAAAAACAGCTGACCTTATGGATGATTGGAGCCTGCCTGAGCGCAGGCTTGTCGACTGCATGGGCGGGCGATCCGGCCCCCACACTGACCTACTCATGGCCAACCAATGCCGGGCCGCTGGACCCTCGCGGCTATTCACCGAACCAGATGTATGCCCAGGCCATGGTCTATGAACCGCTGGTGCGCTATACCGCCCAAGGCACCCTGGAACCTTGGCTGGCAACGTCATGGACGGTGTCAGCGGACGGCAAGACCTACACCTTCACCCTGCGCGACGACGTGACCTTCAGTGACGGCAGTGCATTCAACGCAGCTGCCGCCAAGGCCAACCTTGACGCGGTGCTCGCCAACAGCAAGCGCCATCAGTGGATGGAACTGGTGTCTACCCTGGAACGCGTCGAGGCACCGGACGCACATACCCTGGTGCTGGTACTCAAACACCCCTACTACCCGACCCTGATGGAACTGGCGCAAGTTCGCCCGTTGCGCTTTGCCGCCCCTGACGCCAAACCCGGTGTGCCGGTGGGCACCGGGCCCTGGGTACTGACGCAAACCCGGCGCGGCGAGTTCGACCGTTTTGAGCGCAACCCGCACTACTGGGGGGTCAAACCGGGCTACGCCGCGGTGCTGGTCAAAGTCATCTCCGACCCGGACAGTCGTGCCATCGCCCTGCAAACCGGTGAAATCGACCTGATTCAGGGTGCCGACGGCGAAATCTCCCCCGGCACCTTTGTGCGCCTGCGCGATTCGGGTTTCAAGACGGCCATTTCCGCACCGCTGGCCACCCGTACCGTGGCGATGAACACGGACCTGGCCCCGACCAATGAACTGGCCGTACGCCAGGCGATCAATCAGGCCGTGGACAAGGACACCATCATTGCCAAGGTGCTGCACGGCCAGGAGCCCCGTGCCGATGCGCTGTTCGCCAGCAACATGCCGTATGCCGACCTGGGCCTCAAGGCCCTGCCCTACGCCCCTGAACAGGCGAAAAAAACCCTGGAAGCGGCGGGCTGGAAAATCCCTGCAGGCAAACGCATTCGCGAAAAAGACGGTCAGCCGCTAAGCACCGAACTGGTGTTTCTGGGCCCCAGCGCCCTGCAAAAAAATCTCGCCGAAATCATTCAGGGTGAACTGGCCAAGGTCGGCATCGACGTCAAGTTGCGCGCCGAAGAAGACGGCGCCCTGGTACAGCGCCAGCGCGAGGGCAAGTTCGGCATGATCTTCGCCGACACCTGGGGCGCACCCTATGACCCGCACTCGTTTGTCAGTTCCATGCGCTACGCCGGCCACGCCGACTACATGGCCCAGCGCGGCCTGCCGATGAAGCCGGCCATCGACCGGAAAATCGCCGAAGTACTGGGCGAAACCGATGAGGGCAAACGGGCCGACGATTACCGCGAGATTCTTACCACCCTGCACGATCAAGCCGTGTACCTGCCGATTTCACACCTCACGGCCATCAGTGTCAGCGCTAACAACGTCGACAACGTGCAATTCGGCAGCACGCTGTTTGACGTGCCGTTTGAAGTGATGCACCCAACCACAGGGAAGCCATAGACCATGCTGCGCTATATCATCCTGCGGCTTGTGCTGCTGATCCCGGTTTTGCTGGGGGTGTCATTGATCGTCTTTGTCCTGCTGCACCTGGGCAATGGCGACCCGGCCCTGGATTACCTGCGCCTGTCGCAGATACCGCCCACCGACGCCGCGCTGGCCGAGGCGCGCCATGCCCTGGGCCTGGACCGGCCACTGCCCGAGCAATACCTCACCTGGTTGTGGAACGCCGTGCATCTGGACTTCGGCATGTCCTATATCACCGGGCGCCCGGTGCTCGATGACATCCTCTATTACCTGCCCGCGACCCTGCAACTGGGGGGGCTGGCCTTGCTTGCCACGCTGGTGATGAGCATTCCCCTGGGCCTGGCAGCGGCCCGCTGGAAAGGTCGCTGGCCCGATCAGGTGGTGCGCTTTATCACCTTTATCGGTGTATCCATGCCCAATTTCTGGCTGGCATTCCTGCTGATTGCCCTGTTCTCGCTGTGGCTGGGCTGGCTGCCGCCGATGGGCCGTGGTGGCCCGCAGCATCTGCTGATGCCAGTTCTGGCGATTGCCCTGATGTCGATGTCGATCAACGCCCGGCTGCTGCGCGCCAGCCTGCTGGATGTACGTGAGCATCGACACGTGTTCTACGCCCGGGCCCGCGGCCTGAACGAAAAGCGCGTGTGGCGTGACCATATTCTGCGCAATGCCTGGATGCCGCTGGTGACCGCCACCGGCATGCACATCGGCGAGTTGCTCGGTGGCGCGCTGGTGATCGAAACCATCTTCGCCTGGCCCGGCGTTGGACGCTTCGCGGTCAGCGCCGTGCTCAACCGCGACTTCCCGGTCATGCAGTGCTTCACCCTGCTGCTGACCACACTGCTGGTGCTGTGCAATCTGGTGGTGGACATCTGCTACGCCTGGCTCGATCCGCGTACACGTTTCTCGGGGGTGATGGCATGAGCACCCTGGCTGCTGTTTATACAGGCAAAAAAAACGGCGCGCGCATCGGTTATGCGCTGGTCGCCCTGCTGCTGTTGATGGCGCTGTTCGGCCCCTGGCTGGCGCCTTACGACGCCACCCTGGTGAGTCTCGACGATCGCCTGCTGCCCGCCAGTGCCAGCCATTGGCTGGGCACCGACCACCTGGGTCGCGACGTACTCTCGCGGCTGATCGTCGGCACGCAACTGTCCCTGGGCAGCGTGGTGCTGGTGCTGGGCCTGGTGTTGGTACTGGGCGTGGTGATTGGCGGTATCGCCGGGATTGTCGGGGGCAAGGTCGACATGTTCCTGATGCGCCTGTGCGACATGTTCCTGACCTTCCCGACCCTGGTGCTGGCGTTCTTTCTGATCGCCTTGCTGGGTACCGGCCTGACCAACGTCATCATCGCCATCGCCCTGTCCCACTGGGCCTGGTATGCACGTATGGTGCGCGGCATGGTCCTGGCCCAGCGCAACCGTGACTATGTGCTGGCGTCGCGACTGGCCGGTGCCTCGCGCCTGACCCGGCTGCGCCAGCATGTGATGCCCAACGTCGTGGGGCAATTGCTGGTGCTGGCGTCGATGGATATTGGCCACATGATGCTGCATGTCTCGGGCTTGTCCTTTCTGGGCCTGGGCGTCAGCCCGCCGACCCCCGAGTGGGGCGTGATGATCAACGATGCCAAGGAATTTATCTGGACCCAGCCGCAACTGCTGCTGTGGCCGGGCCTGATGATCTTTATCTCGGTGATGGCCTTCAACCTGTTGGGCGACGCCTTGCGCGACCGCCTTGACCCCAGCGTACTGGCGGAGATCAAGGAATGAAGCAGACATTGACCATTCGCGACCTGACCCTCAAACACCGACAACGCACCCTGGTCGACCGGGTCGAATTGACCCTCAAGGCCGGTCAGGTGCATGCGCTGGTCGGGGCCAGCGGTTCAGGCAAGTCGCTGACCAGCCTGGGCATCCTCGACCTGTTGCCCCCCGGCGTGCACAGCAGTGGCGCCAGCCTGTTGCTGGACGGCCAGGCGGTGGATGCTGCGCAATTGCGCGGGCGCCAGGTAGCGCTGGTGCTGCAAAACCCGCGCAGCGCCTTCAACCCGGTGCGTTCCCTGCGCCAGCACGCCCTCGAAACCCTCCACGCCCGTGGCCTGCAAGGGGTCGAGGCCGAACAACTGATCCAGGCCACGTTGCATGAAGTGGGCCTGCACGATGATCAGCGGGTACTGGACTCATTTGCCTTTCAACTGAGCGGCGGCATGCTGCAACGCATGATGATCGCCCTGGCCCTGCTCGCCGACAGCCGCTTCTTGCTGGCCGACGAACCCACCAGCGATCTGGATGTGGTCGCGCAGGCGCGTTTTCTCGACCTGCTGCAGCGGCTGGTAGAGCAACGCAACCTTGGCGTGCTGTTGATCACCCATGACATGGGCGTGGTGGCACGCTGCGCCGATCAGGTCAGCGTCATGGCTCACGGCCGTATCGTCGAACAGGCCGATGTGCACCAACTGTTCAATGCCCCGCAAAGCCAGGAAGCGCGCACGCTGCTGGCGGCGCACCACTCATTGACAATGGAGAGCTGCGCGCCATGAGTTTTATACAAGTACGTGATCTTGAGCACGGCTACAGCGCCGGTGGACTGTTCAGCAAACGGCATCGGGTGCAGGTGCTGAGCGGCTTGAACCTGGACCTGCACGAAGGTCAAAGCCTTGGCCTGCTGGGAGGCAGCGGCAGCGGCAAAAGCACCCTGGCGCGCCTGCTGATGGGCCTGGAAAGCGCCGACCGGGGCAGCATTGTGTTCAAGGGCCAGCCGCCGTTTTTGCAGCGTGTGCAGATGGTCTTTCAGGATGCGCTCAGCGCCTTCAACCCCCAGCGCAGCATTGGCTGGAGCATTGCCGAGCCTTTGCGCCATCTTTCAGACATGGACGCCGCGGCCTGCAGGGACCGGGTTGAGCAATTGCTCCAGCAAGTCCAGCTTGAAGCCCGTGATATCGACAAACTGCCGGCACAACTGAGCGGCGGGCAACTGCAACGCGCCGGTATTGCCCGGGCCATGGCGATCGGCCCGCAGTTGATCATCCTCGATGAAGCCCTGTCTAACCTTGACCGGGTGCTGCAAGTGCAGATTCTGGATTTACTGGCCCAGGTACGGCACGAGTCCGGCACCGGCTTTTTGCTGATCACCCATGACCTGAGCCTGGTGCAGCGTTTTTGCCAGCGGGTGGTGGTATTGGCAGAGGGCAAGCTGGTGGAAGACCTGCCGGTCACGGCGCAGATGCGCTTTACCCACCCTGCTGCGCGGACCTTGCAGGAGGCGGTGTTGCCGGCGATGCCGAGGGTCAGGACCGTTCGTGACCATGTTGATGCACGGACACTGGAAAAACTCTAACACCGTAAAACGTAAAACGTAAAACTGTAGCCGCTGACGAGGAACGAAGGCTGCGATCGGGCGCGAAGCGGCCGCAAAACCTCAGCACTCAATATATCTGCCACACCGAGTTGTATGATTTTACGAGCGCTTCGCGCCCGATCGCAGCCTTCGTTCCTCGTCAGCGGCTACAGGGGTTCAGGGATTCAGAGGTTCAGGTCACGTACCGCTTTTAACCTTGCTCCACACCCGTGTGCGCACCCGCTCAAGTTTCAGCGCCAGTGGCTCCAGCGGAAACAACGTTGCCATCACCTCTTTGCCTGGGTAGATATCCGGGTTGTCGCGCAACGACTGGTCCATCAGTGGCCTGGCGTCCTGGTTCGCATTGGGATATTTGAGGTAGGTCGAAGTCTGCGCAATTACTTGCGGGCGCAGCATATAGTCGATAAAGGCCAGCCCCTGTTGCGGGTTGGGCGCGTCGTTGAGCAATACCATGCTCTCAACCCAGATCGGCGCCCCTTCACGCGGGATGCTGTAGCGGATGTTGCGCCCATTGCCGGCCACCTGCGAGGCGGTTTTGGCGTCTTGCACCCCGCCCGCCCAACCCACCACCACGCAAATGTTGCCATTGGCCAGGTCGGTAATGAATTTCGACGAGTCAAAATAGCGGATGTAAGGACGTAACGTCAGCAGCAACGCTTCGGCCTTGGCATAGTCCTGAGGTTGGTTGCTGTTGTACGGCAAGCCCAGGTAGTGCAAGGCGATGGGAATGATTTCACCGGGGGCATCAAGCATGGCCACGCCGCACTGGCTCAATTTGCTCAGGTTCTCGGGCTTGAAGATCAGGTCCCAGGAATCCACCGGCGCGTCCGGCCCCAGAATCGCCCTGACCTTGTCGACGTCATAACCCACCCCTGTAGTGCCCCACAAATACGGCACGGCATAGCGATTGCCGGGGTCATTGCTCTGCATCTTGGCGAGGATGGCGGGGTCCAGGTGTACTCGATTGGGCAACTGCCCCGGATCGAGTTCCTTGAGCACCCCGGCCTTGATCAAGTTGGGCAACAGGTCCCCTGTGGCCACAACAACGTCATACCCGCTGCGACCGGCCATGAGCTTGCTTTGCATCACATCGCTGTTGTCGAACACGTCGTACATCGAGCCTATGCCGGTTTCGGCCTGGAAGTTTTTCATCGTGTCCGGTGCGATAAAATCGTACCAGTTGTAGATATTCACCTGAGGCCCGGCGGCGTGAACCAGGCTGCAACCCAAGAGCGCAGCCAGGGCAAGACCCATAGTGTTTTTAGTCTTCATTGGCTGGCTCCGATCAACAGTTCGCGACGCCCGTCCGAGTGCTCTATCTGTTCGCCCGACAGCATCAAACGACGATCTTTGAGGTAATCGTAGTCACGCCGGGCAGCCTTGAGCTGATCCAGGTCCAGCTCTACAACATGGCGAACCTCATCGCGCCCTGCTTCAAACAGCACACGCCCGAACGGGTCGACCGCCATGCTGCCACCGGCAAACACCAGGCCGTCATCCCCCGCCCCAACACGATTGACCATTACCGCAAACAACTGATTTTCCTGGGCGCGGGCCATGATCGCAGTGCGATGCACCGGGCCGTAGGGGTCCATATTGCCGTTGGTGACGATGACTACTTCTGCCCCCAGTTGCGCCAGTGCGCGGCTGGTTTCCGGCAACTCGATGTCGTAGCAGATCAGCAGGCCAACCCGCACACCCCGCCAGAGCACGGTGGTATAACGGTCGCCGGGGCTAAAGTCACTGCGCTCGCTTGGCCACAGATGGGTCTTGCGGTACTGCAGCGCAATACCCTCGGGAGTCACCAGTACCGAGCTGTTGTAGAACCTGCCTTGATGCACTTCGGCAAATCCCAGCACCACCGCCACGCCACGCTCGCGCACGGCCTGCAACACGGTTTGCAGGGTCGTGCCGTGCAAGGGCTCGGCCACCTGCGCCAGTTGCGCGCCGCCGACAAAGCCGCTCAGATAGGTCTCCGGGAACACCAGCAAATCGGTATCGCCAGCGCAGGTGGCGATGGCATTCAGTGTGCGCGACAGGTTATAAGCGGTGTCGCCGTCACGGCCTGCCAGTTGCACCAATTCAATTTTCATCTCGGTTCCTTGCACGGTGGGATGAGCCGAGTATGGTGCGCGGCACCGCGCCAATAAATGACTTCGATGGGGTAACACCCGGTGGGTAGTGAGATGAATCTGACCTTGCAGGATGTGGCCTGGCACGACGCGATGGGCCGCGTGATCGAAACCCTCGACCGGCCCAATTTCTGGACTGCGCTGGTACGTTTGCTGGGCCGCTATATACCCGTGGACAACTGGGTGGTGCTGATCTATAGCGCCGGCAAGCCGCAGGTTCTCGCCGAGTCCCCCGGTGCAGACGGTGGCATGGACTCGTTGTTTCAGGACTATCTCAAAGGCCTGTACCTGCTCGACCCGTTCTACATTGCCAACCGCGAAGCACCACAGAGCGGGTTAGTCCGCCTGCAGGACGTGGCCCCGGAATGCTTTGCACAGACCGATTACTACCAGCGCTATTTCCGCCTGAATATCGTCACTGACGAGGTGCATATCAATGTGCAACTCGACAACCAACGCACCCTGAGCCTGTCACTGGGCAGCCAGTGCCGCTTCAGCCTGGAACACGGCGCGTTGCTGGGGCTGGTACGGCCCTGGGTCGCAGCACTGATGCGTCAGCGCCTGATGTTTGAACGCGACCCCGGGGAGGCGCCGGAGCAGCCTGGCAACTGGGAAAGCCGCCTTGAAGCGGCTGCCGAGCAGTTGACCACGCCGCTGACCGCGCGGGAAATGGAAGTCGCCCTGCTGTTGCTAAGTGGTTGTTCAAACAAGGAAATCGCCCGCAAACTGGTGATTTCCGCCGAGACCGTCAAGGTCCATCGCAAGCACATGTACGGCAAGTTGGGAATCAAGTCACAGTCCGAACTGTTCTCGTTGTTTTTACAGGCGCAGGAGTAAAAAGTACCTACCGTCCCACGTCCTTGCAGTGTAAGTTTGGAAATGTTTTGTTTCATTTATTGCATATTTCTCTCCAACAACCTGTACAGGAATGCCCTGCAAAATGGACTTTTCACTTAAGCACCTGGCCGCTGCAACCATGATGATGGCCAGCCTTGCCGGGTTCAGCACTGCTGCCCACGCCACCATCACCCCGCAACAGAGCGCCGTGATCCTCAAGACCTTCAGCGACAGCAAAATCACTGACTTCCGGCAGTTTCTGGGGGCTTTGGGCAAGAGCGAGTTGGCGCAACAAGATAACCTCGGCCCGACCATCAACGCCTTCATCGACAACAAGGCATTGAGCGCAGAGCAGCAGAACGAAATCTATCGCCTGCTGGGCCTGTATACCCGTCTCAAATACGGCAAGGCGGCCACCGAAACCCTGCGTGAGCTGGTAGCTATCCCGACGGTAAACCTGGATGACGTGCCCCAGTACGAGAACCCGCAGTTTCTCAAGATCGCCGACAAAATCAAGGACCTCGCCAAGGCCTTCAACCTGAACTTTCGCAATATCGACAACCGTGTCTATGAAGTCTCCCTCGAAGGCAGTGGTGATGAAGTGGTCGGTATTCACGCCCACGCCGACGTCGTGCCGGTAACCCCGGAAAACTGGGTACTCAAGGACGGAACCAAACTCGACCCGTTCAAGGTCACCCTGATCGGCGACCGCATGTATGGGCGCGGTACAGAGGATGACAAAAACGGCATAGTGGTCGCGATGTACGCCATGAAAGTCATCAAGGAAGAGCAACTGCCACTGGCCAGAAACTTCAAGTTGCTGATCGACACCACCGAAGAAACCAGCGGTGATGCCATCCCTTATTACTTCGAACACAACCCGGTGCCCAACTACAACCTGGCGCTGGATGGCGGCTACCCGGTGGTGATCGCCGAGAAAGGCTACGGCACCGTCATGGCTACTTTTGCCCGACGCAAGGGCGAAGGCCAGGGCGCAGAAATCATCGCGCTGACCGGCGGCATGGCCACCAACCAGATCCCGTCGACGTCAGTGGCGACCCTGTTGACCGACAAACCGGCCGAGCTGGCGGCCAGCCTGAACAAGGCCGGTGCTGAATATGCCAAGCGCAATGGCGGCGATTTCGAGATCAATGCCAAGGTGGTGGGCAAAGAGGTAGTGCTGACCGTGACCGGGGTTTCGGCTCATTCCTCGGAGCCCGAGTCCGGGATCAACCCGGTAGCGCGGATGCTCGATTTTATCAGCAGCGTTGACGGCCCTATCGCCCTCAAACAAAACCACATCACCGATGCTGCGCACTATGCGGCCGACAACTGGGGCCTGGACTACAAGGGTGGCAAGCTGGGCGTCGGTTTTGCCGATGAGTTTATGGGGCCGCTGACCACTTCGCTGACGTTTGTGGGGCTGGACGACAAGGCGCTCAAGCTGGCGGTCAACCTGCGTGTGCCCAAGGGCAAGTCGCCTGAAGCACTGAAAGCACAGATTGCCGAAAAACTGGCGGCCTGGAGCAAGAGCAAGCAGGTGCCGGTGACCTTCGACTACACCATTGCCGAGCCGATGTACCGCAACCCCGAGGGTGAGTGGGTCAAGGCGTTGCTGGCCGTGGCCAGTGAGAACCTGGGCATGGAGCACAAGTTCGGAACTTCGGCAGGTGCGACCTCGGTGCATGAACTGCCTAACGGCGTGCAATTCGGCCTGGCCATGCCGGATGTGAAATACACCGGGCATACCGACAATGAGTTCAAGACGGTCGAGCAGTTTATGCTGGACCTGCAGATCGTCACCGAGATGATGGCCCGGGTGGGGCAGTTGCCCAAGCTCTGACAGGCACAGGACCGCGTAGTCGCTGCCGAGGAACGAAGGCTGCGAGCTCTTGCCTTGCAGCGACTCGAACAAAAAGCTCGCAGCCTTCGTTCCTCGGCAGCGACTACGGGATTACGGGATCAAGCGGCTTTCCAGCCCACCTGCTGCAACGCCACCAGCAAACGCTCAGGCTTGAGCGCCAGCACGGTGTTGCCACAGCCCGTCAGGTCATCGGCACCGAGCATGGCATTGAGTATCGCCTCCTCTACCGCATCCGCCGCCGCCGCAAACAGCGGCGAAATGTAGTCGTTGTTGACCATCTGCAATGCCATGGTCGGCTCACCCGGATGGCCGAAGTTGGCTGCCGGCAAGTTGCTGTTACCCACCGCAAAGGCAATAAAAATATCACCGCTGGAGTCTTCAGTGCCGCCCCCCACTCGCGCCAGCCCGACACTGGCACGCTGCGCCAGACGGGTACACTGGTGTGGCAACAACGGCGCATCGGTGGCGATGGTAATCACGATCGACCCCATGCCCGGCACGCCCACATTTTTCTCGCTCTTGAACGGCGACGGCACATCATCGAGGACGGTACCGACCTGGTACCCCCCCACCCGCAAGGCTTCGCGCACACCGTAGTTGGCCTGCACCAGCGCACCGACGGTCCAGCCACCCTGCTCCGGGCCCAGTACCCGCGAGGAAGTGCCAATGCCCCCCTTGAACTCGTGACAGATCATCCCTGTGCCACCGCCCACATTACCCTCCTGCACCGGGCCTGACCTGGCATCCTGCAGCGCAAGTTGCACATGCTCGGCCGTAACATGCTGGCCCCAGATATCGTTCAGCGTGCCGTCGTAGGTTTCAAGCACCACGGGCATGCACCAGTAGGTGTGCTGCTTGCCCAGTTCGCGCTCGGCCGCCACCAGCGCATCGCGCACCACGCCAACACTGTGGGTGTTGGTATAGGCAATCGGCGAGGTCAGCAAACCGGCTTCGCGAATCCACTCCAGCCCCGTGGCGTCGCCGTTGCCATTGAGCACATGCACGCCGGCAAAGCACGGTTGCAGGTGCGTGGCTCCCGCACGCGGTTCAATCACGGTGACACCGGAATGGATGGAAACGTCGCCGGTTTCCAGGTTGAGCGTGTGATGACCTACTCGCACACCCGGCACGTCGGTAATGGCGTTGAACACGCCGGGGGTGCCTGAACCGATGGTGATACCAAGCTCACGGATACGCATGGTGCTGTTCTCCTCGTTCTTAAGTACGGCCAGTGTAGAAACCTGGCCAGAGCTTGACGATAACCCCCATGCACTACCCCCGGGGGGTTACTTGTCCGACTTGATGCTGGTCCACACCCGCGTGCGCACACGCTCCATTTTTTGCGGCAGCGGTTGCACCACATACAAGGACTTGAGTGCCTCGCTGGTCGGGGTCAGGTTGGGGTTGGCGGTGATGTCCTTGTTGATCAGTGCCAGCGAATCCTTGTTGGCATTGGGGTAGCCCTGAAAATCGCTGATCCCGGCAATGACCTTGGGCTCCAGCAGGTGGTTGAGAAACTCGTGGGCCTCTTCGACGTTTTTCGCACTTTTAGGGATGGCGAAGGTGTCAAACCAGATCGGCGCGCCCTCCTTGGGCAAGCGCCAGTCCACCACCACGCCGTTGCCCGACTCTTTGGCGCGGTTGCCAAACTGGTAGAAGCTGCCGGAATAACCAATGGCCACGCAAATGTCGCCATTGGCGATATCGGTCATGTATTTAGCGGAGTTGAAGTAGGTCACGTAAGGGCGGATCTTGAGCATCAGCGCCTTGGCTTTCTCATAATCGGCCGGGTTCTGGCTGTTGGGGTCAAGGCCCAGATAGTGCAACGCCAACGGCAGGATTTCCGAAGGCGAATCGAGCATCGCCACGCCGCAGGATTTCAGCTTGGCCATGTTCTCGGGCTTGAACACCAGGTCCCAGCTGTCCACCGGCGCATTCTCGCCCAGCGCCGCCTTGACCTTGGCCGGGTTGAAGCCGATCAGCACCGTACCGTACATATACGGCACGGCGTACTGGTTGCCGGGGTCGTTGGTGTCCAGCAACTTGAGCAGGGCCGGGTCCTGGTGCTGCCAGTTGGGCAGCTTGCTCTTGTCCAGTTTCTGGAACACACCGGCCTTGATCTGGGTATCGAGAAACTGGTTGGAGGGCACCACCAGGTCATAGCCGGAGTTACCGGTCAGCAGCTTGGCTTCCAGGGCCTCGTTGGTGTCGAACGAGTCCCAGGTGACCTTGATGCCGGTCTGTTTGGCGAAATCCTTGGGCACGGACGGCAGGATATAGTCGGCCCAGTTGTACACCCGCAACTCGCGCTGTTCTGCCTGTACAGCGCCGGCCAACAGCGTCAGCCCGCAAACAGTGGCGCCCATCAGGCGTTTCAGAGTGTCCATGGCTCAGTTCCCCGAATTCGGCGTGAGATCGATAGTTATTATGTTGTGTACACGGCAGCGGCCAGCAAAGGGCTCAGGGCAAAGGCGAAAAGGATTATTGTTATTGTGTGGCGTGGTTGATTCTTGCCCAGAGCCCGACGCGTTCACAGAGGGAGGCAGGCCAAAAGGGGATAGTTGCGGCCATTGTCGATGTCCGATTCTATGTCCGGCAAAACGGCCCTCACCCCAGGGGTGAGGGCAACGCACCTGGCCAGTTACATAAACCCTGCGCGCAACTCATTCTTCGCCACCTTGTTCGAGGCATTCACCGGCAGCGCATCATAGAAGCGCACCAGGCGCGGTACTTTGTAGTTGGCCATATGCTCGCGCGCCCACAGGATCAACCCGGCCTCATCCAGCTGCACACTATGGCGCAACACCACGCACGCACACCCCACCTCGCCCATGCGTTCGTCCGGCACACCGATCACCGCCACCTGGGCAATGGCCGGATGCTCCATCAGCCCGGCTTCAATCTCCGCCGGGTAGCAGTTGAAACCACCGACAATAAACATGTCTTTAAGCCGGTCAGTAATGCGCAGATTGCCCGCTGCATCCTGCTGGCCAATGTCTCCGGTGTGCAGCCAGCCTTCACTGTCGATGGTTTCGGCGGTGGCCTGCGGGTCCTCGAAATAGCCCTGCATCACATGAAAGCCACGCAGGCAGATCTCCCCTGTACTGCCCACTGGCAACGCCTGGTTTTGCGGGTCGCGGATGCTCACTTCGGTGCCCGGAATCGGCCGCCCGCTGGTGCTGGCGATGATCGTCGCCGAATCAGAGGGGTCGCAAATAGTGGCCAAGCCGCCGCATTCGGTCAGGCCATAGGCGGTGGTCACCACCGCAAAGCCCAGCTCGCTGCGCATGCGCTCGATCAGGATCGGTGGCACCGTCGCCGCACCGGTCACGGCAATGCGCAGGCTCGACAGGTCGGTCTCGGCCAGCTTGGGATGGGCCAGCATCGACAGGTAAAGGGTCGGCGGCCCCGGCAGCACGTTGATGCGTTCTGCGGCAATGCGCTGGAACACTGCTTCGGCGTCGAACACCGGGTGCGGCAGGATAGTTGCCCCCGCCAGCAGGCACGTAAGCCAGCCCGCCTTGTAGCCGAAGGCATGAAAAAACGGGTTGATCACCAGGTAACGATCACCGGCCAGCAAACCGATCACCGAGACATATTCACTAAAGGCGCGGATGGTTTGCCCGTGAGCGCTCATCACGCCCTTGGGCTTGCCCGTGGTGCCGGAGGTAAACAACAGGTCACTGAGGTCATCGCTATTCACGCTGGCTGCACGCAATAGCGCGGCAGACTCGCTGGTGGCCGCGCCCAGGGCGAGAAAGCCGTCCCAGTCCAGGCCGGCGGAACTGGCCGCCGGGCTTTCGCCCAGCAACACCAGGCACTTGAGGCTGGCCGGTCGATAAGGCGCGAGCAAGGCCAGGTAATCGGTGCCCAGAAAACTCGGCTGCACAAACAGCAGACTACTGCCGCTGCGCAGCAAAATATCAGCCGCTTCCGGGCCTTTCATCCGGGTGTTGATCGGCACCATGACCGCCCCCGCGCAATGAATACCCAGCGCGGCGATGATCCAGTCACGCCCGTTGGGTGCCCAGATCGCCACCCGGTCCCCCTTGCCAATGCCCTGGGCCATCAGGCTGCGGGTTACGCCCAGGGCCAGGCGCGGCAGTTCGCTGTAGTCGATGCATTGGCCATGTTCTTCAATGGCCGTGCGCCCGGCATGCTGCACCGAGGCGTTGAACAGCAGTTGCGGGATCGAGCGCGGCAGGCTCTGTTGCAGGCTGGAAGTCATCGGTCACTCGTCTGGCAGGTTATTCGGGAAAGCACACGCGCAGCTGTTCGCTGCTGGGCACCGATTGGCACGCCAGCACCCAGCCGTCATTGAGTTCTTGTTGGTCCAGGGCATCATTGCGCAGCATCTCGACACTGCCGCGCTCAACCGTACACATGCAGGTCGCGCAGGAACCCACCAGACAGGAGCTGGGCGGTTTCAGGCCTGCTCGGTGCATGGCATTGAGCAGGGTTTCGCCTTCGGCACAGGGCACTTCAAATTCTTCACCGTCCAGGCGCACCGAGAGCTGGCTGCCGATCACCTCGGTGTTGACCGGCGCCGGAGCGGCCACACTGCCCTCTTCCGGCAGCGAGACAAAACGCTCGACGTGGATGCGCCCGTGCTCCATGCCGATCTCGTGCAAGGCGCTCACAGCGGCGTCCATAAACGGACCGGGGCCACAGATATAAGCCTGGGCATGCACAAACGGACGGGCCATCTGCGCCAGTTGTGCCACGGCCGGTATGCCCTGGACCGAGTCCAGCCAGTGGATCACCTGCAGACGCTGCGGGTAGGCGCTGGCCAGGGCTTTGAGTTCGCCGGCAAAGATCACCGACGCCTCATCGCGATTAGCGTAAATCAGCAGAATTCGGCCTGTACCGGCAATCAGCGCAGAACGCAGGATCGACAGCACCGGTGTGACCCCGCTGCCGCCGCCAAACAGCACAAAGTCATCGTCAAAATGCCGCGGTACAAACACCCCGGCCGGCGCCAGCACTTCAAGCTGATCGCCCTCACGCAACTGCTCGCACAGCCAATTGGACGCACGCCCGTCGCGGACTTGCTTGATGGTCACGCGCAGCGGCTCGTCCTCCAGCGGGGTGCTGGACAGCGAATAGCAGCGCGGCAACCAGCCGCCCTCAAAGGGCACGCGCAGGGTCAGGAATTGCCCGGACTTATAGGTGAACTGCTCACGCAGGGCCGCAGGGACGTCGAACACCAGGGAGCGGGAGTCCGCCGTTTCAGTCACGATTTGCGCCACGCGCAGGGAGAAATACGCCGGTAGGTTCATATCAGATACTCATCACAAACTGGCCGCTGTCGATCCGCAGCTCGATACCGCTGATGGCGCGGGACTCGTCACTGGCCAAAAACAACACGCTGGCAGCGACATCTTCGGGCAGGCACATGCGTCCCATGGGGTCGGCATCGATGGTCAGGCTCCACGGGTCGAGCCCGGCGGGCAGGCCCGCGGTGGTCATGGGGGTGAGGATGCCGTCAGGATGCAAAGAGTTGCAGCGAATGCGGTATTTGCGCCGACGGCACAACACCGCCACGGTGCGCGACAGGGCAGCAACCGCGCCTTTGGAAGCGCTGTAGGCAACGTAATCCTCGCGTCCGGCCACAGCCGCAATCGAAGACATGTTGATGATGGAGCCGCCCTCGCCTTCCTTCATCAGGCTTATGGCTGCGCGACAACCCAGGAAGACACTGTCGGAGTTGATGCGCTGCACCCGCTGCCAATCACTGTAGGTGGTCTGTTCGATATCGCCCTTGATCAGGATCCCGGCATTGTTGAACAGGATATCCAGGCGCCCGCAGTGCTCGCGAACGGTGTCGATCACCCGCGTCCAATGCGCTTCATTGCCCGCATCATGCTCAATAAACAATGCTTGCTCGCCGATTTCTTCAGCCAGGGCCAGGCCACCCGCCACATCGATATCGCTGATCACCACACGAGCACCTTCACGGGCGAGCAGCAGCGCCGTCGCCCTGCCCACGCCACTGGCCCCGCCGGTGATCAACGCCACCTTGCCCGCAACACGTGCGCTCATAAGGTCACCTTTGCACTGTCTGCGGGAGCGAGCCTGCTCGCGATTGTTGTGCTAGGCTCGCTCCTGACAGAGGCAGCAAGGCCGGCACGCCGCCCCGAAAACACGCAGTCGGCCAGGGACAAGCCGCTAATATAAAGGTGCGACGCCACGCCGATGGCGGTGCGCCCAGCGCTGAACAGACCGGCAATCGGCTGGCCTTGTATATCGAGGACTGCGCCATTGTCTTCATCGACTTTCAGGCCGCCCAGGGTCAGGGCACCCAAAGGAAAGATCGGGTTACCAACGCTGATATCGCAGGCATAAAACGGCCCCTTGTCCAGCACCTGGCGGCTGCCTTCAGATTTGCCAAAAGCATCCGGCCCATCACCCCGGGCACCGGCGTTATATGCGCGCAGGGCACCACTCAACTCCCCCGCCTGCATGCCGCAAACGCTGGCCAGGCGGTCGGGGTTGTCGCCCTTGCGAACCTTGAGCAGCATCAAGGCCAGCGCCGGCAGGCTCTGGAACCACCAATAGCCACCAAACAGCGCCTGGCGGATGGCCTGTTTGCGCAAGCGCGCATCCAGCACCAGCCACGCCTGCCCGCCCTGCTCATCGCACAGCGGCTGGCCAAGGGTGGCGCCGTAGACTTCTTCGTTGCAAAAACGCTGGCCATTGCTGTTGACCACAATGCCCTTGGGCCAGCAGTGCGGCGGGTTGATAAAGCGCCAGGCCGACACCCGGCTCAAACGCTCGCTGCGGGCCCCCACTGACTGCCCCAGCAGCAGACCGCTGCCATCACAGCCGGTCGCGCCCACCTTGAAGTTGCGCCTGAAGTTGGGCGCATGATCGCGGATCAGCCCGCGGTTGAAGATAAAACCACCGGTGCTGAGGATAACGGCGCGACTGGCACGGATCAGCAATGGCTGGCCATGGTCACGCTCCAGCTGGCTGACTTTGAGGCGCAGGCGGTCGCAGTAACCGGGGGCGAAGTTTTGCAGGCGCTCGGCCCGTGCCGCCAGGCGTGCATGCAAGCGCGCTTCGCGGCTGCCCTCGGGCAGGCTCCAGAACTCGGCACCCACTACCCGCCCGCTGGCATCCACCACCAGCCGGCGTGCCGCCGATTGCAACAACGGTTGCACCCCGGCCCGCAGGCACGCTGCTTTGAGGTGTCCGTACAGCACCGCGCCGCACTGGCCCTTGCCCACCGTACGATGGCCGCGGGGCGCCGGTGGCCGGGCCCCGGCATGGGAAGGCACCAGCTCATTGCCCGAGTAATACAAAAAATGGCCATCGGACGGGTACGAGGTTTTACCCCCCGGCGGTACGCTGTGGGCGTAACGGGCACCGTGGCTTTCAAGCCAGTCCAGATTGCTGACACTGTCATCGCAGAATTTTTGCAGGGTGGCGTCGCTGACCACGCCCTGGGTTTCGTGCTTGAGGTAGTCAAACATCGCTTGGGTGCTGTCGTTGAAACCTGCAGCCTGCTGATGCCGGGTGCCGCCACCGGCGTAGACCACACCACCACTTTTGGCACTCGCGCCACCGCCGGTAAAGCGGTCGGCCACAATCACCCTGGCGCCATTGCTGCTGGCCTCCAGCGCAGCGCAGGCACCCGCCGCCCCCCAACCGATCACCAGCACATCACAGGTGTCGTGCCAGTCCCGTGCGCTGAGCCGATCGGCCTGCAATGGCGCGAGGATTTTACTGTTACTGGTGGTGTTCTGCGCTCGGCTCATGACAGTGCCCGCACCTTGGCGCTGGCCGTTGCCGGCACGCTGCTGGCGATATGATTGGCGGCGATATAGCCGAAGGTCATGGCCGGGCCAAGGGTGCCACCGGCGCCCGGGTAGCTGGTACCCATCACTGATGCCGAGCAGTTGCCGATCGCGTACAGGCCGGGGATCGGCTGACCGTCCTCACGCACCACCTGAGCATGTTGATTGGTCAGCAGGCCGCCTTTGGTGCCGATGTCCCCGGCATCCAGGCGCATGGCGTAAAACGGGCCTTTGCGCAATGGCGCCAGGCACGGGTTGGGTTTGATATTGCTGTCGCCGTAGTAGCGGTCGAAGACGTTGCCGCCGCGATCGAAGTCCAGGTCGACACCGGTTTGGGCATAGCCGTTGACCTTCTGCACGGTGCTGTCCAGCCCCTGGGCATCCACACCGATCTGCATGGCCAGAGCCTCAAGGCTGTCGGCCTTCCAGTACACGGTGTTGAGCCACTCCTTGCGCAAACGGCTGTCGGGCACCACCTGGGCCGGCATCAACGGGCCCATGGCGTAATTGAAGCGAAAGTGCCCGTCGAAGATCACCCACGACGGCACTGAGCGGCCATCAGTCTTGCGATTGTCCTGGTACATGGCATCGACGAATTCAAGGTACGGCGCCGCCTCGTTGACGAAGCGCTGGCCCAGGCTGTTGACCACAATAGCCCCCGGGAACGCCCGCTCGGCAAATACACCGCGGGGTTTTTCTTCGCCGGGTACGGCAATGGTCGGTGCCCACCAGGCCCAGTCCATCAGCGCAGTGGCCGCGCCGATCTGCATGCCGGCCTCAAGCGCTGCCCCGGTATTGTTGCCCGGTGGCGTTGCGCTCCAGCTGGCACGGGTCGGCTGCGGCAAGAACTTCTCGCGCAGGGTCTGGTTCTGCTCAAATCCGCCGGAGCCGAAAATCACCGCGCGACGGGCCTTGAGTTCAAGCACCTTGCCGCCGGTGGCGACCTTGATGCCGCACACCCTATCACCGTCGAGCAACACATCCTGAAAGTCGGTGTTAAGCCACAGCGGCACGTTGCGATCCATCAGCGAACGACGCAGCGACGCCACCAGTGAGCTGCCCAGCGCAGCACGGCGGTCATATTTGCTCTTGCGCCGCCATTTGAAGTCGAGCTTGTAGCGCGCCATCAGCTTGAAGATCAGCCATTGCCAGCCAAAGCTGCGCGCCATGGCCTTGTGCGCGTCGCGGGCCGTCCAGGCAATGCGCCCCATCAACAGGGTGGAGGGTGAAGGCTTGCGCAGGTTGGGCAGTTCTTCAGCCAGCAGGCTGGTGTCGAACAGCTCCGGGTCCAGGGTGCGACCACCCGGCAAGGCGCCGGGCAGTTGCGGGTAGTAATCGGGGTATTTGTCGGCCACCGCGTAACGCACATGGCTGTTGGCCGTGAGCCTTTTGATCATCGGCGCGGCGTGATCCAGATACGCCTGCAGGCGCACCGGGTCGCCATGCTCGCCGGTGGCCGCCTTGAGGTACTGCATCGACAGCTCGGGGCTGTCCTTCCCGCCGAGCGCGGCAAAGTAATGGTTGTTGGGGATCCAGATACCACCACCGGAAATCGCCGAAGTGCCACCGTATTTATCGCTTTTTTCGACAATCAGGACCGACAGGCCCTGATCAGCCGCAAACAGGGCTGAGGTCATGGCGCCGGCGCCGGAGCCGACAACAATTACGTCATAGCTGGACTGAGACTGATCGTGAGCCGTCATTATTGTTATGCCTTGCGCTGAGGTCAGAGGTGTTTTGCCGGGTGCAGATCAGCCGATCACACAAACGGGTCCGCGTTGGGCAGGCCCAATTGCACCAGGCCATAACTGCGACGGTAAGCCGCCTCGTTATTGGCGATATGCCCGCGCGCCTGATGCAGGTCACGGAAGAAGCGCGCCACCGGGTTGGTGTTGTACAAGCCCGATGCGGCCATGCAGCGCAGCAGGTCACTGACCCGGTCGGCGCAGACATTGGTCACATGGGAAGACTGGTAGCGATACAGCAAGCGGGTTTCCACATCCGGGTATTCCCCCGCGGCGGCCAGCGCCATCAGGTTGGCGTAGTTGCGCATCAGCACCAGTTTTAACGAATCGACAGTGATGATGGCTTCAGCCACGGCAGCCTGCGCGGCCGGGTCTTCGGCGGTTTTGGCGCCATGCTTGCCGATATGCTTGGCCGCGTTGTCGCGGAACTCGTTGATCGCGCCTTGCAGTGCGCCGAGGGCCGAGGTAGAGACGGCGCGGGCAAACACCTGGGCAAACGGGATGGCGTACATCGGGTTGGTGTTGACCAGACGCCCCGGTGTGGCTTCGATGCCGTAATTGTTGGTGCGTTGCACCCGATGAGCCGGAACAAAGGCATCTTCGACGACTATGTCGTGGCTGCCGCTGCCGCGCAGGCCCAGCACGTCCCAGTTCTGCTCGATACGGTAGTCACTGGCCGGGATCAGGAAGGTGCCGTGTTCGGTAGGGCCGGTTTCGTCTTGCGGCACGATGCCGCCAAGCAGACACCACTGCGCATGCTGGCTGCCACTGGAGAAGCCCCAGCGCCCGCTGACCTGATAGCCGCCCTTGACCGGCGTAACCTTGGCCACGGGCATATAGGTCGAGGCCACCAGCACCGAGCTGTCCTCGCCCCACACATCACGCTGCGCCTCTACCGGGTAACGCGCCAGTTGCCACGGGTGCACACCCACTACGCCATAGACCCAGGCGGTGGACATGCAGCCTTCGGCCAGGGTCATCTGAATTTCAAAAAAGGTGCGCAAGTCGACTTCATGGCCGCCCCACATTTTCGGTTGCAGGGCACGAAACAGCCCGGCTTCCTGCATTTCGCGAACGGTTTCGTCAGGTAGCTTGCAGTCCTTGTCCGCCTGGGCTGAACGGCTTTTAAGCGCAGGTATCAAATTGCGCGCGCGTTGCAGCAGCTCAAGCTCAATCGGACTTTTCTCTCGTATCTGATCCATCCGTGTGTTCTCCGTCAGTCTCTCGCTGCGCGAATGCGCGGGCGGTGTGTGACGAATAATCCCGCCAGCGGGGTTGTGGATCATCGTCAAAGCGGACTAGTCGGGATATCGAGTGAAGGCTGGCCCTCAGCCCGACCCTTTCCCTAAGGCAGAGGGTTGGGCTGAGGGCGCTTTTTAAACCACCGGCAACTTCGCAAAAGGCCGATCCTGCTCGATCTGCGCGCCCAAACGCAGCAACACGTCTTCACCGCCCAATGGCGCGGTGAACATCATGCCGATGGGCAGGCCGTTGTCGCTCATACCCACCGGCAACGACAGCGCCGGTTGCCCGCTAACGTTGGCCAGTACGGTAAAAGCCGCGCTGCCCATGGCGTTGTGGGCATAGCTGTCCCACGGCTGATCCAGGCTCAGCAGGCCCAGGTCGGGGGTGACGTTGGCCGTGACTGGCGAGAGGATCACATCAAATTTCTGGAATTGGTCTTCCATGTAGCCGCCAATGCTTTCGAACGACTGGCGAGCCCGATACAGGCCCTCTCCGGTGACTTTTTGGGCATTGCCCAGTACCACCTGGGTGATGCGCTCGTAATCGTCGGCGGTGGCGCTGCGGCCCAGCGCTTGCTCACGATCGTGCACCATGGTCAGCAAGGCATCGCCAACCACCGAGCCGTGTGCTCCAAACAACTGCCGCGGGTCGATGCTCAGGCGCAGCTCTTCGACCTCATGGCCCTGCGCTGCCAGACGCCTGGCTGTGTCGTCCAGTACCCGGGCCACCGCCGGGTCCAGGGGCGAGCCGGTCAGCGAATCACGCACCACACCGATACGCAAACGGCCCGGCGCGGCGCGCAGCTCTTCAACATAAGGACGTACCAGGGGTTTGGCCCAATAAGGACTGCCCGCCTCATGCCCCTGCCCCACGTCCATAAACAGCGCCATATCGCGCATATTGCGCGACACCACGTTGCCCACGCTGGCTCCGAACCAGCCCTCGTACTTGCCCGGGCCGCTAGGCGTGCGGTAACGCGTGGGCTTGAGCCCGACCAGCCCGCAATAGGACGCCGGAATGCGGATCGAGCCGCCGCCGTCCGTGGCATGGGCCACCGGCACAATACCTGCGGCTACCGCCGAAGCCGCTCCGCCGGACGAGCCACCGGCGCTTTTGGCCAGGTTCCAGGGGTTGCGGGTCTGGCCCCACAGCAGGGATTCGGTGGTGGTGGTCAGGCCGAATTCCGGGCAGGTTGTCTTGCCAAACGGCACAGCCCCGGCCGCCTGGTAACGGGCAATCAGGGTACTGGTGTGAGGCGCTGGCGGCGCGTCCTTGTACAACCGGCTGCCATTGGTGGTGCGGGTACCTTCTAGGTAGGTGTTGAGGTCCTTGATCAGGATCGGCACCCCGGCAAGCGCACCGGTGGTGGAAGCGCCACTGGCGCTGCGGGCCTTGAGCAATGCCTGGGCGTAGTCGTCGTGACGCATATTGACGGCATTGACCTTGGGGTTGACGGCATCACAACGGGCCATGGCCGCTGCCAGCAGAGTGTGCGGGCTGAGTTCACCCTTTTGCACCGCGCGGGCCATGTCAGTGGCGTCCATTGCCAGGTACTCGGCGGACGAAATGGCGGTGCCTTCAGCGGCATTGGCAAAACGCCCCAGCAGCCCGGCCCCCACGGCCAGGGCGCCAGCTTTGAGGACATGGCGACGGGGCCAGCCAGAGGATTGTTCAGGTGTTTCGGCAGGGTTTGGCAAGGTCAATCTCCAGAGCAAATCTTGTTTTTATTTAAAGAACAACGCCCCTGGTGGGAGCGAGCCTGCTCGCGAAGAGATGCATAGCATCAAGGACTTCGCGAGCAGGCTCGCTCCCACAGGGCATTTCGGGTTTCAGTCGGCGGTGACCATCGCCTGCATGGCGGGCAAAAAGTGCTCGCCATAAGGCGGCAACAGGCCCCACTCGCGGCGCGGGTCGTGGGCCGGGGCCTTGTACACGGTGCGCATATGGCTGAACTCCAGGAAGCCTTCGCGACCGTGGTAGTGGCCCATGCCCGAAGCCCCAACCCCACCAAACGGTGCGTCGTGCAAGGCCGCGTGCATCATCACGTCGTTGATGCTGACACCACCGGAAATCGTGTGCTGCAGCACATGGCGCTGCTCTTCTTCACTTTGCCCGAAGTAGTACAGCGCCAGCGGGCGCTCGCGCGAGTGGATATCGGCGAGGGCGCGATCAAGCTGCTCATAGGGCAACAGCACCAGCGCTGGGCCAAAAATTTCTTCTTGCATGATCTGGCTGTCGCGCGGCGGGTTGATCACCACTTGCAACGGCCGCCGGCGAGTCACTGCGTCGACCTCAAGGGCTTGTGGGAAGCACTCTGTGCGCGCACCGCGTTCGCGGGCATCCTGCACATACCCTTCGATACGGTGCAGGTGGCGGGCGTTGACCACCGCGACCACGTCCGGGTTGGCGTCGGTGGCGGGCAGCAACTCAGTGTAGGCAGCACCCAGCAGGCCAATCAGGTCTTCCATCTGTTCCCGAGGCACATACACCACGTCCGGGTTGATGCAGATTTGCCCGCCGTTGTTGGCCTTGGCCACCGCAATACTGAAGGCCGCCTTGGCCAGGTCGGCACTACGGGAAATGATCACCGGCGACTTGCCGCCCAGTTCCAGGGTCAGCGGCACCAGGTTTTGCGCCGCATTACGCATCACTGAACGCGCTACTGCGGTGCTGCCGGTAAATACCAGATGATCGAAGGGTTGTGCAGTGAACACTTGCGCCAGTTCTGCATCGCCGGTCACCACGGCAACTTCCAGGGGGTCGAACAGCTCGGCAAACGCCCCAGCCAGTACCTGTGCCGTACGCGGCACCACTTCCGAAGGTTTGAGAATCGCTCGGTTGCCTGCCGCCAGCACGCAGGCCAAAGGGCTGAGCAAGGTGAACAACGGCGCATTCCAGGTGCCGAGAATGCCGATGCTGCCCTTGGGCTGGTGCATCACCCAGGCCTTGGCGCCCAACTGGTCATAGGGTGCAAATACTTGGCGCGGCTCGTCTGCAACCCAGTGCTCAAGATGGTCGCGGGCATATTTGAGCGAGGCCAGCGAGCCCAGCACGTCATTCATCAAGGAAAAACCTTGGGGCCTGCCGCCAAAGTCGGCGTCTATCGCTTCGACCAGTGGCTGCTGGTAACGCACCAGCAGCTCTATCACCCGCTGGATACGCTCCCGGCGTTGCTCGGCACTGACGTGGCCTGCGTCGACAAAGGCTTCTTTCTGCGCCGCCAACAGGCTGGTCAGCTGTTCTGGAGCAGTGCTGCTGAACGTCATGGATAAGTCCTCTGATACACCGGTTCGATCAACCGACGCTAGCGAACTAGGCCCCGCAATGCCTCGTCCGATCGGACGATAATCGGCCATATCCGTTAGTCCATTAAGACGATGTACCCCCCGTGAGCCAGGGGAATACTGCCAGCACGAAAATTCAATCCATGAGGTTCGTCATGGCAGTGCAAAGCAGTTTTGACCCGCAGGCATTCCGTACCGCGCTGGGCACCTTCACCACCGGGGTGACGATCATCACCACCCAGGCTGAAGATGGCTCGCCCATCGGCATTACGGCCAACAGTTTCAACTCGGTATCGCTCAACCCGCCGCTGGTGCTGTGGAGCCTGGCCAAGTCCGCCCGCAGCCTGCCGGTATTCAGTGCCGGTTCGCACTGGAACGTGCATGTGCTGTCGACCGAGCAGGAACCTCTGTCCGGCCGCTTTGCGATGCAGGGCGAGAACAAGTTTGCTGAAATCGAGCTCGATAACGGCATCAGTCCCGCGCCATTGCTGCAGGACTGCACCGCCAGGTTCCAGTGCCGCACCGCCTTTCAGTATGAAGGTGGCGACCATGTGATCTTTGTCGGGGAAGTCCTCGCCTTCGATCACAGTGACCGGGCACCGCTGGCCTTTCAAAGTGGCCAATATGCGTTGGCAACCCGCAAGCCGCGCAGCGAGTTGCGCCTGGCAACCACCCCGCCACCGCCGGAATGCAGTTACACCGAAGACCTGCTCGGTTACTTGCTGGGCCGCGCCCATTACCAGCTGCTCGACGCCCTGCATCGCCTGCTGAGCAATCAGCAACTGGACGAACATGCGTTTTTCATCCTGTCGGTACTGTGCATTCGCGACAACCTGACCCTGGATGAAATCAACCATTTTGTCAGCTACACCGGGCATGTGGTGAGCGTGGCAAGCATGCGTTTTCTGGAAAAGCAGAACCTGGTCGCCCTTGAAGGCAGCCAGCAGGCACCGCGTTATGTGCTGACCGCCACCGGCCGCGAGGCCTCGCTGCAACAGGTGGCGCTGGCCAAGGCAGTGGAAGAAAACGTGTCGGCGCGACTCGCTCCGGGCGATGCCCAGGCGCTCAAAGTGCTGCTCAAGCGCCTGATCGCAGCCAGTGATCCCGGCTTGCCCGACTTGTGGGCGCCCCGCTAGTTTTCTACCTAAAAAGGAAAAGGATTCTCTATGAACATTATTCAGCGCTTCAACCTCAACGGTAGCGTGGCGGTGATCACCGGCGGCGGCCGCGGCATCGGTCGCGGCATCGCCCTGGCCTACGCCGAGGCGGGCGCCGATGTGGTCCTGGCCGCCCGCACCCTGAGCGACGTTGAAGCCGTGGCCGAAGAAGTACGCAGCCTGGGCCGCCGGGCCCTGGCCCTGAGCTGTGACGTCAATGACAGCGAACAGCGCAACGCGCTGGTGACCCAGGCCCGCGAGCAGATGGGCCGCATCACCCACCTGGTCAACAATGCCGGCGGCGCCGGGCCCAACGATCCGCTGACCCTGAGCGTTGAGCGTTTTGAAGAAATCATGCGTTTCAACGTGTCTTCGGCCTATCACCTGAGCCAGCTGTGCGTACCGCATATGCGTGAAGCCGGCAGCGGCAACATCCTCAATATCACCTCGGGCGCGGCGCGTTATGCGCAAACCCAATTCAGCGCCTACGGCACCGCTAAGGCCGCGTTGAGCCATATGACCCGCCTGCTGGCCCAGGACTTTGCGCCGCAGGTACGGGTCAACGGCATTGCCCCTGGCCCGGTGCTGACTGCCGCCCTCAATGGCGTACTCCCGGTGGCCATGCGCGACGGCATGATCAAGGCCACGCCGCTGCAAAGCCTGGGCGAAGTTGAAGACATCGCCGCGGCGGCACTGTACCTGGCCAGCCCCGCTTCACGTTGGGTCACCGGCAAGATCCTGGAAGTGGACGGCGGCGCCGAATCGAGCGTCTGGCCGGGTTGAGCCACCATCAAACCGTGGGAGCGAGCCTGCTCGCGAAGAAGTTTCGCGAGCAGGCTCGCTCCCACAAGAGGATTTTCTGCATAGCCTCCCGAGAGCCAATTTATGGACACACAGTTGATTGAAGCCCTGGGCGACGAGCTGTTTCACGCCCTGCGTGAACGCCGCAGCCTGCAGCCATTGACCGCCCGCTACCCGGACTTGACGCTGGACACCGCCTACCGGATTTCCCTGCGCTTTTTGCAACGCCGCCAGGCCTTGGGCGAGCAAGTGGTCGGCAAAAAAATCGGCGTTACCAGCCGCGCCGTGCAGGAAATGCTCGATGTACACCAGCCTGACTTCGGTTTTTTGACTGACCGCATGCAAGTCGCCGACAACAGCGACGTCAGCTTCGCCGCCCACCAGTTGGTGCAGCCACGGGCTGAAGGCGAAATCGCCTTTATCCTTGGCGAAGACCTGCACGGCCCCGGCATCACCGCCGAAGATGTGATGGCGGCCAGCCAATGGGTGGTGCCGTGCTTCGAGATTGTCGACTCGCGCATTGCCGACTGGAAAATCCGCATTCAGGACACCGTGGCCGACAACGCTTCCTGCGGCGTGTTCGCCCTGGGTGAACAACGCATCAACCCACGCGAACTGGACCTGGCCAAGGTCGAGCTGCACTTGCGCAAAAACGGTCAGCCCTCCGGTCACGGCTTCGGCTCGGCAGTCCAGGGCCACCCCTGCGAGGCCGTGGCCTGGCTGGCCAATACCCTGGGCAAGTTCGACATCCCGTTTCGCAAGGGCGAAATCATTCTTTCCGGCGCACTCGCGCCGCTGGTACCGGTACAACCCGGCGACGAGGTCAGCCTGACCCTCAGCGGCCTGGGCTCTGCCCGCCTGCGCTTTGTGCCCTAACCCCTGTTCGAGACTTTCCCCATGAGCAAAAAGATCAAATGTGCCCTGATCGGGCCGGGCAATATCGGCACCGATCTGCTTTACAAGCTACTGCGCAGCGAGGTGCTCGAGCCCGTGTGGATGGTGGGCATCGACGCCACCTCCGAAGGCCTGAGCCGCGCCCGCGAAATGGGCCTGAAGACCACCAGTGACGGGGTCGACGGCCTGTTGCCGCACGTGCTGGCTGACAATATCCAGATCGCCTTCGACGCCACTTCAGCTTATGTGCATGCTGAAAACAGCCGCAAACTGAATGAGCTGGGCGTGCTGATGATCGACCTGACGCCTGCCGCCATCGGCCCGTATTGCGTACCGCCGGTCAACCTCAAGGCCAACCTCAAGCGCGGCGCCATGAACGTCAATATGGTCACCTGCGGCGGTCAGGCGACCATTCCGCTGGTGGCGGCCGTGTCCAGCGTACAGCCGGTGGCTTACGCCGAAATCGTCGCTACCGCCGCGTCCAAATCGGTGGGCCCGGGCACGCGCAAGAATATCGACGAATTCACCCGCACCACGGCCAGTGCCATCGAACAGGTAGGCGGCGCGAAAAAGGGCAAGGCAATCATTATCGTCAACCCGGCTGAGCCACCGCTGATCATGCGCGATACCGTGCATTGCCTGACTGAAACCGAACCGGATCAAGCCGCGATCAGCCTCGCCATCTCCACCATGATCGAGCAGGTGCAGCAGTATGTGCCGGGCTACAAGCTGGTCAACGGCCCGGTGTTCGACGGCAACCGGGTATCGATTTTCATGGAGGTTGAAGGCCTGGGCGACTACCTGCCCAAATACGCCGGCAACCTGGACATCATGACCGCCGCGGCCGCACGCACCGCTGAAATGTTCGCCGAGGAAATCCTCAAGGGCGAGCTGCAACTCAAGGCATCAGCCCCACAACCTGCCATCGCTTAAGGAGCCGATCATGGATCTTCGCGGCAAAAAAATTACCGTGCATGACATGTGCCTGCGCGACGGCATGCACCCCAAGCGTCACCAGATCAGCCTGCAGCAGATGAAAGACATCGCCTGCGGCCTGGACGCAGCCGGCGTGCCGCTGATTGAGGTCACCCATGGCGACGGCCTGGGCGGCAGTTCGGTGAACTACGGCTTCCCGGCGCACACCGATGAGCAGTACCTGTCGGCCGTGATCCCGATGATGAAACAGGCCAGGGTATCGGCCCTGCTGCTGCCCGGTATCGGCACAGTTGACCATCTGCAAATGGCCTATGAGCTAGGGGTTAACACCATCCGCGTGGCGACCCACTGCACCGAGGCGGACGTGTCGGAGCAGCATATTTCCTATGCCCGCAAGCTGGGCATGGACACTGTGGGTTTTCTGATGATGGCCCATATGAACAGCCCCGAGGGGCTGGTCAAGCAAGGCAAATTGATGGAGAGCTTCGGTGCCAACTGCGTGTACCTCACCGATTCGGCCGGCTACATGCTGCCCCACGATATCAAGGCACGGGTTGCGGCCCTGCGTGCAGCCCTGAATCCGGATACCGAGATCGGCTTTCACGGCCATCACAATCTGTCGATGGGCGTGTCCAACTCCATCGCGGCCATCGAAGCCGGTGCCACGCGTATCGACGCCGCCGCGGCCGGGCTGGGTGCCGGTGCGGGCAATACACCCATGGAAATCCTGGTGGCGGTGTGTGACCGCATGGGTATTGAAACCGGGGTCAGTGTGTTCGGCATTCAGGACGTGGCCGAGGATCTGGTGGTGCCGATCATGGACTTCCCGATCCGCAGCGACCGCGATGCCCTGACCATGGGGTATGCCGGGGTGTATGGCTCGTTCCTGCTGTTTGCCAAGCGCGCCGAGAAAAAGTACGGCGTGCCGGCACGGGAAATACTGGTGGAGATGGGGCGCCGCGGCATGGTTGGCGGCCAGGAAGACATGATCGAAGACACCGCCATGACCCTGGCGCGCCAGCGGGCCTGAGGCATCGCACCTTGCCGAAGGCGCTGACCGGGTCAGCGCCTTCGGCGTTTTTATCTGACAGGAAATCTACCATGTCCAACGCTCACGTCGGCTGGCGCAGCCATGCCTTGCTGTTATTGCTGGCAGCAGTGTTTGCCGACAACTTTGTCGGGCGCCAGATTCTGGCGGTGATGATTGAGCCGATCAAAGCCGAATTCGGCGTCAGTGACACGGCGATGGGGCTGATTTCCGGTCTGGCCTTTGCCGCAGTATTCGCCCTGCTGGCCTTGCCTGCCGGGCGCCTGGCCGACCGTATGGTGCGCACCCGCTTGCTGGCGATCGCCTGTTTGCTGTGGGCCGTGGCAACCATGCTGTGCGGGCTGGCAGTGAGCTTCTGGATGCTCGCCCTGGCACGCATGGCCGTGGCGGTGAGCGAGTCGCCGACCACCTCGACATCGATGTCGATCATTGCCGACCTGTACCCGCCCCATCGCCGTTCGTTTGCCATCAGTTGCTTCACTGCGGCACCGACCTTCTCTGCAGTGATCGGTCTGAGCCTGGGCGCCTGGGTGGTCGAGCAGTATGGCTGGCGCACCGCGTTTATCGCGATCGGCATGCCGGCGCTGATGTTTTCCACGCTGCTGGCCTTTGTGGTGAAGGACCCGGCGCGTGGCCGCTGGGACCTGGCCAGCGCCCATGCGGCCCACCCCCTGCAAAGCATGGGCATTGAAGCACGCAAACTCTGGGCCCTGCCCGCCTACCGCTGCCTGGTGATGGCTGGCGGCTTGACGACCTTGGGCTCGTATGCGATCGGCATGTGGAACACCAGTTTTCTGGTGCGCTCCCACGGCTTGTCACTGCAACATGCAGGGCTGCTGGCGGGTTTTATCTGTGGCGGCTTTGCCGGGATCGGCGCGTTGTTCAGCGGCTGGCTAAGTGACCACCTGACCCGGCGCAACCCGCACTGGCAAGTGGGTATTCCGGTGATCGGGCATGTGACGGCACTCAGTGCGCTGTTCGCTTACCTGCTATGGCCAAACACGGTGTGGCTGCATGTGGGCAGCGTGCCGGTGCCCAGTGCGATGCTGTTGTGCGCGCTCTACAGCTTTTTTTCGGTGTGGTGGGTGGCGCCGTCGTTCAATCTGATCACACAACTGGTTCCGGCCAACCGCCGGGGTACGGCGATGGCCTTGCAGACCATTATTTCGACCCTGCTGGGGATTGGCCTGGGGCCGTTGCTGGCCGGTTTGCTCAGCGATGCCCTGCAGCCGGCGTTCGGTATTGAATCGCTGCGCTATGCATTACTGCTGGTAAGCCTGCCGGTGGCAGGTGCAATCATGCTACTGATTCGCACCGCCAGCCATGCCGGGCAAAACCGCTACATGCATGCAGAACGGGCGATATAGTCCTCGACAAACTGGCGTGTCAGCTCAAAGGACGACAGTTCGGCGGTGCGCCCGGGGCTCAGGGGGAAAGCCTGACCTGCCCAGAGGTTGATAAAGTCGCCGCTGTCAGCGGCAGATTTGGCCTTGAGCGGCAACAGCACGCCCCCGGCCAACGGAAAGGCTGGCGACTGGGGATTGATCGGGCCCAGTTCGCGCATCACCCGATTGACGATGCCGCGTGCTGGCCGCCCGGTAAACAGGTTGGTCAGCGCGGTGTCACTGGCACTCGCCTCGCGCAACGCACGGTGATGAGCCTTGGCCAGTTTTGCCTCGGGGCAAAACAGGTACGCGGTGCCGATTTGCACCGCACTGGCGCCCAGGGCAAACGCCGCCGCAATCCCTCGCGCATCGGCGATACCGCCTGCGGCGATCACCGGCACCGACACGGCATCGACGATCTGCGGCACCAGGGCGAAGGTGCCGATTTGCGTGGTCAGTTCACGGTGCAGGAACATCGCCCGATGCCCGCCCGCTTCGTAGCCCATGGCGATAATTGCGTCACAGCCGTGCTCCTCCAGCCATTGCGCCTCGTCAACCGTCGTGGCTGAACTGAGCACCTTGGCCCCGCTGGCCTTGACCCTGGCCACGAACTCCGGTGCCGGCAGGGCAAAGTGAAAACTCACCA
The DNA here is from genome assembly GCF_002269505.1 of Pseudomonas fragi. Taxonomy (GTDB): domain Bacteria; phylum Pseudomonadota; class Gammaproteobacteria; order Pseudomonadales; family Pseudomonadaceae; genus Aquipseudomonas; species Aquipseudomonas fragi_D. The sequence goes on along the minus strand of NZ_NQKQ01000009.1, from coordinate 16,392 downwards.
CTTCGGGGCGCAGTTCCTCGACGAGGGCGCAGGTGGCTTCATCGAATGGCGCGCGGCTGGATACCGGGGTCGGCGCGTCATAGTCGGCACCGAGTTCACTGTAATAGGGCTTGAACAGCGATTTCCACTGCTCGATGGCAGCCTCGTCGTACTCCGGTGGCTGGTGGCAGAAAAAGTTCAGGTTAAGTGGCTGGTCGCAGGCAGCACGAAAGGCTGCCACCTCGTTGCGGATCGCCTCCAGACTCAACGTGGCACAGGCCAGGGAACCCAGCCCTCCGGCCTTTGCGACGCCGATCATGATATCGGCGCCAGCGCCCAGCATCGGTGCCTGGATCAGGGGATGGGCAATGCCCAGCAGATCGGTGAAGCGCGAATCGGGCCAGCAGCTCATGAGGGCTCTCAGGGTCGACAATCGGGAGCTGGATACTAGGGGCTCTCCTGCGGGTGAGGCAAGTTACCCGGGACTATGTAGTCGCTGAGGAGCGAAGCGAGGCTGCGATCGAGCGCGAAGCGCTCGTGAGTTCAGGTACGGCCCTCGGTTTTGCGACTGCTTCGCAGCCGATCGCAGCCTCGCTTCGCTCCTCAGCGACTACGCTAAGCGCGTACAACCCTATTATTTTTTGCCAGCCAGTGCCGCAATCAAGGCCGGGTCATGATTGTAGATATCCGGCGCATAGGTCACCTTGCCGTCCTTGCTTGCCTGGGCCGTCCAGTAGGTCATTAGAATGGGTGTCGGGTTGGACAGCCTGAATTCGTTGGTCAGGCCGGTACTCAACAACTCTTCGGTACGCACTTTTTCCGCAGGTGTCACCAGCAAGTCACGCAGCTGGAACACCGCTTCAACCCGCACGCAACCGGAACTGAAAGCCCGTGGCCCCTTGCTGAACAAGGCCTGGCTAGGCGTGTCGTGCAGGTACACCGAGAACGGATTGGGGAAGCGGATGGCAATTCGGCCCAACGGGTTTCTCGGCCCCGCACCCTGGCGCAGCAGGATATTGCCCGGACGGTCCCAGTCAATGTCCTGGGCCGCCAGCGGCTGGCCGTTGCTGTCCACGATCTGCAGGTCCTGACGGCTCAGGAAAGTCGGATCGCGGCGAATCTGCGGCAGTTTGTCTTCGCGAAAGATGGTCGGCGGAATGGTCCAGGTCGGGTTGAGCGTAAGGCGGTTGACCCGGGACTTGAGCAACGGCGTCTGGCGCTCCGCACGGCCAACCTGGGTGCGGGTCTGCCACACCGGTACACCGTTGCGGTACACGGTCAGCTGCGCTGCGGGCACATTGACCAACAGGATATCGGGCTCCAGATCCTGGGCGATCCAGCGAAAACGCTCCAGGTTGATGCGCAGCTGTTCACGCCGCGCCTGGGGGCTGATGTTGAGTTCTTTAAGGGTACCCGCACCGATTACGCCGTCGGCCTGCAACGAATGGTCAAGCTGAAAGCTCTTCACCGCCGCCACCAGCTCATTGCTGTAGTGGTGACCTACAGTCGCTGGCATGTGGCTGAGGTAGCCTTCGCTGACCAGCCGCCGGACCAGTTCGGGCACTCGCGCATCCTCAGCCCCCGGACGCAGCAACGGGCCGCTTGCCAGCGGTTGCCATTGTGGCAAAGGTTGTTGGCGCTGACGGGCATAGACCCGGCGCAGGTTTTGATACAGCTCGTTTTGCGGCCGTGCCTGTTCAAAGGCCCGGGGCAAGTCCGCCAGACCAGGGCCGGCAAGGGCCAGAATGCGGGCCTGGCGGTCTTGTGTCACCTCACTGGCATGCCATACCGGCTCGAACCGCGACTGCTGCAGGCGACCATAGTGCAGATCCTGCAAGGCTTGCAGATACTGCTGGCTGATCCCGATATCAGCACACAGATCCCCCGCTGCAGGCAACTTGTAGTTGCCGGGGTCCAGACCGTCATCCGCCAACTGCGCCAGCGCCCCTTGCAGGGCGCTCAAACGGCCATTGACCGACCACAGGGGCTGGTCATTTTGCCCTTGATATAACCCTTGCAGCATTCGCAGCATCGGCTCATTGACCCGTGGCGCCAGCCCCGGGCAGGCTTGCGGCAGCTGGCTGAGCGCCTGCTGCACCGGGCTTGCGGTGCCTGACTGCAGAGGATCGGCTACAGCGACCAGTGGCACAGTCAGTAAGGCAATGCTCAAGTAAAATGCGCGTTTTTTGAACAACTGCTTTACTCCAATTAAGGGCCGTCATCTTTTAACTTCAGCTCAATCAGCGGTCACGGCAAACCCACAGGCTAGCAGTTAAAACACAAGCGCCAAGTTATCGGCGCAGCATTACTGGTCTGACCACATCGAGAACACGCTAATCATGCTCAACTTTTTACGCCGTTTTTGCTTTGCAGCCATCGCCTTAAGCGCAACCTGCAATACTGCCTACGCTGCTAATCCGCTCTTGCTCAACAAGCTCAGCCATGCCGCTCCGGAACTCAACCCGCAGGCCCTGAAAAGTGCCCTGAGCGCCATGCAGTGCGCGGTCAACAACGGCGCCAAGCAGGCCCGACATCTGGCGGTAATCGACTTCTCGCAACCTTCGACTGCTCGCCGTCTCTGGATCTTTGACCTGAACCGCAAGACATTGGTTCTGCGCGATCTGGTGGCCCACGGCAAAGAATCCGGCGAAAACTTCGCCACCAGTTTCTCCAATACCGAAGGCAGCAACCAGTCCAGCCTCGGGCTGTTCAGCACCCAGGAAAGCTATGTAGGCAGCCACGGTTACTCATTGCGCATGGACGGCCTTGAGCCGGGTATCAATGACCAGGCCCGTGAGCGGGCGATCGTGATCCATCCAGCCAATTACGTGAGCCCGCGGTGGAGCAAGACCCAGGGCCGCATAGGCCGCAGCCTTGGCTGCCCGGCGGTCCGCCCGCAAGTGGCGCGTCAGGTCGTTGATAAACTCAAAAATGGCCAGTTCATGTTTGCCTGGTACCCGGACCAGCAATGGCTGCAATCTTCGGCCTATGTCAACTGCCAGCCACGTCAGGTGGCGAGCATCATGTCGGCCAGGCATGAAGTCGCACCCGGGGGTTGAAAACACCCTGGCAATACCGGTAGATGATGCGCACATGTTCGATTCAAGGAGAGTAACCATGTCCGCGCTGCAACAGGTTGCCCGTGTCTACCGCGCCATGACCCGCTCCGATTTACCCGCCGCCCACGGGCTGTCCGCGCAACTGAACTGGCCCCATCGCCTGGAAGACTGGGAGCTGTTGCATCGGCTATTCAAAGGTTTGGTGGTCTGTGACGGTGAGCGCTTGATCGGCACGGCGTTCGCCTGCCCTCAAGGTGCGTTCGCAACCATTGGCCTGGTGGTAGTCAGCCCCGATTACCAGGGCCAAGGGATTGGCCGCCAATTAATGGAATTGGCGCTCGAGGCCTGTAAGCCAGCCACTGCGATCCTCAATGCTTCGGCTGCAGGTGCACCGCTGTATCTGAGCCAGGGTTTTATCGAATTCGGCACCATCGAGCAGCGCCAGGGCCCGGCGCAAAGCGTGGCACTTGAACCGTTGGCCGCAGGCGAGCATGGCCGCAGCCTCAACGCACAGGATCAGGCTCGGCAACTGGCACTGGCCAACGCTGGCAGCGGGCTGGACCGCAGTGCAGTTTTCGCACAGTTGCACGGCACGATCGAGCACTCGGCAGGTATCGAGTGCGACGCACAGTTACAGGCTTTTGCCCTGTTGCGCCGTGCCGGGCGTGGTCATTGCATTGGTCCGGTCATTGCACAAAGTCCCAGGCAAGCCAGACATCTGATCGCCACCCTGCTCGCCCGGATTCCTGGCCAGTTTGTCCGTATCGATGTGCCACAGAGCAGCGGTCTGAGTGAATGGTTGACGCGGGTCGGCCTGGAGCCCGTAGACCGGGTGACGCAAATGGCCCTAGGCACGCCCCCGCAATCCATTGGAGGTGTTCATCAGTTCGCACTGGTTTCACAGGCAATGGGTTGACCTGCAGGATCGGACAGGACTGATCGGCCACAAACCGGTGTGGCATGCAAAAGACTTTGATATGAACGGGGGTATGAGTTACTAGCTGGATTGCGTCAGACCGGACGGCCTTGACGCTGTGCTTGAAGAGTCTTGCCCGATGCGGAACAAGATCTGAAAAATGGCAGGGGCGGCTGGATTTGAACCAACGCATGGCAGGATCAAAACCTGCTGCCTTACCGCTTGGCGACGCCCCTGTAGTTGTTGCGATGAATGCCTGGCATTCATTTAACGTTCTTGCAGCCTGCGAATGTTGCCAATCGCTGTGAACCTGTAAGGGTTCGCTGTGAGAACGAGCGCAAATATACCCGCACTCTCAGGACTTGGGAAGCTTTTTTTAAATAATTTTATTCAAAAACAGCCACTTAGTGATGAGCACTGGCACATTGTCCCGGCTGGCCGGGCTTTTCCCCGGCCTTGGCACGGTAATGGCCCTGTGTGTCAGGTGCTGTCCTGCACAACGGCGTCACCTCAATTGAAGGCACCATTGAGAATTTCATAAACCAGTCCGGTGGCAATGGAGACCAGAATCAACTCGGTACCCACCTGCTGCCATTCGTACCCTTCATAGTGAGGCAACCTGCTGGCCAGTCGGCCATCCAGCTTTTTGGCAATACCCGGCGGCAGCGGCTTGCCCCGCGCCAGATTCTTCTGGATGCCGGGCGGCAGCGCCTGGCTGCGGCTCCAGTAATCCCGATGCCCCTGAATGATTTCAAGGGTGGCCGCGCGATTGATACTCGGGCCATGTGCCCAATCGTCACCGCCTGACTTTTTGCCTTTATTGCCATGACCACCTTGCTTGCCATGATCCTGGTCATAGTACTGGCCGCCCTTGTCATTGCCTTTACCGTTACCCGGATCGGCCGAGGCCGTGACCGGTCCACAAACAAGCGCAAGACACGTGATGGCTGTAATCAGTGAGCGATGAGTGGACATGACCGTGGACTCGCAATAAGGGTGACCCTATGACTATAGACGGCGGCTCAGATCGGCGGGCAATCAGGCCTCCCATGTTTCACCCGGCATTACTGCCTGATCTGTGATCCGGTGTAAACCAGGCCATGGTGATATCCGCGATCAGATTGCCATCGGGCAGGCGGATACGCTTTTGGAGACGACCTTCCTCCACAAAGCCGAACTTAAGATAAAGGTGCCTCGCACGGCGATTGACCTCACGCACACGCAGTTCGACTTTCACCAACCCCGGGCGATCCCCGGCCCACTGCAACAAGCGCGTCATTAACACGTGGCCGATACCCTGCCCCACATAGTCGGGATGCACAACGATAGTCAGGCTCATAACGTGCTCAAGGGCCTCAAGCCCCATTGGTTCAAGCAGTGCGTGCCCGACTATCTGGTCATTCCATTCAGCAACCAGGTAAAGGCCATCGTCCTTCAGCGCAAGAATTTTTCGCTCAAAGGCTGCAGTGTTGAATTCACTCGGCCGCGAAACAAGCAAACCGGGGGTTTTGGCAGTTTCACGCTCCGCGTTGCAGAGCTGCGTCGCATCAGTGAGTTCAGCATGACGAATGACCAGATTTTTCAAACGACAACTCCATTTAAACTGTTCCAAGTTGGTCAACGGCTTAGGCCCGAACATTCGGGACTCCTGATTAACTATTGCACCATTACGGGGCAACCCAATCCGGGCCCTGCCCTTTCCCTTCCCTCTTCAGCCTTTCTAGCAATAATCGTTCCCCATGATAAAAGCTCCGCACAGCAAGGATTTCTTATATTGCCTGGCCCGCAAGCGAGTCAACAGTTGCGCACACTTGTAGCCGCACCTGCTTATATGCAAGGATTGGCCATGACTCAATTTATTCCAAACAATCGCCATCATCATCACGGACCTCGCTCAGGGTGCCGCGGTTGCATACGCTCATCGATTGATCAGATTTCTAAATACAGACTCTGACCTTTCAGTGAACCAAACCAAGGCGCCAATGGCGCCTTTTTTATTGCCTGTAAATTGGAGATATTGAAAATGACCATGCTGCGCGGAACACGAATTGTGACTGGGCAAGAAGCTGCAACAATGCGAGAGATAGAAGGCCGTTTCCGGAGCTATCTTCATCGATGCCGGGGCTGAAGAGGCCATAGTTCCTGCGTTATGGGGCCAGGACACCTTTATTGAAAAGGCTGGAGGGAGTGAAATTATCGGACAAATGTGGGCCTTCAATGACAAGGCCCAACGTCCTTGTTGCCTTATCCCGGAGGCAACCGCCCTTTTTCAGGAGCGCAACACTATCCTTCTGGGGGCACGAGAAGAAGCGATGTTCTTCTATATTGCTCGATGCTACCGGTACGAGCGCCCCCAAGCGGGTCGCTATCGCGAATTCACACAACTGGGGCTCGAAATTCTTGGCCCCACACCAGAACAGGCTTTGCTGCGTAGCCAAGCCATTTGCACGGGTTTTCTTGATTCACTGGGACTGGAATATGAACTCAGTATCGCAGTTAAGCGCGGACTGAGTTATTACCTTGAAGGGAATGGCTTCGAGGTTCGCTGCCCTGCATTAGGCGCACAACAACAAATTGTTGGCGGCGGTGCCTATCGAGAAGGCGCAGGGTTCGGTATCGGGCTCGAGCGGTTGGTTCTGGCCTCAGAAATAACCAGCAGAGGGTAATGGTTAAAGCGCCCCCCCACCAGGGGGCGGTTTAACTCGAGCGCAGTTGTACTTTTGCCGTCGTTACAAAATCAGCGAGCGGGTTTAGCGGCCCGAGTTCACTCACGTCATCAAACCCACCCTCAAGATGTGTATTACCGACCGCGAATACGTCCAGCGTGAAGTCAGGTTACCAACTGACACTTTGCCCATGCGCCTACGCGCGCAGCCACAGGCTTACTGAGCGGCGGATTACTGTGCATGCAAACTGCGACGGTATCGCTCGGGCATTAGACATATGATGTGGTTCGGCTAGCAAACAAAAGGAGTTACAACCTTCACTTCGCTCTTTTCCCCAAGAATACTGTTACCCCCCCAGCTCCCAACAGCTACAGTATCAAGCTCCAAAAAAGCTTGCTATTCTACCATACCTTTCGAGCAATCCAGATGAACATAACTCATGAAGCAACCCCATAGCTTAAAGAATTTTTGTGAGGCGGTCAGATTATCAGAAGTACACACAAAGCATCAGATGGTTGAAATAAAACATCCGCTTGATGGGCGACTCACTCGCGTCAAGAAGTACTTGGTCGACGGTTACCCAGAACTAAACTGCTGGCATAACTGCGCACAAAAAGTCAGTGAAAGTGGCGGGAAAATCATATTCGGATGGGCTATTTTTTTTAGCGGGGGAATATATCAAGCTCAGCATCACGCTGTATGGGAATGCCCTAAAGGCCATTTGCTTGATATCACTCCAGACACTGTACAAACTATTTTACTAATAGATTTTCTTCCAGATGGTCGCGTACCTTACAATATTGCAGCCAACTCGCACCCTGTGAGTGGGTATTACATTCCTGGTGAGACACATATAAAATGGGGTCTTCCTGGAGCCCCAGACTCTCCCCCCATGACCCGCTATATTTGGTATGTGCGTAGAGGTACCCCGAGCTAAAGATCATGATCTAAAAGCATTTTGATCACCCCGACTCACCTGAACAAAAATGAGACCGGCCTTCCTCAATCTCCAGCACCTTGGCTCGCCAATCCAGAAAGTGAATCCAGTGGATGCTCGGGGTCATTTCGTCCAGCTCGACCCATTCCTCAAGATCTTGCTTGATCCAACCGTGAAAGCCGTCCTCCTTGTACAAAAACGGATTTTTGATTGAGACTGGCCCCACGTCGACGTACATCAGGCGCATGCTCAACACCCTACCATCCTTGTATTGAACCCCACCGTATTGGCAGGTCACCTGTTCATTCCCAGGGGCACCCATGGCATCGGGCACTCTGAAGGAAAACTTGATAGCGGGATAGATGAACTTGCCCAGCTCACGCTCGACCAAGATCTTGTAACGAGTACCAGCGCGCAGAGGGTTGGTGTACGCAACGGGCAAGGCTTGCAGGCCATCAGGGAAAATCTGGACCCTGAGCAGCTCCATATCTTGCGGCGTTTTAACCAGCTTCAAGACAGTAGCTTCGCAATTATCCATGATGCCAAAGGCCAAGCGGGAGTTGGTGCCAAAACGGCAATAACTGAACAATGCAATTAGCATCACGATGTCCAGAATGGCCGCCACTGCTACCAGTACTTTCTTGTAATTGGGGCGCACTGTCATGCTCCGGGGCATAAAACGCTGAACCTACCACTCCGTATCACGACTGCAAGTCAGACATATCTGACAATTAGCTCCGAAACTTTTCTTCCCCCGTCATCTTGCTCGTCCTCCTGAGGCTCAGAGCGACGGTTGGGAAGCAAATCCAGCGCGGCGACTTCCCCCCCAGGCCTGAAAGGCAGGCATTGCCAGGAGTCGTATAGAAACCACCGATACTCCCATCAAGGCATTTACCCCAGCCCTATCTGTAGCACTTGCCACTCTATAGGCAACACCGACCCTTTAAAGAGCAGCAAGAACATCATAAGTACTTTTCCCGGTCAGTCATCCTCCTTCGCCCAACAAGTGAACACCTTAGGCTCGCTCGGGTTTGCGCACAAACAGGCGTTGGCACGCGGCCCGTACTGCGATGCGTTCCTGACGCCCTACGGTGCGGGCGATATGGGTACGCAGCCAGCCAGGGGTTTTATTGATGGCACGGCGTTGCGCATTGGCATGAAACTGCCGATGTGCATGGGCGTGTCATCATGAGGGCCGTCAATAACGCACTGTGCCGATTTGGCTAGGGGTGTGTGAACAGTATGGCTGCTGATGATTTAACGTCTGGTTACGTTAACGTGTATCGAAGGGTTTTCAGGTGTGATGAACTCAGGTGTCCTGGTGCTGAGCCTTATTGAGGCGGATACCTACATGATTATATTCTGCAGTATTGTGCAAGGCGGTTACCCTAACAGGCTATCCGGATTTGTAGAAAGAACGGTTGAAGACAATGATGCTCACGATGTCAAAAGAATCAAGCAGGCCCTGCATATTGAGCCGCGCGCGCAGGCATTGCCGAAGCAGCTGAACCTCAGTGATCTGAAACAGATTACTGATTTTGTAAACTGTACAACACTGCATTACTCGGCCAATTGTTCGCTGTTGGCAGCCTGTGTTCATTACAATATCGAGAAAGGCGCCATGCTTCTGTGTGCTGAGAACACAACATCGCCTCTTGTGGGCATGGATTCCGACGTCGTAGAGCAGGTTATTTTCGGAAAAGTGCTCAATGCCTCGCACAATCTGTACTCGCTTGATGAAGTGAGTCACGAAGTGCTTAGAAGGTACGATGTAGACGGTAGCAAGTCCTGTATTGTCGGCGCGCAGAACTACAGGGTTCCGTTAATCGGTGAAAGTGGCCATGACTTTAATGCCGCCGTGTTGCTGGATGCTAATAACAAGCCCTATGTTCAATTTGTGGATGCCTGGAAAACATCCAATACACCCCCTGACAGAACAAGTTTTGAGCGCCACTTTCCTTCTGGGGCGATCTTTATTGTTCGTACCTAAACCTAGTCTCTGACTGAAGTACTCAAACAGCTTGTTCAGCTCCTCAAGGGTCGGGCGCCGAACCCTTTCCTTGCTACGGGTGACTGCGCGCATCTTGCGCAACACCTTGCGAGCATCCGACATGGCCATAGGGTCAATGTCGTAACCCCAGGCGGGCCGAGCCACAGCAAGCACCGCACCTATATGGGCCAGATCATTGCCCACCGTCTGCGCCTGAATACCGTCATTTCTAATACGGACATCTGCGTACTCGACGAGCTTTTGGATCATCGCCTTGACCGTGATACCGGACCTGTTGGCTTTCTCAATGACCCCGGGGACGGCCATTTCAGTTTCGACACGCTTGATCCAGGCCTGAGCGGTTGCCTTACGGTCGAACGTCTGGCTTTCCTGATAAACTGTGACACCTTTGTGCATGATCCGGACCTGCGCGTTATATACGACAGAGCCGTCCTTGCGCTTACGAACGGTTTTAGAGCCCATTTTTTGCTGAACCCCTGATTGGTTTTGCTGAATTTCAGCAAGAACCTATCAAAATCAGGCAAAAAAGGTGTTAAACAGATGTAGAAGAGAGTTACCTCAATGCTCACCAAACCCACAGAAAACCTAGCCAAGACACCAGATTCGGTAGTTAGGAGGTTTTCTGTTGCACCGATGATGGATGATACGGACTGAGCCGCCAGCCCCTTTAAAACAAGGGTTTACGCCCTGCTTAATTTTTCTCTGTCCCATTTTCGTACCAGCCAACCTTCACTTTCCTCCCCTTTAAGCCCCGGTCTTGAGCCTTCTCGTCGCTCACAGCACATCCAATGCAGTAAACAATATCGACCCAATACATCTACCCAATGCATCTATCCCATCCCATGCACCCTCAAGCGGTATGGTCGGGGCTGTAGAGTCGAGCACGTCAGACAGAGCTTTCCCACCGGCCGGAATGAATTCTCCGGTTGAGATTTAAAGTGACTATTAAAGGTATTTTTTACTAACCTACTCTCTAACCCACAGAGACAAAGGCTTTCAGAGCTTTTATCAACCCTATTTTCCAGACCACCCCAGCTATTTATGGGGGTATCAGGACTACTATTTTACTAACCTCGCCAACCTACTGATTTATATGGGGTTTGTATTTAAATACCTTTCTAAATAGTCTTCCTGACCTTTTCGTCGCTATGCATGAAAGTCGCGCAGCACAAGGGCTACAGAGCATTTATCCCTCCGTTTTTCAGAGGGTGGCGAAAAATAGCCACTTTGAATGCCAACCTTAACTGACCTTTTCCAAAGGACTATTTTCACCACAGATTGATAGGAGTGACTGGTCCAGTTAAACAAGAGCCTTCTATACTTTCCTGACGGAATTAGAATTCAGCTCCATAGGAATTTCGAAAACTACTGACTGAACGATGCTAACTCTTTACTCAACCAACCGCATGTATGCCACCGCTGCCTTACCTGACACTTTCTCAACAACATCTCTATCCGCTTGCGCAGAGATAGCTTTGCTCGCAAGCTTCTGAGAAGCGATATTTTCACTATCTACAATTGCTTCAACATAGAACCTTTTTAACCCATTACGAGCCATCCCATTCTTCATCTCTTGGATGCTCTTTTCAACGATCTGCGCACCTATTCCATTTCTGCGAAATTTTTCAGGCACTGCATACCCAATTGAGAAACAAGGCAAGCCTTCAAATGGCTGAGCCTTGATAAAAACAACGTAACCTCTCACTCGCCCATGGATGACCTGAACATAAGTAACCCTTACTTCACCAGGAGCCGGATGATCAACTAACATCTGCAAGTCAGGGTAAATATCACATTTCTGTAACGCAACTTCATTCTTACCAATGGCACGCTGAAGGCTGTTCATACCAACAGTTGGATCAGTCATTCCTGTCATACATTCTTCCTTAATAAGTATGTTATTTCACAAGCACTATATTAAAATACAACAAAGTAAACTAGTGACTCCAGCTCATTTTTCTTAAAAAGTCGCCACAAACAGCCTTTTCCCTTCCACCTACGCAAAAGTCAAATACGTTGGAAGTCGAACCCACTGGTTCTCGGACGACAAGCAGGTAGTGGAACGATTCAGCCAAGAGCGAATGCAGCAGTACAAGCTATGATTTAGCGTCCAAGCGCGCCATAATGTAGCCGATTCGTATTTTTTTGTGTGGTGCGGCTTGGCTTCCCCATACGACAGCGATTAACAGAGTGACTATTTAACACAGAGAAATCCGATGCAAAATAATGACTTTTTAATTGTATTCGAAAAGATGTACTTACTCGAAAATGAGACAAAAGAAAAAATAACTATTCGAGTGCAGATTGTCTTCACTTTAACCCTCGCATTAATCGCTGTCTCAAGCTACATATTAAGGATGTTAGATTTTAGCTCAAACCAAACGATCGCTATAGCCACACTATCCACAACACTTGTATTCTTGGTACTTCTCGGCGCCTCCAGTTATTTCGCAGTAAGAGCTTTCTGGGGTAACACTTTCAAACAGACGCCATCAGCCTCAGAAATCAAGGGCTATTATAACGCACTAGTTCAATACAACTTAGATATAGATAAATTTTTAGCCGAACCGGAACATGGCGATCCGGAAAATGGCGACCAAAAAATCGATATAGACGCCGAGCTTAACTCATATCTTTGTGACGTATTTGAAGACTGCGCGACACACAACGCTCAAGTAAATTTTAGCCGTTCAAGAATGGTACACAATTCTTTTAAACTGCTACTACTCTCACTTGTGCCTTTAGGAGTCAGCGCTATAATGTTTATAGGTTTTGACATGGACGTGTCATCACCGAGAAAAAATTATCAAGTGATTGATAAATATGTAGGCGATCAGCTGATCAACCTAGATCAAGGGCTAGGTTCGCTTACAAAAGTAATCGACGAACTAAAAGTGATCTTGATGACAAACAGAAATGACGATAAGAACCAAGAGCCTCAAAACGTCCCACCAGAAAAAGCTCCCGCACCGGTTCAAATGAAACCTGAGCGACCTGAGCGACCATCTGTCCGGATAATGCTAGAAGATTTTAGCGAATTAAGGATAAAGTTTGATCATGACAAATGAAAAAAACAGTAGTGGCAGCTCAGGGCAAAAACCCAAGCCACCGCCAGTTCCAGTTCGCCCTCCGGTTAAATACGTCAAGGATGAGAAACTTATCCCGAGACCTATTAGATAACACCTACCCTATACAACCAACAATACTATAAAATATTTTTCGCATCACACCACCTTCATTAACGATAAACAACTTGTTAAATCCGGCATCTATGCCGGGTTTATCATTCAACTTTATTCTTAAACAGCCAACCCAACAACACTCCGAACATCCCACCCTTAAGAACAAATATCAATAAAGATAGGCCCGCGAAGCTAAACCGTTTACTTTAGGTGAAAACTGATCGTCCATCAGTGCTCAGCCCTGTGACATTTTCAAATACTCAGCAAACCTTGCCACCCTTAGCTTGTTGAGCGTTTAACTGCCGCATGCCCTTGCCCGTAATCAACGGAAAAAGTTCGTGCTCATTTTTGAAAACACACCGAAAACCGGGTTTTAGAATTACACACCCAATGAATCCGGGCACTTCGCCGCTTCGCCTTCCGCGGCTGTTCTGAGCACCGCTGTGCAACCGCGCTGCACATCCCTTCAAAACTTTACATTCTGTGCAACTGCCGATCACCTACAGAGCCCCACTGCCCGCCTGGGCTACAGGTTCGTTTGCACTACATCCACATTTGCAAAAAAAAAGACACAAGGCCCGTCGGCGGGAGGGGGATAAGTGCTTTTTCGCTAGCTTTTTTGTTCTGTGGAGGTATTTTTATCACCGGGAAGGCGCTAACCTTTCATCTCGGACTTTCAAGGAAGAACAAGTTAATGAAATTTCTAGTTATGCGGCATAAAACGCCGAGTCTGATTGTGGGGTTACTGTTCCAGACGTGCCCGCTAGTTTCTCGCAGGTCTCTACCTTTTCAGAAACGTTGGATTATGTGTGTGAGACATTTACTCTGCATTCTGCAGAGGTTGTAGCTTATGCCAGCCCCCTCCTCCCTGTTAGGGATGTAGCTGCTCATTTCGGGAGTCAAGATCATGTCGAACTGAGCTTGTAATATTTTCAAAAGTAGACCTCGCAACTCACGAACCTAGATAGCTTACTCAACTGACAGATAGGTGATAAATGTCGATCTATAAATACTTCCCACCAAAACGAGTCGACACACTAGAAAACAACAAGCTTTGCTTTTCAACCGCGCACAAATTTAATGATCCGTTCGAACTAAAGCCTTATGTGAAAGCAATATGCACAACTGAGTATTTAGAGGAGATGCATACTGAGAAAAGTAGTGTAGCCTTAGCGAAGGCTTACAAAGAACTTCCTAGAGCGCAAAGAAAAGCTTTCAGCTTCAAGAAGTTTGAAAAAATGTACGACTCGTACGAAGTAGTAAACGAGGCCAGCAAAAGAATGGCAGCCCTCACACCAATGGCGGCCAATTCTGCCTTAAGTGCATTAGCTAACAACACAGGCATTCTGTGCCTGACAAAACAACCCGACAACCTCCTAATGTGGTCTCATTACGCCGAATCACATCAAGGATTTGTTATTGAATTTGATGAGGAATCTTGTTTTTTCAATCAGAAAAGATCTGACAATGACGAATTTGGGCATTTACGAGAGGTTATTTATCAGCAGGCACGACCAAGCATTGTTTTATCCAACACTCACGCAAGTGAGCTCTTATTAACAAAAGGACTTATATGGGCGCCTGAAGAAGAGTGGAGAATGCTGTGGCCTCGTTCCAACGACCCAGGAGAGTCATACCTACTTGATTTCCCTAGCTCCGCAGTCAAATCCGTGATACTTGGATGCAACATGACAAAAAACAACAAGGAGAAAATTTTCGGAATTATAAACTCTGAAAAATACACCCATGCTGAATGTATAGAATACAAATTGTGCGAAAAAGAATATAAGCTAATTGCCTCCCCGTACAATCCTAAATTTAGCTTTCGGTGATAGCGCTCAAAGCATCTTTTTTTGTTAGAGCCAACACTGCATTTAGGGCGAACTTATCAGATGTATTCGTTACTGGCCCCTGAGCATGAACGTGTAACGCGATATCTTTGTTCATTTCCTGCACCAGGTCGAGCAAATCACACACCACCTGAAACAGGTTAACGCTCTCAGAGCCGATCCAGTTTTTTGGCGCGACCAGCCGCTGGCCATCCCCAGCCACGCTTTTGCGCAGGCCCTCGATCCGCTCCTGCATATCGCCACCCACGGTGGCGTTGTACTTATCCCCAACCACCAGATTCAGATCGCGGCCCGTGGCCTGGTGCAAGTCATCCACAGCAGCCACGCTCATCGACCCGCCTGACAGCAGCTTTACGGCGCCCAGCGCTTCTATGGTTTTGACCCCGTCGACTGTCTCTTTTGAGTGGTCGTCCACGGTTTGGCTGTGGCTTTGATAGTGCTCCTGGTTGTCCAGGGCCTGGACTTCGCGGTTGGCTGAAAAATCCTGTATGCAGCCATCGGTTTGCCGCGACCAGTTACCGTCGGCGTCCACGCGCTGCTGGGCGGTTTCGCTGTGCTGCCAGACTTGATCCCCTTTGGGCACCTTCGGCAGGCTCAGGCCGTGAGGCAAGATGGTTTGAATGAACGGCTTGCTCGGCATGCCGTAGGCGCAGTTGACCACGACCATGGTGCCTTCTGCCGGGAAGGCGAAAAAGCCCATCTCATCGCCTCCCACGGGCACGGGCAGCGGTACACCGGCCAGGATCGGCAGGTTGCGGTCGGGTTCGCCGTCTTCGGCCAGCACCTGCAGGTCTACCGCGTACCGGGGCCGGAAGTTGTCGCAGATGCAGGACTGGGCCGGGGCATCGGCCACGCCTTGCACCAGAGCGAATCTGGGCAGGTTGTAACCGCCGCTCAGCTCGGGGAATTGACGTTCTACAGCGCGTTTTATTGCTTCTTCCACTTCAAACCCATTTGATTCGCGGCCAGCGACACCGAAACGATGCGTTGTGCCTGGTTAAAGGTTGCACCAGGGCGAATGCCTGGCATGGCGGCGACCATGGCGCTTTCGTTGCCCTGGTAGCCGTCGAACAGTTCGATTGGCAGCTGCAGCGGCTCCCGGGCACCAAAAAAGCTGTCGGCCCAACTGCCCACAAAGACTTCGCCGTCGCCCTGCTGCTGCCAGATCGGGTCGGGGATGCTGAAAACCCCGGGCCAGGCTGTAATCGTTTGGTTGGTTATTGGAGATCAATGCGGCTCACACGTTCAAAAGGATGACTCATGGGTTGTCCTTGGCGTTCACGTTCATGCGCAATTGCTTGCAAATCTACCCAAATTGAACATTAGCCAATTTTTGGGGTTAGCCATCGGAAAAAGGTAATTTAGGTAATTCCAGATTCTAACGGGGCTATAAGCCACGAAAGACAAGGGTTGCAGTCAATATGGAAAAAGCAATCTCTAAGTAACTTTTAGGTAATCACATTACTTTTCATCGATGTAACATGCGGGCTGATCACGCTTCAGACAAATCAACAACTTACGAATAAATTACTTTTTATATTACTCAAAATTACCTTTTCAAGTAATTCACCCATACCTTAAAAGTGGGGCATTGAGCCCGTTCAATATGCATACTTACTCAAATTACCTTTTCTCGGTGCCTGACCTAATATTCTCAAAGAGAGCCGTGAGCAACAGGAAACCTCCAAACGTTAATACACCTCATGCATGCAGGGATGGCGGTCTCAAGGAACAAGTGCAACAGTCAGTTAATTTTTCTGAGCATGCTAATCACGAAACTGGGCATTCCCGC
>NZ_NQKQ01000080.1 GCF_002269505.1 Pseudomonas fragi | reverse complement strand
TAACAATCGCTTTGGTTACTTTGTCGCTTTTACAAAGTGACTCGCTGTAAGAGCGAAACCAATATTTCAGTTGGACGCTAATGCCGGATATGTACGCGGTCTACCAATTAAAACCACCGAGTACATATCCATTCGATGTGTCACGGCTCTCTACGGGTTCCGCCCTTACGGCGGCTCACTTTTGTCAAACAGCCACAAAAGTAAGCA
>NZ_NQKQ01000008.1 GCF_002269505.1 Pseudomonas fragi | reverse complement strand
AGGCGGGAATGCCCAGTTTCGTGATTAGCATGCTCAGAAAAATTAACTGACTGTTGCACTTGTTCCTTGAGACCGCCCAGCCTAGGCCAAATTTGTAAAACCAGAGCAATGCTTTACACCCGAATCTTTTAAAAAGCGCAGGTCGGGCAGGTAGCTCCGGGACAGGCAACTGCCGATTCAAGTTTGTTGCAGATGCCCATAGAGCTTGGCGTAAAGACCACCGTCTGCAATCAGTTGCTGATGATCACCGTCTTCAGCAATGCGCCCACCATCAAATACCAGCACCCGGTCTGCCTGTTTTACCGCAGACAGGCGATGGGCGATGATTAAAGTTGTGCGCCCACTCAAGAATTTTCCCAAAGCGTGATGCAAGTTGTATTCGGTGGCTGCATCCAGGGCGCTGGTGGCCTCATCGAGGATCACCACCTTGGGTTCGGCCAACACCATCCGCGCAATTGCCAGACGCTGACGCTGCCCCCCCGACAAGCGCACACCGGAGCGCCCAACAATGCTGTCCAGGCCCCGGGGCAGCGCCAGGACAGTACCGTCGAGCTGGGCAATTTGCAGGGCTTGCCAGCACGCTTCATCGGTTCGCTCACGGCCCATGGTCAGGTTGGCGCGCACGGTATCGTTGAACAGGGCCGGATGCTGCAACACCACCGCAACGTGTTCGCGGATGGTCTGCAGGCCAATTTCGGGCTGGCTGGCATCGGCAAAGTGGATACTCCCCGACTGCGGCGTATACAACCCCAGCAGCAGCTGCACCAGGGTGCTTTTACCGCCGCCGCTGGTGCCTACAATGGCCACCTTCTCGCCTGGAGAAATGGTCAGATTCAGGTGATCGAGCACCTTCTCGTCGCCATAGCTGAAGCTCAGGTCACGAACTTCGATGCCGACAGTCTGGCGCCCGGCGAACGGGTTTGCGCCGCCGGGGTATTGCGGCTCATCGCTGCGCGCCAGCAACTGGTTGATCCGCGTCACCGCACCGTCGGCGGCATAAAAGGCATATTGCAGGTTTAGCAATTGCTCGACCGGCCCGATCATGAACCATAAATAGCTGAACACGGCGAGCATCTGGCCGATCGAAAGGTCTGAAAACAGCACGGTAAGCATCGCTGCAGCGCGAAAGATATCGATCCCGAACTGGAACAACAAACCGCTGGCCCGATTGGACGCATCACTTTTCCATTGCGAAGCCACGGCAAAATCCCGGACTTCACGCGCCCGTAACCCCAGGCGCCCGAGGAAAAAACCCTGGCGATTGCCGGCACGCACTTCCTGGATGGAGTCCAGAGTCTCGGTCAGGGCCTGGGTGAAGCGTGCGGTGCTGTCGTTTTCAAGCTTCTTCAGATGCTTGACCCGCTTGCCCAACTGCACCGTGGCGTAAATCACCAACGGGTTGAACAGCAAAATCAGCAACGCCAGTTGCCAATGCATCCACAGTAAAATCGCCGAAGTACCCACCAGCGTGAGCATCGCAACCAGAAACCGGCTCAGGGTTTCGCCGACAAACTTGTCGAGCGTATCAAGGTCGGTCACCAGATGGGTGGTCACCGTGCCACTGCCCAGGCTTTCGTATTCAGCCAGCGATATGCGCTTCAGGCGCTCGATCAGGCGCAGGCGGATGCGAAACACAATGTCCTTGGCCAGCCGCGAAAACAGCCGCGCCTGCAACACGTTAAACAGCAATGCTCCGCACCGCAGCAGCAGGGTAATCGCCAGCATCAGGCCGATATAGCCCGCGGCACTTTGCCAGGCTGTCGGCAGCCAGTGGTTCATGATCTTCAGCGCGGCGTCGCCGTTGCCAAGCAGCACCTCATCCACCAGCAAAGGCAGCAGCAAGGGGATGGGCACACTGCACAGCGTCGCCAGCACGGCAACGCCGTTGGCAATCCACAGGGCTTTTTTATGACGCAGGGCCAGGCGGCGGATTTCAGCCCAGGTCAGGCGATCCGTCACCGCAGCAGAAGGCGGTACAGCAGCAGGATCAAACACGCGCAGCGCGTTCAAGCCAACGGGCGAGCAAGTCGGACAGGGGCTCAAGCGGCTGATAGCCGTTGGTCAGCAGCGCCAGTTGGCCATTGCGCTCGGCGAGCAGGGTCGGGAAGCCGGCAATGCCCAGATCCTGCACCCAGGTAATATCCGCGGCTGTCGCCGCATGTTGCTCGGCCGAGTCAAACGCGGCGGCAAACTCGATACGCGGCACACCTGCTGTTTCGGCCAGCTCGACCAGCACACTGGCCTGGGTCACATCGCGGCCTTGCACGTAAAACGCCTGCTGTATCAGCTTGACCAGTTTCCAGGCGCAATCAGGGGCAAGGCTGCGGGCTGCGACAACAGCCCTACAGGCCGGCTCGGTGTCATACACAAAACCTTCGGGCAAGGCCCCTTCGAAGGTAAAGGGTTGCCCAGTGGCCTCTGTGACGGCCTGCCAGTGTTCAAGGATATAACGCCGCGTAGCGGGCTCGAGTGACGATCCGGTACCGGTGCGCAAACCACCCACCACCAGATGCAACTCAACGCCTGCGGCCTGCGCCTGCTCAACCAGAGCCTCGGCTATGGGCGAAAAGCCCCAGCACCAGGAGCACATCGGGTCCATCACATAGAGCAGGCGCGCTGTCATATCAGGCCTCGGCAGCTTTACGATAATTGTGGCCAATCGGATGCGGCTGGTTACGCTCCTTGGCCAGGTCGATCTGCTTTTGACGATCAATGGCACTGCGACGGGTTTTCTCGCTCAAGGTGTCCCAGCAATGCGGGCAACTGATGCCAGGCTGATAGTGCTCGGACTCACGGTCAGCGATGCTGATTGGCGTGCGGCAGGCGTGGCACTGGTCGTACTCGCCGGCAGTCAGGTCATGGCGCACGGTGACACGGTTATCGAACACAAAGCAGTCGCCCTGCCACTTGGTTTCATCCTGTGGCACCTCTTCGAGGTACTTCAGGATCCCGCCTTTGAGGTGGTAAACCTCATCAAAACCCTGGCTGAGCATGTAGCTTGACGCCTTCTCGCAGCGAATGCCGCCGGTGCAGAACATCGCGACTTTCTTGTGCTTTGCAGGGTCGAAATTGGCTTTGATGTAGTCAGGGAATTCTCGAAAGCTGGTCGTTTTCGGGTCGATGGCGCCTTCAAACGTGCCGATCGAAACCTCGTAATCGTTGCGAGTGTCGATCAACAACACCTCTGGATCGCTGATCAGCGCGTTCCAGTTCTCGGGGTCGACATAGGTACCGACTTTCTTGTTCGGGTCTACGCCTTCAACGCCGAGGGTCACGATTTCTTTCTTGAGCTTGACCTTGGTCCGATAGAACGGCTGGTCATCGCAGTAGGATTCTTTGTGGTCGATATCGACCATGCGCGGATCGATCTTGAGCCAGGCCATCAGCCCGTCAATGCCTTCACGGCTACCGGAAACCGTGCCATTGATGCCTTCTTCGGCAATCAGCAAGGTGCCCTTGATGCCGTTGTCGACCATGGCCTTGAGCAGCGGCTCGCGCAGCTCGACGTAATCTTCAAGGGTGACGAATTTGTACAGGGCAGCAACAACAATTGGCGCGGTCATCGTGTTTCTCTCCAGGTGGCTACCCTCGCAAAGGGTGAACCGGATGCAAAAAAAACGCGCCGGCTAAGCGGCGCGCTGCGGATTCTAACAAAAAGCAGGTGGATTACACCAACTCAGTGCCCACCGCCAGCACAGGTCGGCGATGCCGGGGCTGTGCCGATTTTCGCCCATTCCTCAGGCGTGTACGTGTGCAAAGCCAGCGCATGGAACTCGCCCATCAGGTCACCCAGAGTGGCGTAAACCTTCTGGTGACGCTTGACGCTGTTGAGCCCGGCGAACTGCTCGCTGACCACCACTGCCTTGAAGTGGGTTTGCAACCCGCGACTGTGCATATGGCTTTCATCAAGCACGCTCAGGTGCTCGGGTTGCAAAGCGCCCAGCGCCGTTTCAATACGGTGTTGCATGCTCATTGAGGCTCCGCTTACTTCTTCTTGGCCGGTGCCGCTGCCGGCTCCAGCTCTGCAGTCATGTCAGCCAACAGTTTGTTGACAACCGGTACTGCGCTTTCCAGTTTGGCCTGGGTCATTTGTGCCGATTGCTGGGTCAGCTGCGGCATTTTTTCCAGCACTTTCTTGCCCAGTGGAGACTGGTAGAACGCTACCAGGTCCTTGAGCTCGGACTCGGTGAAGTTGGTGGTGTACAGCTTGACCATGTCAGGCTTGAGCTTGTTCCAGCCAATTGCCTGGTCCAGAGCTGTATTGGCCTTGGCCTGGTAGGTTTCCAGAAGGGCTTTCTTGGAGGCCGGGGCTTTGGTTTGCTCGAAACGCTGAGCGAACATTTGCTGCACTTGCATATACACCGGGGTACCCAGCTTATCGGCATGTGCCAGTTTCAGGAACGTTTCAGCACTGGCAGCGTGGCTAGCTGCATCGGCGAAAACCTGGCCGCTGGCGCAAACCAGAGCAACCGCTGTACAGATGGCGCGAAGACGGGTCATCGAGTTTCCTTTTCTAGCAAGCGAGGTTTAACCCCAAGGGCGGCCATTCTGCGCCTAATAAAGTGTGTCACTCAACCCCGAGACTGATAGACGTTCTCATCAGCCGACCAAAAGTGTCGAAAACACAAGATTGAACCCCTCCTGCAAATCAGCGCCTAAGCTGTCTGGTCAGACCTTAAGGAGAAAGAGCCGATGAGCCGTATCGAAACCGACAGCCTGGGTGAAGTAAGCGTGGCCGATGAGGCTTATTGGGGGGCGCAGACACAGCGGTCACTGATCAACTTTGCCATCGGCAACGAAAAAATGCCGCTGGCGGTGCTACATGCTTTGGTGCTGATCAAAAAAGCCGCCGCGCGGGTCAATGACCGCAACGGCGACTTGCCTGCCGATATTGCCCGCTTGATCGAACAGGCCGCCGACGAAGTGCTCGACGGCGAACACGACGACCAGTTTCCACTGGTGGTATGGCAAACCGGCAGCGGTACACAAAGCAACATGAACGCCAACGAAGTCATCGCAGGGCGTGCCAACGAACTGGCTGGTAAAGGCCGCGGAGGCAAGTCGCCGGTTCACCCCAATGACCACGTCAATCGCTCGCAGAGCTCCAATGACTGCTTCCCCACTGCCATGCATATTGCTGCCGCCAAAGCAGTCCACAACCATTTGCTGCCAGCAATCGGCGAACTGGCCGGGGGCCTGGCCGAGTTGTCCGCCCGGCACATGAAGCTGGTCAAGACCGGGCGTACGCATATGATGGACGCGACCCCGATTACCTTTGGCCAGGAGTTATCGGCCTATATCGCGCAACTGGATTACGCCGAGCAAGCCATTCGCTCGTCCCTGCCGGCAGTCTGCGAGCTGGCCCAAGGCGGCACTGCGGTGGGCACCGGCCTGAATGCGCCCCACGGTTTTGCTGAAGCAATTGCCGCTGAACTGGCCGCGCTGTCGGGTTTACCGTTTGTCACCGCACCGAACAAATTTGCCGCGCTGGCAGGCCACGAACCCCTGACCACCCTGTCGGGCGCCCTGAAGACCCTGGCCGTGACCCTGATGAAACTGGCCAATGACTTTCGCCTGCTGGGGTCCGGCCCACGTGCCGGGCTGGCCGAAATCAAGCTGCCGGCCAATGAACCCGGCAGTTCGATCATGCCGGGCAAGGTCAACCCGACCCAGTGCGAAGCGCTGTCCATGCTCGCATGCCAGGTGATGGGCAACGATGTCGCCATCGGTTTTGCAGCAAGCCAGGGGCATTTGCAGTTGAACGTCTACAAGCCGGTGATCATTCACAACCTGCTGCAATCCATCCAGTTGCTGGGCGACGGTTGCAGCAACTTCCTCAAGCACTGCGTGACCGGCCTTGAGGTCGACGCCGCCAAAATGGCCGAACACCTGGAGCGCGGCCTGATGCTGGTGACCGCGCTCAACCCGCATATCGGCTATGACAAATCAGCCGAGATCGCCAAAAAAGCCTACGCCGAAGGTTTGACCTTGCGCGAAGCAGCGCTGGAACTGGGCTACCTCACCGATGCCGAGTTCGATCAGTGGGTTCGCCCGGAAAACATGCTGGGGCCGGGCAAGCACGGCTAGGCCCGAAGCTAGGCAACAGGGACATCGATAGTAGAAACGTTAGGGCCGGCAATTTTGAACACCATCACGTCTTTATCGGGCGTGATGGTACCGATCAACCGGAACAGCCGGCCATCCGCCCTTGCTTGTTGTATTGCCACCACTGCGGGGTTGAAAGGCACCTCGCTGATTGAGCGCTGCGCAACTATATCGACCCAGTCATCAGACATCATGATTGCGCCACCGGACGAACTGCGCTCAAAGCTTATTTTCCCCCAAGTGCTGTATGCCGGTTGCAAATGCCTGATTTCCATCAGATACACATCGCCATTGGGCCCCCGAAAGACCAGGCTGAAACCCACAGTGCCCCGCCTGTAGCGCCCTCCTTCAAGTCGTTGATAACCACGGTGGCGCATGGCTACATGCATGATGTTCTTGGCAAGATCGGTTCTCAGGGCATGGGTAGAAATCATCCCGGCACGCAGTGCCGCATAGCTGTCCACCAGAGCCGTAACCTCTACATCCAGATTGCCGATCAGCATGTAGCTGCGTAACTGACGGACCATTTCCATGTTGTAAAACCTGCCCGATGGCGTCGGCAGTACTGTGCGTAACCCCTGAAGCTCATCATAAACAGGAGCCCAGATCGGCAGTGGCTGCTTTCTTGCCATGGCAGTCAGTGCCTCGTCCAGCATCCCGACGGGCAATTGCTTGCTGGTCATGCTTTGCTCGCAGAGGCGCTCCAGTTCCAGCACATCGGAGGCACGAATGACCCTGGTATCGACCGACTTGATCACTTGACGGCTGTAGTAGCGCAGAAACGTCTGCACTTGATAATCAGAACCGGTTGCCGGCAAATCAAATGCCTGACGTGCCAGCGCCTCCAGATGGGGATGCTCGCCGAGTTGGGGCGTGAGGTGCCAATTACCGATCACTACACGTTGCGTGACAGGATCAAACAGGCCATCGGCCTCGATATACAGTGTGCTGTCCGGCTCGCCTTCACGCACTACCTTCCATGAGAACTGCTCGCTATCCAGCTGGACCCGGTAGAATTTGTTGTCCATCAACACGAAATCTTCTGATAAATCCTCAAACAGGTCGCTGCCGGGCGATAAAGGCTGATCCGATAACCGATAAACCCCCTCGGCTGTCAGAACACCGCGGGGCTGAAGCTTTGTCGGATCATCCGGATCAATACGAAAGATCCCGTAATTACCGATGTCATCCAGCTCCCGTGAAACAAACAGATCGAGATGGCCTATCACTACCCTATCCATCGATTCGATGCCTTGAGGGGGTATAACCGGGACAGGAGCCGGGAAGATAGCCGGTAGTACTTCGTAACCATCCGGAACCTTGCGCGTAGATACAACGGGAGTTGAATCAACTATCAGCTCTTCCAGCTCCGGAAACGGCGAGCCGCCCTTGCCCCCGACATCGCTGTGATACTCCCAGCGCCCTCGCACATCCATCCTGATCGGCGGTTCATAGTTTTTGGGCGGGTGCGCCTTGAGACGCAGGGTTTTCTCACCCGAACGACGATACACTTCGTACACCTTGTCATCGATCTGTATGTACAGGTTGTTATTCAGCAGATAGACATTTTCGTTTTTACCCTTAAGCCGCACAGCATCGTGTAGCAGCACGTGAACTGCATAGCCATCGAAAGCCTTGGTACGCCCTTGCTTTGCAGAGCTCACAGAAGGCAACAAATCTCTCAGGCGGTTTTTCTGCAACGACTTGCTGGCTCGCAACCCCGCCTCATAAAGATTGGCGGCGGCCTTGGTCACCGTGTCATCCAGGCTGCCCAATACTGCACCTACCGCTCTGGGGCGCACCACCAGAGGTGCCAGCGAAAGAATCGCCTCGCCCAGATTGAGCGCGGCGGATAAGGCGAGTCCGGCTCCTGTTTTGTAATCACCTCGGGCAAACGCACTGATAGCTGCAGATGCGTCATGCCAGCCGTCATACACGCCAATGGTCGTGCCAATACCCGGAATAACCGACAGGCCAATCTTTATGTAGCTCAGATCCCGGGCCGCAATGCGCTCCATCTGGCGGCGCTCGATATCCAGTGCCGATCGGGATGAGCTGTAGACCTGCTCCTTGAGCCGCCCCATGCGTGCCAGGTACTGCATGTCCGTCAGGGATATATGTGGCGCCTTTACCGGATCAATGACGAGAAAACCGTAAGTACCAATACGCAAAATGGCATTGATGTTCTGCGTATTGCGCGCAACGTCCGATCCGGCCGTGCTGCTGTTCGCAAAATAAGTGAGCAACTCCCGATCAAGCAGCACATGGTTGGACAGGCGCTGTACCAGACGTTGAAACCCCGTATCTTCGAAGAATTTCTGATTCCCCGGAGCACCCGGCAGGTACATCAACGCCAGCCCAGTGGTTTTGTCATGCACCACAGACACCCCGATCAGCGCTTGCTCTGTATCGGAACTGTCCCCTCGATCAGGTGAGCGCAACCAGGTATAGCGATACTCAATGTCGAATTCGGCGTCAGGCTTGTGGTTGCCATTGCCGGGGGCGGTCGCTGCCTGTGCCAACCTGTGCCCCCGCTCAGACAGGTGGCCCCGCTGACGTGCGACCCAGGCCTCGAGCTGGATGGCCTGCCTGAACACCCCCAGCCGCCTGGCGATACTCGGGGCACCGGGCTGGCTCCCCTGCGCCGTGCGGCCTAAAAAAACATCTGTGATCCTCATGCTGTAAAGCGTCGCAACATCCAGATCCGGAATGGTTTTGAGCAGATAACTGAGGTCAACCCCCAACGCCTTGGTATCCACGCCATCCAGCGTGAAATAGCTGTGCTTGAGACGCAGCATCTGCTGTTCGTCACCAACATCAATATTCTTGCGAGCAAGTTCGGACAGGCTGAAGGTGTGGCGCGCAAGGCTGACGTCATCCCAGGTCGAAAAGCCCGTGACCGCAGTGCTTTCCAGCGTATCGCCAGCCAAGTGCGGGCGCTCGGGCCTTTCGCCCGCTTGCAGTACCTCAACGGTTACCCTGTCCGGCATATCGACTTTGATCGCATCGGGATCGATATCACGCTTCAAGTCAGCCTTGAGCCGCTCAGCCAGCGTATGACGGGTAAATACATCGAATGAAGGTAGGTTGCGACGTAGATCTTCTTCCAGCCAGACCGCATTACGCGCGTAGTCCGACAGTGCCTTGGCATATTCGGCCCGATCCTCGACTGGCGCCAGCAGCAACCAGTCCGGTAAATCTTGAGTAGCCTGTGCCGTACGCAACTGCTCAGCCACAAGGTCAATACCCTGTTCACGGGCCTGGTTGTCGGGCGCCAGCAGATTTTCAGCGGTATCCAGACGCAAGCGCTCAAGAGACTGTGCAATTGTGGATTCGCTGTGCAGAGACTGGCCCCTGGTCATAAGCGCAGCCATTTCCTTATAACTGGCGATTTGATCCTCAACCCCCAGGTTGAAGGCATGGCCATCGAGCACACGCAGGATAATGGGGGTGTCGGGGCCTTCAACCATGAGCGCAGCTCGTGCAGCCGTGCGGCTTTTGAGCGATACATGGCCAAGCCAGAAACCGTCAGGATCGGCCCGAACACTTCGGGCAAGCTGTGTCTTGAGCTGAGCCACGCTGGCGAATGCGTGCAAGCCGCCCGCCCTGCCCGGAGCAAACAGATAGACAGGCTCCGGTGCTTGATGATCATCAAGCGCCAGTTGGCGGGTAATCACTATCACCCCCAACAGCAAGTAAGAGCGTTGCGAAGCACCCAGAGATAAGTCACAAACACGAGTGGTACTTTGTCCACGAAGTGAAGACCAGGGTTCGCTGACAACCTCTTTAATCTGTTGATACGCCGCTTCGCTCAACCGGCCTTCGTATACTTGCAATTGCGCTTCGGCCAGCATGCACCGCGCCCTGCCTGCAGACAAACGCTGCAACAGGCTAAGCCCGTTGGCATCTAGCCGGGTCCAGAAGTCCGGGGCTTGCGACTCGACCCCTTCGATCAATGTATCTGTTGCTTGCTGAGTCTCGCCGTGCTGGTCTTGCGCCTGTTCATGGGCCTGGCGGTAAGCGGCCAAACGGCTTGACGCCTGATCGTCTACGCCTATAAACGCGAGAAGACTCGCTTCATAACGTGCGACTTTTCGCTCACGCAAAGTCGCTGGCAAATTCGGAGACAAGCTGCCAAATGAAAGATATTGGTCAGCTTCTAGGGTGTGCGAGGTTGCGGACATTTAGGCGTTCATCCCGGATGACATCAAGTCACCTGATCTGAACAGAAACAGGGAGGGCAACAGCGGTACATATATAGCGTGTAGCCGCTCAGGATCGAAACAGCTACACGGGGCTGGCGCGGGTTACTTCTTCTTGCGCTTTTTTTCCTGCTTGTCGCGTTTCTCGAAGGCGGCTTCCAGGGCTTCGTTAATCGTGCGCAACACTTTTACCCGCGCCCAGCGTTTGTCATTGGCTTCCACCAGGGTCCAGGGCGAGATTTCGGTACTGGTGCGGTCAACCATATCGCACACGGCATTGCGATACAGGTCCCACTTGTCACGGTTGCGCCAGTCTTCCTCGGTGATCTTGAAGCGTTTGAAAGGGATCTCTTCACGCTCCTGGAAGCGTTCAAGCTGGGTGTCCTTGTCGATCGCCAGCCAGAATTTGACGACAATCGCACCGGCCGCCGTGAGTTGCTCTTCAAAGTCATTGATCTCGCCGTAAGCGCGCATCCAGTCCGCTTGCGTGCAAAAACCCTCGACCCGCTCAACCAGCACCCGGCCATACCAGGAACGGTCAAAAATGGTGAACTTTCCCCGCGCCGGGACTTGCCGCCAAAAACGCCAGAGGTAAGGCTGTGCACGCTCATCCTCGGAGGGCGCAGCAATGGGCACGATGATGTACTGACGCGGGTCGAGCGCTGCAGCCACGCGCCGGATCGAGCCGCCCTTGCCTGCTGCATCGTTACCTTCAAACACCGCAATCAACGAATGGCGGCGCATGCGCTTGTCGCGCATCAGGCCCGACAGACGCGCCTGCTCGGTGATCAATTGCTCCTGATAATCATCTTTTTCAAGATGCCGGGTCAGGTCCAGGCAATCAAGCAGGGTCAACTCGCCCTGCTTGTTCGGCAACGGCGGAACGCCCGCCGGGCGGGCTGCAACCTTGGGTGTCTGCAACGCTGCCTGGAGCCCTTCAAGGAGGATTTTGCCCACGGTCAGGCTGCGGTAGTACGGGTCAATACCTTCGACGATGTTCCACGGCGCGTAATCACGACTGGTGCGGCGGATCGCCCGCTCGCCATAACGCACGAACTTGTCATAGGTTTTGGACTGCTGCCAGTCCAGCGGGCTGATGCGCCAGCTGTGCAACGGGTCGTCCTTGAGAGTTTGCAGGCGCTCTTTCATTTGTTTTTTGGACAAGTGAAACCAGAATTTGAAAATTACCGCGCCTTCATTGCAGAGCATTTTTTCCAGACGCTCGGCGCCCGTGATTGCCTGATCAAGCACGGCATTCTTGTACAGGCCGTGAACGCGCCCCTGAAGCATCTGGCTGTACCAGTTACCGAAAAAAACACCCATGCGGCCTTTGGCCGGCAACTGGCGCCAGTAGCGCCAGGCAGCCGGGTGAGACAGCTCTTCATCGGTCTGGCTGTCAAACGTACGCACTTCGATCAGACGCGGGTCCATCCACTCACTGAGCAGTTTGACCGTCTCACCCTTGCCTGCGCCTTCAATGCCATTGATCAACACAATGACCGCAGAGCGCTTCTGCTGATGCAGCTCAAACTGAGCCTCAAGCAGGGCTTCACGTAAGACGGGAGCTTCTCTGTCGTAGGTTTCTTTATCGATGAAATGGCCGATTTCAGCTGATTCGAACATGGAATGCTCCCTGGCAAGATGTCACAAGCCTAGCGGATTGCTCTGCAATATGTAGGAAGAAACCGTGCAAACCTGTCATGGATCAGTCCCGACCTGACTGATCGGCTAGAATGGCCACCTTGCCGTTGCCGAGCCACACATGACTACTGAAACTGCCAATGCCCAGATCGACTGGGATGACCAAGGTCGCCCCCATTCACGGGTGTTTGATGACGTGTATTTTTCGGACAAATCGGGGCTTGAAGAAACCCGCTATGTCTTTATCGAACAGAACGCCCTTGCTGAGCGCTTCGCCGCCCTGCCCGCTGACGGCCATCTGGTTATTGGCGAAACCGGTTTCGGCACCGGGCTGAACTTTTTGTGCGCCTGGCAGTTGTTCGAGCAACATGCACACCCTGACGCTCGCCTGCAGTTCATCAGCGTCGAAAAATACCCGCTGACCCGCGACGACCTGCAACGCGCCCTGGCACTGTGGCCTGAACTGGCAACGTTCAGCGAACAATTGCTGGCCGTGTACTTTGCCATCCACCCGGGCTTTCAGACCCTGACCCTGGGCAATGGCCGGGTCACGCTCACTCTGTTGATCGGCGACGCACTGCAGCAACTGCCGCAGCTCGACGCCAAAATTGATGCGTGGTTCCTCGACGGTTTTGCCCCAGCAAAAAACCCTGACATGTGGACCCCGGAACTGTTCGCACAGCTTGCGCGCCTGGCCGCACCCGGGTCGACGATCAGCACCTTCACCAGCACCGGCTGGGTGCGCCGGGCGCTGAATGAGGCCGGTTTCAAGATGCGCCGCACGCCGGGCATCGGCCACAAGTGGGAAATTCTGCGCGGCACCTTCATCGGCGTGCCCGATACCGCAACTGCAGCGCCCGTGGTCAAACCCTGGTTTGCCCGCCCGCCTCTGGCCAAAGGCCCACGCACAGCACTGGTGATCGGTGGCGGTCTGTCGGGTTGCGCCAGCGCCAATAGCCTGGCGCGCCGCGGTTGGCGGGTTGTACTGCTGGAGCGTCACGAAAGGCTGGCCAAGGAGGCATCGGGCAACCCGCAAGGGGTGCTGTATCTCAAGCTCTCGGCACACGGAACGACGCTCTCACAAATGATCGTCAGCGGCTTCGGCTACACCCGTCGCGTACTGGAACACCTGCAGCGCGGGCGCGACTGGGATGACTGCGGCGTCCTGCAATTGGGCTTCAATGCCAAGGAAGCCGAGCGTCAGGCCCAACTGGCCACAGCCTTCCCTCCTGCTCTGGTACATCTGCTTGACCAACCCCAGGCGCAAGCCGTGGCCGGAATCGAACTGGCCCATGGTGGCCTGTTCTATCCCGAAGGCGGCTGGGTTCACCCTCCAGCGCTTTGTCACTACCAGACCTTACACCCCAAGGTTAAGGTGTTGACCCACCATGAGGTTTTGCAACTGCACAAGGTCGACGAGCAATGGCAGGCACGCCACGACGATCAGGTACTGGCCAGCGCCAGCGTGGTCATTCTGGCGGGCGCCGCCGAGGTCAAGCGCTTCCCGGGCAGCAGCGGCTTGCCACTCAAGCGGATTCGCGGGCAAATCACCCAACTGGTCGAAACACCTGACAGCGCCGTATTGAAAACCGTGGTGTGTGCCGAAGGTTACGTAGCACCGGGTCGCCTCGGCGAGCACACCCTGGGCGCCAGCTTCGACTTTCACAACGAAGACCTGACTACCACCCCCGAGGGGCATCAGGGCAACCTTGACCTGCTCCAGGAAATCTCCCAGGACATGGCCCACCGGCTAGGTGATGAACAACTCAACCCTGACACACTGCGTGGATGGGCGGCGTTCCGTTGCACCAGCCCGGACTACTTGCCAATTGTCGGCCCACTGGCGGACCCGGAGCAGTTCGCCAGCGCCTATGGCGTGTTACGCAAGGATGCCCGACAAGTGCCTGACATCCCCTGCCCCTGGCTCGACGGTTTGTACGTCAACAGCGGCCACGGCTCGCGCGGTCTGATCACGGCGCCCCTGTCCGGCGAAATACTCGCCGCCTGGATCAACGATGAGCCCCTGCCCGTACCCAGAGCAGTAGCCGAAGCCTGCCTGCCGAACCGGTTCGGGCTGCGCGCCCTGATCAAAGGGCTGTAGAGGGAGACCCCTCAAAGGACCTGGGCGTGAGTAGCGCCTCGGTCTTTTGCAGGCTCCAGACATCGACAGCAGCGTCCATCTGATGACGAACTTCACTGACCTCGCGCAGATAACGCTCACTGTTCATTTCTGGAGACTTTTTAAGCAGGTTGCTTAATGCCTCGAAATACGGCTCGGTCAACGTGCCATATTGCACCCTGTATATACGTATCAAGTAGTCCCGCCAAAACTGACGGGTGCTGATAAAGATGTTCAGCGAGGCTGTTTTCTCGGCGCTTTCAACCTCCAGCCGCGCAATATCCAGATCTGCCTGGGTCACCCCGGCCAGGGCTTTAAACACCATGCTTTCAGGTTGCCCCGGCAGCTCAAGTGCTCGCGCAAGGCCCACCCGGTAAGCCAGGTGCATCTCAAGCTCATCCGGTGCCGGGCCCGGCCCCTCAAGGCGTAACAAAAATTGCTCGCGGGCGATTTTGGCGAGCCTATCGAGTCGGAACAGCCCCTTGCCCAGATTCAGCAATTGCTGCTTCTGTGGCGGGCCACCGTGCGATAGCAAGGCCAGCTCCATTTGCACTTCCATCTCGCTGAACGTAAAGGCCACACTGTCAGTACAGCTTCGCGGTGAAGCGGCAATATCCAGCACATCACGGCGCAACGGTGAACTCTCGCTAGCCGCTTCAATCATTTCCCAGACACGCCGGCTGAGGTCCTGACGCACTTCACGGGCGTCAGCAGTGGCGGTCAAACGGCTGAGCACCGTGAAGAAATCTTCCGAAGTAGCATCGGCCCGCAAGCTATTCCATAACAGCTCTCTTCTTCGTAGCTCCTGAGCGGTAATCCCCGCCGTCCAGAACTCGAACGCCGCTGCCTCGCTCATCAGTTGTTCACTGTTGATTCCCATGCTGCTCCCCCCCTGCATCGCATAGCGTGCCAGACGCAGACGACTGGTCGCAGATAAAGGATTGCCGGACAAGGATATATTGCGCGTAACAGTGGGCGAGGCCTGGTAGACATGCTCAGGTATTTCAATGATGCGGTTTTCTCGCAGGTCTGCCGACTCAAGAAATGGGCGGGAAATCAGGTCTTGTGGCCATTCGTCGATCCAGGTGCGACGCAAATAGACCTTGCGTAAAAAACCCAGATTAGCCAGATGCAGGTTGGGGCCCAACAAGTTGTCATTCAGGTTGAGCACCTGCAGATTGGTCAGGGTATTGAGTACCGACAGGTTACCGGGGTTCAGATACAGCAGGTTGCGGGCCAGTGACAAACGTCTCAGATTGGGCATTCGCTCCAGCTGCGAGGGTAGATGGACCATGCGGTTGTTATCCATTTCCAGGGCAACCAGCCCATTGAAGTGCTCAAGGAAGGTATTGGCCGTATCCCGGCAGTTCATGTTGCTGAGTTTCAACTCCCGCACATGGCTGAAGTCGGCTATGGCCGGCAGAACCGGAAAGTTGCCCAACCTGAAGCCGTCAAGGCTCAGGCTGTGCAACTCATCGTTGTGAGCCCAGGGTATGTGGGTGGGGTTCTTGCGCCAGCAGCGTTCAATCAACCCTGCGGCCTGATATCTGTTCTCGGGGTAGTCATACATGGCATCCGCCAACGGGACTTCATCGGGGGTGGCATCGATCCAGGCTTGCAGGCTCGCCAGCAGCGCCCTTCTCTCGCGTTTGCGTTCGCGCAGGATATTAAGCGGTTCAAGCCCCCGCTCAACCAGAGTGTCCAGGTATTCAACGACCTGCTCATCTTCAAAGTCGGAATAGATCATGCGCACACGGCGCTGCAATCCCCAGGAATGCTCACCGGATGTCATCCCGCACAAGGGGTAGCCTACCTGGCCATCCGCCAGGGTAACCGGCGGTATGAAACCCGGTTTGATCGGCTGCATGCGCAGTATCCGGGCAGACTCCTGACGGGCATTGGCCGCCAGCTTTGCCAGGGCCGCATTGAAAGCAGGAACGTCCGTGTTTGCAGCAAAGCCCATGGCATCGCGCTCAAGATCGCTCAGGGACTCGAACACGGCAGCCGTGATAGACACAGGGCCACCAGGCTCAAGCAGATAAACATGGCCGCGAGGCCGGTAACGTTCATAGCCCCGAGGTGTTTTGACCAGCACTCGGGGCGGGGTTGTCAGTACACCACCCCAATACTGTGTCACAGCACCTGAAATTGACTCTTCGCGAACTTCCAATGCCTTGTCGGCGGGCCAGCCAGGCAGTTGATCCAGGTAATGCAAGGCCAGCCGCTCAGTATCTTCGTTGGCTTGTTGCTCAAGATAGAACCCCTCGATTGCCCGGTTTATCCGGGCATCGCGCTGGTGCATGCGCGCACGCTCAGCCAGTTCCAGCGGCACCCTGCCCGTGCGCAAGCTCTGAAGTTGAGGGTTACTGGCCGACTCGACCAACGCTTGCGTCACCGTACGCGGCAACCCTGGAAAATCCCGCTCAATGGGATTGGCCTCAGGCGCAAATGACACATTAAAAAGCCCGTACAACCGTTCAAACACCTGACGCTTGTTTTCCTGCGCATAAGTGCCCAGAACCCGGGACAGCCTGCGGGCTGGTGCCACGTCGGCAGGTAGATCATTGCCCAGCAGTGCCTTGACCTGTTCCTCGGGCAAGGCGGCAAGGACCGCGTCCAGCAACTTGCCTTGCTCAAGTACAGAGGTCGTCAAGTTAATATGCGACGTGGTCGGCCACATCATGCTGGCGTACTGCCCCAGACGGCTGCCTGTATCGTTGACCACAGCCAGGCCCTTGCCAGCAGGCCAGCCCGCCAGTTCAGGCAATAACTGCAGTTGCAGCTCGCTCCAGCGCCGAGAGGTGTAATGGCCGGCATTCATTTGCTCAACAAATGTGTCGATTTGATGATCGATTTCAAAACGCTTGAGGCTGACTTTGAGCAAAGGCGGCGCAGCGAGGTTTTCCAGGTGCAGGCGGCGCAGGGCCCCTGACGCGGTATTGGTCAAGCCCCGAATATGCTCCAGGGTCGATTCATCCAGTGCTGCCGCTCCAGGACCCAACCGCCCCAGCAAGCTCGCACTGGCGTCCCACTCAAGGGGCCGCTCATGGACATGTTGCCAAGCTCCCTGGTTGTTATGCAGCAAGGCCGGTTTGAAGGCATCCGGCCTGCGCGAATGCGGGATACGCCATTGCTTGCGTACAGCGTCGAACTCAACAGGGAAGTGCTTGCCGGCCACATCGACATGCGGCCTGCCGTAGAGGCTGATAAAACCTTGGGCATCGGCCGTAAAACGATGATCCCCCATTGTTTTTTGCTCATAGTGCTGCAGGTCTTTATTCCACAATCGCGCAGTACCATCATCGCGACTGACCGGTTGAAATCCTTCAAAGTGCTCACGGGTGGCTGCACTCAAACGGCTCGCCGCTGTTTTTGCAGCAGCCACCCCGACCACCACAGCAGCATTGACCGCCAGGTCCGTAGCGACATTGAGCAAATGCTCGCGGGCATGGTCAACATCGCCCTGGGTCCAGTCCTCCACGCCCTCATAGACCTCCTTGAGCATGTCTCCTATGGCCACCGCCAGCATCAGGTCGCCAAGCACCGGCACAAACAGTGCCGCTACGTTTACCAGTAACAACCCTGCCGTTTTGTACATCTGCCAACGTTGTTCGCGCTCGCGCTCATCCAGCACGCCGGTGGGCACGGCCAGTTGCCGGGCATCGGCAAACATGTTCCTGAGTTGTACGGTACTCAGGTAGTGCGCTGCGCTGATGGCCAGGGGCGTAGCGGTGAGGGCCAGGCGCTCAGGCCGGGCCATGATCTTTTGCATGAACAACGGCCGCACATTCAAGGCCGTGAAGCGGGAAAAAAACTTGGCATACGCGGGGTCCAGCAGGCGTTGCTTCAACTCATCGGTAAACACCTGCAATGAGCTGAACTCGAAAAAAGGCGTCCGCGGATCATTGGGAATGTAGGCAATCAAGCGGTTGCCGGGGTGCAGCAACAAACTGTCGGGGGAGAAGATCACCACCCCATCAATCGCCGTGTCCAGTATCGACAGTGTGCTGAGCACTATCGGCTTGCCATCCAGGTGCACTGTGGCAGGCCGGGCAGTAGTTGCGGGCTCTGCAAGGGCAGCAAGCACTGCGGTATACGCCGTGTGACTGATCTTTTTCTTGAGGAAGGCGACGTGAGCATCAACTTCCATGTCATGGTTTTTCAGGATTCTCAGGTTTTTCTCGGTCGCCAACTGCTCAGGCCTGGGCGTGCCTGATGCCGTGACGCCCAAAAAGTGTTCCAGATATTGCTGATACTTGAGCCCCAGATCCAGTCTGCGGCAAAGCGCAGCAAATTGATGGGGCTCCAAAGGGCTGATCTGCTGCGGCTGACCGCCTAACCGAATCTGGCTTTGCGGGTTAAAACCATCTGCCAGGGCCTCCCCGGCCGAGAAGCTCTGCAGGGCTGCCCATAACAGCGTCTTGGGCTCGTCGCGCACCCAATAATGACGAACCGTAGACAACAAGGTCTCGTCGGTAATCAGGTGAGCATGTACCACCGCCAGATAGTCATTGTGAATGTTGAGTGACGGCCCGAATTCACGCATTACCTCGGCCGCCAGCAATGCCCCGCAGTAGACCTCGACACTTTGCAGTTCGCCGAATTGCTTGCCGACCAGCCCATGATAAAAACGGCTACTGGCCATGGATGCATTCATGGCTGCAATGATCTGCGGATCAGCTCCCAACAACCACTTGGGCATATGGCTGCGGACCAGCTCCAGGGGTTCCAGATCACTGAGCGTTGTATCGCGAGCATCGAGCGGGGGCATATGGCGGGTCATATTCGGTCTTCTGCAGGTCAGAGAGCACCTAACCTAACGCCCCGCAGCAGTGGCTGTGACCTATATAAATAGTGCACGCGGATGAAAATCTTTCGACCCATCAAGACCCAACAAAACAACCACTTGTAACTTTTATTGAACGATCCGGGCACAGGTTACTCGATAAAACACGGTCATTTATGCCGGCGCGAGTGCCTTGAGCCTTGCGCCGTACGGGCTGGCGATGCAGTCAAAACCAGCATCGCCCTTTAGAACCGGGCCCACGCGCTACGAGGCGTCCTGCAAAGACGCTGACTCATCCCTGTAGCACCACATGCCGAAATACCAAGGATTTACACACCATGTGCGGATTAGCTGGAGAGTTACGTTTTGATCAACACCCTGCCGACCTGGCAGCCATCGAACGCATTACCCACCACCTGGCCCCCCGTGGACCTGATGCCTGGGGTTTCCACAGCCAGGGGCCGATAGCCCTGGGCCATCGCCGTCTGAAAATCATGGATTTGTCGGATGGTTCAGCCCAGCCGATGATCGACAGCCAGCTGGGTTTGTCGCTGGCCTTCAATGGCGCCATCTACAATTTCCCCGAACTGCGGGCCGAGCTTGAAAGCCTGGGTTACAACTTTTATTCGGGCGGCGATACCGAAGTGCTGCTCAAGGGCTATCACGCCTGGGGCGAGGCGCTGCTGCCCAAGCTCAATGGCATGTTTGCCTTTGCCATCTGGGAGCGGGATGCCCAGCGTCTGTTTCTGGCCCGCGATCGTCTGGGTGTCAAGCCACTGTACCTGTCGCGTACCGGCGAGCGTTTGCGCTTTGCCTCGACCCTGCCGGCGCTGCTCAAGGGCGGTGATATCAGCCCGATGCTCGACCCGATCGCACTCAATCACTATCTGAATTTTCATGCCGTAGTGCCAGCACCGCGCACGCTGGTTGCCGGCATCGAAAAACTGCCGCCTGCAACCTGGCTGCGCATTGACGCCAATGGCCACACCGAGCAGAAAACCTGGTGGACCCTGCCCTACGGCCCCCATGCTGATGAAGCGAACCTGACCCTTGAAGACTGGCGCGATCGCGTACTCGACAGCACCCGTGAAGCCGTGGCCATTCGCCAACGGGCGGCTGTGGATGTCGGCGTGTTGCTCTCGGGCGGTGTCGATTCCAGTTTACTGGTGGGTTTGTTACGCGACGTGGGCGTACAGGATCTGTCGACTTTTTCCATTGGCTTTGAAGACGCAGGCGGTGAACGCGGGGATGAATTCCAATATTCGGATCTGATTGCCAAACACTACGGCACCCGCCATCACCAATTGCGGATTGGCGAACACGAAATCATCGAGCAACTGCCAGCGGCCTTCCGCGCCATGAGCGAGCCGATGGTCAGCCATGACTGCATCGCCTTTTACTTGCTGTCACGAGAAGTGGCCAAGCATTGCAAGGTGGTGCAAAGCGGCCAGGGTGCAGACGAGCTGTTTGCCGGCTATCACTGGTACCCACAGGTCGATGGCGCCAGCGACCCCTATGCCGCCTACCGTGAAGCTTTTTTTGATCGCAGTTTTGACGAGTACAAAGCCACGGTTCAGCCGCAGTGGCTGACAGCCAATGATGCAGCAGGCGACTTTGTGCGTGAACATTTCGCACAGCCTGGCGCTCAGGCAGGTGTAGACAAGGCCTTGCGCCTGGACAGCACGGTCATGCTGGTGGATGACCCGGTCAAGCGGGTCGACAACATGACCATGGCCTGGGGTCTGGAAGCGCGTACGCCCTTTCTCGATTACCGTCTGGCCGAGCTGTCGGCGCGGATCCCGGCTCGCTTCAAGCTGCCCGATGGCGGCAAGCAAGTGCTCAAGGAAGCCGCACGGCTGGTGATTCCCAGTGAAGTCATCGACCGCAAAAAAGGCTATTTCCCGGTACCGGGTCTCAAACATTTGCAGGGCAACACCCTCAACTGGGTACGCGACCTGCTGCTGGACCCGAGCCAGGATCGCGGCCTGTTCCAGCCAGCAATGCTCGATCAACTGCTGACCAACCCGCAACACCAGCTGACGCCCCTCAATGGTTCCAAGCTGTGGCAGTTGGCGGCCTTGAACCTGTGGTTGAGCGAACAAGGAATCTGACCGATGAAACCCCTCGCTACGGCTTATAGCCAACGTTTGTTACGTGGCCAGACGCCCTCTTATGAACGCCTGCAAGCACGCTTTGCCGAAGACGGCAGCGAACTGAGTGCTGACCCGGTGGCGGTGCATTGTGGCTGGGGACGGTTGCTGATCGGGCATACCTTTCCCGACCCGGGCACCCTGGCCGAAGCGCTGCTCAACGAACAACCGGGCGAGCGCGACATAGCCCTCTACGTCGCGGCTCCCCAGCAGGTGCTGGCGCAATCACCGCAACAACTGTTCCTCGATCCCTCTGACACGTTGCGTCTGTGGTTCACCGATTACCGTCCTTCTACCCGCGTGTTTCGAGGGTTTCGGATTCGCCGCGCGCAAAGTGAGGCCGACTGGAACGCGATCAACACGCTTTACCAGTCGCGCTCGATGTTGCCGGTCGATCCGGCACTGCTGACCTCTCGTCATGAAGGTGGCCCGGTGTACTGGATGGCTGAAGATGAAGACAGCGGTGCCGTGATCGGCAGTGTCATGGGCTTGAACCACTGCACAGCCTTCAACGATCCCGAGAGCGGCAGCAGCCTCTGGTGCCTGGCCGTTGACCCGCTGTGCTCAAGGCCTGGAGTCGGTGAGGTACTGGTGCGGCATTTGGTCGAACACTTCATGAGCCGCGGTTTGAGTTATCTCGACCTGTCGGTGCTGCACGATAATGCCCAGGCCAAGAACCTCTACGGCAAGCTGGGCTTTCGTACCCTCTCGACCTTTGCCATCAAGCGCAAGAACGGTATCAATCAGCCGCTGTTCCTCGGCCCCGGCCCTGAAGCAGGGCTTAACCCCTATGCCAGCATCCTGGTTGAAGAGGCCTATAAGCGCGGTATCGATGTACAGATAGACGACGCCTGCGCCGGACTTTTCACCCTCAGTCATGGCGGGCGTCGGATTCG
Source organism: Pseudomonas fragi (assembly GCF_002269505.1). Classification (GTDB taxonomy): domain Bacteria; phylum Pseudomonadota; class Gammaproteobacteria; order Pseudomonadales; family Pseudomonadaceae; genus Aquipseudomonas; species Aquipseudomonas fragi_D. The sequence continues at coordinate 175,094 of NZ_NQKQ01000008.1, read as the reverse complement.
TTGCCGCGAATCTCTGAGTGACCTGACCAGCGCCATCAGCATGAGCCTGTGCCAGGACAAGTGTCTGACCCACAAGGTGCTGAGCCAGGCAGGCCTGAACGTACCCAGCCAGCAACTGGCCGGCAATGCCGATGACAATCTGGCGTTTCTTGAACAACACACACGGGTGGTGGTCAAGCCGGTGGATGGCGAGCAAGGCAATGGCGTAGCGGTAGACCTGGACAGCATCGAGCACGTGCAATTGGCCATTGAGGCGGCGCGGGCGTTCGACAGCCGGGTACTGCTCGAAAGCTTCCATGAGGGGCTGGATCTGCGCATTGTCGTGATCGGCTTTGAAGTGGTGGCAGCCGCCATCCGTCGCCCTGCGCAAGTCACAGGCGATGGCCAACACAGCATTCAACGGTTGATCGAGGCGCAAAGCCGCCGCCGGCAGGCCGCCACCGGAGGCGAAAGCCGTATTGCGCTGGACGCAGAAACCCTGCGGGCCGTGCAGGCCGCGGGCTATGAGTACGACAGTATTTTGCCCGCCGGGCAGGTACTGGCCGTACGTCGCACTGCCAACCTGCATACAGGGGGTTGTCTGGAGGACGTGACTGGCGTGCTGCACCCCGTGCTGGCCGATGCGGCGATCCGCGCAGCCCGGGCACTGGACATTGCGGTGGTGGGCCTCGACCTGATGGTCCCCGCCGCAGACCAGCCCGACTATGTGTTTATCGAAGCCAATGAACGTGCCGGGCTGGCCAACCATGAGCCACAGCCGACCGCCGAACGCTTTATCGATCTGCTATTTCCCCACAGTCAGCCAGCGCTCTAGCTGACTGGCCCGCAGGAGTTTTTATGAATCGCAACCTTCCTGAACCCGACCTCGATTACCTGCAACGGGTGCTGCTGGAGATGCTCGCCATTCCCAGCCCCACCGGTTTCACCGACACTATTGTGCGTTATGTCGCAGAACGCCTGGATGAACTGGGCATACCCTTCGAACTGACCCGCCGCGGGACTTTGCGCGCCACCCTCAAGGGCCAGAAAAACAGCCCGGACCGAGCCGTTTCGGCCCACCTGGACACCATCGGCGCCAGCGTGCGGGCGATTAAGGACAACGGCCGTCTGGTGCTGGCACCTGTCGGTTGCTGGTCCAGCCGTTTCGCCGAGGGCAGCCGCGTCAGCCTGTTCACCGACAATGGGGTGATTCGCGGCAGTGTTCTGCCATTAATGGCTTCCGGCCACGCCTTCAATACTGGCGTGGATGAGCTGCCGATCAGTTGGGACCATATCGAACTGCGTCTGGACGCCTACTGCGCCACCCGCGCCGATTGCGATTCGTTGGGGGTCAATATCGGTGACTTCGTGGCGTTTGACCCGCTGCCGGAATTCACCGAAAGCGGCCATATCAGCGCGCGACACCTGGACGACAAGGCTGGTGTAGCTGCTTTGCTCGCGGCATTAAAAGCCATTGTCGACAGTGGTCAACAACCGCTGATTGACTGTCATCCACTGTTTACCATCACCGAAGAAACCGGCAGCGGTGCGGCGGCAGCATTGCCGTGGGATGTGAGCGAGTTTGTCGGGATCGATATTGCGCCGGTAGCACCAGGCCAGCATTCAAGCGAACATGCGGTGAGTGTGGCGATGCAGGATTCGGGCGGGCCCTATGACTATCATCTGTCGCGGCATTTACTGGGATTGGCCACTGAAAATGAGTTGCCGGTGCGCCGGGACATGTTCCGTTATTACTTCAGCGATGCCCATTCGGCCGTCACTGCCGGGCATGATATCCGGTGCGCCTTGCTGGCGTTTGGTTGCGATGCGACCCACGGGTATGAGCGCACCCATATTGACAGCCTGGCGGCGTTGAGCCGATTGCTGGGGGCTTACATCCTGAGTCCGCCGGTTTTTGCCAGCGATGCGCAGCCAGCGCAGGGCTCACTGGATCGCTTCAGTCATCAGATCGAGCACGATGCGCAGATGGAAAGCGACACGCGGGTGCCGTCGGTAGAGAGTCTGGTGGGGGAAAATCGGAGCTGAGATAAGGTCAAAAGCCCCTCACCCTGGCCCTCTCCCAGGGGAGAGGGTTGGGGTGAGGGCAGGCGTCAGACCTGAGACTGAGCCCCTTCAAACCACTTCAGCTTCTCACGCAGCAAAACCACTTCGCCCACGATCACCAACGTCGGTGCATGCACTTCATGCTCCGCCACCATGGTCGGCAAATCCGCCAAGGTACCGGTAAACACGCGCTGGTTGGACGTAGTACCCTGCTGAATCAACGCAGCCGGGGTATCTGCCGAACGACCATGCTTGATCAACTGCTCGCAGATGATCGGCAAGCCTACCAGGCCCATGTAGAACACCAGGGTTTGCGCCGGAGCAACCAGGTCGCTCCAGGGCAGGTTGCTGGTGCCGTCTTTCAGGTGACCGGTAACAAAGCGCACAGACTGCGCGTAGTCACGATGGGTCAACGGGATGCCGGCATACGCCGCGCAACCACTGGCGGCGGTAATGCCCGGTACTACCTGGAACGGAATCCCGTGGGCGGCCAGCTCTTCGATTTCTTCACCACCACGGCCAAAGATGAACGGATCGCCACCTTTAAGCCGCACCACGCGCTTGCCTTGCTTGGCCAGGTCCACCAGTTGCTGGTTGATCTGGTCTTGCGGTACCGCATGGTCAGCACGACGCTTACCGACATAAATGCGTTCAGCGTCGCGACGGCACAGTTCAAGAATCGCCGGGGCCACCAGTCGGTCGTAGAGCACCACGTCCGCTTGTTGCATCAGGCGCAACGCGCGGAACGTCAGCAGATCGGGATCACCCGGCCCGGCACCCACCAGATACACCTCACCGGTGGTTTCGACGGCCTGACCTTCAATCTTGGCCAGCAGCAAGCGCTCGGCTTCAGCGCCCTGCCCGGCCAGCAAACGGTCGGCAATCGGGCCCTGGAAAACATCTTCCCAAAACCCGCGACGCTGCTGCACATCCGGAAACAAACCTTTGACCCGGGCCCGAAAGCGCGCCGCAAGGCCTGCCAGCTGACCGTAGGTCGACGGAATCCAGGTTTCGATCTTGGCACGGATCAACCGCGCCAGCACCGGTGCATCACCACCGCTGGAAATCGCGATGACCAGCGGCGAACGATCGACAATCGCAGGGAAGATCACACTGCACAAGGCAGGTGCATCCACCACATTGACCGGCACGCAGCGGCGGTGGGCATCGGCGGAGACCTGGGCGTTGAGTGGCTCATCGTCGGTGGCGGCGATGATCAGGACACACCCTTCCAGGTCTGCCTCGACATAACCGCGCAGCACCTGTTCGCCACCGCTGCTGTTTATCAACTCGCACAACTGGGGCTCTATGGCGGGTGCGACCACCCGCAGCACCGCACCGGCATCAGCCAGCAGGCGGGACTTGCGCAAAGCAATCTCCCCACCGCCAACCACCAGTACTCGGCTGCCACGCAGGTTATGAAACAGCGGCAGAAACTCCATTTAGCCGATGACCTCAATGCCGCCCATGTAAGGCTTGAGCACCTCAGGCACACGGATCGAACCGTCAGCCTGCTGGTAGTTTTCCAACACGGCTACCAGGGTGCGGCCTACAGCCAGACCGGAACCGTTAAGGGTGTGAACCAGTTCAGGCTTGTTGGTTTCCGGGTTGCGGAAACGCGCTTGCATGCGACGGGCCTGGAAATCACCGCAGTTGGAGCACGACGAAATTTCGCGGTACTTGTCCTGGCTCGGGATCCACACTTCCAGATCGTAGGTCTTGACGGCGCTAAAGCCCATATCGCCGGTGCACAACGCCAGGGTGCGGTACGGCAGCTCCAGCAGTTGCAGGACTTTTTCGGCATTGCCGACCAAGCCTTCCAGCGCGTCCATCGAGGTAGACGGTTCAACGATCTGAACCATCTCTACCTTGTCGAACTGGTGCTGACGGATCATGCCGCGCGTATCGCGACCCGATGCACCGGCCTCACTGCGAAAGCACGGGGTGTGCGCCACAAACTTGATCGGCAGGGCTTTGTGCTCAACGATCTCGCCGGCAACGATGTTGGTCAGCGTCACTTCAGCGGTCGGGATCAGGTAGAAGTCAGCTTCGCCTTCACGGCTGATCTTGAACAGTTCTTCTTCGAACTTCGGCAACTGGCCAGTGCCTTGCAGCGCCGGGGCCTGGACCAGATAAGGCGTGTAGGCCTCTTCGTAGCCATGCTCACCGGTGTGCAGGTTGATCATGAACTGTGCCAGCGCGCGGTGCAGGCGGGCAATCGGGCCGCGCAGCAGGGCAAAACGGGCACCGGACAGTTTGGCGGCGGTTTCGAAGTCCAGCCAGCCGTGTTGCTCGCCCAGTGCGACGTGGTCCTTGATCTCGAAATCAAAGGCAGTCGGGGTGCCCCAGCGACGGATTTCGACGTTGTCGTCTTCGTCAGCGCCTACCGGCACGGACGCATCCGGCAGGTTCGGCAGGCCCAGCAGGATGGCGTCCAGCTCAGTCTGGATGGCGTCCAGCTCAACCTTGCCATTGGCCAGATCGCTGCCCATGGTTTCAACGCTGGCCATCAGTGGCGCGATGTCTTCGCCGCGAGCCTTGGCCTGGCCAATGCTTTTGGAGATGGCATTGCGCTCGGCCTGCAGCTTCTCGGTCAGGGTCTGGACTTCTTTACGCTTGGCTTCCAGCGCGTCAATGCGCGCCACGTCCAGCTTGAAGCCACGGGATGCCAGGCGATCCGCTACGTCCTGCAGGTTGCTACGTAACAGTTTGGAATCAAGCATGTCGGTTTCTCGTTTATCAAAGTTTGGTCAGGGACAGGCCGGCCCACGTTGCGAGCAGCCCGCCGAATACGCTGAGGGCTGCATAGCCCAGTGCCAGTGGCACCTGCCCGCTTTCCAGCAGGCGCACCGTATCCAGTGAAAAGGATGAAAAAGTGGTCAAGCCACCCAGGAAACCGACCATCAGTCCGGCGCGGACTTCGATCGGTACTTCCGGGCGTATCAGAAAAAGTCCGTAAAGGAGGCCTATCAACAGGCAGCCCACGATATTAACGGCCAATGTCGCGGTATAAAAGTGCCGCGGCCAATTGGCGTTGATCCAGTTTCCTGTAGCGAAGCGCAACAATGTACCTGCAATACCACCAACCGAGACGGCTGCAATCAATGGAATCACGGTTTTCTCCGCTGTTTGGGGCTGGCCTGGTCGAGTGCAGCGAGGTATTTCAGCTTTTCGCCGATCTTGAGTTCAAGTCCCCGCGGCACAGGCTGATAAAGGTTCAATGGCGCAAGTTCATCAGGGTAGTAGTCTTCGCCGGCTGCGTACGCATCCGGCTCGTCATGGGCATAGCGGTATTCGTCGCCATACCCCAGCTGTTTCATAAGTTTGGTTGGCGCATTGCGCAAATGCAGCGGCACTTCCAGCGAGCCGTGTTCAGCCGCACTGCGCAGTGCGGCCTTGAAGCCCATATACACGGCATTGCTCTTTGGCGCGCAAGCCAGATAGGTGATGGCCTGGGCCACCGCCAGCTCACCCTCCGGGCTGCCCAGGCGCTCCTGCACATCCCAGGCCGACAGGCACAGGCTCAGGGCTCGCGGGTCGGCATTGCCGATGTCTTCACTGGCCATGCGCACCACGCGTCGGGCGATGTAGAGCGGGTCGCAACCACCGTCGATCATGCGCGCAAACCAGTACAGCGCGCCGTCGGGGTTGGAGCCGCGCACTGACTTGTGCAACGCCGAAATCTGGTCGTAAAAGGCTTCGCCGCCCTTGTCAAAACGCCGCTGGGTATCACCCAGCAGGTTGTGCAGCAGGTCGGTGCCGATTTCGCTGTGGTCTTCGGCCAGGTCCGAGGCGTTTTCCAGCAGGTTGAGCATGCGCCGGCCATCGCCGTCAGTCGCCCGCAGCAAAATCTGGAACCCTTCTTCGCTGAGGGTCAGGCCGCGCTTGCCCAGGCCCTTGTCCTCGGTCAGCGCACGCTGCACCAGCTTGCGCAGCGCTACCTCGTCGAGACTTTTGAGCACATACACCCGCGCCCGCGACAGCAGTGCGTTATTCAGCTCAAACGAGGGGTTTTCGGTAGTGGCACCAATAAAGATCAGGGTGCCATCTTCGACGTAGGGCAAAAAGGCATCTTGCTGCGACTTGTTGAAGCGATGCACTTCATCGACGAACAAAATGGTCCGGCGGCCGTACTGGCCCGCCTGCTGCTTGGCGATTTCAACAGCCTGGCGGATCTCCTTGACCCCGGCCAGGACTGCCGAAACCGTTTCGAAATGCGCATCCGAGACCTCAGCCAGCAGCCGCGCCAGGGTGGTTTTACCCACGCCCGGCGGCCCCCAGAAGATCATGGAATGCAGCGCGCCCTGCTCCAGCGCTTCACGCAAGGGCTTGCCGCGGGCGAGCAGGTGCTGCTGACCGACGTATTCGTCCAGGTTGGCCGCACGCAAACGGGCAGCCAGTGGCTGGGCTATCGGGGCACTTCGAAACAGATCCATGGGCAGCGTTTGAAACCTCTTCCAGGGCTTATTCCTGGATTACATCAGCCCCTTTCGGGATGTCGAACTTGAACTTGGAAGCCGGGATCGGCTCATTGACCTTTACCCCGGTGAACAGGATGTTGGTGCGCTGGCCCACGCTGTCGATCAACTGCATGTCGTTGATCTTGCCACCACGAAAGGACAGACGCAGGGAGTCGAACAAGGTGTCCTTGGTCTTGGGCTTGAGGGTGAAGTCCATTACGTCACCGGCTTGTTTGGAGGTGATGTCAAAGCTTTCACTGATTTTCGATACATCACCGGACAGCAACAGGGCTGGGGTCTGAGTCAGACGCTGATCAAGCTTCTTGATCGTGACCTGCTCCAGGTCCGGGTCCCACAGCGAGACTTTCTGGCCATCGGAGACCATCAGCTGCTCCTGGGGGGCATCGGTGTGCCAGTAGAACAGCCCCGGACGCTTTACCGACATTTCGCCGGCGGTTTCCTGCAACTGGGTGCCACTGCCGTCGAGGGTCAGCTGGGAAAAACGTGCCGTGATGGTATCGGAACCCAGCAGTTGGCCCAGACGTTTCACACTCTCGGCGTCGGCATGGGCCGACAGCGAAGAAAAAGCCAGTACCGGTAGCAACAGCATGCTGACAAAACGCATGGACATCCTCATTGATTAGTTAGAAGCCTAAGGGCAGCTCAATCGCGCATCGGGGCCGGCGCCAGTACTTCGCGCGAGCCATTAGTGTTCATCGAGGTTACGACCCCGGCCATTTCCATGGATTCAATCATTCGCGCAGCGCGGTTGTAACCGATCTTCAATTTGCGTTGTACCGCAGAAATCGAGGCACGACGGCTTTCAAGCACAAACTGTACGGCTTCGTCATACAGGGCATCTGTTTCAGGGTCATCCCCGCCTTCGCTGCCACCGCCTTCAAAGCCGCTGCCCGCCTCTTCAACCCCGTTGAGGATATCTTCGTTGTAGTCCGGAGCGCCGCGCAGCTTCCAGGCTTCAACAACGCGGTGAACTTCATCGTCGGACACAAACGCGCCGTGAACCCGGATCGGCAGGCTGGTACCTGGCGGCATGTAGAGCATGTCACCGTGGCCCAGCAGTTGCTCGGCACCGCCCTGGTCGATGATGGTCCGCGAATCGATCTTGCTCGATACCTGGAACGCCATGCGGGTCGGGATGTTGGCCTTAATCAGGCCGGTGATCACGTCCACCGACGGGCGCTGGGTTGCGAGGATCAAGTGGATGCCCGCAGCCCGTGCCTTCTGGGCGATACGGGCGATCAGTTCTTCGACCTTCTTGCCGACGATCATCATCATGTCGGCAAATTCGTCGACCACCACCACGATAGTGGGCAACTTAACCAGCAGCGGTGCTTCGTCGTGAATGCTTTCGCGTTTGTACAACGGGTCGACCAGCGGCTCGCCGGCGTCCTGGGCGTCCTTGACCTTCTGGTTGAAACCAGCAAGGTTTCGCACGCCCATCTTGGCCATCAGTTTGTAGCGGCGCTCCATCTCGGCAACGCTCCAGCGCAAGGCGTTGGCGGCGTCCTTCATGTCCGTTACCACCGGGCACAGCAGGTGCGGGATGCCTTCGTAGATCGACAATTCAAGCATTTTCGGGTCAATCATGATCAGTTTGGCGTCTTCCGGGCCAGACTTGAACAGGATCGACAGGATCATGGCGTTAACGCCTACAGATTTACCGGAGCCGGTAGTACCGGCCACCAGCAAGTGCGGCATTTTCGCCAGATCGGTGATCACCGGACGACCGCCGATATCATGGCCCAGGGCCAGGGCCACCGGCGACTTGGCGTTGTCGTACTCAGGGGTCGAGAGCACTTCGGAGAACCGCACGATCTGGCGGTCTTCGTTGGGAATCTCGATACCGACCGTGGTTTTGCCCGGAATGACCTCAACCACCCGTACGCTGGTCACTGCCAGCGAGCGCGCAAGGTCTTTGGCCAGGTTGGAAATGCGGCTGACCTTGACCCCGGCTGCAGGTTGAATTTCGTAACGGGTAATTACCGGGCCCGGGTGGATAGAATCCACCGTCACTTCTACACCGAACTCCTTGAGCTTGATTTCCAGTAAATGGCCAACGGCTGCCAGGGATTCCGGGGAGTAATTGAGCTGTTTTTTCTCGGCTGGATCCAGAATCGAGATTGGCGGCAAGGTGCCTTCAACCGCACTGTCCACAAACAACGGCGCCTGTTTCTCTTTTTGCACGCGCTTGCTCGGCTCGGGCGCCTTGGGCGGTGCCGGGGCAATCACGGCCGGCACGTGCTTTTCACGCTCGGACATGTGCTTGGTCAACGCCTGCTCGCGTTCGATCAGACGCTCTTTGGCCTTGGCCTGCTCGCGCTTGTCGGAAACGCTTGGCGCGACCACTTCATTGACCCGGGCATCCACTTCGCGCAGCTTGGCCTGCAGTTGCTTGCGCTCGTTACGTTCAGCCCACCAGCGGTTGGCCGCGCCTTGGATCAGCTCGAACAGGTCGAGGGTGATTTTGCCCGTCACGTCCATGACCTTGAACCATGACAGGTCGGTGAACACCGTCAGGCCAAACAGGAACAGCGCGATCAGCAACAGGGTACTGCCCTGGATGTTCAGCGCATTCCTGGCCAGGTCGCCCAGGCTTTCACCCAGTGCCCCGCCCGCCCCTGCAGGCAGGCCCGAGGCAGAATGGAAATGGATATGGGCCAGGGCAGCGCCCGAGATCACCAGAAAGATCAGGCCCACCAGCCGCCACGAAAACAGCCAGCCGCTCCACTGCCAGGGCTGATGCCGCTCGCGGAAGATCTGATACGCCTTGACCGCCAGCAGCAGCGGGAAAATATAGGCAAAGTAACCCAGCACCATAAACAGGATGTCGGCACTGTAGGAGCCGGCTGGCCCGCCGAAGTTCTGTACATCGACAACCCGGCTGTTATGGCTCCAGCCGGGGTCATCCTTGCCGTAGGTCAACAGGGCCATCATCAGGAACAGGCACAGGGCGCCGATAGCGATCAATGCACCTTCCTTGAGCCGGTAGTGCAACTGCTGACGCCAGAGAGGGACTGCTTTGGGTGCTGCTGTGGATTTCTTCAAAACGGGTCTTTTCCTGCGCCTGTGGCGCGCCCAACTATTAATTGACTAATGTGACTGCAAAATACTGCTCATGACGAGCAGGCGACAAGTTCGAACGTGAAATGAACCCTGCCCTGTATTATTGCGCTGTGCAATGTGGAGCAGTTTAGATCAGCTCATACAGGCAGGCCATTGTACGGGTTTGAGCCGCTGTTGCCATGCTGGCCGTGACTGGCCGGGAAGCGCCAATTTGAGCATGTATTACCTTTTGTGACAAAGACTTATACCACCGTCAAAACACAGCTTGTATTTAACTGGCAGATCGACTGAGACCGCGCTTGCGTGACAGAGTTGCAGCCGCCCTCCCCTTCTTGTGCAAGACTCAATGCCATGCTGACCTGGTTAAAACGCGACACCCTGACATTTCCGCCACTGGCCAAAGCCATGCGCGAGCCCAACGGTCTGCTGGCCGCCGGCGGTGACCTGTCTGCCGACCGGCTGATCCAGGCCTATCGCCATGGCTGTTTTCCGTGGTTCAGTGAGGGCCAGCCGATCCTGTGGTGGTCGCCTGACCCGCGCACTGTGCTGTTTCCCGAAGAGCTGCATGTCTCCCGCAGCCTGGGCAAACTGTTGCGCAAGCAACGCTACAAGGTGAGTTTTGACCGCGACTTCGCCGCCGTGATCCAGGCGTGTGCCGCACCTCGCGACTATGCGGATGGCACCTGGATCACCGACGACATGCAAAACGCCTATATCGAACTGCATGCCCGCGGCCATGCCCATTCGGTAGAGGTGTGGGACAACGGTGAACTGGTAGGCGGCCTCTATGGCCTGGCGATGGGCCAGCTGTTTTTTGGCGAATCCATGTTCAGCCGCGCCGACAATGCCTCCAAGTTCGGCTTTGTCACGTTGGTCAGGCAACTGCAGGCCTGGGGATTTGTGCTGATTGACTGCCAGATGCCCACCGATCATCTGCAAAGCCTGGGCGCGCGCTCAATCCCGCGTCAGACATTTGCCGACTATCTACAAAAACATCTCGATCCACCCACAACTGCGCAGTGGGTTTAGTAGGCGACTTTTGCGCGCTGGCTTACACTTAATTTAAAGATTTCCCGAGGGCTCATCATGACCGAGTTGGCGCGTTTGAAGTTTTATGCCACTCAACCTCACGCTTGCAGCTACTTGCCTGACGAACAGGCCACCACGCTGTTCCTCGACCCCAGTCAGCCGATGGATGTGCAGGTTTATGCCGATTTGTCCGAGATGGGCTTCCGGCGCAGTGGCGACCATCTGTACCGCCCGCATTGCCTGAAGTGCGATGCTTGCACGCCGGCGCGCATCCCGGTTGCCCGCTTTGCGCCCAACCGCCAGCAAAAGCGTATTTTCAAGCGCAATGCCGACTTGCAGGTACAGGCGGTAAAACCGGCCTTCAGCGAAGAGAACTTTGATCTCTACCAGCGCTATATTGAACAGCGCCATGCCGATGGCGACATGTTCCCGCCCAGCCGCGATCAATTTTCAACCTTCCTGGTACGCGACCTGGCGTTTTCCAGGTTCTACGAGTTCCGCCTCGACGGCCGGTTGCTGGCTGTCGCCGTCACGGACGTGCTGCCCAATGGCCTGTCGGCGGTATACACCTTCTACGATCCCGACGAAGAGCGGCGCAGTCTGGGCCGCTACGGGATCCTCTGGCAAATCGCCGAAGCGCGGCGCCTGGGGCTGGATGCGCTGTACCTGGGATACTGGATCAAGAACTGCAAAAAGATGAATTACAAGACCGAATATCGGCCCATTGAGCTGTTAATCAATCAGAGATGGAGCTCTCTTGATTGAACCCTTGGCTTAAACCCCATTTTTCGGGCACAATGCACGCCGCTTTTGCCTGGCGCAGTTGCACCGGGCCATTCATTGGACACCGAGGGCTTTACTGCATGTCGAAAGAAGACAGCTTCGAAATGGAAGGCACTGTCGTCGACACCCTGCCCAACACCATGTTTCGTGTGGAGTTGGAAAATGGGCACGTCGTAACCGCGCATATCTCCGGCAAGATGCGCAAGAACTACATTCGTATTCTTACCGGTGACAAAGTGCGCGTCGAGCTGACGCCCTATGACTTGAGCAAAGGGCGCATCACTTACCGCGCTCGCTAAGCAAGTCAATACAAAACGCCCGGCTCTGCCGGGCGTTTTTGTTTGCCCGCGATTTGGGTTCCTGTGGGAGCGAGCCCGTTCGCGAAGCAGACGACGCGATCGTTCGGGCAAACCGCAGTGATCCCTTCGCGAGCGGGCTCGCTCCCACCATCACAACTCACTATATAAATTTTTGAAGTCCTGTAACTTTATTGTCTTATTAGCTAACCACCTAAGCCGAACTTCCAAACTTCCTGAACCCTTGCTGTACCAGACACACTTACCGGGCTTTAAAGTTGACGTGCCACCGCCACCTGAGTAGATTGCACAGGTCGGTCATTCAGGCCGCCTATAAACTTCACAAAAGAAGCCAATGGACACAGTATCTAGTCGCTGTCCGGTCACCGTAAATACGGCGCTCCGGGCACCAAACCCAAACATTGACGGGACTCGCCTGCACGGCGAGGTCAACTGCGCTAGAGCCTGACGCTCCAACGTAACGACCTCACCGGCGCCAGTCCGGTCACGAGGTGTGTTATGACCTTTAAAACCCATGTATTACCCGGCGTTCGCGCCTTTACCTCCAGCATGCGCGTGAAACTGTCCCGCGAGCCCACCTGCGCCCGCCCGGTCAAATCACCCTTTGCCAACCCCGTTCCCGGCGTAAAACCAGCGCACCGCCAGGTGCATTGGCGCGTCAGCCCTGCCACAGGCCAACTGGAGCAGCGCTGGAGCATGGCCGACTCTCAGGATCCACAGAGTCGGTTCTTGCACTGATTTTCAACTTTTAAATAAACCTGCCAATCAACTGGAGTTCCTTATGGAAGAAGCCAGTAGCTGCCCGCTGCGTGCTTGTTAATTAATTCGCAGCAGCGGGACTTCAAGCGCACTTAACACTTCAATTAAACCGATTGCGAAGTTTGCGACTCGGCATACATTGGCACGCCTTTTAAAAGGCCATTCAATATATGCCCGGTCAAGAGTTGGCGACAGGAGTACTCATTATGAGCGCCGTAAAAAACACTAAAGTTCGGGATAAGAACAGCGCCAGCGACAGCAACAAACTGTCCATGCGTGCCGCTCGGGAAGCACAAAACGGCCTCTCGGCCACTCTGGCCAATGTACGCGCCACCACCGCAGGCCTGACCGAACAGGAAGCGGCTGAACGCCTGCAAAGCGATGGTTACAACGAAGTCGCTCACGACAAGCCGCCTCACGCCTTGGTGCAGTTTCTGCTGGCCCTGCACAACCCTTTCATCTATGTACTGCTGACCCTGGGAGTCATCAGTTTTGTCACCGACTACTGGCTGCCAGAGCGCGACGACGAAGAAGGCGACCTGACCAAAGTCATCATCATTGGCTTGATGGTCGGCCTCAGCAGCCTGCTGCGGTTCTGGCAGGAACATCGCTCGGCCAAGAGTGCCGAAGCCCTCAAGGCCATGGTTCGCACTACCGCTACCGTGCTACGGCGGGACAAGAGCGGCGCCAAGTCGTCGGTCCATGAAGTACCGATGCGCGAACTGGTGGCGGGCGATATCGTGCAACTGTCGGCCGGCGACATGATCCCGGCGGACATTCGCCTGATCGAGTCCCGCGACCTGTTTATCAGTCAGGCTGTACTCACCGGCGAAGCCTTGCCCGTGGAGAAGTACGACACCCTGGGGGATGTGACACAAAAATCCGCCTCCAGCACCGCCGCTGATCAGAGCAACCTGCTGGATCTGCCCAATATCTGCTTTATGGGCACCAACGTGGTCAGTGGCACAGCCCGTGCCGTAGTAGTGGCCACCGGTCCGCGCACCTACTTTGGCTCGCTGGCCAAGGCCATCGTCGGCTCGCGAACGCAAACCGCGTTTGACCGCGGGGTCAACAGCGTCAGCTGGCTGCTGATCCGCTTCATGCTGGTGATGGTGCCGATCGTGTTTTTCCTCAACGGCTTTTCCAAGGGCGACTGGGGCGATGCCTTCCTGTTTGCCCTGGCAGTGGCCGTAGGCCTGACCCCGGAAATGCTGCCAATGATTGTCAGCGCCAACCTGGCCAAGGGCGCGACCGCCATGGCCAAGCGCAAAGTGGTGGTCAAGCGCCTCAATGCGATCCAGAACCTTGGCTCGATGGACGTGCTGTGCACCGACAAGACCGGCACCCTGACCCAGGATCACATCATCCTTGAGCATCATGTCGACGCCAGCGGCAAACGCGATGAGTCGGTACTGGCGCTGGCCTGGCTCAACAGCCATCACCAGAGCGGCATTCGTAACCTGATGGATCAGGCCGTGGTGCAGTTTTCCCGCCAGGACCCCAAGTTCAACGCGCCACTCAACTACAGCAAGGTCGATGAACTGCCGTTTGACTTTGTGCGTCGACGCCTGTCGATCATCGTCAAGGACACCCGTGGCGATCACCTGCTGGTGTGCAAGGGCGCTGTCGAAGAGATGCTCGACATCGCCACCCATGTCATGGAAGGCGATACCCGTGTTGCCCTGGATGCCACACGTCGCGAGCAATTGCTGGCCCTGGCCAGCGAGTACAACGAGGACGGCTTCCGCGTGCTGCTGGTGGCCACCCGGGACATCCCCAAGGCCCAGGCACAAAAGCAGTACAACACCGCTGACGAGCATGATCTGGTGATCCGCGGCCTGCTCACCTTCCTCGACCCGCCAAAAGAAACGGCAGGCCCGGCAATTGCCGCCCTGCAAGACATCGGTGTTGCGGTCAAGGTACTGACCGGCGACAACGCCGTGGTCACCAGCAAGATCTGTCGTCAGGTGGGACTGGAACCCGGTACGCCGCTGCTCGGCCCACAAATCGAAACAATGGACGACGCCGCACTGCAACTGGAGGTTGAGCAGCGCACGGTGTTTGCCAAGCTCACCCCACTGCAGAAGTCCCGGGTGCTGAAAGCCCTGCAAGCCAATGGCCACACCGTCGGCTTTCTCGGTGACGGCATCAACGACGCCCCGGCCCTGCGCGATGCCGACGTGGGCATCTCGGTGGACAGCGGCACGGATATCGCCAAGGAATCAGCCGACATCATCCTCCTGGAGAAAAGCCTGATGGTGCTGGAGGAAGGCGTACTCAAAGGCCGTGAGACCTTCGGCAATATCATGAAGTACCTGAACATGACCGCCAGCTCGAACTTCGGCAACGTGTTCTCGGTCCTCGTGGCCAGCGCCTTTATTCCTTTTCTGCCGATGCTCTCGATCCACCTGCTGCTGCAAAACCTGATGTACGACATCTCCCAGCTGGCCTTGCCGTGGGACAAGATGGACAAGGAGTACCTGCAAAAACCACGCAAGTGGGACGCCAAGAACATCGGGCGCTTCATGATCTGGATCGGGCCAACGTCGTCGATCTTCGACATCACGACCTTCGCCCTGATGTGGTACGTGTTCTCGGCCAACAGCGTAGAAATGCAGACCCTGTTCCAGTCCGGCTGGTTTATCGAGGGGCTGCTGTCGCAAACCCTGGTGGTCCATATGCTGCGCACGCGCAAAATTCCGTTCTTCCAGAGCACGGCGGCATGGCCGGTGACCATGATGACCATCATCGTGATTGTGCTGGGGATCTACGTACCGTTCTCGCCGCTCGGCACCATGGTCGGCCTTGAACCGCTGCCGCTGTCGTACTTCCCTTGGCTGGTTGCCACCCTGTTCAGCTACTGCTGCGTTGCGCAACTGATGAAAACAATCTACATCCGCCGCTTCAAGCAGTGGTACTGACTTGAGGCGCCGTGGGCCGGCACATCGCTGCGCTGGCCCACGCCCCGGCTTTACGACCTCGTAAAAAATGCATGCTTGTTCTGTGGAGATTCCTTATGTCGGGAACCACTCTGTTACTCAACCTCGCGGGCGCCATCGCACTCTTGCTATGGGGCACCCATATGATTTCCACCGCCCTGCTGCGCGGGTTTGGCACCCAATTGCGCAACTGGATGGGGCGCAACCTGAATAACCGCTGGATGGCGCTGATCAGCGGCATCGGTATTACCGGCGTGCTGCAGAGCAGTACGGCGGTCAGCCTGATGGCAACCTCTTTTACCGCTGCTGGCACCCTGAGTCTGGCCCCGGCCCTGGCCGTGATGCTGGGGGCGAACATCGGCTCGACTCTGGTGGTACAGCTGCTCAGTTTCGATACCTCACTGGCGATGCCGGTGATTTTACTGACGGGTTTTATCGTATTTCGCCTGCGCGATGACTCGCGCTTTGAAAGCGTCGGCTGCGCACTGATCGGCCTGGGCCTGATGTTGCTGGCCCTGGGCTTGCTCAGCGCCACCCTGGGGCATATGGAAGCCACCTCGGTGTTTCGCGCCATCATGCAAAGCCTGGAAGGCGATGTGATCATCGCGGTGGTCGCTGCCGTACTGCTGACCTGGATCTGCCACTCCAGTGTCGCCGTGGTGCTGCTGATCGCCTCGCTGGCCGGCGCTGGCATGATGACACCCGCCACCGCCATCGCCCTGATGCTCGGCGCCAACATCGGTGGCGCGCTGCCGTCCATGATGAGCGCCAGCTCACCCGTGGCACGACGCCTGCCGCTGGGCAACCTGCTGATTCGCCTGCTGGGCACCGTGGCCTTGCTGCCCTGCCTGCCGCTGATGGCCAGCTATGTGGCCCGCAGCGATATTGGCCTCGCAGCGTGGGTGGTGTACCTGCATACCGCATTCAACCTGCTGCTGGCCGTCGTGTTTATCGGCCTGATCGAGCCCTGCGCGCGCCTGCTGACCCGCCTGCTGCCCCAGCCGGAGCCGCCAGCAGACCCGGGTATGCCGCAGTATCTGGACGAGGCAGGGCTGGAAGTGGCCAACGTTGGCCTGTCCAATTCGGTGCGTGAAGCCCTGCGCCTGGCAGACATGACCTCACTGATGCTCAATCAGGTCCTGCAACTGTTCGAGAAACCCGACCCGCACACGGTGGACAAGGTGCGCCAGCTGGATCACTCCATAGACCTGCTCAGTGCTGCCATTCGCGCCTATCTTGCCGATATTGGCCAGGATGGCCTGAGCGATGATGACGCCGACCGCGCACAGGAAGTGCTGATGTTCGTGATCAACCTTGAGCATGCCGGTGACATTCTCAACAATCTGGCGCAACTGGCCGTTCGCAGGACGCGCCGCGGCGAGCACTTTTCATCGTTCGAGCTGATCCAGATCCAGTCCATGCACCTGGCCTTGCTGGACAGCCTGAACCTGGCCGTTACCGCATTCTTGCGTGAGGACGTGAGCGCTGCCCAGGCACTGATCGGCCACAAGGAGACCGTACGCAAGCTGGAAGCCAGCGCCAGCCGCGAGCACTTTCGCAAACTGCAAAATGACAAGAGCGCCTGGGCCGAATCCGGGGATATCTTCCAGCGAGTGCTGCGCGACTACCGTCGCGTACATCACCATATTGCCGCGCTTGGCTACCCGATACTGGAGCGCAATGCCGCGCTGGCCCACGCTGCATGAATGCAGACAGCAAAAAGGCGCCCGAAGGCGCCTTTTTTACTGCGGTGTTACATCAAGCCATTTCGACGGCGGTTTCAAACTCGAAGGTCAGCTCGCCGTTCTCAAGGTCGATGTGTACCACACCGCCATGATCGGCCAGCTCACCAAAGAGAATCTCCTCGGCCAGCGGACGCTTGATCTTGTCCTGAATCAAGCGCGCCATCGGCCGTGCGCCCATCAGCGCGTCATAACCACCCGCTGCCAGCCAGCCACGCGCGGCATCCGATACCTCAAGCTGCACGTGCTTGTCTTCCAGTTGCGCCTGCAGTTCGGTAAGGAACTTGTCCACCACGTGCTTGATAACCTCGTGGCTGAGGCGACCAAACTGGATGATGGTGTCCAGGCGGTTACGGAACTCGGGGGTGAAGCTCTTCTTGATCGCTTCCATGGCATCGGAAGCATGATCCTGATGGGTAAAGCCCATCGAAGCCCGAGATGCAGTTTCGGCACCCGCGTTGGTGGTCATGATAACGATCACGTTACGGAAGTCCGCCTTGCGCCCGTTGTTGTCGGTCAGCGTACCGTGATCCATAACCTGCAACAGCAGGTTGAAGACTTCCGGGTGCGCCTTCTCGATTTCATCGAGCAGCAATACGCAGTGAGGCTGCTTGGTGATGGCCTCGGTCAGCAAACCGCCCTGGTCAAACCCGACATAGCCCGGAGGTGCACCGATCAAACGCGATACGGTGTGGCGCTCCATGTACTCGGACATGTCGAAGCGGATCAGTTCAATCCCCAGAGCCTTGGCCAACTGGCGCGCGGCCTCGGTTTTACCGACACCGGTGGGCCCGGCGAACAGGAAAGAACCCACAGGCTTGTCCGGCGACTTGAGCCCGGCTCGGGACAATTTGATTGCCGTGGACAACGAATCGATCGCTGCATCCTGACCGAATACGGTCAGGCGCAGGTCGCGTTCAAGGTTGCGCAACAGCTCCTTGTCCGAGACCGAGACGTGTTTTGGCGGAATTCGCGCGATTTTCGCCACGATATCTTCAACCTGCGCCACTTCAATGCGCTTGACCCGACTTTCAACCGGCTGCAGACGCTGGTAGGCACCTGCTTCGTCGATCACGTCAATGGCCTTGTCCGGCATGTGCCGGTCATTGATATAGCGCGAGGCCAGCTCAGCCGCTGCGCGCAGGGCCTCATCACTGTACTCGATGCCGTGGTGCTGCTCGAAGCGACCTTTAAGGCCACGCAGAATGCTGATGGTGTCTTCAACCGAAGGTTCGGACACGTCGACTTTCTGGAAACGGCGCGCCAGGGCACGGTCTTTTTCGAAGATCCCGCGAAATTCCTGGAACGTGGTGGAGCCGATGCAACGAATGTCACCCGAGGACAGCAGTGGCTTGAGCAGGTTGGAAGCGTCCATCACGCCGCCAGAAGCCGCACCGGCACCGATGATGGTGTGGATTTCGTCGATAAACAGAATCGCCTGCGGGCGTTTTTTCAGCTCGCCAAGCAGCGCCTTGAAGCGCTTCTCGAAATCGCCACGGTACTTGGTACCCGCCAGCAAGGCGCCGAGATCCAGGGAGTAGACGATGCTGTTAGCCAGCAGATCAGGCACTTGATTGTCGACGATACGCTTGGCCAGGCCCTCGGCAATCGCGGTTTTACCCACGCCTGCCTCGCCGACCAGCAGCGGGTTGTTTTTGCGCCGACGCGCCAGAATCTGGGCGACGCGCTCAACTTCCATTTCGCGACCCACCAACGGATCAATCCGGCCCTGACGAGCCAGTTCATTCAGGTTGCTGGCATAAGCATCCAGAGGATTGCTGGAGGACGACGACTCGCCGCCCTCTTCATCCTGCATTTCATGGTCGCTGTCGCTGTGCTCGCCATGCCCCGGCACCTTGGAGATGCCATGCGCAATAAAGTTGACCACATCGATGCGCGCCACGCTCTGCTGCTTGAGCAGGAACACGGCCTGGCTTTCCTGTTCGCTGAAGATGGCTACCAGCACATTGGCACCGGTCACTTCACGCTTGCCGGAGCTCTGCACATGGAACACCGCACGCTGCAAGACCCGCTGAAAACCCAGGGTTGGCTGAGTTTCGCGGTCTTCGTCGTGAACGGGGATCAGGGGGGTCGTGGAATCAATAAACTCTTGCAGGTCATGCTTGAGTTTGTCGAGGTTTGCGCCACAGGCGCGTAGAACGGTTGCGGCCGCCTCATTATCCAGAAGCGCTAAAAGGAGATGCTCAACCGTCATGAATTCATGACGTTTGGAGCGGGCTTCCTTGAAGGCAAGATTGAGGGTGACTTCGAGCTCGCGATTTAACATGGCTTCACCTCATACCCAAGTGGTCGGCGTTAACCGTCCTTCTCGATTTCACAGAGTAGCGGATGCTGGCTTTCGCGTGCGTACTGGTTTACCTGCGCCGCCTTGGTCTCGGCAATGTCGCGGGTATAGATGCCGCACACAGCCCGTCCTTCTGTATGGACGGCCAGCATGACCTTGGTCGCCAATTCGCGATTCAAGTTAAAAAACACCTCTAGGATCTCTACAACGAAATCCATTGGCGTGTAGTCATCATTAAACAAAACCACCTTGTACATCGGCGGCGCCTGAAGCGCAGGCTTAGCCTCTTGCACAGCCAAGCCAGCGGAGTCTTCGTCATCAAAATCGGGGTGATCCTGATTGAATGTTAGTCGAGTCTGGCTGATTGCATGCATGGAAAGAAAGGTTCGTCGTTGGTTGTGCGAATACAGTGATGGAGGCAAACGTGTCAAATTTCAACACCGCCGCCGCGTGACCTTGACTATCGGTAAAACGGTGTTACAACCATATAGTACCCACAGTGGGAAAAATGGTCCGCACAGTCAACCACTTTTACTGGTTTCTGTGCGAGTGAACTGGATGATACTCCAGTGATGGAGTTGTTTGCAGCAGAGGGATATGAGTATGCAAGGCAAGGTCAAGTGGTTCAACAACGCCAAAGGCTTCGGCTTCATTAATACGCAGGCCAAGGAAGGCATCGATGAACACGGAAACCCGATTGACTTTTTTGCGCATTTTTCGGCAATCCAGATGGACGGTTACAAGACGCTCAAAGCAGGCCAGCCTGTGAGCTTCGAAATAATCCAGGGCCCCAAGGGCCTGCATGCTGTTGCTATCACCAACGCTCAAGCTCCAGCCAGCGCCCAGGCGACTGCGCAAGAGGTAACCAGCCTCTCGGTCTGACCCACCGCAAATGTAAACCGGCCGACTCAATCACTGAACCGGCCGGTTTTTTTATGTCTGCTCCATTGAAAAGAATGATGAATCTTGCCTAACCCCCCCGCAAACACGGGCTAAATCGCCAATAATCAGGGCATTTTGCCGCAGGGACTTAGACCAATGGATGATTCGTGATAAGCCGCCCCCCTCGCAGCAACCTTAGTGACCTATGTATACTGCGCCGGTGACCACGGAGTCACTGTGAAACACCTACTGGAATGAGTCTTTCAGGCCTAGAAAGGCTGAGCCGTTACCCCGGTTCGACCGCTTGACGCTCTACTGATGCATTCACATCACCGCGAAGAACCTCGACTTTCGGCTCATTGTTCACTGTGAACGAAAGCGCCTACCCTGCGCATCTCGAGTATCTGAGCACGCTCAGCAAAGAAGAGAGTTAATCCGAAATGCCCAACCGTTCGAAGATCATCTATACCTTCACCGACGAAGCTCCGGCGCTCGCCACCTATTCACTGCTGCCTATCATCGAGGCGTTTACCGCCAGCGCCGATATCGCCGTTGAAACGCGCGACATCTCTCTGGCTGGCCGCATCCTCTCAAGCTTCCCCGAGCAATTGGGTGACAAGGCTGTAGCAGACCACCTCGCCGAACTGGGCGCCCTGGCCGTTACCCCTGAAGCCAATATCATCAAGCTGCCTAACATCAGCGCCTCGGTCCCGCAATTGCAGGCCGCGATCAAAGAACTGCAAGCGCAGGGCTTTAACATTCCGGACTACCCGGAGACCGTCACCACTGACGCTGAAAAAGAAATCAAAGCGCGTTACAGCAAAGTGATGGGCAGTGCCGTAAACCCGGTATTGCGCGAAGGCAACTCTGACCGCCGCGCACCGCTGTCGGTCAAGAACTACGCGCGCAAGCACCCGCACAAAATGGGTGCCTGGGCTGCAGACTCCAAGTCCCACGTTGCTCACATGAGCGAAGGCGACTTCTACGCCAGCGAAAAAGCCGCCCTGATCGAAGCTCCGGGCAGCGTTAAAATCGAACTGATCGCTCAAGACGGCACCACCACCGTCCTGAAAGAAAAAACCGCCGTTCAGGCCGGTGAGATCATCGATTGCTCGGTCATGAGCAAAAAGGCTCTGCGTGAGTTCGTAGCAGCCGAAATCGAAGACGCCAAGAAGCAAGGCGTACTGTTCTCGGTTCACCTCAAAGCCACCATGATGAAGGTTTCCGACCCGATCATGTTTGGTCAGATCGTGGCCGAGTTCTACAAGGATGCGCTGGAAAAACACGCCGACGTCCTGAAAGAAATCGGTTTCAACCTGAACAACGGTATCGGCGACCTGTACGCCCGCATCAAGGCGCTGCCAGCCGAGAAGCAAGCTGAAATCGAAGCCGACATCGAAGCCGTGTACGCCAACCGCCCTGCGCTGGCCATGGTCAACTCCGACAAAGGCATCACCAACCTGCACGTGCCGAGCGACGTGATCGTCGACGCCTCGATGCCGGCCATGATTCGTGATTCCGGCAAAATGTGGAACACCGAAGGCCAGTTGCAAGACACCAAGGCCGTGATCCCGGATCGCTGCTACGCCACCATCTACCAGGCCACCATCGAAGACTGCAAGAAGCACGGCGCCTTCGATCCGACCACCATGGGCAGCGTGCCAAACGTTGGCCTGATGGCGCAAAAAGCCGAAGAGTACGGTTCCCACGACAAGACTTTCCAGATCAAGACCCCGGGCGTTGTGCGGGTAACTGACAGCAACGGCAACGTGCTGATGGAACAGAAGGTCGAAGAAGGCGATATCTGGCGCATGTGCCAGGCCAAAGACGCGCCGATCCGCGACTGGGTCAAACTGGCCGTCAACCGTGCACGCGCCAGCAACACCCCGGCCGTGTTCTGGCTCGATCCAAAGCGTAGCCACGACGCCGAAATGATCAAAAAGGTAGAAACCTACCTGAAGGATCACGACACCAGCGGTCTGGACATTCGCATCATGGCGCCGGTTGAAGCCATGAAGTTCACCCTGGAGCGTACCCGCAAGGGCCTGGACACCATTTCGGTGACCGGCAACGTTCTGCGTGACTATTTGACCGACCTGTTCCCGATCATGGAACTGGGCACCAGCGCCAAGATGCTGTCGATCGTTCCGCTGATGAATGGCGGCGGTCTGTTCGAAACCGGCGCAGGCGGTTCGGCTCCGAAGCACGTTCAACAGCTGCTGGAAGAAAACTTCCTGCGCTGGGACTCGCTGGGTGAATTCCTGGCACTGGCCGCTTCCCTGGAGCACCTGGGCACGACCTACAACAACCCGAAAGCGTTGGTGTTGGCCAAGACCCTGGACCAGGCTACCGGCCAGTTCCTCGACAACAACAAATCGCCATCGCGTAAAGTCGGCAACATCGACAACCGTGGTAGCCACTTCTACCTGGCGCTGTACTGGGCTCAAGCCCTGGCTGCCCAGACTGAAGACAAAGAACTGCAAGCCCAATTTGCTCCAGTAGCAAAAGCTCTGGCCGAGAACGAGGCAAAAATCGTTGCCGAACTCAACGCCGTGCAGGGCAAGCCGGTCGATATCGGTGGTTACTACCACGCCGATGCCGACAAGGTGAGCAAAGTAATGCGCCCTAGCGCCACACTGAACGCGATCATCGCCTCGGTGTAAGGGCAACTGGCAACACCACAGACCCCGGCCCACGACGCCGGGGTTTGTGTTTTTACGACCCACACAAACCCTGTGGGAGCGAGCCCGCTCGCGAATATCGTTAACGAGAGAGTATTTAGTGGATAATTGCCTGCTCTCGAAAATTTCGCGAGCAGGCTCGCTCCCACAGACTCATCACCTGAGAACATCCCCATGGAATGGAAACCCCACATCACCGTCGCCACTGTTGTCGAAGACAATGGTCGCTTTCTGATGGTCGAAGAGCTCAAACGCGAGCGCGCCGTGCTCAATCAGCCCGCCGGGCATCTGGACCCGAACGAGAGCCTGATCGAGGCTGCCATCCGTGAAACCCTCGAAGAAACCGGCTACGACGTCGAGCTGACCGGCGTGATCGGCATTTATCTGTATACCGCCCCCAGCAATGGCGTGACCTACCAGCGCATCTGCTTTGCCGGCAAGGCCGTCAAGCACCACCCCGACTACCAGCTCGACACCGGCATTATCGGCCCGCTGTGGCTGACCCGCGACGAGCTGCTGGCGCAACGCGATCGCTGGCGCAGCGAGCTGACCCTGCAGTGCATCGACGATTATCTGGGCGGCAAACTGTTCGACCTGACGTTAATCCGCCCTTCGGTTTAGCCTTGAGCGCTCGGGCCTGCTAGAATCGCGTCCTTTTTCAAGACACTCATTGAATCCTTATGCGTGATCCAGCCCTAGTCGCCCCCGAAAAACAGCGCGTCATCGTCGGCATGTCCGGCGGTGTCGATTCTTCCGTTTCCGCCGTTCTGCTCATGGAGCAGGGCTACCAGGTGGAAGGCCTGTTCATGAAGAACTGGGAGGAAGACGACGGAACGGATTACTGCACCGCCATGGATGATCTGGCAGACGCCCAGGCCGTGTGCGACAAAATTGGCATCAAGCTGCACACCGCCAATTTTGCCGCCGAGTACTGGGACAACGTGTTCGAGCACTTCCTGGCCGAGTACAAGGCCGGTCGCACGCCGAACCCGGACATCCTGTGCAACCGCGAAATCAAGTTCAAGGCCTTCCTGGACTACGCCCTGATGCTGGGCGCCGACCTGATCGCTACCGGCCACTATGTGCGTCGTCGCGACATTGACGGGCGCACCGAGCTGCTCAAGGGCCTGGACCCGAACAAGGACCAGAGCTACTTCCTGCACGCCGTCGGCGGCGAACAG
This sequence comes from Pseudomonas fragi, assembly GCF_002269505.1. Classification (GTDB taxonomy): domain Bacteria; phylum Pseudomonadota; class Gammaproteobacteria; order Pseudomonadales; family Pseudomonadaceae; genus Aquipseudomonas; species Aquipseudomonas fragi_D. The sequence goes on along the minus strand of NZ_NQKQ01000008.1, from coordinate 150,889 downwards.
ATCGCCCGCACCCTGTTCCCTGTGGGCGAGCTGGAAAAACCGGAAGTGCGACGCATCGCCGAAAAACACGATCTGGCCACGGCGAAGAAAAAAGACTCCACCGGGATCTGCTTTATCGGCGAACGCCGCTTCAGCGATTTTCTCAAGCAATACCTGCCGGCACAGCCGGGCGAGATCAAGACCACCGAAGGTGAAGTGATCGGCCGCCATCATGGCCTGATGTATCACACCATCGGCCAGCGTCAGGGCCTGGGCATTGGCGGCCTCAAAGACGCCAGCGACGAGCCGTGGTACGTGCTGGTCAAGGACCTGGAGCACAACGAGCTGATCGTCGGCCAGGGCAATGATCATCCGTGGCTGTTCTCCGGCGCCCTGCTCGCCTCCGAGATCTACTGGGTCAACCCGATCGACCTGAGCACCCCGCTACGCCTGACGGCCAAGGTTCGCTATCGCCAGAGCGATCAGCCCTGCACCCTGGAAAAAACCGAAAGCGGCTACCGCGCCACCTTCGATGACCCGCAACGCGCAGTAACACCCGGCCAGTCCGTGGTGTTTTACGACGGCGAAGTCTGCCTGGGCGGCGGCGTGATCGAAGTGGCCGAGCCCTGGTCGAGCAAGGGCAAGCGCCCATGAACCCGACTCAGGAGCAACTGGTAGCTCTGGGCGGCGTGTTTCTGGCCGCTGTTTTGGTGGACAAGATCGCCAAGACCGGCCAGGTCAGTGAAGCCGACCTGAGCTGCATGCTCGGCAGCCTGCTGGTGCGCGACCCCAAGGACACCCTGGAAGTGTTTGGCGGTGACGACATCAACCTGCGCGAAGGCTACCGGGCCCTGATCGGCGCCCTCGAGCGCGACCCCAACACCCTGCAACGCGAGCCTTTGCGCTACGCGTTGTCGATGCTCGGTCTTGAGCGCCAACTGGCCAAGCGCGATGACATGCTGGAACTGATCGGCAAACGCCTGCCGCAAATCCAGTCCCAGGTCGAGCACTTCGGCCCGGCCCACGAAAACGTGGTGGCCGCCTGCGGCGCGCTGTACCAGGACACCCTGAGCACCCTGCGCCAACGTATTCAGGTGCACGGCGACATGCGCAACCTGCAACAACCGAACAACGCGGCAAAAATTCGCGCCCTGCTGCTGGCCGGTATCCGCTGCGCTAGGCTGTGGCGTCAACTGGGCGGGCACCGCTGGCAGTTGGTCATCAGCCGCCGCAAGCTGCTCAAAGAGCTTTACCCGATGCTGCGCGGCAACTGAAACACGCCGACAGGCACAGATTTTAAAATCGATACGCGTATGACGCCGGTCACTTGGCAACGGACCGGCCGTTTTTTCATGTATGATACGCGCCCCATTTCGTTGCCCGACTGTCCGAGAACACCCCATGAAGCTCTCTTCGCTCACTGCGGTTTCCCCTGTTGACGGCCGCTACGCCGGCAAAACCCAGGCCCTGCGCCCAATTTTCAGCGAATACGGCTTGATCCGTGCTCGCGTACTGGTTGAAGTTCGCTGGCTCCAGCGCCTGGCCGCTCACGCTGCCATCCCTGAAGTCCCGGCCTTCTCTGCCGAAGCCAACGCCGTTCTGAATGAACTGGCCGAGAACTTCTCTCTTGAGCACGCCGAGCGCGTCAAAGAGATCGAGCGCACCACCAACCACGACGTAAAAGCCATTGAGTACCTGCTCAAGGAACAGGCTGCCAAGCTGCCTGAACTGGCCAACGTAAGCGAATTCATCCACTTTGCCTGCACCAGCGAGGACATCAACAACCTGTCCCACGCCCTGATGCTGCGCGAAGGCCGTGATGACGTGATGCTGCCGCTGATGCGTCAAACCGCCCAAGCCATCCGCGAACTGGCGATCAAGTTCGCTGACGTGCCAATGCTGTCGCGCACCCACGGCCAACCGGCCTCGCCGACCACCCTGGGCAAAGAGCTGGCCAACGTGGTTTACCGCCTGGAGCGTCAAATCGCTCAGGTTGCAGCGGTACCGCTGCTGGGCAAAATCAACGGCGCCGTAGGTAACTACAACGCCCACCTGTCGGCCTACCCGCAGATCGACTGGGAAGAAAACGCCCGCGCCTTTATCGAAGACGAGCTGGGTCTGGGCTTCAACCCGTACACCACCCAGATCGAGCCGCACGACTACATCGCCGAGCTGTTTGACGCCATCGCGCGCTTCAACACCATCCTGATCGACTTCGATCGCGATATCTGGGGCTACATCTCGCTGGGCTACTTCAAACAGCGCACCATTGCCGGCGAAATCGGCTCCTCGACCATGCCGCACAAGGTCAACCCGATCGACTTCGAAAACTCCGAAGGCAACCTGGGTATCGCCAACGCCCTGTTCCAGCACCTGGCCAGCAAATTGCCAATCTCCCGCTGGCAGCGCGACCTGACCGACTCCACCGTACTGCGCAACCTCGGCGTGGGCTTTGCTCACAGCGTGATCGCGTACGAAGCCAGCCTCAAGGGCATCAGCAAGCTTGAACTGAATGCGCAGAAAATCGCTGCCGACCTGGACGCTTGCTGGGAAGTCCTGGCCGAGCCGATTCAGACCGTGATGCGCCGCTACAACATCGAAAACCCGTACGAGAAGCTCAAAGAGCTGACCCGCGGCAAGGGCATCAGCCCTGAAGCACTGCAAACTTTCATCGACGGCCTTGAAATGCCGGAAGCGGCCAAAGCCGAGCTGAAGCTGCTCACGCCTGCCAACTACATTGGCAACGCGGTCGAGCAAGCCAAGCGTATCTGATCGCTGCAACGACCTATTAACGCCCGGCCGTGCCGGGCGTTTTTATTCCCGATTACAAAGTGCATTTTTTCAATAGGTTACACATGAATCCTGATACTCCTCTTCAACTTCTGGGCGGCATCACGGCGCGCGAGTTCATGCGCGACTACTGGCAGAAGAAACCACTACTGGTGCGTCAAGCCATTCCTGACTTCGAAAGCCCGATCGACGCAGACGAGCTGGCCGGTCTGGCACTTGAAGAAGAAGTCGAATCGCGCCTGATCATCGAGCACGGCGAGCGTCCGTGGGAACTGCGCCGCGGCCCGTTCGCCGAAGACGAGTTCGGCAAACTGCCAGAGCGTGAGTGGACCCTGTTGGTACAGGCCGTCGATCAGTTCGTACCGGAAGTCAACGAACTGCTGGAAAACTTCCGTTTCCTGCCGAGCTGGCGTATCGACGACGTGATGATCAGCTACGCCGCCCCGGGTGGCAGCGTGGGTCCGCACTTCGACAATTACGACGTGTTCCTGCTGCAAGGTCACGGCAAGCGCCACTGGCAGATCGGCCAGATGTGCGACACCGACAGCAAAATGCTCGAACATGCCGACCTGCGCATCCTCGCTGATTTCCAGGCCACCGACGAGTGGACCCTTGAGCCCGGCGACATGCTCTACCTGCCACCACGCCTGGCCCACTGCGGTGTAGCCGTAGACGACTGCCTGACCTACTCGGTGGGCTTCCGTGCACCGAGCGCCGCCGAAGTGCTGACCCACTTCACCGACTTCCTCAGTCAGTACCTGTCGGATGAAGAACGCTACACCGACGCCGACGCGCAACCGGTGAGCGACCCGCACCAGATCCAGCGCGATGCTCTGGACCGCCTCAAAGGCTTGCTGGCCGAGCACATGAGCGACGAGCGCATGCTGCTGACCTGGTTTGGCCAGTTCATGACCGAGCCGCGTTATCCGGAACTCGTGGTCGGCCCTGAACTCGAAGAAGAAGACCTGCTGGGTAGCCTGGAACAGGGCGCGATCCTGATCCGTAACCCGAGCGCCCGCCTGGCATGGTCCGAGGTCGATGACGACCTGCTGCTGTTCGCCAGCGGCCAGAGCCGCCTGCTGCCGGGCAAGCTGCGTGAACTGCTGAAAATGATCTGTGCTGCCGACGCGCTGCACAGTGACAACCTCGGCACATGGCTGGCCGATGAAGATGGACGCAACCTGCTCTGCGAGCTGGTTAAACAAGGAAGCCTGGGGTTCGCTGATGAATAGCATTCACGTACGTGTCGCCGACTGGCAAAAGGACAACGCCGAACTTCGACGCATTCGTGAGGCGGTGTTTATTGCCGAACAATCTGTACCTCCAGAACTGGAGTGGGATGCAGACGATGCCGATGCCGTGCATTTTCTGGCCTATGAAGGCGACTTTCCGATTGGTACCGCCCGGCTGCTGCCGGACGGCCATATCGGCCGAGTGTCGGTCCTTAAGGACTGGCGCGGCCTGAAAGTCGGCGACGCGCTGATGCAAGCCACGATCCTTGAAGCCGAGAAACGCGGTCTCAAGCAGCAAATGCTCAGCGCGCAAGTGCATGCCACACCGTTCTACGAGCGCTTGGGTTTCAAAATCGTCAGCGACGAATTCCTCGAAGCAGGGATTCCCCACGTTGATATGGTGCGGGTGAGCTAACTGCCACGCCCATCTATGTGGGAGCAAGTCTGCTCGCGAATTGCGTGACCTTCACGAGCAGGCTCGCTCCCACAGCAGTTTTGCAAAACGCCCTGCCATCCCCGGATCGCAGGGCGTTTTGCTATCTGGCACACTCACACCAAGCCTTTCAAGCATTGCGGAGATAACGGACATGTCCCTACGCCCCTTCATCGTCGGCCTGCTGCTGATTGCAAGCCTCAGCGCGCACGCCGACACCCGCGTCATTACCCTGCAAAACCGCACCAGCGCCGATCTGCTGCCCATCGCGCAGAACTTTATCGGTAAAAACGGCAAAGTCAGCGCCTACGGCAATCAACTGATCGTCGAGGCGGCCCCTTCGAAAATCCAGAACCTCGAAGACCTGCTGGCGCAACTCGATACACCCGCCCGGCGCCTGCTGATCACGGTCGATACCAGTGACAACAACCTGGCCACTAATGATCCGGACACCCGGGTTATCAGCACCGCCAGCCGTGATGGCGGCACCCAGCAAATCCAGACCACCGAGGGCACCCCGGCCTTTATCCAGACCGGCCAGAGCGTGCCACTGACCAGCACCCAGACCGACGCCTACGGCCGCCTGCTGACACAGACCGATTACCGCAACGTCACCCGGGGTTTCTACGTCACCGCCAGCGTCACAGGTGAAACGGTACACCTGGCGATCAGCACCACACGCGACCGCATGAGCCGGGAGCAACCAGATGTAGTGAATATTCAAAGTACCGACACACAGGCCAGCGGACCGCTGGGACAATGGATCACCCTGGCCGGCATCAACAGCCGCAACCAGGCCGGAAACCAGGCGCAAACCCGCAGTTACTCTACTCAAAGCCGGGATGACGTGACCCTGCGGGTCAAAGTCGACGTACTCGACCAAAAGGGCCAAAACTGACTGATGAGTCGTAATTCGCAAATTATGTAGTGTTATAAAAAAAGCACTACAAAACATTTGACGCCTCAAAAATGCAAGGGCATGATGGCCCCGCTCCCGCTGATCAGAGGCCCTGCAAAGGCCCTGGGGCCAGTACCGCCTGCAGCGAGCAGCCATTCACGCACTTACTTCAAACAACATTGTTGTGTGCCTGGTGGAGCAACCATTTTTCAACCCAGACCTATGCGACGAGGTTTATCACCATGGCACTGACACGCGAACAGCAAATTGCAGCCCTTGAGAAAGACTGGGCCGAAAACCCACGCTGGAAAGGCGTGACTCGCGATTACTCCGCTGCTGACGTGGTCCGCCTGCGCGGCTCGGTTCAACCCGAGCACACCTTTGCAAAAATGGGTGCCGACAAGCTGTGGAAACTGGTGACACAGGGCGCACACCCGTCCTTCCGTCCTGAGAAAGATTTCGTCAACTGCATGGGCGCCCTGACCGGGGGCCAAGCGGTACAACAGGTTAAAGCCGGTATCCAGGCTATCTACCTGTCGGGTTGGCAAGTGGCGGCAGACAACAACTCTGCCGAATCCATGTACCCGGATCAGTCGCTGTACCCGGTGGACTCCGTTCCAACCGTGGTCAAGCGCATCAACAACTCGTTCCGCCGCGCCGACCAGATCCAGTGGAAAGCCGGTAAAAACCCGGGCGATCAGGGCTACATCGACTACTTCGCCCCGATCGTGGCTGACGCCGAAGCCGGTTTTGGCGGCGTACTCAACGCTTACGAGCTGATGAAAAGCATGATCGAAGCAGGCGCCGCCGGCGTTCACTTCGAAGACCAACTGGCCTCGGTGAAAAAATGCGGCCACATGGGCGGCAAGGTACTGGTACCGACCCAGGAAGCCGTACAAAAACTGACGGCTGCCCGTCTGGCGGCTGACGTTGCCGGTACGCCGACCATCATTCTGGCCCGCACCGACGCCAACGCGGCTGACTTGCTGACTTCTGACTGCGACCCGTACGACCAGCCGTTCGTTACAGGCGAGCGCACCAAGGAAGGCTTCTACAAAGTACGTGCCGGTCTGGACCAAGCGATCGCTCGCGGTTTGGCTTATGCCCCATATGCCGACCTGATCTGGTGCGAAACCGCCAAGCCGGATCTGGACGAAGCCCGTCGCTTTGCTGAAGCGATCAAAAAGGAATACCCGGACCAACTGCTGTCGTACAACTGCTCGCCTTCCTTCAACTGGAAGAAGAACCTGGACGACGCGACCATCGCCAAGTTCCAGCGCGAACTGTCGGCAATGGGCTACAAGCACCAGTTCATCACCCTGGCGGGCATTCACAACATGTGGCACAGCATGTTCAACCTGGCGCACGACTACGCCCGCAACGACATGACTGCCTACGTGAAGCTGCAAGAGCAGGAATTCGCTGACGCTGCCAAAGGCTACACCTTTGTGGCGCACCAGCAGGAAGTGGGCACTGGCTACTTCGACGACATGACCACCGTGATCCAGGGTGGCTCGTCTTCGGTAACCGCGCTGACCGGCTCGACTGAAGAAGAACAGTTCCACTGATAATGGAACCACGGCCATTGCCCAGCCTGTAAAGAACAAACGCAATGCCACGCACATGACGCCCCGACTGGTTCGGGGCGTTTTTTTTGCCTGCGAACTCCCATTACCACCACCAAACACCAAACACCAAACACCAAACACCAAACTCCAAACGTAGTCGCTGCCGAGGAACGAAGGCTGCGAGCTGTTTATAAGCCGCCATGAAAATCAAAAGCTCGCAGCCTTCGTTCCTCGGCAGCGACTACGGGATCAGAAAGGTGAGTTGGATCAGAAGAATCAGGCCCATCCGTCAAAACCCTGACCCAGATCCATAACCGAAAACAGAAACCGGGTTAAAAAGCCAAGTTCAAAACTTGCGAAGTGCGCTTATATAAGCCAACTTCAACCGGAACAAAGCACCGCGCCGCACTTAAACAATATTGATTATCATTTAGAGTTACTGTTGTTGATTACCGGCGCTGTAAAACATAATCAACAAAACTCGCTGTAATGCCCGTGCCACAAGGCTTACAGCACATTCCAGGAAGGCCATACCACTAAAGGACTGAATTAATTCATCTTAGAAAATTTACTTGCTGGGTGTTTAGCCATAAAATCCCGGCAATCAATAGCACTGCGACATAACGTCACTGCTTTATTACCTTTTCTAGCTCAGAGACCTTTGCTCTCTGTTAAGGATTTCCAGCATGCCCGAAGCGACAGGACTCATAGCCCACAACTGGGGCTTTGCCATTTTCCTTCTCGGCGTTGTCGGCCTCTGTGCCTTCATGCTCGGTGTTTCCAGCCTCCTCGGGTCAAAAGCCTGGGGGCGCAGCAAAAACGAACCGTTCGAGTCCGGCATGCTACCCACCGGTGGCGCCCGCTTGCGGCTCTCAGCCAAATTCTATCTGGTCGCGATGCTGTTCGTGATCTTCGATATCGAAGCCCTCTTTCTCTTTGCATGGTCTGTGTCTGTTCGCGAAAGCGGCTGGACCGGATTCGTCGAAGCTCTCGTTTTCATAGCAATTCTGTTGGCAGGCCTTGTCTACCTATTTCGGGTGGGTGCTCTTGATTGGGCACCAGAAGCTCGTCGTAAGCGGCAGGCCAAGCTGAAACAATGAGGCTTTGGCAATGCAATACGAACTCACCAGGATCGACCCGGATGCTCCTAACGAGCAATATCCGATCGGCACACGGGAAACCGTTGCCGATCCGTTAGAAGATCAAGTCCACAAAAACATCTTCATGGGCAAGCTCGAAGACGTGCTGAACGGCACGGTCAACTGGGGGCGTAAAAACTCCCTGTGGCCGTACAACTTCGGCCTGTCGTGCTGCTACGTGGAAATGACCACCGCCTTCACGGCGCCCCACGATATCGCGCGCTTTGGCGCCGAAGTTATCCGGGCATCGCCGCGTCAGGCGGATTTCATGGTTATTGCCGGTACCTGCTTCATCAAGATGGCGCCGATCATTCAGCGTCTCTATGAGCAAATGCTTGAACCGAAATGGGTTATCTCCATGGGTTCTTGCGCCAACTCCGGTGGCATGTACGACATCTACTCCGTGGTTCAAGGGGTCGACAAGTTCCTGCCCGTGGACGTTTACGTGCCAGGCTGCCCACCCCGCCCAGAGGCTTTTCTGCAGGGCTTGATGCTCTTGCAAGAGTCGATTGGCCAGGAGCGTCGCCCACTTTCCTGGGTCGTTGGCGAACAAGGCGTTTATCGCGCCGAGATGCCATCGCAAAAGGAACAGCGCCGTGAACAGCGTATTCAGGTAACCAACCTGCGCAGCCCCGACGAAGTGTGATCCAGCGCCGTTTCTAATCAATAGAACGAATCACTGGCTTCATTCTTTACGTTGACCGAAAGCGATAAAAAACCATGACTACAGGCTCCGCTCTGTACATCCCGCCTTACAAGGCTGACGACCAAGATGTGGTTGTCGAACTCAACACCCGTTTTGGCCCCGAGGCGTTCACCGCCCAGGCCACGCGCACCGGCATGCCGGTGCTTTGGGTTAGCCGCGCAAAACTGGTCGAAGTACTGACCTTCCTGCGCAATCTGCCAAAACCCTACGTCATGCTCTATGACCTGCACGGTGTGGACGAACGTCTGCGCACCAAGCGTCAGGGCCTGCCATCGGGTGCAGACTTCACCGTCTTCTATCACCTGATGTCGCTGGAACGTAACAGCGACGTAATGATCAAGGTGGCCCTGTCCGAAAAAGACCTGAGCGTCCCGACCGTGACCGGTATCTGGCCGAACGCCAACTGGTACGAGCGTGAAGTCTGGGACATGTTCGGCATCGACTTCAAAGGTCACCCGCACCTGACGCGCATCATGATGCCGCCAACCTGGGAAGGTCACCCGCTGCGCAAGGACTTCCCGGCCCGGGCCACCGAGTTCGACCCGTACAGCCTGACCCTGGCCAAGGTGCAGCTGGAAGAGGAAGCCGCACGTTTCCGTCCTGAAGACTGGGGCATGAAGCGTTCCGGCGAAAACGAGGACTACATGTTCCTCAACTTAGGTCCCAACCACCCTTCGGCTCACGGTGCTTTCCGGATCATCCTGCAACTGGACGGTGAAGAAATCGTCGATTGCGTGCCAGACGTCGGCTACCACCACCGTGGTGCCGAAAAAATGGCCGAGCGCCAGTCCTGGCACAGCTTCATCCCGTACACCGACCGTATCGATTACCTCGGCGGCGTGATGAACAACCTGCCGTACGTGCTCTCGGTCGAGAAGCTCGCGGGCATCAAGGTACCGGACCGCGTCGACACCATCCGTATCATGATGGCCGAATTCTTCCGTATCACCAGCCACCTGCTGTTCCTGGGTACCTATATCCAGGACGTGGGCGCCATGACCCCGGTGTTCTTCACCTTCACCGACCGTCAGCGCGCTTACAAAGTGATCGAGGCCATCACCGGCTTCCGTCTGCACCCGGCCTGGTACCGCATCGGCGGCGTTGCCCACGACCTGCCGAACGGCTGGGATCGTCTGGTCAAGGAATTCCTCGACTGGATGCCAAAACGTCTGGACGAATACCAGAAAGCCGCTTTGGACAACAGCATCCTGCGTGGTCGTACCATCGGCGTTGCCGCCTACAACACCAAAGAGGCCCTGGAATGGGGCGTCACTGGTGCCGGCCTGCGCTCCACCGGTTGTGATTTCGATATCCGTAAGGCGCGCCCGTACTCCGGCTACGAGAACTTCGAATTCGAAGTCCCGCTGGCAGCCAACGGCGATGCCTACGATCGTTGCATCGTGCGCGTCGAAGAAATGCGTCAGAGCCTGAAAATCATCGAGCAGTGCATGCGCAACATGCCAGCCGGCCCGTACAAGGCGGATCACCCGCTGACCACGCCGCCGCCCAAAGAGCGCACGTTGCAGCATATCGAGACCTTGATCACGCACTTCCTGCAAGTTTCGTGGGGCCCGGTGATGCCGGCCAACGAATCCTTCCAGATGATCGAAGCGACCAAGGGCATCAACAGTTATTACCTGACGAGCGATGGCGGCACCATGAGCTACCGCACCCGGATTCGCACCCCAAGCTTCCCGCACCTGCAGCAGATCCCTTCGGTGATCAAAGGTGAAATGGTCGCGGACTTGATTGCGTACCTGGGTAGTATCGATTTCGTTATGGCCGACGTGGACCGCTAAGCATGAACAGCACGCTTATCCAGACAGACCGTTTCGCCCTGAGCGAAACCGAGCGCTCGGCCATCGAGCACGAGATGCATCACTACGAAGATCCACGCGCAGCGTCGATCGAAGCCCTGAAGATCGTTCAGAAGGAACGCGGCTGGGTGCCTGACGGCGCGATTTACGCCATTGGCGAACTGCTGGGCATTCCTGCCAGCGACGTTGAAGGCGTGGCTACGTTCTACAGCCAGATTTTCCGCCAGCCTGTTGGCCGTCACATCATTCGCGTGTGCGACAGCATGGTCTGCTACATCGGTGGCCACGAGTCCGTGGTTGGCGAAATCCAGAACAAGCTGGGCATCGGCCTCGGCCAGACCACTGCAGACGGCCGCTTTACGCTGCTGCCGGTGTGCTGCCTGGGCAACTGCGACAAGGCGCCGGCGTTGATGATCGACGACGACACATTCGGTGACGTGCAGCCTGCTGGCGTCGCCACGTTGTTGGAGGCCTACCCATGAGCCTGACTTCCTTCGGCCCTGCCAACCTGATCAAGCGTTCGGCAGAAACCCACCCCCTGACCTGGCGTCTGCGTGACGACGGCGAGCCTGTGTGGCTCGACGAGTACCAGGCCAAGGACGGCTACGCCGCCGCACGCAAGGCCTTCGCCGACATGGCTCAGGACGATATCGTCCAGACCGTGAAAGACGCCGGCCTCAAGGGTCGCGGCGGTGCCGGCTTCCCTACGGGCGTGAAGTGGGGGCTGATGCCTAAAGACGAATCCATGAACATCCGTTACCTGCTGTGTAACGCCGATGAAATGGAGCCCAACACCTGGAAAGACCGCATGCTGATGGAGCAACTGCCCCATCTGCTGATCGAAGGCATGCTGATCAGTGCCCGCGCCCTGAAAACCTACCGTGGCTATATCTTCCTGCGTGGCGAATACACCACCGCGGCCGTGCACCTGCGTCGTGCCGTAGAAGAAGCCAAGGCAGCCGGCCTGCTGGGCAAGAATATCCTCGGTTCGGGCTTTGACTTCGAACTGTTCGTGCACACCGGTGCCGGGCGTTATATCTGCGGTGAAGAAACCGCACTGATCAACTCCCTCGAAGGCCGTCGCGCCAACCCGCGCTCCAAGCCGCCGTTCCCGGCCGCAGTGGGCGTATGGGGCAAGCCGACCTGCGTGAACAACGTCGAAACCCTGTGCAACGTACCGGCCATCATCGGTAACGGCGTTGACTGGTACAAATCCCTGGCCCGCGAAGGCAGCGAAGACCACGGCACCAAGCTGATGGGCTTCTCCGGCAAAGTGAAGAACCCTGGCCTGTGGGAACTGCCATTCGGCGTGACCGCTCGCGAGCTGTTCGAAGACTACGCCGGCGGCATGCGCGACGGCTTCAAGCTCAAGTGCTGGCAGCCAGGCGGTGCCGGTACCGGCTTCCTGTTGCCCGAGCACCTGGACGCACAAATGTACGCCGGTGGCATCGCCAAGGTCGGCACCCGTATGGGTACTGGCCTGGCCATGGCCGTGGACGACAGCGTCAACATGGTCTCGTTGCTGCGCAACATGGAACAGTTCTTTGCCCGTGAGTCGTGCGGTTTCTGCACCCCTTGCCGTGATGGTCTGCCGTGGAGCGTCAAGCTGCTGATGGCAATCGAGCACGGCGAAGGTCAGCCCGGCGATATCGAGACCCTGCTGGGTCTGGTCGGTTTCCTCGGCCCTGGCAAGACGTTCTGTGCTCACGCACCGGGTGCCGTGGAGCCATTGGGCAGCGCGATCAAGTACTTCCGTCCAGAGTTCGAAGCCGGTATTGCCCAGGCAAAACCCGGTGTACCGCCTCTGGCACGCCCGATTGTAATCGGCGCGTAACGCTCTGAAGGTGAGCGGTCCGTGCCGCTCCCTGATCGTTCGATAACGCCGTAAGGCTGAGTTGTTTCGAACGCATAACAAGATTCCATTAGCCACGCCCGCTGACACCGGGCCAACGAAGACCTTTGAACCATGGCCACTATCCACGTAGACGGCAAAGATCTCGAAGTCGATGGGGCAGACAACCTGTTACAGGCATGTCTGTCGCTAGGCCTCGATATCCCGTATTTCTGCTGGCACCCTGCCCTGGGCAGTGTTGGCGCTTGCCGCCAATGCGCCGTCAAGCAGTACACCGACGAGAACGACAAGCGTGGTCGTATCGTCATGTCATGCATGACCCCGGCCACCGACGGTAGCTGGATTTCCATCGACGACGAAGAAGCGAAAGTGTTTCGCGCCAGCGTTGTTGAATGGCTAATGACCAACCACCCGCACGACTGCCCTGTGTGCGAAGAAGGCGGTCACTGCCATCTGCAAGACATGACCGTGATGACCGGCCACAACGAGCGCCGTTATCGCTTCACCAAGCGCACCCACCAGAACCAGCAACTGGGCCCGTTCATTTCCCACGAAATGAACCGCTGCATCGCTTGCTATCGCTGCGTGCGCTTCTATAAAGACTACGCGGGCGGCACTGACCTGGGCGTATTCGGTGCCCACGACAATGTGTACTTCGGTCGCGTTGAAGACGGCGTGCTCGAAAGCGAGTTCTCGGGCAACCTCACCGAAGTCTGCCCGACCGGTGTGTTTACCGACAAAACCCACTCCGAGCGCTACAACCGCAAGTGGGACATGCAGTTTGCACCGAGCATCTGCCACGGTTGCTCCAGCGGCTGCAATATCAGCCCGGGCGAACGCTATGGCGAACTACGCCGTATCGAAAACCGCTTCAACGGTTCGGTCAACCAGTACTTCCTGTGCGACCGTGGCCGTTTCGGCTATGGCTACGTCAACCGCACCGACCGCCCACGTCAGCCTTTGCTGGCCGACGGCACCAAGCTGAGCCTGGACAACGCGCTGGATAAAGCCGCTGACCTGTTGCGCGGACGCAATATCGTCGGTATCGGTTCGCCACGTGCCAGCCTCGAAAGCAACTATGCGCTGCGCGAGCTGGTGGGTGCCGAGCACTTCTACTCGGGCATCGAAGCCGGTGAACTGGAACGCATCCGCCTGGTGCTGCAAGTTCTCAAGGACAGCCCGCTGCCAGTGCCGAACATGCGCGAGATCGAAGATCACGACGCCGTGTTTGTGCTCGGTGAAGACCTGACCCAGACCGCAGCCCGTATGGCGCTGTCGGTACGTCAATCGACCAAGGGCAAGGCCGAGGAAATGGCCGACGCCATGCGCGTTCAGCCGTGGCTCGACGCCGCAGTGAAAAACATCGGTCAGCACGCGCTGAACCCGCTGTTTATCGCGACCCTGGCTGAAACCAAGCTCGACGACGTGGCTGAAGAATGTGTACACGCAGCCCCGGATGACCTGGCCCGTATCGGTTTCGCCGTGGCTCACGCCATCGACGCCAGCGCCCCTGCCGTTGCCGGCCTGGACGCTGAAGCACTGGAGCTGGCCAAGCGCATCGCCGACGCCCTGCTCGCGGCCAAACGCCCACTGATCATTGCCGGTACTTCTCTGGGCTCCAAGGCCCTGATCGAAGCGGCAGGCAACATCGCCAAAGCCCTGCACCTGCGTGAAAAAGCCGGTTCCATCAGCCTCGTCGTGCCGGAAGCCAACAGCCTCGGCCTGGCCATGCTGGGCGGCGAGTCGGTAGACGCAGCCCTGCAAGCGGTGATCGACGGTAAAGCCGACGCCATCGTGGTACTGGAAAACGATCTGTTCACCCGCGTTGATGCCGTCAAGGTCAACGCTGCGCTGGACGCGGCCAAAGTGGTCATCGTTGCCGACCACCAGAAGACTGCGACCACCGACCGTGCCGATCTGGTACTGCCGGCGGCCAGCTTCGCTGAAGGCGACGGTACTCTGGTCAGCCAGGAAGGCCGTGCGCAGCGCTTCTTCCAGGTGTTCGACCCGACTTACCTGGACGCCAGCATCCTGGTTCACGAAGGCTGGCGCTGGCTGCATGCCCTACGCAGCACCTTGCTGAACAAACCGGTTGACTGGACCCTGCTCGACCACGTGACGCAAGCCACTGCTGCCAGCACCCCAGAACTGGCCCGCATCGTTGATGCCGCGCCGTCTGCTGCGTTCCGCATCAAGGGCATGAAGCTGGCCCGCGAACCGCTGCGCTACAGCGGCCGTACTGCCATGCGCGCCAACATCAGCGTACACGAGCCACGCACCCCGCAAGACCCGGACACCGCGTTCGCCTTCTCCATGGAAGGCTACTCGGGCTCCGTCGAACCGCGCCAGCAAGTGCCGTTCGCCTGGTCGCCGGGCTGGAACTCGCCACAAGCGTGGAACAAGTTCCAGGACGAAGTCGGTGGTCATATCCGCGCTGGCGACCCGGGCACCCGCCTGATCGAAAGCACAGGTGATTCGCTGAGCTGGTTCGCCAACATCCCGGGCGCATTCAACCCGGCTCGCGGCACCTGGCAAGTCGTGCCGTTCTTCCACCTGCTGGGCAGCGAAGAGAACTCTTCCAAAGCCGCGCCGGTTCAAGAACGCATTCCAGCCGCTTATATCGCACTGGCCAAGTCCGAAGCCGACCGCCTGGGGGTCAACGATGGCGCCCTGCTCAGCCTCAACGTTGCCGGTGTGACCCTGCGTCTGCCACTGCGTATCAATGAAGAGCTGGGTGCAGGTCTGGTGGCACTGCCAGCAGGCCTGGCCGGTATCCCGCCAGCGATCTTTGGCCTTACCGTTGACGGTTTGCAGGAGGCAGCCCAATGACCTGGTTTACGCCTGAAGTGATCGACGTGATTATCTCGGTGGTCAAAGCCGTGGTAATCCTGCTCGCCGTAGTGGTTTGCGGCGCGCTGCTGAGCTGGGTTGAACGTCGCCTGCTGGCCCTGTGGCAGGACCGTTACGGTCCGAACCGCGTGGGCCCGTTCGGTGCGTTCCAGATCGCAGCCGACATGATCAAGATGTTCTTCAAGGAAGACTGGACCCCACCGTTTGCCGACAAGGCGATTTTCACCCTGGCGCCGGTTGTGGCCATGAGTGCCTTGCTGATCGCCTTTGCGATTATCCCGATCACCCCGACCTGGGGCGTGGCGGATCTGAACGTCGGTATCCTGTTCTTCTTCGCCATGGCCGGTCTGTCGGTCTATGCGGTGCTGTTCGCAGGCTGGTCGAGCAACAACAAGTTTGCCCTGCTGGGTGCCTTGCGGGCTTCGGCCCAGACCGTGTCCTACGAAGTGTTCATGGGCCTGGCGCTGATGGGCATCGTGGTGCAGGTTGGCTCGTTCAACATGCGCGACATCGTTGAATATCAAGCGCAGAACCTGTGGTTCATCATCCCGCAGATCTTCGGTTTCCTGACCTTCTTTATCGCTGGCGTGGCCGTGACTCACCGTCACCCCTTCGACCAGCCGGAAGCGGAACAGGAACTGGCCGATGGTTACCACATTGAATACGCCGGCATGAAATGGGGCATGTTCTTCGTGGGTGAGTACATCGGGATCGTGTTGATCTCGGCGTTGCTGGTGACTTTGTTCTTCGGTGGCTGGCACGGACCGTTCGGTCTGCTGCCACAGATTCCGTTTATCTGGTTCGCCCTGAAGACCGCGTTTTTCATCATGATCTTCATCCTGCTGCGCGCTTCTATTCCGCGCCCACGGTATGACCAAGTGATGGACTTCAGCTGGAAGTTCTGCCTGCCGCTGACCCTGATCAATTTGCTGGTGACCGCCGCAGTCGTGTTGTTGAACACGCCCGCCGGCGCGGTTCAGTGAGGATAGAGACCCATGTTCAAGTACCTGTTTGACATCGTGCATGGCACCTACACCCAGCTTCGCAGCTTGGTGATGGTGTTTGGCCATGCCTTCCGTAAGCGTGACACGCTGCAATACCCGGAAGAACCGGTCTACCTGCCACCGCGCTACCGTGGCCGGATTGTCCTGACCCGTGACCCGGACGGCGAAGAGCGTTGTGTAGCCTGTAACCTGTGCGCCGTGGCGTGCCCGGTAGGCTGCATCTCGCTGCAAAAAGCCGAAACCGAAGATGGCCGTTGGTACCCGGAGTTCTTCCGCATCAACTTCTCACGCTGCATTTTTTGCGGTCTGTGTGAGGAAGCCTGCCCGACCACCGCGATCCAGCTGACACCGGATTTCGAGATGGCCGAGTTCAAACGTCAGGATCTGGTGTACGAGAAAGAAGATCTGCTGATCTCCGGTCCCGGTAAGAACCCTGATTACAACTTCTATCGTGTTGCGGGTATGGCCGTTGAAGGCAAGCCGAAAGGTGCTGCCCAGAACGAAGCCGAGCCGATCAACGTGAAGAGCTTGCTGCCTTAAGGAAGAACGATGGAATTCGCTTTCTATTTCGCATCGGGTGTCGCTGTCGTGTCCACGCTACGCGTGATCACCAACACCAACCCTGTGCACGCCCTGCTCTACCTGATTATTTCGCTGATTGCCGTGGCGATGACGTTCTTTAGCCTGGGCGCACCCTTTGCCGGTGTGCTCGAAGTGATCGCCTACGCCGGTGCCATCATGGTGCTGTTTGTGTTCGTGGTGATGATGCTCAACCAGGGCCCCGCCTCGGTGACGCAAGAACGCCACTGGCTCAAGCCGGGCATCTGGATCGGGCCGAGCATTCTGTCCGCCATCCTGCTGGCCGAATTGCTCTACGTGCTGTTCGCTCACCCGAGCGGTGCTGCAATCGGTCAAACCACCATCGATGCAAAAGCCGTGGGCATCAGCCTGTTCGGCCCGTATCTGCTGGTGGTCGAACTCGCCTCGATGCTGCTGCTTGCTGCAGCTGTGACGGCGTTCCACTTGGGCCGCACTGAGGCGAAGGAGCAATAACATGCCAGGAATACCTCTCGAACATGGTTTGGCCGTTGCCGGCATCCTGTTCTGCCTCGGTCTGGTTGGCCTGATGGTACGTCGCAACATTCTCTTCGTATTGATGAGTCTGGAAATCATGATGAACGCCGCGGCACTGGCTTTCATCGTTGCCGGTGCACGCTGGGCGCAGCCGGATGGACAAGTGATGTTCATCCTGGTGATCACCCTGGCAGCCGCTGAGGCCAGTATTGGCCTGGCGATCCTGCTGCAGCTGTATCGCCGCTTCCATACGCTTGATATCGATGCTGCCAGTGAGATGCGCGGATGAACCTTCTCTTTCTGACTTTCGTATTCCCCCTGATCGGCTTTTTGCTGCTGTCGTTCTCCCGTGGACGCTTCAGCGAGAACCTCTCGGCGCTGATCGGCGTCGGCTCCATCGGCCTGTCGGCCATTGTGGCCGCGTTTGTGATCTGGCAATTCAATGTCGCTCCGCCACCGGGTGGCGAGTACACACAAGTACTGTGGCAGTGGATCTCGGTAGAAGGCTTCAAGCCCAACTTCGCCCTGCACCTGGACGGCCTGTCGGTCACCATGCTCGGTGTCGTGGTCGGCGTGGGCTTTCTGATCCACGTATTCGCCTCGTGGTACATGCGCGGTGAAGACGGCTACTCGCGTTTCTTTGCCTACACCAACCTGTTTATCGCCAGCATGCTGTTCCTGATCCTGGCCGATAACCTGCTGTTCGTGTACTTCGGCTGGGAAGGCGTGGGCCTGTGCTCGTACCTGTTGATCGGTTTCTACTACAGCAACCGCAACAACGGCAACGCAGCACTCAAAGCCTTTATCGTGACCCGCGTCGGCGACGTGTTCCTGGCCATTGGCCTGTTTATCCTGTTCCAGCAACTGGGCACGTTGAACATCAAGGAACTGCTGGTGCTGGCACCGCAGAAGTTCCAGGCCGGCGATTTCTGGATCGTGCTGGCAACCCTGATGCTGCTGGGTGGTGCTGTCGGTAAATCTGCGCAACTGCCGCTGCAAACCTGGTTGGCAGACGCGATGGCCGGCCCTACCCCGGTTTCGGCACTGATCCACGCCGCAACCATGGTAACCGCCGGTGTGTACCTGATTGCACGTACCCACGGCCTGTTCACCCTGGCACCTGAAGTGCTGCACCTGGTGGGCATCGTCGGCGGTGTGACCCTGGTACTGGCAGGTTTTGCTGCACTGGTACAAACCGACATCAAACGTATCCTTGCCTACTCGACCATGAGCCAGATCGGCTACATGTTCCTGGCATTGGGCGTGGGTGCCTGGGACGGCGCGATTTTCCACCTGATGACCCACGCCTTCTTCAAGGCGCTGCTGTTCCTTGCATCGGGTGCGGTAATCGTTGCCTGCCATCACGAGCAGAACATCTTCAAGATGGGCGGCCTGTGGAAAAAACTGCCATTGGCCTACGCCAGCTTTATCGTCGGTGGCGCGGCGCTGTCTGCCTTGCCATTGCTCACGGCCGGTTTCTACTCCAAGGACGAAATCCTCTGGGAAGCCTTCGCCAGCGGTAACAACGAACTGTTGTATGCCGGTCTGGTCGGTGCGTTCATGACCTCGCTGTACACCTTCCGCCTGATCTTCGTCACGTTCCACGGTGAAGCCAAGACTGAAGCCCACGCAGGCCATGGCGTGACCTACTGGCTGCCATTGAGCGTGCTAATCGTACTGTCGACCTTTATCGGCGCCATGATCACCCCGCCACTGGCCGGTGTACTGCCACAAAGCGTTGGCCATGCTGGCGGTGAAGCCAAGCACAGCCTGGAAATCGCCTCGGGTGCCATCGCCCTGGCCGGTATCCTGCTGGCTGCCCTGCTGTACCTGGGCAAGCGCCGCTTTGTAACTGCAGTTGCCAACAGCGGCATCGGTCGCTTCCTGTCGGCCTGGTGGTTCGCTGCCTGGGGCTTCGACTGGCTGTACGACAAACTGTTCGTCAAACCGTACCTGTTGATCTGCCGCCTGCTGGCCAAAGACCCTCTGGACCAGACCATTGGTTTGATCCCGAAAATGGCCAAGGCCGGGCATAACGCCCTGAGCCGCAGCGAAACCGGTCAACTGCGTTGGTACGCTGCTTCCATGGCCGCCGGTGCTGTACTGGTCATGGGCGCCATCGTACTGGTAGCGGTCTGATATGAACCTTCGACTTTGCGAAAGGAATTGAGCCCGTCATGATTCTGCCTTGGCTAATCCTGATCCCCTTTATCGGCGGCCTCCTGTGCTGGCTGGGTGAGCGTTTCGGCTCCACCCTGCCCCGCTGGATTGCATTGCTGACCATGTCCCTTGAGCTTGCCCTCGGCCTTTGGCTGTGGTCCCAGGGGAACTACTCGTTTGCACCGGCACCTGGCGCCGATCCGACCTGGGCCCTTGAGTTCCAGCACACCTGGATCGCCCGCTTCGGTATCAGCGTGCACCTGGCGCTGGACGGCCTGTCGCTGCTGATGATCCTGCTCACCGGCTTGCTCGGTGTGCTGTCGGTTCTGTGTTCCTGGAAAGAAATTCAGCGTCACGTGGGCTTCTTCCACCTGAACCTGATGTGGATCCTGGGCGGTGTGGTTGGCGTGTTCCTCGCCATCGACCTGTTCATGTTCTTCTTCTTCTGGGAAATGATGCTGGTGCCGATGTATTTCCTCATCGCGCTCTGGGGTCATAGCTCGTCGGACGGCAAGAAAACCCGTATCTACGCCGCGACCAAGTTCTTCATCTTCACTCAGGCTTCCGGCCTGATCATGCTGGTGGCGATCCTGGGTCTGGTGCTGGTCAACTTCAACAACACCGGCGTGATTACCTTCAGCTACGCCGAGTTGCTGAAAACCAAGATGTCGCTCACTACTGAGTACATCCTGATGCTGGGCTTCTTCATTGCCTTTGCCGTGAAGCTGCCGGTCGTACCTTTCCACTCCTGGCTGCCGGATGCTCACGCACAGGCACCTACCGCAGGTTCGGTCGATCTGGCCGGTATCCTGTTGAAGACCGCTGCGTATGGTTTGCTGCGTTTCGCCTTGCCGCTGTTCCCGAATGCCTCGGCCGAGTTTGCGCCGATTGCCATGACCCTGGGTCTGATCGGGATTTTCTACGGTGCGTTCCTGGCTTTCGCACAAACCGATATCAAGCGTCTGATCGCATTCTCCAGCGTTTCCCATATGGGTTTCGTGCTGATCGGTATCTACTCCGGCAGCCAGTTGGCCCTGCAAGGCGCCGTGATCCAGATGCTGGCCCACGGTGTTTCGGCAGCTGCGCTGTTTATCCTCAGCGGCCAGTTGTATGAGCGTCTGCATACCCGTGACATGCGTGAAATGGGTGGTTTGTGGTCGAAGATCGCTTACCTGCCGGCCATCAGCCTGTTCTTTGCGGCCGCGTCGCTGGGCTTGCCGGGCACCGGCAACTTTGTCGGCGAGTTCCTGATCCTGATTGGCTCTTTCGCCAGCTTCCCGTGGATCACGGCGATTGCCACAACCGGTCTGGTGTTTGGTTCGGTCTACTCGCTGATCATGATGCACCGTGCCTACTTCGGCCCGTCCAAATCCGACGCGGTACTGGCCGGCATGGATGCACGTGAACTGATCATGGTGCTCGGTCTGGCGGTACTGCTGGTGTTTATCGGCGTGTACCCACAACCGTTCCTCGATACCTCCGCTGCGACCATGCATGGCGTGCAGCAATGGCTCGGCACCGCCTTCACTCAACTCGCTTCGGCCCGGTAAGAGCGCTATGGAATTTACGATCCAACACTTTATCGCGCTTGCTCCACTGCTGATTACCAGCCTCACTGTTGTTGTGGTGATGCTGGCAATCGCGTGGCGCCGCAACCATTCACAGACCTTCCTGCTTTCGGTGGCGGGTCTTAACCTGGCCCTGCTGTCGATCTTCCCGGCGTTGAAAGTTGCTCCACTGGCTGTCACCCCGCTGTTGATGATGGACAACTTCGCCTATCTGTACATCGGCCTGATTCTGGTCGCGACCCTGGCTTGCGTCACCTTGGCTCACGCCTACCTGGGTGAAGGCGGCACGGGCTACCCAGGCAACCGTGAAGAGCTGTACCTGCTGATGCTGCTGGCTGCGACCGGCGGTATCGTACTGGTCAGCGCGCAACATCTGGCCGGTTTGTTTATCGGTCTGGAGCTACTTTCGGTACCGGTTTACGGCCTGGTGGCCTATGCCTTCTTCAACAAGCGTTCACTGGAAGCCGGCATCAAGTACATGGTGCTGTCAGCTGCCGGTTCTGCGTTCCTGTTGTTCGGTATGGCCTTGCTGTACGCCGAAGCCGGCAGCCTGAGCTTCAGCGGTATCGGTCACGCCCTGGCGGCTACTGGCGCACCTAGCGCCATTGCCCAGCTGGGCCTGGGCATGATGCTGGTGGGCCTGGCCTTCAAACTGTCGCTGGTGCCTTTCCACCTCTGGACTCCGGACGTGTATGAAGGTGCTCCGGCGCCGGTGGCCGCGTTCCTGGCTACCGCGTCGAAAGTGGCCGTGTTTGCCGTGATGGTGCGTCTGTTCCAGATCACTCCATCGGCAACCACCGGTGTGATGAGCGATGTCCTGACCGTGATCGCGATTGCCTCGATCCTGTTCGGTAACTTGCTGGCGCTGACCCAGAACAACCTCAAGCGTCTGCTGGGTTACTCGTCCATCGCCCACTTCGGCTACCTGCTGATCGCCCTGGTGGCGAGCAAGGGCATGGCCATGGAAGCCATCGGCGTCTACCTGATCACCTACGTGCTGACCAGCCTGGGTGCATTCGGTGTGATCACCCTGATGTCCTCGCCGTACAAAGGCCGTGACGCCGACGCGCTGTACGAGTACCGCGGCCTGTTCTGGCGTCGTCCGTACCTGACTGCGGTGATGACCGTGATGATGCTGTCGCTGGCGGGTATCCCGCTGACCGCCGGCTTTATCGGCAAGTTCTACATCATCGCCACGGGCGTTGAAGCTCACCAATGGTGGCTGGTGGGTTCCCTGATCCTGGGTAGCGCCATTGGCGTGTTCTACTACCTGCGTGTGATGGTGACCCTGTACCTGGTCGAGCCGAAAC
The DNA here is from genome assembly GCF_002269505.1 of Pseudomonas fragi. Taxonomy (GTDB): domain Bacteria; phylum Pseudomonadota; class Gammaproteobacteria; order Pseudomonadales; family Pseudomonadaceae; genus Aquipseudomonas; species Aquipseudomonas fragi_D. The sequence continues at coordinate 128,509 of NZ_NQKQ01000008.1, read as the reverse complement.
TGCATCGCCACGATGCTCCGCTGAACTGGGAACAGAAAGCGGGCGGCGTCATGTTGCTGGCGGTTTCGGTCATGGTGTTCTTCCTGGGTGTATACCCGCAACCAATGCTGGAACTGGTGCAACACGCCGCGCTGAACTTTGCTGGTTAAGCGTTAAGCGCTGTACCCGAAACCCCGTGAAGGCCTGGCCTTTGCGGGGTTTTTTGTTGGATTTGTAGCCGCAAATGGAGTTGCCTCCCCATGAAGAAATACTTCCTCTACCCGCTCATGGCGTTGCTCTCAGGATGCAGCACGGGGCCCTATCTGTATCCGGAATCCGCACCGGGTAAAAACGCCGTGCTTGATCGCACCTGCCCTGGTCCGAAAGCAGCAATGAGCTTTGCCCCCCTCTCGGAAGAACTCAATTGGGTGCATGTACTGGTCTATGTAGCGCCGCCGGGCACATCGAGCTGGCCGGGTAACCTGCGCTCAGTTGATACCGAGCTTCGCCTGTTTGGCCGACTCTACATACCTCCACGCTTGCGCAACCTGAACACCCCGGATCAACGCCGAGCAGCCTACAAACAAACCGACCCGCCTCTGTGGGTGAGTGCCGCCTCCCCCATGGTGAGCGTAAGGCTGGCGACGGGTGAAACCTATCAAGTCAGTATCGATCAATTGGGAACCGGCTTTGACCCTCAGGAACAAACCAGCAGCAGCCGTAAGGGAACGCCACTGGGCAAGGGTGATATGGATGACTTCACACTCACCTTCCCGGATATCTACGTGAATGGTGAAAAAGTGCCCATGGCACCCATCCACTTTAAAAAACGTGAAGAACGCTATGCGCCAGTTTTCAACTGCTGAGTAAAAACCTGCCACACCCGAACAACGGTGATGCTGTTCGACCGGCACCTGCGCCTGTCTTACCGAATAACTGCCTGCTAAATGGAGTCATGCCATGGAACGCGAGAAAATTGATGCAGCATTAAAAGAACATGTCGTCCCGGTACTTCGCAGCATGGGGTTTAAGGGATCTTTTCCTCACTTTCGCCGTAACACGGGACAGCAAATTGACCTGCTAACGTTTCAGTTTGATAAACATGGAGGAGGTTTTGTTATTGAAGTAGCTGTCAGTCCGACTGAGGGAGTCACCCTGCATTGGGGCGAGCAGATCCCCGCAGCAAAAGTGGTCGCCACGCACCTGCATCCCACTAAACGCATTCGGTTGGGCGCGGCCATGGAAGGAGACCACTGGTTCAGATATGACAATAAAGGCACCCGCACTACCCGATTCGAAGATACGGCCCGGGAGGTACTGCCTTACCTGAGCGCTGAAGCGACTGACCATTGGGCCAAAGGCCCTCTCTGTGACAACTCAACCTCGTAAGCCCCTTCGACCCGGGATGAGTTTTTCAGACATGACTTGCGGTGATAAACAGGGGAACGCCTTATGGGGGAATTCGGCGTCTGGAAAACTGATCTGCCGTTAGGGCGAAACCGATATTCCCGTTAAACGCGAATGCCGGATGTGTACCCAACGCATCGGTTAAACAAGCGATATCAAGCAGCCCCCTGTAGCCGCTGACGAGGAACGAAGGCTGCGATCGGTTTGGTGCGCCACTGCGACGCAGCAGTCGTAAACCCTGAGAACCTGGTTTAACTGACACAACGCATTGTCTGATTTTGCGACGACTTCGTCGCCGAACGCAGCCTTCGTTCCTCGGCAGCTGCTACAGAGATTGCGCAGTACACGCGAACCGAACAGGCCGGTCGGTCGGCCGCCTCGGCGGGCATTGCTTTTGATCTGCCAGCCCTCCCGGGAGGCCGAGAGGAGGTTCTGCGCAGTGGGTCGACCGGCATGGATGCCGGGAGAGCCGCGATGGGCCATGGATGGCCCGTGGCGGCGTGCTCGCGGAGCAGAGCCGGAGCGAGGGAACCTGAGCGCAGCGAAGGCCGTACGATGGGGCGAGGACTTTTTGGTTCCTTTTTGGTCCTTCAAAAAGGGACTCGACGTAAGGTCGAAACCATAGTCTCAGTTAGACACAAATGCCGGATATGTACCCCACACATCAGTTAAACAAGCGATATCAAACAAGCCCGCCGGCAGTCAATAGCTTCGCGAGCAGGCTCGCTCCCACACATGGATTGCAGCCCATTACAGTTGCGAGTGATTACGGGCTTGTATAGGCTGGCGCGCCGCCCGCCTATCGACCTGGAAGCTCCATTAATGCGCCCTGCTCTTTCTTCACTTTTACCCTTGGCGCTAATCTGTGCCGCCCCCGCCTACGGCAGCGCCCTGGAGTTAACCGAGGTACAGGTGCGCAGCGAAGAAAGCAGCGAACTTCAAGCCGCCCAAAACGCGCTCAATGAAGTGCCCGGCGCCAGCAACCTGATCGACATGACCCGGGTCGAAAATGGCCGCACTGCCAGCAATGCCGATGTACTGGCCTACCAGCCGGGGGTCTACGCGCAATCAGCGGGCAATGACGGGGCCAAGGTCTCGGTGCGCGGCTCGGGCATCAACCGCGCCCCCAGCGCCCACGGTTCGGGGCTGTATGTGATGTTCGACGGCCTCCCCCTGACCGGCCCCGGCGGCACCCCCTACGAACTGTTCGAGCCGCTATGGTTGAGCCGCGCCGAAGTACTGCGCGGCGCCAATGGCTTTGACACCGGCTCGCTGGCCCTGGGCGGCTCGATCAACTACGTCACCCACACCGGCTACGACGCAGCGCCGCTGCAGGTGCGCTACGAAACGGGCAGCTATGGCTATCAAAAACGCCAGATCAGTTCCGGGCAAGTCCTGGGGGATCTGGACTACTACGTCTCCCTGACCGACTCCGATACCGACGGCTATCAAAATCACACCGCCGGCAGCAGCAAAGGCATCGCAGCCAATGTCGGCTATCGCTTCAGCCCGCAACTGGAAACCCGCCTCTACCTGCGCTATCGCGAAACCGATAACCAGCTGGCCGGTCGCGTGACCAAAGACAACATCCAGCATCACCCCCGCGCAGCCAACCCGGCCTATGTGGCAGGCGACTACACCCGTCCGCAACCCGGCAGTACCTGGCTGGGCAACAAGACCACGATGTACCTGGATGACGATTCGCAGCTGGAAGTGGGCCTGGTCTATCACGACTACCCAATGGACCTGCGTGAAGGCCCGAACCGTCTAAAAGTGGCGTACACCGACGTCAGCGGCACGCTCAACTACAAGCGCCGCGACACCCTGTTCGGCCTTGAAAGCAAAACCACCGTGGGCCTGCGCAACACCAAGCACCTGCCCAACAGTGGCGCATCGGAATATGTGCGTATCCCTGTGGGCAACACTGCAGGTTATGCCCCGGGCACCAAGATTCGCGACTTCAGCTACCAGGGTTCCGATACCGTGCTGCACGCCAGCAATGATCTGGAACTGATCCCCGACCTGTGGCTGACCACCGGCATGGCGCTGATCTACACCCGCCGCGAGAGCGACGTGAGCTACCCCGAAAGCGGTGGCAAGGTCAGCCAGCATGACTGGGACTACGCCCCCCGTATCGGCCTGCGTTATGAGTTCAACCCGAGCCTGCAGGTGTACGGCAACCTGAGCCGTTCGGTCGAGCCGCCGCACCCGTGGTCGATGATCTGGGGCTCGCCGTTTACCTTCCCGGTGAACAGTGGCCCGGCCACCGGCCGCCAGAGCACCCCGGTATCACTGGACAATCAAACCGCCACCACCCTGGAGCTGGGCACCCGGGGCGATTCGTGGATCGGCCAATGGGACCTGGCCTGGTATTACTCCGCGGTGCGCCATGAACTGCTGAGCGTCGAGACCCAGGCCGCCACCCTGACCCAAAGCCCGATTGTCGGTGAGTCCAACGCCAGCCCCACCGTGCACCAGGGCATCGAAGCCGGGCTCAACAGCCTGCTGTGGGAAAAACAAGCAGTGGGCAAGGTGTCCCTACGTCAGGCCTACACTTTCAGTGACTTCCATTACCGTGACGATGAGCGCTTTGGCGACAACAAGTTGCCTGGGATCCCGCAACACTACTACCAGGCCGAAGTACGCTATGACCACCCGCAGGGCTTCTATGCCGGGGTGAACACGCAGGTTGCCTCACGTATGGCGGTGGATTATGCCAACTCGTATTACACCTCATCCTATATGCTTTGGGGCGCAACCCTGGGCTACAACGCCCCCAAGCAGGACTGGCAAGCCTGGCTCGACCTGCGCAACCTGAGCGGTGAGCGCTATGCCGCCACGGTCACGCCCGGCTACGACGACAAAGGGCTGGACGCCGCGCGCTCAACACCGGGTGAAGGCCGTGGCGCTTATGTAGGGGTTTCCTACAGTTTCCGTTAATCGCCTGACGGGATATCGGCAGGCAAACGCACCTTGCGCCGGGTGCCACTGAACAAGCCCCAGCTGGACAGGAACAGGGCGGCGATCAACGGCCCGATCACAAAGCCGTTGAGGCCGAAAATCGCCATGCCGCCCAAGGTCGAAATCAAAATCAGGAAGTCCGGCATTTTCGTGTCCTTGCCCACCAGGATGGGGCGCAGCACGTTGTCCACCATGCCGATCACAAAGACCCCGTACAGCGCCAGCACTACCCCCTGCCAGAGCGAACCGGTCACCACGAAGTAAACCGCCACTGGCGCCCAGACGATGCCGGCACCCACAGCGGGCAGCAGCGACAGAAACATCATCAGCACCGCCCAGAACAGTGCACTGTGGATACCCAACACCCAGAAAATCACCCCGCCCAATGCCCCCTGGGTAATGGCCACTGCCAGGTTGCCCTTGACCGACGCCCGCACCACACGACGCAACTTGAGCTGCAACAGTCGTTTTTGCTGTTCGGCCAGCGGTACCGCGTTGCGGATGGTGCGCACCATCTGCTGGCCATCTCGGATAAAGAAGTACAGCAGATACAGCATGATGAAAAAGCTCACCACCAGATCAAAGGTGCTCTGACCGAAGCTGAAGACCTGGGTGGCAAAAAACTGGCTGCCTTCGAGGGCGCCCTTGGATATTTTCTCACTCAGCCCGTCGATGTTGCCCATACCGAAACGGTCAAGCCAGTCCTGCGCGGTGGCCGGCAGGATGTCCTTGAACTGCATGACATAGCTGGCGACGTTGATCCTGCCGCTTTCAACATCCTTGTAAAGCGTTGCCACTTCCTGCACCAGCAAGGTGGTGGTGATGATCACCGGAATGATCGCAATCACCGTACAGGCCCCCAGCGTGGCAAAGGTTGCCAGGTTGCGTCGCCCCTTGAGTTTGAGGAGCAGCTTGCGTTGCAGGGGTGCAAACAGGATTCCCAGAGCCACAGCCCAGAAAATCGCGCCATAAAACGGCAACAGGATCCAGATAAACGCGATGGTGACCAAGGCCAGCAACAGGAGCAGGGTTTTACGTTGCAGACTTGTTTCGTTCATGAGCCATCCATGTCAGTAAGGCGTGTAGGAATCTAGTGGTCGCAGTGTAGCCGCTGGCATTGACAACTCTCTAGACACTCTGTAAATAATCTGCGTAGTTGTACGACAACAGATAACAAAAATAATAATATTCAGGAGCTCTACGGATGATCACACCTACCTGCGCCCCCGCCCTTTTCACACGCTCAAAAACCGCACATGGCACTCGCTCGCTGATGTTGCTCGGGCTAGGCAGCATGGGCCTGGCCTTGCCGTTGACGGGCCTGGCCGAAGGTTTCGTCGACGACACCAAAGCCACGCTGACCCTGCGCAACGCCTATATCAACCGCAACTACACCAATCCTGACTACCCGCAGAGCAAGGCCGAAGAGTGGACGCAAAACTTCATTCTCGACGTCAAGTCCGGTTTTACCCAGGGTACTGTCGGTTTCGGCGTTGATGTACTGGGGCTTTACTCGCAAAAACTCGACGGTGGTAAAGGCACGGCAGGCACCCAACTGTTGCCGACCCACAGCGATGGCGAACCGGCTGACAACTTTGGTCGCCTGGGTGTCGCGGCCAAGGCCAAAATCTCCAATACGGAGCTTAAAATCGGTGAATGGATGCCGGTGCTGCCGATCCTGCGCTCGGACGATGGCCGTTCCCTGCCACAAACGTTCCGTGGTGGTCAGATCACTTCAAAAGAAATCGCCGGGCTGAACCTCTACGGCGGCCAGTTCCGCGCCAACAGTCCACGCAACGACGCGAGCATGGAAGACATGTCGCTCAACGGCAAAGGCGCATTTACCTCTGACCGCTTCAACTTTGCCGGCGGTGATTACAGCTTCAATGAAAAACGCACCCAGGTCGGCCTGTGGTATGCCCAGTTGGAGGACATCTATCAGCAGCAATTTTTAAACGTGCTGCACAGCCAGCCGGTTGGCGATGTGACGCTGGGCGCCAACCTCGGTTATTTCTGGGGCAAGGACGACGGCAGCAAACTGGCGGGTGATCTGGACAACAGAACCGCCTACGCCCTGCTGTCGGCCAAATTCAAGGGCAACACTCTGTATGTGGGCTTGCAGAAAATCAGTGGCGACGACGGCTGGTTCAAGGTCAACGGCACCAGCGGCGGCACCCTGGCCAACGACAGCTACAACTCCAGCTACGACCTGGCCAAGGAACGTTCCTGGCAAGTGCGTCACGATCTGGACTTTGCGGTACTCGGCGTACCCGGCCTGACCATGATGAACCGCTATATCAGCGGCGATAATATCCACACCGGGACCATCACCGACGGCAAGGAATGGGGGCGTGAATCGGAGCTGGCTTACACCGTGCAGGCCGGCACATTCAAGGACCTGAACGTGCGCTGGCGTAACGCGAGTATCCGTCGCGACTACAGCACCCACGAATTCGACGAAAACCGCATTTTTATCAGCTATCCGTTGTCGTTGTTGTAGAGCACGCCAGCACCATCGGGGTGAGCTTGCGACCCTCACCCCAACCCTCTCCCAAAGGGAGAGGGGGCTGATTTGTGGTGTTACGCACAATTGCTTTTGCCTTTAGTCCCCTCTCCCTCCGGGAGAGCGCTAGGGTGAGGGGCTTTGGCTTCACAAACTTGTGCATTGACAACCACCACAATGACTGTGAATAATCCAAGCCAAGTCATACGACAACTGACAATAACAAAAATTACAGGGACTTTTGATGACAACCACTGACACTGTCCAAACCCCCTTCAATCGCCTTCTTCTCACCGGTGCCGCTGGCGGTCTGGGGAAGGTGCTACGCGAAACCCTCAAGCCTTACGCCAGGGTGCTGCGACTCTCTGATATTGCCCCAATGGCCCCGGCGGCTGACAGCCGCGAGGAAGTGTTCACCTGCGACCTTGCCGACAAACAGGCCGTCCACCAATTGGTTGAAGGGGTAGACGCCATCCTGCACTTTGGCGGTGTCTCGGTGGAGCGCCCGTTCGAAGAGATCCTCGGGCCTAATATCAGCGGCATTTTCCATATCTACGAAGCGGCACGCCGGCATGGCGTCAAACGGGTAATTTTCGCCAGTTCCAACCATGTCATCGGGTTCTACAAACAGGACCAGACCCTGGATGCCCACTCCCCGCGCCGACCTGACAGTTACTACGGGCTGTCCAAGTCTTATGGCGAAGACATGGCCACCTTCTACTTCGATCGCTATGGCATCGAAACCGTCAGCATCCGCATCGGCTCCTCGTTCCCCGAGCCGCAAAACCGCCGGATGATGAGCACCTGGCTGAGCTTTGCCGACCTCACGCAATTGCTCGAACGCTCGCTGTACACGCCCAATGTGGGTCACACCGTGGTCTATGGCGCCTCCAACAACCTCAATGTGTGGTGGGACAACCGCTATGCCGCCCACTTGGGTTTCGAACCCAGGGACACCTCTGAAGTCTTTCGCGCCAAGATCGAAGCCCAGCCGATGCCTGCAGCCAATGACCCGAGCATGATTTATCAGGGGGGTGCGTTTGTCGCTGCCGGCCCGTTTGGCGACGAATAAACCCGCGCTTCCCACAAGAACAAGATCGACAGAGGTCAAGGCATCATGACAGCTGAACTGATTCTCGATGCACGCAACGCCACCGGCGAAAGCCCGGTCTGGAGCACCACGCAACAGGCACTCTACTGGGTGGATATCCCGGCAAAACGCCTGCATCGCTGGAGCCCCGCCGATGGTAAAGAGCAAAGTTGGCAAGCCTCGCAAATGCTCGCATGCATCGCTCAGACAGGTAATGGCAGTTGGATCGCCGCGATGGAAAACGGTCTGTTCGCCATCACCCCCCACGCCGATGGCAGCCTCGACAGTCGTTTGCTGGCCAGCGTGGCCCACGCCCTGCCAGGCATGCGTTTCAACGATGGCCGCTGCGACCGCCAGGGCCGCTTCTGGGCAGGCACCATGGTGATGAACATGGCCGCCGGCGCCCCCGTGGGCGCCATGTATCGCTACAACGCAGGCCAGGCTGAACCGCTCACGGCGCAACTGCAAGGCTTTATCGTGCCCAACGGCCTGGCCTTCAGCCCCGATGGCAACACCCTGTACCTCTCGGACTCGCACCCGGATGTGCAAAAAATATGGGCTTTTGACTACGACACCGACACCGGCACCCCACACAACCGCCGCCTGTTCGTGGACATGAGCAAGCACCCGGGTCGCCCCGATGGTGCCGCCGTGGATGCCGAGGGCTGCTACTGGATCTGCGGCAACGATGCGGGGCTGATCCACCGCTTCACCCCCGAAGGCAAGCTCGACCGCTCGCTGGCAGTGCCCGTGAAAAAACCGGCGATGTGCGCCTTTGGCGGCGCCGGTCTGGACACCCTGTTCGTAACCTCGATTCGCCCCGCCGGGGATCTGGCCGACCAGCCCCTGGCCGGGGGCGTGTTCGCCCTCAGGCCCGGGGTCAAGGGCCTGCCGGAGCCGCTCTGGAATAACTGACAATTGATCCAACACCTTGAAATAACAAAAACAATATTTGGAGTGACCCATGGATTTCAAACGCACCCTGCTGATTGCTGCACTCCCTCTGGCCTTCTGCCTCTCAGGCGTGGCCCAGGCCGAAATCAAGATCAAGTTCGCCGAGGTTCACCCCACAGGCTATCCGCCGGTAGTCGCTGAACAGGACATGGGCAAAAAACTTCAGGAACAAAGCAACGGCGATATTTCCTTCAAGATGTTTGCCGGTGGCGTATTGGGCTCCGAGAAAGAAGTGGTCGAGCAATTGCAGTCCGGCGCTGTGCAGATGACCCGGGTCAGCCTCGGCATCCTCGGCCCGGTGGTGCCGGAAACCAATGCATTCAACTTGCCGTTCGTGTTCCGCGACCAGGCCCATATGCGCAAGATCATCGACGGTGAAATCGGCCAGGAGATGCTCGACAAGATCAGCAATTCCGACTTCAACATGGTCGCCCTGGCCTGGATGGATGGCGGCACGCGCAACCTGTACACGAAAAAACCGGTACGTGAGATGGCCGACCTCAAAGGCATGAAAATCCGCGTACAAGGCAACCCAGTGTTTATCGACACCATCAACGACATGGGTGGCAACGGCATCGCCATGGCCACCGGCGAGATTTTCAGCGCCCTGCAGACCGGCGTGATCGATGGTGCAGAGAATAACCCGCCAACCTTCCTTGAACACAACCACTACCAGAACGCCAAGTACTTCACCTGGACCGACCACCTGATCCTCCCCGAGCCCATCGTGATCGCCAAGACCACCTGGGCCAAGCTCAGCCCGGATCAGCAAGCCCTGGTGCAAAAACTGGCCCGTGAAGCGCAGATGGAAGAACGGGTGATCTGGGACAAGAAATCCGCCGAGAGCGAAACCAAGCTCAAGGCCGCAGGCGTGGAATTCATCACCCTCACCCCGGAGCAGAAAAAAGCCTTCTACGACGCCACCCAGCCGGTTCGCGACAAGTACGGTGCCAACTACAAAGACCTGATCTCGCGCATCGAAGCCGTCCAATAAGCCAGTCCGACAACGCCGCCGCAACGGGCGCAAGCCCGTTTGCCGCGTAGTGGTGAGCCCCATGAAAAATACCGTACTGCGCTTTAATGACTTGCTGTACAGGGCCTGCATCGGGATCGCCGGTTTGTCGGTGCTGACCATGACCCTGATCATCCCCTGGGGCATTTTTGCCCGCTACGTGCTGGGCAGCGGCTCAAGCTGGCCCGAGCCCACGGCCATCCTGCTGATGGTGGTGTTTACCTTCTTTGGCGCAGCCGCCAGTTACCGTGCCGGTGCCCATATGGCCGTGGCGATGGCGGTCGAGCGCATGCCGGCCCATATCCGCAAACTGGCCGCAGTGCTGGTGCAAATCCTGATGGTCATCGTCTGCCTGTTTATGACGGTCAAGGGCTTCAAACTGTGCGCGACCACCTGGAACCAGTTTCTTGGCGAAATGCCGAGCTTGCGCGTAGGCATCTCCTATCTGCCAATCCCACTGGGCGGCATCGTGACCCTGATCTTCGTCCTGGAAAAACTCTTCCTGGGTGACCAAAGCCACCGCCGTGCCGTGCGGTTCGACATTGTAGAAGCCAGCGAAGAGGCCGTATAAATGGACGCTTTCGTACTGTTGGGCAGTTTTATCGCCCTGATCCTGCTCGGCATGCCGGTCGCCTACGCGCTGGGTCTGTCGGCACTGGTCGGCGCCTGGTGGATTGATATCCCGTTCGATGCACTGATGATTCAAGTGGCTGGCGGGGTTAACAAGTTCTCGCTGCTGGCGATCCCGTTTTTTGTCCTGGCCGGGGCGATCATGGCCGAAGGGGGCATGTCGCGCCGGCTGGTCGCCTTCGCTGGAGTGCTGGTGGGTTTTGTCCGCGGCGGTCTGTCGCTGGTCAATATCGTCGCCTCGACCTTCTTTGGCGCCATTTCCGGCTCCTCGGTGGCTGACACCGCGTCTGTCGGCTCGGTGCTGATTCCGGAAATGGAACGCGCCGGTTACCCGCGCGAGTTCTCCACGGCGGTCACTGTCAGCGGCTCGGTACAGGCTTTGCTCACGCCGCCCAGCCACAACTCGGTGCTGTACTCGCTGGCAGCGGGCGGCACGGTATCAATCGCTTCGCTGTTTATGGCCGGGATCATGCCGGGCCTGTTGCTCAGCGCCGTGATGATGGGCCTGTGCATGATCTTTGCGCGCAAGCGCAACTACCCCAAGGGCGAAGTCATCCCGCTGCGCCAGGCGCTGAAAATCGCCGGTGAAGCAATGTGGGGCCTGATGGCCATGGTCATCATCCTTGGCGGCATCCTCACTGGCGTCTTCACTGCAACCGAGTCGGCGGCGGTCGCGGTGGTGTGGTCGTTCTTCGTTACCATGTTCATTTATCGCGACTACAAGTGGCGCGACCTGCCCAAGCTGATGCATCGGGCGGTACGGACCATTTCCATCGTGATGATCCTGATCGGTTTTGCTGCCAGCTTCGGTTACATCCTGACGCTGATGGAAATCCCGATGAAGATCACCACCGCGTTCCTGACCCTGTCGGATAACCGCTACGTGATCCTGATGTGCATCAACGTCATGTTGCTGCTGCTGGGCACGGTGATGGACATGGCGCCGTTGATCCTGATCCTCACTCCGATCCTGTTGCCGGTGATTATCGGTATAGGCGTTGACCCGGTGCATTTTGGCATGATCATGCTGGTCAACCTGGGGATCGGCCTGATCACTCCGCCGGTGGGCGCGGTGCTGTTTGTCGGCGCTGCGGTGGGCAAGGTAACGATCGAGAACACGGTTAAAGCGCTGCTGCCGTTCTACCTGGCGCTGTTTATGGTGCTGATGCTGGTGACCTACGTGCCGGCCATCTCGTTGTGGCTGCCAAGCCTGGTGCTGTAACTCCCCCCGCGCAAACTCGTAGTCGCTGCCGCAGGCTGCGAGCTTTTAAGAGCTCGCAGCCTGCGGCAGCGACTACAGATTGTTCGCCGATACCATCGGTATTTTTCCAGCCAAGGAGGCTGGTTGCTTATGTCTGCTCCTGCGTTGTTCCCCCGCCATGTCGCAGTGTTGATTCTGGTACTGCTGGCCTGCGCATTCGCCGGCAACCACATCGCCGCGCGCATTGCCTTCGATCACGATACCGGCCTGCTACTGGCCATTTTGTGCCGCGCCGGGGTCACCCTTCTTGTGCTTACCGGCCTGGTGCTGTGGCAACGTGAACGGCCCCGCCTGACCCCCGCCAACTGGCGTTGGCAATTGCTGTTGGGATTGCTGATCGCAGCACAGAGCTTCTGCATTTATTCAGCCGTGGCCCGCATCCCCGTGGCCCTGGCATTGTTGATCGGCAATATGGCGCCGATCCTTCTGGTACTGCTGACCTGGGCCCTGGGCGGTGCGGCACCCACCCTGCGGGCGGCACTGCTGATGGGGGTGATCATGTGCGGCCTGGTGTTTGCCCTCGACGTGCCCGAACGGCTGTCCAGCCAGGCCTCCACCGAGGCACAGTGGCTCGAAGGCATCCTCTTCGGCTTTGCTGCCGCTTGCGTGTTTGCCTGTGCGCTGTGGATCACCGATCACAAGCTCTCAAGCCTGCGCGGCACGGTCCGCAGCATGCTGACCATGTTGATTGTGTTCAGTGCCGCAGCGCTGGCCGGGTTCAGCGGCGTGTTGCCGGGCGGGGTGGCGCTGCCCTCCTCGTCTACCGGCTGGACCGCCCTGGCCTGCCTGGTGGCGCTCTACGGGCTGGGCTTCTGCCTGTTGTTTATCTGCATGACGCGCCTGGACATGGCCCGCAATGCGCCGGTCATGAACGTCGAGCCAGTCGCCAGCCTGCTGTTTGGCTGGCTGATCCTGGATCAGTTGCTCAGCCGCGGGCAGATTATCGGCGGCCTGATCGTGGTTGCGGGCATCGTCATGCTGACGTGGCCAAGAAAGCGTGAAGCCTCAAGCCCCAAGCTGGCCGCTGCTGACCTGGATCAATAATCGTGCATCAAGGCTCGACTACCATCGCGCCTTTTTGCGAACGAACCGACTATGCGCCTTGCCCCGCCCGAACTTCTCGCCCCTGCCGGCACCCTGAAAAACATGCGTTACGCCTTTGCTTATGGCGCTGACGCGGTATACGCAGGTCAACCGCGCTACAGCTTGCGGGTGCGCAACAACGAATTCGACCACGCCAATCTGGCGATTGGCATAAAAGAAGCCCAGGCTCAGGGCAAGCGCTTCTACGTGGTGGTCAATATTGCCCCGCACAATGCCAAGTTGCGCACCTTCCTCAAGGACCTGGAACCTGTCATAGCCATGAACCCGGATGCGCTGATCATGTCCGACCCGGGCCTGATCATGCTGGTGCGCAAAAACTTCCCCCATGTGCCGATTCACTTGTCGGTGCAGGCCAATACCGTGAACTGGGCCAGTGTTGAATTCTGGCGCCAGCAAGGCCTGAGCCGAATCATCCTGTCGCGCGAGCTGTCGCTGGAAGAAATCGAAGAGATCCGTCAGCAAGTACCTGACATGGAGCTTGAGATTTTCGTCCATGGTGCATTGTGCATGGCCTACTCCGGACGCTGCCTGTTGTCGGGCTACATGAACAAGCGCGATGCCAACCAGGGCAGTTGCACCAATGCCTGCCGCTGGAAATACGACGCCAGACCGGGCACGGAAAACGAGCTGGGCAATATCGTCAACGTGGTCGAGCCGACCCTGGGCGTGGGCGCACCGACTGACGAAGTGTTTGTGCTGAACGAGGCCAACCGTGCCGACGAACCGATGACCGCGTTCGAGGACGAACACGGCACATACATCATGAACTCCAAGGATCTGCGCGCTGTGCAGCATGTGGGCCGGCTGGCGGAAATGGGCGTGCACTCGCTGAAGATCGAGGGCCGCACCAAGTCGCACTTTTACTGCGCTCGGGCCACTCAGGTATATCGCAAGGCAATCGATGATGCGGTGGCAGGCCGTGAATTCGACCGCAGCCTGATGACTGATCTGGAGTCCCTGGCCCAGCGCGGTTATACCGAAGGGTTCTTGCGCCGCCATGTACACGATGAATACCAGAACTACCTGCACGGCAGTTCGTTGTCGCACCGTCAGCAGTTTGTCGGGGAGTTGACCGGTGAGCGGCGCAACGGTCTGGCCGAGGTCAAAGTGAAAAACCGTTTTGCTCTGGGCGATCATCTGGAACTGATGACGCCCCACGGCAACTACCACTTTGACCTGGAGCGCTTGCTCAACAGCGCAGGTTTACCGACCCAGGTGGCACCCGGTGACGGGCATACGGTTTACTTGCCGATCCCCGAGCAGGTGGACCTGAAATATGCGCTGTTGATGCGGGATTTGACGGTGAGCGAAGTGATGGAACGCTCCGCGTAAACCTTTGGCCCTCACCCAAAGGGAGAGGGAGCCGATTGGTGGCGTTGCGCAGATGTGCTTTTAGTCCCCTCTCCCTCCGGGAGAGGGTTAGGGTGAGGGGCTTTGGCTTTTAATCGCGAAACACTTCATCCAGCAGATTATGCATGGCGGTAAACGCCCGACCCGCAGTTTTGGCGTCGTACATCATCTTGCCCGGCACGTTGGCATGGGGGTCGGTGAATGAATGCACTGCACCGCCGTAGCTGGTCAGTTGCCAGTCCACGCCTGCGGCATTCATCTCGGCCTCAAACGCCGGCAGCTGCTCGTTTGGCACCAAGGGATCAGACGCGCCATGCAGCACCAGTATCGAACCCTTGATGCTCTGGGCATCAATCGGATTCGGCGTATCCAGCGTGCCATGGAACGACACTGCCGCTTGTAGCGGTGCACCGCTGCGCGCCAGCTCCAGCGAACAGCAGCCGCCAAAACAGAAACCGAAAGTTGCCAGCTTGGTGCTGTCGACCTGGGCCAGCCCCTGATTTTTCAGCGCGTCATAAGCTGCCCACATGCGCTTGCGCAGCAAGGCCCGGTCATTTTTCAGCGGCATCATTGCCGCACCGGCCTGGTCAGCGTCGGAGGGACGAGTGCCCTGCCCGTACAAATCGGCGATCAATACCACATATCCCTGCTCTGCCACTGACTTGGCGATCTCTTCGGCACCTGCGCTGATGCCCATCCAGTTGGGCGCCATCAGCAACCCCGGCAACGGGTCTTCCCGGCTCGGGTCAAAGGCCAGACGACCTTCGTAAGGTTGGCCGTCGATTTGATAAGCCACAGAGCTGACCGAAATGGATTTCATCAAAAACTC
Source organism: Pseudomonas fragi (assembly GCF_002269505.1). Lineage (GTDB taxonomy): Bacteria > Pseudomonadota > Gammaproteobacteria > Pseudomonadales > Pseudomonadaceae > Aquipseudomonas > Aquipseudomonas fragi_D. Next base: position 113,429 of record NZ_NQKQ01000008.1, on the reverse strand, counting down.
CTGAATGCAAAACAAAAAAAACCCGCCGAAGCGGGTTTTTATAGCGCGGTTAGACCGACAACTCTACTAACAATTTGTTTAGCCGACGGACATAGGCCGCAGGGTCTTTCAAGCTGTCGCCGGCTGCCAGGGCTGCCTGGTCGAAGAGGATGTGCGACAGGTCGCCAAAACGCTCTTCGCTCTGCTCCGCATCGAGTTTCTCGATCAGCGGGTGAGCCGGGTTGAACTCGAAGATAGGCTTGGACTCAGGCACTTTCTGACCGCTGGCTTCGAGGATCTGACGCATTTGCATGCCCAGATCCTGCTCACCAATGGCCAGAATCGCCGGGGAGTCAGTCAGACGATGCGATACGCGAACTTCGCTGACGCTCTCGCCCAAGGCAGCCTTGATTCGCTCAACCAGACCTTCTTTGGCCTTGGCCACTTCTTCTGCGGCTTTCTTGTCCTCTTCCGAGTCCAGGTTGCCCAGATCGAGGTCGCCACGGGCCACGTCGACAAAGCTCTTGCCGTCGAAATCGCTGAGGTAGCTCATCAGCCACTCGTCGATGCGGTCGGTCAGCAGCAGGACTTCGATGCCTTTCTTGCGGAAGACTTCGAGGTGCGGGCTGTTTTTAACCTGAGCGTAGGTTTCGCCGGTCAGGTAGTAAATCTTGTCCTGGCCTTCTTTGGCGCGGGCCAGGTAGTCGGTCAGCGAAACGTTTTGCTCACCGTCGTCACCGTGGGTCGAAGCAAAACGCAGCAGACCGGCGATTTTTTCCTTGTTGGCGAAATCTTCAGCCGGACCTTCTTTCATGACCTGACCGAAGTTTTTCCAGAAGCCCTGGTATTTCTCAGGCTCGTTCTTCGCCAGTTTTTCCAGCATGTCGAGTACACGCTTGGTCAACGCCGTCTTCATCGAGTCGATGATCGGGTCTTTCTGCAGGATTTCCCGCGACACGTTCAGCGACAGGTCGTTGGAGTCGATCACGCCTTTGATGAATCGCAGGTACAGAGGCAGGAATGACTCAGCCTGATCCATCACGAACACGCGCTGTACATACAGCTTCAGGCCTTTAGGCGCTTCACGCTGGTACAGATCGAACGGTGCACGGGCCGGCACGTAGAGCAGGGAGCTGTATTCAAGCTTGCCTTCAACCTTGTTGTGGCTCCAGGCCAGCGGGTTCTCGTAGTCGTGGGCAATGTGCTTGTAGAACTCCTGGTATTCCTCGTCCTTTACTTCAGTGCGAGGACGGGTCCACAGGGCACTGGCACGGTTAACGGTTTCCCATTCCAGTGCAGGTGCCTCTTCGCCTTCGGCAACGGTCTGCTCTTTAGGCAGCTCGATCGGCAAGGCGATATGGTCGGAGTACTTCTTGATGATGTTGCGCAGGCGCCAGCCATCAGCGAATTCGGATTCGCCGGGCTTGAGGTGCAGCACGATCTTGGTACCGCGGTCGGCCTTCTCGACGGTGGCCACTTCAAACTCGCCCTCGCCCTTAGAAGACCAATGTACGCCTTCGCTTGCCGGAGTACCGGCACGGCGGCTGTACACGTCAACCTTGTCGGCAACGATAAAGGCCGAGTAGAAGCCCACACCAAATTGACCGATCAGGTGCGAATCTTTTTTCTGGTCGCCGGTGAGGTTTTTCATGAAGTCGGCAGTGCCGGACTTGGCGATCGTACCCAGGTGGGTGATCACGTCGTCACGGTTCATGCCGATACCGTTGTCTTCGAGAGTGACGGTGTTGGCGTCCTTGTCGAAGCTCACACGGATTTTAAGCTCGGCACCGCCCTCCAGCAGATCTGGCTTGGACAGTGCTTCAAAACGTAATTTGTCGACAGCATCAGAGGCGTTCGAGATCAATTCGCGAAGGAAGATTTCCTTGTTGGAGTACAGCGAATGGATCATGAGGTGTAGCAGTTGCTTGACCTCGGTCTGGAAGCCCAGGGTTTCTTTTTGAGTTTCCACGCTCATTGTTATCAAACTCCGATTGGATGGCATGAGCCACGCCCTAGTGGGTTGGCGGCGGGATGTGATGAAAGTTGGGGCCAGTGCTGCAAATTTCAAGGGGTGAAGGACTCCCCAAGTTTTTTACCAATAGTTTCGGTCCGCACTGCTTTACTTATATATGTGTTCGGGCATGGAACTTAAGCCATCGGCCCATGCTCAAACGCCCCGTAGATCTACTCATAAGGAGAAACACCCCATGCGTAATACTTTTGCTGTTGCCTTGATGCTGGCTGCTTCGCTTGGCCTGGCTGCCTGCGATAAAAAATCCGAAGACAAAGCCCAGGACGCTGCTCAACACTCCGAGCAAGCTCAAGAGAAAATGAGCGAAGCGCAGGATAAAGTGAACGACGCTGCAAAAGAGAACGCTGAAGCGGCTAAAGCCCAGGCTGAATCTAACGCTGCAGCGGCTAAAGAAGCAGCACCTGCGGCGCCAGTGGCAACTCCAGAAAGCAAGTAACACGACTTTCTGCGATGTAAAACAAAGCCCGCCAAGTGCGGGCTTTGTTGTACCTGGGTGTTACAAGTAATTGATTGAACGCTTAAAGACACGCCCATAAAAAAAGCCCTGCATCTATAAGATGCAGGGCTTTTTAACTTATTCGGTAACGCTTTTGGCGCTCCGAATAATCAAGCGAGGGCTTCAGCCCGCTTGCCCAACAGGCGATCGCAAATAAATGCGCCAACCAGAGTCACCAGGCATGGCACCAGCCAGGCCAGGCCCTGATTGCTAAATGGCATGTTGGCCAGTTGGCCCGGGATCCAGTCACCCAGACCAGCGCCCTTGAGTGCGTCGATCGTGCCGAAGAAGAACGACACCAGCATCACCGGGCCCACAATCCGCGCCTGCGCATGCCACAGGCCTTTGCAGAAGCTCAAGGCCACCAGCACGATGCATGGCGGGTAGATGGCCGTCAGCAGCGGGATGGAGAACGCAATCAACTGGGTCAGGCCCAGGTTGGACACGCCCAGGGAGAACACCGCAAGGATAATCACCAGAGTCTTGTAAGACAGTGGTAGAACCGTACTGAAGTATTCCGCACAGGCACAGGTCAGGCCAACGGCCGTTACCAGACAGGCCAACGCGATGAGTACCGCCAGGAAACCGCTGCCCAACGAACCAAAGGTATGTTGAACATAGGCGTGCAGTACCGCCGCGCCATTGGTTGCGCCTGCTGCCACTTCATGGCTGCCCGCCCCCAGGCGGAACAGGCTGATGTACACCAGCGCCAGACCGACACCGGCTATAAGACCGGCAATGATCGCGTAACGGGTAATCAACTTGGGCGATTCAACACCGCGCGAGCGGATGGCGTTCACAATCACGATGCCGAACACCAGAGCGCCCAGGGTATCCATGGTCAGGTAACCATTGATGAAGCCCTGTGAGAACGGTGCGGCAACGTATTCAGGGGTCGCAACGCCGATATCACCGGCAGGCAAGGCAACTGCGGCAATGCCGAGGATGGCCAGCGCGATGATCTTCAACGGTGCAAGGAAACGCCCTACCGTGTCCAGCAAGCGACCCGGATACAGCGAAACGAAAAACACGATCAGGAAGTACACCGAGCTGTACAAGAACAGCGCCAGCGGGCTTTCACCAGTCAAGGGTGCCAGGCCGACTTCAAAGGACACAGTTGCGGTACGCGGGGTCGCGAACAACGGGCCAACAGCCAGATAGGCCACCGCCGCCAGCAGGCCGCCAGCGATTTTGCCGATCGGGCTGCTCAGTGCATCCATCCCGCCGCCCACTTTGGCCAGCGCGATAACAGTGACCACCGGCAAACCGACCGCAGTGATCAGGAAGCCCAATGCTGCCATCCAGACGTTAGGTCCGGCTTGCAGGCCCACGATTGGCGGGAAAATGATGTTGCCAGCCCCGACGAACAGGGCAAAAGTCATAAACCCAAGTGCCAGGATGTCCTGGCCTTTCAATACTTTCATTACGGAAATACCACACTACTGAATCGGAATTTAGAGGGGAATTTCCCGTGCGGATGTGGGAAATGCTGTCGATCCGTATAAGACCAACCCGTCTAGCGCGCGGCTTCCTTTTGGGACGCACACGCAAAAAAGCAGAATGTCGGCAAGATTACCGAGTTTTTTCCTACAACGCACTGTTAGAGGGCGGACTGTCCGATGAACGAACGCAGTTGTCGCCTGGATGACATCGAAAAATGGGTTGGTGTGGTTTTAACTGTTCTGTCGCCATCTGGATGTGGGACCGAGCCTGCTCGCGAAGGTCGTTAACGACGCCTCCCCACTCTTGATGGCTTCGCGAGCAGGCTCGATCCCACAGCTGAAGCCCCAGGGTAAATTTGTCGTGCCCCTAAATGCACAAAGACCATCCGAAGATGGTCTTTGCTTGTACAACCCTCAGCCATACGAGTCGCCTGCCTGACAGGTAATGGCGCATCAGTTCTTGTTGTCTCTCAGTTCCGGATTTGCGAATTGTAAATTAAACGAAACGAGTGACGACAACTTATCAAACAAGGGAACGCGTTCGGACGCTGCAGTCTTTCTTCCCTGCTCAATAGCCGCGACTATCTTATCAGGTGATATATCCGAGGTAGCTCGATAATAAACCTCACCCGACCTGCCGCTCACTACAACCTCATCCAGCTCTGGCGCCAAACTTTCGTACCGTTCTGGATTCACCGTACTATTATAAGCATCTTCGTGATATTCCATGGGCGTTCTCCTGGCGCCATCCGGGGGATTTTTTTCTTCGTTGATTTCTTTCAAACCAGACTCATACCTTGAATATATACCCATCGTGCTGGTGGATTTATCGACCGCCAGAATATTCAGCGACACATGGTAGTTTTGCTCCTTGGACGATTTGACTGCCGCCAACACTTCATCACTTTGACTGTTAAGGGATTTTTGGATGATCATGTTAAATCTGTTATCAAACCCATGCTTTTGCAAACCGCCTTCCAGATAGCGCGCTATCTCTTTGCTACCGGGCACAGTGCCGGGGTACCCCTTTTGTGCAGCCTCTGCGTAGCCAGGCACAAAGCGCTTGAGATCATCGTAATCAACAATCACACAATTGCCTTTGTGCTGCCTTGCCAGGCTGTTGATCGCCGTTGATTTGCCTGCGCCCATCTGGCCGGTGACAATGTGCGCCTGGGGCTTCTTTTGCGAGGTTGCATTGGCGGTCAGTTCTTTTATAACTGCCTCCAACAATTTGCTTTTTTCCATATTACCCAGCGGCTCTACTTTTCTGGGATCTGAAGAAACCTGAACTTGCCGAAGTTCATGAAAGCTGGCGGACTTTGGCAAACCGGTTAAAATCGGAGAAAAATCTTTCATACTTTAACCTCCATCACTTGATGAAAGTCAGATTTTCAACCCTCATAAAAAACCCGTCAACCAACTGACATAATCAATGTACATTCGGATATTTCAGCAACATCCTCTCGCATTATGTTTACTTCCTGCACCGACACACATGGCAAAGCTGCACTATCCAGTTAATGGTTTCACGCTGCACTACAGGCACTTTAACCTGATCATGTAATTCCAAAAGCCTGAACGCACAAAGGCCACCCGAAGGTGGCCTTTGCCTGGTGTAACAGTCAGCTAAGCCAATGGCTTATTTGATTGCCCAACCTGTCAGCTCGGACAGAGCCTTGCCGATGTCTGCCAGCGAACGCACGGTTTTAACGCCTGCGTCTTCCAGGGCAGCAAACTTCTCGTCTGCAGTACCCTTGCCGCCAGAGATGATTGCGCCAGCATGGCCCATGCGCTTGCCTGCAGGGGCAGTCACACCAGCGATGTAGGAAACAACCGGCTTGGTCACGTGTGCCTTGATGTAGGCAGCCGCTTCTTCTTCAGCCGAACCGCCGATCTCACCGATCATTACGATCGCTTCGGTCTTCGGGTCTTCCTGGAACAACTTCAGGATGTCGATGAAGTTGGAACCAGGGATCGGGTCACCACCGATGCCTACGCAAGTCGACTGACCGAAACCGGCGTCAGTCGTTTGCTTAACGGCTTCGTAAGTCAGGGTGCCGGAACGCGACACGATACCTACTTTGCCTGGCAAGTGAATGTGACCTGGCATGATGCCGATCTTGCATTCGCCCGGGGTGATAACGCCAGGGCAGTTAGGGCCGATCAGGGTAACACCCAGTTCGTCGCACTTAACTTTAGCGTCCAGCATGTCCAGGGTAGGAATGCCTTCGGTGATGCAAACGATCAGCTTGATGCCGCCGAACGCTGCTTCAAGGATGGAGTCCTTGCAGAAAGGAGCCGGTACGTAGATAACGCTGGCGGTTGCGCCAGTGGCAGCTACGGCTTCTTTCACGGTGTTGAAAACAGGCAGGTCCAGGTGAGTGGTGCCGCCTTTGCCCGGAGTTACGCCACCGACCATCTTGGTGCCGTATTCGATGGCTTGCTGGGTGTGGAAGCTGCCCTGGGAACCTGTGATGCCCTGGCAGATAACTTTGGTGTCTTTATTGATCAGGACGCTCATTACTTGCCCTCCGCAGCTTTAACAACTTGTTGAGCAGCGTCGGTCAAGCTGGTAGCCGCGATGATGTTCAAGCCGCTTTCTGCCAGTACTTTAGCGCCCAGTTCAGCGTTGTTGCCTTCAAGGCGAACAACCACCGGGATTTTCACGCCGACTTCTTTCACTGCACCGATGATGCCTTCGGCAATCATGTCGCAACGAACGATGCCGCCGAAGATGTTAACCAGCACTGCTGCGACATTGCTGTCGGACAGGATGATCTTGAACGCTTCGGTAACGCGTTCTTTGGTAGCACCGCCGCCAACGTCGAGGAAGTTGGCTGGCTTGCCGCCATGCAGGTTAACGATGTCCATGGTGCCCATCGCCAGACCAGCGCCGTTTACCATGCAGCCGATGTTGCCTTCCAGGGCTACGTAGTTCAGTTCGAACTTGGCAGCGTGCGCTTCGCGCGGATCGTCTTGCGACGGATCGTGGAAAGTTTTCAGCTTGGCCTGACGGTACATGGCGTTTGCGTCGATGTTGATTTTTGCATCGAGGCAGTGCAGATCGCCGTCAGTCTTGATAACCAGCGGGTTCACTTCCAGCAGGGCCAGATCGTGATCCTTGAACAGTTTGGCCAGACCTACGAAGATCTTGGCGAACTGAGTAACTTGCTTGCCTTCCAGACCCAACTGGAAAGCCAACTCGCGACCCTGGAATGGCTGAGCGCCAACCAGTGGATCGATAGTTGCTTTCAGAATTTTTTCTGGAGTGTCGTGTGCGATCTTCTCGATGTCCACGCCACCTTCGGTGGAAGCCATGAACACGATACGACGGCTTGAACGGTCAACGACAGCGCCCAGGTACAGCTCTTTAGCGATATCAGTGCACGATTCAACCAGGATCTTGGTGACCGGCTGACCATTGGCGTCAGTCTGGTAAGTCACCAGACGCTTGCCCAACCACTGTTGTGCGAATGCTTTAGCGTCTTCTTTGCTGCGAACCAGCTTAACGCCGCCCGCTTTACCGCGACCACCTGCGTGAACCTGGGCTTTTACAACCCATTCGGTCCCACCGATTTTGTCGCAAGCTTCTGCGGCTGCTTCCGGGGTGTCTACTGCATAACCCTTGGATACTGGCAGGCCGTATTCAGCGAACAGCTGCTTACCCTGATACTCGTGAAGATTCATGCTTTTTACCGTCTTCGTTAGGTACTGCGCATTCGGCGCTGCACTATTATTAGTGCCGCACCACCTGTGACTGCTGCTTGTACTGTTTCAACAAACCCGACACCCGCATGAGCGGAGCCGGGCCCGGTTAAAACAAAACAAGACTGCGTCCGGCGGAAGTTCCGCGGTGAGGCTTGCTAGCAAGGCTCACGACGGGCAAACCGCCGTGGTTTCTTATTGTCTGGTCTTAACGTTTCTTACGGTTGGCAATGTGAATGGCGCCGCCATTCACTGCCAGCGCTGCTTCGTGCAACGCTTCGGACAGGGTTGGATGGGAGAAAACCATCATGCCCAGATCCTCGGCACTGGTGCCGAATTCCATACCGATCGCGCCCTGCTGTACCAGCTCTGCAGCGCTCGGGCCAATCACGTGGACGCCCAGTACGCGGTCAGTTTTGGCATCAGCAATGACTTTGACAAAGCCACCGGTGTCGTTTGCTGCCATGGCACGGCCACTGGCTGCGAACGGGAAGGTGCCGACGTTAACCTCAACGCCTTCAGCTTTCAAGGCCTGCTCGGTTTTACCGACCCACGCGATCTCCGGGTGAGTGTAAATAACCGATGGAATCAGGTCGTAGTTCATCTCGGTCTTGTGACCTTTGATGCGCTCGACAACCATGATGCCTTCTTCCGAAGCCTTGTGTGCCAGCATCATGCCGCGAACCACGTCACCAATGGCGAATACGCCCGGTACGCTGGTTGCGCAATGATCGTCAACAAACACGAAACCGCGCTCGTCGATGGTCACGCCGCTGTCAGCTGCCAGCAACTCGGTAGTCACCGGACGGCGACCCACAGCTACGATCAGCTTGTCGAAGGTGATGGTCTGTTCGCCGTTGGCGTCGGTGTAGGTCACAACGACTTCTTCGCCGTTAACCTTGGAACCGGTAACGCGAGCGCCCAGCTTGATGTCCAGACCTTGTTTGGTCAGGGTTTTGTAGGCTTCTTTCGAAACGGCAGCGTCAGCAGCCATCAAGAAGGTGTCCAGGGCTTCCAGGACAGTGACTTCAGCGCCCAGACGGGACCATACCGAACCCAGTTCCAGACCGATCACGCCAGCGCCGATAACGCCCAGACGTTTTGGTACGGACTGGAATTCCAGTGCGCCGGTCGAATCAACGATCACGTTGTTGTCGACAGGAGCAGGCGGAATGTCGATCGGACGCGAGCCCGAAGCCAGAATCACGTTCTCGGCTTCGATGATTTCAACGCTGCCGTCGGGCTTGGTCAGTTCAACACGCTTGCCGGCCAGCAGTTTGCCGTGGCCTTGCAGGGAAGTAACGCCGTTGGCCTTGAACAGGGTCGCAACGCCGGAAGTCAGACCTTTAACGATGTTGGCTTTACGGCCAACCATCGCAGCAACGTCCATCTTCACTTCACCGGTGGTGATGCCGTGGATGGCGAACGCATCCTTGGCTTCGTGATACTTCCAGGAGCTGTCCAGCAGCGCCTTGGATGGAATGCAGCCAACGTTCAGGCAAGTACCGCCCAGCGCCAGTTTGCCTTCCTTGTCGGTGTATTTTTCGATGCAAGCAGTCGAAAGGCCCAGTTGCGCGGCCTTGATGGCTGCAACGTAGCCGCCAGGGCCCGCACCAATCACTACAACGTCAAATTTCTGAGACATGAAAATAGATCCTCTATTAGCTACAAGCTGTCAGCAGCAAACTGCAAGCCAAAGCCAGACTGCTTTATCTCGCAGCCTGGCACCAGTTGCTTGCAGCCGCTTCTATTAGATATCCAGCAGCAGACGAGCTGGGTCTTCCAGCAGGTTTTTGATTGCTACCAGGAAACTTACAGCTTCTTTGCCATCGATCAAGCGGTGATCGTAAGACAGAGCCAAATACATCATCGGACGGATAACTACCTGACCGTTGACTGCCATTGGACGCTGAAGGATGTTGTGCATGCCCAGGATCGCGGCTTGCGGCGGGTTAACAATCGGGGTCGACATCATCGAACCGAAAGTACCACCGTTGGTGATAGTGAAAGTACCACCGGTCATTTCGTCGATCGACAGTTTGCCGTCACGGGCTTTTTTACCGTAAGCAGCGATGCCGCCTTCGATTTCAGCCAGGCTCATCAGTTCGGCGTTACGCAGAACCGGAACCACCAGACCACGGTCGCTGGATACAGCCACACCGATGTCGGCGAAGCCGTGGTAAACGATGTCGGAACCGTCGATCGAAGCGTTGACTGCCGGGAAGCGTTTCAGCGACTCGGTAGCTGCCTTGACGAAGAACGACATGAAGCCCAGGCGTACGCCATTGTGGGCTTTCTCGAACTGATCCTTGTACTTCGAACGCAGTGCCATGATTTCAGTCATGTCCACTTCGTTGAAAGTGGTCAGCATCGCCATGTTCGACTGAGCTTCAACCAGACGCTTGGCCACGGTGGCACGAACGCGGGTCATCGGAACGCGTTTTTCTACGCGGTCGCCAGCAGCGAATACCGGAGCAGCAGCGGCAGGTGCAGCGGCCTTGGCCGGCGCAGCAGCAGGAGCGGCCTTTTTGGCAGCTACAGCAGCAACTACGTCTTCCTTGGTCACACGACCGCCTTTGCCAGTACCGGCAACGGAAGCGATGTTGATACCGTTTTCTTCAGCGATCTTGCGTGCAGCCGGAGCAGCAACAGGATCGTCTTCGCCATCGGCAGCCGGAGCAGCAGCAGCAGCCTGGGCAGCAGGTGCGGCAGCGGCCGGAGCGGCAGCAGCGCCGCCTGCAACGATGGAGCCCAGCACTTCGTCGGACAGAACGGTGTCGCCTTCGTTCTTGACGATAGCGCCCAGCACGCCGTCAGCAGTGGCCAGTACTTCCAGCACTACCTTGTCGGTTTCGATGTCAACAATCAGGTCATCACGCTTTACAGCGTCGCCCGGTTGTTTGTGCCAGGTGGCAACGGTGCCATCGGCAACCGATTCCGGAAATGTTGGGGCTTTGATCTCGATAGCCATGTTCTTTGGTTCCTTAAATTCGGTTTCAGTGCGCGAAGGCGTTAAACAGTGAACGCGTCTTGCAACAGTTTTGCCTGTTGCTCAGCGTGCATCGATGCGTAACCACAAGCAGGTGCAGCAGAAGCGTCACGGCCTGCGTACTCAAGTACGAGAGACTTGTCGTGACCGCTGATGATGCGGCGCATGTGATGCTGGCTGCAGTACCAGGCACCCTGGTTCATCGGCTCTTCCTGACACCAGACAATATGTTTGGCGTTTTTGTACGGAGCCAGGACTTCAATCAAGTCGTCCTCAGGGAATGGGTACAGCTGCTCAAGACGCACGATGGCGATGTCATCACGACCTTCGGCACGGCGTTTTTCCAACAGGTCGTAGTAGACCTTGCCGCTACACAGAACGATGCGACCGACCTTGGCCGGATCTTGTGCATCGATTTCTGGAATAACGGTCTGGAACGAACCTTCGGCCAGATCTTCCAGGGTCGAGATTGCCAATTTGTGACGCAGCAACGACTTCGGTGTCAGGACGATCAGCGGCTTGCGCAGCGGACGGATAACCTGACGGCGCAGCAGATGGTAGATCTGTGCCGGAGTGGTCGGTACGCACACCTGAATGTTGTGCTCGGCACACAATTGCAGGTAACGCTCAAGACGTGCAGAGGAGTGCTCCGGGCCCTGACCTTCATAACCGTGTGGCAGCAGCATGGTCAGACCGCACAGACGGCCCCACTTGTGCTCACCGCTGGTGATGAACTGGTCGATTACAACCTGGGCGCCGTTGGCGAAGTCGCCGAACTGGGCTTCCCAGATCACCAGCGCGTTAGGCGTGGTGGTCGAGTAGCCGTATTCGAACGCCAATACCGCCTCTTCAGACAGCAACGAGTCGTACAGGTCAAAGCGTGGCTGACCCTCGAACAGGTGCTTGAGAGGAATATAGGTGCCAGCATCTTTCTGGTTGTGCAACACGGCGTGACGGTGCGAGAACGTACCGCGGCCGATATCCTGACCGGTCATGCGAATCGGGTGACCTTCGAACTGCAGGGTTGCGTATGCCATGGTTTCGGCATAACCCCAGTTGATCGGCAGGCCGCCGGCTTGCATTTTTTGACGATCTTCGTAGATCTTCGCAACCTGGCGCTGAACCACGAAGCCTTCCGGAATTTCCAGCAGCTTGGCGGACAGTTCTTGCAGGGTTTTCAGATCAAAACGGGTGTCGTGACGCGCAGTCCAGGCGTGGCCCAGATACGGACGCCAGTCTACGAACAGCTCTTTGTTCGGCTCTTTGACCAGACTTTTCACAACATGCAGACCGTTGTCCAGCGCGTTGCGGTATTCGTCGATCTTGGCCTGAACGCGTTCTGCGTCTACCACTTTCTCTTGTGTCAGGCGCTCGGCATACAGCTCACGGGTGGTGCGCTGCTTGGCGATTTGCTGATACATCAGCGGCTGAGTGCCGTTTGGCTCATCGGCCTCGTTGTGACCGCGACGGCGGTAGCAGAACAGGTCGATCACGACGTCACGCTTGAACTGCATGCGATAGTCGATAGCCAGCTGGGTCACGAACAATACGGCTTCCGGATCATCACCATTTACATGGAGGATCGGCGCCTGGATCATTTTCGCAACGTCAGTGCAGTACTCGGTAGAACGGGAGTCTTCCGGATTGCTGATGGTGAAGCCGACCTGGTTGTTGATCACCAGGTGAACCGTACCGCCAGTCTTGAAGCCGCGGGTCTGCGACATCTGGAAGGTTTCCATGACCACGCCCTGACCTGCGAATGCAGCATCACCGTGGATGGAAATTGGCAGTACCTTTTCGCCGGTGCTGTCGTTACGACGATCCTGGCGAGCACGTACAGACCCTTCAACCACTGGAGAAACGATTTCCAGGTGGGACGGGTTAAACGCCATTGCCAGGTGAACTTCACCACCGGCAGTCATGACGTTGGAGGAGAAGCCCTGGTGGTATTTAACGTCACCGGAACCCAGCTCGATTTTTTTCTTGCCTTCGAACTCGTCAAACAACTCGCGCGGGTTTTTACCGAAGGTGTTCACCAATACGTTCAGGCGACCACGGTGGGCCATGCCGATAACGATTTCCTTGGTGCCGTAGTTGCCCGAACGCTGGATCAGCTCGTCCAGCAAAGGAATCAGGCTCTCGCCGCCTTCCAGGCCGAAACGCTTGGTGCCCGGGTATTTGGTACCCAGGTACTTTTCCAGACCTTCAGCAGCAGTGACGCGCTCAAGCAGATGGCTTTTGACTTCAGCCGAATACGACGGGCGGCCGCGTACGCTTTCGAGGCGCTGTTCAAACCAGTGGCGCTGCTCGGAATCGACGATGTGCGTGAACTCTGCGCCAATGGTGCGGCAATATGTCTGCTGCAACGCTTCGAGAATTTCGCGTAGGCTCGCTTCCTCTTTGCCGATATACAGGTCGCCGGCACGGAAGGTCGTATCAAGATCGGCATTGGTCAAGCCGTAATGATTGATCGACAGGTCTGCAGGTGCAGGACGCTGCCACAGCCCCAGCGGATCAAGCTGGGCTGCCTGGTGGCCGCGCATCCGATAGGCCTGGATCAATCGCAGCACTTCAACCTGCTTCTTCTCGTGCTCACTGCTCACGCTCCCGGCGGAAACCGGTTGAGCGCGGCGCTGGTTCTTTGCCAGCAGCACGAAATGGTCGCGGATTGTGGAGTGCGAAACATCGTTGGCAGAGTTGCCTTCAACAGGCAACGTCTGAAATTTGGTGCGCCATTCTTCTGGCACAGCGTTAGGGTCGTGCAGGTAGAGCTCATAGAGCTCTTCCACATAGGCAGCGTTACCACCTGAAAGATAGCCGCTGTTCCACATGCGCTGCATCACGCTTTCTTGCATGCTTGGTCACCCTCGGTTAGGGGACACCATCGACGAGAACACCAGAGCATGCTTGAGAAAGTCCGAATACAGCGACTAAAACAAGCCACTTAGGATCACGCTGATAGTCCGGGTACCAGCCCGGATGCCCCTGCTGGTCTCATTTCTTCAAAATAAGAGCCGCAGCTTTTGAGCTGTTGCTCAGGTTAAAACTACGGCGCCGGTTGAAGCCTGCGCCGCAGCATTTACGGTTACAGCGGTGCTGCGGTACAGCCTTGGATCACACGCCGCTTTGCAGCAGCATGCTACGCACGTGACCGATGGCCTTAGTCGGGTTCAGGCCCTTCGGACACACGTTTACGCAGTTCATGATCCCGCGGCAGCGGAATACGCTGAACGGGTCATCCAGCGAAGCCAGACGCTCACTGGTCTTGGTGTCACGGCTGTCAGCCAGGAAACGATAGGCTTGCAGCAGTGCAGCAGGGCCCAGGAACTTGTCCGGGTTCCACCAGAAGGACGGGCACGAAGTCGAGCAGCAAGCGCACAGGATGCACTCGTACAGACCGTCGAGCTTTTCACGCTCTTCTGGCGATTGCAGACGCTCGATGGCCGGAGCCGGCGTGTCGTTCTGCAGGAACGGCTTAACTTTTTCGTATTGCTTGTAGAAGATGCTCATATCGACGACCAGGTCACGGATAACCGGTAAACCTGGCAGTGGACGAACGATCAGCTTGTTGCCTTTAACCACAGCGGACAGCGGCGTTACACACGCCAGGCCGTTCTTGCCGTTGATGTTCATGCCGTCGGAGCCGCAAACGCCCTCACGGCAAGAGCGACGATAGGAGAAACCCTCGTCCTGCTCTTTGATCAGGGCAAGTACGTCCAGCACCATCAGGTCTTTACCGTGGGTATTGACCTCGAATTCCTGCATGAACGGAGCGGCGTCCTGATCAGGGTTGTAACGATAAACACTGACTTTCAACATATCGGCCACCCTTAGTAAGTACGAACCATAGGTTCGAAGGTCGGAACGGTTTTCGGCGAGAAGTTCACCGCACGCTTGGCTACGCGCTTGTCACCCGGGAAGTACAGGGTGTGGCACAGCCAGTTAACGTCGTCACGATCTTCGAAGTCTTCACGGGCGTGAGCACCGCGCGATTCCTTACGAACTTCAGCAGCGATTGCAGTCGCTTCAGCCACTTCGAGCAGGTTTTGCAGCTCAAGGGCTTCGATACGAGCAGTGTTGAACGCCTGGCTCTTATCGTTGATTTTCACGTTGGCAATGCGCGTGCGCAGATCTGCCAGCTGGGCAATACCCTTCTGCATGTATTCGCCAGTACGGAATACACCGAAGTAGTTCTGCATGCAGCTTTGCAGCTCTTTACGCAGGGTTGCCACGTCTTCGCCGTCGGTACGCGAGTTCAGGCCGTCCAGACGTGCCAGGGCAGCGTCGATATCGGATTGGCGCGGACGAGCGTAATCAACGCCTTCTTTAAGGGTCTGCTCAAGGAACAGGCCGGCAGCACGACCGAACACCACCAGGTCGAGCAGCGAGTTGCCGCCCAGACGGTTGGCACCGTGTACCGATACGCAAGCCACTTCACCCACTGCAAACAGGCCAGGGATGATCTGGTCAACGCCATCAGCGTCCTGAGTGATTGCCTGGCCATGAATGTTGGTGGCAACGCCGCCCATCATATAGTGGCAGGTAGGAACCACTGGAACTGGAGCCAGAACCGGGTCAACGTGCGCGAACGTTTTCGACAGTTCGCAGATACCTGGCAGACGGCTGTGCAGAACCTCTTCACCGAGGTGATCGAGTTTCAGCATCACGTGGTCGCCATCCGGACCGCAACCGTTGCCCGCGATGATTTCTTTAACCATCGAGCGAGCTACTACGTCACGACCTGCAAGGTCTTTGGCGTTCGGAGCATAACGCTCCATGAAACGCTCGCCGTGCTTGTTGATCAGGTATCCACCTTCACCACGGCAACCTTCTGTAACCAGTACACCGGCGCCGGCAATACCGGTCGGGTGGAACTGCCACATTTCGATGTCCTGTACCGGCACGCCAGCACGCAGCGCCATGCCAATACCGTCGCCAGTGTTGATCAGTGCGTTGGTGGTGGACGAGTAGATACGGCCTGCACCGCCAGTCGCCAGTACGGTCGCGTTAGCGCGAACGTAGGAGGTTTCACCGGTTTCGATGCAGATAACGATCATGCCGACGAAATCGCCAGCCTCGTTTTTAACCAGGTCGACACCATAGTATTCGTTCAGGAATACAGTGCCGGCCTTGAGGTTGGCCTGGTACAGGGTGTGCAACAGCGCGTGACCGGTACGGTCGGCTGCAGCGCAAGTACGGGCAGCCTGGCCGCCTTTGCCGAAGTCCTTGGACTGGCCGCCGAAAGGACGCTGGTAGATACGACCCTGTTCGGTACGGGAGAACGGCAGACCCATGTGCTCGAGTTCGAACACGGCTTCCGGGCCTACGGAACACATGTATTCGATAGCGTCCTGGTCACCGATATAGTCGGAACCCTTGACGGTATCGTACATGTGCCAGCGCCAGTCATCGTTTGGATCTGCAGACGCGATCGCGCAGGTAATGCCACCCTGGGCCGATACGGTGTGCGAACGAGTCGGGAAAACCTTGGTGATTACGGCAGTCTTGTGACCGCCTTGAGCCAGCTGCAGAGCAGCGCGCATGCCGGCACCGCCGCCGCCAATGATGATGGCGTCGAACGAAAGTGTATTAACTGTGTTAGCCATGAATCAGATACCCCAAAGAATCTGCACACCCCAGACGAAGTAAGCGAACATTGCAACGCCGCAGACTGCCTGGAAGAGGAAACGTACTGCTGTCGCGGACTTGCCCAGCGCCATTGGCGTCAGGTAGTCGGTCGCGATGGTCCACATGCCGACCCAGGCGTGTGCGCCCAGAGCAACAAGGGCCAGCAGGCTGAAGATACGCATCCAGTTGCTTGCGAACAGCTCATGCCATTGGGCGTAGCCAATGCCAGGGTTCGCAACGAGGTACCCGATCAGGAAAATGAAATAAGCCGCTAGAACAACCGCAGACACACGCTGTGCCATCCAGTCATAGAGGCCCGAACGCGACAGGTTCGTAACGCTGGTTACCATATCCAAACTCCCGCCAGAACAATCATCACCACGGAAATGACGATTACGATTTTCGAGCCCAGTCGGCCGCCTTCAAGCGTCTCACCGATGCCCATGTCCATGATCAAGTGACGCACACCGGCAACCAGGTGATACAGCAAGGCAGAGAGCAGGCCCCACGCAACGAATTTGGCCAGCGGACTGGTCAAGCATGCCTTCACCTCGGCATAGCCTTCTTCCGAACCCAGGGATTTGCTCAATGCATAAAGCATGATGCCCAGGCCGAGAAAAAGAATAATGCCCGATACACGGTGCAGAAATGACGTAACGCCGGTGATGGGGAGTTTGATGGTCCTTAGGTCTAGGTTTACAGGTCGTTGGCTATTCACGGCTTTTTTCACACTGAAGAGCCCCTAACAATCAGGGCAAGTTTGTTGGGATGCGCACTGGTCAGGTACCCACCACCCGGGAGTGACGACCCCCATCTAAACAGGCCCAAAAGCCTCTGGCGGTCGGCTGCCGAGTATAGACAGTTAGGTTACTAATGACAACGCAAACACCCACCCCCTAATAGCGCATTGCGCTCGCAGCATAAAAGGCGTAAACGGCCGGGATATTCGCGAAAAAACGCTCCTCAAAGCCTTGTACAGCAAGACTTTAGGCAAATTGACATTCAAATTTATCTCACTATAGTGGTGCGGGCCCTGCGTGGGGGGTCTGTCTGATGATTTCAAGCATAAATAGGAGGCCACATGGCTGACAAAAAAGCGCAGTTGATCATCGAGGGCGCAGCCCCCGTCGAGCTGCCCATTTTAACTGGCACCGTGGGTCCCGATGTAATCGATGTGCGAGGCCTGACGGCCACGGGCCGATTCACATTTGACCCGGGCTTCATGTCGACCGCATCTTGCGAGTCGAAGATCACCTATATTGATGGTGACAACGGTATCCTGCTGCACCGCGGCTACCCGATCGAACAGCTGGCCGAACATTCTGATTACCTTGAGACCGCTTACCTGCTGCTGAACGGCGAACTGCCGACTGCAGAGCAGAAGGCTCAATTTGTCAGCACCGTGAAGAACCACACCATGGTTCACGAGCAGTTGAAGACCTTCTTCAACGGCTTCCGTCGTGACGCCCACCCGATGGCGGTCATGTGCGGTGTAGTCGGCGCTCTCTCGGCCTTCTACCACGACTCCCTGGACATCAATAACCCGCAGCATCGCGAAATTTCCGCGATCCGCCTGGTTGCCAAGATGCCAACCCTGGCAGCGATGGTTTACAAGTACTCCATGGGTCAACCCATGATGTACCCGCGTAACGACCTGACCTACGCCGAAAACTTCCTGCACATGATGTTCAACACACCGTGCGAGATCAAACCGATCAGCCCGGTACTGGCCAAGGCAATGGATAAGATCTTTATCCTGCACGCTGACCACGAACAGAATGCTTCGACCTCTACCGTGCGTCTGGCGGGCTCTTCGGGTGCCAACCCGTTCGCCTGTATTGCTGCCGGTATCGCTGCACTGTGGGGCCCTGCCCACGGCGGCGCCAACGAAGCCGTGCTGACCATGCTCGACGAAATTGGCGATGTGTCCAACATCGACAAGTTCATCGCCAAGGCCAAGGACAAGAACGATCCGTTCAAGCTGATGGGCTTCGGTCACCGGGTTTACAAAAACCGCGACCCACGCGCCACAGTGATGAAAAAGACCTGCGACGAAGTGCTGAAAGAGCTGGGCATTCAGAACGATCCGCAACTCGAACTGGCCATGCGCCTGGAAGAGATCGCCCTGACCGACCCGTACTTCATCGAACGCTCGCTGTACCCGAACGTCGACTTCTACTCGGGGATCATCCTCAAGGCGATCGGCATTCCGACCAGCATGTTCACCGTGATCTTCGCCCTGTCGCGTACAGTCGGCTGGATCTCGCACTGGAAAGAAATGCTCTCCAGCCCGTACAAGATTGGTCGTCCGCGCCAGCTGTACACCGGCTACGAGCAGCGTGACATCACCAAGCTGGAAGACCGCAAGTAGGGCATATCCCACGATAGCGCCCTGGTTGCAGACAATACGGCCTCTATTTATATAGAGGCCGTATTTTTTTGTGCCCATGATTTGTAGCAGCTGCCGAACGCAGCCTCGTTCCTTCGGCAGCTACGGTACTTCGAGCTTGTACAGCGAGAATAGGCACAAAAAAATCCCCCTGCCTCGCAGCAGGGGGATTTGATTAAACATACTGTCTATTGCGGATTAATGATCCACCGCCCCGCTCGCCCCCAAGCCTGTCTGCGAACGCACAAACTGCGGGAAGAACAGCGCGCGCTCTTTCTCAGCAGCCTTGGACTTGTCCGTAATGGAGAAGAACCAGATACCCACGAAGGCAATGATCATGGAGAACAGCGCCGGGTACTCGTAAGGGAAGATGGCTTTTTCATGATGCAGGATCTGCACCCAGATGGTCGGACCCAGGATCATCAGGCCAACCGCGCTCACCAGCCCCATCCAGCCGCCAATCATGGCGCCACGAGTGGTCAGGTTCTTCCAGTACATGGAAAGCAGCAACACAGGGAAGTTGCAGCTCGCAGCAATGGAGAACGCCAGGCCCACCATGAATGCGATGTTCTGACTTTCAAACAGGATGCCCAAGCCGATCGCCAGCACCGCCAAGGCGATGGTAGTGATCTTGGAAACGCGAATTTCATCCTTGTCGTTGGCCTTACCCTTCTTGATTACGCTTGCATAAAGGTCGTGAGACACCGCCGAGGCACCGGCCAGGGTCAGACCCGCAACTACCGCAAGGATAGTGGCGAAGGCTACGGCCGAGATAAAGCCCAGGAACATGCTGCCGCCAACCGCATCAGCAAGATGCACGGCCGCCATATTGTTACCGCCCAGCAAGGCGCCAGCAGCGTCTTTGAATGCAGGATTGGTGCTGACCAGGATGATCGCGCCAAAGCCGATAATAAAGGTCAGGATGTAGAAGTAACCGATGAAGCCAGTTGCGTAAAACACGCTCTTGCGGGCTTCCTTGGCATCGCTCACGGTGAAGAAGCGCATCAGGATATGTGGCAGGCCGGCAGTACCGAACATCAGGGCCAGACCGAGGGAAAAGGCCGAGATCGGGTCTTTCACCAGGCCGCCCGGGCTCATGATCGCCTCACCTTTAGGGTGAATTTTCACGGCTTCGGCAAACAATGCGTTGAAATCAAAGTTGACGTGTTTCATTACCATCACGGCCATGAACGTCGCACCCGACAACAACATCACCGCTTTGATGATTTGCACCCAAGTGGTTGCCAGCATGCCGCCGAACAACACATACATGCACATCAGAATGCCCACCAGGATCACCGCAACGTGGTAGTCCAGGCCGAACAGCAGTTGAATCAGCTTGCCGGCACCGACCATCTGCGCGATCAGGTAGAACGCAACTACCACCAGTGAACCGCAAGCCGACAGCGAGCGGATCTGAGTTTGACCCAAACGGTACGAGGCAACGTCAGCAAAGGTGTACTTGCCCAGGTTACGCAGACGCTCTGCGATCAGGAACAAGATGATGGGCCAACCCACCAGAAAGCCGATTGAATAGATCAGGCCATCGTAGCCAGAGGTGTAAACCAGCGCGGAAATACCCAGAAAGGAGGCGGCGGACATATAGTCACCCGCAATCGCCAGGCCGTTCTGGAAACCGGTAATTTTGCCGCCCGCCGCATAGTAGTCGGCAGCAGACTTGTTACGCTTTGACGCCCAATACGTAATGCACAGAGTCGCACCAACAAAAACGACGAACATGATGATCGCCGCGATATTAAGCGGTTGTTTTTGCACTTCACCAGTCAGGGCCTCTCCCGCCCAGACCGCTGGTGCAAGGGCTGCAACGCCCAGTGTTGCCATCAGGCGCCCGATCATTGCCCTGCCTCCTTGAGAATTGCATTGTTCAGCTCATCAAACTCGCCATTGGCCCTGCGAACATAGATACCGGTCAGGACAAAGGCCGAAACAATCAACCCCACACCAATCGGAATACCCCAGGTAATAGACGAATCGGGACTCAACTTGGTCCCCATGATGTGCGACCCATAAGCAATCAACAGAATAAAGGCGGCATATAGTCCGAGCATGATTGCCGAGAGAATCCAGGCGAACCGCTCTCTTTTTTTAACCAGCTCCTTGAAACGCGGGCTGTTTTGAATCGAGAGGTAAATGCTGTCGTTCATTATTTTTGTCCTCGCAGCACAGATGAGATGGAACGTTTTCACTATTAGGGCGCCGCACATTCAATTCCAGACGACTTTAGTAGTAGAGCCTCTGATTTGCTGCAGCCCCCGGTTTATCTAGGCTGCAAGGACGTTGACAACCAGCACGAAGCCCAGAAATGAAAAAGCCGCCTGGCGAAAACACCCGGCGGCTCTGTGTACTGCGAACTAGACACTTCGCGATTATTTAGCGGTCCATTGCGCTACCCGCTCCGGGTGTTTGGCGACCCACTCTTTGGCCGCTGCCTCAGGTTTTGCACCCTCTTGAATGGCCAGCATCACTTCACCAATTTCATCTTTTGAATTCCAGGAAAATTTCTCCAGAAACGCCGCAACTTCCGGGGCTTTTTTATTCAGCTCTTTGCTGCCGATGCTGTTAACGGTTTCTGCAGCACCATAAACACCTTTGGGATCTTCAAGAAAACGCAGTTTCCACTTGGCAAACATCCAGTGCGGCACCCAGCCAGTCACGGCAATCGGCTCGTTTTTGGCATAGGCGCGCCCCAGTTCCGAGGTCATTGCCGCTCCGGAACTTGCCTGCAACTTGTAACCCTTGAGGTCGTAATCCTTGATTGCCTCGTCAGTCTTGAGCATCACCCCCGAACCGGCATCGATACCGACTATCTTGTTTTTAAACTCGTCGCTGCCCTTCAAGTCGGCAATGGACTGGGCCTTTACATACTCGGGAACGATCAGGCCAATTTTCGCATCCTTGAAGTTAGGTCCGTAGTCGACCACCTTGTCTTTGTTCTTGGCCCAATACTCGCCGTGGGTCACCGGCAGCCAGGCAGACAGCATGGCGTCCAGCTTGCCCGTGGCCACGCCCTGCCACATGATCCCGGTCGCCACGGGCATCAGCTTCACGTCATAACCCAGCTTTTGCTTGATCACTTCAGCAGCCACGTGGGTTGTCGCCACGCTGTCGGACCAACCATCTACATAACCAATGTTCAGGGTCGGCTTGCTCTGAGCGCTTGCCAGACCTGCACTCATCGCCAGCACCAAGGCTGCTCCCGCGCTCAAAATTCGTCGCATCTTCATCTTTGATTCCCCACAGTGCCGGGCCCGACGAGTGCCGGGCCACATCAAGATTCCTACAGGGTTTGCAGACCCCGTATCACTTGCCCCGGATAATCAACCGCGCCTGTTTACCGTCCTGCTCTGACGACGACCCCCATACAACCAGCAACGACATGACGCCCACTCCAAAAACAGAACGCACGGACTTTGTACGGCCAGGCCCACAAACATTAGATGTCAAAATTATACGTAGCCGCTGCGCCCGCCCAATTGCAGGTAAGATGCGCGGCTTTGCTCCCATACGGCCTGACCATGTCCGCGACTGCCCGCTTCCCCGTGCTGCCTTATCTCCTTGCCTGCCTGCTGGGCGCATTTGCTATTGCCGGTTTCTGGTATGGCCTGGGCCAACCGGTGATATTGCCCGATGCAGCAACACCGACCCATAAACTGCAATGTGCGTCCTATACGCCGTTCGACAAGGACCAGTCACCCTTCGACCAGCCCTTCGTACCCCGGGTTGAGCGCATGGACGCTGACCTGGCGTTGCTGGCAACCCGCTTTCAATGCATCCGCACCTATTCCCAGGCCGGACTTGAAAGACTGCCAGAGCTGGCACGCAAGCACGACCTGAAGTTGATGGCCGGCGCCTGGGTCAGCAGCGACCCCGTGGCCACGGAGCAGGAAGTCGATGCCCTGATCGCCTCGGCCAATGCCAACCCGGACGTGGTCAGTGCAGTGATCGTCGGTAACGAAGCCTTGCTGCGCAAGGAAGTCACGGCCCCGCAGCTGGTCAGGCTGATCAACAAGGTCAAAAGCCAGGTCAAGCAACCGGTGACGTATGCAGATGTCTGGGAGTTCTGGTTGCAACATCCGGAAATCGCCCCGGCAGTAGACTTCCTGACCATTCACCTGCTGCCTTACTGGGAAGATGACCCTGCCGGCATTGAGCAGGCAGTCAACCATGTCGCGCAGGTACGTCAGGTCTTCGGTAACAAGTTTGCCCCCAAGGACATCCTGATCGGTGAAACAGGTTGGCCCAGTGAGGGCCGCCAGCGCGAAACCGCCCAGCCAAGCCGGGTTAACGAAGCAAAATTCATTCGCAGCTTTGTCACCCTGGCCGAGCAAAACGGCTGGAAATACAACCTGATCGAAGCCTTCGACCAACCCTGGAAGCGCGGCAGCGAAGGCGCGGTAGGCGGTTATTGGGGCTTGTTCGATGCAGATCGCCAGGACAAGGGCATCCTCGCCGGCCCGGTATCCAACCTGCCGCACTGGCCGGTCTGGCTGGGCTTTGGCGCCGCCCTGTTGCTGGGCACACTGCTGATTGGCGGCCGGATCCGCACAAAACGTGCAGCTGTGTTACTGCCTGCACTGGGTGCGTTGGCAGGATGCAGCATCGTGGCCTGGGCCGAACTGGCATCCGTGACCAGCCGCTTTGCGGGCGAGTGGCTATGGGCTGGCTTGCTGGTTGGCCTGAACCTGATCGTGCTGACCCATGGCGCATTGGCCCTGGGCCAGAAAGACGGCTGGCGAGAACGCCTGTTCAACTTGCTGGAGCGTCGTGCTGGCTGGTGGCTGGCTGCCGCCGGGTTTGCCGGTGCAGTGATGATGCTGGGGCTGGTATTCGAGCCACGCTATCGCAGCTTCCCCAGCGCTGCCCTGCTGCTGCCTGCGCTGGTTTACCTGTTGCGCCCGGTAGGCGGCCCGCGCCGTGAATTCGGCCTGCTGGCCTTGATCATTGGGGCAGGCATACCAGTGCAGCTGTACCGCGAAGGGCTGCATAACCAACAGGCCTGGATGTGGGCACTGGTAAGCGTACTGATGGTGATGGCGCTGTGGCGCAGTGTGCGCAAGCGCGCATGACACCTTTCTAGTGCAATCCCCCTGTGGGAGCGAGCCTGCTCGCGAAGGCCTCAAAGACCTTTCGCGAGCAGGCTCGCTCCCACAAATGTTTCAAACTCTTACTTCGCCGCGCGCACCAGGCGCAACCCGGCGATGACCACGGCAAACACTGCCAGGCTGGCGTTATACAACGCCAGCGCGGGCAGGCCGAACAGCATGGCCAGCACCGCCAGTGCGCAGCCGACACGACCACGTACACAAAAAGCAATAATCGACAGCACCAACGCAACCCAGCCCAGCACCCGGAAATGAATCAACAATCCCAGGTTCGCCCGTAACTGGCATTCCCAACGCGCGGCCTCGGCAACACAGGTCCCCACCCACTGCGAGTCCTCCATCAAGCCGTATCGCAACCCATAACTGGCGAGCAACCAAACAGGCAGGGCGATAAGCAGCAAGATCCACGGCAAACGAGGTCGCATAACAAACTCCGATAGGCAAAAACGGCGCCCAGCTTAATCTCCATCGACAGCTATACAAGCCTTGCAATCAGATATCTGTTAACTAAAGTCATTCAGCGTGTATCTTGAGTTGCTTTTTGCCTGCTCGGGACTCTTTGGGGAATTATTTGGTGCCACCAAATGGCACTTCAGTACTAGCCCTGTGGTCATAGCCTGCGAATCTTTTGCGCACCTTATTAGGGATAGTCTTCATGCTCCGTTCTCTGCCCTTCGCTGCCTTACTGGGCGGCCTTATCTTGAGTGCGTCCGCGCAGGCGGTCGATGTCGATCCCGCAACGTATGGCTACCCGATAACCAATCCGTTTGAAGCCACGATTGCGACCACTCCGCCGCAAATGCGCCCGCTGCTGCCCGACGAAGATGATATCAATCAGTCGGACTACACCCTCAACCTGCGCCCTGAACGCGAGCACATACTGCCGGCCAATTTCTGGGCGGTGAAAAAGCTCACTTACCGCCTGGCCAAACAGGATCACCCGGCACCCTTGATGTTCCTGATTGCCGGTACCGGCGCAGCCTACGACAGCAGCCTCAACGAGTACCTGAAAAAGCTCTTCTACCAGGAAGGCTATCACGTCGTTCAGCTGTCTTCGCCCACCAGCTATGACTTCATGAGCTCGGCCTCGCGCCTGGCCACACCGGGCATCAGCCAGTACGACGCCGAAGATTTGTATCATGTGATGCAAGCCGTGCGCGCCCAACAGGCCAAGCTGCCCGTTACCGACTACTACCTGGCGGGTTATAGCCTGGGCGCGCTGGATGCCGCCTTTGTCAGCCACCTGGATGAAACCCGCAAAAGTTTCAACTTCAAAAAAGTGTTGATGCTCAACCCGCCGGTCAACCTCTTTACCTCCATCAGCAACCTCGACAAGCTGGTGCAAACCGAGGTCAAAGGCATCAACAACTCCACCACGTTCTACGAACTTGTGCTGGGCAAGCTGACCCGCTACTTCCAGGATAAAGGCCGGGTCGACCTCAATGCGGCCCTGGTCTATGACCTGCAAAACTCCAAGGAACGCCTGACCAACGAGCAAATGGCCATGCTGATCGGCACGGTGTTTCGCTTCTCGTCGGCCGATATCGTGTTCACCTCGGACTTGATCAACCGCCGCGGCCTGATTACCCCGCCGAACTACCCGATCACCGAAGGCACCAGCCTGACCCCCTTTCTCAAGCGTTCGTTGCAGTGTGATTTTGACTGCTACCTGACCGAACAGGTGATCCCGATGTGGCGCGCCAAGACCGATGGCGGCAGCCTGCTGCAACTGATCGACCAGGTCAGCCTGTACGCCCTGCAGGACTACCTGAAAAACAGCCCGAAGATTGCCGTCATGCATAACGCCGACGACATCATACTGGGCCCTGGCGATCTCGGATTCCTGCGTAAAACCTTCGGTAATCGCCTGACGGTTTATCCGTATGGCGGCCATTGCGGCAACATCAATTACCGAGTCAACGCTGACGATATGCTGGAGTTCTTCCGTGGTTAAACAATTATTGCTTCTCGCCACCCTGCTCGGCGCAGGCTTCGCCCAAGCCGACAACAGCAAGGCTCACACGGAACTGACACCGGATGTCGACGGCTTTACCCAGCCGCTGAAACTGTTGAAATTCAATCCGGGCCTGGATCAGCGTGAGTTCGAGCGCGCCACCATGAACGCATTGAGCATCTATGACCCGCTGGAGCCGCTCAACCGCAGGATCTACCATTTCAACTACCGCTTCGATCAGTGGGTGTTCCTGCCAGTGGTCAATGGCTATCGCTATGTCACGCCCAGCTTTCTGCGTACGGGTGTAAGCAACTTCTTCAACAACTTGGGGGATGTGCCCAACCTGTTCAACAGCCTGCTGCAGCTCAAGGGCCATCGCTCTCTGGAAACCACAGGGCGCTTGTTGCTAAACACGACAATAGGCATCGGTGGGCTGTGGGACCCCGCCACGGCAATGGGCCTGCCCCGTCAAAGCGAAGACTTCGGCCAGACCCTGGGCTTTTATGGCGTACCCGGCGGGGCCTACCTGATGTTGCCGATCCTTGGACCGTCGAACCTGCGCGACACCACGGGCCTGGTGGTCGACTTTGGCGTCAACCAGGAGATCAACTTCCTTAACGTGCCGCACGAGAGCACCCGCCATCCCGAGATCTGGGTACTTGGCGCTGTCGACAAGCGCTACAACACCAGCTTCCGCTATGGCCAGTTCGACTCGCCGTTTGAGTACGACAAGCTGCGTTATATCTACACCGAAGCGCGCAAGTTGCAGATTGCGGAGTAGCGTTTATGCAAACCCCGTAGTCGCTGCCGCAGGCTGCGAAGGGTTGCGTAGCAACCCGCTCTCCTGAATGTTGCGTTAAAGGCCCTTGCGGGCTTTATCGCAGCCTTCGGCAGCGACTACTAAACCCAATCCTTCAAACCCGCAAAAACTGGCACAGCGCTTCGCGCTTGGCCATCGCATCGCGTCGCCCCAACTCAATCAACTCACGACAATAGCCCGCCTCGAACAGCAGGTAGCTGAGCACCCCTGCACCACTGGTTTTGGTTGCACCGGGGCCACGCAGGAACATCCGCAGGGCAGCCGGCAACTCATGCCGGTGGCGGGCGGCAATCTCGTCAATCGGCTGGCTCGGCGCAATGACCAGCACCTCGACGGGTGACAGCCCCAGATTGTCGGTTTGCCTGGGCAACAGGCGGCTGAAGTGATTGAGCCGCTCAAGCAGTTCGATATCGCTTTCCAGGCTATCGATAAACGTACTGTTGAGCATATGCCCGCCAATTTGCGCCAGCGTCGGCTGCTGGACGCTGTAGTAGCGCGGCTGGCCGGCCTGCAGGTCCGGCCCGCGCGGGTTGCCGCTCACCCCCACCACCAACACCCGGTTGGCACCCAGATGCAGCGCCGGACTGATAGGCGCCGACTGCCGCACGGCACCATCGCCGAAATACTCTTCGCCGATTTTGACCGGGGCAAACAGCAACGGAATGGCCGAACTGGCCAGCAGATGTTCAACCGTCAAAATGGTGGGCATGCCAATGCGCCGATGGCGCAACCAGCCATTGATGGTGCCCTTGCCTTGATAAAAGGTCACCGCCTGACTGGAGGAATAACCAAATGCCGTAACCGCGACGGCCTGCAGGTGTTGCCCGGAAATCGCCTGCTCAAGACCGGAGAAGTTGATCCTGTCCTGGAGCAGGTTGCGCAAGGGCGAACTGTCGAGCAGCGCCACCGGTACATGCGAGCCAAGCCCGAGCAGGCTGTGGCCGACAAAGCGCGTTGCCTGGTGCAAAACTCCTGGCCAGTCGCTGCGTAGCACGCGCCTGCTTTCAAAGCCCTG
Source organism: Pseudomonas fragi (assembly GCF_002269505.1). GTDB lineage: Bacteria > Pseudomonadota > Gammaproteobacteria > Pseudomonadales > Pseudomonadaceae > Aquipseudomonas > Aquipseudomonas fragi_D. The sequence continues at coordinate 85,857 of NZ_NQKQ01000008.1, read as the reverse complement.
CCAGAATGCGGTCAGGTGCTCGACCGCGCGGGTGAAATCCATCGCGCCGCTGGCCAGGCTGACCGCGTTGATCGCGCCCGCAGAGGTACCGACAATGACCGGAAACGGATTCGCGGCACCGACGGGCAGCAACTCGGCAATCGCCGCCAGCACGCCGACCTGATAGGCCGCCCGCGCACCACCGCCCGACAGTATCAGGCCCGTCACCGGCCCAACCGCAGTCACGTCCGGGCGGCCGCCTCAGCCGCGTTTATCGTACAGCTTGGGCTCGCCGGGCGGACGGGTCTTGAAGCGGCGATGGGCCCACAGATACTGCTCGGGGCACTCACGCACCGCCCGCTCGACCCATTGATTGATTCGCAGGCAATCAGCCTCATCGCTTTCTCCGGGGAAATCCCTCAGTGGCGGATGAATGACCAACTTGTAACCACTGCCGTCGGCCAGTCGTTGTTGAGTAAAGGGTACAACCTGAGCTTTGCCCAGCTTGGCAAACTTGCTGGTGGCGGTGACAGTGGCTGCCGGGATGCCAAACAGCGGCACGAAGATACTTTGCTTGGCGCCATAGTCTTGGTCCGGTGCATACCAGATCGCCCGCCCTGAACGCAGCAGTTTGAGCATGCCGCGCACGTCATCGCGCTCGACGGCCAGCGAATCGACATTGTGCCGCTCACGGCCACGACGCTGGATAAAGTCGAACAACGGGTTTTTATGCTCGCGGTACATGCCGTCGATGGTGTGTTGCTGACCCAGCAGGGCAGCACCGATTTCCAGGGTGGTGAAGTGAAACGCCATCAGAATCACGCCCTTGCCTTCCAGCTGGGCCTGCTTGAGGTGTTCCAGCCCTTCGACATGGGCCAGTCTGGCCAGGCGTGGCTTTGACCACCACCAGCTCATGGCCATCTCAAAAAACGCGATACCGGTCGAGGCGAAGTTTTCCTTGAGCAAGCGCTTGCGTTCAGCGCCAGTTTTCTCCGGAAAACACAGCTCAAGGTTGCGCGAGGCGATACGCCGACGATCACCGGCTACCCGATACATCAGGGCGCCGAGCACCCGGCCGATACACAGTTGTACTTTATAAGGCAGTTGCACGACCAACCACAGCACGCCCAGGCCAAGCCATAGCAGCCAAAAACGCGGATGAAAAAAAGCAGCACGAAAACGCGGGCGATCCATTAATGATTCCGGACAGACACAAGGGTCGTGCATTCTACATCGTTAGACCCGGCTTGCGGCTCGCGGGCGTTCTCGTTATAAGTCTCAGCACTTTAAGTGACAAGTCGCGTTAAGCAACCATGAGCCAAACCGAATCGCTAGACCAAGCCCCCGTGTTCCAGCTTAAGGGCAGTATGCTCGCCATTACGGTGCTGGAACTTGCGCACAACAACCTTGAAGCCCTGGACCGCCAACTGGCCGCCAAAGTGGCTCAGGCACCGAATTTTTTCAGCAATACCCCGCTGGTTCTGGCGCTGGACAAACTGCCCGCCAGTGAGGGCGCCATCGATTTGCCCGGGCTGATGCGTGTCTGCCGCCAACATGGCCTGCGCACACTGGCCATCCGCGCCAACCGCATTGAAGACATCGCCGCCGCCATCGCCATCGACTTGCCGGTACTGCCACCGTCTGGCGCTCGTGAGCGGCCGATTGACCCTGTTGAAGTGGTCGAGCCGAAAAAACCGGAAAAACCGCCCGAACCCACCATCAAGCCGACCAAAATCATCACCAGCCCGGTACGCGGCGGCCAGACGGTGTATGCCGAAGGCTGTGACCTGGTGGTGATCGCATCGGTGAGCCCCGGTGCGGAACTTATGGCCGATGGCAACATCCATGTTTACGGGCCAATGCGCGGTCGGGCACTGGCCGGGCACAAGGGCAATACCAAGGCCCGGATTTTTTGCCAGCAGTTGAGTGCCGAGCTAGTGTCAATTGCGGGCAAGTACAAGGTCTCTGAAGACCTGCGCAGGGATCCTCTGTGGGGATCAGGCGTTCAGATCAGTCTGTCAAGTGACATGTTGAACATCACCCGTCTTTAACGGATACTCTCGCCATTTTCCAACCATCTCAAAATCGTAGCGAAAACAGATTATTCCTTGTAGGGACAAGCAAACAGGCAGCCTTTACACCGCGTAAACGCAACCTGACCAATGACCCGCCAAGGCTGTTCACCTGCAGTCGTTCATAGAGATGTTATTCAGGGGCTAAAAAGTCCTTTTTCCTTAGGGGTGAAACACCTTGGCCAAGATTCTAGTGGTTACATCCGGCAAGGGTGGTGTGGGTAAGACCACCACCAGCGCCGCTATCGGTACCGGCCTCGCTCTGCGCGGCCACAAAACAGTGATCGTCGACTTCGACGTCGGCTTGCGTAACCTCGACCTGATCATGGGTTGCGAGCGCCGCGTTGTGTATGACTTCGTCAACGTGGTCAACGGCGAAGCCAACCTGCAGCAGGCACTGATCAAAGACAAGCGCCTGGAAAACCTCTACGTGCTGGCCGCCAGCCAGACCCGTGACAAGGATGCGCTGACCAAGGAAGGCGTCGAAAAAGTTCTGATGGAACTTAAAGAAACCTTCGAATACGTGGTCTGCGACTCCCCGGCCGGTATCGAAACCGGTGCCCACCTGGCCATGTACTTCGCTGACGAAGCGGTCGTGGTAACCAACCCGGAAGTGTCCTCGGTACGTGACTCGGACCGCATGCTGGGCCTGCTGGCCAGCAAATCGCGCCGCGCCGAACTGGGCCAGGACCCGATCAAGGAACACCTGCTGCTGACCCGCTACAACCCCGACCGCGTTTCCAAGGGTGAAATGCTCGGTGTTGAAGACGTCAAAGAGATTCTGGCCGTGGCCCTGCTGGGTGTGATCCCGGAATCCCAGGCTGTTCTGAAAGCATCCAACCAGGGCGTGCCGGTGATCCTTGACGATCAGAGCGACGCCGGTCAGGCCTACAGCGATGCCGTTGATCGCCTGCTGGGCAAAACCGTGGAGCACCGGTTCCTTGATGTACAGAAGAAGGGATTCTTCGAGCGCCTGTTTGGAGGCAACTAAACAATGAACATTTTTGACTTCTTTCGTACCCGCAAAACGCCAACAACCGCGTCGGTTGCGAAAGAGCGTCTACAGATCATCGTGGCGCACGAGCGTGGCCAACGCAGTACCCCGGACTACCTGCCTGCCCTGCAAAAAGAGCTGGTTGAGGTGATCCGCAAATACGTCAACATCGGCGATGATTCGGTACAGATCGCCCTTGAAAACGAAGGTAGCTGCTCGATTCTGGAACTCAACATCACACTGCCTGATCGTTAATCGACCCGGCGGACACCACGGCGACCTTGGCGCCTTCCTTGCGGGGGAGGCACCCTTGTCGCCGTTGGCGTTTTTCAAGAGGCTGTTTTAATGCCGTTGTCCAATATTCACATCATCCATGAGGACGCTGGCGTTCTGGTGGTCAACAAGCCGACCTTGCTGCTTTCGGTTCCGGGCCGGGCCGACGACAACAAGGACTGTTTGATTACCCGCCTGCAAGAAAACGGCTACCCCGAGGCGCGTATCGTCCACCGTCTGGACTGGGAAACATCCGGGATTATTTTGCTGGCGCGGGATGCTGACACTCACCGCGAGCTGTCCCGTCAGTTTCACGACCGCGAAACCGAAAAAGCCTACACCGCACTGGCCTGGGGCCAGCCTGAACTGGACAGCGGCAGCATCGACCTGCCCCTGCGCTACGACCCGCCGACCAAGCCACGGCACGTGGTGGACCATGAGTTCGGTAAAAATGCGCTGACCTTCTGGAAGGTACTGGAGCGTTGTGGCGATTACTGCCGTGTAGAACTGACGCCGATTACCGGCCGCTCGCACCAGTTGCGCGTACACATGCTGTCCATCGGCCACCCGCTGCTGGGTGATGGCCTGTATGCGCACCCGCAAGCCCTGGCCGCCTGGCCGCGCTTGTGCCTGCACGCGAGCATGCTGAGCTTCACCCACCCGCAAACCGGTGAACGCCTGCGCTTTGAGTGCCCGGCACCGTTTTGACTGAAAGCATGACCACCTGACGTAGTCGCTGGCGAGGAACGAAGGCTGCGAGCTTTTAACCATCCAGAGCTCGCAGCCTTCGTTCCTCGGCAGCGACTACGTGAATGATGTTCGATTGGGCTCAAATCTTGCGATCAATGCGCTAAACTCGCGGCCTTGCTGTCTGGAGTAACTTATGCGCGAAGAGTTGAACCAAGGCCTGATCGACTTTCTCAAGGCCTCCCCTACCCCCTTTCATGCCACTGCCAGTCTTGTTCAGCGCCTTGAGGCCGCCGGTTACCAGCGCCTCGACGAACGCGAAACCTGGTTCACCGAAGCCAATGGCCGCTATTACGTCACCCGTAATGACTCGTCCATTGTTGCCTTCAAGCTGGGTCGCCAGTCTCCTCTGCACGGCGGCATCCGCATGGTCGGCGCCCACACAGACAGCCCCTGCCTGCGAGTCAAGCCTCAACCTGAACTGCAACGCCAGGGCTTTTGGCAATTGGGCGTCGAAGTCTACGGCGGCGCCTTGCTCGCGCCCTGGTTCGACCGTGACCTGTCCCTGGCCGGGCGTGTCACCTTCCGCCGCGATGGCCAGGTTGAAAGCCAGCTGATCGATTTCAAGGCGCCGATTGCGACCATCCCCAACCTGGCGATCCACCTCAATCGCACTGCCAACGAAGGCTGGGCAATTAACCCGCAGACCGAGCTGCCGCCGATCCTGGCCCAGGTAGCGGGTGATGAACGCGTCGATTTCCGCGCCCTGCTCACCGACCAGCTGGCCCGCGAACACGGCCTCAATGCCGACGTGGTGCTGGATTACGAGTTGAGCTTCTACGACACCCAAAGTGCTGCGGTCATCGGCCTGAACGGCGACTTTATCGCCGGTGCGCGCCTGGACAACCTGCTGTCGTGCTACGCCGGCCTGCAAGCCCTGCTCACCACCGAAACCGACGAAACCTGCCTGTTCGTGGCCAACGACCACGAAGAAGTCGGCTCGTGTTCGGCCTGCGGTGCCGATGGCCCGATGCTGGAGCAGATCCTGCAACGCCTGCTGCCTGAAGGCGACGAATACGTACGCACGATCCAGAAATCCCTGCTGGTGTCGGCAGACAACGCCCACGGCGTTCACCCCAACTACGCTGACAAGCACGATGCCAATCACGGACCCAAGCTCAATGCCGGGCCGGTGATCAAGGTCAACAGCAATCAGCGCTACGCCACCAACAGCGAAACCGCCGGGTTCTTCCGCCACCTGTGCATGGCTGTGGAAGTGCCGGTGCAAAGCTTCGTGGTACGCAGCGACATGGGCTGTGGCTCGACCATTGGCCCAATCACCGCCAGCCACCTGGGCGTGCGCACCGTGGATATCGGCCTGCCGACGTTCGCCATGCACTCGATCCGCGAACTGGCCGGCAGCCATGACCTGGCGCACCTGGTCAAAGTACTGAGTGCGTTCTACGCCAGCAATCAGTTGCCTTGATGGGTGAGATGTAGTCGCTGCCGAAGGCTGCGAAGGGGGGCGAGGCCCCCCGTTTTATTGAATCCGTCGCAAATCCCCCGCAACGCCCTTCGCAGCCTGCGGCAGCGACTACAGGCATATGCAACCGCCTGATTCATTTTTGATACACATCACCACACATCTGCGTAATCCGGCCTAGACTTGGGGCATTCATTTGCACAGGTCCCCTTGCCATGTTCGAAACGACTGCGTTCCACTCCATGATGATTCCAATTATCTGCGGCATGCTGCTGCTGACCATTGGCTTCAACTTTCGCGAACGCAGTAGTGGTATCGGCGTGCTGATGATCTGGGCTGGCATGCTGCTGATTTTCGGCACAATCATCTTCAAGATCCTCGCCAAGCTGAACGAATAGACCCGACGCTGCCTCGCCCCGGGGCCGCGATCATTTATTTATGTGACAAGAAATGAATGATCTCTGGCCCTAGCGTACACTCGGCCAATTCACCCCCCTCGAGGTTGGTCGCCCAGTGTTTTCCCGTCTTTTCGCCTTGCCCTGTTACCTGCTGGTTTGCCTGCTGACACTCTTGCCCATGACTTCGGCGCAGGCCGTCGGCTTGCCGGGCATGCTTGGCAGTTCGGATAAAACCCAGGCGCAACCCACCGAGCCGCTGGGCCAGTCGCTGGACGAGGTGATCAAGAATCTCGAAAACGATCAGCAGCGCAGCAAGCTGCTGGCCGACCTGAAAAAACTTCGCGATGCCACCAAAAAAGCCCAGCCAGAAGCCGAGATAGGTGTTCTGGGGCTGATCGGCAGCACCCTGGCCGATCTCGAAAAACAGTTCTCCGGTGCTGACAGCCCCAGCTCTCGTTGGTCCAAGGAAATATCCCAGGCCAACGAGGAGCTTTCCGCACTGATGCTGCCGGCCAGTGAATGGCTGCCGATCATCTTTGGCTTTGCCTTGATCATCATGATCTGGAGCCTGTCGGCGGCATTGCTGATATGGGTCAGCCACCGTGTGCGCGTGCGTTTTGGCCTGAGCGAAGAATTGCCGCAACACCCAAAAGCCGTCGACATGCTGCGCTTTGCCCTGCGCAAGCTGGGCCCGTGGATGGTCGCACTGATGATCACGGTGTACATGAGTTACGCCCTGCCATCCTCGCTGGGCAAGGACCTGGCGATGGTGCTGGCTTACGCACTGGTCATCGGTACTTGCTTCTCGGCTATTTGCGTCATTTTGTTCTCGCTGCTCGATGGCCCGCACCGTCACCGCGCCCTGCATATCCTGCGGCACCAGGCCTTTCGGCCGCTGTGGTGGATCGGCAGCTTCGCAGCCTTTGGCGAGGCATTGAGCGACCCGCGCCTGGTAGCCACCCTCGGCGTGCACCTGGCCCATACCGCAGCTACCTTCGCCAATGTAATGGCTGCGCTGTCCACCGGACTGTTCATCATCCGTTTCCGCCGCCCCATCGCCCACCTGATCCGCAATCAGCCTCTGTCGCGGCGGCTGACCCGGCGCGCCCTGAGCGACAGCATCGAGATCCTCGGTACTTACTGGTACATCGCGGCGCTGATCCTGGTGGGCATTTCGCTCGTAGCGACCTTTGTTTCGGCAGGGGATACCAGCACCGCACTGCGCCAGTCGCTGATCTGTACCGTGCTGGTGGTGTTGTGCATGGTGATCAACGGGCTGGTGCGACGCCATGCACAAAAGCCGCAACGGGGCCACAAACGCCATGCGCTGTATTCCGAACGCCTGAAAAGCTTCGTCTACACCCTGGCCCACCTGATTGTGTGGCTGGTGTTTATCGAGCTGGGGCTGCGGGTGTGGGGCATGTCGCTGATCGGTTTCACCGAAGGTGAAGGCCACGAGATCAGCGTCAAGCTGTTCGGCCTTGGCGGTACGCTGCTGTTTGCCTGGCTGATCTGGATTCTCTCCGACACCGCCATCCACCATGCCCTCACCCGCTCGCGCAAAGGCCTGGCCAATGCCCGTGCGCAAACCATGATGCCGCTGATTCGCAACATTCTGTTTGCTGCGATCTTCATCATTGCGCTGATTGTTGCCCTGGCCAATATGGGCATGAACGTCACCCCCCTGCTCGCGGGTGCCGGTGTGATCGGTCTGGCCATCGGTTTTGGTGCCCAGTCCCTGGTTGCCGACCTGATCACCGGCCTCTTCATCATCATCGAAGACTCCCTGGCCATTGACGACTACGTTGATGTCGGCGGCCACCTGGGCACGGTTGAAGGGCTGACCATTCGCACCGTGCGCCTGCGCGATATCGACGGCATTGTGCATACCATCCCGTTCAGTGAAATCAAAAGCATCAAGAACTACTCCCGCGAATTTGGCTACGCCATCTTCCGGGTTGCGATCCCCTACAACATGGAAATCGACGACGCCATCAAACTGATGCGTGAAGTGGGGCAAAAAATGCGCACCGATCCGCTGCAACGACGCAACATCTGGTCGCCGCTGGAGATTCAGGGCGTCGAGAGTTTTGAGTCCGGCAGCGCCATTTTGCGTGCCCGTTTCAAGACGGCACCAATCAAGCAATGGGAAGTGTCGCGAGCGTTCAACCTGTCGCTCAAGCGCCACCTCGATGAGGCCGGACTGGACCTCGCAACCCCGCGTTTGAGCGTGCAAGTGGTGACGGCGGGCAGCGGGATATTGCAAAAGGATTGAGCCAAAAACTTGTGGGAGCGAGCAGGCTCGCTCCCACAAAAGCAGGTTTGTTCAACGCTCCTGCACATCCACGCCGACATGAATCGCATCATGTCGCCAATACTCCAGGTCGCAATCGATCAGCCGTTCATGCTGATCGTAATTGACCCGGGCAATGCGCAACCCCGGGCTGCCGGTTGATACCTTCAGGGTCGCCGCAGCCTCTACCGGCAGCGCCGTAGGCACAATCTCAAAACGCACCCGGCCATAATGCAAATCGTAATGCCGGGCATACAGTTCGGTGATCGACTGCGTCAGGTCCAGCTCAAGGATCTGCGGGAAATACTGCGGGTTCAGGTAGTGCTCCACATACAACACCAGCCGCCCGTCAATCCGCCGCCCCCGGCAGATCTGGATCACACTGGACAACGCCGGCAACTGCAAGCGCTCACACACCGCCGCCGTGGCTGGCAGCATGCGTGCCGATATCACCTCGGTGGTGGGCACCCGTCCTTGTGCCGTGACCATTGCATGGAAGTGGCTGCGCTGCATCAGGTTGTACGCCAGACGCGGCGGCGAAATAAACCAGCCGCGCCGCTCCTCTCGATACACCAGCCCCAGGGATTCAAGCTGCAACAACGCTTCGCGCACGGTGACGCGAGTGGTGGCGAACAATTCGCTGAGCTTGCGCTCGGCCGGCAACTGACTGCCGCACGCCAGCAGACCGTGCTCAATCTGCTCTTGCAGTGTGCGACTGATCGCTGTTACCGCCTTGGGTGCACCTACTCGCATCAACGTTACCTGGCTGGACTAGTCCAGCACCAAAAATGGGCAGGCATGACCGCTAAACAGTCACTCCTTGAGCCTGCCAGCCTAGGCAGAACATATGACTGTTCGATGACAGCGACCGCGCCGCATGCCGCTCAAAAACAGCCAAAGGCCTTACCGCGCGGGGCCTGCGCGATGGTCTACGCTTATCTGAAATCCTCACGCTGGCCCGCGATATCCCCTGCATAAGTAATGCCGACATTAAAGTGTCATCTACCGGGCTTAAATTGGCTCAGGTATTGCTGACCTAGACCAACCCACCGCAAAAGAGCAATAAAACCCAGCGTTGAAAACGCCCAAGGAGCTTCGGATGAAACAGTTTTTCCTGGCATCACTGTTAGGTTCAAGCATTGCCCTGTGCACATCGGCCATGGCCGCCGATGTCGATTTGAAAGCCCTCGAAGCCGCTGCCAAGGCTGAAGGTACGGTCAACAGCGTCGGCATGCCCGATGACTGGGCCAACTGGAAAGGCACTTGGGCTGACCTCAACAAGCTCTATGGCCTCAAGCACATCGATACCGACATGAGTTCGGCGCAGGAAGTGGCCAAATTTGCTGCGGAAAAAGACAACGCCAGTGCCGACATCGGTGACGTGGGCGCCGCCTTCGGCCCGATCGCCGTGGCCAAGGGCGTAACCCAGCCGTACAAACCGACCACCTGGGAGCAGATCCCGGACTGGGCCAAGGACAAGGATGGCAACTGGGCCCTGGCCTATACCGGCACCATTGCCTTTATCGTCAACAAAAAGCTGCTGCACGGCTCTGAAGTGCCGAGCAAATGGGCTGACCTCAAGTCCGGCAAGTACAAGGTTTCCATCGGCGACGTGAGCACGGCGGCACAGGCCACCAATGGCGTGCTGGCAGCAGCGATTGCCAATGGCGGCAGTGAAAAGAACATCCAGCCTGCCCTGCTGATGTTTGCCGATATCGCCAAGCAAGGCCGCTTGTCACTGGCCAACCCGACCATCGCCACCATGGAAAAGGGTGAAGTGGAAGTCGGCGTGGTCTGGGATTTCAACGGCCTGAGCTACAAGGCCAAAATGGCCAACCCGGATGACTACGTGGTGCTGATCCCGTCTGACGGCTCGGTAATCTCGGGCTACACCACCATCATCAACAAATACGCCAAGCACCCCAACGCTGCCAAGCTGACCCGTGAATTCATCTTCAGCGATGCCGGGCAAACCAACCTGGCGCGGGGCAATGCACGACCAATCCGTGCCGAGCACCTGAAGCTGCCGGAAGACGTTCAGGCCAAGCTGCTCTCCAATGACCAGTACAAAAATGTAACCCCGATCAAAGACGCCGATGCCTGGGAAAAAACCTCCAAGGCCTTGCCACAACTGTGGCAGGAAGAAGTCATTATCAATATGCAGTAACCCGCTGAACCAATACCTGTAGTCGCTGCCGAGGAACGAAGGCTGCGAGCTTTTGATTGCTAAAAGCTCGCAGCTCTCGTTCCTCGGCAGCGACTACAGGTTGGCATGCAACTTCTGTTTGCGGAGTTTTCGCACATGAAACACAACGTCATTCTGGTCGTTCTCGACGGGCTCAACTACGACGTGGCACGCCTTGCCATGGGCCATCTGCAGGCCTATGTCAGTGCAGAACGCGCCGCGCTGTACAAGCTGACCTGCGAGTTGCCCGCCCTGTCGCGTCCGCTCTACGAATGCATCCTTACCGGTGTACCGCCGATTGAAAGCGGCATCGTGCACAACAATGTGTCGCGTCTGTCCAACCAGCGCAGTGTGTTCCATTACGCCCGCGATGCTGGCCTGAGCACTGCGGCAGCGGCCTACCACTGGATCAGCGAACTGTATAACCGCTCACCCTTCGTGATTGCCCGGGACCGCCATACCGTGGCTAGTGACTTGCCGATTCAGCACGGGCATTTCTACTGGAGCGATCACTACCCAGACTCCCACTTGTTTGCCGACGCAGAAAGCCTGCGCGTGGCAAACAAGCCGAATTTTTTACTGGTCCATCCCATGAATATCGATGATGCCGGGCACAAGCACGGCCTCGACACTGCGCAATACCGCAACAGCGCGCGCTCGGCCGACATTATCCTGGCCGACTATCTGCAAGGCTGGCTGCAGGCCGGCTACCAGGTGCTGGTCACTGCCGACCATGGCATGAACAACGATCGCTCCCACAACGGCCTGCTGCCCGAAGAGCGTGAAGTGCCCCTGTTTGTGCTGGGCGATGCATTCAGCCTCAACCCGGATGTCATGCCCAAACAGCTCGAGCTGTGCGGCACCATCTGCGAGTTGCTTGGCGTACCCCACGACAAGCCGCTGTGCCGCGACCTCTTGAGGCCAACGGCATGAGTCGGGGCAAATGGCTTGCACTTTTGTGCCTGGTACCCTTCGCGGTATTATTTATCGTATTTCAAATCGCCCCGCTGGTTTGGGTGCTGATCCACAGCGTGCAATCGGAAGAAACCGGCTGGGGGCTGGCCAACTTCATCAAGATCTTCAACTCCAAATTCTATTTGCAAGCCATCCAGCACAGCCTGGAGATCAGTTTCTGGTCCAGCCTGTTCGGCATCGTGATTGCCATACTGGGCAGCTATTCGCTGCGCAAGGTGGATTCGCGGCTGCGCAATTTCGTCAACGCTTTCGCCAACATGACCAGCAACTTCTCCGGTGTACCGCTGGCCTTCGCCTTCATCATTTTGCTGGGCTTTAACGGCAGCATCACGATCATGCTCAAACAGGCGGGGATCATCGAGGACTTCAACCTCTACTCGAAAACCGGCCTGATCATTCTGTACACCTACTTCCAGATCCCCCTCGGCGTGCTGCTGCTTTACCCCGCCTTCGATGCACTGCGCGAAGACTGGCGCGAATCGGCCTCCCTGCTGGGCGCCAACAGCTGGCAGTTCTGGCGGTTTATCGGCCTGCCGGTACTGACCCCGGCCCTGCTCGGCACCTTCGTGATCCTGCTGGCCAATGCCCTGGGCGCCTATGCCACGGTGTATGCGTTGACCACCGGCAACTTCAACGTGCTCCCCATCCGTATTGCCGCGATGGTCTCGGGCGATATCAGCCTGGACCCGAACATGGCCAGCGCTCTGGCGGTGATTCTGGTGGGGCTGATGACCCTGGTGACCCTGGTACATCAGTGGCTGTTAAAGAGGAGCTACCATGTCGCGCGCTGAATCCACGTCCGCCAGCCTTTACCACCGCAGCGTGGTCTGGCTGCTGTTTCTGATTTTATTGCTGCCGCTGTTGGGCACGTTTATCTACTCCATCGCCAGCAGTTGGTCAGCCACGGTGTTGCCCAGCGGTTTTACCTTCAAGTGGTATGACCAGCTGTGGAGCGATCCGCGCTTCCTCAAGGCCTTCGGCCAGTCGCTGCTGGTCTGCGTCGCGGCGCTGGTGCTGTCCGTAGTGCTGATCCTGCCGCTGCTGTTTGTGGTGCACTACCACTTCCCCAAACTTGATGCGCTGATGAACATCCTGATCCTGCTGCCCTTCGCCGTGCCGCCGGTGGTGTCATCGGTCGGCTTGCTGCAACTGTATGGTTCCGGTCCGCTGCAAATGGTCGGTACACCGTGGATCCTGATCGGCTGTTATTTCACCGTGGCACTGCCGTTCATGTACCGCGCGATCACCAACAACTTGCAGGCGATCAACCTGCGCGACTTGATGGATGCGGCCCAACTGCTGGGCGCCAGCACCTGGCAGGCGGCATTTCTGGTGGTGCTGCCCAATTTGCGTAAAGGCCTGATGGTAGCCTTGCTGCTGTCGTTCTCGTTCCTGTTTGGCGAGTTTGTGTTCGCCAATATCCTGGTCGGCACCCGCTACGAGACCTTGCAGGTGTTCTTGAACAATATGCGCAACAGCAGCGGCCACTTCACCAGTGCGCTGGTCATTTCCTATTTCCTCTTTGTACTGGTGCTGACCTGGGTTGCCACCTTCCTGAACAAGGACAAAAGCCAATGAGCTTCGTCAGCGTTGAACACCTGCAAAAATCCTATTCCGGCACCCCGGTTTTCAGCGATATCAACTGCAACATCGCCAAAGGTGAATTCGTCACCCTGCTCGGCCCGTCCGGTTGCGGCAAGTCCACACTGCTGCGCTGCATCGCCGGGCTGACACCGGTAGATGCCGGCAAGATCCTGCTCGATGGCCAGGACATCGTGCCAGTAAGCCCGCAAAAGCGTGGCATCGGCATGGTGTTTCAAAGTTATGCACTGTTCCCCAACATGACCGTCGAGCAGAACGTGGCCTTCGGCCTGCGCATGCAGAAGGTCAAGGCCGATGACAGCCACAAACGCGTGGCCGAAGCCTTGCAACTGGTGGAGCTGAATGACTTTGCCAAACGCTACCCGCACCAGTTGTCCGGTGGCCAGTGCCAGCGTGTAGCCCTGGCCCGCTCATTGGTGACGCGTCCGCGTCTGCTGCTGCTGGATGAGCCGCTGTCGGCGCTCGATGCGCGGATTCGCAAGCACTTGCGCGAGCAGATTCGCACCATCCAGCGCGAGCTGGGCCTGACCACTATCTTCGTGACCCACGATCAGGAAGAAGCCCTGGTGATGAGCGACCGGATTTTCCTGATGAACAAGGGTCATATCGTTCAGAGCGGCAATGCACAGACGCTTTATGCGGCCCCGGCAGATGCCTTCGCCGCAGGTTTTATCGGCAACTACAACCTGCTGGACGCGCAAACCGCCAGCCGCCTGTTGCAGCGCCCGGTCAGCAGCCGCATCGCCATTCGCCCGGAAACCCTGGGCCTGAGCGTGCAGGGTGAACCTGACGGGGTCATTCTGAGTCACAGCCTGCTGGGCAACGTGATCCGCTATCGCGTTGAGGTGCGCGGCGTACAACTGATCGTCGACGTACTCAACCGCGCACCCGGTGATTTGTACCCGGACGGCCAGCGCGTGGCGCTGTCCATCGATTCAAGCACCCTTTGTGAGGTAGCCTGATGTTCCTGAATTCACTGAAGAGAGAGTTGCGCTGATGGCCCTGGCAATTTTTGACCTGGACGAAACCCTGATTCATGGCGACTGTGCCACCCTGTGGAGCGAACAGATGGGTCGCTTGGGCTGGGTCGATCCCAAGTCGTTCATGCAGCGCAACAACGAGCTTATGCACGCCTACAGTCAGGGCAAGCTGGCGATGGAAGACTACATGGCCTTTAGCCTGGAGCCGTTGATTGGCCGCACCCCTGAAGAGGTCGCACACCTGGTCGAGCCGTGGGTCGAAGACTACATCGAGCCGATCATCTTCAGTGATGCGACCAAAACCATAGCGGCGCACCGCAAGGCCGGCGACCGCATTCTGGTGATCTCTGCCTCGGGCACCCACCTGGTCAAACCCATAGCCGAGCGCCTGGGTATCGATGAAGTGCTGGGTATTGAGCTGGAAGTGGCCCATGGGTTTTACACCGGCAACACCGTAGGCACTTTGACTTACCGCGAAGGCAAGATCACACGACTGCTGGAATGGCTGGATGAGCAGGAAGAAAACCTTGAAGGCGCGAGTTTTTACTCCGATTCGCGCAACGACTTGCCGCTGCTGCTCAAGGTCGATCACCCGCATGTGGTAAACCCGGACCCGGTATTGCGTGAACAGGCTGAAAAGGCCGGCTGGCCGATTCATCACTGGAAGTAAGCGCCCAAACAGCCCCTCACCCCAACCCTCTCCCGGAGGGAGAGGGAGCTGATCTGAGGTGTTGCGATAATCTGCTTTTGCTTTTAGTCCCCTCTCCCTCCGGGAGAGGGTTAGGCTGAGGGCAATTCCTTAAACCAGACCTGCGTCGATCACCAGCACCAGCTTGCCCGACACCTGGTTGCTGGCCAGTTCGGCAAATGCCGCCTGCGCTTCTTCAATCGGAAAGGTTTTGGCCAATTGCGGGCTCAAGCGGCCTTCGGTAAACAATGGCCATACCTGCTGCCCCAAATCGCTGAGCAAATCTGCCTTGAACTGATCGCTGCGGCTGCGCAGGGTCGAACCCAGCAACTGGATACGCTTGCCCAGCACCAATGCCAGATCCAGCTCGGCCTTGCGACCGCCCATCAGACCAATCAACACCCAGCGCCCGTCCTGAGCCAGCAGTTTGAGGTTGGATTCAGCGTAGTTGGCCCCCACAGGGTCCAGCACCACATCGAAGGGTCCCAGCGCCTTGAGACTGTCCAGCCCCTCGGTGCGGACCACGCCACCCTGGGCGCCCAGTGACTGGCAATAAGCCAGACGGTCAGCCGACCCCACACTCACCCAGCACGGGCTGCCAAAGGCTTTGCACAGCTGAATGGCCGCTGAACCAACACCACTTGCACCAGCATGCAGCAGTACTTTTTCACCCGGCTGCAGCGCCGCCAGTTGAAACAGATTCAGCCACGCCGTGCTGTACACCTCGGGCAGGGCTGCGGCCTCAACCAGCGACAAACCTTCAGGCACCGGCAGGGCGTGACGGGCATCCACCACCACCTCTTGTGCCATGCCACCACCCGCCAACAGCGCGCACACCCTGTCGCCAACCTGCCACGACGAACCCGGGCCCACTTCACTGACCACACCGGAGCATTCCAGACCCAATACCTGACTGGCTCCCGGCGGTGGCGGATACAGGCCGGCGCTTTGCAACAGGTCTGCCCGATTGAGCCCGGCAGCTGCCACACGAATACGGATTTGTCCTACATCACAGGTGGGGCTTGGCTCTTCAACCCACTTCACTTGACCTTCAACGCCTTGCAATGCTTTCACAGTGCCTCCATAGTGAGTCTGGACTGAGCCCGGAGCTGTTGCGCCGGGCTTTTTGCATTATGCGACCGGTCCTTGATGGAACCGGCGACTTCACAGACGGCCTAATATGCGTTATCAATTGCCCCCGCGTCGAATCAGCATGAAGCATTTATTCCCTAGCACCGCACTTGCCCTATTCATTGGCCTAGGCGTTTTGCCGTTTTCGGCCAATACGTTCGCCGCTAACAGTTGGGATAACCTTCAGCCCGATCGTGATGAGGTGATTGCCAGTCTTAACGTCGTTGAGCTGCTCAAGCGCCATCATTACAGCAAGCCACCCCTGGACGATGCCCGTTCGGCGATCATCTATGACAGCTACCTCAAGCTGCTCGACCCTTCGCGCAGTTACTTCCTGGCCAGCGACATTGCCGAATTCGACAAATGGAAATTCCAGTTTGACGACTTCCTCAAGAGCGGTGACCTGAACCCCGGTTTCATTATCTACAAGCGCTACCTGGACCGGGTCAAATCGCGTCTGGACTTCGCCCTTGCCGAGTTGAACAAGGGCGTTGACTCGCTGGACTTCAATGCCAAGGAAACCCTGGAGATCGACCGCAAGGACGCTCCGTGGCTCAAGACTGAAGCCGAACTCAACGACCTGTGGCGCAAACGCATCAAGGATGAAGTCCTGCGCCTGAAAATCGCTGGCAAAGAGCCTGCGAAAATTCAGGAACTGCTGACCAAACGTTACAAGAATCAGTTGTCGCGCCTTGATCAGACCCGCAGCGAAGACATTTTCCAGGCGTATATCAACACCTTCGCCATGTCTTACGATCCGCACACCAACTATCTGTCACCAGATAACGCGGAAAACTTCGACATCAACATGAGCCTGTCGCTGGAAGGCATCGGCGCCGTGTTGCAGAGCGATAACGACCAGGTAAAAATTGTCCGCCTGGTGCCGGCAGGTCCGGCCGACAAAACCAAGCAGGTCGCACCGGCCGACAAGATCATCGGCGTTGCCCAGGGCGACAAAGAGATGGTCGACGTGATCGGCTGGCGCCTGGACGAAGTGGTCAAGCTGATCCGTGGCCCCAAAGGCTCCGTGGTGCGCCTGGAAGTGATCCCGGCGAGCAACGCGCCTAACGACCAGACCAGCAAGATCGTGTCCATCACCCGCGAAGCGGTGAAGCTGGAAGAGCAGGCGGCGAAAAAGTCGATCCTCAACCTCAAGCAGGACGGCAAGAACTACAAGCTGGGCGTCATTGAAATTCCGGCCTTCTACCTGGATTTCAAAGCGTTCCGTGCTGGCGACCCGAATTACAAGAGCACCACCCGCGACGTCAAAAAACTGCTGACCGAGTTGCAGAAAGAAAAAGTCGATGGCGTTATTATCGACCTGCGCAACAACGGTGGCGGCTCCTTGCAGGAAGCCACCGAACTGACCAGCCTGTTTATCGACAAGGGCCCGACCGTGCTGGTGCGTAATGCAGACGGCAAGGTCGACGTGCTTGAAGACGAAAACCCGGGGGCGTTCTACAAAGGCCCGATGGCGTTGCTGGTCAACCGCCTGTCGGCCTCGGCTTCGGAGATTTTTGCCGGTGCCATGCAGGACTACCACCGTGCGCTAATTATCGGTGGCCAGACGTTCGGTAAAGGCACGGTGCAAACCATCCAGCCGCTGAACCACGGCGAGCTGAAACTGACCCTGGCCAAGTTCTATCGGGTTTCCGGCCAGAGCACCCAGCATCAGGGCGTTCTGCCTGACGTCGCCTTCCCGTCGATTATCGACACCAAGGAAATCGGCGAGAGCGCACTGCCTGAAGCCATGCCGTGGGACACTATCCGCCCTGCGATCAAGCCCGCTGTCGACCCGTTCAAGCCTTACATCGACAAGCTCAAGGCCGAGCATGAAGCACGGGTGGCCAAGGATGCCGAGTTCATCTTTATCCGCGACAAACTGGCCCTGGCCGAGAAGCTGATGGCCGAGAAGACCGTCAGCCTCAACGAAGCCGAGCGCCGTGCTCAGCATGCCGACATTGATGCCAAGCAGTTGGTGATGGAAAACGCCCGTCGCCAGGCCAAGGGCGAAGCGCCGCTCAAGGAAATGAAGAAAGAAGACGAAGATGCACTGCCGGTCGAGCCTGAAAAGACCAAGCCGGAAGATGACGCCTATCTGAGTGAAACCGGGCGGATTCTGCTGGACTACCTCAAGCTCACCTCACAGGTGGCCAAGAAGTAATTCAGGCTGATAAAGAAAGGGCGGCTCGCATCATGCGAGCCGCCCTTTTTTATTGGCTACCGGTACAGCTTGGCCATTTGCGGATCAGCCATTAACCCAGGGCCACCCTGTTGATACAACACCGCCAGCTTGTGCGCTGCCAGCGGGTGCCCGGCTTTTACCGCCAGCGTCCACCAGCGTGCAGCCTCGGCAGCGTCAGGCGTCTTGTTCAGCGTTCCTGCCAGGCTGAAAACGCCGACCTGGTAGGCAGCCTTGGCGTCGCCACTCAATGCCGCCAGACGCAACAAGCGCACGCCCTCCTCCCTGGCGCCCAACCCTTGACCACGAAAAGCCAGGATATGGCCGTAGAAGCTTTGCGCACCGGTACTGCCGAGGTTGGCCATGCGTGCGAACTGGCCTTCCATCCAGAACCAGATGCGCGGTTGCCGGACACACCACGACCAGCGAAACAACTTACGCGCCAGCCAGTAACTCAGGCGCGCCTTGAACCGCCAGAGCACTCAAGCCTCCTCGTGCTCGTACACATACTCGAACACCCGAACCACTTCAGAAGCATGCCAGGATGCAGCGGCAATACCATCCGGCGGGCCGGGGAAACGCCCAAGGCGCTCCACGCATTCAAAAAAACCGGTGCGTGGCAGACGGCTTGCCCCCTGACTGATCACCAGCGAACTGCGCAGTGGCTGATCGGCCTTGGCATCCATCGCCGCCAGGTGTTCAAGCGCGGCGGTGAGGGTCAACATGGCAGGACTCGGTAATTGCAACCGTTCCAGTAATGCACGGTAAGTCAGCAAGTGGCGCTGTCGGCGCGCCTGATCGAGTTCAGCCAACAACCCATCCCAGTGTTGACGACTGATGCGAACGCTCATGATGCTTCCCTCCAGCCTGCGATACCAAGCTCCCAGGCCAAGCTGCGACGGATAGCGAGGTCTGGCAGACGCTCGCCGGTTTCGATCATTCCCAGATATGACGGACTAATGCCTACCGTGCGTGCCAGCGTCTCAAGGGCCAGCCCCTTGTTCTCACGCAAGCTGCGCAACTGATCGAGTCCGGGGTGCTCCTGCGCGGGTGCCGATGGCTGCAGATCCTTGGCAGGCTCAGCAAGCGGTTCGCGGACTCCGGCAGCCTTGAGCAGCGCCTGATAACTCTCCCATGAAAGAACGGCGTATTCAGGCTCACCATTACGCTTGATGATTTGAAGATCCATTACTAAACCCCGTCAGACTTTTTTCATAAATCGAGTCAGAACTTTCCCTTCGAGCTTAATCCTATCAGCTGCCAAGGTCTCTGGGGTTTTCACACAAAAGTGAATATTTTGTGAAAAAAGCCGAAAACGCCGCCATTTCCTGTAAATGTTATCCACACAAATTGTGGATAACCTTGTGAACAGACCTACTTTTCGCCCCTGAAAGGCCCGCCCCATAAGGGCTGTACTCAGATCGGGCATTTTTTACACACATAAAAAAACCCATAAATTCATTGACTTGGCAGTCAGCAACTACTAGCCAAGGGAACTTGTGGGCCTTTGAAGCTCTGTAGGGCAACGCCTACAAATACAGAATGCGGACTACAGAAACGACAACGCCCCGTCGAGACGGGGCGTTACGCGTGCAAAAGGCTGCTTACTGAGCAGCGTCTTGCTCTGGTTTTGCAGGGTCCTTGATGCCCAGCAGCTCCAGATCGAATACCAGCACCGAATTGGCCGGAATTGCCGGGCTCGGGCTTTGCGCGCCATAAGCCAGTTCGCTAGGGATATACAGTTTGTACTTCTCGCCAACGTGCATCAATTGCAGGCCTTCAACCCAACCCGGGATCACGCCGCTCACCGGCAGATCAATCGGGCTGCCGCGCTCTACCGAGCTGTCGAACACCTTGCCGTCGATCAGTTTGCCTTCGTAGTGAACAGTGACCACGTCGGTAGCTTTTGGCTGAGGGCCATCGGCTTTCTTGATAACTTCGTATTGCAAGCCAGAAGCGGTAGTGACAACACCGGCTTTCTTGCCATTTTCTTCGAGGAATTTTTTGCCTGCAGCAGAGGCTTCTTCACTCATTTTGGTCAGGCGTTCTTCAGCACGTTTTTGCAGGGCTGCGAACGCTTCGATCAACTCGTCGTCCTTGAGTTTTTGCTCTTTCTTGCCGACGGCATCTTCGATGCCCTGGGCTACGGCCTTGGAATCCAGATCATCCATGCCTTCTTGAGCCAGGCTCTTGCCCATGTTCAGGCCAATGCCGTACGAAGCTTTTTGCGCCGGAGTTTTCAGCTCTACGCTGGTCTGCGAATCACAACCCGCCAGTACCAGGCTTACCAGGGCCACAGCTGCCGCCAACCGATGCTGTTTCATGCTATTTCCTTGTTCATGCGCCAAATGGGCAATCGAATAAAGCCGCGAGCTTATCAGGCGGCCGCGACCAATGGCTACCGGGATAAGATAGACAATTAGTGGATAAGTTCATGCATTAATAACAATTCATTTTAGCCGCAACTTTTGTTAACACATCTGTAAACCCGGCAATGCACACCCCTCCTCACTTGATGCCTGACTCCAGCTAAGGCATAAGGCGGTAAATATTTTACAAGGAGCGTTACTGTGCGTCTGTTTTACCGTGTTCTGCTGGGGTTGCTGGTGGCTGTGGTGCTGGGCCTTGGTCTGGTGATCTATTTTATCGCCAATCCAAAACTACCCGCCTACCAGCCCCCGCAGCAATTGCACTACCTGGACCAGTGGAGTCCCGCTGAGCGCCAGACCTACTACTACACCCCCCAGGGCACCCAGGTTAAAGGTCTGCATTACGACTGGTTCAGCGCTCTGGAACTGCCGTTTTCCAGGCAACCTTTCGCGGCCCCCGAGTATCTGGCGCGCTTCGGCTTTCTGGTGGATCCCGAGCAGCAGGCCAGTGCTGCCAACCCGGGCAACTTGCCAGTAGGCTTTACCCGCCATCAGAACTCCGGCAGCAACGTGGAGTATCTGGATATCACCTGCGCAGCCTGCCACACCGGCGAATTACGTTTCAAAGGCCAGGCTGTACGCGTTGACGGTGCTCCGGCGCAACATGTACTGCCATCGAGCGTGCCGACCCTGCGCGGCGGCAGCTTCGGCCAGGCACTTGTCGCCACCCTCGCAGCCACTTATTACAACCCGTGGAAATTCGAGCGCTTCGCCCGCACTGTCCTGGGCGATCAATATGATGCGCAGCACAAGCAACTGCGCAAGGACTTCAAGGCATCCCTGGACACCTTCCTGGGCGTGGCCTGGAACGACACCCACCGCGGCCTGTATCCAACCCTGGAAGGCCCGGGCCGTACCGATGCTTTCGGCCGGATCGCCAACGCCAGCTTCGGCGATGCGATTTCCCCCGATAACTATCGCGTGGCCAATGCCCCGGTGGACTACCCGCACCTGTGGGACATGTGGACCTTCGACTGGGTACAGTGGAACGGCTCGGCCAAGCAACCCATGGCACGCAATATCGGCGAAGCCCTGGGCGTGGGCGCCACCCTTAATTTCTTCGACAACCATGGTCAGCCCCTGCAAGGCGATGCCCGCTACCCGTCCAGCGTGCGCGTCAACGACCTGCACCTGATCGAAGAAACCCTGCAAAAACTCAAGCCCCCGGTCTGGCCCGAAGAGCTGTTCGGCAAGATTGATCGCCCGCTGGCCGCCAAGGGTCGTGCATTGTTCGGCGAAAACTGCGCCGGGTGCCATGTACCCCCCCTGGTCGAAGAAAACGGCCGCTGGGTCAAGCAACTGAAAATGCTGCCTGTGGAAGTGATAGGGACCGACCCCAATACCGCGAACAATATCGCTGACAACCGCTACAACCTCACTGCACTGCAATGGGACCCTGCCGAGCTGGCCGGCATGAACGTGGACCTGTACCCCAAGACCGATGCGCCCCTGGACATGAGCGCCTTGTCAGTGGCCAAGGGGCTGGCTTACGTCACCGCTTTCGTCGAGAAGCGTGCCTACCATGACGCCAACATCAGCCCTGAGGAGCAGGCGCGCCTCAACGGTTTCGGCCTGCCGATCGGAGTCATGGAATTGCGAGCCTACAAGGCGCGCCCGCTGGACGGGATCTGGGCCACGGCACCTTTCCTGCACAACGGCTCGGTACCCACGGTGTACCAGTTGCTGTCGCCTCAGGCCGAGCGCGACCAGACCTTCTATCGCGGCAGCTTTGAATACGACCCGCGTCACCTGGGCTATCGCACCGAGGCTTTCGACGGCGGCTTTGTACTCGACACGCGAATCAGCGGCAACCACAACAGCGGTCACGAATTCCGCGCCGGCCCTCGCGGCAACGGCGTCATCGGGCGCCTGCTGCAACCCGAAGAGCGCTGGGCCTTGCTGGAGTATCTGAAAATGCTCGGCGGCCCCCTTGAACAACAGTTGCCCACCCCATGAAGTGCCTTCACAGCACTGAAGATTTCGTTAAAAGGATGTTTGCATGTTGACCACGTTTTGGCTTCGCCTGGGCAAATGCCTGGGCACATTACTGCTGGCACTGATCGCCCTGGGGTTGCTGGGCTGGGCGCTTGCCAGCGGCTGGTACGCCTGGCAGCACCGCGGGCCGGTTTCGGCCCAGGAACAAATCCCGACCGGTGAAGCCGCCATGACCCGGGATACCATTCAGACCGCCATCCGCATCGTCGATCAGCACCGCGAAAACACTCGCTACCTGCGCGATGCCCACGCCAAGGCCCACGGCTGCGTCAAGGCCGAAGTCGTGGTGCTCGATGACCTCGACCCGGCCTTGCGCCAGGGCGTTTTCGCCACACCGGGCAAAACCTGGCAAGCGGTGATGCGCCTGTCCAATGGCAACGCCTACCCGCAGTTCGACAGCATCCGCGATGCTCGCGGCATGGCCATCAAATTGCAGGACGTGCCTGGCACGCAATTGATGCCGAGCCAACAGGGCCGAACCGAACAGGATTTTGTGATGTTCAACCATCCCAATTTCTTTGTCAGCGATGTAGCTGAATACCGTCAGAACATCGGCGCGCAAGCCGATGGCAAAAAGGTCCTGGCGTTTTTCCCTTCCTGGGACCCACGCAGTTGGCAGGTCCGCCATTTGTTTATCGCCCTGGCAACTCTGGCACCCGCCCCGGACAGCCCGACACAAACCACCTACTTTTCGGTATCGCCCTACAAGTTCGGCACAGCCAATGCCAAATACCGTGTGGCCCCCGACCCCGACAGTTGCCCGGCCTACAGCTTGCCAAAGCAAAACGAGGCGCTGCCCAACTTCCTGCGCAATGCGTTGAACCAGCAACTGTCAACAGACCGGGTACCGGCCTGTTTTGTGCTGCAGATCCAGCGTCAGGATGCCAATCGCTTTATGCCGATCGAAGACACCAGCATTGAGTGGAAAGAGTCGGACGCCCCCTTTGAGACAGTTGCACGGGTCAAGGTGCCAGCCCAGGACTTTGACACACCCGGCCAGAGCCTGGCCTGTGACAACCTGTCGTTCAGCCCCTGGCATGGTATTGAGGAACATCGGCCGATTGGCGGGATCAACCGCCTGCGCAAGGCGGTGTATGACGCGGTGAGCGAGTACCGGCATGCGCGCAACGCCGAGCAGTAACACGCCCGGGTAAATGTAGAAGCGGGCTTGCTCGCGATGCAAACGGCACGGTCCTTGGTTCAGATCGCGTCGCGGCCATCGTGGGCAAGCCCGCTTCTACAGAGTGGGTGTGCTGAGCGTGAATCAGTGAACCGGCAGTTCAACACCCTCAAACAGCTCTTCAAGCTCCTGCTTGTTGTGGCAGGCAATCGCCTTGGCCATCACCTCACGGGTGAGGTGCGGGGCAAATTTCTCGATAAAGTCGCACATGAAACCGCGCAGAAAGGTGCCGCGACGGAAACCGATCTTGGTGATGCTGGATTCGAACAGTTCGCTGGCATCAAGCACCACCAGATCTTTATCCAGATTGGTATCGACGGCCATTTTGGCGACGATGCCAACACCCAGCCCCAAACGTACATACGTCTTGATCACGTCGGCGTCGGCCGCGGTAAACACTACCTTAGGGGTCAGGCCGCGATGGCTGAAGGCTTCGTCGAGCTTGGAGCGACCGGTAAAGCCGAACACGTAGGTCACGATCGGGTATTCGGCCAGCGCCTCGAGGGTCAGCTTTGGCAGTTTGGTCAGTGGGTGACCCTGAGGCACAACCACGCAGCGATTCCAGCGATAGCAAGGCATCATCACCAAGTCGCCGAACAGCTCCAGGGCTTCAGTGGCAATGGCAAAATCGACGGTGCCATCGGCGGCCATCTCGGCGATCTGCATGGGCGAACCCTGGTGCATATGCAGGGCCACGTCCGGATACTGTTTGATAAAGTTGCTGATCACCGGCGGCAATGCATAACGCGCCTGGGTGTGGGTGGTGGCAATCGACAGCGTGCCCTTTTTCTCGTTGGAGAATTCCTGGGCGATCTGCTTGATGCTTTCGACCTTGCGCAGGATCTCGCCAGCGGTGGTGATAATGCGCTCGCCCGCTGGAGTGACGCGGGTCAGGTGCTTGCCGCTGCGGGCAAAGACCTCGACGCCCAATTCGTCTTCAAGCAGGCGGATCTGTTTGCTGATACCCGGCTGTGAGGTGTAAAGACTCTGCGCGGTGGCCGAAACGTTGAGGTCGTGGTGCGCCACTTCCCAGATGTAGCGCAATTGTTGAAGCTTCATATGCATCCCTCAAAGCTGATAGGCGCCAAGGTATCGGCGGCGATATATAACTATATGGAAGGTTGGAATAAGAAATCTAGAACTTTTTTATCATTTCTATTGATTCATCCGCCTTACACATCAGCACTGCGCCGGCGCTGCATCAGGGGCACCAGATATACCGGTATTTTTGCCAGTTCGATAACTCGGGCGGCTGTGCGTCCCAAATGCGATTCGCCCCCCGTGGGCTGGGCATGGCTGCCTAGTATCAGCAGGTCTACTGAAAGCTTTTGCGACTGCTCCAGAATGACGTGTGAAGGCTCCCCCTGAATAACCTTGACCGACCGAATCAAGGCAAGTTCCTGTTCCCAGCCCGCCAACTCTTCGCGAAGACTCTCCAATACCCGCAACTCAATATTTGAAAGCATTGTGCTCATGCCTTGCAGGTGCAGCTCGCTCAACGCCTGCTCATCAAGGTAGCTCTGCAACACCGACTCGGCAAACAGCCCCATGGGCTCGACCACATGCACCACAAACAGGTCTGCATTGAAACTGCGGGCCATCCCCAGCGCATGCTGCATAACAACGGGCGCGTAAATGCCAAGGTCAGTGGCGTACAAAATTGAGCGGATCATGCGACCATCCCGACAGCTTCAATAGACGAGGTAAGGAGAGCTTAGCAGCGCCGGGACAAGTACGATGCTCCGCTTGGCAACTTGCCCGCAGTGCTTATTCGGGGGCGAAATCCCTTAATTCATTGCTGATGCCATGGGGCACATGGCCGGTCGCCACCACCTGGCGCGCCCTTTCGCAATGGCCGGCCTGATCATCAAAAAACACATCCGCAGCAAAGGCTTCGAGAAAGGCCGATTTATCCAGCCCGCCCAGAAACAGCGATTCATCCAGACGAATGTCCCAGTCGCGCAACGTGCGGATCACCCGTTCATGGGCAGGGGCCGAACGGGCAGTGACCAGCGCGGTACGAATCGGGCAAGCATCGTCAGGGAATTCGCGTTGCAACAGGTTCAAAGCTTCCAGAAAGCCCTTGAACGGCCCGCCCCGCAGCGGATTGCGCGCGGATTCGCGCTCAAGCGACTGAAATGCCTCCAGGCCACCAGCCTGGAAAACCCGCTCCGACTCATCGGAAAACAGCACTGCATCACCGTCGAAGGCAATCCGCAGTTCATTGCTTTCGGCGCGCAGCGAGCCGCCCGAAAGAATGGTTGCTGCCGCAAAACCCGCATCCAGGGCACTGCGCACATCCTCGGCATGGGTCGACAAAAACAGATCACAACCAAACGCATTGAGATAGGGGTGGGGATTGCGCCCGCCCGAGAACGCTGCCCGGGAAATATTCAGACCGTAATGCTGGATCGAATTGAACACCCGCAGCCCGGTGTCGGCACTGTTGCGCGATACCAGCACCACCTCCACCCGCTCACGGCCAAGGCTGGCATTAAAGCTCAGGAGCTTTTCGACCAGCGCAAAGGCATCCCCCGGCGTCAGTACTTCATCTTCATGCTCGATCTGGTATTGACGGTACGCCTCGATTCCCTGGGCCAGATATACCTGATGGCTGTCGCTCAAATCGAACAGGGCCCGAGAAGAAATGGCCAGCACCAGCTTGCCCTTTAAGCCTTTGCTCATGTCGCCTCCACGGAATTAAAGCGGGTTAAGCCATTGGTTCACGGTAGTTCGTCAGGCTCAAGCATCAAGGCCAGTCGAATATGGTGGGCCAGTTCGCCTTCACTCAGGCGCGATTTCAACTCACCGTAAAAGGCCCCGTCGCGTACGACAAACAGGGTAGGAAGATGGAAAATTTCGTAACGCTCGACCAGGCCACCGTTATTGCCAGCATCAATCCAGCACAGCCGTTCGATGGGCAACTGCATATCCGGCAGCATGCGCCGCGCTACCCGGCACGCCGAACAGCCGGCGCTGGTAAAGATAACCAGCGTAGTGCCGGGTAGCGCCAGCAGTTGCTGATCGGCATCAAAATCGGTCAGCTCCATTTCACTCACTATACTCATAAGACAATACTAATTTGATGGCAATTGGAGTCAGCTTTCATGGGTCGCTTTTTACCTCACCCAGATGATATTCCCGTTGAGATAACGCTACGCAACCAACCTTCACTGCCGCGCCAGAAGCTGCACTCTATCAGCCTCGGCGGCGTGGCATGCAACAGCGACCGAAGCTGGCGATGCGGCACCGCCGTTGACCTGTCCATGCCTACCCTGGGGGAAAACGCACGTTATCCGGGCTATATAGCCTGGTGCGAAAAGCATCAACAGGGCTACCGTATCGGCGTAGCCCTGATCGACGAACAAACCCTGTTTGGCGCACGAATGGGTGAACAGGTTTGTCAGATCGAGCACTTTTCCCGTCTGCAGCAGCAACAAAGCCCCTATCCGCAGGACTTGCAAGCCCTGGCCCTGGAATGGGTCACTCACCACGCTGTGGAGTTCTCACAAGCCACCCTGGATCACGCAATGGCGCAGGCCGTACTGGATTAAAGCTGTACCTGCCCATTGTCGACCAACCGGTTAACGCGTTAAGGTTCGGCTCCCCGATGCGCTCAATCAAGCTGTGCTCCGCCGCACGGGGATCGCTGGCGGCCGGCACCCGTGACCTGACGAGTAACACGATGGCTGATTTACCGATCGACGACCTAAACGTTGCCTCCAACGAAACCCTGATCACCCCTGAACAGCTCAAACGCGAAATGCCTTTGCGTGAAACGGCTCTGCAGACCGTGACCAAAGGGCGCGAGGTGATTCGCAACATCCTGGATGGCACGGACCATCGACTGTTCGTTGTCATCGGGCCTTGCTCGATCCACGATATCAAGGCTGCCCACGAGTATGCCGAGCGTCTGAAAGTGCTGGCCGAAGAAGTCAGCGACACGCTGTATCTGGTGATGCGCGTCTATTTCGAGAAACCTCGCACAACCGTGGGCTGGAAAGGTCTGATCAACGATCCGTACCTGGACGACTCGTTCAAGATCGAAGACGGCCTGCATATCGGCCGCAAACTGCTGCTGGACCTGGCTGAAATGGGCCTGCCAACGGCCACCGAAGCCCTTGATCCGATTTCCCCGCAGTACCTGCAGGACCTGATCAGCTGGTCGGCCATTGGTGCGCGCACCACCGAATCGCAGACCCACCGCGAAATGGCCTCCGGCCTGTCTTCGTCGGTAGGCTTCAAGAACGGCACCGATGGCGGCCTGACGGTTGCGATCAATGCCTTGCAATCGGTTTCCAGCCCGCATCGTTTCCTGGGGATCAACCAGGAAGGCGGCGTGTCGATTGTCACCACCAAGGGCAACGCCTATGGTCACGTGGTATTGCGCGGCGGCAATGGCAAGCCCAACTATGATTCGGTCAGCGTCGCCCTGTGTGAACAGGCACTGAACAAGGCTAAAATCCGTCCGAACATCATGGTCGACTGCAGCCACGCCAACTCCAACAAAGACCCGGCCTTGCAACCGCTGGTCATGGAGAACGTGGCCAACCAGATCGTCGAAGGCAACCAGTCAATTATCGGCCTGATGGTCGAAAGCCACTTGAACTGGGGCTGCCAGGCAATTCCGAAAAACCTCGAAGACCTGCAGTACGGTGTTTCGATTACCGATGCCTGCATCGACTGGGCCGCTACCGAGAGCACGTTGCGCAGCATGCGCGCCAAGCTCAAGGATGTACTGCCAAAGCGTGAGCGCGGCTGAGTCAAAACTTGTAGCCGCTGACGAGCGAAGCGGCTACAGATCATTCAAAGCC
Organism: Pseudomonas fragi; assembly: GCF_002269505.1. GTDB lineage: Bacteria > Pseudomonadota > Gammaproteobacteria > Pseudomonadales > Pseudomonadaceae > Aquipseudomonas > Aquipseudomonas fragi_D. The sequence goes on along the minus strand of NZ_NQKQ01000008.1, from coordinate 57,517 downwards.
CGATTGCCACACACAAAAACGCCGGGGCATGCCCGGCGTTTTTGTGTGCGTGCTCTTCAGGTATTGGCCTGAGGGCGCTTGTGGCGCTCCATATAGCGCTCAACGTAGGAACACGAAGGAATTACCTCGTAGCCCATCTTGTCGGCGTAATCGAGCGCCTGCTCCGTCAAGGCTGCTGCAATACCTCGTCCACGCAAGGCATTGGGCACAAACGTGCGATAGATATCCAGCGTCTGCTTGCCCAGATCCATGTAGGTCAGGTAGGCACGATGACCGTCGACAGTGGTCTCAAACTGGTGACCTGCCTGGTCATGGTGGATAGACAACGCCTCGCTCATCATTACTCCTCGCGGGTCTTGTAGTGTGACCCCTACCTTACTGATGTTTTTCCGCCGAGGGAACTACTACGCCTTCACGCACGCGCTGCCAGCACAGAATGTGCCAGCAGGCCTGATTACAGAGTAGCCACTCTAATGCAAATGTTCACTTCCAGGAGGCAGCCTGTTGTCAGCAGATCAGACCTGCTCGAACGTTTCGCCTGCCCGACATCCTTGACGCAGTCCTGAACATTTTCCGGATAGTTGAGGCTATGACGTACAACCGCATTTTAAGTCACGCTGCGCTATCACGCGGATGCCACTTCATGCACTCCAAACTGACTGTTTTACAAACACAATCCGTTAAAGCTAGCCTACCGAGATTGCCAGCCAATTATTTTTTTTGGTTCTTGCGCTAGGTCATTTTACTTACTACAAGTAATGGGTACTATGTACGCCGGCTGTTTCCTCACTTTGAAGGAACAGCTTTAATTAGAAAGTCCTTGAAGGGGAACACGATGAACAACGTTCTGAAATTCTCTGCTCTGGCATTGGCCGCAGTTCTGGCTACCGGTTGCAGCAGCGTATCTAAAGAAACTGAAGCCCGTCTGACTGCAACTGAAGATGCAGCAGCTCGCTCCCAGGCTCGTGCTGACGAAGCCTACCGTAAAGCTGATGAAGCTCTGGCTGCTGCTCAAAAAGCACAACAGACTGCTGACGAAGCTAACGAGCGCGCTCTGCGCATGCTTGAAAAAGCAAGCCGCAAGTAATAGTCCTTCGGGATTGTTACCAAGCCGACCTATTTTTAGGTCGGCTTTTTTATTGCCTGCCGGCCACTAAGCAAGCAATAAAAAAGCCGCTGCGGGTATTAACCGCGGCGGCTTTTTATTGCGCGTTTTAGTACGCCTTACTGCACGTAATCCAGCGACTGGCCTGCCGTTACGCCAGAGTTGGATATGCCGATTTCTGCAGGGATGCCGGTTTCGGCGCCCACTACCGGGAAGGCCAGATCCTTGTCTATCTGGATGCTGTTTTCCAGGTCTTTGTGCTTGAGCAGGAAGTTGATGAAACCTGCGTACTTGTTCTGCAAGTCTTCAGGGGTCAAGTGCGACTTGTCGCTGACTGCCAGCAACGAGCCATCCTTCACGTTCAACGGCTCGTGTACTTCAAGGAACACCTTGCCGCCACTGACGCCAATTTTGTACGGCTCGTTGATGATCCGCACCGGCGTACCCACCGGCACCATCTGCGCCATTTGCAGCACGTTCTGGTTAAGCATGCGGAAGCAGCCGTGGCTGGTGCCCGTGCCAATGCCGAACTTGGCGTTGGAGCCGTGAATCAGGTAGCCCGGCATGCCCAGGGTGAACTTGAACGGGCCCAACGGGTTATCGGGGCCTGCGGGCACGACATTAGGCAGCGGGTCGCCATTTTTGGCGTGCTCGGCCTTGATCGAAGCTGGCGGTGTCCAGGTCGGGTTCGGCGTCTTGGCGGTGATTTTCGTCTGCCCCAAGGGTGAGCCCCAACCTTCGCGACCAATCCCCAGCGGGAAGGTGTAAACCTTGTTCTGATCCTTGGGGTAATAATACAAGCGGTATTCGGCGAGGTTGATCACTATCCCCTCGCGCTTGCCCGGTGGCAGGATGAACTGGGTCGGCAACACGATATCGGTATCGACGAGGGTGCCGTCCGGGTTCTTTTTGACCGGCAACCAGGCGTCAACCCCGGGGTTGGCAGCGATCATTTCCGAATAGCCCAGCTCGTACTTGTTGCCCAGGTCAGCAAAGGAGTCTTCGTACTTGCCCTTGATCACCTGCACTTCACCGACGACATCTTCGCCAGGCGGTGGCAGCGGAAATTCAAGCGCAACAGCGGGACCCGCTACACAAAGTGCGGCAACGGACAGGTAGCGGGTAACTGCAGGTAGGCGCGACAACATCCGGAACATCCTTCGCATAATCAACGGGGGACAAAAAAGGGAGTGTACACCGCGCCCACGGGGAACGTGAGGCGGTCAGGGCATCAAACAACCAAGATCATAGTTCAAAGCGCAGCTCTGGCCAGATTGGCTCTGTGCCCCGGCGCTGCGACTCGATGATTGCCCGGCAAAGCGGGCATAACCGGTGGTCCTGAAACACCTTGCGGGTGACATCCGACCAACGCGGTTGCGCGGGCAGCAAAGAGCCACACAACGTGCGGTCAATGGTGCCGCCCAGCTCCAGTTGACGCGTCACCAGATGCACCCGTACCTCCTGGCAGGCGAACAGATCGAGCTGCTCATCGGGCTCGATCAGTTGATAGGCATATAAAGACCAGGCAGGACGCGACATCGGGGGCTCCAAATCGGGGGGGCGCCACCTTAGCCGAAACACTGGCCGTAGAAAAGCATCAAAGCAGGGGTTTTAGCGCCGGCCACACATTATCCAGCAAAAGCCCCTGCGCCCCGACCGCCGGGTGGATGCGATCGGCCTGCATCAGCTCGGGTTTGCCACCCACGCCTTCAAGCAAAAACGGCACCAGGGCAACGTCTTTTTCCTTGCCCAGTTCGCTGTACACCGCAGCAAATGCCTGGGTGTAACGCGCACCATAATTGGGCGGCAATTGCATCCCAAGCAGTAGCACCTTGGCACCCGCCTGCTGCGAGGCATCAATCATCCCTGCAAGATTTTGTTTCAATTGCGCTGGCAACTGTCCACGCAGGCCATCGTTGCCGCCCAACTCGACAATCACTACATCCGGTTTATGCTCTGCAAGCAGCGCAGGCAACCGCGCCAGCCCTCCGGCGCTGGTGTCGCCACTGATCGAAGCATTGACCACCTTGTCGTCGTAGCCTTGCTCCCTGAGCCGCTGTTCGAGCAAAGACACCCATCCCAGACGGGTATCCAGGCCGAAAGCCGCGCTGATACTATCGCCGACGATCAAGATTGTTCCCGCCGTTGCCGTCTGTGCCATGCACATCAGGGCCAGAGCAGCACTTAATAACCACACACGCATTGGATTCTCCATGGGCGAAAGTATTCTCACCGCGCAGAACCTTAGCAAAGTGGTTCCCAGCGCGGAAGGCGAGTTAACCATCCTGCACCCCCTGAGCCTCGAACTGAGCAAGGGCGACAGCCTGGCGATTGTCGGTGCCTCCGGTTCAGGCAAATCGACATTGCTGGGCCTGCTGGCCGGCCTCGACCTGCCCAGCCAGGGCGAAGTGATTTTGGCTGGCCGGGCCCTGAGCACCCTCGATGAAGACCAGCGCGCCCGGGTGCGGGCTGAGCATGTAGGCTTCGTGTTTCAGTCGTTCCAGTTGCTCGACAGCCTTAATGCCCTGGAAAACGTCATGCTGCCGTTGGAGCTGGATGGCCGCAAGGATGCCCGCGAGCATGCCCGCCACCTGCTTGAACGCGTTGGTCTGGGCCAGCGCCTGAGCCACTCACCGCGCCAGCTGTCCGGCGGCGAGCAGCAGCGCGTCGCCATTGCCCGGGCTTTTGCCGCCAATCCCGACGTGCTGTTCGCCGATGAACCCACCGGCAACCTGGACAGCCACACCGGCGAGCGCATCACCGATCTGCTTTTTGAACTGAACAAGGAAAACGGCACCACCCTGGTGCTGGTGACCCATGACGAACGCCTGGCCCATCGTTGCCGGCGCCTGATCCGTCTTGAAGCTGGCCATCTGGTCGGCCCTCTGGAGCCCTGATGGCACGTCTGCCGCTGTTGCGCATGCTAAGTCTGGCCGTACGCCAATTGCTGCGCGATGCCCGCGCCGGCGAGCTGCGCGTGCTGTTCTTCGCCCTGCTGGTCGCCGTGGCCGCCAGCACTGCCATCGGTTACTTCGGTGCCCGTCTTAATGGCGCGATGTTGTTGCGCGCCACTGAGTTCCTCGGTGCCGACCTGGTGCTCGATGGCAGCGCCCCGGCGCGGGAAGAACAAATCAAGGTCGGCAATGACCTGGGCCTCGAACACGCCCGCGTGGTCGAGTTCGCCAGCGTGATTGCCACCGACAATGGCATCCAGCTCTCCAGCATCAAGGCGGCAGACGATGCCTACCCGTTGCGCGGCGAACTGAAAAGCGCCCCGCAGCCCTATGCCGAGGAACAACCTGGGGGCGGCCCCAAACCCGGTGAGGCCTGGGCCGAAGCCCGCCTGCTGACCGCGCTGGACCTCAAGGTCGGCGATGAAATCGATGTCGGCTCAAAAACCGTGCGCATCACCCGCGTGCTGACTTATGAACCCGATCGTGCCGGCAACCTTTACAGCCTGACCCCGCGGGTGCTGATCAATCTGGACGACCTGGCTGCCACCGGCATCGTACAACCGGGGAGCAGGGTCACCTACCGCGAGCTGTGGCGTGGAAACGCCCCGGCGCTTGAATCCTATCGCCAGGTGGTCAAGCCCGGCCTGGACGCCAACCAGCGCCTCCTCGACGGCCGTGACGGCAATCAGCAAATCGGCGGTGCGCTGGGCAAGGCCGAGCGCTACCTGAACATGGCCAGCCTGGTGGCAGTGCTGCTAGCGGGCGTGGCCGTGGCCCTGTCTGCTACCCGCTTTGCCAGTCGCCGCTTCGATGCCAGTGCCCTGCTCCGCTGTCTGGGCCTGTCACGGCGTGAAGCCCTGTTACTGTTCACCCTGCAACTGGCAGTACTTGGGCTGCTGGCCAGCCTTGCCGGCGCCCTGTTGGGCTGGCTCGCGCAGCTTGGCCTGTTCGCCCTGCTGCATGACCTGCTGCCCGCTGACGTACCGCCCGGCGGGCTGATGCCGGCGATCGCCGGGATGGGCACCGGGCTGGTGGCGCTGGCAGGTTTCGCCTTGCCGCCACTCGCAGCACTGGGCCGCGTACCGCCATTGCGGGTGTTACGCCGCGACATGCTGCCGATTCCGGCCAGTACCTGGACCGTCTACGGCGCAGCCCTGCTGGCACTGGGCCTGATCATGTGGCGCATGAGCCTGGACCTGGTGCTGACCTTCGCCCTGCTCGGCGGTGGCGTGATTGCCGCCGTGGTGCTTGGCGGTATCCTGCTGCTGGGCCTGCAAAGTCTGCGCCGCCTGCTGGCCCGCGCCTCACTGCCCTGGCGCCTGGGGCTGGGCCAGTTGCTGCGCCATCCCCTGGCCGCGGCGGGCCAGGCCCTGGCCTTTGGCCTGATCCTGCTGTCGATGGCCCTGATCGCCCTGCTGCGCGGCGAGTTGCTCGACACCTGGCAAAACCAGCTGCCCAAGGACGCACCCAACTACTTTGCGCTTAATATCCTGCCGGCCGACAAAGAAGCTTTTGGTGCCCACCTGATGACCCTTCAGGCCCGGGCCGCGCCGCTGTACCCGGTGATTCCGGGGCGCCTGATCAGCATCAACGGCCAGCCGGTGCAAGATATCGTCAGCAAGGACTCCAGTGGCGACCGGGCCATCCAGCGCGACCTGAGCCTGACCTGGGCCGCTGACCTGCCCGCTGAAAATCAAATCACCGCAGGCAGTTGGTGGAGCCAGCAACCTGCCGCAGACGTGCCAGGGGTTTCGGTTGAAGCCAAGGTCGCCGAAAGCCTCAAGCTGAAGCTGGGTGACCTGATGACCTTCACCATTGCCGGGGTCAATCGCGAAGCTCGGGTCACCAGCTTGCGCAGCATCAACTGGGATAACTTCCAGCCCAACTTCTTCATGATTTTCCAGCCTGGAACCTTGCAGGACCTGCCAGCCACCTGGCTCACCAGCTTTTACCTGGCACCGGGTCACGACAAGGAAATCATCGAGCTGTCGCGGCGCTTCCCGGCTGTGACCATCCTGCCCATCGATGCCCTGCTTGAGCAGTTACGCAGCATCCTGGCGCAGGTGACCATCGCCGTGGAATACGTGCTGTTGTTCGTCCTTGCGGCGGGCATGGCGGTGCTGTTTTCCGGCCTGCAATCCACGCTGGACGAACGCATTCGTCAGGGCGCCTTGCTACGCGCGCTGGGGGCCGAGCGGCAACTGCTGGTGAAGGCACGGCGCATCGAGTTCGGCCTGCTGGGCGCCACCAGCGGCCTGCTGGCGGCGCTGGGGGCCGAACTGGTCAGCCTGGTGCTGTACCGTTTTGCCTTTGACTTGCCGTGGCATCCGCATCCGTGGTTACTGTTGTTGCCCGTGCTGGGCGCGGTGATGGTTGGCGGTGCGGGGGTATTCGGTACACGCCGGGCGCTGAATGCCAGCCCGTTGACGGTGCTGCGCGAGGGTTGAGATGCCCTCGCCCGAGCTTTTGTAGCCGCTGAGGAGCGCAGCGAGGCTGCGATCGTCGTTTTGGGATTCAACTGTTACGCCGCGTACATATCCGGCATCTGCGTTTAACTGGAATATTGGTTTCGCTCTTACAGCGAGTCACTTTGCAAAAGCGGCAAAGTAACCAAAACGCTTTCGCCCCATCGTACGGCCTTCGCTGCGCTCAGGTTCCCTCGCTCCGGCTCTGCTCCGTGGGCACGCCGCCACGGGCCATCCATGGCCCATCGCGGCTCTCCCGGCATCCATGTCGGTCGACCCACTCCACAGAACCTCCTCTCGGCCTCCCGGGAGGGCTGGCAGATCAAAAGCAGTGCGCCACTAGGCGGCCGACCGGCCGGCCTGTTGGCGTAAGTGTGTGCTGCGCAATCTCTGTAGTCGCTGCCGAGGAACGAAGGCTGCGTTCGGTTTGGTGCAAGGTTCTATGTTGGTTTTTGCTGTCGGCACGGGAGTGTCCTGGCAACCGGAATACCCATAACAGTCCCTAAAAGTGTCCACCATGTCCCCGCACACCCGTCAACCATGTGTCCGGTCCGTACACGGCGCACAAGTGCCTCGCCGTAAGGGCGAAACCAATATTCCAGTTAAACGCAGATGCCGGATATGTACGCGGTACACCAGTTAAACCCTGCAGCGGCTACAAGTTTTGTACAGGTTTACGCTAGCTTTTTTCGTAATAAATCTCGTTGATCCACCACAGCACTTCCCCGCTCGGGGTCTGCACCACGGCCTCATCCCCCACCTGTTTTTTCAACAGCGCACGGGCCATCGGTGAGTCGATGGAGATGTAATCGTTGCGGCCGTAGATTTCGTCGTAACCCACAATGCGGAATTTCTTGACGTCCCCGGCCTCGTTTTCGATTTCGACCCAGGCACCAAAAAACACCCGTCCTTCCTGTTCGGGCGAATAATCAACTACCCGCACATCTTCCAGGCGCTTGCGCAGGTAGCGCACCCGCCGGTCGATCTCGCGCAGCAACTTCTTGTTGTACTGGTAGTCAGCGTTTTCGCTGCGATCACCCAGTGATGCTGCCCAGGTCACCTTGCGTGTGGTATCCGGGCGCTTTTCCCGCCACAGGTAGTCAAGCTCCTGCTTCAGGGCTTCATGGCCTTGCCTGGTGATGATGTTGGTACTCACTCGCGGTCGTTCTCCAGCAGGTTGCATTGGCCAGGGCAGACTCTTAACACCCCGGCGCGACGAAATACATATGAGCGCCGATAAAAAATCACAAGCGCGGCGACACTCTCACTGTGCCGTGGCCTGACGATACTGGCGCGGGGTAAAACCGGTCAGTGCCTTGAACTGGCGGGTGAACGCACTGTGGTCGGTGTAACCACATTGCAGGGCAACTTCAGTAATAGGGATATCACTCAGCAACAGGCGATGGGCGTGTTCCAGTCGTACTTTCTGGATCATCTGCCGTGGTGTGAGGTGAAACACCCGCTTGCAGTAGCGCTCCAGTTGCGCCACGGAAATCCCGGCGATACGGGTCAATTCAGCCAAGGTTACGCGGCGGTTGAAATGCGTACGAATGTGCTCGTCCACCGCCGCCAACCGCTGGTACGCCGGGTGGGTATCGCTGGCTGATTGCAGGTCCACGGAGATCCCGGCCAGGCCGATGATCTCGCCCTGGCGATTGTACAGCGGGCGCTTGTGGGTCAGGCACCAGCCAGGCTCCCGAGTCCCGTACAGGTGCAGCTCCAGCTGGTCTTCAAGCACCAGCCCCTGTTCCAGCACCTGCCGATCCTGCTCGGTATAGCCCGGCCCCAACTGCGCGGGGAATACCTCGGCGCTGGTTTTGCCCAGCAGGGGTTGCAACTGCTTGAGGCCGCAGCGTTGTACCAAGGTGCGGTTGGCCAGCACATAGCGCGCAGCAATGTCCTTGATAAAGATCGCGGCATTGGGGATGGCATCAAGCATCGGCAGCAACAGCGCTACCCCCGAGAGCAACTGCTCAAGGCTCTCGGGGCGGCTCAGCTCGCCGCCCTGGCCCAGCATTGCAAAAGCATTCTGCGTCATCACACTCACTCTCCCACCACAGACCAGGCATCGGCCGCCTGGGTCCATTGTGCTGATTTCGTCATCGGCATCAATGGAAATGATCAATCGCAAACTTTCCCCGACGTTCAATCTAGCGCCATTGCACACCCGCCAACCCTGTCGGCGCAATGGCAAATGACATCACACCTGCCTAACCAATAACTCACAAAAAGGCGACGCCATGTCAGGTAAAGGCAAATTCAAGAAACAGCTCTCACTGATGGACCTGACTTTTATCGGTCTGGGTGCCATCTTCGGTTCCGGCTGGTTGTTTGCAGCCAGTCATGTGTCGGCAATCGCAGGCCCGGCAGGGATTTTTTCCTGGCTGCTGGGCGGTTTTTCCGTGCTGTTGCTGGGCATCGTTTACTGCGAGCTGGGTGCTGCCCTGCCGCGCGCCGGTGGCGTCATTCGTTACCCGGTTTACTCCCACGGCCCGTTGCTCGGGTATTTGATGGGCTTTATCACCCTGATCGCGTTCTCCAGCCTGGTGGCGATTGAAGTGGTCGCCGCTCGCCAATACGCCGCGGCATGGTTCCCCGAGCTGACCAAGGCCGGCTCCAGTGACCCTTCGATCCTGGGCTGGCTCCTGCAGTTCGGCCTGTTGTGCCTGTTCTTCATGCTCAACTATCGCAGCGTGAAGACGTTCGCCATGGCCAACAACCTGGTCAGCGTGTTCAAGTTCATCGTGCCGCTGCTGGTCATCGGCGTGCTGTTCACTTTCTTCAAGCCGGAGAACCTCTACTCTCAGGGCTTCGCTCCCTTTGGCCTGTCGGGCGTGCAAATGGCCGTCTCTGCAGGCGGCATCATTTTCGCCTACCTGGGCCTGACCCCGATCATTTCGGTGGCCAGTGAAGTCAAGAACCCGCAACGCACCATCCCGATTGCCCTGATCCTGTCGGTGCTGCTGTCGACCGTTATTTATGTGCTGTTGCAAGTCGCCTTCCTCGGCGGTGTGCCAACCGAGATGCTGGCCAACGGCTGGGCCGGCGTGACCAAGGAGCTGGCCCTGCCCTATCGCGATATCGCCCTGGCCCTGGGTGTGGGCTGGCTGGCTTATCTGGTGGTGGCCGATGCCGTGATCTCGCCAAGCGGCTGCGGCAACATCTACATGAACGCCACGCCACGGGTGATCTATGGCTGGGCACAAACCGGCACCTTCTTCAAAGTGTTCACCCGCATCGATGCAAAATCCGGCATTCCGCGCCCGGCGCTGTGGCTGACCTTTGGCCTGTCGGTGTTCTGGACCCTGCCGTTCCCGTCCTGGGAAGCGCTGATCAACGTGGTTTCCGCCGCGCTGGTATTGAGCTACGCCGTGGCCCCGGTGTCCGTGGCCGCCCTGCGCCGCAACGCACCCGACATGCCACGCCCGTTCCGCGTCAAGTGGATGGCTGTGCTGGGCCCGCTGTCGTTCATTGTGGCGGCGCTGATTGTTTACTGGTCGGGCTGGAACACCGTGTCCTGGCTGCTCGGCCTGCAAATCGTGATGTTCGTGGTGTACCTGCTGTGCTCGCGCTTTGTACCGACCAATCACCTGAGTCTGGGTCAGCAAGTACGTTCGTCTTTGTGGCTGATCGGCTTCTACGCCGTAACCATCGTGTTGTCCAAGCTCGGCACCTTTGGTGGTCTGGGCGTGCTGGCTCACCCTTTCGACACCCTGGTCGTCGCCGCCTGCGCCACGGCTATCTATTACTGGGGAGCAGCCACCGGCGTGCCGGCGCACCTGGTCCGCCTGGAAGACGACGAGGACAGCGAAGACGCCCCGCAACAGGCCAGCCAGACGTCACCGCGCCATGCCAGCGGAACATTTGTACCGACTTCGTCCTGACCCACCGTTTGCCACCGTCCTCCCAGCCGTTGCTCTCTACCAAGGGATAAGTTCATGAAGCAAGTCCATATCATTGATTCACATACCGGCGGCGAACCCACACGCCTGGTGCTCAAAGGCTTTCCGCAACTGGCCGGGCACAGCATTGCCGAACAACGCGATGCCCTGCGCGACCAGCATGACCAATGGCGCCGGGCCTGCCTGCTGGAGCCCCGTGGCAACGATGTACTGGTCGGCGCGCTGTACTGCGAGCCCGTGTCGGCAGATGCCACCTGCGGCGTGATCTTCTTCAACAATGCCGGTTACCTGGGCATGTGCGGGCACGGCACCATCGGCTTGATCGCCTCCCTGCATCACCTGGGCCTGATCGAGACCGGCGAGCACAAGATCGACACCCCCGTGGGCCCGGTCACTGCCACCCTGCATCCTGACGGAAAAGTCACCGTGGGCAACGTGCCCTCTTACCGCTACCGCCAGCAGGTCGCCGTTGAGGTGCCGGGGCATGGCCGTGTGCATGGGGATATTGCCTGGGGCGGCAACTGGTTCTTCCTGGTCAGCGACCATGGCAAGGCGCTGCAACTGGACAATGTCGAAGCCCTGACCGAATACACCTGGGCCATGCTCAAGGCCCTTGAGGCGCAGGGCATCCACGGTGAAGACGGTGCCCTGATCGACCATATCGAACTGTTCGCCGACGACGACCAGGCTGATAGCCGCAACTTCGTCATGTGCCCGGGCAAGGCCTATGACCGCTCACCCTGCGGCACTGGCACCAGCGCCAAACTGGCGTGCCTGGCGGCCGACGGCAAACTCGCTGCCGGCCAGCCCTGGGTACAAGCCAGCATCACCGCCAGCCAGTTTGTCGGCAGCTTTCAATGGGAAGGCGAGCGCATTCGCCCGTTCATTACCGGCCAGGCCTTTATGACTGCCGACAGCATGCTGCTGATCGACGAAAAAGATCCTTTCGCGTGGGGCATTTAAGCCCTTCGCCGTAAACACATCCGAATAAACGACTCGAGGAGTTAGAACAATGAGCGATAACATTTTCACCGGTTGCATGCCTGCCCTGATGACCCCGTGCACCGCCGAGCGCAAACCGGACTTCGACGCGCTGGTGGCCAAGGGCCGTGAACTGATCGAAATCGGCATGAGTGCCGTGGTGTACTGCGGCTCCATGGGTGACTGGCCATTGCTGACCGAAGCCGAACGTCAGGAAGGTGTCGCACGCCTGGTGGCTGCCGGTATTCCTACAATCGTCGGCACAGGTGCAGTAAACAGCCGCGAAGCCGTATCCCACGCAGCACACGCAGCCAAGGTCGGCGCCCAGGGCCTGATGGTGATTCCACGCCTGCTGTCCCGTGCGGCCTCGCCTGCGGCGCAAAAAGCCCACTTCGCTGCCATCCTGCAAGCCGCTCCACAACTGCCGGCCGTGATCTACAACAGCCCGTACTACGGCTTTGCCACCCGCGCCGACCTGTTCTTCGAACTGCGCAGCCAGTACCCGAACCTGATCGGTTTCAAAGAGTTCGGCGGTGCTGTCGATATGCGTTACGCCGCCGAACACATCACTTCCAAGGACGATGATGTGACCCTGATGGTCGGTGTCGATACCCAGGTTGTGCACGGTTTCGTCAACTGCAACGCCACCGGTGCCATTACCGGTATCGGCAACGCCCTGCCGCGCGAAGTGCTGCAACTGGTTGCCCTGAGCAAGCAAGCGGCCAAGGGCGACCCCAAGGCCCGCCGTCTGGCCCGTGAGCTGGAAGCCGCGCTGGCGGTACTGTCGTCGTTCGATGAAGGGACTGACCTGGTGCTCTACTACAAGCACCTGATGGTGCTCAATGGCGACACCGAATACAGCCTGCACTTCAACGACACTGATGTGCTGAGCGATGCCCAGCGCCACTACGCCGAGAACCAGTACAGCCTGTTCCGCCAGTGGTACAAAAACTGGTCCGCCGAACAGAACGTCGCCTGACCCGCATTGCCGCATCCCTGAACAGCGGCGCACAGCATGTGCGCCGCCTTGTTCCAGCCCCAGCCCCTCTTTTCAGGAACACGCCATGACTCTGACAGGCAACATGCTGATCGGTCAGCAAGCCATCCCCGGTAACCGCGAAGCGATCCGGGCGATCAATCCCGCCACCGGCACTGTGCTCGAACCGGCCTACCTCGGCGGCGGCGGCGAACATGTCGAGCAGGCGTGCGCCCTGGCCCGGGAGGCTTTTGACAGTTTTCGCGAGGTGTCACTGCACACTCGCGCCACATTCCTTGAAACCATCGCCGATGAGATCGAAGCCATTGGCGATGCATTGATTGACCGCGCCGTCAGCGAGTCCGGCCTGCCACGCCCGCGCATCCTCGGTGAGCGCGGACGCACCTGCCAGCAGTTGCGGACTTTTGCCCGCACCGTACGCGCCGGTGAATGGCTGGATGTGCGGGTCGACTACGCCCTGCCCGAGCGCCAGCCGCTGCCGCGCGCCGACCTGCGCCAACGTCATGTACCGCTGGGGCCGGTGGCGGTATTCGGCGCCAGCAACTTCCCGCTGGCCTTCTCCGTGGCGGGCGGCGATACCGCTTCGGCGCTGGCTGCCGGCTGCCCGGTGGTGGTCAAGGCCCACAGCGCCCACCCTGGCACCAGCGAACTGGTTGGCCATGCGGTTGCCCGTGCCGTGAAAAAATCGGGCCTGCCTGAAGGGGTGTTCTCCCTGCTGTTTGGTTCCGGCCGTGAAGTCGGGGTTGCTCTGGTCAGCGATCCACGCATCAAGGCGGTCGGCTTCACCGGCTCGCGCAGTGGCGGCATGGCTTTGTGCAAAGTGGCGGCAGCACGCCCCGAACCCATCCCGGTGTATGCGGAGATGAGCTCGATCAACCCGGTACTGCTCTTCCCCGCTGCGCTGCAGGCTCGCGGCGAATCACTGGCGCAGGGCTTCGTTGCTTCTCTGACCCAGGGTGCAGGGCAATTTTGCACCAACCCGGGGCTGGTTATCGGCCACCAGGGCCCGGCGCTGGAAAGCTTTATCAGTACGGCTGCGCGGCTGATCCAGCAGAGCCCGGCCCAGACCATGCTCACTCCGGGGATCTTTCAGGCCTATGAGGCCGGCGTTGGAGCGCTGCAAGAACTCGACAGCGCAAAACAGGCGGCAGCCGGTTTGCAGGGCGAGACACCCAACCAGTGCCAGGCCCACCTGTTCGTGACCCGGGCCAGGGACTTCCTCAACGACCCGGCACTACAGGCCGAAATATTCGGTGCAACGGCGTTGGTGGTGCAATGCGCCGACGACCAGGAGATCCGCCAGGTACTTGAGCACCTGGAAGGCCAATTGACCATCACCCTGCAACTGGATGATGCCGACCTCGACAGTGCCAGGGCCGTACTGCCTACCCTGGAACGCAAGGCCGGGCGCCTGCTGGTCAATGGCTGGCCAACAGGGGTTGAGGTGTGCGACGCGATGGTACACGGCGGGCCTTTCCCGGCGACTTCGGACACCCGCACGACGTCGGTCGGCACGGCTGCAATCCTGCGCTTCCTGCGTCCGGTCTGCTATCAGGACTTCCCTGACAGCCTGTTGCCGACTGCACTCAAGCACGCCAACCCTCTGCACCTGCGCCGCCTGGTCGATGGCCACAGAGAAGTACTGGAAAATGCCTGATCACTTCGACTCGAATACAGCAGACATTGCCGTGGTCGGCGCCGGGGTTATCGGCGTCGCCTGTGCCCTGCAACTGGCGCGTCAGGGCCAGCGGGTGGTGGTCATCGACATGCAGGAGCCCGGCCACGGCGCCTCGTTCGGCAACGCCGGGCATCTGGCCACCGAACAGGTATTCCCCATTGCTGACCTGTCCATTCTCAAGCGCCTGCCGGCCATGCTGATGGATCCCATGGGACCTTTGCGCCTGGACTGGAAGTACCTGCCCCGAGCCCTGCCGTGGTTCACCCGCCTGCTGCTGAACCTGCGCCCGGCGCCGTTCCAGCGCAGCGTGGCAGGCATTCGTGCCCTTAACGAAAGCAGCGTGGGTGCCTGGCACCGGCTACTCAAAGGCATTGATTGCCCGGGCCTGATGCGCGAAGACGGTTCGTTGCTGGTCTACGAGCGCTCCGAGTCCCGGCAAGCACTGCTGGCACTGCAGGCACGCATGCGCCAACAGCAGGTACCGGTGGAGCTTTGGGAAGCGAAGGCTGTGCGCGAGACTGCGCCACAACTGAACGAACAGATTCAGGGCGGGTTGTTTTTCCCGGCCACAGGGCACTTTATCGACCCCTACCGCGTGGTCTGCGAACTGGTCGAAGCCGCCAAACAGTGCGGCGTGCAGTTTCTCAAACGACAGGTAACAGGCGGGCAACTGAGTGAAGCCGGGGTTTGCCTGCACACCCGCCGGGGCAACATAAACGCCCGCCGTGTGGTGATTGCCTGCGGCGCGCACTCGGCCAAACTGACCGCAGCCCTGACCGGCAAGAACGTGCCGCTGGATACCGAACGCGGTTACCACCTGATGTTGCCCCACGAGCATGATCGGCTGCCGTTTGCCGTCACCTCGCTGGAACGCAAATTCATCATGACCCCGATGAGCGATGGCTTGAGGCTGGCAGGTACGGTTGAATTTGCCGGCCTGGAAGCGCCGCCGAGCATGGAGCGCGCCTGGCAGTTGCATCGCCTGAGCAAGGGGTTGCTGCGCGAGGATTTGAACGCTGAGGGGGCTACGCCGTGGATGGGTTTTCGGCCATCGTTGCCTGACTCGCTGCCGGTCATCGATCGGGTAGGCGATGGCAAGGTGCTGCTAGCCTTCGGCCATCAGCATTTGGGACTGACCCAGGCGGCGGTGACTGCGGAACTGATTGCGCAGTTGGCGGGAGCAACCAGTGCCCATGCGCTGCCTGAGCTGCACCCCTACCGGCTGGACCGTTTCTGAAGCAGAGCACGTAGTCGCTGTCGAGGAACGAAGGCTGCGATTCGCCCGCAGCCAAGAGCTCGCAGCCTTCGTTCCTCGACAGCGACTACAGGTCTAGGTTCACCGCAGGGTTATCAACCCCTGCCGGCTGACGCGGGTCAGGTTGTGAATCACCTGCTCGGCATTTTCAGCGCAGGGGGACTGAATCACCGCCAGGTCAAAACTGTCAGCGGCAAATCGCGCCAGCTGATCACCCTCTTCCACAAACTGGATCAGAAACGCCGTAGGCCGGCCTTTGCGGCGTGGCCAGCCATCCAGATAACGCAGCAGCGTCGGCTGATGCTTACCGCCCAGAAGGATTTTTGGGTTGCGCAAGGTTGGGCTGGCCGAGATCGGCGCAAGACGTACAAGGGGACGTGGGTGACTCATGAATCGGTTCTCCGCCTCAAGATTCTGCGTGGCAGGTGAGAGGCAACACCGAACCAGCGCTTTAGCGGTATTTCAAGGCCTGTTACAAGCCTCTTAGACGGTCTGTGACCCTCTGGCGCCCCGCAAGTAGCTGTTTAAATCGGCGCAAGAAAACATCCTAGATAAACCTGCTTGCAGCTGTCAATACTCATCTGAAACGAAAAAGGCCCGCTCTGGGCGGGCCTTTTCACTGACAGCGGATTTCAGTCAGCGATTGCACGATCGATCGACAATTTGCCCGCACCTTCGATCAATACCGCGACGGTACCACCCAGCAGGGCCAGGGCAAACTCATAGCCGTTGTTGGCCATAAACAGGCCGTTGCTGATATGCACCGAGAAAATCGCCACCAGCAGGGTAAACGACAGACCCAATGCCGCCGGGCGGGCCAGCAGGCCGACAATCAGTGCCAGACCACCGAAAAACTCGGTACCACCGGCCAGAGCGGCCATCAGCGTACCCGGTGCCAGGCCGATGCTTTCCATCCATTGCGCCGTCCCCGCCAAACCACCGCCACCAAACCAGCCAAACAGTTTCTGCGAGCCGTGAGCGGCGAAAATGATGCCGACGAAGACACGCAAAACCGTCAAGCCATAACCTGCGCGGCTGCCCAGTACGGTATGGATCAATTTGCTCATGGTGGAATCCTTTAGGTAATCAGTTGGGGAATGCTCGCCATACTAATCAGTTTTTATAATGTTAAAAGTCGAATAAACCCAATATAACAATCAGTTTTTTCGATCACTTACGTGATACCCATTCAGCCTTGGCGGGCTCCAGCGAATCCCGCTCGCGATCAAAGGCCAAATAGTATTTGTTCACGCTATTAACATAGCTGACCGCACCCATTCCCACCTGCTCCATGGCGATACGTTCCACCTGAAAGAACCACTGGTTGGGGTTCAGGCCACGTCGACGGGCTTCGGCGCGCATGCCTTGCACCCGCTCCGGCCCCATGTTGTACGCCGCCAGCACGAAGGCCATACGCTCGCGCTCATTGAGTTTGGGGCTGGCAAAGAATTTGCGACGGATCATCGCCAGGTATTTGGCCCCGGCTTGTACATTGTTATCGACGTTCTGAATATTGTTGACCCCCACCCGCTGCGCGGCAGAGGGCGTGATTTGCAGCAACCCGGTCGCGCCGCCAACACCCTTGGCATCGGGATTGAGGGTTGACTCCTTGAACGCCAGCGCCGCCAGGTTCAGCCAGTCCATGCCTTGCTGCTGTGCATGTTTCTGCAAGACCGGGCGCAATTTCTCAAGCTGCTGGCGGTCAGCCCGAGCCAAGGGATAATGCACCCGGTACAAACGCCGATACACTCGTTCAAACGCTACATCCTGATCGGCCGGCACCTTATAGCCGTCGAGAAAACGGTCGATACTGGCAAGCAGCATCGAAGCATCGCGGCGCACATACCAGCGCATCGCTTCAGGCTCGCTGACCAGCACCTTGCGGTCAAAACGCAATTTTGGCATCAGCGTGGCCCAACGCTCGGCAATCGGGCGCTCAACGATGGTCAGATGAAAAATACCCGCCTGCACCATCTCCAGCACGTCTTCGACTGCCAGGGTCGGATCTACCCATTCGATCTTCACCGGTGGCAATTTGCGCAGGGCCAGTTTTTGATTGATCAGATTGACCGATGCCCCCGCTGCACTGCCGGTGGTCAGCGCCACTGTACGGCCAGATAGCTGCTCCATACGGGTAAAGCGTCGCTCACCCTTGACCCCCACCAACAGCAAGGGCACATCGTCGACGATCGGGTCACTGGCACTGATGGCGCGGCCGGGTTTGAAATCGATCAGTTCCCCCGGGGCAACCACATCGCCTTCACCGCGGGACAAGGCGCCAAGCAGTTGGTCCTTGGCTTTGGGAATGATCTTGAGGGTTATTTCCTGGCCATCACGGGCATGGCTGTTGAGGTAGTGTTCGAACGCGCGCAGACGATGATATTCAACCCCAACCGCCTGCCCCTGGACCTCGCCCGAACTGTTGCGGCTTTGATTGACCAGCACCCGCAACACCTGGCTGCTGCGGATTTGCGCCAGATCGCGGACCTGACTCGGCTGCCCGACCTGTAAAGGTCCGGTCAGGCGTGCCAGTGCCGGTAGCGGCAACAGCAGCAGGCACAGCGCAATCAATAGCGTCGGTCTTGTCATCCGTTCTCCGGAAAGAATACAGCCCAGCACCCTGTCGGTTTTCCCGACAACCGGTTGCCCCAATTGAGGCTTTCAAGCGCTGGAAACAGCGCGCAAAACAGTCAATGCGTCCTTTGGTAAACCGGGCATTGCGTTGTTGCGGCATTCAAAGACAACCATAACTGTCTGTAGTTCTTGGTTTTTCTTGTAAATCTACAGCTCTGATATGCTTCATGGCCTGTGGCCTGAGGTAAAACCATGCAACTCATTGATATCGGCGTCAACCTGACCAACCCAAGCTTCGACGGCAAACACCAGGCCGTGCTGGATCGCGCTTACGCAGCAGGGGTGTGCCAATTGGTACTGACCGGCACCAGCGTCGAAGGCAGCGAACAAGCCTTGCAACTGTGCCGCGAGCTGGACGATAGCGACCAGCGACTGTTCTCTACGGCCGGCATTCACCCGCACTCGGCCAGTGACTGGAACGGCGACAGCGCCCGCCAATTGCTGGCCCTGCTCAAGGAGCCAGGCGTATGCGCAGTGGGTGAATGCGGATTGGACTTCAACCGCGACTTTTCGCCCCGCGCCCAGCAGGAAAAAGTGCTGGAAGAACATCTGGCGCTGGCTGTTGACCTGCAATTGCCGGTGTTCCTGCATGAGCGTGATGCCAACCAGCGCTTGCTGGAAATCCTGCGCGACTTCCGCGACCGCTTGCCGGCGGCTGTTGTGCATTGCTTTACCGGGGAGAAAAAGGCGCTGTTCAGCTACCTGGACCTGGACCTGCATATCGGTATTACCGGCTGGATTTGCGACGAACGCCGCGGTACCCACCTGCACCCGCTGGTACGCGATATCCCGCGTGGGCGCCTTATGCTCGAAAGCGATGCGCCGTACCTGTTGCCGCGAACCCTGCGACCAAAACCAAAAAACGGTCGCAACGAACCGGCCTACCTGACCGACGTACTGCGTGAAGTGGCCATGCACCGTGGCGAAAGCGAGCAGGACCTGGCCGAACACACCACCGCGTGTGCGCGGGCGTTTTACGGGTTGCCGGTGGTAGCCTGATCTGTGTAGTCGCTGACGAGGAACGAAGGCTGCGAGCTTTAGCCTGCTCCGCAGTCGTTGCAAAACTACAAGGACTGCGTTTGGGAATGTATCCGGGATACTTCACCAAAAAGCTCGCAGCCTTCGTTCCTCGTCAGCGACTACGAGGTTTGGCTCACCCGCGGGGTTGACCCACATCAACAAGATCGTCACTGAATAGCGGCACAATGATGGCACCTTGCCAATATTGTTTGCGCCAACTCAGAGAAGACCTCCCATGGGCACCTGGCTTAGCAACATCTCGCTCAAATACAAATTCTGGGCTGTCAACGCGGTGGCTTTTGTCACCACACTGCTGCTGGTGCTCTACGCCGTGCAGCTGGAACAGCAATCACGCAGCGACGCCGCCCAGGCCAACGCCCAGGCCCAGGCGCAATTGCTCAGTGCCTGGCCTGCCGGGCAGCCCTTGCCCCAGGCCAGCCAACTGCTGCCCCTTGCACCCGACCAGATCGCCAGTGTCAACGATCAGCCCCTACCGCAACTGAGCAACGCCAACGGCTGGATTTCGATCAATCCCATGCCGTTATTCGGTCGTGACCTGTTGCTGGGCGCCGATGTACTGATGCGCGATGACGGGCAAAAAATCGCCGTGCTGGCTCATACGCCAAGCCTGGCCCAGGTGTTTGTCGAGCGCCTGCCCAACTATGCCGCCGCTGTACTGATCCTGATGCTGGCCATGCTTTGTGCCTCGCAGTTGCTGATCCGCTTTTTGCTCAGCCAGCTCAATACCCTCAAGGACGTCATGCTGCATGTGGAGAAAACCGGTGACCTGGCTGCCCGTGTGCCGCTGGCCTGTACCGATGAAGTCGGGCAGATGGCCAGCGCCTTCAATGCCATGCAGGCCGGTTACCAGCGGGTAGTCAACACCGTGGCCCAAACGGCCGCGCAACTGGACGCCGGTGCCGCCCGCCTGGCCAGCAGCATGGACGAGGTACGCCACGGCATGCTCGGTCAGCAAAGCGAAACCGACCAGGCTGCCACCGCGATCAATGAAATGTCAGCCACGGTTTACCATATCGCGCAACACGCTGGCGCTACCCGCGACCTGTCGCAAACCGCAGACAACCTGGCCGGCAGTGGCCAGCAGGTGGTCAGTCGCGTGCAACAGTCAATCGCCAGCCTGTCCACCGGGGTGCAAACCACCGCCGAGATGATTCAACAGCTGGCCCAGGACAGCCAGAAGATCAACGGTGTGGTCAGTGTGATCCACAGCATTGCCGAGCAGACCAACTTGCTGGCCTTGAACGCGGCCATCGAAGCCGCCCGCGCAGGTGAGATGGGCCGCGGCTTTGCCGTGGTTGCCGATGAAGTGCGGCACCTGGCCAAACGCGTCCAGACCTCCACCGATGAAATTACCGCCATGGTCTCGGCCTTGCAGGCGGGCACCCGTGACGCCGTGGACTTTATGCAGGAAAGTTCGTTCAAGGCCGACGACTGCGTGCAGCAGGCCCAGGAAGCGGGCGCGGCACTGGCCGAGATCACTCATGCCGTGGCGCAAATGCGCGAAAGCAACACCCAGATCGCCGTGGCCGCCGAGCAGCAAAGCCAGGTCGCGGAAGAGATGAACCGGGCGGTTGTGAGCATCCGCGATGTCACTGAGAACACCGTGCAACAAACGGTCGAGTCGGCCACGACCAGTAATGAACTGGCGACCCTCGCGGGTGAGCTGAACCGGGCTATCGGTCAACTAAAGCTATAAGGCCGATAGCCATTGTTGATTCGCCGCACAGCGGCCCTGAATCTATGATTTGTTTATCCGGTTCAGCCCAGGCTGAACCCTTGAACAAGGAGAGCAATCATGGGCAAACGTCATCCAAACTTACCTGCCTGGCAATGGCGCTCCAACCCGCACAGCCAGCAAAACACTGCGCATCAGGCAATCAACCTGATTGCCGTTCCAATGATGGTGGTGGCATTTCTGCTGCTGGTGTCGGGCGTCTTCAGTGAAAACGCCACCAGCGCGGTGATCGGCCTGGTTGCCCTGTTTGCGGCCCTGATCCTGCAACGCCAGGGCCACACACACAGCAGCAAGATCGACAACAGCCAGACCTTCTGATTAACCGAACACGGCTACGGTCTGGCGGCTGAGCGCAATCAACTCGCCGCCAGGGCCCCACAGGTTGGCCGCCACATGGCCGTAGCCGTCCCGCGCATGCTCGATGACTGCCAGGTACTTGCACCACTGCAGCGTGCTGACCTGAGGCAGTGGCTGCACGAACTCGATGGTCCAGGTCAGCGTGCTGCCTGCTGTCGGTTTGTTCAACAGCGGCAGCAGCGCAGGTGGCCAGGTATCGACCAGCGCCAGCAAATGGGTCTCGGTCAGGGGCTCGTCCTGCACATCGCCGGCAAAACGTACCCAACCGCCCATTTCCCGCGTGCCTCGACCGGTAAACGGCAGCGCACCCACGGCCCAGGCCATGGACATGTGCCGCATGAACTCAGGAGTAACACCCTTGATGTAGGGTAATAACGGGCACTCCTCGACGGCCTTCATGTCAGGGGCCGGCATGCCTTCCACATTCGCCGCCGACTGCCGTGATGCGCCAAAGCTGGCCTGCACCAGGGTCATGACCTGACCGTCCTGCACCACCCGCCCCACTACTTGGCTGACCGCCTTGCCCTCGCGGAGCACTTCGACCTCAAAACGGATTGGCACATCCGCTGCCACTGGGCCGACAAAACTCACCGCCAGGGAACGCAACGCCCGCTCGGGGGCTATGCGGGCACGCATGGCTTCGTACTGCAAAGCCACCACCAGGCCACCGAAACTGGCACGACCCTGCCCCCAATCGGCCGGGATGGTCACGTCCAAAGGCGTGTTGCGTACTGCCGCCACCAATTCGCGAAACTGCATGAGCACCTCAAAACAGATAAATATGCCGGGATACTACCCATCCATCAGGCTCTGCACAGTGCTATATCGGCCAAATATCAGGAGTGAAAGCAAGCCGCGCTCAGTTTGACCAGCGCCTTGTCAGCACGTTTTTCGCCGTGTTCAAGGGTGGCCTGCCATTGCGCCACACAGGGTTGCAAGTCAGCCTGTTGCCCGGCCTGCTGCAGCCATTGCCAGGCATCGTGCCACTCGCCCAGTGCCTGCTGCGCACCCTTGAGGCGCGCCAGCACCAAAGGCGGCAACTGGTTCAACTGCGGGTAGGCCTCGGCCGCGTAGCGTACGCGCTTGATCAGCAGCCTGACGCGATGGCGGTCATGGCCCGGGTCATTAAGGGCCTTCTCCAGGGTTTGCCACTGTTTTTCCAGGACCTTTTCGATCCGCTGGCGCAAACCGCGCAGCAAGCCTTCACGCTCGGCAGCACGCAAAAACCTCGGGAACACTTCGAGGATCATCAACAGTTGCGCCAACTGCTCGCTGTCGGCCACCCGGGCATAACTGCCAGCCAGTTGCCGGGTGCGACGTTGCGCCTGTTCCGTGAAGCCGTGCGCCTGCAGATGTGCAGCCAGCACCTCAAGATCACGCAGAGGTGTGGTCAGCACACCTACCTGGGCTGCAGACATTTCCAGTTGCACCACACCCGGCAAGCCGCGCAATGGCCGCAACAGGCTGCGCAAGCGACGCACCGTAGTACGCAGATCGTGCAGGGCCTCGGGGTCGGTTTCGGCTTCCAGACGCGCCTGGCAGGCCAGCAACCTGACCTCCAGACGCACGATATTTGCCACTATCCGGTCAACCAGCTCAGACATCCTCACCCTCCCCCCTTACCGCTGCGATTCAACGCCCGGCGCGGGATTCACGAATATAGAAACGCGCCTTCTCGGATTTTTTGGTGCAACCCTCAAAAGCTTCGAATTGCTGCTGGGTTTTGGCCGCGGTCAGCAAGGACAAGGCCTTGGAGTAGCTGACAGTCCCGGCAAAGCCTTCGGCCTTGGCCAGGTCCAGCTCATGCCAGGCAGCATCCAGGTTCGTCGCACAGGAATCCCGATACGCCTTGGTTCCTGCACAACCCGCCAAAGTCAGCGCAATCAATGGCACACAAATCCACGCTTTCATGGTGTTTCCCTCAGAAAAAAAAGTTCAGTGCATGCTCAGACGGGCAACCGGCCTAAAAGTGCCACAACGCAAAAATCAAAAACATGCGGGTGCCAACAAGCACTAGCCTAGCTGGTAGATGCGCATTCATGCCAAAAGCTGTTACTCAGGGTCACAAAAAGGCATTGTGAGTGACTGTCAGGCGAAGGTGGGGCTCATGAAAAAACGTATTGCATTGGTATTGGGCTCCGGTGGCGCCCGGGGCTATGCCCACATTGGCGTGATTGAAGAGCTGGAAAGCCGTGGCTATGACATTGCCTGTATCGCCGGTTGCTCGATGGGCGCGGTGGTGGGCGGGATTTACGCCGCCGGCAAGCTGGACGTGTACCGTGACTGGATTCAAAGCCTGGACTACCTCGATGTGCTGCGCCTGGTGGATGTGAGCTTTCGGTTGGGGGCAATTCGCGGCGAAAAAGTCTTTGGCCAGATCCGCAATATCGTCGGCGAAATCAACATCGAAGACCTGCGCATCCCCTACACGGCAGTCGCCACCGACCTGACCCACCAGCAGGAAATCTGGTTCCAGGAAGGCTGTCTGCATCAAGCCATGCGCGCTTCGGCAGCGATTCCCAGCCTGTTTACCCCGGTGATGCAGGGTAACCGCATGCTGGTGGACGGCAGCCTGCTCAACCCGCTGCCCATCGTGCCAGTGGTGTCCAGCCATTGCGACCTGATCATTGCCGTCAACCTCAACTCGACCCATCAAAGTCACTACCAGTTGCCGGTGATCCAGCGTCCGGCGGCCTTCAAGGGGCGCTTTGACAACCTGATGAGTTCACTGGGCTCGCGCATGCCGTTTCGCACCCGGCACGCCGAGCAGTTACTCAATCTGGAACAGGAAATGCTCAAGCCCCTGACCGAACCGCTGACGGAGCCCCCCGCCAATCCCTGGCTTGATCCCGCGCACACTGCCCGCCCGGCGGCGCAGGAAGGCTCGCCCAAATCGGCCACTGGCTCGGTGATCATCGACAACGTCGGCCCGGCCTCGCTGCTGGACTTGATCAACCAGAGTTTCGAGGTGATGCAGACTTCGCTGGCGCAATACAAGATTGCCGGTTACCCGCCAGATATTCTGATCAACGTGCCCAAGCGGGTCTGCCGGTTTTTCGAGTTCTACAAAGCCCAGGAACTGATCGCCCTGGGCCGCATGATTGCCAAGGACACCCTGGACCGTTACGAAAAGGATGAAGCGTCCAACAACCGGTAGCCGACCCCGGCCTCGGTCGCGATAAACCGCGGCCGGGTCGGGTCATCCGACAGCTTCTGGCGCAAGTGGCCGACAACAATACGCAGGTAATGGCTGTTTTCGACATGGCTCGGGCCCCAGATATCCTTGAGCAATTGCTGCTGGGTAATGACCCGCCCCGGATGACGCGCCAAGAGCGCCAGCACGGCATATTCCTTACGGGTCAGCGCCACTTCGACACCCTCGAGCAGCACCCGGCGAAACCCCAGGTCGATGGTCAAGGGGCCTAGCTCAAGCGCTGATTCTTGCCCTCCTTGCGCAGGTGCCTGACGCAGCAAGGCCCTGATTCGCGCCAAAAACTCCTGAATACCAAAGGGTTTGGTCACGTAATCGTTGGCCCCACCGTCCAGTGCCTGGACTTTTTGCGCTTCACTGGCGCGCACTGAAAGCACCAGTACCGGCGCGTTGGACCATTCGCGAAACTCGCGCAGTACCTGTTGGCCGTCCATGTCCGGCAAGCCCAGGTCGAGCACCAGCACATCGGGTCGCCCGAGCGCTGCCTGGCTCAGGCCGTCGGCACCGGTCGGCGCCTCCAGCACGGTGTAACCCTGGGACACCAGGCTGATACGCAGGAATTTGCGGATCTGCGGTTCGTCGTCGATGACCAAAATGGTCGCGCTCTGGCTCATGGCTGGTTATCGCAGTAGAGGGATGGCCAAAGAGTATCAGTCTTCACCTTCCGGTCCTTCATTCTCGGGGCCCGGTTGAAGGCTCAACGGCAAATACAGGGTAATGCACGTACCCTGGCCGCCAATGCCCTCGCCGACGCTGATCCGCCCGCCGTGGGCCCCCACCATGCCCTGGCAGATGGCGAGCCCCAGCCCCGTGCCCTGGCCGCCGCGATCGCCCCGCGCCGCGGTGTAGAACATATCGAAAATCTTCGCCCGGTCCTCCTCGGGAATCCCCGGGCCCTGGTCACTCACGGCGAACCACAATTCGCTGCCGTCCGCGCCTGCACTCAATTGCAGCAGGCCATGGGGCGGTGAAAAGCGCGCCGCGTTTTCCAGCACATTGACCAGCGCCTGCTCGATCAGTGCGCCATGCACGTGCAACAGCGGCAATTGCGCCGGTACATCCACCTGCACCTGCAAGGGCGCCAGCACCGCACGCAAGCGGTTCAAAGCACTGCCGGCAATGTCGGCAGGCGAAACCCAGTCGCGTGCCAGCTTGAGCGCGCCGTGGCCCAGGCGAGTCATGTCCAGCAGGTTCTGGATATAGCGGTCCAGCCGCTCGGCCTCATCGCGGGTGCCTTCAAGCAACTCGCGCCGGTCGCTCAACGGGATCGCCTCGCCCAAGGCCAGCAGGGTGTCGATACTGCCGCGCATGCTGGTCAGCGGCGTACGCAGGTCATGGGACACCGACGCCAGCAGCGCGCTGCGCAATTGCTCGGTTTCGCCATGCAGGCGGGCCGCTTCCAGGTCCTGGGCCAAGCGCGCACGGGCCAGCGCCTGGGCCAGGGGTTGGCTGAGGGCCATCAGCAATCTGCGGCGCTGCCCCCCCAACAAATGTCCCTGTTTGGGGCACACACCGAGCAAGGCCAATGGCCCCTCCTCGGCGCTGATCGGCCACCACCACCAACGCCCCATCGGCAAGGTACCGGTGCCCTTGCCCGCAGGCTGGTCGTGGGCCCAGGCCCAGTCCGCAGCGGCGCGCTCGGCCTCGGAGAGCTGTAATGGCCCGCCGGTTTCAACGTCCCAGCCACCATTGCCATCGCGATTGAGCAGGCACACCTCCAGTTCTTTCCAGCCGCTCAAATGCTGCCCGGCAGCATTGACCACGGCCTTGCGGTCGGTGGCGGCGGTCAGCTTGCGCGACAGGTCGAGCAGTTCGGTGGTTTCGTGCTGGGTGTCGCGCAAGGCCTGCAACTGTCGGCGCTGGCGGGCCGCGAGGTTGCCGGTCAATGCCGCCATGAGCAAAAAGAACACCAGGGTCAGGACATCTTCTTCGCGCTGGATGCTGAAGGAGAAATTGGGCGGGATAAACAAAAAGTCATAGGCCAGAAATGACAGCGCCGCACACGCCAGCGACGGTCCCAGACTGCTGCGCACGGCCACCAGCAACACGGCGGCGAGGAACACCAGGGAAATGTTCGGCAGCGCCAGCACGCTGGACACCCCCCACGCCAGCGCACTGGCCAGTACCGTGGCAATCAGCGCCAGGCCGTAGTCGAACCACACCAGCGAATGTTCACTGCGGCTGACGGTGGGCATCGGCGATTGCTCATTGTCGAGCACGTTGATTTCCAGGCCATGAGCGTCGCGCAGCAATCGCGCCGCCAGCCCGCCGCCAAACAGGCGACGGCGCCAGGTCAACCGCGACTGGCCGACCAGCAGCAAGCTGGCCCGGCGTTCGCTGGCGTGCTGGATCAGGGTTTTGGCCACTTCCGCGGCACGCAGCAACACCACCTCGCCGCCAAGGCGCTCGGCCAGTTGCTGGGCGCTTTGCAGGCGCAGGCGTGATTGCTCGTCGCGCACCCGACCGTTGTCCACATGCACCAGGCTCCAGGGCAGATGCCGACGCTCCGCAACCCGGCTGGCATGACGCACCAGGCGCTCGGCATGGGTATCGCCGTCGATCCCCACCAGCAAACGCCCACGCAGCGCCGGGGCCGATTGCCCCTGCTGGCGGTAACCCTTGTCCAGTTCATCGTCGACATACACCGCAGCCGTCTGCATCGCCAGTTCGCGCAGGGCATTGAGGTTGGTCTGGCTGAAAAACGCATCGATCGCCGCCCGCGCCTGCTCCGGCACATACACCTTGCCCTCGCGCAGACGCTCCAGCAATTCACGGGGCGGCAGGTCGATCAACAGCAGTTCGTAGGCTTCCTGCACCACCCAGTCGGGCACGGTTTCGCGCACTTGCACGCCGGTGATGCCACGCACCTGGTCGTTCAGACTTTCCAGATGCTGGACGTTGACCGTGGTGTAGACATCGATCCCGGCCGCAAGCAGCTCCTGCACATCCTGCCAGCGCTTGGCATGACGGCTGCCGGGGGCGTTACTGTGGGCCAGTTCATCGACCAGCACCAGCTTGGGCCTGGCGGCGAGCAGGCCATCGAGGTCCATTTCCTCAAGCTGCACACCGCGATATTCCGAGCGCAGCATCGGTTGCTGAAGCAAGCCGTTGAGCAAGGCTTCAGTTTCGGCCCTGCCGTGGGTTTCGACCACCCCGGCCAGTACTTCGACACCCTGGCGCAGTTGAGTGTGGGCAGCCTGCAGCATCGCGTAGGTTTTGCCCACGCCGGGTGCCGCACCGAGAAACACTTTGAGCCGTCCACGGCCTGCGCGAGGTAGATCGGCTAGCAGCGCATCGGCGCGGGCGGAATGAGTCATGGGGTGTCCCTGTGTCAGTACGACCTGTGGGAGCGGGCTTGCTCGCGATGCAAGCGATGCGGTCCGTCAGATAAACCGCAGTGCTGCCATCGCGAGCAAGCCTGCTCCCACACATGGTGGTGTCAGTTATTGAGCTGCGCCAACGCCCGGTTCAACAGCAACACGTTAACCACCGGCGGCCCCACCAACGGCTGTTCGATATGCTCCGCCACCAGTTGCTCAACAGCCTGTACCGGCAAGCTGCGAGCGGCAGCGACACGGGCTAGTTGATAGCGTATTGCCTCTGGTGGCAAGTGCGGGTCGAGCCCGCTGCCCGAAGTGGTCAGCAGCGCCAGGGGGACTGGCCCCTGGCCCGGCACGGCAAGTTGGGCGGCACTGTCCTTGACCCGTGTCGCCAGCGCCGGGTTGCTCGGTGCCAGGTTGCTGGCCGAACTGGCCACGGTGGCAAACGCACCCGCCGATGGCCGCGGATGGAACCAGCCGTCACCGCTGAAATCCTGCGCAATCAATGCCGACCCCAGCACCTTGCCGGTATTGTCACGCACCAGGCTGCCATTGGCCTGTTCCGGGAAGGCCAGTTGGGCAATGCCGGTAACGGTCAGCGGGTAGATCACGCCGGTGATTGCGGTCATCAACAGCATCAGGCTCAGGGCCGGACGTAAAAAAGTAGTCATGGTGTAACCCTCCAATGCTTAAACCAGATGCAACGCCGTCAGCAGCATGTCGATCAGCTTGATGCCCACAAACGGCACCACCAGCCCGCCTACGCCGTAAATCAGCAGATTGCGGCGCAACAGGTGTGCCGCACTGGCCGCCTGCACCCTTACGCCACGCAGCGCCAGCGGGATCAGCACCACGATGATCAGTGCGTTGAACACAATGGCTGACAAAATGGCACTTTGCGGGCTCTGCAGGCCCATCACGTTGAGCACGCCCAGCTGCGGGTAGATCGAGGCAAACAGCGCCGGCAGGATCGCGAAGTACTTGGCCACGTCGTTGGCGATCGAGAACGTGGTCAATGCGCCACGGGTCACCAGCAACTCCTTGCCGATCTGCACCACATCCAGCAATTTGGTGGGGTCGCTGTCCAGATCGACCATGTTCGCTGCCTCACGAGCAGCCTGGGTGCCATCGTTCATGGCCATGCCCACATCGGCCTGGGCCAGTGCCGGGGCGTCGTTGGCGCCGTCACCGCACATGGCCACCAAACGCCCGTCATTTTGCTCATGGCGTATGCGCGCCAGTTTTTTCTCCGGCGTGGCCTCGGCCAGCACGTCGTCCACCCCGGCTTCAGCGGCAATCGCGGCGGCGGTCAACGGGTTATCGCCCGTCACCATCACGGTGCGGATGCCGAGCTTGCGCAGCTCGGCAAAACGCTCGCGAATACCCGGCTTGACCACGTCCTTGAGGTGGATGGCGCCCAGCAGCTTGCCCTGGGCACACACCAGCAAAGGAGTGCCGCCGCTCTGGGCGATCTTGTCGATTTCCCGGGACAGGGCCGGCAACAGTTCGCCGCGTTTGAGGCCGATAAAGGCCAGCACAGAATCCACGGCCCCTTTGCGGTACACCCGGCCGTTGTAGTCGATACCCGACAGGCGGGTTTCAGCGGTAAACGGCACGGCCGTGAAGTCTGACACTGGCAACTCGGGCAGGCTGTGCTGGCCCCGAATAAACTCCACGATGGACTTGCCCTCTGCCGTCTCGTCCGCCAGCGAGGCGCGTAATGCACCCTCTGCCAGCTCTTTGGCCGTCACGCCGGGGGCGGCATACAGTGCCGTGCAGCGGCGGTTACCGAAGGTGATGGTGCCGGTCTTGTCGAGCATCAGCACATGCACGTCACCCGCGGCTTCAACCGCCCGCCCCGACTTGGCAATCACGTTGAGACGCACCAGGCGGTCCATGCCGGCAATGCCGATGGCCGACAGCAAGCCGCCGATGGTGGTCGGAATCAGCGTCACCAGCAGGGCCACCAGAAACACCAGGGGCAAGCTGCCACCGGCAAAGTAAGCGAACGGTTGCAAGGTCACGACCACGATCAGGAAGATCAGGGTCAGGCCGATCAGCAGAATATCCAGAGCGATCTCGTTAGGGGTTTTCTGCCGTTTGGCGCCTTCGACCAGCGCGATCATCCGATCCAGGGTGGACTCGCCAGGGTTGGCGCTGATTTGCACCAGCAACCAGTCACTGACCAGCCGCGTATTGCCGGTCACCGCCGAGCGATCACCGCCAGATTCACGGATCACCGGCGCCGATTCGCCGGTAATCGCCGCTTCGTTGACCGCGGCAATCCCTTCAATCACCTCGCCGTCGCCGGGGATCATCTCCCCCGCTTCGACGCGCACCACATCACCTTTGCGCAAGCGGGTCGCCGGGACGATTTCAAAGCCGCCTGTGGCCGTGCGCCGACGCGCACTCAAGCCCACGCTGCCAGCTTTGAGGCTATCGGCGCGGGCCTTGCCGCGACCTTCGGCCAGGGCTTCGGCAAAGTTGGCGAACAGCACGGTAAACCACAACCACAGGGCGATTTGCACCGCCACCCCGGTGGGCACCGCAGGCTCGGGGATAAAGCACAGCACCGTGGTGAAGATCGCCGTCAGCTCGACCACCAGCATCACCGGCGAGCGTTTCAACTGACGCGGGTCGAGTTTGACGAACGCTTGCAACAGCGCCTGGCGCCAGATATCGGCGAAGGACGTTTTCGGCGACTCGGGGGCCTTGGTTTCAGGTGTTGGCGTCAACTTTGAAACAGGAGCAGGCATAGTCATCATCGTCTCCTTAGAAGCCCAGGGTCAGGTGTTCAGCGATTGGGCCAAGGGCCAATGTCGGCAGGAAGGTCAAGCCACCCACCAGCAAAATGGTCACGGTCAGCAGTGCAACAAAGAGCGGGCCGTGGGTTGGAAAACTGTTCTGGCCAATGGGTGCGGACTTCTTCAGCGCGAGGCTGCCAGCCAGTGCCAGCACCGGCAGGATGTAACCGAAGCGCCCGATCAACATGCCCAGTCCCAGCATCAGGTTGTAAAACGGTGTGTTGGCATTCAGCCCGGCAAATGCCGACCCGTTGTTGGCACTGGCCGATGTAAAGGCGTACAGCACCTGACTGAAACCGTGGGGCCCGGGGTTGCTGACCGAGGCCACGGCACTAGGCAGTACGGCAGCAATTGAACCCAGTACCAGCACGCCCACCGGCATCACCAGCAAGGTCACCACCAGCAACTGGACTTCCCTGGCCTGCAATTTTTTACCGAGGTATTCAGGGGTGCGACCGATCATCAGGCCGGCGAGAAATACCGCGATCAACACGTTGAGCAACATGCCGTAGAGCCCGGCACCGACACCGCCGAAGATCACTTCGCCGACCATCATGTTGACCAGCGCCACCATCCCGGTCAGCGGGTTGAGGCTATCGTGCATAGCGTTGACCGAGCCGTTGGAGGCCGAGGTCGTGGTTTCGGTCCACAGCACACTGCCGGTGGTGCCGAAGCGTGCTTCCTTGCCTTCCAGCGGTGCGCTCTGTTCGACCAGCGGGCTGTTGAGTGCCGGGTTCGGCTGGTACTCGGCATACAGCGCCGTGCCGCCGCCGATCAGGAACAAGGCCAGCATGCAGGCGATGATTGCGCGGCTCTGACGCAGGTCTTTGACGTAATGGCCGAATGTGAATACCAGCGCCACCGGGATCAGGATGATCGAGGCCAGCTCGAACAGGTTGCTCCAGGCACTCGGGTTCTCAAACGGGTGCGCCGAGTTCACGCCGAAAAAGCCGCCGCCGTTGGTGCCCAGTTGCTTGATCGCAATCTGGCTGGCAGCCGGGCCCAGCGGGATCACTTGATCTGCTCCCTGCAGGGTGACGGCATTGACGTAATGGGCGAAGGTTTGCGGCACGCCCTGCCAGACCAGGAACAACGCCAGCACCAGGCACAGCGGCAGCAAGCCGTAGAGCGTGGCCCGGGTCATGTCGACCCAGAAGTTGCCCAGCGTGTGCGCCGAGCGGCGGCTGATGCCACGGCATAAGGCGACCAGCACAGCCAGGCCGGTGGCGGCGCTGACAAAATTCTGCACGGTCAGCCCGGCCATCTGGCTGAAGTAGCTCAGGCTGGCTTCACCGCTGTAGCTCTGCCAGTTGGTGTTGGTGACAAAACTCACCGCGGTATTGAAGGCCTGCGTCCACTCCTGCCCCGGCAACTGCTGGGGGTTGAGTGGCAGGTACTGCTGCAACAGCAAAATGGCGAACAACAGCACAAAGCCCACCAGATTGAAGACCAGCAGGGCCAGGGTGTACTTCTGCCAGCTTTGCTCGGTGGCCGGGTCGACCCCGGCGATGCGATAGCAGACCTTTTCGACGGGCCCCAGAACCGGGCTCAGCCAAGTGCGCTGGCCCTCCATCACCTTGTAGTAAAAACGCCCCAGCCAGGGTGCGGGCAACAGCACCAGGGCAAAAAAAGCGAGGATCAGCCCATAGTCATAACTGTGCATACCCGCTCCTAGTTCCGATCTGCGCGCAACAGCGCAACCAGCAGATAAACGAACAGCGCCACTGCCAGCAGCAGCGACACCCCATCCAGAATACCCATGACAACTCTCCCCAGGCGGCACCTGCCGCGTATGGCATGAGTGTGAGCAAACAGGTCGTAAAGGATCGAGATCGAGAGGGATGCGGGGGCGTAAAGAAGGCGTAAAAAAACACGAACATATCCGTAGCAGCAGCTGCCGAAGGAACGAGGCTGCGTCCGAGCGCGAAGCGGTCGTAAACCCGGTAGTCACGGCGCATCTGATACACCGGGCTGAATGGTTTACGACGGCTTCGCCGCCGAACGCAGCCTCGTTCCTTCGGCAGCTGCTGCTACGGATGGGGGGTGGAGGGGGTCAGCGCAACAGCGGGCTGTCCAGTACTTCGGAGGCGCCGCCCAGCACGCTTTCACTGAGCTGGATAAAGCTCGCGGTATTGACCTTGTCCATGCGCATCAGCGCCTGGCTGAC
The DNA here is from genome assembly GCF_002269505.1 of Pseudomonas fragi. Lineage (GTDB taxonomy): Bacteria > Pseudomonadota > Gammaproteobacteria > Pseudomonadales > Pseudomonadaceae > Aquipseudomonas > Aquipseudomonas fragi_D. The sequence goes on along the minus strand of NZ_NQKQ01000008.1, from coordinate 24,911 downwards.
ATCATCCAGCGAGCGCTTACTGTGGGTCTGCAAACGGATTTCACGGTCCAGCGCCTGCAACAGCGTGACTGCCCGCGCAACCATTGCCGCGTTGGCCTGCTGGCCACGCAAGCGGGTGACATTTTTACCGGCAGCGTTGAGCCTGTGTTGCAGGGTCTGGTAACGCTCATCACTCATGCCGCCGGCGCGACGCATCAGCTCAATGGCGTAATACTCACTCAGGCCCTCGCCGATCCAGTCATGCCCTGGCTCGTCGTTGATGCCGCTGAACAACTGCACCACCTCTCGCAACAACGGGCTGGAACCGCTCTCGCTGACCAGCGGCAAACCGCTGTAGAGGTAAATCGAGTTGCGCCCCGCTACGCTGCCTTTCCACATCGGGCTGCCCGCACCGACGATCAGCAGTTTGGCCGGGTTGCGCGGGAACACCGCCTGCACCTGCGGCCAGACAAACGTCAGCAGGGTCAGCACATCCATACGGTGCATGCCCTGCCCCTTCGGCGCGCTCACCGTGACTTCGGTTTCGCCCAGAGTGGTACGGCGGCTGCCCAGGTTACCCGCGAGCATCCAGCCGGTGGGCCGGTCGAACAGTCGCGAGACATCGTCGATACGGAAGCGGTTTTTGCCGATGCGCGGCCAGGCGGTTTCCACGCTTTTCCAGCCTGAAGGCAGTTCGAATTCAAGCCGCGACACCAGCTCGACACCATCCTGTTGATCAAGGTTGGCGGGCGGGATCAGTTGTTCTCCGCGAAACAATGCCCAATCCGTAGTGATGCGAGTGTCGAACGCGCCGTTCTTGCGCGGCTGGCTCAGGCGTACCCGGTAACTCAGGCTGGCACTGCCCGGTGCCGGACGCCAAAGGCCACGGCTATGCGCCGGGTCAGCGCTCAGTTGCCATTGCCCGTCGGCCTTGAAATCGCTGTAACTGCCCGGCGCGCCCAGGTCGAAATCCAGGCTGCGCACGGCAGAACCTTCGGCAAGGGTGATCCGCACCTCGGCCTGATCGCTTTTGGGCAGCAGATGTACGTGGTAGTCGAGCGCAACTTTTTGCGCCGCCCACAGCGGGCCCGCCGCCAGCATCAGCAGCAAACCCAGGGGCAATGTGTAACGCAGCGGCATATACGCTCCTTGCTAACCGCTCCGGCACTTAGCCGGCGCGGAAAATCAGATGATCTTCCCAGTCTTCTTCTGGCACGCTGCCTTCAGCAAGCATGCGCCCTGACTGTGAAATGCGTTCATGGTGCACAGCATCCGGGTCGCCGCACACCAGATGGTGCCAGAGCGGCAGATCCTTGCGCTCGCTCACCAGCCGGTAACCGCAGGTCGGCGGCAGCCACTTGAACTCTTCGGCCTTACCCGGCGACAGTTGAATACAGTCCGGGACTGAATCACGACGGTTAGGGTAGTCAGTGCACTGGCAGGTTTTCAGGTCGAGCAGTTTGCAGGCGATGCGCGTGTAGTAGACGCTGTTGTCGTCTTCATCTTCGAGCTTTTGCAAGCAGCACAACCCGCAGCCGTCGCACAGCGACTCCCATTCCTCTTGATCAAGTTGATCGAGGGTTTTGCGGATCCAGAACGGTTCAACTATTGCGGCCATGGCTCAAACATCAACATCAGGGAGTGGAAAAGGCCGCCAGTCTAGTGCCCAAGGCCCCGCGGGCCAAGGGCTTGTCGTCAGACTTGTCAGCTTGACGGCATCCCAGTAGTTTTAACCGCTGAATTGAGCCGTTACATTTACCTCAGGAAACCGCCATGCCCGCTAGCAGCCGTAAAGCCGATCACAGCATTCACGAGCAATTTACCCAGCGCTGGTCGCCCCGCGCCTTTACTGACGCAACCATCGATAAAGCCACCCTGCTGAGTTTTTTTGAAGCGGCACGCTGGGCGCCGTCGGCCTATAACGCGCAACCCTGGCGTTTTCTGTTCGCCCTGCGTGGCACCAAGGATTTTGACCGTTACCTGAGCTTGCTGGTGGAGTTCAACCAGGGTTGGGCCAAGCATGCAGCTGCGCTGGTGGTGATTGTGTCCAAGAGCACATTCGCAGCGCCGGGCACCACCGAAGAAAAACCGGCACCGACCCATGCCTTTGATACCGGCGCAGCCTGGGGCCACCTGGCCCTGCAAGCGCACTTGAGCGGCTGGCATACCCACGGCATGAGCGGGCTGGATTTTGAGCGCGCGCGCCAGGAGCTGAAAATCCCTGAGGGCTACCAGGTTCAGGCGATGGTTGCGATCGGCAAGATCGGTGACAAGTCGAGCCTGGTGGATTACCTGCAAGCCAAGGAAGTGCCAAGCCAGCGCGAACCGCTGAGCAAGTTGGTGGCTGAAGGCGATTTCAGCCTGTAAATGCATCTCTTGGTGCAAACCCTGTAGTCGCTGCCGCAGGCTGCGAGCTTTTCAACATCAACAGCTCGCAGCCTGCGGCAGCGACTACCGGTTCAGTAACCGCGGTCGAAATCCACTTCGCCACGCAATGGCTCACCCGCCTGATAGGCCCGCAGGTTATCGACAAACAGCTGCGCCATCATCGGTGGCGAGGTCGGCGCCGAGCTGTGACCGGTCAGCAGCAAGCCCCAGGCCGTCCAGAACGGATGCTTGGACGGCAGTGGTTCCTGACGGCAGACGTCAATCACCGCCCCCGCCAGATGCCCCACGCGCAAAGCCTCGACCAGATCGGCATCAACCACGGCCACACCGCGCCCGGCGTTGATAAACAGCCCATTGGGGTTGAACTGTGCAAACAGCTCTGCATCGTACACATCGTGGGTGTCCGCAGTATTGGGCAACAGATTGATCACGTAATCCACCTGCCCCACCATGCGCGGCAAGTCGCTCAGCACACCCACTTCCTTGAACGGTGCCAACTCGCGAGCGGTTGTGGCGATGGCATACAACTCAACGCCAAAAGGCAGCAGAAACTGCGCCACGGTCTGACCAATATCCCCGGCCCCGACGATCAGTACCTTGCGCCCAACCAGGCTCTGGCCCATGCGGTTGTCCCATTTGCGCTCGACCTGGCTGACCAGCCTGGCCATGACTTCACGTTCGTGGCCGAGCATGTAGGTCAAAACGTATTCGGCCATTACCTGGCCAAAAATACCCACCGCGCGGGTCAGCCGATAGTCACGATTGAGCCCCTCGGCCAACAACGGCGTGATGCCTGCCCAGGTCGACTGCAACCACGCAGGCTTGTGGCCCTGGCGCATCAGGGTCGCCAGCAGGTCCGGCTGGCCCAGCCATACCGGGCACTCGCCCGCCATGCGCGACAATTCCTCGGAATCACCGCTGGACTGCACCTCAAGATCCGGGGCCATACGTTGCAGCAATTGGGTGTACAGCGGGTAATCGTGCTCGGCAATCAGGACGCGCATGTTTCTAACCTTTCCAAAACACTGCCAGCGCCCGTCGCCGAGGTTTGCCCCGTCGCGTTCGGCCAGCGCCAATCAAAATGAGTCCGTTTCAGACAGGCGCCCGGAACCGGGCACCTGGCACCGCACTTACATCGGGTCGTTGCGACGCAGCAGCTCTTCGGGCAAGTGCTCGATGTACTCGTCTTCGGCCGGCGGCATTTGCAGGTGATAGCCTTGGGTCTCCAGGTTTTCCAGCACCTTGGTGATGTCTTCACGCGACAGCTTGCGCTCCGGCGTCAACACCAGGTCAAAGGCATGGATCGCCTTGCCGAACGCCAGCATCAGGGTTTCCGGTACGCGCTCCAGGGCATCGGCCTTGAGTACATACAGGTACATTTCGTTGCGTTTAGTGCTGCGGTAGATCGAACAAATACGTTTCAAGACGGTTCTCCAGCGGTGGCCAGGCAATCGAGCAAGGCCTGGCCCATCAGCTCACGGCGCCAGCCGCGCAGTGATTCCGGCAATTGGTAAGGGCCATTGGGGAAGCCGCTTTTGAGCAGGGCTTCCAGGGTTTTCTTGCGCAGCATGAGTTCCGGCGCAATGTTCAAACGCTCGGCCTCGGCCTGGCCGATGGCACGCAGGCGCTTGACCAGCAATGCAGCCTCGACCGGTAGTGGCTCGGGCACGGCAGGCGGCCATTGTTCTGGCGGTAGACTGCCAGCACGCTTGATCAGATCAAGCAAGAACTCACCATCCTGACGCACGGTACGCGGGTGCATGTCTTCAATGCGTGCCAGTGCTACCAGGTTGTCAGGCTGGGTTTTGGCCAGAGGCCACAACGCATGTTCGCGGATTACGCGGTTACGCGGTAGATCACGGGCACGGGCCTGGTGCTCGCGCCAGGCGCAGATTTCACGCAGTACCGCCAGTTGCGCCCGGGACAGTTTCCAGGCGAGCTTGGCTTCGCGGTACACCTCGTAGGGGTCCGTTTCGCGGCGCAGGTTGGCAACCAGCTCGGCGCCATCTTCCAGCACCCAGTTGTACTTGTCGGCCGACAGGCGCGGGTGCAGTAACTTGTAGACTTCTGCCAGGTGCACGGCATCTTCGGCGGCGTAGCTGATCTGGGTTTCCGACAGCGGGCGTTGCAACCAGTCAGAACGGGTCTCGCCCTTGGGCAGGTCGATGTCCAGCACTTCCTTGACCAGGCGCGAGTAGCCCATGGAGAAGCCCAGGTTCAGGTAGGCGGCTGCCAGTTGGGTGTCAAACAGCGGCACCGGCAAGCTGCCGGTCAGGCGCAGTAAAACCTCAAGGTCTTCACTGCAGGCATGCAGCACTTTGACCACTGCCTGGTTTTCCAGCAGATCGGCCAGAGGCTGCCAGTTATCGATGGTCAACGGGTCGATCAGGTATGCCCGCGTGCCGTCGCCGATCTGGATCAGGCCGGCAATCGGGTAAAAGGTATCGACCCGCATAAATTCGGTGTCGAGGGCTACGAACGGCAATTGTTGCCATTCAGCGCAATGTTGGCCGAGGCTATCGTTGTCGCGAATCCAGTGAATATCGATGGCCACACGGCTCTCCCTTGAAGAATGGCGCGCAGTATATATCGCCGTCAGGGATTACCGGACATTGACTCATCATGTTGTGCGCGAAAAAACCTACGAAACTTCCATCTAAAACCCGCATCCCTAGAGTGATTTCCTCTATAAATTGCCTGATCCTGCGCTACTCAAGTTTTTTGCAACACATTATGTGACAAGCCAATCGGGCCAACGCATAAGGGCACGAGTAGATTTGCGCACTATAAAAACCAAGGATACCCTCCATGAAAATGACCAGCACACTGTCAGCATTAACGCTTTCTCTGGTAGGCCTTTACGCTTTTTCCAGTAACGCACTGGCTCAAGGCACGGCCCTGGATACGGTGGTGCAAAACGGCGCCAAACACGTCATGAGCGAGTACGCCGTGCCCGGCCTGGTCATCGCTATAAGCGTCAACGGCAAGCAACACTTCTACAACTTCGGCGTGGCATCCAAAGCCAGCAAACAGCCCGTGACCCCCGACACACTGTTCGAGGTTGGCTCGGTCAGCAAACTTTTTACTGCCACCCTGGCCACTTATGCCCAGGCCCAGGGCAAGCTTTCGCTCAACGACACCGTCGGCCAGTACGAACCCCAGTTGCAAGGCACACCTCTGGGCAAGGTTACATTGACCCATCTGGCCACCCACACGGCTGGCGGCTTTCCATTGCAGGTCCCGGACAACGTGCAGGACCAGCGCCAGTTGATGGACTACTTCAAGAGCTGGAAGCCCTTGTACCCGATGGGCACCCAACGCAGCTACGCCAACCCCAGCATCGGCTTGCTCGGCATGCTCACGGCCAAAAGCCTGAACATGCCGTTTACCCAGGCAATGGAGCAGCAACTGTTCCCGGCATTGGGTCTGCAAAGCACCTATCTGACTGTGCCCGCCAGCAAAATGGAGCTGTACGCCCAGGGCTACGACAAGCAGGATGCTGCGGTCAGGCTCAACTCCGGGGCGCTCGGCAATGAAGCGTATGGGGTGAAAACCAGCGCCCGCGACCTGCTTCACTTTACCGAGCTCAACCTGGGCCTGGGTGAAACCAGCCCGCTGATGCGCAAGGCCCTGACGGATACCCACACCGGTTATTTTCGCGTGGGCCCGATGACGCAGGACCTGATCTGGGAGCAGTACCCTTACCCTGTCGAACTCAAGTCGCTGCTGGCAGGCAACTCGAACAAGATGGCTTATGAGAACAACGACGTTATTGCCCTGAACCCGCCTCTGGCACCGCAACAGGCGGTATGGGTCAACAAGACCGGCTCAACCGGCGGTTTTGGCGCCTATACGGTATTTGTACCAGCCGAGCAAAAGGCAATCGTCATTCTGGCCAACAAGAACTACCCCAACGACGCACGGGTCAAGTTGGCATACGAGGTGCTCAAGGCTCTGGACTAAGTGTCCTTGCGCAGAATGTAGATGCTGCCCATGCCACAGCCGGGCAGCACTTCGTACTGTTTGAGGATGCTGAAGCCCGCCCGCTCGAACTGGTCTTCGATTTCGCCCTTGTCCACCACGATACGCAGCGGGTCACAGCCCTGCTGCGCAATACGGCCTAGGGGTACCGAGAGGATCAGGCCATCACGGCTGACCCGGTGCAGCTCGCGTAAAATGGCCAGCCGATGCTCACTGTCGCGCACATGGTGGAACAACTGCATGCAAAAAATGCAGTCCACGGCGTTCTCGGAAATATCGATGGAAAACACCGAGCTTTGAAACAGCTTGATGCGTGCCAGCAGGCTGACCGGGTGGTGGGTTTGTGCGTGATCGAGCATGGCCTGCGACGAATCGCAGGCAAGGATCACCCGATTGCCGTGCTCGGCCAAAATCGGCCAAAAACGCCCGGCGCCACAAGCCAGATCGAGGATCAGGCCCGGCTCGCCCGCGACCTTGAGCGCCCGGCGCACCAGGCGCCGCTCGCGCCACAACGCCAACCTGCGTACCAGACCTTGCGGCTGTACTTGCAGGCAAACCTTCGCATGCTCGCGGTCATACCGCTCGGCGAGCTCATGCTCTATAGGGGTGGAAGGTGGCTGCGATGACATGGGCCCGCGAACTCTTGTGTTTGATGATGATCGACTCAGAGATTAACGGGGCGCCAGTGAAAAAAATGTCAGAAAAGTATGAAAACCAAGGGATCACGCCAATCCCTGTAGATACTCTGTTGCCGGTCAACCCTCTCTGTGGGAGCGAGCCTGCTCGCGAAGGTCGTTCGCGAGCAGGCTCGCTCCCACAGTTGAAGTGTTCTTCAGGCCTCGGCAACTGCTACGCATTACGCCTGCTGCAAATACCAACGCCAGTCCTGCTCACCCACTTCCCCCATAAACTGGCGGTATTCGGCGTTTTTGACTGCCAGGTAGACCTTGAGAAACTCCGCACCGAACGCTTCTATTGCCCACGGCGAAGCCTGCAGCGCACGCAAGGTGGTCAGCCAGTCGGTCGGCAACCGCTCGCTGGCCTGGGCATAGCCATTGCCTTCGACCGGCGCACCCGGGTCGAGTTGCTCACGGATACCACGGTGGATCCCGGCCAGAATGGCTGCTGCGGCCAGATAGGGGTTGGCATCGGCGCCGCAAATGCGGTGCTCAATGTGCCGTGAAAACGCCGGACCACCTGGCACTCGCAGGCTCACCGTACGATTGTCCACGCCCCAGGTCGCCGCCAGCGGCGCATAACTGTTGCTCTGGAAACGGCGATAAGAGTTGGCATTGGGGCAAAACATCAACAGCGAATCGAGCAAGGTGCTGAGCATGCCGCCCACCGCCTGCCTGAGCAACGGCGTACCGTCCGGCGCTTCGCTGGCGAACAGATTATTGCCGTCCTTGTCGGCCAGGCTCACGTGCATGTGCATGCCGGTGCCGGCCAGGTCATCGAAAGGCTTGGCCATAAAGCACGCGACCATCCCGTGCTTGTGCGCCACGCCTTTGACCAGACGTTTGTAGCGCACCGCTTCATCCATTGCCTGCAGCGCGTCACTGCGATGTTCCAGGGTAATTTCCACCTGCCCCGGCGCATATTCGGAAATCGCCGTGCGCGCAGGTATCCCCTGGAGCTTGCAGGCGCTGTACAGATCGGCCAGAAACGGCTCGATTTGTTCCAGTTCACGCAAGCCATAAACCTGGGTCGCCCGTGGACGCTGCCCGTCGGCATCGCGGGCCGGTTGCGGGCGACCGTTGCTGTCGCGCTGCTGGTCGAGCAGGTAAAACTCCAGCTCCGCCGCCATCACCGGGTAATAGCCGTCGGCCTTGAGGCCGTCGATGACCTTGGCCAGCAGGTGCCTGGGGTCGGCCACCGTGGCGGGCATGCCCTGCTGCGGATGCATGCTGACCTGCACTGCCGCCGTGGGGATCAGGCGCCACGGCATGGGTTGTAAACTACCGCTGACGGGGTAAGCGCGGCAGTCGATATCGCCCACATCCCAGACCAGGCCCGTGTTTTCCACATCGTCGCCATTGATGCTCAAGCCCAGAATCGTGCTTGGCAGCGGCCGGCCGCTCTCATAGACCGCCAGCAACTCGTCGCGGTGCAGCAGCTTGCCGCGAGGCACGCCGTTATTGTCGATGATGAACAGTTCGAACATCTCGATGTGCGGATGTAATTCCAGAAAATCCAGGGCTTGTTGCAGCGGGGCAAAGGCGGTTGCAGCACTCATGGCAATACTCATCGGTTCGTATCAGACAGGCGCCGGAGGGCGCACACATTCAGGATTTGACGGCACGATGAAGATCCGGCGGGCGGGCATGACGGCAGTGAAACAGGGCCCAGAAGGCCTGCCAGTGGCACTGAATGCTGCTCATACCTGCAACCGTTGCCAAAAAGGGAACCCAGCCTCACACGCCCGGCCGGGTTGTTTAAATGCAGGGTTTTATACCTTTAGTTACATCGGCGCTAAACATACGATCCCCCGCTCCCACAACAAGCCGTGAACGTTTTCAAAACCGCCAGGGTCGCATGCAGTGTCTATCCTGCTTGATCCACCCTACTGCTTCGAGGAGCCCGCACCATGACCAGAACCGTTGCCGATTTCATCACCGAAACCCTGCAGCAAGCCGGCGTAAAGCGCGTATTCGGCGTCGTGGGCGATTCCCTTAACGGGTTTACCGATGCCCTGCGCCGCCAGGAACAGATCGAGTGGATCCATATGCGCAACGAAGAGTCCGCCGCGTTTGCCGCCGGAGCCGAAGCCCATCTGACCGGCGAACTGGCTGTATGCGCCGGCAGTTGCGGGCCGGGTAACCTGCATTTGATCAATGGCCTGTTCGACGCCCATCGCAGTGGAGTACCGGTGCTGGCACTGGCTGCGCATATCCCCGGCAGCGAAATCGGTATTGATTATTTCCAGGCCACTCACCCCGAAAGCCTGTTCAAGGAGTGCAGCCACTACGTCGAACTGGTGTCCGATGCCGGGCAGTTGCCGCAGATTTTGCATCGAGCCATGCGCACAGCCATCGCCAGACGTGGGGTGGCGGTGGTGGTGATTCCCGGCGATGTAGCTCTGCAAGCCACCGAGGCCAAGGTGGCGCCATGGCTCAAGCCGGCCCAACCGCTAATTTGCCCGGCCCCGGCCGAGATTGACCGGCTGGCGTCGTTTCTCAATGATGGCAAGAAAGTCACGCTGCTATGTGGCGCAGGCTGCGCCGGTGCCCATAGCGAAATCCTGGCGCTGGCCGAGCGGCTGAACGCGCCCATCGTGCATGCCCTGCGCGGCAAGGAGCATGTCGAATACGACAACCCCTATGACGTCGGCATGACCGGCCTGATCGGCTTCGCCTCGGGTTACAAGGCGATGATGAACTGCGACACCTTGCTGATGCTTGGCACCAATTTCCCGTATCGCCAGTTTTATCCGCAGCACAGCTATATTGCGCAAATCGACTTGCGCCCTGAAGCGCTGGGCAATCGCTGCCCGCTGCAACTGGGGCTGCTCGGTGATGTGAAGCTGACGCTGCAGGCAGTGTTGCCCAAAGTGCTGCAAAACCCCAACCGCGAACACCTCGATGCTGCCCGCGACGACTACAAAAAAGCCCGCGAAGACCTCGACGCCCTGGCCGAAAGCGGCCCCGACAGTTCGATCATCCACCCGCAGTACCTCAATCGCCTGGTCAGCGAGCTGGCGGCAGAGGATGCGATTTTCACCTGCGATGTCGGCACGCCCACCGCGTGGGCTGCACGTTACTTGAAGATGAACGGCAAGCGGCGCCTGATCGGCTCGTTCAACCACGGCTCAATGGCCAATGCCATGCTCCAGGCCATTGGCGCCCAGGCAACATTCCCTGAGCGCCAGGTTATTTCCATGTCGGGTGATGGCGGTTTCACCATGATGATGGGCGACTTCCTGACCCTCAACCAGGTGGGTTTGCCGATCAAGGTCATCGTGCTCAACAACGGCACCCTGGGTTTTGTCGAAATGGAAATGAAGGCGGCGGGGTTCCCGGATGTGGGCTGCGACCTGAAAAACCCGAACTTTGCGGCAATGGCCCAGGCCATGGGCGTGAAAGGTATTCGGGTCGAACACCCGGCCGAGCTTGAAGGCGCACTGCGCGAAGCTTTCAGCCATGATGGCCCGGTGCTGGTGGATGTGGTCAGCGCCCGTCAGGAGCTGGTCATGCCGCCGACCAAGACCTTCGAACAGGCCAAGGGTTTCAGCCTGTTTATGCTCAAGACCGTGATGGACGGCCGCGCACGGGAGCTGATCGACCTGGCCAAAGTCAATTTGTGGCGTTAAGCAACTCCCCGTAGCCGCAGTACTTTGTGGGAGCGGGCTTGCTCGCGATGAAATCGACGCGGTTTACCTGACAGACCGCGCCGCATGCATCGCGAGCAAGCCCGCTCCCACAGGAAGGACTTGATCGACAACAGAGTCTCTACAAAATTGAAAAACGCTTTGGCTTGCGATCCCAGCCAGCTCTCGCCTAATATACGTTCCATATACATTTCATATTGGAACGCTAATGGGCATCGTCAAGATATCCGAGCAAATGCACGAAAACCTGCGGGTCGCCAGCAACGCGCTGAGCCGCTCGATCAATGCGCAAGCCGAACACTGGATGCGTATTGGCATGCTGTCCGAACTGCACCCCAACCTTGATCACAACCAGATCTGCCGCCTGCTGGTGCGGGCCGAGCAGGTTGGCGGCCTCGACCTGAATGTGGCACTGCAAGACATCCCCCTCGCAACCGGAGCACATTCATGAAGGCCAGCGTCGTTATCAACACCCCGGCACAGATCGCCCAGTCCAAGGTCGCGGGCAAACTGGCCGCCGAGGTGCTGGCCATGATCGCCGAGCACGTCAAGGCCGGGGTCACCACTGACCAGCTCGACCAATTCTGCCACGACTATATTGTCAACGTGCAAAAGGCCATCCCCGGCAACGTGGGCTACCACGGCTTTCCGAAAACCGTGTGTGCTTCGGTCAATGAAGTGGTGTGCCATGGTATTCCGTCAAACCGGGTGCTGCAGGACGGCGACATCGTCAATATCGATATCGCGGTGGTCAAGGATGGCTGGTTCGGCGATACCAGCCGCATGTACTTCGTCGGCGAACCAAGCCCCGCGGCGCGGCATCTGGTGAAAACCACCTATGACGCCATGTGCGCCGGGATCCGCATGGTGCGCCCGGGCGCAACCTTGGGCGACATCGGCCACGCCATCCAGACCCTGGCTGAAAAGGAAGGTTTCAGCGTGGTGCGCGAGTACTGCGGCCACGGCATCGGCAAGGTCTACCATGACGAACCGCAGGTGCTGCACTACGGCTATCCGGGCCAGGGCATGAAGCTCAAGACCGGCATGATTTTCACCATCGAACCGATGCTCAATGCCGGCAAGCGCCATGTCAAAACCCTGCCCGATCACTGGACTGTGGTCACCAAAGACGGCTCGCTATCAGCCCAGTGGGAGCATATGGTGGCCGTGACTGACAACGGCTTCGAGGTGCTGAGCCCGTGGCCGGACACCATGGTCGACTACCCCGCCATTGTTTGACGGGCACTGCACAGGGACGGCGATATGACGGTTGAAAGCTACGACCAACTGGCGATCTTCGCAGTGGTTGCCCAGGAGCGCAGCTTTACCCGCGCCGCCGCCCGCCTGGGCATGTCGCAACCGGCCCTGAGCCGGGCCATGCGCCAGCTCGAGGAGCGCCTGGGGGTCAGGTTGCTGGCGCGCACTACCCGCAGCGTGGCCCCCACGCAAGCGGGTGAGCACCTGCTGCAGGTGATCGCACCTCGCTTCGACGAGATCAACAGCGAGCTGGCGCTGCTCAGCAAGTTTCGCGACCGACCGGCAGGTAAATTGCGCATCACCGCAGGGGAACATGCGGCGATCGCGGTCCTGCAACCGGTCCTGGCGCAGCTGCTGCCCGACCATCCGGACTTGAGCATCGAGATTATCGTCGACTACGGCCTGACCGATATCGTCGCCGAGGGCTTCGATGCTGGCGTGCGCCTGGGCGAACAGGTGGCCAAGGACATGATTGCCATGCGCATCGGCCCCGACATGCGCATGGCGGTGGTCGGTTCGCCGGCGTATTTCAGTCGCCACCCCAAGCCCGTCAACCCCAGCGATCTGGTGGCTCACAATTGCATCACCCTGCGCATGCCAACCCACGGCGGTCTGTTTATGTGGGAGTTCGAGAAGAACGGCCAGGCCCTGAAAGTGCGGATCGAAGGCCAACTGGTGTTCAACACCATCGCCATGCGTCTGGAGTCCGCGCGCCAGGGGCTGGGCCTGGCGTATATGCCGGAAAACGTGGTGCAAGCCGATGTCGAGCAGGGCCGCCTGATCCGTGTACTGGAGGACTGGTGCGAACCGTACTCCGGCTACCACCTCTACTACCCGAGCCGACGCCAGTCCTCCCCGGCCTTCACCCTGTTACGAGAGGCCTTGCGCTACCGCGACTGACGAGCTGCCAGCTGGGCGTCCAGTGCCTCGGCCGCGCGGCGGGCGGCATCTCCATCACCGCTCTCATCGAGCACCTGGATCACCTCACGCAGTTGCGCCTCGCTGAGGCCAACACGCAGGCTGGCGCCCATATGTGAACGCAGTTGCGGCTCAACCCCGGGGGTGGCAGCCAAGGCACCGACGGTGGCCAGCTCGCGGCTTTGCCAGTCCAGATTGTCCCGGGCAAAAATATCGCCGAACAAATGCGCCTGCAGGTACTGGTTGATCACCGGCGCAAAATCAAACAGTGGGCCCTGCACCGGCGCCCCGGAAATCCGCGTCTGATTGGCCTTGCCCAGCGCCAGCAGTTCTTCGCCGGTAGGGACAGGCGCCTCGGGCTCACGCCCCGGCGCGTCTTCAATGCCCCGTTGCCGGCGAGCATCGAGCACCTTCATCAACTCGCCGAGGGCGTTGAGGCTGCGCGGAAAGCCCGTGTAGGCATACAACTGCACCAGGATTTCCTTGGCCTCGCTGACCATCAGCCCGGCATCGAGGCCCTGGTTCAAGGCGCGATCCAGCGCCGGCATATTGCTGCTGGCCATGGCGGCGGCGATCAGCGGGATTGCCCGCTGACGTGGTGTCAGGCCCTGCCCCACCACCCCGCTGACGGCCTGCGGGCCATCAGCGGGCGGCGCAGCCTGCACCGAGTCGACGGTCAGCCCCAGGCTCAGGGCGAAGGCCGCTGCCAGCATGGCCGGGCTCTGGAATTTAACGGGCCTGATATTGCTCATCCGTCACTTTCTCCATCCAGGTCACGTTTTTACCGTCCACGGTGCCGGTGACGGCCAGATGGGTCATCACACCGCCGGGTGCGGCACCATGCCAGTGCTTGACGCCCGGCGGGCAGACCACCACGTCGCCGGGGTGGATTTGCTGCACCGGTTTGCCCCACTCCTGCGTCAGGCCCACCCCGGACACCACCACCAGCCGCTGCCCGGCCGGGTGGGTGTGCCAGGCCGAGCGTGCGCCCGGTTCGAAGGTGACATAGGCCGCCGACGCCTTGATTTCATCGCTGGCGGCAAACAACGGGTCGACTCGCACCTGCCCGGTAAAGTAATCCTCGGGACCGACAGTCGAGACCTGGTCGGCGCTGCGGGTAATCTGCTGCGCACGGGCCTTGTCATCAGCGGCTGTCGATCCGGCGGCGCCCGCCAGGGGCGCCGCTACACACATTGCAAGGGTCCACAGTGTCCTGTGCATTTCGGCCTCCCGCGGTCAGAGTGTTCTGGCGTAAAAAGCGGCCAGCTGGCTGATGGCTGCGTCGACGTACTCAGGCACCCAGTAAGTCTGGATATGGGTCGCACCATCGATCTTGAACAGGGTCTTGTCTTCGGTCCCCGTAGCCTTGGCGAACGCCTGCTCGGTCATGTACAGGGTGTCGGCCTTGCTGCCGGCAATCATCAACAGCGGCTTGTTGAGCAGTTCGAGCTGGTTGGTGGCATCGAAGCTCATCAGGTCCATCAGGCTGCTCAGGGTGTACTTGAAGGTCGAGTTGGGGTGGGCGTGGGTCTTGCCGTAGTACTCGAAACCTTCGCGATACAGGTCAAAAGGCAGTTTGGCGATTTGTTCGTCGGTGAGTTTGACATCACCGGTGTACACCACTTCGCCACCTGCCGCTTCCTGGGCACGGGCAGCGGATGCCTGCTGCAGGCGCTCCTGAATGGTGTCGAGCTGCGAATCCATAAAGCCATTACGGCGCACCAGGCCGGAGTTGAACATGCTCACGGTGGCAATCGACTGGAAACGCTTGTCGCTTTGCCCGGCTTTCAAGGCATAACCACCGCCGCCGCAGATACCCAGCAAGCCCAGACGTTGGGGGTCAACACCGGGGTAGCTGGCAATAAAATCGGCCATACCGTGGATGTCTTCAACACGGTTGGCAGGTTTGTCGACATTGCGCGGCTGGCCGCCACTGGCGCCCTGATAGGCCGCATCGGCGGTAATGGTGATGTAGCCCTTTTCCGCCAGACGCTGGGCATACAGCCCCGCCACCTGCTCTTTGACACCGCCGTTGGGGTGCGCAACCACTATGGCGGGGTATTTTTTGCCAGCGTCATAGTTCGCCGGGGTGTACACATTGGCCGCAATGTCCAGGCCATTGAGCTTGTAGGCAACCGGGTGGATATTGACCTTGCCCGGCTCGTTGCGGGTAATCGCGCCAGCGTAGGTCAGGGTAAACGGATTCGCTTTGTAGTCCCCCGCCTCGGCGGCTGACATACCGACCATTGCAGCCATAAGCGTGGCTTTAAGCACTGTAAACGTCATGAAAATCTCCTTCTCAAAGTTGAACTTCTGCAGGAAACGGCCAGCGGTGGCGAGCGCGTATTCAATATAGAAGTAACTTAGCGACTGGGGACTCATTAATAAATGGCGCTTACCGGATAGCACTTATACCTTGTACGCATAAATATACCCCCTGCATCCGTGTAACCCCCTGCCAACATCCGGCTAATCTGTGTTCATTCCCGCCTGTTTGCTCACCGGAATTTGCCCATGCCCATTTTTCTCGATCATCCGTTGTCCTGGAGTGCCCTGCTGTTGGTGATCGACGCTGCGTTGTGGCATCTGGCGCCCTACAGGCAGCGCATTACCCGGGTCGCGGTGCGCCTGGCGCTGTTTGTGCTGTTCAGCGTGATCATTTTCAATGCCGGGGTCAGCCCGTTGCAGGCACCGCTGTTTACCGATGAGCGGGTCACCCAGCTCGGGGCCACCGCGCTGGGAATTGTGTGGTGGCTGTACGCAGCGCGGGTGTTCACCGAAATGCTCGGCCTGGCGCTGATGCGCCGAATCGGCCACAGCGGCCGCCTGCTGCAGGACGTGATCGGCGCACTGGTATTTTTGGCCGCCATCGTTGCTGCCGCCGGCTATGTACTGGAACTGCCGGTCAAGGGGTTGCTGGCAACATCCGGGGTGGTGGCGATTGTGGTGGGTCTGGCACTGCAGAGCACCCTGAGTGACGTGTTCTCGGGCATCGTGCTCAACACCACCAAGCCCTATCAGGTGGATGACTGGGTGGTGATCGACGGCATCGAGGGCAAGGTGCTGGACATTGACTGGCGCGCCACCCATCTGCTGACCAGCGCGGGCAGTACGGCGGTGGTGCCCAACTCGGTGGCGGCCAAGGCCAGGATCGTCAACCTGAGCCGGCCCACCAACCTGCATGGGGTGTCGATCAGCATTCAGTTGCCCAACCACATTCGCCCGCGCCGTGTCCTCGATGCACTGGAGCGCACATTGCAGGGCAGCAGCAGCCTGCTGTTGAATCCGGCCCCCAAAGTGCTGCTCAAGGAAACCGGCGAGAGCATGTCCGAATACGTGGCCAGCGGTTTTATTGCCGACCTGGGGAAAAAATCTGAGGTGCGCAACCAACTGTTCGACCTGGCCCACCGGCATCTGGAGGCGGCAGGTATTTCGCGCCAGCCTGACGCTGTGATTGAACCGGCAAGCCGGGCGCGGGCACTGCTCGACGAGGTAAAAGTCTTCCGTTCACTGAGTGCAGAAGAACGCGACCAGATCGCCCGCGCCATGACGGCCCGGCAATATGCTGCCGGTGAAGTGGTACTGGCGCAAAACCAGGTGCCGGACAGCCTGATGGTGATCGCCACCGGCGTAGTCAGCGTCACCCTGCCAGATACCAAAGGTCCGGTAGAAGCCGGGCGCATGGGGCCGGGGGAGATCATGGGCGAAGAGAGCATCCTCACCGACGCGCCGTCCGGGGCGACCTTTACCACCCTGACCTCAAGCATCATCTATCAGATCGACAAGGCCCTGACCCGCGACTGTATGGTGCAGCGGGTCGAGGTTGGGCAGGCCTTGAGCAAATTGCAGGCAGTGCGCCAGCAAAGCAGCCGCATGGCGCTGATGACAGCACCGGCGCCGGTCAGCAAAGGCGGGTTTTTGAGTTGGTTGCACCGGCGCTAATCAGTGAGCGTGACATCTGTAGTCGCTGCCGCAGGCTGCGATGGGTTGCGAAGCGACCCTCGATTCCGGGCGAAAACGAAGGTCCTTCGGCCCTTATCGCAGCCTTCGTTCCTCGGCAGCGACTACACGAGCAATGCTTACTTCGAGGTAAAGGCCGAGTAGCTGTTCATCAGGTTGCGGTAGTTGGGGATGCGAGGTGACAGCAAGTTGGCCAGGCCTTCCATGTCGTTGCGCCAGTCAACCTGCAGCTCGCACGCCACCGAAAACCAGTTCACCAACTGCGCACCCGCTGCTGTCATTCGCGCCCAGGCCGCCTGTTGCACGGTTTCGTTGAAGGTGCCCGAAGCATCGGTGACGACAAACACCTCGAAACCCTCAGCCAGCGCCGACAGCGTCGGAAAGGTTACGCACACATCCGTCACCACGCCCGCGATGATCAGTTGCTTGCGCCCGGTGGCCTTGACCGCCCTGACGAAATCTTCGTTGTCCCAGGCATTGATCTGGCCAGGGCGCGGGATGTAGGGCGCATCAGGGAACAGCTCCTTGAGTTCGGGCACCAGCGGGCCGTTGGGGCCTGTTTCAAAACTGGTGGTGAGGATGGTCGGCAGCTTGAAGAACTTGGCCACATCAGCGAGCGCCAGCACGTTGTTCTTGAATTCGTTCGGCGAGAAATCCTGCACCAGCGAAATCAAACCGGTCTGGTGATCAACCAGCAGCACCACAGCATTATCTTTGTTCAGGCGTTTGTATGGAACGTGGCTCATATGGAACTCCTTGATAGAGGGGTGTAACGGGATCAAAACGCAAAACACGAGCAGCCGAAGGCGCCCCAAAAACCGGCAAAGTCGCTGACCGGCGCATTCGACAAACGGGCTTTTTCATGGCCATGGGCATGCACCGCACACGGCCCGCTGCAGCGGTGAGCCTGTGCCTGCAACGGCGCACCCGGGCGCCAGTGACCGGGGACCTGCACCACGGGTGACCAGTCGGGCAAGACCGGCACGCCGGGCGGCCCGAGCGGTTCGAAATCATCAGCGGCATACACCACTGTGCCGCCGACCACCGTCAGCACCGATTCGATCCACTTGATGGCTTCTTCGTCGACGCTGAAAAAATCCTCGCTCAAGACGGCAACATCTGCCAGTTGTCCCACCTTGATCTGGCCCTTTTTCCCCTGCTCGCTGGAGAACCAGGCACTGCCGTGGGTAAACAGTTCCAGCGCGGTCAGCCGCGGCAGGCCTTCGGCATGCAGCTCAAGCCCGCCCACGGTGCGGCCGCTGACCATCCAGTACAGCGATGTCCACGGGTTGTAACTGGACACCCGGGTGGCATCGGTACCCGCGCCCACCGGTACGCCTTCGGCCAGCATGCGTTTGATCGGTGGCGTGGCTTCGGCGGCTTTGGCGCCGTAACGTTCGACGAAATACTCGCCCTGGAACGCCATGCGATCCTGAATCGCGATACCGCCGCCCAGCGCCCTGACCCGTTCGATGTTCTGAGGGGTAATGGTTTCGGCATGATCGAAAAACCATGGCAGGCCATTGAACGGAATATCCCGATTGACCTTCTCGAACACGTCGAGCATGCGGCTGATGGATTCGTTATAGGTAGCATGCAGACGGAACGGCCAACGCTGCTCCACCAGATGGCGCACCACCGGTTCCAGCTCGTCCTCCATGGTCTGCGCCAGATCGGGGCGCGGTTCGAGGAAGTCTTCGAAGTCCGCCGCCGAGAACACCAGCATTTCCCCGGCACCGTTATGGCGCAAAAAATCATCGCCCTGATGCAGCTTGACGCTGCCCGTCCAGTTTTTGAAATCGCTGAGTTCTTCTTTGGGTTTTTGCGTGAACAGGTTGTAAGCGATGCGAATGGTCAGTTGCCGGTCTTTGGCCAGTTGCTCGATGACCCGGTAGTCGTCGGGGTAGTTCTGGAAGCCACCACCGGCATCAATCGCGCTGGTGAGCCCGAGGCGATTAAGTTCGCGCATGAACTGGCGGGTCGAATTGACCTGATACTCCAGTGGCAGCGCTGGCCCCTTGGCCAGGGTCGAATAGAGGATCATCGCATTGGGTCGCGCCACCAGCATGCCGGTGGGGTTGCCGTTGGCATCACGCACGATCTCGCCACCTGGCGGATTCGGCGTGTCACGGGTATAGCCGGCCACTCGCAGCGCGGCCCGGTTGAGCAAGGCGCGGTCATACAAATGCAGCACAAACACCGGGGTGTCTGGGGCCGCCTGATTGAGTTCGTCCAGGGTCGGCATGCGCTTCTCGGCGAACTGGAATTCGTTCCAGCCACCCACCACGCGCACCCACTGCGGCGTGGGCGTGCGCGCGGCCTGCGCCTTGAGCATGCGCAACGCATCGGCCAGCGACGGCACGCCTTCCCAGCGCAGTTCGAGGTTGTAGTTCAGGCCACCGCGGATCAGATGCAGGTGCGAGTCATTAAGCCCGGGGATGACGCAGCGGCCCTTGAGATCGATGACTTGCGTGCCCGTACCGCGCAGGGCCATTGCCTGGGCATCGGTGCCGACCGTGACAAAACGGCCTTCGCGGATGGCCACGGCACTGGCTTGGGGATTGTCGCGGTCGACGGTATTGAATTGACCATTGAACAGGATCAGATCGGCATTCATCACGTTTCCTTGGCGCACAAAGGGCTGGGGAGCTGCGGGATCGAGTTTCAGCGTAGATCCTTTAAGCAAATCCGATGCCGCCATCGGGCGGGAGCTTCTGTGCCGGTGCTGGCTTGCTCGCACAGCAAATGGCGTTGTTTGCAAGTCGTCTGGCGTGCTGCTGCTAGTGATCAGCCTCGTGGTCTGGACCATCATGGGTTCACAGATTGTTTGTGCGGTCTCACATAACGAGGTGTTCGAATGTCCAGAGTATGGTTTATCACCGGCAGTTCCCGTGGCCTCGGCCGCGCCATTGCGCTGGCCGCCCTGCGCGCCGGCGAGCGCGTGGTTGCCACGGCACGCAACCCGCGCCAGCTCGATGACCTGGTGGCCGCGTACGGCGATGCGGTCTACCCGCTGGCGCTGGACGTCACCGACAACGCCCGGGTGGTCAGCGCGGTCGCGGCAGCAGTGGAGCATTTCGGCCGTCTGGACGTGGTGGTCAACAACGCGGGTTATGGCGATATAGCCGCCGTCGAGGATGTCACCCTTGAGGACTTCAAGGCCCAGATCGATACCAACTTCTATGGCGTGGTGTATGTGAGCAAGGCGGTGTTGCCGTTTTTACGTGCCCAGGGCAGCGGACATATCTTCCAGGTCTCGTCGCTGGGTGGTCGAATCGGCATGCCGGGCCTGGCGGCTTACCAAAGCGCAAAATGGGCGGTGGGCGGGTTTTCCACGGTGCTTGCACAAGAAGTGGCGCCACTGGGGATCAAGGTCACCGTGCTGGAGCCAGGCGGTATGCAGACTGACTGGGCCGGGGCTTCCATGACCATCCCGCCGGTCAGTGAGCCCTACCGGCAAACAGTCGGTGCACTGATCGAGTTGCTCGGCTCACCCGGCATCCTGCCCACCCGGCCGGACCGAGTGGCGCAAATCGTGCTTGAACTGGCAATGACCGAGGATGCTCCACTACGCTTGCTGATCGGTAGCGACGCGGTGCAATACGCAGCCCGGGCGGCAGCCGAACTTGCCGCGGCGGATCAACAATGGCACGACCTCAGCGTGTCCGCATCGGACTGAACCCACTCAAAACAGCAGGCAAAGGAGCCCCATGTCTGACGCCAACCGCCCCATCGCTTCGCGTTTCAATGTACCCGATGCGTTCTGGCATGGCCTGACCCTGATCGGCCTGGAGCCGGCAACGGTCCTGCGTCAGGCACGGCTGCCCGTTACCCTGGGCATTCGTGAGCTGCGTGATCGGCGCCAGGTCAGCACACAGGAATTCTTCCGTTTGTGGGAGGCCGTGCACGTGCTCAACCCTGATCCGGCCGCCGGCATCCTGCTGGTAACGCGGCTGGATATCGCCATATTGCCGCCGTCCAGTTTTGCCGCATTTATTGCCCGCGATTACCGCGACGGGCTGCACCGCCTCGCCAGGTTCAAGCAACTGTGTACCCCCGAACGCCTGCGCGTCAGCGAAGCGGAACGCCACTGCACGATCTCCCTCGACTGGCTGCACACCGCGCAACAACCGCCCGCGCTGTTGGTCGATGCGGCGTTTGCCACATTTATCGAATTGGGTCGCCGGGGCTCGCGGGTACACATCGTTGCACAGCGGGTGGAGCTGGCCCGACCTGATGATGGCAGCAGCGCACTGACCGACTTTTTCGGTTGCCCGGTCCATTTTGCTGCCGGGCGCAATGCCCTGGTGCTCGACACTGCCGACCTGGATCGACCCTTCCCGGGCCATAACCCGCAACTGCTGGAAATGCTTAACCCGGCACTTGTTGCAGCGCTGGCCGAGGCCACGGCACCTGCCAGCATGGCCCGGCAAGTAAAGAGTGCCCTCAAGCGCATCCTCGCCAGCGGCCGCCCGGACATGCTCGACGTGGCACGAGAACTCGGCATGAGCGAGCGCACCTTGCAACGGCGCATTACCGAAGAAGGCACCAGTTTTCGCCAACTGATGCTGGAAACACGCCAGGAGATCGTGCGCCATTTGCTGGCGGAACCGTCGATCGAAATTGACGAAATTGCCTGCCTGCTCGGCTACGAAGACACCAATTCGTTTTATCGCGCCTTCCGCTCCTGGGAAGGCACTACACCGGCGCGCTGGCGGGCATTGCAGGCGCCCTTGCCTGCCCATTGAACGGGTCCAGGGAGTATTTACATGAAAGTCATCATTTTTGGTGCCACCGGCATGGTCGGCCAGGGCGTACTGCGCGAGGCGCTCAATGCTGATGACGTCAGCCAGGTGCTGGCCGTTGGCCGCACACCGCTGGCCATCAACCATCCAAAACTTGACGTGCTGGTACTGAGCAACTTGCTCGACTACAGCCCGGTGCAAGACTCGCTGAGGGGCTTCGATGCCTGCTTTTTCTGCCTGGGTGCGTCCGCCATGGGGCTGGACGAAGCCGGCTACACGCGGATCAATCACGACATCCCGCTGGCTGCGGCACACGCCCTGTCGTCACTCAACCCGCAACTGACCTTCACCTACGTCTCGGGTGCGGGCACCGGCAGCCAGTCGGCGATGTGGGCGCGGGTCAAGCGACGTACCGAGCAGGACCTGCTGGCTCTGCCCTTCAAGGCGGCGTACATGTTCCGCCCGGGGGTGATTCAGCCGTTGCACGGCGTGCGCTCAAAAACACCCGCATACAACATTTTTTACACGCTCACCGGGCCCTTGCTGTCGCTGGCGCGCCGACTGCTGCCAAGACATGTGCTGAGCACCGAGGAGCTTGGCGTGGCAATGCTTGAGGTGGTTCGTCACGGAGCACCCAAGGCGGTGCTCGAAACAGGCGATATCCGCAAGTTGTTGACCCCGGGCAAGCACCGCCCTTGAGCGGGCACACACCCTTGCGCATGACCTCTGGGGAACAGCAGGTGAGCAATTAATCTGGTTCACGGGTGTGACAGAGCGCTCGCCCGTACCTATTCTGCAAATGACCTGCGCCCCGCCAGGTTCCGGAATCCGATCCTCCATTGCAGCTTATTGCGCTTATCGAACCTGCCCATGACCGACAGCTTTAAACCATCACGACCATTGCCCGTAAACCTGCGCGGCCTGATCCTTTGCATTGTTCTGATGTCAGTCCTGGCGACGCTGTGCAACAGCCTGGTGGTGGCCTATCGCGTGCAGCGCGACGCCCTGATCCATTCAACCCTGGAGTCCAATGCAGCCTATGCCGCAAAGGTTGCCTCCAGTATCGGTGAGTTTTTGCGGGCGGCGCACAGCAACCTGAACTACAGCGCCAAAATTCTCGGTACGCACTGGGACGATCCGCAGGTACTGCATGAAGAGGCCTTGCGCCTGAAGGCACAGGACCTGTACTTCAATGCCATTGAAATCATCGATGCCAACGGCAACGTCCTTGCATCGAACCCGCCGGCCTCGCAAGTTGGCGACTCCGGTTTCAGCGCAGACGGCATCCAGCAGGCCCTCAAGGAACGTCGCCCGCTGGTC
Organism: Pseudomonas fragi; assembly: GCF_002269505.1. Taxonomy (GTDB): domain Bacteria; phylum Pseudomonadota; class Gammaproteobacteria; order Pseudomonadales; family Pseudomonadaceae; genus Aquipseudomonas; species Aquipseudomonas fragi_D. The sequence goes on along the minus strand of NZ_NQKQ01000008.1, from coordinate 2,036 downwards.
AGCTCGACCCATATATCCAGGCAGGGCAATCTGGTCGTGTTCGTTTCACAACCGGTATTCGGCAAAGGCGATGAATTCCTCGGCGTGGTGGTGGGCTCTGTTTACCTGCTTGATCAAAGCGCCTTGCACACCGTCATCAGCAGCCACTTTCATCACGAAGGCACTTTTGCCTTTGTTGCCGACAGCAATCGCCGGCTGCTCTACCACCCCGATCCCACGCGTATTAGCGAAGTACTGAGCTGGAGCCCGGCGATCGATGCCGCATTGCGCGGCGAACGCGGCTCAATGGAAGTGGCCAACTCGCGGAACGTCGACATGCTGGCCGGTTACGCCCAAGTGCCGGACTCGAACTGGGCGGTGGTAGTGCAACGGCCCAGGGCGCTGAGCCTGGCGACCTTAAGGCAACTGATGCATGACATGCTTATGGGCATGGTGCCGGCCGGTATTTTGGGCCTGGGCCTGGTGTTTGCCGGCACCACCCTGATCGCCCGACCGCTGCGCCAGCTGTCCGCAGCCGCTCAACAATTATCGGCAACGCAAACCCCGCAGCAACTGCAACGCATCAACGCCTGGTACCACGATGCATCGGCTATCCGCCAGGCCATGCTGGCGAGCGTACAACTGCTGCAGCAGAAGCTTGGCCGGCTCAGCCACGAGGCACAAAGCGACCCTCTGACCGGCCTGGCCAATCGCCGGGCCATGGATGAGTTGCTCAATGTACTGGAGCAGACTGAGCGACCGTACTCCGTATTGGCACTGGATATCGATCACTTCAAAAAGATCAATGACACCTTCGGGCACGACGCTGGCGACGTGGCACTCAAGCAGGTTGCCGAAATCCTCAAGCAGAACTCCCGGGCAAACGACCTGGCATGTCGCAGCGGTGGCGAGGAATTTTCGCTGCTGCTACCGGACACGACACAAGAAACAGCCGGAGCCATTGCCGAACGCATACGCCAAAGCATCGCCGACGCGCGAATACCGCAAGTCGGCAACCTGACTATTTCCATAGGGGTGGCCAGGAAGGCGAACGAGCCAATGACCTCACAACAGGTACTTAAACTGGCCGACGAACGCCTTTACCGCGCCAAGAAAGACGGGCGCAACCGGGTGGTGTCGGCCTGAGGGTAGGTTGGCGGCGAATTTATCGACGCCCACTTAGGAGCCATACGGGACTCAAGGTAAAGCAACTATTCTAAATAACCATCCGTGCTGCACTCTCCTGCGGCACACCTACCCTTCTCTATAATCCAGCTACCCGTTTAGTTTTTTGATATTTATATTTGGTGTAAAACATACAATTACGAGTACTAATATTAGAGACGCTCAGAAAGTTCAACACGCCCATCACAACTTAAGATAGCAAGCATTTTTCTTCCGTTCGAGACAAAAGGTACAGCCCACCAATTATTATGGCTGTCATATGTCGCGCTACCGTCCGAGTGAAAGTCCGCAATTCCATTTACCCCTGAATTACGCTCTAAATGGCTTCGAATGGAATGTTCAAAAAAAGCACGATCTTCCTTGGGACATGAAGCTTCAGCGCCTCCATTACATCCTTGCAGAAATAACCCCATCATCGCAACTGCAGCGCATACCATTGCGCACACCCCTGATCTAGCCAATTTATTTGCTCCCTTTCAAAATTCTACCGTAGCAGTGTTATGAGCCCAGGTTGCGCTCGCGTAAGCTATCTCAGTACGCTCCTGCGCTGTAATAACTACTGATTCTTGCGCCCCCCGACTCGCACGATCTTTCAGTAAGTTTTTCTGAATTGCAGCCTGCATCGTCAGCTGAGCTTTCAACTGCTCACTGTCCAACCCATTCAAACCAATTAATGATGCATTCATTGCCCTTCAATACCCAAGACATTAGCAGCAGTGAAAACATTCACCCCGTTAGCAATAAGCTCTTGGATAAAGCGCCTGAAATGAATTGTTCATTTGGCTTCAAAGGGGGGGCGGTCTCAAGGAACAAGTGCAACACCTGATGTAAGGTGTTGCCATGTCTACCCAATACAAACACTTGAGTACCGA
>NZ_NQKQ01000079.1 GCF_002269505.1 Pseudomonas fragi | reverse complement strand
CTGTTGAGCCCTGCTGGTAGCTTGTATGGCGTCATAGTGAGACTGCTGGGGGGTGCGTTTGATCTCACGACTAATGGTGCTGGGGTGACGGCCTAGCAAAGCGGCAATAGCCCGCAACGTCTGTTGTTGAAATAGCATCACCATAATGGTGACGCGCTCCTCGGTACTCAAGTGTTTGTATTGGGTAGACATGGCAACACCTTACATCAGGTGTTGCACTTGTTCCTTGAGACCGCC
>NZ_NQKQ01000078.1 GCF_002269505.1 Pseudomonas fragi | reverse complement strand
CTTTGATCAACCAGCCCTCCCGGGAGGCCGAGAGGAGGTTCTGTGGAGTGGGTCGACCGGCATGGATGCCGGGAGAGCCGCGATGGGCCATGGATGGCCCGTGGCGGCGTGCCCACGGAACAGGGCCGGAGCGAGGGAACCTGAGCGCAGCGAAGGCCGTACGATGGGGCGAAAGCGCTTTGGTTACTTTGTCGCTTTTACAAAGTGACTCGCTGTAAGAGCGAAACCAATATTTCAGTTGGACG
>NZ_NQKQ01000077.1 GCF_002269505.1 Pseudomonas fragi | reverse complement strand
TGAAACGATGCATCGCCGATGGTAGTGTGGGGTTTCCCCATGTGAGAGTAGGTCATCGTCAAGATTAAATTCCAAAAACCCTGTCTGCTCGCGCAGACAGGGTTTTTGTTTTTGTATAAGTACAAGCTTTGTAAAAAGCTCGTACGGTTAATCAGGTCATTTGCCTGGCTAACCACTCGATTATCTCAATCGAAAGAAGCAGGAAATAAGGTGTTGACAGCAGCGTGTAACGCTGTAGAATTCGCCTCCCGCTAACGAGAGATCGAAAGCGCAAGTGGTTGATGT
>NZ_NQKQ01000076.1 GCF_002269505.1 Pseudomonas fragi | reverse complement strand
CCGATTACCGGTAACCTCAGCGATGGCGGCGTCTCCAACGACACCACCCCGACCCTGCACGGCCAAGCCACCCCTGGTGCGACAGTCACGGTCTATGACGGCACCACGCCACTCGGCACAGCAACGGCCAACGCCCTGGGCAACTGGAACTTCACCACTCCGGATCTTGGCGAAGGCAGCCACAGCTTCACGGCCACGGCGACCACCGCGACCGGAGTCAGCGCGCCTACCCTGCCTTTCAACCTGACCATTGACACCACTGCACCCGGCCAGCCAGGTGCAGGCGGCAATGGCGGCATTGATCTGATTACC
>NZ_NQKQ01000075.1 GCF_002269505.1 Pseudomonas fragi | reverse complement strand
GAGTTTGGTTGCGGGAGCCGGATTTGAACCGACGACCTTCGGGTTATGAGCCCGACGAGCTACCAGACTGCTCCATCCCGCGTCTGTGTGGTGGATTCTACAGCGGATCGTGCAGGTGTCAACCCTTAAATCACGTAAGCGCTTGAAATACCCGGTTTTAATCCATTTCCTGCAATTGGCAGGAGGAGGGCAAAAACACCCGGGCACAAAAAAGGCCACTCTTTCGAGTAGCCTTTTAATGTTTGGTTGCGGGAGCCGGATTTGAACCGACGACCTTCGGGTTATGAGCCCGACGAGCTACCAGACTGCTCCATC
>NZ_NQKQ01000074.1 GCF_002269505.1 Pseudomonas fragi | reverse complement strand
ATGGTGGGTCGTGTGGGATTCGAACCTACGACCAATTGGTTAAAAGCCAACTGCTCTACCAACTGAGCTAACGACCCAAAAATTCTTTGAAACTGGCTCCACGACCTGGACTCGAACCAGGGACCCAATGATTAACAGTCATTTGCTCTACCAACTGAGCTATCGCGGAACTGCATATTTCAACTTTTACAACAATAAAAAAGCGTCCGTTAGGACGCTCTTTTATGGCATCTGATGCAATTGACATCAGCGCCTTATTTTCTACACCCATTACTGCCGGGCAGAAAATGGTCGGGGTAAGGGGATTCGAACTCCTGACATCCTGCTCCCAAAGCAGGCGCGCTACCGGACTGCGCTATACCCCGG
>NZ_NQKQ01000073.1 GCF_002269505.1 Pseudomonas fragi | reverse complement strand
AGCGTCGGTAGCGTCGGCCAGGAACGCCAGATCACCAACGTTGCTGCAGGCCAGCTCAGTGCCTCCAGTACCGATGCTGTCAACGGCAGTCAACTGTTCGCTACCAATCAGCAGGTCACCAGCAACACCACCGCCATCAACAGCCTCAACACCGGCGGCGGGTCCAAATACTTCCATGCCAATTCGACACTGGTCGACAGCACTGCAACCGGAACCGACAGCATCGCTGTCGGGCCCAACGCAAGCGCCTCCGCAACCGGGGCGGTTTCAATGGGTAGCGGCGCAGTGGCCAATTCGGCCGATGCCGTAGCCATTGGTACCTCGGCGACAGCCACGGGGGGCAAAGCCGTGTCCATCGGTGCGGGCAATATCGCCACTGGCAACGG
>NZ_NQKQ01000072.1 GCF_002269505.1 Pseudomonas fragi | reverse complement strand
ACCTGCGGCTGGATCACCTCCTTAATCGACGACATCAGCTGCTCCATAAGTTCCCACACGAATTGCTTGATTCATTGAAGAAGACGATAGCAGTAGACCAAAATTGGGTCTGTAGCTCAGTTGGTTAGAGCGCACCCCTGATAAGGGTGAGGTCGGCAGTTCGAATCTGCCCAGACCCACCAATTTTGTTTGGATGCACCTGTAGAAATATGGGGCCATAGCTCAGCTGGGAGAGCGCCTGCCTTGCACGCAGGAGGTCAACGGTTCGATCCCGTTTGGCTCCACCATTACTGCTTACTTGTCGTAAAGCTTAGAAATGAGCATTCCATCGAAAGATGGTGAATGTTGATTTCTGATCTTTTGATTAGATCGTTCTTTAAAAATTTGGGTATGTAATAGAAAGTTAGACTG
>NZ_NQKQ01000071.1 GCF_002269505.1 Pseudomonas fragi | reverse complement strand
GCCCACGGAGCGGGACCGGAAGGAGGGAACCTGAGCGCAGCGAAGGCCGTACGCCAGGGGCAAGGCCTTTTTGGTTCCTTTTGTGGCTGTTTGACAAAAGGGACTCGCCGTAAGGGCGAAACCATAATTTCAGTTAGACGCAAATGCCGGATATGTACGCGGTACACCGATTAAGCGCAGATGTCGGATATGTACGCGGTACACCCGTTAAAACCACCGGGTACATATCCATTCGATGCATCACGGCTCTCTACGGGTTCCGCCCTTACGGCGGCTCACTTTTGTCAAACAGCCACAAAAGTAAGCAAAAAGGCCTTGCCCTACCATACGGCCGCCTCGCCAAGGCTCGCCGGTGCCCTCACTCCGGCACTGTTATGGGGGCACGCCGCGACGGGCCATCCTTGGCCCATCGCGGCTGGCGCGGCGTCCTGCCGCGCCACCCCCATAACAGCACCTGCGTTC
>NZ_NQKQ01000070.1 GCF_002269505.1 Pseudomonas fragi | reverse complement strand
ATTCGATGTGTCACGGCTCTCTACGGGTTCCGCCCTTACGGCGGCTCACTTTTGTCAAACAGCCACAAAAGTAAGCAAAAAGGCCTTGCCCTACCATACGGCCGCCTCGCCAAGGCTCGCCGGTGCCCTCACTCCGGCACTGTTATGGGGGCACGCCGCGACGGGCCATCCATGGCCCATCGCGGCTGGCGCGGCGTCCTGCCGCGCCACCCCCATAACAGCACCTGCGTTCGGCCTTCTGTGAGGGGCATTCGCGTCGCTTGATTAATCGCGTGGCAACAGCAAAAGCAAAACGTTTAAACAACACCAAGCCCGCTCCCACAGAGGAAATGTGCGGGGCTCGCAGACCCGGTCTCAAAACAGGCCGGCCGGTCGGCCGCTTCGTGCCGCAGTGCTTTTGATCTACCAGCCCTCCCGGGAGGCCGAGAGGAGGTTCTGTGGAGTGGGTCGACCGGCATGGATGCCGGGAGAG
>NZ_NQKQ01000007.1 GCF_002269505.1 Pseudomonas fragi | reverse complement strand
GCGGGAGGCGAATTCTACAGCGTTACACGCTGCTGTCAACACCTCATTTCCTGCTTCGATGACTTGAAGCTGGCACTGCCGAAAAACCATCCAACTCATTGAAACTCAAGGAGTTTTCCGTTTCGACTGCGCCGGAAGTGGGGCGAATTATAGACAGTTACAAATCTGAGTCAAGGACTAATTGAGCGACTCTATCACTTAACCCAAAACACCCGTCTCACAGCTATATAGAGGGGGCTAACGCCCCCTCTATATAGCTACACCACCCCCGATTGCCGCAAAGCTTCCACAGCACCTGCTTTCAACCCCAACACCTGCTCCAGCACCTGCCGGGTATGCTCACCCAGTAAAGGAGGGGCATTACGGTACTCCACCGGGGTTTCAGACAACCGAATAGGACTCGCCACTTGCGGCACCAACCCCGCCAGCGCATGGGGCAACTGCAATGCCAATCCTCGAGCCTGAACCTGTGGATCAGCAAACACCTGCGCCAAGTCATTGATCGGCCCGCAGGGCACGCCAACCGCCTCCAGTTGAGTCACCCACTCAGCTGTAGTCTTGAACACCGTTGCCTGCCGGATAAGCGGCACCAGCTCTGACCGATTTGCCACACGCCGCGTATTGGTAGCAAAGCGCGGATCATCTGCCCACTCAGGTCGCCCTGCCACTTCAGCAAACTTGCGAAACTGGCTGTCATTTCCCACAGTAAGGATGAAGTCGCCATCTGCCGTCGGAAAATCCTGATAAGGAACGATATTCGGATGAGCATTACCCAAGCGTTGCGGAGCCACACCCGTGGTCAGGTAGTTCATCGCCTGATTTGCCAGACAAGCAACCTGCACGTCCAGCAACGCCATATCAATGTGCTGGCCACCGCCATCATGCTGACGGTGAGCAAGGGCCGCCAGAATCGCAACCGTCGAGTAAAGCCCGGTCAGTATGTCCGTCAGCGCCACGCCAACCTTTACCGGCCCCGCACCCTCCTCACCTTCAGGCTGCCCGGTAAGACTCATCAGCCCACCCAGGCCCTGAACCATAAAATCATAGCCCGCCCGCTTGGCATAAGGACCGGTCTGACCGAACCCCGTTATCGAGCAATAGATCAGTTCCGGGTTCAATACCTTGAGCGACGCATAGTCCAGGCCATACGCCTCCAGACCACCCACCTTGAAGTTCTCGATCAGGATGTCGGACTTGGCAGCCAGCTCACGCACCAACTGCTGCCCCTGCGGCTTGGTGAAGTCGATAGTTACCGATTGCTTGTTGCGGTTGGCCGACAAATAGTAAGCAGCCTCCCCTGTGCTCTCGCCATAAGCATCTTTAAGGAAGGGCGGCCCCCAGGCCCGGGTGTCATCACCATTGCCGGGGCGCTCAACCTTGATCACCTCGGCCCCCAGGTCCGCCAGAATCTGCCCCGCCCACGGCCCCGCCAGCACACGAGACAGATCCAACACCCGCAAATGCGATAAAGCACCCATGAGCCGAGCTCCTGTTAATAGAAAGCCTGAAGGCCGGTCTGCGCACGCCCAAGGATCAAGGCATGCACGTCATGCGTGCCTTCATAGGTGTTCACAACTTCCAGGTTGACCAGATGACGCGCCACGCCGAACTCGTCGGAGATTCCGTTGCCACCCAGCATGTCGCGAGCCATGCGTGCGATATCCAGGGATTTGCCGCACGAGTTGCGCTTCATGATCGAAGTGATCTCAACCGCCGCCGTGCCTTCATCTTTCATCCGCCCCAGACGCAGGCAACCCTGCAGGGCCAGCGTAATCTCGGTCTGCATGTCAGCCAGTTTTTTCTGAATCAATTGGGTAGCCGCCAAAGGCCGGCCAAACTGATGACGGTCCAGGGTGTACTGGCGCGCGGTGTGCCAGCAAAACTCGGCTGCACCCAGCGCCCCCCAGGAGATGCCGTAACGAGCCGAATTAAGACAAGTAAAAGGACCTTTCAAACCGCGCACATCAGGGAAGATGTTCTCTTGCGGCACAAACACGTTGTCCATGACGATTTCGCCGGTTATGGACGCACGCAAGCCAACCTTGCCGTGAATCGCAGGCGTAGTCAGGCCTTTCCAGCCTTTTTCCAGAACAAAGCCACGAATGTCACCTTCATCGTCCTTCGCCCACACCACAAACACATCGGCGATAGGGCTGTTGGTGATCCACATCTTGCTGCCCGTCAGGCTGTAGCCGCCATCCACCGTGCGCGCACGGGTAATCATCGCGCCAGGATCGGAGCCGTGGTTCGGCTCTGTCAGTCCGAAGCAACCAATCCACTCACCCGACGCCAGCTTGGGCAGATACTTCTGTTTTTGCGCCTCGGTACCGAACTCATTGATCGGCACCATGACCAGCGATGACTGCACACTCATCATCGAGCGATAGCCCGAGTCGACCCGCTCCACTTCGCGGGCAATCAGGCCGTAGCTGACGTAGTTAAGGCCGCTGCCGCCGTACTGTTCAGGGATCATCGCACCCAGCAAACCGGTCTCACCCATCTCACGGAATATCGCAGGGTCGGTCTTCTCATTGCGGAAAGCCTCGAGCACACGCGGCGCCAACTTGTCCCGAGCAAATTGCTCGGCGCTGTCGCGCACCATGCGCTCCTCTTCTGTGAGCTGCTGATCCAGCAACAGTGGATCAATCCAGTTGAAGCTCGCCTTACCCGCCATGAGAGAACCCTCGCGTAATAGATCAAATGTCGTGAGCCGATCCTAGGCCCCTTCTATATAGAAGGACAAACGAGGATTCGGCACCTTCTTGTGATAATTTCTCACTCTGTGATCCGCAATAAAGCCATTTCTGACTGTATTTAGTGAGGAAGCCGTATATGCGCCGCAAGATCCCCAGCACAACCGCCCTAATCAGCTTCGAAGCGGCTGCGCGACATGAAAGCTTTACCAAGGCCGCACAAGAGCTTTCCCTCACTCAAGGGGCCATTTGCCGACAGATAGCCAGCCTGGAAGGTTTTCTGAGTGTAGAACTGTTCCGACGCTCCAAACGCGGCGTGAAACTGACCGAAGCTGGTATTTCCTACAGTCGGCGTATCGCAACCCAACTGGATGCTGTAGAGCGGGACACGCTGTCCGTCATGGGCCAACAAGGCGCCAACGTGATCGAGCTGGCCGTGGTACCCACCTTCGGCACGCAATGGCTACTGCCCCGGCTCAAGGGCTTCCAGCAACAGCACCCGGACGTCACGGTCAACCTGACCAACCGCACACGCCCTTTTCTGTTTGCCGATACAGACTTCGATGCTGCCATCTACTTCGGCGATGCAGACTGGTCAGGCACATCGTCCTACCGACTGATGGGCGAAAACCCTTTACCTGTATGCAGCCCGACACTGCTGGGTGCACAGCAGAGCCTCACACCACAAGCCATTGCCGAACTCCCCCTGCTGCAGCAAACCACCCGCCCCTACGCCTGGCGCCAATGGTTCAACGCCCAGGACATGAACGTCCCCCGCGACATGACCGGACCACGCTACGAGCTTTTTTCGATGCTGGCCCAGGCCGCCATGCATGAAATGGGGGTCGCCCTGATCCCGCCCTTCCTGATTCAGAGGGAACTGGCCGAAAAGCGCCTGGTGGTTGCCAGTGATCGCACCCTGTCCAGTACCAAGGCTTACTACCTGATGATCCCCGAACGCAAAATCGAGTCAGCCTCACTGCATGCGTTCCGGGACTGGCTGATCAAGCAGGCCGAGGGTTACAGCCTGATTTGAAGCACCGCATCGTCCAGACAAACTATGTAGCGACACTATAAATAGCACTACATATATAAGGAAATGTCGCCTTTAAATACTCTGTACCTTGGTCTAACTGGACAAACCCGCACACCAGTAACCACGCGGCCTGCAGGGTATTTCTCAAAGTTATGCCGGGATAACCAAAAGAAATGTGAAAAAAACTCAAAAAACAGATGAATCCACTGCAAGCCACGTAGTTAAGGGCCTGCAGCCTATCATTGCGACATTCGGTCACTGCATGACTTGTAGTTTAAATCTCGTCACCCTCCATAAGTCCTTGAAGGGCAAAAAAATTGCCAGCAGAATGCCCCGCCCCACCCATACTTTGGTGGGATCGTGCTGATCGGCCGCCCCAGTCGCACCATCCGTAGTGCGCTGGCTTTCTTATAAAAGATCACGCAGGAGATATGACGTGCACATTGGTGTTCCTCTCGAGACCCATACGGGTGAAACGCGGGTTGCTGCAACCCCGGAAACCATCAAGAAGCTGATCGGCCAAGGCCATAAAGTGACTGTTCAAAGCGGCGCCGGCGTAAATGCCAGCGTTATCGACAGTGCTTATGAAGCCGCCGGCGCAACTATTGGCAACGCTACAGATGCTTTCGGTGCAGAGCTGATTCTCAAGGTTGTCGCCCCCAGCGACAGCGAACTGGCCCTGATCAAAACCGGCACCGTGCTCATTGGCATGCTCAACCCGTTCAGCAATGAAACCATTGCCAAACTGGCCGAGCGTGGGATCACCGCCTTCTCTCTTGAAGCCGCCCCCCGCACTTCTCGTGCGCAAAGTCTTGATGTGCTGTCATCCCAAGCCAATATCGCCGGCTATAAAGCCGTCTTGATCGCCGCTCACCACTATCCACGCTTTATGCCGATGCTGATGACCGCCGCCGGGACCGTCAAAGCCGCTCGCGTGCTGATTTTGGGTGCCGGTGTTGCCGGCTTGCAGGCCATTGCCACCGCCAAGCGCCTGGGTGCAGTAATCGAAGCCAGTGATGTGCGACCTGCAGTTAAGGAGCAGATCGAATCGCTGGGTGCCAAGTTTGTCGACGTGCCTTACGAGACCGACGAAGAGCGCGAATGCGCCGTTGGCGTAGGCGGCTATGCACGCCCGATGCCTGCCAGCTGGATGCAGCGCCAGGCACTGGCCGTGCATGAGCGCGCCAAGCAGGCTGACATCGTGATTACCACAGCCCTGATCCCGGGTCGTAAAGCCCCGGTTCTGCTCAGCGCAGAGACTGTCGCGCAGATGAAGCCGGGCTCGGTGGTCATCGACCTGGCGGCAGCACAAGGCGGCAACTGCCCCCTGACCGTCGCCGACCAGGTCGTGGTTGAACACGGTGTCACCATCGTCGGCCACACCAACCTGCCCGCCCTGGTTGCTGCGGATGCCTCGGCACTCTACGCCCGCAACCTGCTGGACTTCCTCAAGCTGGTCTTCACCCCTGAAGGGCAGTTCCAGATCAACCTTGAAGACGACATCGTCGCCGCGTGCCTGATGTGCCGCGACGGTCAAGTCGTGCGCAAAAACGGCTGAGGACAATAAGAATGGAAGAGTTCATCTCCCCTGGTATCTACAACCTGATCATTTTCGTGCTGGCCATCTATGTGGGCTATCACGTGGTCTGGAACGTTACACCTGCGCTGCACACCCCGCTCATGGCCGTTACCAACGCCATTTCTGCAATCGTGATTGTGGGCGCCATGCTCGCTGCCGCACTGACCGTAACCCCGCTGGGTAAAACCATGGGAACCTTGGCAGTCGCGCTGGCTGCCGTAAACGTATTCGGTGGATTTTTGGTCACCCGGCGCATGCTGGAAATGTTCAAGAAGAAAGCACCTAAAGCCAAAGAAGAGGTGCGCAAGCCATGAGCATGAACCTGGTTACTGTTCTGTATCTGGTTGCGTCAATCTGCTTCATTCAAGCCCTGAAAGGCCTGTCGCACCCCACCACCTCCCGTCGCGGCAACCTGTTCGGTATGCTCGGCATGGGCCTGGCGATCATTACTACGGTCGGCCTGATCTATAAACTGGGCGCCGAGATTGCCACCGCCGGTATCGGCTACGTGATAATCGGCCTGCTGGTCGGCGGCACGGCGGGTTCGATCATGGCCAAGCGCGTCGAAATGACCAAAATGCCTGAGCTGGTCGCCTTCATGCACAGCATGATCGGCCTCGCAGCCGTGTTCATTGCCATTGCAGCCGTCGTTGAGCCGCAATCGCTGGGCATCGTCAAACACCTGGGCGACGCCATCCCTGCGGGCAACCGTCTGGAGCTGTTCCTGGGCGCGGCAATTGGTGCAATCACCTTCTCCGGTTCGGTGATCGCTTTCGGCAAACTCTCGGGCAAGTACAAGTTCCGCCTGTTCCAGGGGGCACCGGTACAGTTCAGCGGCCAGCATAAACTCAATCTGGTGCTGGGCCTGGCCACGCTGGCCCTGGGTATCACCTTTATGCTGACCGGCAACCTCAATGCCTTCGCACTGATGCTGGCTCTGGCGTTCGTGCTGGGTGTGCTGATCATCATCCCGATTGGCGGCGCCGACATGCCGGTCGTGGTGTCGATGCTTAATAGCTATTCGGGCTGGGCGGCAGCCGGTATCGGTTTCTCGCTGAACAACTCGATGCTGATCATTGCCGGTTCGCTGGTAGGTTCTTCGGGTGCGATCCTGTCGTACATCATGTGCAAGGCGATGAACCGTTCGTTCTTCAACGTGATCCTCGGCGGCTTTGGCGGTGCAACCGACGTCGGCGGCCCGGCCGGTGCGCAAGAGGCCCGTCCGGTCAAATCCGGCTCGGCTGACGATGCCACCTTCCTGTTGATGAACGCCGATACCGTGATCATCGTTCCAGGTTACGGCCTGGCTGTTGCCCGGGCACAACACGCCCTCAAAGAACTGACTGAAAAGCTGACCCATCGCGGCGTGACCGTGAAGTATGCGATTCACCCGGTTGCAGGGCGTATGCCTGGCCATATGAACGTATTGCTGGCCGAGGCCGAAGTGCCTTACGACCAGGTGTTCGAGATGGAAGACATCAACTCCGAGTTTGGCCAGGCCGACGTGGTGCTCGTACTGGGCGCCAACGACGTGGTCAACCCGGCGGCCAAGAACGATCCAAAATCGCCGATTGCCGGCATGCCGATCCTCGAAGCTTATAAAGCCAAAACCGTCATCGTGAACAAACGGTCGATGGCCAGCGGCTATGCAGGGCTGGATAACGAACTGTTTTATCTGGATAAAACCATGATGGTCTTCGGTGACGCCAAGAAAGTTATTGAAGATATGGTTAAAGCGGTCGAGTAACATCCTGCTCCACTGCAATAACGAGAACCCCGGCGCTGTATTGGCCGGGGTTTTTCATTTTCCAAGGAACCCGACCAAAGGCTCTAAATCGGCCGCTGGCATTCGACCATGGTAGCGGGACGCAAGGCCCTGAAAATGAATAGACTGCGCCTCTTGCTTCCGTTGCCCGAGATAACAATCCATGTACCGTGAACGTATTCGCCTGAACTCCCTGCACGATAAGGTCATGAGCGCCGAAGAAGCCGCCGCCCTTATCCAAGACGGCATGACCGTCGGCATGAGCGGTTTTACCCGTGCCGGTGAAGCCAAAGCCGTCCCCAAGGCCCTGGCTGAGCGGGCCAAAAAGTCACCTCTGAAAATCACTCTGATGACCGGCGCGAGCCTGGGCAACGACCTCGACAAGCAATTGACCGAAGCCGGCGTACTGGCCCGTCGCATGCCGTTCCAGGTGGACAGCACCCTGCGCAAGGCGATCAACGCCGGCGAAGTCATGTTCATCGACCAGCATCTGTCCGAAACCGTTGAGCAGTTGCGCAACAACCAGCTCAAGCTGCCGGACATTGCAGTTATTGAAGCAGTCGCCATTACCGAGCAAGGCCATATCGTTCCGACGACCTCCGTGGGCAACTCCGCCAGCTTCGCGATTTTCGCCAAGCAAGTGATCGTCGAGATCAACCTGGCGCACAACCCGAACCTGGAAGGTCTGCACGACATCTATATCCCGACCTACCGTCCGACGCGTACGCCGATCCCGCTGGTGAAAGTCGATGACCGTATCGGCAGCACCGCGATCCCGATTCCGGCGGAAAAAATCGTCGCCATCGTGATCACCAACAAGCCGGACTCGCCATCCACCGTGTCCGAGCCGGACAGCGAAACCGACGGTATCGCCTTTCACCTGATCAACTTCCTTAAAGCCGAAGTTGAAGCGGGCCGCATGACCAACAAGCTCGGCCCGCTGCAAGCCGGTATCGGCAACATCGCCAACGCGGTGATGTGCGGCCTGATCGACTCGCCGTTCGAAGACCTGACCATGTACTCCGAAGTACTGCAGGATTCGACCTTCGACCTGATCGACGCAGGCAAGATGAGCTTCGCTTCGGGCAGTTCCATCACCCTATCGGAGCGCCGGAACTCGGACGTGTTCGGCAATCTGGAGCGCTACAAGGACAAACTGGTCCTGCGCCCGCAAGAGATCTCCAACCACCCTGAAGTGGTTCGTCGCCTGGGCATTATCGGGATCAACACCGCGCTGGAATTCGACATCTACGGCAACGTCAACTCCACTCACGTGTGCGGCACGCGGATGATGAACGGCATCGGTGGTTCGGGCGACTTCGCCCGCAATGCGCACCTGGCGATCTTCGTGACCAAGTCCATTGCCAAGGGCGGCGCGATCTCCAGCGTAGTGCCCATGGTCAGCCACGTTGACCACACCGAACACGACGTCGACATCCTGGTGACCGAACAGGGTCTGGCCGACCTGCGCGGCCTGGCCCCGCGTGAGCGCGCACGCGTGATCATCGACAACTGTGTGCACCCGGACTTCCGCGAAGCCCTCAATGACTATTACGCCAGGGCCTGCGCGATTGGCGGCCACACGCCGCATATCCTGCGCGAAGCACTGAGCTGGCATATCAACCTGGAAGAAACCGGGAAAATGCTGCCGTAACCCGCATGCTAGACAGCCGCTGACGTAAACACTGTTTCGTCAGCGGCTTTTTTATGACTGTATTTTAAAAAACTGTACTACTGTACTGGTCATTTCCCGCCTGCAACACCCACTCTCCCTACCGATTTGACCAATTTCGCACTATTTAAGTGCAGACAGGTACAGTTGCGCCTATTTGTGCCAGTACAGCGTGCATAAACAGTTAACTGGCCCATCGCAATACAGATGAACTGTATCTAGAGAGGCTGGACAAAGAGGAGGATCATTGGCATCAGTTAAACCACTAGCCAATGCCGCCACAAGCGGAAGGATGTCACCATGGAACGTACACTCAGTTCCGAACTGTTCAGCGAAAGCAACACTGTAAACTCCCAGGCTTCCATGCCTTTGCGCGTACTTGCCAACCTGATGTTGTGGCAGCGCCGCATTTCCAGCCGCCATCAACTGGCTCGCCTGGACTCGCGTCTTCTGGCTGATGCCGGGATTAGCGAAGCACAGCGTTACGAAGAACTGAGCAAGCCGTTCTGGCGCTGATTAGCGCTCGCTGGCCCTGACCACCGGTCCACCGCCAGCAACCTGAATTGAAAAAACAGAACCCGTCGCGGATAACCGCTGACGGGTTTTGTCGTTTAAGGAGTAGGGATTTACCCTCTTGCCAAGCAACAGGTACAGTTTTAAATTATCTTAAATATTACAAGTACAGTTTATTAAATACCTGATCCAGAGCATCTGGACGCGCGCTTCAGACAAAACATCCTTTGCCTGAAGCCAGCCTGAGCCTACTATTCGGCCCATAACCGTCTACTTTCATAAGTTCATGTTCAGGAGTTTCACCATGTCCACACTTCGCCTACTTAGTGCGGCGGCTCTGCTGGCCGTTGCTGCAAGCGCCAACGCCACAAGCTTCATCGCGACCACCGATGGCATTGTGGGCACCCTCAAGGCCACTACCGATCTGACATCCGACGCCACCGGCTCGTTTCGTGACAACAAGATCGTGCGCGCTGCCCGTGACGACGCGGCCAGTTTCGTGGCCAGCGAAGGCGCCATCCGCGGCGTGAAACTGGAAAGCGCCTTCGAGGCCATCCGCCAGCAAGCGCCACAACTGCAGGCAACTGATGCACAACTGGCCCAGGCCATCCTGACGATATGATCGGGGTCAGCACTCTGTGAGAGCGGGCTTGCTCGCGATTCAGGCGCCCTGATTTCTCAGGTAAACCGCGCCGATACAATCGCGAGCAAGCCCGCTCCCACATAGACCGTGCAGGCATGAAAAAAATTTCAACAACACCCCTGCGCTGGCCCTGCCCCAGCCATTACGCTAGCCTTGACGCTCATTCAAACAGCCTTGAGACCCATGCGTTTTTCCTTATTAGCTCTGCTTGCACTCTGCTGGACTCAATCAGCCAACGCCTTCGACCTGACCACACAAAATGTGGTGCTCAGTGGTTATGTCACCAGTAAAGTGACGTCCGCGCCTTTTGATCACAAACTGATACGTGCCGCCCAGGATGATGCCGCCGTCTTTATTGCCAGTGATGGCCAGACGCGAGGCGCACAGCTGGAGTCTGCCCTGCGTTATTTGCGCCAACACTCGCCAAAATTGAATGCCAGTGACCTTGAACTGGCACAGACAATTCTCGTCCAATAAATACCCGCTTTATCTGGAGAAATTTCATGCGTAGCCCTCTAATTGTCGCCACCCTTGGCCTGTTGCTGCTGGCCGATGTGGCTCAGGCACAAACGGTCGTGCAGACCAGTAACATCATCGTGCGGGCTTTTGGCCGCACCATCGACTTCACGTCCGATACCACCACCTCCATCCGCGACTCCAAAGTTGTGCGTGAAGCTCACGACGACGCCGCCACTTTCGTTGCCAGCCAGGGCGACATTCGCGGTGTGCAGTTGGAATCAGCCTTCAGCACACTGCGCGATCGCGTGCCTGAAGCGCGCAATGCCAGCGACCAGGAACTCGCCGAAGCCATCCTCGCACTGTGAGGCCGCTAACACGCTGGCTAGCTGCTTGTGGCTTGCTGCTGATCGCCAGCGGCGCCCAGGCTGCACTGCATCTGAAGCTCCAGACCGAGGGCCTGAGCCCGGCCGAACAACAGGCCAGCCAAGCCCTGCTCGACGAAGCCATGCAGAGCCTGCCACCGCGTTTTATCGAGCAACTGGACCGGCAAATTCTGGTGGGCTGGAGCGATGACATGCCCGCCAACGCTTATGGCCAGGCATCCCTGACATCCGAGCTGGACCTCAATCGCAAGCTGCTGGCCGGGTTGACCGATGGTTCAGCCGCCACCCTGCAGACCAACCGCCCCCACGGCACCGTGCGCCGGGAAATGCTCGCCACCGTGCTGCACGAACTGACCCACATCTACGATCGCGCCCGCCTCTGGCCTGCCGCCGAGCGCAGCCTGATCCGGCGTTGCACCCGACAAAACAACAACACCGGCCAGATTGGCTTACCCGACCAGTGCCGCGGGCAATCCGAACGCCGGTTTACCCTCAGTGACGACCCGCGCCTGCTCGACCTGGCCGGCTGGCAGCAATACGTGGGGCGTCGCGGCGAACGCGAGCAGGACAACCACCAGATCGTGCGCAGCCCCGACCTGTACGAAGTCAGCAGCCCCAAGGAGTTTGTCGCGGTCAATATGGAGTACTTCCTCCTCGACCCGGCCTACGCCTGCCGTCGCCCGGCACTGTATCGCTACTACCAGCAACACTTCGGATGGGCGCCTGCCGCCAAAGACGAATGCCCCAAGAGCTTCGCCTTTCTCAATGCCGGCAACGATTTCGCCAAGCAGCCACTGGGTACTGTCGATCCAGAGAGGGTGTACGCCGTCGACTACCTGCTGGCCGAAGCCAACCAGGAATGGGCCAGCCGCTGGGGGCACAGCATGCTGCGCCTGGTCATCTGCGCTCCGGGCCGCCCTCGCGGGCCAGATTGCCGACTCGACCTTCAAGAGCATTTGGTGTTGTCCTACCGGGCGTTCGTCAATGACGTACAACTCTCAAGCTGGGACGGCCTGACCGGTGCTTACCCGTCGCGCCTGTTTGTATTGCCGCTGGCCCAGGTGATCGACGAGTACACCAAGACCGAACTGCGCAGCCTGGCTTCCGTGCCGCTCAAACTGAGCCGTCCTGAAATCGAGGAAGTGGTAGAACACGCCGCCGAAATGCACTGGAGCTATGACGGCAACTACTATTTCATCTCCAATAACTGCGCGGTTGAAACCCTCAAGCTGCTGCGCAGCGGCAGCGACAATGCCCGGCTCAAGGGCCTGGACAGCATCGTGCCCAATGGCCTGCTTGAAGTGCTCAAGGCGCGCGGGCTGGCAGATACCAGCGTGCTGGACGACCCCAAAGAAGCGTTGCGCCTGGGTTATCGCTTTGACTCCTACCGCGATCGCTACCAGGCGATGTTCGACGTGCTCAAAACGCGCTTGCCGATCAAGCAAACCAGTGTCGAAGACTGGCTGGCCCTGAATGCAGACGAGCGCCGCCCGTGGCTTGAGCAGGCTGATCTGCGGGCCAGCGCGGCATTGTTGTTGCTGGAGCAGGCCAGCTTCCGCCGGCAACTGCTGCTGGCCCAGGACGAGGTCAAACAAAAGTACCTGGGCGCGCGCGGGCTCAAAGATGGCGGCATGGACAAAGCCAACAAAACCCTGCAAGAGATTCTCGCCAGCAGTGGCTTCCTCAGCCGTCCGGCAGAATTGCTCGGTAACGGCGGCTACGGCCTGCCGCAAGCCAAGGAATGGGAATTGCTCGAATCAGAAAGCAGCCAGCGCCAGCAGCAATTACTGCGCCTGACCACTGATCTGGACAAGGAAGTGCGCAGCCTGCTGGAGCCGGCACGTGCGGCCGAAATTGCCGCCACCGAAGCCAACGTCAAACTGATCGGTGAACATCTGCGGGCACTGCACAAGGCTTCAGGCGGTTTGCAGCTGCCCTGACCGAACTAAAGTTCGGTTGACAAGCCCTATCATTCTGCCACTATTCCGCGATGGGAAGTGGCACCGCGCCATTAGTCAGCATTGATAAAAGCCGCTGCTCACACCATCGTTCAAGTCACACCCTCTCATTTGTGAAGTGCTTGCCATAACCCTGGCAGGGACTGGCATGCACCGTTTACAGGTATCGGCAGGATTATATGGAGATAGCCAGAAACGACCGTACCTCTGTCTGGACGCTAGGCGACCAAGAGTGGCTGCAAACGGATGACGGAACATTCTCTCTACACCAGGTTGCTGGTATCAAGCCCACGGCTGAGCTGGTGGATCTGGATTATCTGGTCGGTGCAATACCCGCGCCCGATTCATCCCCCGGTAACTACCTGCCTGCAGCTTTCGCATTTTGCCCCAGCACAGGCAAACCGCTGCCAAAGGTCGCCTATCAAACGACTACCCGCTGGCTGCCGCCTTATGGCGATGGCAGTGGCTCTCGCGTCATCAATGAGCGCTGCAAACTGTCCTCGGCCGAAGATATCAGCTCGCGCTTGTACGACCAATTGCTCGATACCCGTCAGGGTGACCTGAACAGTCGTAAACAGATTATTGAGTTGCCTCGCAAAAACGGCCTCAATTTCCTCGCTGCCAACCTCGGCGGGCATCGCGAAGCCCTGTACGCACTAAGCCGCGAGGGCAGTTTGTTCTTGTGGCAGAGAGGCTCGCAAAAGTGGCTTGAACTGTTGCCAAAAGGCGAGCCCATAGGTCGCTCACGCTTGGAAAACTGGGCATGGTCGGTCAGCCTTCACCAGGACGAAGGCACGCAGCACCTGCTGCTTTCCAGTGACAGCGGTGCCACGTTGATCAGCGTTGACCCACTTACGCTGCGCTACCAAACCTTGCGCGACGACGGCAGTCCGTTGGCCGGCCCTGGCACACTGGAAGGCCAGTCTTACTTGCCTCAGCTCAAGAGCGGCCACGTTTGCATCGTCAACCCTGCCAACCTCTACGGGTGGGCTCGTTGCCTGGTTGAAGGTGCTGACCATGAGCGTATGACCCGGCTCTCGGCGCCGATTCTCGACGCAGCCTCCCGGCGCCTGCTGTGGATCGGTGAACACGGCTATCTCAGCCTGACCCAAGGCAGCGAACTCAAGGCCCAATGGCATCCATGGCCCAACAACGCCACCGCCCATCCCGAGCAAGGGCCGCCGTTTCTGGATGGCAGGGGCCTGTGGCAGTTGATCTTCGATGCCGACGGCCAGCATTACCTGCAACTGGATCCGGGCGCTACCGACCTGCCGATGCCCATCAAAGGCTATCGCCTGAGCACCGGGCACTTGAGCTTTAAATACAACGTGCGGCTCGAACGCCCTTGGGAAGAGTACGACGAGAACTTCACGCCGACGACCCGCGACGTGATTTACCCCTTTATCGAATTCAGCGGGCAAAAACGCCTGCTATCAATGAAAGCCAAACAGTCCAGCCCGCTGGAAGCTTTTTTCGATAACCACCAGCCTATTGACGTCGACTACTGCTTCGAGCAAATCGGTGATCAGTCATTTGTATTCCGCGCTCGCGCCAGCGAACCCTGGAATGCCCAGTGGTTCTTTTTTGATAACGCAATGTGGCTGTATATCGACTCATGCGGAGCGCTTTACCGATGGAATGCTTGACCTTCTGGCTGCGCCGCTGCCTGTTGATATCCTTCGTGCTTGCCAGCAGCGTGGCCAGTGCAGAGCCTCTGCGCCAGGTATTCCTGGTACAGAATTCAGGCTGGATGGAGCCGTTCTACAGCGACCCGTCATCGCCATTCAAGCCGATGGTCACCCAACTGGTGAGCACGGCTGCCGGCAGCGCAGAAGTCGTGATTGGCGGGTTTAACCAGGCTGACAGTCAGCACCCGTCGCCCGAGTGGATCTACCGCGGCCCGGCCAACCACGCCGCACTGCCCAACTACGTCAATGGCTTGAAGCTGGAACGCAAAGCCAGCGGCGCCTATGCCGACGCCGATTTCAAAGAGGCCCTGCTGGCCTCTATCACCACCGGGCTGGAAGGCCGCGAGGGCATTGTCTGGATCATCACCAACAATAAAAACAGCCCTAACAACAGCAGCGAAACCCAGGCCAAAAATCGCGAGTTCTACGAACTGTTGCACAACGAAGGCGCTATCACCCGGATTGCCGCTTTCCCGCAGAAAATGCCGGTCAAAGGTCCCAACTACGAAGCCAACGGGTTGATGATCTACGCTCTGGCCTATGGTCAAAAAGCCAGCGTCGCACTTGAGCAAGTGCTCAATCAGCCTGCCCTCGCCAGCTTGCTGAAAGATGACCGGGTACGGCTCAAACCTTTGACCCAGGCTGCCGTGCGCTTTATTCCCACCGGTGTTGAAGACACTCAGGACGTGAGTGCCGAACTGGCCCCCGACCAGCAAACGGTCATCCTCAATATCAATGTCGACAGCTCGCCGAAAACCGCCGTGCTGCTGGGCAAGTTCGAAAATCAGTTCAACCCCTACCAGATTCATGACGCCAAAATAGGCATGACCCTGGACATGCCGGGCGAAGCCCTGAACTCGAATATATCGCTGGACCGCCTGACAGACCTTGAACCCGGCGCCCGCTCCGACGAGCTGAAGATCAGCCTGCAACTGCCGCCTCTGCCATCGCAATGGTCCAGCGATGTGATTTTTTCCAGTGGTTACCAACGCGCCGGCAGCATCAACATCAGCCTCAGTGAGCAACAACTGCGCATCTCCCAAGGGTTTATTGCGCGCATGAACGAACTGTTCCCCGGCGACGCCCTGCCTGACGTATTTATCCCGTCCGGTGAAGCCACTACTTCCGAGACCCGTCTGCCGGTTGTGCTGAAAATCAGCTACCCGCTCGGCCCGGTGCTCATGCTGCTGGGGCTGTTTGTTCTGCTCTTGATTGGCGCCCTGCTGGCTGCCTTGCTGATTGCAGGCAAAAAGACCCTGACCGTGATCGTCGAAGGTGTGCCCCAGTCTTATCCGCTCAAACCCTTCAGCAGTGCCTCCGTATACGATTCAAACCAGAACAGGGTCGCGACCCTCAAGCGCGGCCTGTTTGGTGCCCGCCTGGAAAATATCCAGCCCGATACCGCCGTACGACTCAAGTAACCCCACACGCATAGCAAGGAAGTTTTACACATGGCACAGACCAGCACATTGCCAGCACCGATCGAAAGCGAAAGCCCTGCGCCGTCGCCCACGACCACCACTCTGGCCGCGCCACAACCGTTGGGCCTGGACCTCGGGGCGAAGAAAGTCGACAGCCGCGATGCCCTGATTGGCGTCGCCGTGCTGGTGGTACTGGCCATCCTGTTTTTCGTGATCAAAAACGCCTATGCCAATTGGCGCGTGCGTGAGCGTGTGGCACCGAGCCGGGCAAACGCCTCGGGCTGGTTCCTGTTTCTGGGCCTGTTGATGATCGCCATCATGGCCGTGCTTGCCGTACTCAACTCGGGGCAGTTCCTTGCACCGTTGTACATCGCACCTCTGGGCGGTGTCGCTGCCATCTCGCTGGTGGCTTGGCTGATGACGTTTTCGGCTAAACGCTGAGCTAATCGGCCGTTGGCAGACACCTGTCTTTGGCCCGCCTGACCTGAATACTGGATTAACACACCGAGAGCATCGGTTGCCCCCAAGGGCTCATGGAGTTTGAGATGGACAAGAGTGAAGAACTGACCGGCCCAGCAACCCCTCCGGTCTGCGAAAAAATCTACCCAACCTTGTTTATCGCCCTTGGCGGCACCGGTATGAAGGTCAATATTCGCCTGCGCCGGCGCATTCTTAATGCGATCTGGGGAGGCAACAATCAGGTTCAGTACATCTCGGACTTCCCATTGGCCCAGTTCATCAACTTCGATCTCGACACCGGCGAAGTCACCCAAGATGGCAAATCGGTGAAAACCGACGTACTGGCTGAGCAAGTAGCATTCACCTCAGAAGAAAAAATCATTGAGCCGCTCCACCTCAGTAAATACACCCACTCCTATGATGAGCTCAATCGTCACCGCGAAGTGGCCGAGTGGTTCCCGCTGACCCCAGATAAAATCAAAGCATTGGGCATCGATCCATCCAAAGGGGCCGCACAGATCCGGGCGCTTTCGCGCCTGTATTTCTTCGACAAATACCCCACCATCCGCGACAAGATCCGCGACAAAGTCGGGCGATTGCTAAACAACATCGGGGCTCAGGCCGACAAACTAAAAAAACTCGGACTGGAAATTGAAACCGGCAAACTGCGCATCGTCATTACCGGTTCGGCAGCCGGAGGTACCGGTTCTGGAGCATTCTTGGACATGGGCTACCTGGCCAAGGCGATCCTTAAAGAAAACAACATAATGGGCAAGGTGGATTTGTTCCTCGTATTGCCTGGAGGTTTTCAAGCCTTCAATACAGAGCGTGTACAGGCAAACGGCTACGCCGCCTTGATGGAGATGGAGACCTGCATGCGTGGCAATCCCTTGCTTAAATATTGGGACGCCACTGACAACCTGTTTCTCGATAAACGCCCTTACGATGATGTTTTTATTCTCGACAACAGCAACGTCGCGCAAGCCAGAACCGAAAACCAGGAGGATGTCTACGAGATGCTTTCAGACATCTTGTTTACCGACTTCACCTCACAAGACTTCGCCAACGAAAAGCGCTCGGTGTCGGTCAACCAGAACCAATTCAAGACCCGCAAATACGAAGTCCGTCTGCCTCAGGACTACGGTGCCAGTAACAAACTGGAATTTCCTCGCATTTACTCCTCGGTCGGTCAGGCAGTACTCGACACCCAGATTGATGCCCGCCAGAACGTGCGCCTCAATGAACAAGTGCAACACATGCTCAAGGCTTTTTTTGGCGTAGCCAATGACGAAGTGGTTAGCAATCGCCCTACAGATAAAGAACGCGACGAGTTCCTCAAGGAACAACTCACCATCACCGCGCGCACCTTCACGGACCTCCCCGAGTTTCTGTCCCGAGTAGAATTGACCCAAGCCACCGGCGAGTTCACACACTATCAGATTGCCGATGACCTGCTTCAGGTCGAAGGTGGCAACAGCGTCATTGCGCAAATCGAGCAGAAAGTCGAAGCCTTGTTCGAGCGTCTGCAAAATGGCGGTGCTGATAAGGACCAATGGCTGACATTGGTTCGTGAGATTCAACAGCAGCTGGAACGGGATACCAAAGGCAGCTCCATCGACAGCGCCGAGCGCAACCATGAGGTGCGCATCCAGGAAAACCGGCAGAAACGCTTTGCCCAATGGACGCGTGAGGATAGTTTGCCAGAGCAGCTGTTCCGCCGTCTGGACGATGACGAGCGGGGTGGCCTGGATTACACCCTGGCGCTGGTCGAAATGATCAAAGACCGCCTTGAAAACGATAACGGCATTATCCCCGCGCTGGAAAAAAATGCCGGGCGCTTTAAAGAACTGTCGGAAAAACTCGAATCATCAGAGCTGGCGCGAGAGTTTGAACGCCTGAAAGAAACTACCGGAAAAGGCCTGATGGCCCGGCTCAGCGGCAAAGATAAACAAGCCGACACAGTAATTAACCAGGTCAAAGATACCCTGCGTGACAGCTTGCTGTTCTACGTCCGCTCGGTTGCCGCTCGCGAAGCAGCGCAGCTACTACGTGAGATTTCTGACTGGCTTGGTCGCAAGGGACCGGTGGACAATAACGGCCGTCCCGTATGGAATGGTTTTGTCGGGCGCCTGCAGGACGGCCGCAATGCGGTGGGCAACCTACTTCATCGTATCGACACCAACATCGCCAAGATCAATGCAGGCCTTGAGACTCAACATGCCACGCTGATCCCGTTGAAACTGGTGCAAAACGAAAATAGTCAGCCCGTCGACAGCCAGCAAGTACGCGAGTGGGCCAAAGATGCGTTCAAAGACTTCGGAGGCTCGAAAACCCTGTTTGGCAAGCTACAGAACAAAGAGGGCCAAGAAGAGCTATTGCAAAAACTGCGTAACAAAGCGGTGCATCAGTTGCCTAGAAATCAATCAGATGTTGACCCTTTGATGACCGCCTTAGCCGCATTACCACCCGATGATCGGCGAGACAAATTTCGTATGTTATTGCAACGCGCCATGCCGTGGGTGCCGCTGAACTTCAATGGCGATTTCGATATTCACAAAGACCTTTACACCTGCCTGATTGGTGTACACAACGCTACTGAGTTCGGCCGCCTCTATGGTGCCCAGATCGCCGAATGTTTGCCGCAAGGCACTGGCATGACAGTAGGAAAAATTCAGTTTGTTGAATCTGGTATGCCCGGCAAACTGATTTGTTATACCGAATTGAGTGGCTTCCCGATCCCTGCGCTAATGCCACTTTCGACTTACCTGCCAAGCTATCGCAAGGAAAGCGAAACCATTCCGCTGCATTTGCACAAACGCAGCAGTCAATTCGTACAACCCATCCAGTTCAATCAGGAGCAATACCGCCAGTTCGCTGAAGATTTCAAACTCTACCTGCACGCCATTGCCTTGGGCGTCCTTAAACGACTGAAAAACGGCTTGTATGAGTTCATGATCGCCAAGGACAACTTCACCATTGGTGATGAGTTCTCGATTCGCCAAGATGGCTTCAGCGACATTCATCGCAACGATATCGCGAAGCAAGTAACAGAAAAGTCCTTGCGCCTGAATGCAGCGCAAGTAGCCGCGCTCGCAATAGTGTTCGAACATATGAATACCCACACCTACAAGGCGCAAAAGCGCACGAACGAAAAAGGCAGATCCCACAACTTTGAAGCATTCCCCTGCAAAATCGCAGAAATGCTGAAGACCGAATATCTAGACCGACTTAACCGTCAGGCACCGATTGAAGCGCAAAAGCTCAAAGAACGCGCTGAAGCTTTTATGGAGCAGTGGGGCCAGCGGATTGAAGGTTCAAAAGCCGATGTGTACCACGATGAAGTGGAAGCCGATCACGGCGAAAAAATCGCAGTAAACAAATATTTCTTCAACGAAGGCTGGTTGGAAAACCTGTTCAACCAGGCCAGTGCAGCACCGGCAGCAGGCATGGCTCCACCACCGCCGGCAGCAGGTAACGGCGCACCACCACCGTTCGCCGCACCACAACACAGCTACCACCTGAGTGTCAGCGGGACCAATTACGGCCCTTACAACACCCAGCAACTGCAGCAATACGTGCAGTCCGGGCAAATCACCCGCGACAGCTTGCTGTGGCGTGAAGGCATGGCCGCCTGGCTGACGGCCGGGCAAATCATGGAACTGGCGCATCTGTTTGCGCCTGCCGTGGGTGGCCCTCCCCTGACAGCCCCGGCTCCACCGCCGGCACCTTGAGCGCACACGAGAAGACTATGTCCGCATCGTCAGCCAAAGCCTCTGCATTCCCGACCTCATGCGCCAACAGCGCCTGCGGTCAGGGGCTCTGCGGCCCAGTTAAATACTGCCCGTTCTGCGGCGTCTCGCTACAGCAGGCGCCCGCAGCGGTTACCCCGGTGCCGGCACCTGAACCCAAGACACGGCCAGCCGCGCCTGCACCCAAAGTAACCGTCACACCTGCCAGTGCTCAACCACCCCGGGACATACCTGCTGCAGCGCCAACACCTGAACCAGGTCCGGCGACTCCCCCACCTGCGCCGCCTGCAGCAACACCAGCGCCCACCAACAGAAAACCGGCGCTGATAATGGCAGTTGCAACTCTGGCAGTGGTCGTGGGTGGCTACGCTGCAATAAAGATGATGGCCGGGCAAAGCCAGCAAAAGCTCGATGCCTTTTTGCAGACCGGACAAAGTTGTTTTGACACCAGGGACTTTGCTTGCGCACTGGACAATGCCGGGCTCGCCTTGCAACAGGACAGCAATGACCCTCGGGCCTTGAGTCTTCTACAACGTGCGCAGGCCGCCCAGGCGCGCCAGCAACAATTGCAGGATGCGGCGCAAAAACAGCAGCTGCTCAAAGCCCAGTCTGCCGAGGCGGCGCGACAAGCCGATGCCCTGCGCGAACAGCAAGCGCTTGAGCGTCAGCGCCAGGAAGCGGCCGATCGCCAGGTACGTGACCAACAGCAGCAACAGGCCGCCAAAGCGGTTAACGCCTCACTGCAACAAGCGCAAAACGCGCTGAACGCCGGGGAGTACCAGTCCGCAATTGCCGTGGCCAAGGTCGTACTGGGCATGGATCCGAACAACAATCGGGCACGCAACATCATCCGCCAGGCCGAACAACAGCTCAAAGAAGCACTGAATCGAACCCGGATCGAATAATCAGGGTGTGTAAGTTTTTCCCTCTATTACTTGGAAGTTACTGATGAAATTGCCCTCCAACACTTTGGATAAACGCATATTGGCCTTGGGACTGGCTTCGCTACTGGGTCTGCAAGGCTGCGCCAATATCGACTCTGCCAGCGTCAACCCGACCAATTGGAGTGGCAGCGACTGGATGAAGTGCGGCCTGGCAATTGCAGCGGGTGCGGCGGCGGGTGCTGCTGTGAGCGGTGCCAACGATAAAGGCGCAGGCGTATTGATTGGCGGGGTTGCCGGCATGGCTGCCTGTTTCGCGATCAATGCCAAGTCGGTACAGACCAAAACTGCTCAAGAAGTTGAGCAGCAATACAAAACCTCGGGCAAGAAACAACCGGCCCAGCCAGAACTGGTTAGCTATGACACCAGTATCCAGCCCGGTATGACCATCAAACGGGGTCAACCAATTACCGTGGTTTCCAATATTGTTGCGATCAACGGTGCATCTCAGCCGATCAGCGAAATCAAGGAAGAGATCCGCCTGTTTGCCCCTAACGAAACCAAGCCGTTGAAAGAAGGCAGCAAGGTTGCGAACACCAAAGGCGGCAGTGGTGGCTACGAGAACACCTTCACCATCACCCTTGATGAACGTGCTCCACAGGGTATTTACCGGATCGAAACATCGGTGGCCGTCAACGGCAAGCCTGCCAATACCCGAATCAACAATGTGCAGTTGGTGATGATTGATCGCGAGACCTATCAGCTGGCATTGCTAGATTGATAGCTGCTGTGCATGATTCGTAGTCGCTGCCGAGGAACGAAGGCTGCGACTACGAAGATTACTTAGGCACCTGGCACAAAATGCTTCTGTGCCGTGCCGTGGGCGATCAGCCGCGACAGGTAGTTCATTTTGTCGGCGTCCTGGTCGACAAAGCGAAAGGTCAGTTGCAACCATGCACTGTCCGGTTTTGGCTCGAATGCCACGATGGCATGCAGATAACCGTTCAAGCGCGCCACCTCGGCGTTCTCGCCCTGCTCAAGGTCCAGTACGGCGCTGTCCAGTACCTGAGGCAGCACTTCGCCACGACGCACCACCAGCAGCGCCTCCTTGAGGCTCAGCGCCTTGATCACGCAGGTTTGGGTACCGCTGGGCAACCGCAGTTGCCCCTGGCCACGGCTGGTCAGTGCCGGTGCCGCGACAGGTGCCGGGCGGGGCGACGGGGCAACCGGAGCCGATACCAGCGTCGTCGGGGTCACGACTTGCGCCTTGCCGCCGGTCAACGCATTCAGTGAATCATTGCCAAACGCCGAGCTTACCCGCACCGGGGTGCTGGCCATCACGGCGCTCAGCAATCCCGCCTTGGTGAACGCCTTCTTCACCTTGGACAACAACTGCTCATTGGTGAAAGGCTTGCTGACGAAATCTGAAACCCCGGCCTGGATAGCCTGGATCACGTTCTCTTTGTCCCCACGGCTGGTGACCATGATAAAGGGCAGCGTTTTCAGACGGTCTTGCTCGCGGCACCAGGTCAACAGCTCAAGGCCTGACATCTCCGGCATTTCCCAGTCGCACAGCACCAGGTCGAAAGCTTCACGGGACAGCAAGGCCTGGGCTTTGCGGCCGTTGACCGCGTCTTCGATCCTGATGCCCGGGAAGTAGTTACGCAGGCAATTTTTAACCAGATCACGAATGAACGACGCGTCATCTACCACCAGCACACTAACCTTGCTCATCGACTGCTCCTTGGATATGAACGCCCGAAAACCAAAACGCCCGGCATTGAGCCGGGCGCTTTTTAGATCGGGCTGTCTTATTTATCGTCAGGCGACGGCGCAACATTAGCGTTATCGGTACCCGTGCCCTGAACTTCTTCGCGCATGCGCTTGAGGCCCATATGCCGCACGTCCGTACCGCGCACCAGATAAATCACCAGTTCCGAGATATTGCGTGCATGGTCACCGATACGCTCCAGCGAACGCAGCACCCAGATGATGCTCAGCACGCGTGAGATCGAACGCGGGTCTTCCATCATGTAAGTGGCCAGTTCACGCAGCGCGGTCTTGTACTCGCGGTCGATGATTTTGTCGTACTGCGCCACCGACAGGGCCAGGTCGGCGTCGAAGCGGGCAAACGCATCCAGTGCATCACGCACCATGTTGCGTACCTGGTCGCCAATATGGCGCACTTCAACGTAGCCGCGCGGCGCCTCACCCTCTTCGCACAACTGGATGGCCCGACGGGCGATCTTGGTCGCTTCGTCACCGATGCGCTCCAGGTCGATTACCGACTTGGAGATGCTGATGATCAAACGCAAGTCAGACGCCGCAGGCTGACGACGGGCCAGAATGCGCAGGCATTCCTCGTCGATATTGCGTTCCATCTGATTGATCTGTTCATCGATCTCGCGCACCTGTTGCGCCAGCCCCGAGTCGGCCTCGATCAGTGCGGTAACCGCATCATTGACCTGCTTCTCGACCAGACCGCCCATCGCCAGCAGGTGGCTGCGCACGTCTTCGAGCTCCGCGTTGAACTGCGCGGAAATGTGATGGGTGAGGCCATCCTTTGAAATCATGGTTCTGCTCCGCAAAAGCTGTGAGCTGCGCGCTGTAAGCGGCCAGCCGAATTATCGTGACATCGAACGGGCAATGCCGCTCAGACTAGCCATAGCGCCCGGTGATGTAGTCTTCGGTCTGCTTTTTGGCCGGGTTGGTGAACAGCGTGTCAGTGTCGCCATATTCAACCATCTTGCCCATGTACATGAACGCCGTGTAATCCGATACACGAGCCGCCTGTTGCATGTTGTGGGTCACGATGACGATGGTGAACTTGGACTTGAGTTCGTAGATCAGCTCTTCGACTTTCAACGTCGAGATCGGATCGAGTGCCGAGCAAGGCTCATCGAGCAACAACACTTCGGGTTCTACCGCGATGGTACGGGCAATCACCAGACGCTGTTGCTGGCCACCGGACAAACCCAGTGCCGAGTCGTGCAGGCGGTCTTTGACTTCGTCCCACAACGCCGCGCCCTTGAGGGCCCACTCAACCGCCTCGTCGAGCACGCGCTTTTTGTTGATGCCCTGAATGCGCAGGCCGTAAACCACGTTTTCGTAGATGGTCTTGGGGAACGGGTTGGGCTTCTGGAACACCATGCCGACACGACGACGCAGCTCGGCCACGTCTTCGCCCTTGCGGTAAATGTTATTGCCGTACAGGTTGATCTCGCCTTCAACGCGGCAGCCGTCCACCAGGTCGTTCATGCGGTTGAAAGTGCGCAACAGCGTGGACTTGCCACAGCCCGACGGGCCGATAAATGCCGTTACCCGTTGTTTCGGGATATTCAGGCAGACGTCGTACAGGGCCTGTTTTTCACCGTAGTAAAGATTCAGGCCCGGTACTTCAATGGCGACTTCTTCATTGGCCAGGTTCAAGCTCTGTTTGGTGCGACCCAAGGCGGACATGTTGATGCCGTGGGCTGAGGATTCGTGCTGCATGGGTTGCTCCATACGCTAAAAATTCGTTTCGGTTTTTCAGTAACCGGGCTTCTTCTGTGGGGGCGGGCTTGCTCGCGATTCAGGCACCTCGGTTTCACGTTGAAACCTTACCGATACCATCGCGGGCAAGCCCGCTCCCACAGGTCATATGTCTATCAGCTATCCAGCGCCTTGTACTTCTCGCGCAGGTGGTTACGAATCCACACGGCCGACAGGTTCAGGGTCGCGATTACCAGTACCAGCAGCAGCGCTGTGGCGTATACCAGCGGGCGGGCAGCTTCAACGTTAGGGCTCTGGAAGCCGACGTCATAAATATGGAAGCCCAGGTGCATGATCTTCTGGTCAAGGTGCAGGTACGGATAGTTGCCGTCCAGCGGCAGCGACGGCGCCAGCTTGACCACGCCCACCAGCATCAGCGGTGCCACTTCACCCGCGGCACGGGCCACGGCGAGGATCATGCCGGTCATCATGGCCGGGCTGGCCATCGGCAACACGATTTTCCACAGGGTTTCCGATTTGGTTGCACCCAGCGCCAGCGAGCCTTCGCGCACTGTACGCGGGATCCGCGCCAGCCCTTCCTCAGTGGCCACAATCACCACCGGCACGGCCAACAGCGCCAGAGTCAGCGAAGCCCACATCAGGCCCGGCGTACCAAAGGTCGGCGCCGGCAAGGCTTCAGCGAAGAACAGACGATCCACAGAGCCGCCCAGCACATACACAAAGAAGCCCAGACCAAATACGCCGTACACAATGGCCGGTACACCCGCCAGGTTGTTCACCGCAATCCGGATAACCCGGGTCAGGGTGTTTTGCTTGGCATATTCACGCAGGTAAACCGCCGCCAGCACACCAAACGGCGTCACGATCACCGCCATGATCAAGGTCATCATCACCGTACCGAAAATAGCCGGGAAGATCCCGCCCTCGGTGTTGGCTTCGCGCGGATCCTGACTCAGGAACTCCCAGATATTGCTGAAGTACATCGCCAGTTTCTGCCAGCT
This sequence comes from Pseudomonas fragi, assembly GCF_002269505.1. GTDB lineage: Bacteria > Pseudomonadota > Gammaproteobacteria > Pseudomonadales > Pseudomonadaceae > Aquipseudomonas > Aquipseudomonas fragi_D. The sequence continues at coordinate 177,461 of NZ_NQKQ01000007.1, read as the reverse complement.
GTTCATGGCGTTCGGCTGGTAGGCCTTGACCACTTTGCCGATGCCGATTTCCAGCTCTTTACCGTTGGCATCGCGGGCCGTGAGGCTGTCGCGGTTGAACTGTGCATGCAGCTCGCCCAGGCGGTCTTCAATGGCCTTGTAGCGTGCATTCAGCTCGGCGCGCTCGGCTTCCATGTCAGCCTGTGCCTGCGGCGTCAGCTTGCCTTCCAGCTCCAGCTTGCGACCGTGCAGGCGGATGCGCTCCAGACCGTAGTTGATCGCGCCGATGTCTTTCTTCTCAAGCTGGCTCAGTTGCGACGCCAGGTCATTGACCCGCTTGACCCGCGCTTGCAGCTCCGGCCAGGCCGCGGCGCCTTCCGCCACCACCTTGCCGTTTTCTTTCACGTTAACCAGGTAGCCGTAGAAGTTGCCCCACTCGCGACGCTCAATGGCCATCAACTCGGGCGGCGTGCTCTGGTTGGTCAGCCACTCGCCGACCACCCAGGTAAAGTCATTGCCATTCAGGTCACGGTTGCCAACCTTGATCAGCTCACGGGTCATGAACTCCGGGCCTTGTTCCGGCACCGGCAGGCCCGCACTTTTCAGACGCTCGCGGGGCACTTCTTCCTTTTGCACCACTTCGCCGATCACCAGGTGATTGGCATCACCCGGCACGTTGTATTCGGCGTGGATCAGATCGGCAGGCCAGAAGTGACCCAGGCCACGCACGGCGATCACCGACAGCAGGCCGATGGTCATGATGACGGCGATGGACACTGCGCCACCGCTGATCCAGACGCCTGGAGCGCCGCTCTTGAACCAGCCTTTGAGGGAGTTCTGTTTCACAGACTTCTACCTTCCTTAAAGCGACGAATATTTCTTGCGCAGACGCTGACGAATCAGTTCGGCAAGAGTGTTCATGATGAAGGTGAACAACAGCAGCACCAGCGCCGAGAGGAACAGCACGCGGTAATGACTGCCGCCCACTTCCGACTCCGGCATTTCCACCGCCACGTTCGCCGCCAGGGTACGCAGGCCTTCGAACAGGTTCATTTCCATGACCGGGGTGTTACCGGTGGCCATCAACACAATCATCGTTTCGCCGACCGCACGGCCCATACCGATCATCAGTGCCGAGAAGATCCCCGGGCTGGCGGTCAGGATGACCACGCGAGTCATGGTTTGCCACGGCGTGGCACCCAGCGCCAGCGAACCCAGGGTCAGGCCGCGAGGCACGCTGAACACGGCGTCTTCAGCAATCGAGTAGATATTGGGGATAACCGCAAAACCCATTGCCAGGCCCACTACCAGTGCGTTGCGCTGGTCGTAGGTAATGCCCAGGTCGTGGGAGATCCACATGCGCATGTCACCGCCAAAGAACCAGGCTTCCATATACGGGCTCATGTACAGCGACAACCAGCCCACAAACAGCAGCACCGGAATCAGGATTATGCTTTCCCAACCATCCGGTACTCGCAGGCGGATGGACTCGGGCAGACGGCTCCAGGTGAAACCGGCAACCAAAATACCAATCGGCATCAACATCAACAGGCTGAAGATCCCCGGCAGATGCCCCTCGACATACGGTGCCAGGAACAGACCGGCAAAGAAGCCCAGAATCACCGTTGGCATTGCTTCCATCAGCTCGATCACCGGCTTGACCTTGCGGCGCAGGCTCGGAGCCATGAAGTATGCGGTGTAAATCGCGGCAGCTACGGCCAGTGGCGCAGCCAGCAACATCGCATAGAACGCAGCTTTCAAGGTACCGAAGGTCAATGGCGCCAGGCTCATTTTCGGTTCGAAGTCAGTGTTGGCAGCGGTTGATTGCCAGACGTATTTAGGCTCGTCGTAGTTCTCGTACCAAACCTTGCTCCACAGCGCGCTCCAGGACACTTCCGGGTGCGGGTTTTTCAGGGTCAGTGGCAGCAGCTTGCCGCCCTCTTCCACGATGATGCGGTTGGCACGCGGCGACAACGCCATGATGCCCGGACCTTCGGCCACTTTCTCGACCAGCAGGGTGCGATGCGCGGTGCTGTGGAACACACCGATCTCACCGGCCGCATCCAGGGCCAGGAAGCCCTTGCGACGTTGCTCGGCGGTGATTTCTACAATCGGCGAGGTGCCCATCTGGAAGCTGCGGATATGCTTGAAGCGCTGCTCGCCATCCGGATCGCGGGCCATGAACCACTGGCTCAAGCCACCCTTGGAGTCGCCAAATATCAGCGAGATACCGCCCACCAGCTGGGTGCTGGCGGTGATCTCGGTCGTAGCGTCATCAACCAGCTTGTAGCGGCCGTTGAGGCTCTTGTCGCGCAGGCTGAATACATCGGCCTGGGCGCGATCGTTGATCACATACAGCCATTGCTGACGCGGGTCGATATACAGCGCTTTGACCTGTTTGGTCATCTGCGGCAGGTCGATGCGGGTCTCGGTGTTGGTGACCTCGTCGGTCATCATGTTTTCTTCACGGGCCAACGACAGCACATTCAGTTGCGCGCCTGAGGAGCCGGCCAGCACCAGCGTTGAATCGTTGACGCTGAGGTTGACGTGATCCAGCGCGCCGCCCTGCGGGTCGAGCACGATCGGCGTTTCACCATACGGGTATTCAATCGCCGGGGTGATGGTCTTCTTGCCATCCGGGTAGCTGACTTTATAGCTGTGACGGAACACCAGCGCCTGACCGTTGGACAGACCCAGTACCACCACCGGATTACCCGGCTGGTCTTCGCCCAGCGAAGTCACTTGTGTGCCGGCTGGCAGCGGCAGGTTGACCCGCGACAACTCTTCGCCGTTCTTCGCGTTGAAGAACAACACCATGCCCTTATCGGAAACCCGCATGCCGACCTGGTTCTGCTCCTCAACGGAGATCATCAGCGGCTTGCCGGCGTCCTGCATCCACACTGGCGTAATCGCCTGTTTAGCGTTCAGGTCGGCGCCCTGGAACAACGGATAAACCACATAGCCTAGGAAGAAGAAGATCAGGGTGATTGCGCCGAGCACGGCAAGCCCGCCGATAAATACATACCAGCGGGTCAGGTGATCTTTGAGCGCACGGATGCGGCGCTTGCGTTGCAGTTCAGGCGTATTGAAATCAATGCGCTTGGGAGCGGATGTCGTAGTCATTGGGGAATTGGCCAGATCATTCATGCGCACACCCTAGCGGTCCTGTATGACAGAAAGATGACAAAGCAGTGACGCAAAAAATCCGCCGCCCGACGGTGCTGGCAGCGGAATGGAAAATTTGGTGAAGCGGCTGTAGTCGCTGCCGCAGGCTGCGAAGGGTTGCGCAGCAACCCGTTAATCTGAATGCTGCGCGATCCTTTTCGCAGCCTTCGTCAGCAACTACACAGTCATTACTGCTTGGCGACGTCAGCAGCACCTTCTTTCAGACCCAGGTCAGCCAATGCTTTGGCAGCGACCTTGGCTGGCAGCGGGATGTAGCCATCCTTCACGACCACTTCCTGACCTTGCTTGGACAGCACCAGCTTGATGAACTCGGCTTCCAGCGGGTTCAGCGGCTTGTTCGGCGCCTTGTTCACGTACACGTAGAGGAAACGCGACAGCGGGTATTTGCCGTTCAATGCGTTTTCTTCGGTGTCTTCGATGAATTCGGTGCTGCCTTTTTTAGCCAAAGGCACGGTTTTTACGCTGGCGGTTTTGTAACCGATGCCCGAGTAACCGACGCCATTCAGCGAGCTGCTGATCGACTGCACAACCGAGGCCGAGCCAGGTTGTTCGTTCACGTTAGGCTTGTAATCGCCTTTGCACAGGGCTTCTTCCTTGAAGTAGCCGTAAGTGCCGGATACCGAGTTACGACCGAACAGTTGAACCGGCTTGTTGGCCAGGTCACCGGTCACACCCAGGTCGCCCCAGGTTTTAACGTCGGCTTTGGCGCCGCACAGACGCGTCGAGGAGAAGATCGCATCAACCTGTTCCATGGTCAGGTGCTTGATCGGGTTGTCCTTGTGCACGAACACGGCCAGGGCATCCACGGCTACCGGGATAGCGGTAGGCTTGTAGCCGTACTTCTGCTCGAAGGCAGCCAGTTCGTTGTCTTTCATTTTGCGGCTCATCGGGCCCAGGTTAGCGGTGCCTTCAGTAATCGCAGGCGGCGCAGTCGAAGAACCGGCAGCTTGAATCTGGATGTTTACGTTTGGATATTCTTTTTTGTACGCCTCAGCCCACAAGGTCATCAGGTTCGCCAGGGTGTCAGAACCAACGCTGGACAGGTTGCCCGACACACCAGTGGTCTTCACGTAGGGCTGAATAGCCGGGTCAACACCAGCGGCAACCGCATTGGCAGTTGCAACGCCTGCGGCGACAAAAGTCAGGGCCGCCATCACACGCTTCAGTTTCATGCCTTACTCCTAGCAAACGGGGTTAGATGAATCGGGGGCCAGTATCTTCAGGCCATGTGACTACTCTATGAACCGATTGTGACAATTAGATGAAAGGCCATCATTCGTTACAAATGATGGCCTTCGGGGGAGAGGCGAATGAGGTGTTGCAGCGGGTCAGGTCTGGATCAGCGACCCTTTTTCCACAGATAAGCGCCGACCACCAGGCCCATCGTGCAAATGATTGCCACGTAATACGCCGGGCCCATCGGGCTTTCCTTGAGCAACAGGGTCACGGCCATTGGGGTCAGGCCGCCAAAAATGGCGTAGGCCAGGTTGTAGGAAAACGACAGACCGCTGAAACGCACCACGGGCGGGAAGGCTTTGACCATCACATAAGGGACGGCGCCGATGGTGCCGACAAACAAACCGCTCAAGGCGTACAGCGGGAACAGCCAGTCCGGATGCTGCAGCAGGCTGTGGTAGAAGGTCCACGATGTAATCAGCAGTCCGGCACAACCCACCACAAACACCTTGCCCGCACCAAAGCGGTCGGCCAGGGCGCCCGAGGCGATGCAGCCCAGACTCAAAAAGACGATCGCCAGGCTGTTGGCCTGCAACGAGGTGGTCGCTGAAAAACCATAAATGGTTTGCAGCACCGTGGGCGTCATCAGAATGACCACGATGATCCCGGCAGACAGCAACCAGGTCAGCAGCATGGAGACCACAATCGCCCCGCGATGGTCGCGCAGCACGGTCTTGAGCGGGACTTCCGCAGCCAGTGCCTTGCGCAGCTGCAACTCGGCAAATACCGGTGTCTCGTGCAACCAGCGACGCAGGTACACCGAGAACAGGCCGAACACACCTCCCATCAGGAACGGAATCCGCCAGGCAAAGTCAGACACTTCAGCCGGTGTATAGATCGTGTTGATCGCCGTAGCCATCAACGAACCCAGCAAGATGCCCGCCGTCAGCCCGCAAGTCAGAGTGCCGCAGGCGTAGCCCACATGCCGTGGCGGCACATGCTCGGCCACGAACACCCAGGCACCGGGCACTTCACCGCCAATGGCTGCGCCTTGGATCACGCGCATCAGCAGCAACAGAATCGGTGCCCACATGCCAATCTGCGCATAGGTTGGCAGCAAGCCCATGATCAAGGTCGGTACGGCCATCATGAAGATGCTCAGGGTGAACATCTTTTTTCGCCCCAGCAGATCGCCGAAGTGCGCCATGACAATGCCGCCCAGGGGACGCGCCAGATAACCCGCGGCAAAAATGCCGAAGGTTTGCATCAGGCGTAGCCACTCGGGCATGTCTGCCGGGAAGAACAGTTTCCCGACCACGGTGGCGAAAAACACAAAAATAATGAAATCGTAAAACTCCAGCGCACCACCCAAGGCAGACAGCGACAAGGTTTTATAGTCATTACGGGTTAACGGCCGCGAAGGCGGTGCAGCACTGGAAGGCTCTGTGATCATGGGGTATTGCTTCTCTTATTAGGCGCGGCAAAAAGCTGCAACTTCGCCGGCAAGGGCTGGGCAGGTTTTGAAAGATAACAAATTGTTTGCAAAAGCACAGAGCTAGACGTGCAGCGCACCCAAAAAGCAGAATCAGGAGGTCGTCGACCAGGCTGTCCCCCGATATACTCTCGCTGTAAGAAACACTTGGTAACTTCTGAGGTTACTGTGCGAAAACGCCCGCTGGACACTTCAGCCGATTTCGCAGAGTTTTTCCTTGGTGCGGCTTATGAAGAACGTGACGAACGTAGTATGTTCGGGCTGAATCGTTTTTCTAAAGACGCTTTTTCACCCGCAGTACTTATGATGAATCACGGGTCAGAGGCCCTTAGGCATGCTAGAGCTCGAACAAGAAGATCCAATCCCGCAAGGCGACCTGGCCTTGCAAATCACCGCCCTGCCGCGCGAGACCAATGGTTTCGGCGATATTTTTGGCGGCTGGCTGGTTTCCCAGATGGACCTGGCCGGTACCGCAATGGCCAGCAAGGTTGCTGGTGGCCGTGTAGCTACTGTCGCTATTGATCGTATGGCGTTTCTGGTACCGGTGGCAGTGGGCGCACAATTGTCGTTCTACACCCAGGCACTTGAGATTGGCCGCAGCTCAATCCAGATGATGGTTGAAGTGTGGAGTGACGATCCGTTGTCCAGCGAATGGCGCAAAGTGACCGAAGCGGTCTTTGTGTTTGTCGCCATCGATGGCAGCGGCCGCACCCGCTCCGTTCCGCCACGTCGTTAAACCTATAAATAGAGAGCCTGCCATGCACCACATTGAGTCAGTCACCCTGGATGAACTGGAGTGCTGGCACTTCCAGCATGGCCAGGCACAACTGCTGGTCGCCAAACAAGGCGCGCAGGTTCTCAGTTATCAGGTGGGTGATGAGCCGCCGATCATCTGGCTTAACGAAAAAGCCCAATTCAAGCAAGGCCACGGCATCCGCACCGGCGTGCCGGTGTGCTGGCCCTGGTTTGGTAACCTGGCACTGAACCCGCAAAGCGTGCAGGCAATGCGCCACAGCGATGAGCCCGCCACGGCCCACGGACTGGTGCGTACACGCGAATGGGAAATGCTGGAGATCGATGACGCCGGTGAAGCGCTGCATATTGAGCTGGGGTTGCCCCACATCGAAGGCGGCCTTCCCGGCTGGCCCCACGACGTGGCGCTGACCCTGAGCATCCGCCTCGACACCCAGCTGCATATCAGCCTCACCAGCCATAACCGCAGTGATATCCCGGTCAGTATCAGCCAGGCCCTGCACAGCTATTTCGCGGTCAGCGACGTGCGCAAGGTTGAGGTCAAAGGGGTCGACGGCCTGACCTACATCGACACCCTCGAAGGCTGGAATCGTGTTGAGCAAGCGGGGGATTTGACCTTCAGCGGCGAAACCGACCGTATCTACCTCGATACGCCGCAGCAGTTGAGCATTGTCGACCCGGACTGGTCGCGCACGCTCGAGCTGACCAGCCACGGCTCACGCTCGGCGGTCATCTGGAATCCATGGATCGACAAGACCGCCGCTCTCGACGATATGGCTGCAGACGGCTGGCAACGCATGCTGTGCATCGAAACCGCCAATGTGATGGATGACATCATCACCCTGGCGCCGGGCGCCAGCCATACGCTGGGTGTGAGTATTGGCAGTGAGCGCTTGCGGGGATAAGGCCGGCCCTCACCCTAGCCCTCTCCCGGAGGGAGAGGGGACTGACTGGGGGATAATCATGATTCGCGCCACCCCATAAATCGGCTCCCTCTCCCTCTGGGAGAGGGTTGGGGTGAGGGTTTTGGCATAGCAAAACGCTTACAAATCTTCCTCAACCACTACCCGCACCTTACTCGCATCCAGCGCATAGGCCGCATCGGCCAGGTCATTGCTGACCTTCTCAACCTTCAGCGTACCCATCACCCACAGCGGCGTGTAGATGTCATCCAGCTTCAAGCCTTTTGGATAGCGCACCAACACCAACTGATTGGGCGGCGGAGGCGGTACATGAATGCAGGCACCCGGGTACGGCACCAGGAAAAACAGCGTGCTGCGACCCTTGGCGTCAGTTTCCAGAGGCACGGGGTAGCCACCCAAACGGATATTCTTGCCATTCATGCTGGCCACAGTCTTGCTGGAGTACATCACCGCAGGCAGGCCCTTGCTCTGCTTCAAACCACCCTTGTCGGTAAACGTACCATTGGCCTCGGGCGAGTCATGGTCAATTTCGGGCATTTGCTCAAGGGCTATTTGATCCGACTTGGGCATCAGTTCAAGCCAGTCGGTTTCGGGCAGTTCTGCCGCGTGTGCCAGGCCTGAGCCCAACAAAAGAAAAGTCAGTAGAAGACGGCGCATGCAAGGCTCGATAAAAGAAGGATTGAACGCGCGCAGTTTAGCCCTCTCTGCGGCTGGCGCAGAGAGAGCCAACGCGTTAAATCAGGACTTTTTCGAGACCATGCCGTAGATGATCAGCAGGATTACAGCCCCCACTACCGCTCCGATAAAGCCGGCACCCTCGCCCGCCTTGTAGATACCCAGCGCCTGGCCACCATACGTCGCCGCCAGCGAGCCGCCAATACCCAGCAAGATGGTCATGATCCAGCCCATGCTGTCGTCACCCGGTTTCAGGAAACGAGCCAGCAGGCCAACGATCAAGCCGATAAAAATGGTTCCGATGATGCCCATGGACGCTTCCTCAAAATTAAATGGCGTAACAACCAAAGCCTAGTCAGCACTTTGGCATCACGCCATCAGAGAGCAGCGACAACCCAATGGTTCCGTGCAAAGCGATTTACGCTTCGTCGATCAGGGCTTCAACCTTGAGGATTTGCGCTTGCAGCGTCGCCATGTCTGCGCAGCGCAGGTTGGCGTGACCGACTTTACGACCGACCTTGAAAGCCTTGCCGTAGTGATGCAGATGGCAGTCGGCAATCGCGATTACCTTCTCAACCGGCGGCACGCTGCCGATGAAGTTGAGCATGGCGCTTTCACCCACCTTGGCCGTCGAACCCAGCGGCAGGCCGGCAATAGCCCGCAAGTGGTTTTCGAACTGGCTGCACTCGGCGCCTTCGGTCGTCCAGTGCCCGGAATTGTGCACTCGCGGGGCAATTTCGTTGGCCTTGAGGCCACCGTCGACTTCAAAGAACTCGAATGCCATCACGCCAACATAATCCAGCTGTTTGAGCACACGGCTGGAGTAGTCTTCAGCCAGAGCTTGCAGCGGGTGATCGGTACTGGCAACCGACAGCTTGAGAATGCCGCTGTCGTGCGTGTTGTGTACTAAAGGGTAGAACTTCGTTTCGCCATCACGGCCGCGAACGGCGATCAGCGACACTTCGCCGGTGAACGGTACAAACCCTTCCAGCAAGCACGATACACTGCCCAATTCAGCAAACGTATCCACTACATCAGCAGCGGTGCGCAGCACTTTCTGGCCCTTGCCGTCATAGCCCAGGGTGCGGGTCTTGAGCACGGCAGGCAGGCCAATGGTGGCCACTGCTGCGTCCAGATCAGCCTGGGACTGGATGTCGGCAAATGCCGGCGTCGGAATGCCCAGGTCCTTGAACATGCTCTTCTCGAACCAGCGATCGCGCGCAATGCGCAGCGCTTCTGCGCTCGGGTACACAGGGACAAATTGCGACAGGAAAGCCACGGTTTCAGCCGGAACGCTCTCGAACTCGAAAGTCACCAGGTCGACTTCGTCAGCCAACTGGCGCAAATGATCCGGGTCGCTGTAGTCCGCACGCAGGTGTTCACCCAGCGAGGCGGCACAGGCATCGGGTGCCGGGTCCAGGAAAGCAAAGTTCATCCCCAGCGGAGTGCCCGCCAGGGCCAGCATGCGACCCAATTGGCCGCCACCGATTACACCGATTTTCATCGTCAGAAACCTCAGGCTACGCGCGGGTCTGGATTGTCCAGCACGCTGTCTGTCTGTTCAGCACGGAATGCTTTCAAAACGGTATGGAACTGCGGGTGCTTGGCGCCCAGGATGCTCGCTGACAGCAGGGCCGCGTTGATCGCGCCCGCTTTGCCGATGGCCAGGGTGGCAACCGGGATGCCAGCAGGCATCTGCACGATCGACAGCAGCGAGTCGACGCCCGACAGCATGGCCGACTGCACCGGTACACCGAGTACTGGCAAATGGGTTTTAGCTGCACACATGCCTGGCAGGTGGGCTGCGCCACCGGCACCAGCGATGATGACCTCGATTCCGCGGCCTTCGGCCTCTTCGGCATACTGGAACAGCAGATCCGGAGTGCGGTGGGCAGAGACCACTTTCACTTCGTAAGGAATGCCGAGTTTTTCCAGCATATCGGCGGTGTGGCTGAGGGTGGACCAATCGGACTTGGAGCCCATGATCACGCCTACCAGTGCACTCATCGTCGCGCCTCTTCTCTTGGGCGCCCGCAGGCGCGTCAAAAAACAACAAGCCACGTGGAGGATCCGACGTGGCTTGTTATAGGAATTAAGGCCGGTCAAGCCAGCCGAAGGCCGCGCAGTATACCCCAAACATGTGCCTTGAAAGCACCTTTGGCGACCATCTGTCTTGCACATCAGATAATCCCGAATCCCCCGGTTTTATTGACCTTCAGGTCAAGCACTGCCCACCGGATACTGCCCTGATCTCCTGGCGCCACGCCTACATTGCACAGAGATAAAAACCACATGATGAGACGAACTCCAGCCACGGCGGACCGTCGAGTTGACGTCTTCACTTAGATTCAAACCGCTAACAACAAAATCGTAAACAGGCCTGCATGGATTGCAGGCTTCTTATTAAAAGGATATTTCTCATGCAACCCATTACGCTTTATATATTTATCCACAACGACGTCCCCAATCGCTCCATCAATACATTGGGGCGTGCTTATTTCAAAGAATTCACCGACGAAATCACGGCAGTTACAAAACGATCGTTCATATTCAAGGATATTCGTAACGTGCGAGGCATGACTGACTTCAACTATAAAAGCCAGAATATAGACGATGTTCTTAAACGATGGGAATTAGCGGCCATCCAATACAAAAACCAGCAGGGATTGAAGTGGGGTAAAACCGAACGCTATATTCTGGTGACTCAGGCTCCGCTCAACGAGACCGTCCTGGGCGTTGCCTACCCCGGGCAACCCGCCGTAATTGCCTGCCTTAAAGATCATCAAGTAATCGCCCATGAAGTAGGCCACAGTTTCAACGCCACCCACAACGATGCAGCACTCGGCTACAATCCATGGGGAATTGTATGTGAGACCTTCATGTTCCCTGAGTCTTCATCTCTTCGAAGTAATTGTTACCGCTTTACGCCGAAAAACAGGGAAAACATAAGAGCCTTTCTAAGTGATGCACCCTGAGACTGAAACTACTAACAACTTCAATAACCACCTGCACACTTGCCATGACGCTACCACTCAAAAAACACTCACCCATTAAACATACTTAATGTTCGACAGGTTGATGACCGAGCAGTAGAAGAAGGCCGACTGCCTATTGATACCGTTGTTGAAACATTGCACATGGCGACTCAAACCGTTTCTGCTGCACCCGTGGCCAAATATCGGCGGGCCGCAAAGCCTGCCGATATGTGCATGATCCTGATTGATAACCGCCTCATGAGACCGATGAGGGTGGAGGCCGCATTCACTCGGGTTGAGTTCCACTTTCCAGTTTGCGCCACAACAACCGCACGTTGGCTTTGCGCACCAGGGCACAGCGGTACAGGCGAATCTCCAGCGGCACATGCCATTGCGGGCCGCCGCACACCACCAATTCGCCCCGCGCCAGCTCGGCACGCACGCTCAAATGCGGCACCCAGGCAATGCCCAACCCTTCGAGGGCCATGCTTTTAAGGCTGTCGGCCATCGCGGTCTCATAGATAGTGGTAAAGCGCAGGCTGCGCTGGCGCAGCAGCAAGTTCACCGAACGACCCAGGAATGCGCCGGCACTGTAAGCCAATAGCGGCACACTGGCGTCACCCTCCAGGTCAAACAACGGCTTGCCATCGGCATCGGCTGCGCAGACCGGGAGCATTTCGGTATTACCCAGGTGCAGGGAGGGGAAAATTTCCGGATCCATCTGCAAGGCAGCATCCGGATCATAAAAAGCCAGCATCAAATCGCAGCCGCCTTCGCGCAAAGCATGCACCGCGTCTCCGACGTTAGTCGCAACCAGTCGTGTCGCGATGTTCAGCCCTTCATTGCGCAACTGGGCGATCCAGCGCGGGAAAAACCCCAGTGCCAACGAGTGGGCGGCAGCCACTTGCATGACCTCGCCCTGCCCGCCTTCGAGGTGATGAAGGTGTCGCAACACCTCACCCAACTGCTCGACGACTGTGCGCGCCGTGACCAAAAACAGTTGGCCAGCCGCAGTCAACTCCACCGGGGTGCGGGAACGATTCACCAAGGTCAGCCCCAGCGCCGCTTCAAGGCTGCGAATACGTCGGCTGAAGGCCGGCTGAGTGACGAATCGGCGCTCTGCAGCCTGGGAAAAACTGCGAGTAGCAGCCAGGGCACTGAAGTCCTCTAACCATTTACTTTCGAGATTCATCGAGTCCTCCCGGACGCGCACCAAAATGGGTCACACGCTCGACGCGCTTGTCGCGTCACGTCGCTATTATGCCGTTTATGCATAGGATAGTGTTTAAAGGCATTGGCCCAAAATAGACTGCAGGCCTAGGATTCGCAGCGTTCCGGCCCAGACCGGGTTCATATCGAGATGATTTCTATCATGTCCTCCGCTGCATCTTTCCGTACCGAAAAAGACCTGCTTGGCGTACTCGAAGTACCAGCTCAAGCGTATTACGGCATCCAGACCCTGCGAGCGGTGAATAACTTCCGTCTCTCGGGCGTTCCGATTTCGCACTACCCGAAGCTGGTTGTGGGCCTGGCCATGGTTAAACAGGCCGCTGCTGACGCCAACCGTGAGTTGGGTCATCTCAGCGATGCCAAGCACGCAGCCATCAGCGAAGCTTGTGCACGTCTGATCCGCGGCGATTTCCACGAAGAGTTCGTGGTGGACATGATTCAAGGCGGCGCTGGCACTTCAACCAACATGAATGCCAACGAAGTCATCGCCAACATCGCGCTGGAGGCCATGGGCCATCAGAAAGGCGAATACCAGTACCTGCACCCAAACAACGACGTCAACATGGCGCAGTCGACCAACGACGCCTACCCGACGGCTATCCGTCTGGGCCTGTTGTTGGGTCACGACGCGTTGCTGGCCAGCCTCGACAGCCTGATCCAGTCGTTCGCGGCCAAAGGCGCCGAGTTCAGCCACGTCCTGAAAATGGGCCGTACCCAACTGCAAGACGCTGTACCAATGACCCTGGGTCAAGAGTTCCGCGCTTTCGCCACTACTTTGAGTGAAGACCTGGCCCGCCTGAAAACTCTGGCGCCAGAGCTGCTGACTGAAGTGAACCTGGGTGGCACCGCCATCGGCACCGGCATCAACGCCGACCCGCGCTACCAGATGCTGGCCGTCAACCGCCTGGCCACCATCAGCGGTCACCCGCTGGTACCGGCAGCCGACTTGATCGAAGCCACCTCAGACATGGGCGCCTTCGTACTGTTCTCCGGCATGCTCAAGCGTACCGCGGTCAAGCTGTCGAAGATCTGCAACGACTTGCGCCTGCTGTCCAGCGGCCCACGTACCGGCATCAACGAAATCAATCTGCCAGCACGTCAGCCGGGCAGCTCGATCATGCCCGGCAAGGTCAACCCGGTTATCCCGGAAGCCGTGAACCAGGTTGCATTCCAGATCATCGGTAACGACTTGGCCCTGACCATCGCCGCCGAAGGTGGCCAGCTGCAACTGAACGTTATGGAGCCGCTGATCGCATTCAAGATCTTCGACTCGATTCGTCTGCTGCAACGCGCCATGGACATGCTGCGCGAACACTGCATCACCGGCATCACGGCCAACGAAGCGCGCTGCCGTGAACTGGTCGAGCACTCGATTGGTCTGGTAACTGCACTTAACCCGTACATCGGTTATGAAAACGCCACCCGTATCGCCCGTATCGCTCTTGAAAGCGGCCGCGGCGTACTGGAACTGGTGCGCGAAGAAGGCTTGCTCGACGACGCCATGCTCGACGACATCCTGCGCCCGGAAAACATGATTGCTCCGCGTCTGGTGCCACTCAAGGCCTGATGCTGTAACACGCTCAACGCTCACCAGGTCGAGGGACTAGACACCTCTCACCTTTTGAGGGCTTGCAGACACGTCTGCAGGCCCTTTTTTTTGGCCAGAATTCAAAGCCCCCTCACCCCGGCCTCACCCTCCGGAAGAGGGCTGAAGTGAGGGCAATTTGACAATAAACAAAGCCATATCGGACAACTCACACATGAAAATTCAGTCACTTATGCAGACGCTTCCTGCGCTCCTAGGTATAGTGCCGCCCCTCTTCCTGTGCCCGGCCCCAGCACCAGCGGCCATCGTCAGCACGGAAACAGCATCGTAAACCAAGCAGCAACATGGCCAGGGTCACATTGATCGCCTACGTTTATGCCTTGCTCAAGCAGGTGTAACGCGATATTTCGATCCGGCCGTGTTGCCATCAGATAAAAACAGCGAGGAATAATCCATGCTTGAAGTCATCAATGACTTCCTCTCAGGGAAAGTGCTAATCGTGCTCATGGTCGGGCTCGGTGGCTACTTCACGATCCGCTCGCGTTTCGTTCAGTTTCGTTACTTCCTGCACATGTTTTCGGTATTCAAGGACAGCCTGCGCAGCAGCGCCGGTGAGCTGAGCTCGTTCCAGGCATTGATGCTGAGCCTGGCAGGCCGTGTGGGCGCAGGCAACATTGCCGGCGTCGGTATTGCCGTTACCCTGGGCGGCCCCGGTGCCGTGTTCTGGATGTGGGTGACCGCGCTGGTCGGCATGGCCAGCAGCCTGATCGAATGCTCCCTGGGCCAGTTGTACAAGCGCCGTGACTCGGAAGGTCAACTGCGCGGTGGTCCGTCCTTCTATATGAAGTACGGCCTGGGCAAAGCCTGGATGGGCAAACTGATGGCCGTGCTGTTGCTGATCACCTTCGGCTTTGCCTTCATGGGCCTGCAGGCCCATGCCGTGACTCACTCGTTGCAAGACGCCTTCGGCTTCAAGGTCAACTACTCGGGCCTGGCCATCGCCATCCTGCTGGGTCTGGTGTTCATCGGCGGTATCAAACGTATCGCTTCGGTGGCCGACCTGCTGGTACCGGTCAAGACCCTGGCCTACATCGCAGTGACCCTGTATGTGATCGTGCTGCAATTCGACCACGTACCCGCCATGCTGGGTCATATCGTCAAGAGCGCTTTCGGCCTGGACCCGGTGTTCGGCGGCCTGATCGGCAGTGCCATCGTGATGGGCGTCAAACGTGGCGTGTTTGCCAACGAAGCCGGTCTGGGCAGTGCCCCGAACGTGGCCGCCGTGGCTGATGTTGAACACCCTATCGCCCAAGGCGTAGTACAGGCGTTCAGCGTATTCCTCGACACCTTCGTGATCTGCACCTGTACGGCGTTGCTGATTCTGTTGTCGGGCTTCTACACCCCGGGCTTTGAAGGCGACGGCATTGCCCTGACCCAGAACTCCCTGGCGGCCGTAGTGGGCGAATGGGGCCGCGTGTTCATCAGCGTAGCCCTGGCACTGTTTGTGTTCACCTCGATGCTCTACAACTATTATCTGGGCGAGAACAGCCTGCGCTTCCTGGTCGGCGAAAGCCGCAAGGCGCTGATGGGTTATCGCGCACTGGTACTGGTGCTGATCTTTTGGGGCTCGATTGAAAACCTGCAAACGGTTTTCGCCTTCGCCGACATCGCCATGACCATGCTGGCATTCGTGAACCTGATCGCCCTGGCGATGCTGTTCAAGATTTGCATGCGCGTGCTCAAGGATTACGATGACCAGCGCCGTGCGGGGATCAAGACACCGGTGTTCGATTCCAGTAAATTCCCGGATCTGGATCTGGACCTGAAGGCCTGGCCGCCAAAACCGGCCGCCACGGCCGAAGAAACAAAACGCTGACACACTCACGCGGCGGTTCTCAGGAACCGCCGCGTTTTTGCTTATGGGGACTTAACAATGACCGCAGCCACTCATCACACCGCCCAACGCGTCAGGGTGCTCTACACCGGCGGCACCATCGGCATGCAGGCCAGCGCCAGCGGCCTGGCGCCTGCGTCGGGTTTTGAAGCACGCATGAGCGAGCACCTGGCCAGCCAACCGCAGTTGCGAGTGCCGCAGTGGTCCTTTCGCGAAATGAGCCCGCTGATCGACAGCGCCAACATGACGCCCGCCTACTGGCTGCGCCTGCGCAGCGCGATCATCGAAGCGGTCGAGCAGGATGGCTGCGATGCTGTACTGGTCCTGCATGGCACTGACACGCTGGCCTACAGCGCTGCAGCTATGTGCTTTCAACTGCTGGGTTTGCCGGCACCGGTACTCTTCACAGGCTCCATGCTGCCAGCAGGCGTACCTGACAGCGATGCCTGGGAAAACGTCAGCGGCGCCTTGCAGGCGCTGGGCCAGGGCCAGCCTCATGGCGTGCAGCTGTACTTCCACGGCAAGCTGATGGCACCCACACGTTGCGCCAAAGTGCGCAGCTTTGGCCGTAATCCATTTGTGACGCTGACACGTAACGGCGGCGGAGCCAAAGCCAGCACCCTCCCGGCCGAACTGGCTTACAGCCACCCCAAGCATCAGGCCAGCGTCGGCGTATTACCGTTGGTCCCGGGGATTGGCGCCGCCCAGCTCGATGCCATGCTCAACAGCGGAATTGAAGCCCTGGTACTGGAGTGCTTCGGCAGTGGCACTGGCCCGGGTGGCAACCCGGATTTTATCGCCAGCCTGCAACGGGCGCAGGAAAACGCCATTGTGGTCGTGGCCATTACCCAATGCCATGAAGGTGGCGTGGAACTGGACGTGTACGAAGCTGGCAGCCGCTTGCGCGCAGCGGGCGTACTCTCGGGCGGTGGCATGACCCGTGAGGCCGTGTTCGGCAAACTGCATGCCTTGCTCGGCGCTGACCTGCCGCTGGCTGAAGTACGCCGCCTGATCGAACTGGATATGTGCGGGGAACTGGCTTAACGCTGCGGCACACAACTTGCTCGTTTCCCGTACCTCAATGCAGGAAACGAGCATGCTTCATTCCCATCTCACAACGCTCAATGCCGTCTCGCTGGTGCTTAGCACCTTCAACGCCGAAGGCCTGCCCAGCGAAGCGCTGCTGGCCGGCAGCGGCATACGGGCGGCGGACTTGAGCCGCACAGACACACGCATCACCACCAGCCAGGAGATGCGCGTATGTGCCAACGCCGTGGCCTTGCGCCGCGAAATCGGCCTGGAGCTGGGGCGACGCATGCATGTGTCGTCCTACGGCATGCTCGGTTACGCCCTACTCACCAGTGCCACCTTAGGTGACGCATTGCGCCTTGCTTTACGCTACCCGGCGCTGCTGGGAACACTTTTTGAGTTGAGCCTTGAGGTCGAGGGCGACCAGGTCTGGTTCTGCGCCAGTGGCTATGCCGAGACCCCGCAAATGGCAGTGTTCAATGCCGAGTTATGCCTGGTCTCGCTCAAGGTCATCTGCGAAGACTTGTTGGGCAGGCCGCTGCCGCTATTGAGTGCACGTTTTGCCCACAGCGCACCGGACTACCACGCCCGCTACGGGTTAAGTTTCGATTGCCCGCGCCAGTTCGATGGCCAAGGCAATGGTTTTGCCTTCGCCAAAAGCTGGCTCGACCAGCCTTTGCCGCTGGCCGACACCGTTACTCATCAGGCGATGGCAGAGCGCTGTCGCAAACAGAATCTGGAATTCACCGGGCGGCAAACCTGGCTGGAACGCATCCGCCAGCTTCTGGCTGCACAACTGCATGCGGCCCCCGGGCTTGAAGGCCTGGCCGAACAAATGAACTGCTCGCCGCGCACCCTGCGCCGGCATTTGCATGATGTGGGCTGCAGTTACCAGGCACTGCTCGACGACCTGCGCTTTGAGCGGGCCAAGCTACTGCTCAAAGACACTGAATGGCCCATCTACCAGATTGCCGAGGCCCTGGGCTTCAGTGAAACCGCCAGCTTTCGCCATGCGTTTGTGCGCTGGAGCGGGGTTGCACCCAGCCAGTTTCGAGCCTGATTCAGGGGGCCCGTTGCGGTCAGCGATTTTGGCCACAACGGTCTCCTTTTGGCCGCTCCTGCCGTTCTCTCAAACTCCCTGCACCGCAAAACTGTAAGCCAGCGCTAAAGCCTTGGGAGAAAAAGAAAATGCTGACGATCTATTCAGACGATCATCACCTGCATCATGGCCGTTGTGAGTTGATGGACGGGCAGTTGATGCCCTGCTTTGAAATGCCTTCACGCGCCGACCATATTCTGCAACGCGTCCAGACTCGTGAACTCGGCCCGGTACGCGCACCTCAAGATTTTGGCCGCGGGCCTGTCGAGCGAATTCACAGCAGTGCTTATCTGGATTTTTTCCAGGGTGCGTGGGATCGCTGGACCGAACATGGCCGCGATGGCGACTTGCTGCCCTACACCTGGCCAGCCCGAACCTTGCGCGCTGTTTTGCCTACCAGCCTGCACGGCCAATTGGGTTATTACAGCTTCGACGGCGGTGCCCCCATTACCGCAGGCACCTGGCAAGCGGCCTACAGTGCTGCGCAAGTAGCCCTGACTGCCCAGGCTGAAATTCAAAACGGCGCCTACAGCGCTTTCGCACTTTGCCGTCCGCCCGGGCATCACGCTGCCAGCGACCTGATGGGTGGTTACTGCTACCTGAACAACGCCGCCATAGCCGCCCAGGCCTTTCTCGATCAAGGCCGCAGCAAGGTGGCGATCCTCGACGTGGATTACCACCACGGCAATGGCACGCAGTCGATCTTCTATGAACGCAACGACGTGCTGTTTACCTCGATCCACGGCCACCCTGAAGCCGAGTTTCCGTTCTTTTTGGGCTACGAAGATGAACTGGGGGAAGGGCCCGGTGAAGGCTTCAATTTCAATTACCCACTGCCCGCAGGCTCGGCCTGGGACCGCTGGAGCGCAGCGCTGGAATTGGCCTGTATCGAAATTCAAAACTATGACGCAGACGTGATCGTGGTTTCCCTGGGCGTGGATACATTCAAGAACGATCCAATCTCCCAGTTCAAACTCGACAGCCCGGACTACCTGCGCATGGGCGAGCGAATTGCCCGGCTGGGCAAGCCGACACTGTTCGTGATGGAAGGTGGCTATGCTGTTGAAGAAATCGGCGTGAATGCGGTGAATGTGCTGGAGGGGTTTGAGCGCGCTATCGTGATGTAAAAGCCCCCTCACCCCAGCCCTCTCCCTTGGGAGAGGGGCTTTTGACCTACCGCCAAGCCTTGCCCAACCGCTCCAGCGCCGCCTTCATTTGCACTTGCGGCACCGCCGCAAACCCCAGTACCAGCCCCGCCCTGTTATCCACAGGCTCGACCGAGTCTTGCTGCCAGTAAGTGCTCAGCCCATTGATTTCCACGTCCACCGCCCGGGCCTGCGCCAGCAGTTCCTGCTCTCGGGCCAACCCCGCAACCGGCACAGCCACATGCAACCCCGCCGCAATCGTCGGCATCGCCCCAACCCCCGCGACATCCCGTGGCCAGTTGGCCAGCAACACATCACGGCGGCTCAAAGCCGCGCGACGCATCCGGCGGATATGCCGTTGAAAATGCCCTGCCGCCATAAACTCGGCCATCACCGCCTGGGTACTGACCTCTGAGTGCCGCATATCCAGCGAGCGGCGCCGGGCAAACGGCTCCGTCAGGCCCTCGGGCAGCACCAGATACCCCAGACGCAATGCCGGAAACGCCACCTTGCCGAAGGTACCGACATAAATCACCCGCCCGCTGCGGTCCAGTGCCGCCAGCGGGGCCAGTGGCGCACCGCTGTAGCGGTACTCGCCATCGTAGTCGTCTTCGACAATCCAGCCCTCTGTACGCTCGGCCCAGGCCAGCAGTTCCAGGCGCCGGGCCAGGCTCATGGTGACCCCGCTGGGGTATTGATGGGAGGGCGTGACATAGGCCAGCCGGCAGTTGCTCAAGTGCGCCAGTGCCGAACAATCCATGCCGTCCTGATCTACCGCCACACCCTGTACATGCGCGCCAGCGATGGCAAACGCATAGGCGGCAGCGCGATAGCCAGGATTTTCCACAGCCACCCCTTCGCCGGGCTCCACCAGCAGCTGTGCACAAAGGCTAATTCCCTGCTGCGCACCACTGGTGATCAAAATTTGCTCAGGCGTGCACGATAAACCTCGTGAAGTACGCAAATAAGCTGCAATCAAACCACGCAGTCGCTGATCGCCAGCCGGATCGCCGTAACACAATTGCTGCAAGTCCGGCTTACGCCAAAAAGCCGCCTGCAGCTTGCTCCATACCTCGAAAGGGAATAAGTCAAACGCGGGAACCCCCACTCGAAAAGCTCGCGGAACTCCGCTTGGAGGCAGGTCAAGTGCGTGCTTTGCCACCCTGATCAGCGCCGTACTGTGGATAACTTTACTGGATGTAATTACAGGTATTTCTGTCGATTTTGTGGATAACCCTGGGGATAAGCCTGTTGAAAACCCTGTGGACAAGTTGGTGGACAACTTTTTTAGAGGCAGGGCTTTTTCAGGCAATTTCGCAACATAGGTGCCATCCCCTACCCGCCCCTCGATAAAACCTTCTGCATACAACTGGTCATAGGCCCGTACCACGCTGTTGCGCGAGATACCCAACGCTGCGGCGAGGTCACGGCTGGCCGGCAGCCGCGAGCCGCCACTCAGACGACCATCCAGGACGCGCTGGCGCAATGCTTGATAGAGCTGGCGGCTCAGGCCTTTTTTAGGATCCAGCTCAATTCCGGCAGGGTTGAAGGCAATGGAAAGCGCTGAATCCGTCATAAATTGGACCTATGAAAATGACCATTAATGGCTCTTACAACCAACCAATAGCCTGCCTAGGATGAAGCCATTCGCCAAGGATAATTTCTATGTACGTACCCCGCGCCTTCGCCGTTGACGACATTCAAATCCTGCACCAGCAGATGCAGGCCTCACCCCTGCCCGTGCTGGTCACACACGCCAGTCAAGGCTTGCACGCCAGCCATGTGCCTTTGCTGTTGGACCCGGATGAAGGCCCGTACGGCACGCTGTACGGGCACCTTGCCCGCGCCAATCCGCATGGCTTGGCGCTGGCGCAAGGCACCGAGACTCTGGTGATTTTTGCCGGCGAGCAGGCCTATATCAGCCCGTCCTTCTACCCAAGCAAGGCCGAGCACGGCAAAACCGTGCCCACCTGGAATTACCTCGCAGTACATGCTTATGGCACGGCAGAGGTCTTCGAGGATGCCGAACGCTTGCTGGCGCTGGTCAGCCGCCTGAGCAGCAAACATGAAGCCGGGCGCCCCGCTCCTTGGGCGGTCAGAGATGCACCGCGTGATTACATCGACAGCATGCTCAAGGCCATTGTGGGCTTTCGCCTGCCGATCACCCGCCTTGAAGGCAAACGCAAACTCAGCCAGAACCGCGACGCTGCCGACCAGGCCGGCGTGCGCCAGGGCCTGCTGGCCAACAGCAACCCGCAAGACCACGCACTCGCTCATTTAATGGTTAAGGAATAACTGAAAATGACTCAAATCCAGATCAAACCCGCCACCGCCGCCGATCGCGAACAGTGGCTACCGCTTTGGCAGGCCTACCTGCACTTCTACAAGACCGAGTTGAACGACGACATCACCCAGTCCACCTGGTTGCGGTTCCTGGATCCGGCAGAACCCACCACCCTGGCCCTGGCCTGGCAAGGTGATCAAGCAGTAGGCATGGTGCAGTGCGTTTATCACCGCACCAACTGGAGCATTAAAAACGCCTGCTATCTTCAAGACCTGTTTGTCAGCCCCGAGGCGCGCGGCATGGGTGTTGGTCGTCAATTGATCGAGCACGTATATGCCGCCGCCCGCGCCAAGGACTGCTGCAAAGTCCATTGGCTGACCCAGGAAACCAACGCCACGGCAATTCAGTTGTATGAGCGCATTGGCGAGCGCCCAGGCTTTATTCAGTTTCGCAAAACCTTGTCATAAATAAGGAACGCGCAATGCCCGACTCTCTAGAACACTGGCTGGCGGCCAAAACACCGGATACCCGCACCCTTGAAGGGCAATTCATTCGTCTGGAAAAGCTCGACCCGGCCCGTCATGGCGATGAACTATGGCTAGCCTTACAAGGGCCAACGGCCGATCCAAAGCTTTGGGACTATTTGCCCTACGGCCCCTTCAATGAGCGGCAGGCATTTGATGCCTGGTTGCAAAACCATGCTGCCAGCCGCGATCCGCATTTTTATAGCGTCATCGACAAGTCGAGCGGGGAGGCACAAGGCCTGCTTAGCCTGATGTGCATAGTCCCGGAGCACGGTCGCATCGAGATCGGCCACGTCGCTTTCGGCGCGCCCATGCAGCGTTCGCCAAAAAGTACCGAGGCGGTCTACCTGCTGGCCAAGGAAGCCTTCGCCCTGGGCAACCGCCGCCTAGAATGGAAGTGCAACAACGACAACGCAAGATCAAAGCGTACTGCAGTACGACTCGGGTACACCTACGAAGGCGTTTTCCGCCAGCATATGTTGGTTAAAGGCAAAAACCGTGATACCACGTGGTACAGCATTATTAGTACGGAATGGCCCGCAGTAGCGGCAGGGTTCGAAAAATGGCTGGCACTGGATAACCAACCAGAAAGCGGCCAAGTAAAGACTCTGGAAGAATGCAGGGCATCAGCTGTATAAAAAATGATCAATACGCCCAACAAGGATTGTTGGGCGTTTTTGTGCCTGAAGGGCTTAGAATTTTCGCGGCAAGCGAACCACGCCCATTTGCAGACCAAAGGGTTTGAAGACTGCATTCAGGGATTTAAGTGTGGGGTTGCCTTCGTCGTGCTCGATTTGAATCAAAGTGCGCACCGAGATTTTGCACATGCGGGCAAACTGGGTTTGCTGTAATCCGGTCACATCAACCCGAAAGCGCTTTATCGCCTCACCCAAAGTGATTTTCCCCTGAGCCAAATCTGCCTCAATGCTTTCGATCATGAGCTGGCGGGTATCAATGGTCAGAGTCATTTCAAGCCCCACTCGCGCAATCGCTGATCGAGGTTTTTAAGCGCAATTTGTGGATGATTCATGGTCATTTCCGGCAAACCTTCAGCGCGAAGCAAATCAGGCAAGGCCCGCAGCTGCTCGGCATTGCTGCGCAAGCGCTCAAAGACCGTGTCAGGGCTGGCAATTGCACTTAACGACTTGCACGCCGCACGCCAATCGACCTCACCAGCCCGCTCTATATCCAGCGGCCATTTTGTGGTTCGAGTTATACCTTCGTCATCCATGACCATCGGTGCCAAGTCATAAATCGGTGCCAGCCGAAACGAGTCAGCCCCCCGAATAATCGCCGTATTGCGACCGTGGTTGTCGCTATTGCCCAAAATCTTGTTAATCAAATCGCGACGAAGGTATTCGGCGACCAAATCCTCAATATGATCCTGTTGCCCCGCACGCGCCCATAAGCCTGCGAGCAATTGAACTACTTCAAGATGGGACATCGCGCTACCCGGCTCAGTGACTTGAGCAAGCGAATAAATCGACTCTACGGCGTAGCGCTCAACACCGTGAGCGCTGACATTACGATCAAAACGCTGCATCCACAGGCTTGGTTTTCGGCCTTCTTCCAACGCCAACCCCTGCACCGGTACGGTTTCAATCCCGAGCGCCTGCAGGGCTTTGTAGTAGTGGAACTCGCTGCGCAGGATTATCTGATCCCGCTCAAGCGCTTTGTTGCGTGCAAACTTAATAAACCAGTGCTGCTTTACCCGGGCATCTTCCAGGGTCGCATCCGGGTAAAGCAGACCATCAACACCCTCTGCCATCAATAGCTTGGGAGCCTCGCCCCCGGCCCCTGTTGCACCCCCAATTGCCGCCCCCTGCTCATGGGCGTATTCCAGAAAGCTGTTGTCGCGAACGATCACATCTTCGCGGGAAAAACCCATCGCCTGACGCTTATCCAGCCGCTCATAAGACTCTTTTATGCGCAGATGCCCGATGGGGCCAGGTGTGCTTCGCCCAAGTAAAAACAAATCGTCACTCAAGTGCTCGGGCTTTTCGCGGCCAACTTGTTTGATCAGTATTTTTTTTGCAGCGCCAGCTGGTGCGATGTCATGCAGGAAAGCCGGGGCCTTTTTCAAATGTCGGGCATCCCACTCAAGGGGCACACAGGCACTAACCGACGGAGCAAAAGGGCTGTCGATAGCCTCCAGATGATCTACTAGATAGCTCTGCGTGTAGGCAAAGCGACAAGGCCCATCCAGGCTTTTTTCAGGCTCGGGAAATTTCAAAATCATGGCGTCCAGCCATTGTCCGTCGCTGTAGAGCTGGAGAGTCAGTTGAAACATGTTTTCACCTGCAATCTAATGCACATAAAAATCAGAAACCATCATTTACCTGCAATATAGTGCAGTTACTCTGATGTTTCATCTTTGAATCTGCATTAATTTGCAGATTAAGCATCTTAATGCTCATATTTCCTGCAATAAAATGCAGGCATAAAAAAAGGGGAGCACATGCTCCCCCGAGGTTTAAAGCGTTTACATCAAAGGCAGTATCAGGCTTCGATTTCGATCAGAATTTCGCCCGGGTTAACGCGGTCGCCCTTGATTACATGAATGGTGACGATTTTGCCTGCGATGCCGGCCTGTACTTCAGTTTCCATTTTCATCGCTTCGGTGATCAGTACCGACTGACCAGCCTTGACCACATCGCCTACAGCGACCAGTACATCAACGATGTTGCCCGGCATTGCCGTGCTGACATGGCCTGGCTCACTCGCCTGCTTGCGCTTGCTGGCCGAGCCACCCACGAATTCGTTGAGCGGTTCGAATACCACTTCTTCCGGCATGCCGTCGATGGACAGGTAGAAGTGACGCTTGCCCTCTGCCTTGACGCCGACACCGGTGATGTCAACGCGGTAGCTCTCACCGTGAACGTCGATCACGAACTCGGTCGGCACGCCCTCTCCACTCGCCTTGGTGACACCGCCCGCCTCAGGGATAGGCAGCAGCACTTCCGGAGCCAGGGTGCCGGCAGCACGCTCCTCAAGGAATTTTCGACCGATGTCCGGGAACATGGCGAAGGTCAGCACGTCTTCTTCAGACTTGGCCAGGGCACCAATTTCAGCGCGCAACTTGACCATTTCCGGCTTGAGCAGGTCTGCAGGGCGTACGTCGATCAGCTCTTCGTTGCCAATGGCCTGACGACGCAGTTGCTCGTTGACCACACCCGGCGCCTTGCCGTAGCCGCCTTGCAGGTACAGTTTCACTTCGTTGGTGATGGTTTTGTAACGCTCGCCGGCCAGCACGTTGAAGAACGCCTGGGTGCCGACAATTTGTGAAGTCGGCGTCACCAGCGGCGGGTAACCGAGGTCTTCACGCACACGCGGGATTTCGGCCAGCACTTCACTCATGCGGTTCAGCGCGCCCTGCTCTTTGAGCTGGTTGGCAAGGTTGGAAATCATCCCGCCCGGCACCTGATTGACCTGAACGCGAGTATCTACAGCGGTGAATTCACTTTCAAACTGGTGATACTTCTTACGCACTGCGTAGAAGTACATACCAATTTCCTGCAGCAGCGACAGATCGAGACCGGTGTCGTATTCGCTGCCTTTAAGCGCAGCAACCATCGACTCAGTGCCCGGGTGACTGGTGCCCCACGCGAAGCTCGAGATGGCGGTGTCGATATGATCGGCGCCGTTCTCGATCGCCTTGAGCTGGCACATGGCAGCCAGACCGGCGGTGTCGTGTGAGTGAATAAAGATCGGCAGGCTGATTTCGGCTTTCAACGCCTTGACCAGTTCGCCAGTGGCGTACGGTGTCAGCAGACCGGCCATATCCTTGATGGCGACCGAGTCGCAGCCCATGGCTTCCATTTGCTTGGCCTGCGCCACAAACGCCTCGGTGGTGTGCACCGGGCTGGTGGTGTACGCGATGGTGCCCTGGGCATGCTTGCCGGCAGCCTTGACCGCTTCGATGGCGACACGCAGGTTACGCACGTCGTTCATGGCGTCGAAGATACGGAACACGTCGATGCCGTTGACCGCCGCCTTGGCGACAAAGGCTTTGACCACGTCGTCGCTGTAATGGCGATAGCCCAGCAGGTTCTGGCCGCGCAGCAACATCTGCAGACGTGTGTTAGGCAGTGCGGCACGCAATTGGCGCAGACGCTCCCACGGGTCTTCCTTGAGGAAGCGGACACAGGCGTCAAAGGTCGCACCACCCCAGACTTCCAGCGACCAGTAGCCGACTTTGTCGAGCTTGTCGCAAATCGGCAGCATGTCTTCAGTGCGCATGCGGGTGGCCAGCAGCGACTGGTGGGCGTCACGCAGGATGGTGTCAGTTACGAAAATCTTCTTGCTCATTATTCTTTTCCTCACAGGCCTGCGTGGGCGGCGATGGCGGCAGCGATGGCCAGGGCCAGCTCTTCGGGTTTGCGCTTGATCGAGTAGTTGGTCAATTCCGGGTGGCTTTCTACAAAGCTGGTATTGAACTGGCCACTACGGAATTCCGGGTTACGCAGGATTTCCTGGTAATACGCGGCGGTGGTTTTAACCCCTTGTAGACGCATGTCGTCGAGGGCGCGCAAACCACGGTCCATCGCTTCTTCCCAGGTCAGGGCCCACACCACCAGCTTCAGACACATGGAGTCGTAATACGGCGGGATGGTATAGCCGGTGTAGATCGCCGTATCGGTACGCACACCAGGACCGCCGGGCGCGTAGTAACGGGTGATCTTGCCGAAACTTGGCAGGAAGTTGTTTTTCGGGTCTTCGGCATTGATCCGGAACTGCAGGGCAAAGCCGCGGTGCTGCACGTCTTCCTGCTTGATCGACAGCGGCAGGCCGGAGGCGATACGGATTTGCTCACGGACAATGTCGATGCCGGTGATTTCTTCGGTGATGGTGTGCTCCACCTGCACCCGGGTGTTCATCTCCATGAAGTACACCTCGCCCTCGGCGAGCAGGAACTCCACGGTACCGGCGTTCTCGTAACCCACGGCCTTGGCTGCGCGCACAGACAGGTCGCCGATATAGGCGCGCTGTTCAGGGGTCAGCTGAGGGCTTGGGGCGATTTCGATCAGCTTCTGGTTGCGACGCTGGATCGAGCAGTCGCGCTCAAACAGGTGCACCACATTGCCAAAGCTGTCACCAAGGATCTGCGCTTCGATGTGCTTGGGGTTTACGATGCATTTTTCCAGAAACACTTCGGCCGAACCAAAAGCCTTGGTGGCTTCTGAGATCACCCGCGGGAACGCCTGTTCCAGCTCTTCACGGCTGTTGCAACGACGAATGCCGCGACCGCCGCCGCCCGAGGTGGCCTTGAGCATCACCGGGTAACCAATGCGCTCGCCTTCAATCAAGGCTTCGTGGATGTCGGCAACGTTGCCTTCAGTGCCCGGCGTAACCGGAACACCGGCTTTGATCATGCTGCGGCGCGCTTCAGTCTTGTCGCCCATGCGACGAATGACTTCGGCCGCCGGGCCAATGAACTTGATCCCGCGCTCGGCGCAGATATCAGCCAATTCAGCATTTTCTGACAGAAAACCGTAACCGGGATGCAAGGCATCACAACCGGTTTCAACGGCCAGGTTAACCAGCTTGCGCGGGTTCAGATAACCGGCCAGCGGGTCTTCGCCAATGTTGTGCGCTTCGTCGGCGCGCTTGACGTGCAAGGCATGTCGATCAGCTTCGGAGTAGACCGCTACAGAGCGAATCCCCATCTCGGCGCAGGCACGCACGATGCGGACAGCGATTTCTCCGCGGTTGGCGATCAGGATCTTTTTTATCACTTGGATTTTCCCTAAAGCCTATGGAACAAACGACCTGCTAGACCAGGTCGGCACGTGTCCAAATGTGTCTGAACCGTTGTGTCATCACACTAGACCCACGCAGCGATAAACAAAAATCAATAATTCTTGGGTCGTGCATAAGTAACAACTTATAGTCGGAGCACTTGCCGCTTCGGATAATGTTATAAAAATGCGTAAGTCATTGATGCGTATCACTTTTCGACAATTACAGGTCTTCAATGAAGTCTGTGATCTGCGCTCTTACAGCCGCGCAGCAGAAGAAATGTCGCTGACACAACCCGCCGTAAGTCTACAAATTCGTCAGCTTGAAGAGCTGATTGGCCAACCATTGTTCGAGTACGTCGGCAAAAAGCTGTACATGACCGAAGCCGCTGAAGCGCTTCAGTTGGCCAGCCGGGATATTTTCGGACGCCTGGAAAACCTCGACATGCAGCTTTCCGACATGCTCGGGTCATTGCAGGGGCAGCTAAAACTGGCGGTGGAGTCGAGTGCGAAATATTTTGTGCCGCATCTGTTTGCCGCCTTCAAGCGCCAGCACCCGGAAGTCAATTTGCAACTGACCGTGGTCAACCGGGCGCAGGCCGTTCGTCGGCTTTCGGATAACCGCGACGATCTGGTGATCATGTCGATGGTGCCGCAGGACATGGGCCTGGAATTCTTGCCGTTTCTGAACAACCCGATTGTGGCAGTGGCTCCCGTCGATCACCCGCTGTGTGCCCAAGGGCCACTACGCCTGCAGGATCTGGAGCCTTATACGCTGCTGATGCGTGAGCAGGGGTCGGGCACGCGCATGGCGTGTGAGGAGTATTTCAAGGAAAAACGCGTGCACTTCAATCAAACGCTGGAAGTATCGTCCAACGAGTCACAGCGCGAGTGCGCGGTGGCCGGATTGGGCGTGGCGTTGTTGACCCGCCACGCCGTCAGCCTGGAGCTGGCGACCGGCCTGCTGCGCGAGCTGCCGGTCGAGGAGTTGCCGCTGTATCGCAGCTGGTGCGTAGTGCAGGCCAAGGCCAAGCGACTGTCACCGGTGGCGCATGCATTTCTGGGGTTTATTCGCAGTGAGCGCCTGCAAATCAGCGCGCTGGTTGAGCGCTTCGACGGTCACCTGCCGACGCAGCCTGCCAGTAGTTGATCGACCCCAGGTCCGGGTAATCGGAGGTTTCCAGGCGCAGTTGGCGCTGGCTCGTATGGTCTTCAATCGCGCGACGGAAGGCCATGCGGCGCTGGTCTTCTTGCTGGCGGCGGGTTTTGACGGCGCTATTGCGTTCTTCGTAAGGCTGAGCCATTTCGAGTCTCCCAAGGCGTGTACGGGAGCTTTACGATGGACTTTGTTTGTGACGGATTGGCGAAAGGGGGATGACAGGGGGATGAAATTGCTTGGCGATCAAGAGCACCCTCACCCCAACCCTCTCCCGGAGGGAGAGGGAGCTAACCGGGTAAATTTCGGATTCAACGCAGTCACTTCAGGCGGCCATAAAACTGCAAAATCCCCCAATCAGTCCCCTCTCCCTCCGGGAGAGGGTTAGAGTGAGGGCGCTTTTAATCTTCGTGGCTTTTCAGCGACTTAGGCGACAGACGCAAACTGCGCAGGCTGCGCTTGACGCTCTTGAGGTGGTTGACCAGGCTCGGGCCACGGGCCATCGCAACGCCCATCGCCAACACGTCAATCACCACCAGGTGAGCGATACGCGAGGTCAGCGGGGTGTAGATTTCAGTGTCTTCATGTACATCGATCGCCAGATTGACGGTCGCCAGTTCTGCCAACGGCGTCTGACTCGGGCACAAGGTGATCAAGGTCGCGCCGCTTTCACGCACCAGGTTGGCGGTGATCAGCAAGTCTTTGGAACGACCCGACTGGGAAATGCAGATCGCCACGTCGGTAGGCTTCAAGGTCACGGCCGACATTGCCTGCATGTGCGGGTCGGAATACGCGGCGGCGGTCAGCAATAAACGGAAAAACTTGTGCTGGGCATCTGCCGCTACCGCACCCGATGCACCGAAACCGTAGAACTCAACCCGCTGTGCCTGCGACATGGCCGTCACAGCACGCTGCAGGGCTACCGGGTCGAGCTTCTCGCGCACGTCCATCAAGGTGTGCAGCGTGGTGTCGAAAATTTTCAGACTGTAATCCGCAACCGAATCATCTTCATGGATCGCGAACTGACCAAAACTGGCCCCTGCCGCCAGACTTTGCGCCAGCTTGAGTTTCAGGTCCTGAAACCCGGAACACCCTATCGCCCGGCAAAAGCGCACGATGGTCGGCTCGCTGATACCGACACTGTGGGCAAGGTCGGCCATGGAACTGTGCATTACAGCCGCAGGATCAAGCAGCACGTGATCGGCGACCTTGAGTTCCGATTTACGTAACAGGTGGCGTGACTGGGCAATATGTTGCAGCAGGTTCAAAGGGCAGGACTCGGTCTGTAAGCGGCAGGCGCCGGGGATGTAGCAATCTTGTAGTTATACTACAAGAATTCGTTTTCTGCCCAGCCAATACACCATCAACTAACCAGTTATCTCCCTTGATTCAAGCCGCTTGAGGGCCATGTAGCTCTTTTTGGCACTACAAGACCACTACACCGTTACGCAGTAAATCGCTGAATTGCACTGCGTTTATCGGACGACTGATCAAGTAGCCCTGCACTTCGTCACACTGGCGAGCCTTGAGAAAGGCCAACTGCGCATCGTTTTCGACGCCTTCTGCTACCACTTTCAGGTCCAGGCTGTGGGCCATGGCGATGATTGCCAGGGTGATAGCCTCGTCTTCACTGCAACGGCCCACGCCGTGAATAAATGTTTTATCGATTTTCACGTAATCCACCGCAAATCGCTTGAGGTAACTGAGCGATGAATAGCCGGTGCCAAAATCATCGATCGCCAGCTTTACCCCCAGCTCATGCAATTGCTGAAAGGTTGCGATGACGTATTCAACATTGTCGAGCATCTGGCTTTCTGTCAGTTCCAGTTCCAGGTAGTGCGGCGCCAGCCCGGTTTCTTCAAGCACCTGGCGCACCAGGCTGACGAGCTTGCCCTGGCGCAACTGATGCCCTGACAAATTCACCGACACCCGGATTGGCGCCAGCCCTGCCTGCTGCCACTCACAGGCTTGCCGGCAGGCTTCGCGCAGCACAAATTCACCGATGGCGCTGATCAGGCCGGTCTCTTCGGCAAGAACAATAAAGTTGCCTGGCGGTACATTGCCCAGTTGCGGGTGATCCCAGCGCACCAACGCTTCGGCGGCGTGCAGACGCCCTGTGGCCAGGCACAGCTTGGGTTGATAGAACACGTTGAGCTGGCGTTCGCTAATGGCTTTGCGCAGTTGGTTTTCAAGCTGCAGCCGTTCAAGGGTGCTGTCATGCAGGCTGTCACTGTAGAACTGAAACCTGCCGCCGCCCAGGTGCTTGGCCTGCTGCATGGCCTTGTTGGCCTGATGGACCAGGCTGGCAATATCGCGCGCGCTGTCGGGCAACATGCTGATGCCCATCGACACACTGACGACCAGCTCATGGCCATCCACCAGCAGCGGCCGACCGAGCTTGTCCAGCAGCCGGGTCGCGACCCGCGCCAGGCTGGTCAGGCTGTTATAGGCATCAAACAGCACCGCGAACTCATCACCCGACAGACGCGCAATGGTGTCAGCCTCAGGCAAGGCCTTGGTGATGCGTTCGGCCATTTTTTGCAGCACATGATCCGCCAGCTCATGCCCTAAATTGTCATTGAGCAATTTGAAGCGATCGAGATTGATGTGCAGCAACGTCAGGTTGCACGAGCCCTGACGGACACGCTGACTGGCCTCCTCCAGGCGCGCCTTGAACAGCAGGCGGTTGGCCAGCCCGGTCAGCTCATCAAAACGGCTCAGGTGACGCGCCCGCGCTTCGCTCAAACGGCGTTGTTCGACCTCATAAGCAAGTTCGATATTGAGTTGCTCGCTGCGGACATTGGCTTGCAGCAAATCCTCACGCAAACCTTGATGACGCAAACGGCGCGCCATGCGTCGTTGCTTGATCCGCTTGACCTGCCACCCCAGACCGCCCGCCAGCATGAAAAAGCCGATGCCTATGCCGAAAAAAATACCCGGCGAATTTAAATTCTGAACCATCGGCGAAATTCTTATCAGTAGATGAGCCAAAAAGTCGCCCGAGCATACACAAGCAATGCCCGTGACCAAACGCACAGGCGCTATTAAATGGATGAAATCAGCCAGGCATTTTTACTTTCCGGCTTTTTGACCGCTCGGCCCAAGGCTGCCACGCAGCTAGCAATGAAACACCAACAGCCCCTAAAATGCCCCGATGCGCGATGATCTCTCTCTCTTGTTAAATTCTCTCAACGATGCCCAACGTCAGGCCGTCACGGCCAGTGTCGGGCGTCAGTTGGTCCTGGCCGGCGCTGGTTCCGGCAAAACCCGTGTGCTGGTGCACCGTATCGCCTGGCTGATCCAGGTCGAAAACGCGTCCCCACACTCTGTGCTGTCGGTGACGTTCACCAACAAGGCCGCTGCCGAGATGCGCCACCGCATCGAGCAGTTGATGGGTATCAACCCGGCAGGCATGTGGGTCGGCACCTTCCACGGCCTGGCTCACCGCCTGCTGCGGGCTCACTGGCAAGAAGCCGGCCTGAGCCAGACGTTCCAGATCCTGGACAGCGATGACCAGCAACGCTTGGTCAAGCGTGTCATCCGTGAGCTGGGCCTGGATGAACAGCGCTGGCCGGTGCGTCAGGCACAGTGGTTTATCAACGGCCAAAAAGACGAAGGTCTGCGCCCCAAACATATCCAGGCCAGCGGCGACTTGTTCCTGGCCACCATGCGCAATATTTACGAGGCCTATGAGGTCGCGTGCCAGCGCGCAGGTGTGATCGATTTTTCCGAGCTGCTGCTGCGTGCCCTTGACCTGTGGCGCGACAACCCGGGCTTGCTGGCGCACTACCAGAAACGCTTCCGGCACATCCTGGTAGACGAATTCCAGGACACCAACGCCGTTCAATATGCCTGGCTGCGGTTGCTGGCCCAGGGCGGCGACAGCCTGATGGTAGTCGGTGATGACGACCAGTCGATCTACGGCTGGCGCGGCGCAAAAATCGAAAACATCTATCAGTACTCAACTGACTTCCCGGATGCCGAGACCATTCGTCTGGAGCAAAACTATCGCTCCACGGCCGGCATCCTCAAAGCGGCCAACGCCCTGATCGCCAACAACACCGGGCGCATGGGTAAAGAGCTGTGGACTGACGGCGGCGAAGGCGAAGCCATCAATCTGTACGCCGCGTTCAATGAACACGACGAAGCGCGCTACGTGGTCGAGACCATCGAGAGCGCCTTGAAAACCGGCCTGGCCCATAGCGATATCGCCATTTTGTACCGCTCCAACGCCCAATCGCGGGTGCTTGAAGAAGCGTTGCTGCGTGAACGCATTCCATACCGTATTTATGGTGGCCAGCGCTTCTTCGAACGCGCGGAAATCAAAAATGCCATGGCCTATATGCGCCTGCTGGAAGGCCGCGGAAACGATGCGGCCCTGGAACGGGTAATCAACGTTCCGGCGCGCGGCATTGGTGAAAAAACCGTCGAAGCCATTCGCGAACACGCACGCCACAGCGATGTGTCGATGTGGGAAGCGATGCGCCAGCTGATCGCCAATAAAGCCTTGCCCGGTCGCGCTTCAGGCGCCATTGCCGGCTTTATGGAACTGATCGACAACCTGGCGGCAAAAGTCATGGAGATGCCTTTGCATCTGATGACCCAAACTGTGATCGAGCAGAGTGGGCTGATTGCCTACCATCAGGCGGAAAAAGGCGAAAAAGGCCAGGCCCGGGT
Organism: Pseudomonas fragi; assembly: GCF_002269505.1. Classification (GTDB taxonomy): domain Bacteria; phylum Pseudomonadota; class Gammaproteobacteria; order Pseudomonadales; family Pseudomonadaceae; genus Aquipseudomonas; species Aquipseudomonas fragi_D. Next base: position 143,980 of record NZ_NQKQ01000007.1, on the reverse strand, counting down.
AGAAAACCTTGAGGAACTGGTCAGCGCAGCACGCAACTTCGAGAACAATGACGAAGACGAAGAGCTGTCGCCATTGGCCGCCTTCCTTGGCCATGCCTCACTGGAAGCGGGCGATACCCAGGCCGAAGAACATGAAGACGGCATCCAGCTGATGACGCTGCACAGCGCCAAAGGCCTGGAGTTCCCATATGTGTTCCTGGTGGGCATGGAAGAAGGTTTGTTCCCGCACAAGATGAGCCTGGAAGAGCCGGGCCGCCTCGAAGAAGAACGACGCCTGGCCTACGTGGGCATTACCCGTGCCATGCAAAACCTGGTGATGACCTACGCTGAAACCCGACGCCTCTACGGCAGCGAGACCTATAACAAGGTTTCGCGTTTCGTACGCGAAGTGCCAAAGGGCCTGATTCAAGAAGTTCGACTGTCCAACAGCGTCAGTCGCCCTTTCGGCGGTGGTCAAAAGCAGAGCTCCAGCAGCCTGTTTGGCGGCTCGGAAATCCCGGAAACCGAATTCAAGCTAGGTCAGATGGTCAAGCATGCGGTCTTCGGCGAAGGCGTGATCCTCAATTTCGAGGGTGCAGGTGCCCAGGCACGGGTACAGGTCAACTTCAGCGAAGGCAGCAAGTGGCTGATGATGGGCTACGCCAAACTTGAGGCGGTCTGACAGCAATCCGACAGCTTTCAGGGGATAAGGTGAGGCAAATCCCTGTGGGAGCGAGCCTGCTCGCGAAGAGAGCACATCAGTGAATATTATTGTTGGCTGATGTACCGCTTTCGCGAGCAGGCTCGCCCCCACATGCTCTCCTACGCAAAATAAATCCTAGTCCTACAAACAAATAAGCAAAAGCCCGAAACACTTCACCGCTAGCCAGTCACAGCTCACCTGTGCAACATGGCGCGCGTGATATCCACAAATGGGAACCCCTTATGAAACGTTTTCTTAGCATCGCCATGGCGTTGTGCATCGGCTTGACGATGAGCATCGACGCGAACGCCAAGCGCTTCGGCGGCGGCAAAAGCGCGGGCGCAGCGCCTAGCCACCAAACGCGTCAAGCGGCTCCAGCTGCAGCCCCTGCGGCGGCCGGTGCTGCAGGCGCCGCAGCCAAGGCTGGCGGTGCTTCGCGCTGGCTGGGCCCTCTGGCCGGCCTCGCTGCCGGTGGTCTGCTGGCGTCCATGTTCATGGGCGGCGGCTTCCAGGGCATGCAGTTCTTCGACATCCTGATCATGGCGGTTATCGCCTTCCTGATCTTCCGCTTTATCGCGGCTCGTCGTCGCAAACAGGCTGACATGATGGCCCCTGCCGGCCACGCCCCTATGCAACGCGAAGCGTTCGACGCCAAGCCTGCTGCTTCGATCTTCGGTGGTTCGGCTGCCCCTGCGGCCCGCCCGGTGATCAATGCGCCAGCCTGGTTCAACGAGCAGAACTTCCTGGAAGCTGCGCGCAACCATTTCCAGTCCCTGCAACAGCACTGGGATGCCAACGAAATGGACAAAATTGCCGAATTCGTAACCCCGCAGATGCTCGACTTCCTCAAGCGTGAACGCGCTGAGCTGGGTGATGGCTTCCAGTCCACCTACATCGACAACCTGACCGTGCAACTGGACGGCCTGGACGATCGTGCAGACAAAACCATTGCAACCCTGACCTTCAGCGGCGTGTCGAAAAACTCGCGCTTTGACCAGGGCGAAGCCTTCAGCGAAAGCTGGAACATGGAACGTCAGCAAGGTGACAACCAGCCTTGGCTGGTGGCAGGTATTCGCCAGAACGGCTGATCCTGCGAGTTACACATGCGTTTACCAAAGCCCCGGACTTGTCCGGGGCTTTGCATTTCACGATTGCACTTATAACGAGCTACTGTATAAAGCGCGTCATATAAACCGCGCCATAGAGCATGAGGATGAGGTCGTGGAAGAGATCATTGAAGAGCTACGCGAAAAAAACGAGCCTGTACCGGTTCCCCTGGAACTGCCTGAAGAAGACCAGTTGGTGGAAATCGAAGAACAGCTGTTCATCGATATTCCATTTGTCTTCAGAGAATTTCTGCTGACCGTCAGTGACGTGGTGTATGGCAGCCTGGAGCCGGTCACGGTGACCGACCCACAATCACACACCTACCTGCCGGAAGTGGCGGCAAATGCCTGGGATGCTGGCGTTGATCGCAGCCTGATCCCTATTTGCCAGGACGGCGACGACTACTACTGCGTGGAAGAAGACGGCACCGTAGTGCTGTGGTCCGGCGAAGAAGAACTCGTCACCGAAGAAACCTGGGAATCGGTCTGGCACTGGGCGCGCGACGTCTGGCTGGAAAGCTGATACCTCTTGGGTCTGTTGACGTTTCGTTGTGAGCCACAACGAAACGTCATCAAACCCTGGGTAAGCCCGCTTTCCGCCATTGATCAGCGGGCTGTCAGTGCCCGCCCTCCTTGTGGTTATCCAGCGTCTCCAGCAGTGCAACCTGCATGCGCGTATGAATCCGGATAAACCAGCGCCACAACAGCGCCGCAACTCCCGCCGCCACCACTGCAATCACCATCAGCAACTCGTTAGTGGGCAGGATGCTCGCCGACAGGGCCGACAGCAGCAGAAAAATCACCAGCAACGACAGAATCGGGATGACTTCCGAGATTACCCGGCGCACGCGCTGCGTATGGCGCCCGGCCATTTCTGGCTTGACCCCCATCTCGGCCAGCAACATCGAGAGCGCCTTGAGCTTGCGATACGCCGCGATCAAAAACGGCAACGACAGCAGCAAGGCAGCCCCCCAGATCATCCCTTTTTGCCAGCTCGGCTCCAGAATCCAGCCCTGCAAGTAACGGCCAATGCGCGGTGCGAAATAACCGCCGGCAAAGAAAATAGCGATCACCAGGGCCAGATTGACCCCAACTTGCAGCAAGATTTTGCGAATCATGGCCGCTAGCAACGCTCCCTCGCCCTGTGGCTGAATACTGCGCAGCCATTCGCCATATAACCCCAACACCCGTGACAAGCGATCAGGCACCACCTGTGCCAGCTTGAGCGAGAGCGGGTCTGCGGCGCGAATCAGGTAAGGGGTCATCAGGGTCGTCAATACGGAGACGGCCACCGCTACGGGGTACAGGAAGCTGCTGGTGACCTGCAATGTCATACCCAGCGCCGCGATAATGAAAGAAAACTCTCCAATCTGCGAAAGCCCCATCCCGACCCGCAGCGAGGTACGTCCATCATTACCTGCGATAAACGCCCCCAGCCCGCATGACAGCATCTTGCCCAGCACCACGGCGATGGTGATCACCACAATTGGCAGTGCATATTCCAGCAGGATGGCCGGGTCGAGCATCAGCCCGATGGCGACAAAGAAAATCGCGCTGAACAAATCGCGCACCGGTTCAATCAGGCGCTCGATTTTCAGCAACTGACGCGATTCGGCCATGATTGCACCGATCAAGAACGCGCCGAGCACCATGCTGTATTCCAGCTTGACCACCAGCAGGCAAAAACCAAAGCACAGCCCCAGCACGGTGATCAGCAGCATTTCATTGCTTTCGAATCTGGCCACATAGGCCAGTACCCGCGGCACCAGCAAAATGCCGATAACCAACGCCACGATCATGAACAATGACAACTTGCCGACCGTCGAAAAAACTTCTTCGGGGCTGACGCTGCCACTGACGGCAATGCTCGACAGCAGCGCAATAATTCCGATACCTAAAATATCTTCAACGATCAGCACACCAAAAATCAGCTGGGCGAAGCGCTCGTTTTTCATCTTCAGGTCGTTGAGAGCCTTGACGATGATGGTGGTAGACGAAATGGCCAAAATGGCGCCCAAAAAAAGCGAATCCATGGTGTTCCAGTCGAACCATCGGCCAATTTCGTAGCCAATCCAGATCATCAGCGTAATTTCCATAAACGCTGCGATAAAAGCGGTGGCCCCGACCTTGAACAACTTGCGCAGGCTGAACTCCAGCCCCAGACAGAACATTAAAAAGATCACCCCCAGTTCAGCCAGGGTCTTTATCGTTTCTTCATCGTGAATCAGGCCAAACGGCGGGGTGTGCGGGCCAATAATAAAACCGGCAACGATATAACCCAGCACCACCGGCTGCTTGAACCTGTGGAAAAGAATCGTCACCACACCCGCAACCAGCATGATGACTGCCAGATCCTGAATAAAACTGATGGCATGCATGGCGTGGCACTCCTTGTTTGATGTTCACCAGGCAACATGACGACAGACACAGGCTGTCAGGCTGTGCTTATCGACTGTTTTAAATATAGGAAATATCCGACTAACGGACTTTTGCAGGTTAACACCGCGACTTGCGACAGAAAGGCGGTGCAATATATGGAAACAGATAGAGATAAGCGTGACGGCAGCCAAAACGGCAACGTCCCGTTAATAACTGTTTCAAAAATCGACAAGTATCCACAGAGATACCCATTTCACTGCTGCAACACAACCACGAGCCTGCTGCTATGGAACCCGGAAACGCCCAACTGTCGATGACGGTCTTGATGACCCCGGACATGGCCAATTTTTCTGGCAATGTTCACGGCGGAACCCTGCTCAAATACCTCGATGAAGTCGCTTACGCCTGCGCCAGCCGCTATGCGGGGCGGTATGTAGTCACCCTGTCGGTGGACCAGGTTATTTTTCGCGAACCGATTCATGTCGGTGAGCTGGTGACCTTCCTCGCTTCGGTCAACTACACCGGCAATACCTCGATGGAAGTCGGCATCAAGGTTGTCACTGAAAATATCCGTGAGCGCTCCGTGCGTCACACCAACAGCTGCTTCTTCACCATGGTAGCCGTGGACGACGACCGTAAACCGGCCGCTGTTCCGCCGTTGCAGCCATTGAACAGCGAAGACAAGCGCCGCTTTATCCAGGGCAAGCAACGTCGCCAGATCCGTCAGGAACTGGAACAGCGTTACCGCGAACTGAAAGACGAAACACTGTAAGCGACTTGTGGGAGCGGGCTTGCTGGCGATTGCATCAACTCGGTCTTAAAGATAAACCGAGTAGCCTGAATCGCGAGCAAGCCCGCTCCCACAGGTTTTGTTCAGTTTGCTTACAAACTGATCGGTACTGCCTCAAACCGCACCCGCGGATGAGCAATGCGGTCCTGAGCCCGTACCAGCTGCAATTCATAGCTGGTGCAGGCCTGGGTTTCCAGCAGCACCTCATGCACCGCCGCCGCGGTGAATTCAAATGCAGCCACCAGGCTGTCCCCCAGTAGTACCCGCGCCAAAAACAGCCCTGAGGTCAGATCGCCAACGCCCACAGGTTGACGCGGGAAAGCCAGCAGCGGCCGGCGCAAGTGCCAGTTACCCTCAGCCGTAACCAGCAGCATCTCGAAACTCTCTGCGGGTTTGCCGGGGTAGGACAAATGCTTCACCAACACCGCTTTCGGGCCGCGGGCCAGCAGACTGCGGGCCATCGCCAGGCAGTCGAGCAACGATTGCGGATGACGACCGCAAAAACTGTCCAGTTCCAGCTGATTGGGGCACAGGAAATCAGCCATCGCCGCCGCTTCTTCCAGCAGGAAGTCACTGACCTCCTGGGGCACGATGCAGCCTTTCTCCGGGTGGCCCATGACCGGGTCACACAGGTACAGAGCATGAGGGTTAACGGCCTTGATGCGCGCCACCCCGCTCAAAATGGCCCGTCCCTGAGCCGCACTGCCCAGGTAACCGGACAAGACCGCATCACAATTACCCAGCTCGCCAATGGCGGCGATTCCGTCGACCAGCGAAGGAATTTGCTCGGGAGCCAACACTTCCCCCGTCCACTGGCCATACTGAGTGTGGTTGGAGAACTGCACCGTGTTCAGAGGCCAGACATTCACCCCGACGCGCTGCATAGGGAAAACCGCTGCGCTGTTGCCGGCATGGCCGAAAACCACGTGGGATTGGATGGCGAGTAAATGAGGTGTACGTTTCATGCCGGATTCCAGACTACGGGTGGATTCAAGCCACGCAGTATGCGACCAAACGCGGCCTGTACGACAGGTTGAAGACGCAGTTAAGCTGAGCACAATCTGTTGGAGCACATGTAATGCTGACCCTGGGAAATATGTTCGTACTGATGCTGCTGGCTGCTGGCGCTGCCTGGCTGTGGCACAACCACGGTTTGCGCGAGCGGGCGCTTGAGCGGGTCAAGCAGCACTGCAAAAACCTCGACATCGAGTTGCTGGATGAAAACGTAGCGCTGAAAAAAATCGGCTTGATCCCCGATGCCAATGGCAACAAGCGTCTGGCCCGTGTGTATAACTTTGAATTCACGGTGACCGGCGACCAGCGTCATACCGGAACCATCACCCAGTTCGGCGCGCACAGCGCAAAAATCGAATTACCGCCCTATCCGTTCCAGACCGAACCTGAGCCAAGCGAAATTCCTAGCGCTCAGGTGATCGAACTCAGCCAATGGCGTCAGGAACACAGCAAAACCCGCCACTGAGCCCCCTTTCAGCGCCTGCCTGTCGGGCGCCTGTGGATAACTTCCCGAAAAACCTCGCCAAAACCTTGAGATAGACACCTGTATGAGATTTTTACGGTGAAAATCCCATGCGCACACTTCGCATTGTAGGACAATTTTACCAGCACAGAATCCGCTAAAACCCAGGGTTTTACGCCTCGCAGCACAAGTCAGCCACCTAAAAAACCTCCTTGAGAAGACAGTTTTCCAGCCCAGAGCGAAGCAAATCCAGGTCTTGCGGCTGATCAAAGATCAGTTCCAGCCGCGAATCCTTGCGCCACTCACTCGATTTCCACGGCGCGATCGAGTTATCCACAGAATTGTTCGAAAACCAGCCCGCCGAACCATGAATAACCAGCTTCGCACGCTTCCAATCCAGGTTTTCGAGCCACTGTTGCAGCAGGTCCAGGTCAAATTGCCGTGAGGGGTGCCAGCGCCAACCTGCGCTCCATCCTTCGGGCTGATGTTGAGTCATCACTATCGGCGTTCGCGGGTCGGAAAACACACTGCCAATAAGATTAAAATCCTTATAAATCAATGAGTTATCCACAGCATGAGAGATATTCATGTGGGCTGCAGGCAGCGTATTTAAAGGGATGCGGCCATGCTCGACCCATAAAACAGGGCACTTTGGCAGGCTGCATGCAATCTGCTCACGTTGCTCATTTGGGACACTATTAGATTTATTCATGACCAGTAAACCGGCACTTTTCAGGGCCTCTTGCTGGGTTTTGGGCAAAGGTTTGCCCTGCGTCATCGCTTGCGCATCGAGCACCATGACGCACGGCTGGAGCGCCAAAACCCCCAGCCAGGGCGCTTCGCCGAGCTGCTTTAAAATCTGTGCGGGATGACCCAAACCGGACGGCTCGATAAACAGGCGGTCGGGCCTGGACTTGCGTAATAGACGGCTCAAACCAATCTGAAAAGGCGCGCCATTGACGCAACACACACAACCACCCGCCACTTCGGCGATGGCAATGTCATCGCTTCCCTGGCTCATCAGGGCCGCATCCAGGCCGATCTGACCGAACTCATTGACCAGCACCGCCCAGCGTTCGTGTGGCGGTTTTTGCGCCATCAGGTGCTGAATCAGACTGGTTTTGCCGGCGCCAAGCGGCCCGGCAATCACATGGGTGGGAATGTTCTGCAACATGATCGCCAGCTTCTGTAGGGTCAAAGCAAGCAATATGCCTCAGGCCAGCCAATCGAGGGTCAAAATCAGCCTGCGCTCGTCCGGTGCCAGTGCCGGCGAACGATGGATCAACCCTGCTCCCTCGTTACCCTGCCACTTCTCCCCCTTGAGCAAGGCAACTTCACCGGTGTTTATTTGCTGAATCAACTCTGCCCGGGCGGGCTCGGCCTGCACCTGCCCTAACTGACGACGCTCCATTACGCCTTCCTCCAGCCACTGACTACCAATCCCCGCATAAGTGGTAATAAGACGTACAGGTACGTGGTCTACATGAAACCGGGGGCACATGGCTTTATCCAGGGCCCTGAGACGCAGCCCAATGCGTTTGGCGCCCAATAGACACGCATAGGCGCTGACCAGCCAGGAAACATCGGCAATAAAGCCTGTGTAGCCTTCCAGGTCATTGAATCTGCAAGCCAGGCCCCGAAGGTTGGGTTGCGCCGTTTCATTGCTCATTTCAATAACAATGGCGTCAGCCAGAGGCTCGTCGAGCGAGAGCAACAAGGCGCCGAAATCGACGATATGCACAGGTAACTGACGCTGCCAGATAGCCAGGTTGACGTCTTCATCCAGAATTCGCGTCATGACCTCAGGTGTTTCCCCGCTCACCTGATGGATCAGGGGCTCAGCGGTACAAGCAAGCGCATTGGTCATGCCGCCACCTCTTCATGCCAATCGCCAAAAGGATCGTTGAGCAGCTTCCAGCCCGCTTCGCCCAAGGCCATTTCGGGATCGGTCAGCAAACAGGCATCGAGTTCATCCGCCAGCAAAGAAAAATCGATGTGCTGACCGATAAACACCAACTCCTGGCGGCAATCGGCAGTCTCTGGCAGCCATTTGTGCAGAATTTCAGCCTTGGCTTGCGGCTCCTGCGGCCATTGGTCGCGGGGCACAAAGCGCCACCAGCGCCCGGCAAAGCCATAGCGCATCAACCCACCTGCCTGGGACCAACTGCCCGCTTCCTGAAATTTACTGGCCAGCCAGAAAAAACCTTTGGAGCGCAGCAATTTGCCATTGGTCCAGGGGCGCTCGATAAAATCAAAAAAACGTTGCGGGTGAAAAGGTCGGCGCGCGCGATAGGCACTGGAAGCGATGCCATATTCTTCGGTCTCAGGCACATGCTCGCCGCGCAATTCTTGCAACCAACCAGGTGCTTGCGCTGCCCGTTCAAAATCAAAACGCCCGGTATCGAGAATTTTATTGAGCGCAACTGCCCCCATGACCATCGGAATTATTTCGGCCTGAGCGTTCAGGCGTTGCAGAATGGCAATCAATTCTTGCCGTTCGTCGGAACTTATCAGGTCAATTTTACTGATTAAGATGACGTCCGCGAACTCAACTTGTTCGATCAATAAATCAGTAATCGACCGTTCGTCTGATTCTCCGAGGGTTTCACCCCGTGAATCCAGGCTCTCTGCCGCCTGATAGTCCTGAAGAAAATTCAGCCCGTCGACCACTGTAACCATCGTGTCCAGGCGGGCAATATCGGCCAGGCTTTGACCTGATTCGTCGCGAAAAGTAAAAGTTTCTGCCACAGGCAGGGGCTCTGAAATACCGGTTGATTCGATCAGTAAATAATCAAACCTCCCCTCCCTGGCCAGTGCACTCACCTCTTTGAGCAAGTCTTCGCGCAAGGTGCAACAGATGCAGCCGTTGCTCATTTCGACCAGTTTTTCTTCAGCCCGGTTCAAGGTCACATCGCGCTGAACTTCACCGCCATCAATATTTATTTCGCTCATGTCGTTAACAATCACGGCCACGCGCAAATTGTCGCGGTTACGCAAAATATAATTGAGCAGCGTGCTTTTACCTGCACCTAAAAAGCCTGAGAGAACAGTTACAGGAAGACGATTCGACATCTGGATATTTCCTCATCAGGGCTGCAGGTCAAAACGCCCGCTTGGCAGTCAATCCGATACCGGATCGATAAATGATACATTATAACAATGCATTCAAGACAACCCCGAAGTGACGAACGTAGTGTTTTTCTGTTCGTTGACCCACGCCATATGGCTGTTAGCGGGCGGATTTTTCTGAAAATAAGCGATTAATCCGTTAAATAATCCGTCGGCTACAGCCTGTTGATGACGCGCAGTGATCAAGCGCTCGCTATCGCGAGGGTTGGACATAAAGCCCGTTTCTACCAGAATCGACGGAATATCCGGCGACTTGAGCACGGCAAAACCTGCCTGTTCCACGCGTTTTTGATGCAGTGAGGTGATGCCCGAAAGGCTGCCCAAAATGGTATTGCCCAACTGCAAACTGGCCGCGATGGTGGCATTCATGGACATATCCAGGATCACACCGGCGAGCATCGGATCTTTGTCTTTGAGGTTCAAAAGGCTGGTGGCACCAAGTAAATCCACGCCGTTTTCACGCTGTGCCATGTAGCGCGCTGTAGCCGATGTAGCCCCACCTTCCGAGAGCGCGTACACGGACGCTCCAGACGCCGTAAGACGCGGCGCGGCATCTGCATGCACCGAAATAAACAGGTCTGCATTGTGCTTGTGGGCGACTTCCACCCGCTTGCGAAGGGGGACAAAGAAATCATCATTGCGTACCAGCCGTGCATCAAAGCCTTTTTCACGCTTGAGCCGCTTGGCTAGCAGTTGGGCGATAGACAAAACAACATCCTTCTCGCGATGGCCTTTGGCACTCGTCGCGCCCGGATCCTTGCCCCCATGCCCAGGATCAATCACCACAATAATGTCGCGCCCAGAGTGTGCATGGCTGGTGGTTGCCGCTGCGGCGTTCAGTTGTGGGGCCGCGCTTTTGGTCAGATCAAGCACCAGCCTGTGACCTTGCCCGTCCTTGGGCGGCAGCAGAAAACTGCTGAGCTGCACCGGCTCATCAAGATCAAGCACGATGCGCGTAATGCCCTGGCCAAAATGCCCGGATCGAATGGCTCGCAGACCTGTATTGGCCAGTGCCAGCTCGCTGAAATCTCCCCTCAGGCTGGCACCGCTTACATCAATAATCAGCCGTTCGGGAGCCGTCAAAGAGAAGGTTTTGTACTGCACCGGCCCACTCAGATCCAGAACAAGACGCGAGGTTTTGCCGGTACGCCATAGCCTGGCGTGCTGGATTTGGGCGGCTGAAATGCCCAGCGGTAATGTGAAGACGGAACTGGCAAGCAGCCAGTTGAGCAATTGACGTCTATGCATGGCCTGTACCGCAGATAAGGGAGCATCCGTACTCAACATTGCTGTGTGTTTGCCCCAGCAAAAAAAGCATCGTCGACTTAATAGTTATAATATAACATGTCAAAACACTCTGCGACGGATCTCACCTTATGAATGCGCTGACTTTGCCGGATGTCGCCGCGCAGTCATCCCAGCAAGCAATGGCGCTTGAATGGGTAGGCATGTGCGGCATTGCTTCCCCCGTATTAATTGACGGCCAACGCCTCAGCGCGAAAATAGATGCCGGAGTCAATCTCGTAGACGCCACTGCTCGGGGCATTCACATGTCTCGCCTATACCTGGCGCTGGATCAACTGGAAACAGAAAACCTGACGCCCGCCCTGCTCAGGCAACTTCTGCAGCGCTTTATTGATAGCCATGAAGGTTTATCCACCAAGGCCTACGTGCGAATTCACAGCGATTTGCTGCTCAAACGTCCGGCGTTAGTAAGCCCGTTGGCAGGCTGGAAAAGCTATCCGGCAAGCATTGAAGCGAGTTTGAAAAACGGAATGTTCCACGTGGAACTAAAAATTTTAGTGAGTTACTCCTCCACATGCCCCTGCTCAGCAGCTCTCGCTCGGCAATTAATACAGCAACAATTCATCGATGATTTCGCCAACACATCACTGCAACACGCAGATGTTCTTGCCTGGCTCGGCAGCTCAAAAGGTATCGTGGCCACACCACACAGCCAACGCAGTGCCGCACATTTATCGGTTCGTCTGGGGCACCAGTACCCACTACTGCCGCTAGAGAAAATCATCGACAACGCCGAAGACGCACTAGGAACTGCCGTTCAAACAGCCGTAAAGCGCGCCGACGAACAAGCCTTCGCACTGGCCAATGGTCAAAACTTGATGTTCTGTGAGGACGCAGCCCGACGGCTCAACACGGTATTGCAGAAAACTTCTGGCGTGGAGGCGTTCAAGCTTAAAGTTGTTCACGCAGAAAGTTTGCATAGCCATGACGCCGTGGCCGAAAGCTATTGGAATTGGGATACGTAATGATCAGTTGCCTAGGTCTTACTTGGGGCGTCCCTGGTCAGCCCCTCACTCCAGCGCTGAATATGAACCTGGCCAAAGGCAGCCTCACCGCCGTTATCGGCGCCAATGGTTGTGGCAAAAGCAGTTTGCTCAAAGTAATTGCCGGGCTGCAAAAACCACTGTCGGGGAAAGTTCTGCTGGATGTTCCACGGCGGGGTAACGTGGCCTTTATGCCGCAACAGCAATTTATGGACCGGCAATTTCCCATCAGTTTGCAAGAGTTGGTGGCTGCGGGTTTCTGGGGCAAGAATCAAACAGCCCAACAAAGAAGCGACAAGTTAAATGCGGTATTAACCGACTGGCATTTGGACGGCCTGGAGCATCGCCCGCTCATGGCCTTGTCGGGGGGCGAATTACAGCGTTCGCTGCTGGCCCGCTTATGCCTTGCAGATGCTCCGCTCTTACTGCTGGATGAACCCCATGCGGCTCTCGATGAACTGGGGCAAGAATTGCTCTGGCAGCATATCCAGACATGGCAAACCGAAGGGCGAACGTTAGTGGTTGTGTGCCATGACCTCACTGCCGTTCGAAAGCATATTCCCCAAGCGCTATTGATTAAAAGCAGCGGCACCGTATTGGCGCCGACGATGCAATTGATTAACCCGTCGCAGGTCGCCTGATGGTTATCGCCAGCCAGTTATGGCAGCCATTCCAGGAATTTGTATTTATGCGCCGAGCCTTGTTGGGCGGTTTGGTGCTGGCGTGTAGCACGGCACCACTGGGCGTTTTTTTGATCTTGAGGCGCATGAGCCTGATTGGAGATGCAGTCGCACACGGCATTTTGCCTGGTGCCGCACTGGGCTTTTGGTTCGCTGGCTTGAGCTTGCCCGCTTTAACCTTGGGCGGGTTGGGGGCGGGTTTGAGCATGGCCGGGCTGTCAGCCTGGATCACCCGGCGCACCGGCTTACGTGAAGATGCCAGTCTCGCTGCGATTTATCCGATCTCATTAGCCAGCGGCATATTGATCCTGGGCATGGCCGGTAAACGTCTGGATCTGCTCCACCTGCTGTTCGGTTCAGCACTGGCGGTCGACAGTCAAACACTGACGGGCATGCTTTGGGTAACCGGCTTCAGCATGCTGTTGATGGCAGTCATCTACCGCCCATTGTTGCTGGACACCCTGGACCCTCTCTTCCTTCGCAGTGTCAGCCGATTGGGGCCACTGGCCCACGGCCTCTTTCTGACCTTGGTGGTCCTGAACCTGGTGATCGGCTTTCAGGCCATCGGCGCATTAATGGTCGTTGGTTTGATGATGCTGCCCGCCATTGCCTCGCGGTTCTGGAGCCGTCGGCTACCGGTACTGATCCTGATCTCGGCTGCCATTGGCTGCGCTTCAGTCTGGTTGGGCCTGCTGCTGTCGTTTTATTACTCACTACCAAGCGGTCCGGCCATCGTGCTGGTAGCGGGTTGTGGCTATGCGTTATCTGTCATTTTCGGTCCGGTACACGGCTTGCTGCGCCGACCACCTTTGCTGTCATCCCAATGAGGTGCAACACGATGCGTGCTCTACCCGTGATTTTCAGTGTGTGTCTGGCGATGGGGTCATCGCTTTGCGTTGCGGCTCAAACAGCAAAAATACCTGTGGTTGCCAGCTTCAGTATCCTCGGGCGACATGACCCGGGCCATCGGCGGCGAGCATATTCAGGTCAGTGCTTTGGTCGGTCCTGATGAAGATGCTCATACCTACGAACCTACCCCGGACGATGCCAAGGCGTTGCTCAATGCCAAGGTCATTATCAAAAATGGCTTGGGGTTCGAGCCTTGGCTAGACCGCCTGGTGACCAGTACCGAAACCCCTGGTGCTATCGTCACGGCCAGTCACGGAGTGGCCGCACACACGATGGAGGAAGATGGCGAAACCATCCCCGACCCTCACGCCTGGCACAACCTGACGAACGCCAAACTGTATGTGAATAACATTACCCAAGCGCTGATCAAGGCTGATCCGGCCGACGAAGCAGACTTCAACCGCAACCGCGCGACTTATCTGAAAGAACTGGATCGGCTGCAAGCAGAAGCCAAAGCAAAGCTGGGCAACCTGCCCGCCGGCAATCGCCGTATCGTGACCTCCCATGATGCGTTCGGGTATTTGGGCCAGGCATATGGCATCGCCTTTATGGCTCCTCAGGGCTTGTCCACTGAGCGCGAACCTTCGGCCGCTGAAGTCGCTTCGCTGATTCGCCAGATACGGGCCGACAAGGTCAAAGCCGTGTTTATGGAGAACATCAAAGACTCGCGCCTGCTGCAGCAAATTGCCGATGAAAGCGGCGCACAGATCGGTGGCACGCTGTACTCCGATGCCCTAGCAAGTGAAGGTCCGGCCAGTACTTTTCTTGGCCTGTTCGAGTACAACCTCAACACTCTGCACAACGCGCTGAGCACACCATGATCCGAAAAAATCCATCAGGTGATTTACCGCAAATCGCCGAGTCCGCTTATGTCGACAGAACAGCCATCATCTGCGGCAAAGTGGTGATCGGCGAAAACGTATTTGTCGGCCCCTACGCGGTGATCCGCGCTGATGAAGTTGACCAGGACGGCGGCATGCAACCGATCAGCATCGGCGCCAATTCAAATATCCAGGACGGCGTGGTCATTCATTCAAAGTCGGGCGCAGCGGTCACCATCGGCGAAAGCACCTCGATTGCGCACCGCTCCATTGTTCACGGGCCATGCCGTGTGGGCGATCGAGTGTTTATCGGCTTCAACAGTGTGCTGTTCAATTGCGAGCTGGGTGACGGCTGCGTGGTGCGGCATAACTCGGTCGTCGATGGCCGCGACCTGCCGGCTAACTTCTATGTGCCGTCCACTACCCGTATCGGACCAAACACGGATCTGAGCCAGTTTGCGCCGGTCAGTGTCAGCGCATCGGAATTTTCAGAGGATGTAGCGCGCACCAATGTGGATTTGGTGCGCGGCTATAAAGCGCTGCAAAACGAGTTCTGATCAGGTACGCGGTTTAACTGTTCCACAGTTTTGTCCCAACCACACAGCACGGGTATCCATGCTGCCCTTCTGCTGAATCCCGGTCGCATTAAAGGTGCCATTTACTTGGGTGGTGAATTCACGATCACTGGCAAACGTTGCCACACCTGCGCCCTGGGCTTTTGGACAACTAAAGCGAAACTTCCACTGATTTCCACTACGCTCAGTGATCTGCTGGTTACATCCCGACTTGGGATCGGTCAGTGGAATGTTGTCTGACTTCACTTGCTCGGGCGTCAGGCACACCCGCACACCTTTACCCGCCATGGTCAGCCCCTGGCTTTCCAGTTGGGCTTTTTGTTCCGGGGTCAGCATATTCTGTAATTGGCCTAACATTACCTGCAGTTCAGGCAGCTGTTGGCCATCTACCTGCATATTGCTGGAGCTGAGTTCCCAAAGCCCCGGTTGCAGCATCTGGGCCTGAGCCACAGGAATCGACAAACCACAGGCCATGAACAGCCCAAGCAGACGAACATTCATCAAGCAACTCCTACGCGATTGTCAGCGTTAGACGTCAAAAAAGGGCAAGTGTTGCGCCCGCAAACAAATAGGACATTCATAACAGATCATGGTCTGTTAGTACTGGCATTAGACATTTTGGAGTAAGGATACGCATGGATTATCTAGGCCCGCACGTACTTGGTTATCTGATTTTATTAATCCACAGCTTAGGCCTGATTGCCGCCGTGCATGCAGTGCTTACGGTCAGGACTGCGCAGGGCTCGATTGCCTGGGCCATGTCGCTGTTCTTTATTCCTTACTTCACGCTGATCCCGTATCTGATCTTTGGCCGCAGTACTTTTGACGACTACATTCGCGCCCGACGCGATGCCAACCAGGAAATGCGTGAAGCCATCACCCATCTGAGCTGGCGGCCATGGGTCGAGGAAGCCCTGGCCGCACGCAATTCAAAAGCCTACGCCTCGCTGCGCGCAATGCCCAGGCTAGGCCGCATGCCATGCCTGGCCAACAACAGCGTGCGCCTGTTGATCAATGGCACGGCGACATTTGACGCCATTTTCGATGCCATTCGCTCAGCCAAGGAGGTGGTGCTGGTGCAGTTTTTTATCATCCACGACGATGACCTGGGCATGAAGCTGCACGCACTCCTGCTCGAAAAAGCCGCGCAAGGCGTCGCGGTGCATCTGCTGTATGACAGCATCGGCAGCCATGCCTTACCAAAAGTTTATGCCGAGACCTTACGCGCAGGTGGTGTGCAAACTTATGCGTTTGCCACCCGTGGCGGCTGGATCAGTCGTTTCCAGGTCAACTTCCGTAACCATCGCAAAGTGGTAGTTGTGGATGGCGTGCGCGGTTTTGTCGGCGGGCACAACGTAGGTGACGAGTACCTTGGAGCCAAGCCGCCACTGTCGCCGTGGCGTGATACTCATGTAGAGGTTACCGGCCCTGTAGTCGCCTGCCTGCAGGAGTCCTTTGCCGAAGACTGGTTCTGGGCCGCCCGTAAACTGCCTCCCCTGCTTCTGCCACAGAGCTACCCGGACGGTGGCGTACTTTGCCAGTTCCTGGCCAGCGGCCCGGCAGATCCATACGAAACCTGCTCGCTGTTTTTCGTTGAGGCCATCCATGCAGCCAATCACAGGGTATGGATTACCAGCCCCTATTTTGTGCCTGACGAAGCGGTGTTCTCCGCGCTCAGGCTCGCCGTGCTGCGCGGTGTGGATGTACGCATCCTGATTCCGTCTCGCCCGGACCATAAAATTGTGTATGCCGCATCCAGTCTGTATGCCTTCGAAGCGGTGCGCGCAGGCGTGCGAATCTTCCGCTATCAACCCGGCTTTGTGCACCAGAAAGTAGTGTTGGTTGATGATGAGATCAGCGCTATTGGCAGCGCCAATATGGACAACCGTTCGTTCCGTCTTAACTTTGAAGTCATGCTGCTGACGGTCGATGAAGACTTCGCCCGGCAGGTCGAGCACATGTTGCTCGATGACTTCGCCCTGGCCCGTGAAATTACCGAAGCGGATATCAAGGCCACACACCGCTTGCAGCAGCTAGGTATGCGAGTGGCCCGTCTGGTTTCGCCAGTTTTATAAGCTTGTAGGAAGGATCTAAATTTCTCGGAGCAGGCAAAGCACCAAGCAGGTTTCCATAAACTGAACGGCCCGGAATAACCCGGGCCGTTCAGCGTAAGGAATAAAAAAAATGCGATTATCGCTAATGGGCGTGCTCTTCAGCATCAGCACACTGGCTTCAGCTCAAGCCAGGGTCACACCTCACTCCCCGCCGCTAATCAGCGTAGAAGTGGGCCAGCCAACGTTTATCCACCGGCTGCACTACAAGAAGATGTACAGCGAAAAACCCTTTGAAGAAGCGGTGCTGTACTACTACGACAATGGTCTCTACAAAATCATCTCACCTGGCGAGAACCACTACGGGGTGTATGTGGTGGAGGGAGATTTCACTGACGACCACTACCGCATCAGTTACATCTCCCTCCCCTCACCGGACTGGGGCGGCAATGTTGCCCGCCACGATCTTGTGTTCAACAAGAACTCACTGACGTTCGAGCAAAAAGCCCTGGCCCAGGTCGATCAAAACATTGGCCTCCAGGACGGGCGCTTTGTTCTGGACATCAATACCCAACAAGACCCCCTGCCCATCACTTGGGAAAACCACACTCAGCGATAAATATCCGCCCGGGTCGGTGGCAGTTCCAGCGAGCCATCGGCATGGGGCTTGGTCGCCAGAATCTGGTCGATGTTGATCCAGCCATGGGCAAAGGCGTAGGCACAACCCGCCAGATACAAACGCCAGATCCGTAGAGCCTGCTCCGGCACTTGCTTGGCAGCAGCGTCCAGCTTGTTCTCCAGGCGCTGGCTCCAATGTTCCAGCGTGCGCGCGTAATGCAGACGCAGGCTTTCAACATCGACCACTTCCAACCCGGCCTCGCTGATTTCGGCTGTCATCATCGACAGATGCGGCAGCTCACCATTGGGAAACACATAACGATCGATAAAGTCCCCCGCACCCCGGCCAACCTGACGACCATCGGTGTGCTTGGACGTTATCCCGTGGTTCATCACAAGCCCGCCCTCGCGTACGGCCCTGGAGAGGATTTCGCAATATTCGCGCAGGTTGGCATGGCCGACGTGTTCAAACATCCCGACGCTGACGATCTTGTCGAACCGTCCATCCTGCGGCAAGTCGCGATAATCAAGCAGTTGCAGGTCAACCTTGTCTTGCAGGCCTTCAGCGTTAACGCGCTCACGGGCAAGTTTGAGTTGTTCCTTGCTCAGGGTAATCCCGAACACCTTGACCCCATATTCACGTGCGGCAAACCGCGCCAGCCCGCCCCAACCGCAGCCAACATCCAGCAAGTATTCGCCGGGCTTGAGTCGCAGCTTGCGGCACAGCAGACGAAACTTGGCTTGCTGGGCTTCGTCCAGGCTCTCTTCCCCGGTTTCAAAATAACCGCAGGAATAGGCCATGTCGTGGTCGAGCCACAGCTGATAGAAGTCGTTGGACAGGTCGTAGTGATAAGAGATGGATTCGGCGTCGGTCGCCTTGTCGTGATAGACCCGGGGTGGCGGGGTGTTTTCATCATCGTCCACCAGCGCCTGGCTCAGTTCATCGCAGACCCGGATCGCTTCGCTGATAGAGCCTTCCAGCTCAAGCCGGCCCTCAACGAAAGCGCTGCCCAGCAAGTCGAGGCTGGGGTGGGTGAATTGAGACACCAGGGTCGGGTCCTTGACCACGATTGTGACGCTGGGCGTCGGGCCGAAATTGAACTCGTGTCCGTCCCAGAGCCTTAGCCGTAATGGAAGTTGAAGTTTCTGTAAGGCCGGTGGAAGTTGCGCGAGCATCTTTGTTCCTCCTTCATTTCAGATATCAAAACTATAGGTTAGACGAATAACCAAAACTGTCAGTTTCACGGACAAGAGGTAGACGCTAGAGCGGACGCGACCATTTGTCCGAATCACTTTCACGCAGACCTCAACCCCTGCCGGGCTTCGGGCTTTACGCTATCTGCGAGTAACAGCCAGCCCAGAAATGACCATCGAGGGAAAGCCAGCCCCCACAAGAGCTGCGGGGGGTAATTGCAGATTTAGTGGGCACCGCACTAACTGTGGGGGGCTGGCTTGCCTGCGATGCAGACACTGCGGTCGGTCTGTTAAATCGCAGGGATGCCATCGCGGGCTAGCCCGCTCCCACAAATGGATGGGCAATGCCAGCAACAGTTTTTTGCGGTAGTCAGTCCGGGTGGCTGATCAACTGTTTCGCCAGGGCCTCAAAGGCCGGGATGGTCACCGGATCATTCGCCGAGTTACTGGCAATCGGGTTGGAGGCGTAACGCACGATGACCATTTCGGCTTTCGGATCGATGTAGGTACGTTGGCCGTAAACACCGCGAGCCATAAAGGCACCATCAGCGTTGTGCGTCACCCACCACATGTCGCGGTAACTGGCGCCCTTGAGCAGGTCGTAACCGGCTTTTGCGAAGGCTGCTTTATCGCCGCCACCGCGAATGTCATCCACAACCGCCTTGGGTACGATTTGCTGCCCAAGATACTGGCCATTGTTACGGATCATCTCGCCAAAACGGGCCATGTCCCGTAGCCCGGTATTCAAACCGCCGCCCGCAAACGGAGTGCCGATGGAATCGACGGTGAAATACGCCGATTGTTCAGCGCCGATACGTTGCCAGATTTTTTCCGAGAGCAATTGCGCGACGTTGCGCCCTGTCGCCCGCGCAATCACCCACCCCAGCACATCGGTGTTCACGGTTTTATAGGCGAAGGCCTCGCCGTGCTCCCCCTCAGGTTCGACCGTCTGCAAATATTCCATATAACTTTGCGGGCCGGTGTAGTCCTTGGGTTTGGGCAGCGGATTACCGGCCTGTGCATGCTTCCAGACTTCAGCATTGGGGTCGGCATAATCTTCGCTGTATTTGAGCCCCGTGGTCATGTCCAGCACCTGGCGCAAAGTGGCGTTGCCAAAAGCCGACTTGGCCAGCTCCGGCACATACTCTGCAATTTTTTTATTGGCATCCAGTGTGCCATCAGCCACCAGCATCGCGCCCATGGTGCCAACCACCGACTTGGTCATCGACATTGCACCGTGCTGGCCTTCAGGATTCAGGACACCAAAGTAGCGCTCGTAAATAATTTTTCCGCGATGCAGTACGACGATGCCATCCGTGTAATTGGCTGCCAGTGACTGTTCCCAAGTCATCGGCTGCTTGCTGCCCAGTGGCACGAAGGTCAACCCGTCGATATCCGTGCGCAGGGCCCGGGCCAGCGGTACGGGAGCACCCAGGCCACGGGACACATTGGTGGTGGGCATTAATTGGCGAAAGTTGGAGACACTCCAGCGCATGGCCGGAAACTGGAAATAACTGCCGTCAGCAAAACGCACAATACGATCAGGAGGCGGCGGCGCGCCGACCATCCAGCCCATCTTCGCCGGGTCGCTGGCAGCAGCATCCGGGTAAGAGGTTTTTTCAGAGGCACAGGCAATGGAAGCGGCCAGGCAAGACAGCAAAAAAACCGCGCTGACACGCGCCGGTTTTAGAAAGTGTTTAAACATCGAATTTTCCTTTTCAGTTCAAGGCCGCACACCACTTTGCGATAGAAACAGTGGAAATGTATAGCCCACCCCGACGCCCACAGGTTGAGCGGCCGTGTTTATTTCATGTTTTTATTTTTTCAATCACCGCTTCCAGCTGATGAAAGTCGCTGTGGATATTTCTTTCTCGGCTCCAGATCATGTCCAGAGTAAAAGTCGGAAAACCCGCAGGTGGTTCGAGCACTTTTAGGGTTGGTGGCACATTCAGTGTCGCCACTATTTTTTTCGGGATCACGATCAGTGCGGGTACTGCCAATAAAATATTGACCCCGGCGTGATAAGAATTGGCCCGGGTAAAAATATTTCTATGCCGAGACTGTTTCTCCAGCCAGCCATCCACCATGTTTTTTTCCGACAGCCAAGGAGTTGGAAATACGTGCTGCGCATCGCAAAAATCATCAATATCCAAAAAAGATTTTGGCTGATGTTTAGGCACGCTGGACAGGCACATAAAAGAATCTTCATTGAGACTGCGATAGCCCAGCAACGGATGCTGCTGGTGATAACCCGGACCGAAACCAAAGCAGACGTCAGTGTCCGAGGACAGCAGCTGATTGATCGGCAAATCCTTGCCCAGTCGGCTCACACTCAACGACCAATTGCGCCCTGTTGCACGTACTTGCTGCAGCAGGGTGGGCAACATGAGGATTTCAAAATACTCAGGGGCAGTAATGTTCCACTGACGCAGCACGGAGCCCTGCTCTGCCCCTTCTTTAGCGCACTGGTTAATGCACTGCATGATGTTTTGCAGATAAGGCTTGATCGCCAGCACCCGTGTCGTGGGTTGCATGGCGCCGTCACTGTTTTCGAAAAGTTTGTCGTCGAAACAATGCCGAAGTTTTTTCAGGCTGTAGCTAATGCTCGACTGACTGAGATTCAACATTTCTGCAACACGCTTGGCACTACGGTTTTCGATCAATAACAAAACAATCGAAATATCCTGCATATCCAATTGTTTCAGTGCATTGGTGTACAGCATGCCAGCTCCTTGCTGAAGTTATCCACAGACCTGAAACCACTCGGCCCGCAGAGCGGGCCGAGTCAGTGCTGAATTTAGAGAATTAAAACTGTTGCTCCCAGTAATCACAAGGAATTCACATACTGTTGATGGAGCCGCTTGCAGGGAGAATCTGTGGCGGATCAAGGGGCAAAACGATGGTTTCCTCAAACGCTCCGGACTGTTCGGCATTACTCGCGTTATGTCTTAAAATAGCCGGTTGCCGAAAGAACCGTCATGGCCGAAGCCATGAAGGGCTTTCATCCCTTGAAAATAAGTGTGGTGAAGATGAACAAGCCTTTCATTTCGCTGTGCCCTGAAATTACTCGGGCGCATGCGTTGACGTTGATGGACTGGTTGGAGGATGAGCGCGTCACCTGTTATCTGAGCGATTCACGTCATGTCTCCCGCTCAATCGAGCAAGCCATTGATCGAACCCAATTACCAATCCTGACCCATCTGTTCAACCAGGGCGGCCGATTCTTCATGGCCTATGACCGGTATGACGATCCGGTGGGCTTTGTCCGTCTCATCAAGACCGACTCAGATTGCGAGATTGTCCTGGCCATCGGAGACAGCGACAAATGGGGCCGAAACCTTGGCGCCCGTACGATCCGCGAAGGCATGAAACTGGCTTTCCTCGACATGCGGGCCAAGAAACTCATCGCCAAAATCCACCCGGACAACGCGCGCTCGCTGAAAGCCTTTGTGCGCAGCGGCTTTGTGCTTGAGAGCGAAACGCCGACATTGAAGTCGTTTTCCATGACGGCAGGGCGCTATCTCCAGTTTTTGCGCGAAGGCACCGTTGGCGACTCCGCCAGGATCTACATCACTGAAATCGACAAGGCCAGGCTCGAGAGTCTAATCGCTCTCGAGCAAGGTCCGACTGTTGTTGAGCTCGAACATGAACTTGAGCGTGCCATTGTCGTCAAGCCGCAGCAGGTGGCGTGCAATGTCGTCACGATGAACTCCAGGGCCTTGCTGCAGCTGGACGACGAAGAGATCGAAGTGGCTCTGGTCTACCCTGAAGATGAGGACAGCAACGCAGGGAAGCATTCCGTGTATTCCGACATCGGCGCTGCCATCCTCGGCTATCAGGAGGGGGATTCCATTGACTGGCGAATATCTGACAGGACCCGCCGGATTGAGATCAGGAAAGTGCTTTACCAGCCGGAGGCTGCGGGCCATTTCCACCTGTAATTGAGTCTTTCGTTCAGTGCTCGTCAATCAGGGACGATTCACGACTCATCAGGTTGAATCTGCAGGAGCATCTGAAAGTGTCCGTAGGGTGTTGGACATGCAACCTGGAAGAAGGGGATCTGTCGACGAAGGGAGCCAGTCAGTGGCTCCCTTCATTTGCGACAGTTTTAATTCTCTAAAACCGCTACTTAATGCCGCAGCTGCGATTTATTCCACAGTCACGGATTTAGCCAGGTTACGCGGCTGGTCTACGTCAGTGCCTTTAAGCACGGCCACGTAGTACGACAGCAATTGCAGCGGGATGGTGTAGAGGATCGGTGCCAGCACATCATGGATATGCGGCATGTTGATCACATGGGTGCCTTCGCCATTGCTCATGCCTGCCTGTTCATCGGCAAACACAATCAATTCGCCACCGCGAGCACGAACTTCTTGCAGGTTGGATTTAAGTTTCTCCAACAGCTCATTGTTCGGAGCAACGGTCACTACCGGCATATCGTTATCCACAAGTGCCAGAGGGCCGTGCTTCAACTCGCCCGCTGGATACGCTTCAGCGTGGATGTACGAAATTTCTTTGAGCTTGAGTGCGCCTTCCATTGCTACCGGGAATTGAGCGCCACGACCCAGGAACAGGGTGTGGTGTTTATCGGCAAACAACTCAGCTACTTTTTCGACCACCGAATCCATCGCCAGGGCTTCACCCAGACGCGCTGGCAAACGGCGCAGCTCTTCAACGAGCTGCGCTTCAACGCCCTCTTCCAGGGTGCCGCGCACTTGACCCAGGGACAGGGTCAGCAGCAACAGGCCTACCAGCTGGGTGGTGAATGCCTTGGTAGAAGCGACACCGATTTCGCGACCGGCTTGGGTCAGCAGCGTCAGATCAGACTCACGAACCAAGGAGCTGATACCTACGTTGCAAATCGCCAGGCTACCGAGGAAGCCCAATTCTTTTGCATTGCGCAGTGCTGCCAAAGTGTCAGCGGTTTCGCCCGATTGCGAGATCGAAACAAACAGGGTGTCCGGTTGCACCACAACTTTGCGATAGCGGAACTCACTGGCCACTTCAACCTGGCACGGAATACCGGCCAGGCTTTCGAGCCAGTAACGGGCAACCATGCCTGCGTGGTAGCTGGTACCACAGGCAACGATCTGAACATTGCGAACCTTGGCGAACAATTCCTTCGCCTGTGGACCGAAGGCTTGAACCAGTACATGGTCCTGACCCAGACGGTTTTCCAGGGTGCGCTGCACGACTGCTGGTTGCTCGTGGATTTCCTTGAGCATGTAGTGGCGGTATTCGCCCTTGTCGGCCGCTTCTGCGCCATCGCTGTACTGCACGGCTTCGCGCTGAACGCTCTGACCGTTTACGTCCCAGATCTGTACGCTGTCACGATGGATTTCAGCGATATCGCCTTCTTCCAGGTACATGAAACGGTCAGTGACCTGACGCAGTGCCAATTGGTCGGAGGCCAGGAAGTTTTCCCCCAGACCCAGGCCGATCACCAACGGGCTGCCGCTGCGGGCTGCAACCAGACGATCCGGTTGTTTGGCGCTGATCACGGCCAGACCGTAGGCACCGTGCAATTCTTTCACGGTGGCCTTGAGGGCCGCAGTCAGGTCGTTGTGATCCTTGAGTTTGTGGTTGAGCAGGTGAGCAATGACTTCGGTGTCGGTATCCGAGGTGAATGCGTAGCCCAGGCCTTTGAGTTGCTCACGCAGGGCTTCATGGTTTTCGATGATGCCGTTGTGCACAACAGCCAGATCGGAGCCCGAAAAGTGCGGGTGGGCGTTACGCTCGCAAGGCGCACCGTGAGTTGCCCAACGGGTGTGGGCAATACCCAGGCGACCGGCCAGGGGTTCACCGGCCAGGGCTTGCTCCAGCTCGGCAACCTTACCGTTGCGGCGCATGCGCTCCAGGGTGCCATTGTTGGTGAAGACAGCAACACCTGCGCTGTCGTAACCACGGTATTCAAGACGTTTCAGGCCTTCCAGCAGAATGGCCGTGATATTACGTTCAGCGACTGCGCCAACGATCCCACACATAAAGTTCTCCTAGCTTAGGGCCGCGCATAACAGTGTTATGCCTCGGGCCTGAATCTGTTCGCGCGCCTCAAGGGGCAGGCGATCATCGGTAATAAGGGTATGGACGCTGCTCCAGGGCAGTTCCAGGTTGGGTATTTTGCGACCAATCTTGTCCGACTCGACCATCACGATCACTTCACGCGCAACGTCAGCCATGACCCGGCTCAGACCCAACAACTCGTTAAAAGTTGTCGTGCCGCGCTGCAGGTCTATGCCGTCAGCACCGATGAACAGTTGATCGAAGTCGTATGAGCGCAACACCTGTTCGGCAACCTGTCCCTGAAAGGACTCGGAGTGCGGATCCCAGGTGCCCCCGGTCATCAGCAATACAGGCTCATGTTCCAGTTCGCTGAGTGCATTGGCGACGTGCAGGGAGTTGGTCATCACCACCAGGCCAGGTTGCAGGCCCAGTTGTGGAATCATCGAGGCTGTGGTGCTGCCACTGTCGATGATGATGCGTGCGTGCTCTTTAATCAGACCCACTGCCGCACGGGCGATGGCTTGCTTATAAAGAGAGACAGGCTGCGGTACATCACTGACCAGTTCTTGCGGCATGGTGATGGCACCGCCATAACGACGTAATAACAGCCCGTTACTTTCGAGTGCAGCCAAATCCTTGCGAATCGTAACCTCGGAGGTCTCGAAGCGCTTGGCCAGTTCATCCACACTGACTTCGCCCTGCTCAGCAAGCATGGCCAGGATGTTGTGTCTGCGTTGTGGCGTATTACGTTTGGACATAACGGCTTAAGTTTCGTTTCGAAAGATAACGAAAGCAATGAAACCGTATCTCGAAACCTTCGTCAAGAAAATGTTGCGGGTTATTTTCTGTGAATAACTCGATATAGGCCTGTGTTCATTGGCCAATACGCTTATTTAGCCCCGCAAAAAATAAAGCCTTATCCACAGGGAGCGGATAAGGCTTTAGGTAACTTATTGATTTAAAACAGTTATAGGATGACTTGTTAATAACCGTAAATCGTTACCTTCTGCTTGTGGATAACTCTAAATCAAGGCTTTGGCTGCTTGACCGGGCGCTTCCATCCATCAATATTGCGCTGGCGCGCACGACCAACGGCCAATTGTTGCGGGGCAACATCCTGGCTGATGGTTGAGCCGGCTGCGGTGGTTGCACCGCTAGAGATATCCACAGGCGCCACCAGCGAGTTGTTGGACCCGATAAACACATCGGCACCCAATACAGTCTTCCACTTGTTGGCGCCATCGTAGTTGCAGGTGATGGTGCCCGCGCCAATATTGGTACGGGGACCGACCTCGGCATCCCCCAGGTAAGTCAGGTGGCCGCACTTGGCATCTTCACCGAGGTGGGCGTTTTTCAATTCGACAAAGTTACCCACATGGGCACGGGCATCCAGCACGCTACCCGGACGCAAACGCGCGAAAGGACCCGCATCACTGTTTTCACCCATCACGGCGCCGTCGATATGGCTGTTGGCCTTGACCACCACACCTTTGCGCAGGGTGCTGTCCTTGATCACACAGTTAGGGCCAATGACTACGTCATCTTCAATAACCACACGGCCTTCAAGAATCACGTTGATATCGATCAGCACATCACGACCAACGGTCACTTCACCGCGCACATCGAAACGCGCCGGGTCACGCAAGGTCACACCCAATGCCATTAGACGACGGGCTTCGCGCAACTGGTAATGACGCTCCAGCTCACTAAGCTGTTTACGGTCGTTGGCGCCCTGCACTTCCATCGGGTCCAGCGCATGCTCGGTGGCCACGACCAAACCATCGCTGACCGCCATAGCGATTACGTCGGTCAGGTAGTACTCGCCCTGTGCGTTGTTGTTCGACAGACGGCTCATCCAGTCAGCCAGGCGGCGGGTCGGCAAAGCGAGGATGCCGGTGTTGCCTTCAGTGATTGCACGTTCGGCTTCGGTTGCGTCCTTGTGCTCAACAATCGCGCATACCTTGCCGTCGGCGTCACGCACGATACGGCCATAGCCAGTCGGGTCGGCCAGGTTGACGGTCAGCAGGCCCAGTTGCTCGGGGCCAACTTGCTTGAGCAGACGCTGCAGGGTCTCGACCTCGATCAGCGGTACATCGCCGTACAGGATCAGCACATTTTCTGCGGTCAAAAATGGCAGTGCCTGAGCCACGGCATGACCGGTACCCAGTTGCTTGTCTTGCAGCACAAAATTCAGGTCGTCAGCGGCCAGGCGTTCACGCACCAGTTCGGCACCGTGACCGATGACGACGTGAATGCGGTTCGGCTCAAGCTGACGAGCGCTGTGGATAACATGGCCGAGCATGGAGTTGCCTGCCACGGGGTGCAGAACCTTGGGCAGGGCGGAACGCATGCGGGTGCCCTGACCTGCGGCGAGAATAACGATATCGAGAGACATGACTGGCTACCAATCCTGGGTGGTCAGCGGTTGCGACCAAAAAGTATTTCGCGGAAAAAGAAAAAGGGTAGCCGAGGCTACCCTTTTTAATCAATCACACAATAAGACAGGAGGCTTAGCCGCCGAACTTCTTGCGGATTTGCTGGACGGTGCGCAGCTGAGCTGCGGCTTCGGCCAGACGTGCAGCAGCAGATCCGTAATCGAAATCTGCGCCTTTTTCGTTCAGTGCCTTCTCGGCAGCCTTTACGGCTTCCTGAGCGGAGGCTTCATCCAGGTCGGCAGCACGTTGCACGGTGTCGGCAAGAACCTTGACCATGTTCGGCTGAACCTCGAGGTAACCACCGGAGATGTAAAACACCTCGGCTTCACCGCCCAATTTGATCAGGCGGATCGGACCTGGCTTGAGTTCAGTGATCAGCGGAGCGTGACCCAGAGCGATACCAAGATCACCCAGGCTGCCGTGCGCAATCACCATCTCGACCTGACCGGAAAAGATTTCTCCTTCCGCACTGACGATATCGCAATGGACTGTCATCATATTAGCCATCTGATTGCCTCAACCTGATTAGCGCCCGTTGCCGGGCGCCGGAATTACAGTTTCTTGGCTTTCTCGATCGCTTCTTCGATGCCGCCGACCATGTAGAACGCTTGTTCTGGCAGGTGGTCGTAGTCACCGTTGAGGATGCCTTTGAAGCCAGCAATGGTGTCTTTCAGGGAAACGTATTTACCCGAAGCGCCAGTGAAGACCTCTGCCACGAAGAACGGCTGAGACAAGAAACGCTGGATCTTACGAGCGCGGGATACCAACTGCTTGTCGGTTTCCGACAGCTCGTCCATACCCAGGATCGCAATGATGTCCTTCAGTTCTTTGTAACGCTGCAACACGTACTGAACGCCGCGAGCGGTGTCGTAGTGTTCCTGGCCGATTACGTTCGGGTCCAGCTGGCGCGAAGTCGAATCCAGTGGATCTACTGCTGGGTAGATACCCAGGGAAGCGATGTCACGGGACAGAACGACGGTAGCGTCCAAGTGGGCAAACGTGGTCGCAGGCGACGGGTCAGTCAAGTCATCCGCAGGTACGTATACCGCTTGGATCGAAGTGATCGAACCGTTCTTGGTAGAAGTGATGCGCTCTTGCAGAGTACCCATCTCTTCAGCCAGAGTCGGCTGGTAACCTACTGCCGAAGGCATACGGCCCAGCAGTGCGGATACTTCAGTACCGGCCAAGGTGTAACGGTAGATGTTGTCAACGAACAACAGTACGTCGTTACCTTCGTCACGGAACTTCTCGGCCATGGTCAGGCCAGTCAGTGCTACGCGCAGACGGTTACCCGGCGGCTCGTTCATCTGACCGTAAACCAGTGCCACTTTGTCCAGTACGCTGGAATCCTTCATCTCGTGGTAGAAGTCGTTACCCTCACGGGTACGCTCGCCCACACCAGCAAACACAGAGTAACCGCTGTGTTCCATGGCGATGTTACGGATCAGTTCCATCATGTTTACGGTTTTGCCTACACCGGCACCACCGAACAGACCAACCTTACCGCCTTTTGCAAACGGGCAGATCAGGTCGATAACCTTGATGCCGGTTTCCAGCAGGTCGTTGCCGCCAGCTTGCTCAGCGAAGGACGGCGCCGGGCGGTGAATGCCCCAACGCTCTTCGGTGTCAATCGGGCCAGCTTCGTCGATCGGGTTGCCCAGAACGTCCATGATCCGGCCCAGAGTCGCTTTACCGACTGGAACGGAGATGGCTGCGCCAGTGTCGGTGACTTCCAGACCGCGCTTCAAGCCCTCGGTGGAACCCATCGCAATGGTACGAACCACGCCGTCGCCCAGCTGTTGCTGAACTTCCAGAGTGGTTCCGGCCGCGCTTTGTACTTTCAGCGCGTTGTAGATGCTCGGTACGTTTTCGCGTGGAAATTCCACGTCGATCACGGCGCCGATGATTTGAACGATACGTCCGCTACTCATAGCTGGATCCTCTGAATATTTGAACCGTTAAACCGCGGCAGCGCCGCCGACGATTTCCGAGATCTCTTGGGTGATCGCAGCCTGACGCGCCTTGTTGTAGATCAGCTGCAAATCGCTGATCAAGTCACCGGCGTTATCAGTGGCGTTCTTCATTGCGATCATCCGCGCAGCTTGTTCAGCTGCACTGTTCTCGACCACCGCCTGGTACACCTGCGACTCCACGTAACGCACCATCAAGCCGTCTAGCAGCTCTTTGGCATCCGGTTCGTAGAGATAGTCCCAGTGGTGCTTGAGTTCTTGATCCGGGGTCGCCACCAGTGGAATCAATTGCTCCACAGTAGGCTGTTGCGTCATGGTGTTGATGAACTTGTTGGATACCACGGACAGGCGGTCAATACGGCCTTCCAGGTAAGCATCCAGCATCACCTTAACGCTGCCGATCAAATCATTGATCGACGGTTCTTCACCCAGATGGCTGATAGCAGCGACGACGTTACCGCCGAAGTTACGGAAAAATGCCGCACCTTTGCTGCCGACCACGCACAGATCAATCTCGACGCCGTTTTCACGGTTTACCGCCATGTCCTTGACCAAAGCCTTGAACAGGTTGGTATTCAAACCACCACACAAACCACGGTCACTGCTCACAACCACATAACCCACACGCTTAACTTCGCGGTCGATCATGAACGGGTGGCGGTATTCCGGGTTGGCGTTGGCCAAATGCCCAATAACCTGGCGGATACGCTCCGCATAAGGACGGCTAGCAGCCATGCGCATTTGTGCCTTGCGCATTTTGCTGACCGCCACTTTTTCCATGGCGCTGGTAATCTTTTGCGTGCTTTTGATGCTCGCAATCTTACTGCGAATCTCTTTTGCGCCTGCCATGTAACACCTATCAGGTTAGCAAGCGGGAGCCTTGCGGCTCCCGCTGCGGCTTACCAGGTTTGGGTGGCCTTGAACTTCTCGATACCGGCTTTGATGCCAGCGTCGATTTCGTCATTGAAGTCACCTTTAACGTTGATCTTCGCCATAAGCTCGGCGTGATCGCGGTTGAAGTAAGCAATCAGCGCTTGTTCAAAGCTACCGACCTTGGTGATTTCGACGTCAGTCAGGAACCCACGCTCAGCGGCATACAGCGACAGCGCCATGTCAGCGATCGACATTGGTGCGTATTGCTTCTGCTTCATCAGCTCGGTAACGCGCTGACCATGCTCAAGTTGCTTACGGGTCGCTTCGTCCAGGTCAGAAGCGAACTGGGCAAATGCTGCCAGTTCACGGTACTGAGCCAGAGCGGTACGGATACCACCGGAGAGCTTCTTGATGATCTTGGTCTGAGCGGCACCACCCACACGGGATACCGAAACACCGGCGTTCACTGCAGGACGGATCCCGGAGTTGAACATGGCCGATTCCAGGAAGATCTGACCGTCAGTGATGGAAATCACGTTGGTCGGAACGAACGCGGAAACGTCGCCAGCCTGGGTTTCGATGATCGGCAGTGCGGTCAGGGAACCGGTTTTGCCGGTCACTGCGCCGTTGGTGAACTTCTCTACGTATTCTTCGGATACGCGGGATGCGCGCTCCAGAAGACGGGAGTGGAGATAGAACACGTCGCCTGGGTAAGCTTCACGGCCTGGTGGACGGCGCAGCAGCAGGGAAATCTGGCGGTAAGCCACTGCTTGCTTGGACAGATCGTCATAAACGATCAGCGCGTCTTCACCGCGGTCGCGGAAGTATTCGCCCATGGTGCAACCGGAGTACGGTGCCAGGAACTGCAGCGCTGCGGATTCGGAAGCACTGGCAGCAACGACGATGGTGTTAGCCAGCGCGCCGTTTTCTTCCAGCTTGCGAACCACGTTGGCGATGGTCGATTGCTTCTGACCGATCGCTACGTATACACAGAAAATGCCGCTGTTCTTCTGGTTGATGATCGCGTCGATCGCCAGAGCGGTTTTACCGATCTGACGGTCACCGATGATCAGCTCACGCTGGCCACGGCCGACAGGGATCATGGCATCGACAGCCTTGTAGCCAGTCTGTACAGGCTGGTCTACCGACTTACGCCAGATCACGCCTGGAGCAACTTTCTCGACTGCATCAGTCTCGGTGTTGCCCAGTGGACCTTTGCCATCAACTGGGTTACCCAGTGCGTCGACAACGCGACCCAGCAGTTCCTTACCAACCGGAACTTCCAGGATGCGGCCAGTGCACTTGGCGCTCATGCCTTCAGCCAGAGTCGTGTATGCGCCCAGTACTACGGCACCTACAGAGTCTTGCTCAAGGTTGAGAGCCATACCGAAGACGCTGCCCGGAAACTCGATCATCTCGCCGTACATTACGTCGGCCAGACCGTGAATCCGCACAATACCGTCAGATACGCTGACGACAGTGCCTTCGTTACGGGCTTGGGAGGTCACATCGAGTTTTTCGATGCGGCCCTTGATAATTTCACTTATTTCGGAAGGATTGAGTTGCTGCATTGCTCTGCTGCCCCTTCAAACTCAAGATTTCAATGCTTCGGCAAGGCTTGCGAGTTTTCCGCGAACCGAGCCATCGATAACCAGGTCGCCGGCGCGGATGATGACACCACCTATAAGGCTGGCATCCTCCGCAACTTGCAGGCGCACTTCCCGGTTGAGTCGTGCACTGAGAACCTTGGCGAGTTTGTCTTGCTGTTCTTGGTTCAATGTAAAAGCACTGGTCACTTCTACGTCTACCGACTTCTCTTGTTCAGCCTTGTACAGGTCAAACAGAGCGGCGATCTCCGGCAGTAGCGGGAGACGGTCGTTTTCGGCAACGACGTTGATGAAGTTCTGTGCTGCTACAGTGAACTTGTCGCCGCACACATCAATAAATGTGGCGGCCTTTTCTGCGCTCGTCAGTCGCGGGGCCTTGAGCACGCGCTGCATAGTGTCGTCTTGCGACACTGCTGCAGCCAGGCCGAGCATGGCTGACCAAGAGGCCAGTTGCTGGTGGGCCTGGGCGTGCTCGAAGGCTGCCTTAGCGTAAGGTCGGGCCAACGTGGTCAATTCTGCCATGATCGCCCTCGCTTAAATTTCAGCAGCCAGTTTAGTAACCAGCTCCGCGTGCGCGTTTTGATCGATTGTGGCACCCAGGATCTTCTCTGCGCCTTCAACAGCCAAGCTACCCAATTGGGCACGCAGGGCGTCTTTAACGCTGTTCAGTTCCTGTTCGATCTCGGCCTGAGCCTGAGCCTTCACACGGTCAGCTTCAACGCGAGCCTGTTCACGGGCTTCGTCTACGATCTGAGTACCGCGTTTCTTGGCTTGCTCAATGATTTCAGCTGCTTGAGCCTTAGCTTCGCGCAGTTGTTGACCCGCTTTATCTTGGGCCAACTCCAGGTCGCGAGCTGCTCGGTTAGCAGCGTCCAGTCCAGCCGCAATCTTCTTCTGACGTTCTTGCAATGCCGCGATGACCGGAGGCCACACGAACTTCATGCAAAACAGTACAAAAATGAAGAACGCAACGGACTGGCCAATCAGGGTTGCATTAATGTTCACGCCAACACCTCGCTCGTTCGTTGTCCATCACTCTAATCAACTCGAAAATTCGAGTGATTAGCCAGCGAGTTGACCAACGAAGGGGTTCGCGAAGGTGAAGAACAGTGCGATACCAACACCGATCATAGTTACGGCGTCGAGCAGACCGGCAACGATGAACATTTTAACTTGCAGCATTGGAACCATTTCTGGTTGACGCGCTGCGCCTTCCAGGAACTTGCCACCCAACAGGCCGAAACCAATTGCGGTACCCAGTGCGCCCAGGCCGATCAACAGTGCAACAGCGATAGCGGTTAGACCAACTACAGTTTCCATCTTTCCTCCCGACTTTTACGTCGTATGGTTTAGGTTTTTAGATTAAAGCGGTAAAACAAAATCATTTTGCGACGCCCTCTCACCCTAAGGTGAGAGGAGCACCAGATTCGCCGAAGCGGATCTTAGTGATTATCTTCGTGTGCCATCGACAGGTAGACGATGGTCAACATCATGAAGATGAACGCTTGCAAGGTGATGATCAGGATGTGGAATACAGCCCACGCCCATTGCAGCACCACGCCCAGACCGCTAAGCCAAAGCAGGCCGCTGCCGAACATTACGGCGATCAGGATAAACACCAGTTCGCCAGCGTACATGTTGCCGAACAGACGCAGAGCCAACGAAATAGGCTTGGCAATCAACGTCACGAATTCGAGCAGGAAGTTCACCGGAATCAGCAGCGCCTGAACAAAAATGTTCTTGCTGCCGAATGGGTGCAGAGTCAGTTCACCGATGAAGCCGCCGATGCCCTTGATCTTGATGCTGTAGAAGATGATCAGAGCAAATACCGACAGGGCCATGCCCATTGTCGCGTTTGGATCTGTCGTCGGTACGGCACGGAACGGGAAGTGTTCATCGCCAGTGATCAGGATCGCCAACTGAGGAATCCAGTCAACCGGAACCAGGTCGATGGCGTTCATCAGGAACACCCACACGAAAATGGTCAGCGCCAGCGGTGCGATAACAGCACTGCGACCGTGGAAACTGTCTTTTACGCTGCCATCAACGAATTCCACCAGTACTTCTACGAAGTTCTGCAGTGCGCCTGGCTGACCGGAAGTTGCCTTCTTGGCCGCCATGCGGAATACGAGGATGAAGATCAGACCTACAAACAGCGACCAGCCGAGGGTATCGACGTGGAACGCCCAAAAGCCCATTGCTTTAGCTTCTGCAACGGTGTGGGCAAAGCCCCAGCCGCCATCAGGTAGCTGCCCAAAGGTCAGGTTCTGTAAGTGGTGCTGGATATAGCCCGAAGCGGTTGTTTCTGCCATGGTTGCCTCAAACGCCCTAAGGTCTCGAAAGTGTTGTTCTCATTAGCAGGGGAGCGAACCAGCTGACCAGTTGGGTCAACACGAAGACGCCGAATACAGCTAGCGGCGCCAATGGCTTCACACCTGCAAACGTCAGCGCGAACAGCACTGCCGTCAAAATTAACTTGCCTGCCTCACCGGCGTAAAACGACCGGACGATGGCTTGCGCTGCTCGGGCGCCGGAAAACCGAAAAGCCCTGTGAGCAAAATACACATTGGGTAGCAAAGCTATCAGGCCTCCGCAGAGTCCTGAATATCCGGCGACGACTCCATGCCATTGCCAGAGCCCCAGAGCAGCCAGCAATAAAACGACAAATTGAGCCAGCAAAACCGGAAAAACCGCCAAGCGATGGAACGGCAAGCGGTTTGGCGTGCGGGTTTCCATCACAACTGCTCCTCAAAGGTCGGCTACCAAAGATTGAAAACTTGGCATAATTTGTGCCGACAAAATGCGCGCAGAGTATAGGGGCGACGAAGCCCCTATTCAACTGTCAGGTAGTGATTTCCGACTGCGCGCTACATGAGGAAATGTTTCAGCGGATGTGAGCAAGCACTCCTTGCAGCTCATCCAGGGAATTGTAACCAATCACTAACTGGCCTTTTCCCTTCTTTCCGTGGCGGATCTGCACCGCAGAGCCTAGCCGCTCTGCCAGACGCTGTTCGAGCCTGGCAATGTCCGGGTCGGCTTTTACCGGTTCAGCGGGCTCCTGTTTGCCACTCAACCACTGGCGAACCAGGGCTTCGGTCTGACGTACTGTCAGGCCGCGTGCGACAACGTGTCGCGCCCCTTCCACCTGCTGAGCATCAGGCAAACCGAGCAATGCCCGTGCATGACCCATTTCCAGGTCACCGTGGGACAGCATGGTCTTGATTACTTCCGGCAACGAAATCAATCGCAACAAGTTAGCCACAGACACCCGGGACTTGCCCACAGCGTCGGCTACTTGCTGTTGAGTCAGCTGGAACTCTTGCTGCAAGCGCTGCAAGGCGACGGCTTCTTCAATCGGGTTGAGGTCTTCGCGCTGAATGTTCTCGATTAGCGCCATTGCAATTGCAGTTTCGTCCGGCACGTCCTTGACCATCGCCGGGATCGTGTCCTTGCCAGCCTGCTGGCTGGCACGCCAGCGCCGCTCACCTGCGATGATCTCGAAGCGGTTGCCTTCGATCGGGCGCACCACGATCGGCTGCATCACGCCCTGGCTGCGGATCGAGCTGGCCAGCTCTTCGAGCGCCTGCGGGTCCATGTCGCGACGAGGCTGGTACTTGCCGCGCTGGATCAGGTCCAGGGGCAGGTGTTGCAGCTCGCTTTGATCAACCTTGACCGCTTGCTCTTCCAGCGAGCTGACCGTAGGACCACTCAGGAGTGCATCCAGTCCGCGTCCGAGACCTCGTTTCTTGACGGCCATGGGATTTCCTTAAGTTGGCTGAGGCGTACGGGTGGCGCGACGTTGACGACGAACCAGCTCGCCCGCCAGGGCAAGGTAAGCAATCGCGCCACGGGAATTTTTGTCGTAGGCCAATGCAGGCATGCCGTAGCTCGGTGCTTCGGCCAGACGAATGTTGCGCGGGATGACCGTGTCGTAAAGCTGCTCGCCGAAGTGTTCCTTGAGCTGGGCCGAAACGTCGTTCATCAGGCTCAGGCGCGGGTCATACATGGTCCGCAACAGGCCTTCGATCTTCAGGTTCGGGTTCAGCAGCTCGGCGATGCGCTTGATGTTATCCACAAGGTCGCTCAAGCCTTCGAGTGCAAAGTACTCGCACTGCATGGGGATAATGACCCCATCGGCTGCAACCAGAGCATTCAGGGTCAACATCGACAGCGACGGCGGGCAATCGATCAGGATGTAATCGTAGCTCTCGCGAACCGGTGCCAGGGCCGTGCGCAGACGGCTTTCCTTCATCTGCATTTCGAGCAACACGACTTCGGCTGCCGTCAGGTCGCGGTTGGCTGGCAGAAGCTGGTAACCACCGTGCTCGGACACGTGCATGGCCTGAGCCAGGTCGCACTCGCCGATCAACAGGTCGTAGACCGAATTCTCGAGACCGTGTTTATCCACACCGCTACCCATGGTGGCGTTGCCCTGTGGATCAAGGTCGATCAGCAGCACGCGGCGCTTGGTCGCGACCAGCGATGCTGCGAGGTTGATACAGGTGGTGGTTTTACCCACACCACCCTTTTGGTTCGCTATTGCGAATACCTTAGCCATTCTTGCTTGCGTTCCCAATCATGCCGTGCGGCGCAGTATCAGCAGATGGCGTTGGCCTTGGCAACCCGGAACGGTCAAGGCGTGTTCGCTATCTAGACGAAAATCAGACGGCAATGCTACCAGCTCATCGGCCGGATGAACGCCCTTCATTGCCAACCAGCGGGTTTCGCTGTTGCCCAGGTGGCGGGTCCAGTTGCTGAAATTCTCCATGCTGCTGAAAGCCCTGGACACAATTCCGTTGAAAGGCTGCTCAGGCTGGAACTCTTCGACGCGACTGTGGATAACTTGCAGGTTGTCCAGTTTCAGCTCGAGTTTTACCTGGGTCAGGAAACGGGTTTTCTTGCCGTTGCTGTCCAGGCAGGTCACTTGCGACTCGGGAAACAGGATCGCCAGGGGAATGCCCGGCATGCCGCCGCCACTGCCCACATCCAGCCAACGGCCATTTTCGATGAAGGGCATCACGCTCAGACTGTCGAGCAAATGGCGCGACACCATTTCGTCCGGGTTACGCACAGCCGTGAGGTTGTAGGCCTTGTTCCATTTGATCAACAGGGCCAGATAACCCAGCAATTGCTGATGCTGGCTTTCAGTCAGTGCAACGCCCAACTGGCGTGCACCTGTGGATAACTCTTCGGCGTGTTGTGCGGTTACCAGCGAACTCAAGCGTTTTGCTCCAACGTGCGGCCAGCGCCGCGCTTTTTCAGGTGAATCATCAACAGGGAAATCGCCGCGGGGGTCACACCGGGGATACGCGAAGCCTGGCCCAAGGTCTCGGGGCGGGTTGCGCCCAACTTGCTCTGAATCTCTTTCGACAGACCAGAGATGGTCGTGTAATCGATATCCACAGGCAGCTTGGTGTTTTCACTGGCACGCAGACGGGCAATTTCGTCTTGTTGACGATCGATATAACCGGCGTACTTGGTTTTGATCTCAACCTGCTCAGCAACCAGCGGGTCTTCTGCGCCTTGCCCGGTGACTTCAACCAGACCGGCGTAATCGATTTCGGGGCGGGTCAGCAGGTTGAGCAAATTGTATTCATGGGTCAGCGGCGTGCCGAACTTGGCAGCAATGGCATCACCCTGCTCGGTACCCGGACGAACCCAGGTACTTTTGAGCCGTTGTTCTTCTTGCGCGATGCTTTCGCGCTTGGTGCAGAAAGCCGCCCAGCGGGCGTCGTCGACCAGGCCCAGTTCGCGGCCTTTTTCGGTCAAACGCATGTCTGCGTTGTCTTCGCGCAGGATCAGGCGGTATTCGGCGCGGGAAGTAAACATCCGGTACGGTTCTTGAGTACCCAGGGTAATCAAGTCGTCGACCAACACTCCGATGTACGCCTCATCACGACGCGGGCACCAGCTTTCCTTGCCCTGTGCGAGCAATGCCGCGTTGGCGCCAGCCAGCAAACCCTGGGCGCCGGCTTCTTCGTAACCGGTGGTGCCGTTGATTTGCCCGGCAAAGAACAAACCGCCGATCACTTTGGTTTCCAGGCTGTATTTCAGGTCACGCGGGTCGAAGTAGTCGTATTCGATGGCGTAGCCCGGACGCACGATATGCGCATTTTCCATGCCGCGAATCGATTGCACGATCTGGATTTGTACGTCGAACGGCAAGGAAGTAGAGATCCCGTTCGGGTACAGCTCATGGGTGGTCAAACCTTCCGGCTCGATAAACACCTGATGGCTTTCCTTGTCGGCAAAGCGGTGGATCTTGTCTTCGATCGACGGGCAATAACGCGGGCCAATCCCTTCGATCACACCTGAGTACATCGGCGAACGATCGAGGTTGGATGCGATGATTTCATGAGTCCGGGCGTTGGTATGGGTGATCCAGCAACTGACCTGGGCCGGGTGCTGTTCTTTGTTGCCCATGAACGACATGACAGGAATCGGTGTATCGCCCGGTTGCTCGGTCATGACCGAGAAATCCACAGAGCGGCCATCGATACGCGGCGGTGTACCGGTTTTCAGGCGGCCGACTCGTAGAGGCAGTTCACGCAGACGGTGTGCCAGGGCGATCGAAGGTGGATCACCGGCCCGGCCGCCCGAGTAATTCTGCATCCCGATGTGGATAAGTCCACCGAGAAAGGTGCCTGTTGTCAAAACCACGGCATCGGCCATGAAACGTAGGCCCATCTGGGTTACTACGCCACGGACTTGATCCTGTTCAACGATCAGGTCATCAGCAGCCTGTTGAAATATCCACAGGTTGGGCTGATTTTCCAGCGTTTCGCGAATTGCCGCCTTGTACAGAATGCGGTCGGCCTGTGCACGAGTTGCCCGTACTGCCGGGCCTTTACGCCCATTAAGTACACGGAACTGGATGCCGCCTTTATCGGTAGCCATTGCCATCGCGCCGCCCAGGGCGTCGATTTCTTTTACCAGATGGCTTTTACCAATCCCGCCAATCGCAGGATTGCAGCTCATTTGCCCGAGGGTTTCCACGTTGTGGGTCAACAGCAGGGTTTTTACGCCCATACGTGCTGAAGCAAGTGCAGCCTCGGTTCCGGCGTGACCGCCGCCGATGACGATCACTGCAAAACGGGAAGGGAAATTCACCACGCACCTCGTGCCTGTTACTAGGGGTTTTTTGGATAGACCGCGAAGTATAGGGACTTCGCCCTTCTTAAAGAACCCTTTGCACAAAATTTAACCAGCTGTGGATAAGGGCAAGATAGATAAATAAATAGAGAAGAAATTTATAAAGCTTTGTTTTTATGTTTATTTCTACTGAGGCCACTTTCTGTGGATAGATTGCTGTAGACCTTATTTTACGTACTGTACAGAGATTCAAAAGTCTGTGGTTATGCACCGATAAGGGATTGGGATAAGTGGTTTAAGCCTGTGGGTAAAACAGGTGGTTATCCACAAGGGTGGTTATCTTCAGTTTTAAGGCCTACTTACCCACTGACCTGAAGGGCAGTTATGCACAGGGCTTATTTAGGGGTTTTGGTATTTTCGGGCCTATAAACAGGCAGCCGAAAACCGCCTGGAGGAGCAATCCAGCAAGCAGTCGGACGATCGGTCATTGGTTTAGGTGATAAACGGTAGTAACCAGCCCGGTTAGACGGGGGTTTGCAGCCAACCTGTGGATGATGCTTTTAGCTTGTGGGTAATTCCGATAGCAGCCATCAACACTTCATCGTGGGAAGTGATGACTAAAGTGCCCGAGTACTGGTTGAGCATGGTTTCCAGCGCTTGAACGGAAGGTAGATCCAGGTGATTGGCCGGCTCATCGAGCAGCAACAGCTGTGGCAGGGATTGGGCATAAAATACGCAGGCCATCGCGGCCTTCAAGCGTTCTCCACCACTGAGCCTATGGCATGGCAGGTGGATGCGGTCGGCATTGAGGCCCAATTGGGCCAGCCGAGTGCGTAATTCTCCTTCACTCAGTTGCCGGTTAAGAGACTGTAACTGCTCAATAACTGATCGATCCGGGGCCAAAACCCCCAGGTGCTGGTCAAGGTAAGCGCTGGTTACCAGGGTCTTGGCCAGACCGGCAACAACCGGAAGTTGCCCGGCCAATACCTTGAGCAAGGTCGACTTGCCACAGCCGTTTGGCCCGGTCAAAGCAATACGCTGGCCTCGCGTGATGGTGAGATTGATCAAGCGCAGTTGCTCTGCGCCCTGGGGCAGGCAAGCATTTATCAGCTCGGCGATTTGAACTGGCGCGGTCGGGCAAGTCTGAGGCGGATAGACAACAATGGCCTGTTGCTCCTCTACCTGATTAGCAGCCTGACGGACCCGAGCAGATAATTGCTCGCGGGCCGCATCCTGTTGTACCCGCAGCTTGCCACTGCTGGCCTGGCTGCGCTCCTTTTGCCGGCCCAGCAGAATTTTTGCCTGATTGGTATCAGCGGCCTGCTTTTGACCACGGGCTTGTCTGCGTTCAAGGCTTTCCCTTTGCTCACGCAGCGCATGTTCCTGGCGCTTGCGCTCTAGCCTGGCTGACGTCAGCTGTTGTTGCGCTATTTGTAGTTGCTCGGCTTTGGCCTGAGCATAAAACGAGAACCCCCCGCCGTAACTGGTGAGTCCGAGGGATGACAGTTCAACGATGCGTTCCATGCTTTCCAGCAAGTCTCGATCATGGCTGATAACAAGTAATCCGTTAGGCCACTGCTGCAATTGTGTATGGAGGGCCAGCCGATTCTGACGGTCCAGATGATTGGTGGGCTCATCCAGTATCAACAGATCGGCTTGCGACAAAAAGGCGCCCATCAGGGCTACGCGCATGGCTTCGCCACCGCTCAGGGCTGATGCAGGAGTCGAAAGGGTCAGGTGTGCAAGATTGTTGCGGCTTAGCTGATCGAGCAATTGCTGACGGATATTCCAGCGCTCGCCCACACAGTCAAAGTCCGCTTGGACGCTGCTGCCCCGCTCTATTCGCTCAAGGGCGCTGATGACTGTTTGCACACCAGCAAGCTCGGCAAGGGTGTGATTGGGGTCGTGGCTGACTTGCTGCTTCAGGTAATACACCGAGCCATTGCGGATGCACCGGCCGGTTGAGGGCAAGATATCCCCTGCAATGATGCGCGCCAATATGCTCTTGCCCACACCATTGCGCCCTACCAGCCCTGTGCGGCGCTGGTCGAGATGCAGATCAAGATCTGAAAACAGGGAACTGCCATCAGGCAGTTGATAGGAAACGCCTTGCAGCGTTACAGAGGTAACGTGAGTCATACACACTCCAGAGATGCACAGATCTACCCCCTGTTGCAGGGGAATCGAGAACTGGCCGCAAGCATCGCGGCGGCATCAATGGCGCATTGGACTAATACCTCGTGTGAATGTGGATAACTGTAGCAGTGTGACGCGTTGTAGTCGCTGCCGAGGTACGAAGGCTGCGATAGCCTGCAAACCGCTCGCAGCCTTCGTACCTCGGCAGCGACTACAGAACTGCTTTGTTATTTGCCTATACAGAAGCTGGAGAAAATCCTCCCCAGCAGATCATCGGAGCTGAATGCCCCGGTAATCTCGCCGAGTGAATGTTGCGCCTGACGCAAATCCTCTGCCAGCAACTCCCCTGCGCCCGCCAGAGTCAGTTGTGCCCTGCCGTGCTCAAGTGCCTTGCTGGCATGTTGCAGTGCCTCCAGATGGCGTCGGCGTGCGCTGAAGCTGCTCTCCGAGGTCTGCTCATAGCCCATGCAGGCCTTGAGGTGTTCACGCAGCAAGTCCAGGCCATCCGTTGAGCGTGCGCTCAAGCTGATTGTGACGTGGCCATCTTCGCTGACTTCCAGGGCAATGTTCTCACCGCTCAGATCAGCCTTGTTACGAATCAAGGTCACTTTCGCCGGATCAGGACGCTGCTCAAGAAACTCTGGCCACAGGGCAAATGGGTCATCAGCTTCAGGGGCGGTGGCATCGACCACCAGCAATACCCGATCAGCCTCGCCAATAGCCTTGAGTGCCCGCTGCACGCCGATTTTTTCCACATGATCGTCGGTGTCACGCAGCCCGGCCGTGTCGACCACGTGCAACGGCATGCCATCGATGTGGATATGTTCGCGCAGTACATCACGGGTGGTACCGGCAATCTCTGTCACGATTGCCGCTTCACGCCCGGCCAGGGCATTGAGCAGGCTCGATTTGCCGGCGTTGGGGCGCCCGGCAATCACTACTGTCATGCCGTCGCGTAGCAAGGCACCTTGCCCGGCTTCACGCTGGACGGTGGATAACTCTTCGCGCACCTTGTCGAGCATACCGAGCACATGGCCATCCGCGAGGAAGTCGATTTCTTCTTCCGGGAAATCAATCGCTGCCTCGACATAGATACGCAAACCGATCAGTTGCTCGGTCAAGTTATGCACACGCTGTGAAAAAGCGCCCTGCAAGGAGCGCAATGCGTTACGCGCGGCCTGTGCAGAACTTGCCTCGATCAGGTCAGCGATAGCCTCGGCCTGGGCCAGGTCGAGTTTGTCATTCAAAAATGCCCGCTCGCTGAATTCCCCCGGTCGGGCCAAACGGCAGCCCAACTGGATGCAGCGCTGCAGCAGCATATCGAGGACGATCGGACCGCCGTGGCCCTGCAGTTCCAATACATCTTCGCCGGTAAAGGAGTTGGGCCCGGGGAAATACAACGCAATGCCTTCATCCAGCACTTCGCGGTTTTCGCCATAAAAAGGGCCGTAATGGGCATAGCGCGGTTTGAGCTCACGCTCACTGAACGCTTTGGCTGCAACACCGGCCAGGGGCCCGGAAATACGTACGATCCCCACACCACCTCGGCCTTGGGCAGTCGCTACTGCAGCAATGGTCTCAGCCGGAACACTCATAAACAGGCCTCAAAACAAAAGTAACGGATAGCAAAACGCCCCACTAGGGGGCGTTTTGAGTGGTGCGTATCAGAGTAAGTTACTCAGCTGCTTTTTTGGTAGCTGCTTCAACTTTACGCGTGATGTACCACTGTTGAGCGATGGACAGGCAGTTGTTCACAACCCAGTACAGCACCAGACCAGCCGGGAACCACAGGAAGAAGAAGGTGAAGATGATTGGCATCAGCTTCATCACCTTGGCCTGCATCGGATCCGGCGGAGTCGGGTTCAGACGCTGCTGGATGAACATGGTTGCGCCCATGATAATCGGCAGAATGAAGAACGGGTCTTTGATCGACAGGTCGGTAATCCAGAGCATGAACGGCGCCTGGCGCATTTCAACACTTTCCAGAAGTACCCAGTACAAGGACAGGAAGACCGGCATCTGCACCAGAATCGGCAAGCAGCCGCCCAGTGGATTGATCTTCTCTTTCTTGTACAGCTCCATCATCGCTTGCGACATTTTCTGGCGGTCATCACCGAACTGCTCTTTCAGAGCGGCCAGTTTTGGTGCCACAGCGCGCATGCGGGCCATCGACTTGTAGCTGGCAGCCGACAGAGGGAAGAAGATCCCTTTGATCAGCATGGTCAGGAAGATGATCGACCAGCCCCAGTTACCGACCAGGCTGTGGATATGTTGCAGCAGCCAGAAAATAGGCTGGGCAATGAACCACAGGATGCCGTAGTCGACTGTCAGTTCCAGGCCTGGGGATAACTCTTTGAGTACACCCTGGCTTTTCGGACCGGCGTACAACGTAGCGCTGGTTTCAGCAGTTTTGCCCGGCTCAACGGTCAAGGTTGGGCCAGTGAAACCGATGATGTAGTTGCCCTGGTTGTCTTTGCGGGTCTGAACGACGTTGTTATCGCCTTTCTGAGGGATCCACGCGGTCACAAAGTAGTGCTGCAACCAGGCAACCCAGCCGCCTTGTACGGTTTCTTTCAGCTGAGCCTTGTCGATATCTTTCATCGACACTTTTTTGTACGGCTCTGCACTTGTCCACAGGGCAGCGCCCAGGTAAGTCGCAGTGCCGGTGGCGGTGCTGGAAGAAGGATCGGAGCTGGCGTCACGCTTCAATTGCGCGAACAGGTTGCCGTTCCACGGCTTGCCGCTCTCGTTATCAATCAGATAGCTGACTTGTACATCGTACAAACCACGCTTGAGCGTGAAGCGTTTGATGTAGTTGATGCCGTTTTCGCTGAATTTCAGATCAACAACCAGTTGATCCTGGCCTGGGGCCAGTTCGTAGGTCTTTTTCTCAGTGCTGAAAACAGGACGACCTGACGGACGGGCGTCCGGGCCATCAACGCCTGTCAGGCCACTTTGTGCCAGATAGGTGCGTTCGTTGCCGTTATCGAACAACTGGAAAGGAACATCCGGGTGATCCTGGCGACGTGGGTAAAGCGGCAGACGCAACTGGGCAATGTCGCCACCCTGTGGATCAATCGCGATATCCAGAACATCCGTTTTTACGTGGATGAGGTCTTTGCTTGCAGCCACCGGGGTTTCAGTCGGTGTGCTGGTATCAGTATTGGCGCTGGGTACATCGGCACTGTTCGAAGCGTTGTTACCTGAAACCGTATCGGGCAAAGCCGGTGCGGTGGTGCTGGCGGCAACATTCTGAGTCGGCAGGGCAGCTTGGCCGTAGTCCTGGTTCCATTTCAGAACCATAACGTAGGACACGACTGCGAGAGCGACGATCAGGATCGTGCGTTTAATATCCATGATTACTCGGCCATCAAGAAGAACGGGAGGTAGGGATAGGCGGAACCGGGTCGTAACCACCGGGATTCCACGGGTGACAGCGACCTAAACGACGAAAGGTCAGCCAGCCGCCGCGCAGAAGGCCATGATTTTCGATGGCTTCCAACGCGTAGCAGGAACAACTGGGGTAGAAACGGCAGTGGCTGGCCATCAAAGGACTAATGGCATAACGATAAAACTGGATCGGAACGAGCGCCAGTTTACGCATCAGGACTGCCTACCCCTACAGTTTCGGTTTTAACCGCTGGAACTGGC
Source organism: Pseudomonas fragi (assembly GCF_002269505.1). Classification (GTDB taxonomy): domain Bacteria; phylum Pseudomonadota; class Gammaproteobacteria; order Pseudomonadales; family Pseudomonadaceae; genus Aquipseudomonas; species Aquipseudomonas fragi_D. The sequence continues at coordinate 99,514 of NZ_NQKQ01000007.1, read as the reverse complement.
GTGTTACGGGCCAGACGCTTCCAGAGTTTGCCGAAATGCTGAATCAATTCGGGGTTCTCTACGTCACCCAAACCTTTGCGCGCGACGATAACGATATCCCAACCAACCAGTAAATCCTGGTGGAGACGAAACGATTCACGCATCAAACGCTTAAGGCGATTGCGCTCAACGGAGAGCTTTACGCTCTTTTTCCCGATCACTAACCCCAGGCGGGGGTGATCAAGATCGTTGCTACGCGCAAGGAGCAGGAGATTTTTCCCCGGAACCTTGCCGGTGGGGGAGTCAAAGACTGCCTTGAAATGTCGGGGAGTGAGTAACCGCTTTTCCCGACTGAAGTCCTGACTCACCACCATTGTCTGATTATCAAACTGCCAGACGTGCACGGCCTTTGGCGCGGCGACGCGACAGGACTGCACGGCCGTTTTTAGTAGCCATGCGAGCACGGAAACCGTGAGTGCGGGCGCGTTTGATAGTGCTTGGTTGGAAAGTACGTTTCATGTCGTGCTACCTGGTTCGTCCACAACGGGCCGGAATGGCCCCCGTTTTAAGAGACCGGCGATTCTAGAGAATGCAAGCCGATAGGTCAATTTCCAACCAACGTTTACTGCTAAATAGATGTTTGCCGTTTTGCACCAGCCTGGTGCCTGCCAACTATAGAAATAAAAAAACGAAGTATTTAAAGCTCTTTTAAAGAACTTATTACTCTTATAGAGCCATTTATCTGTGGATAACTCTACGCAGCCCTTATGCAGCAAGGTTTTCAGAGATCAGAAAGGTTGTCCACAAGCCGTGCTTTGCCTGTGCTGCAACCTCGGAAAAGCTGTGCATGAAAGGCCTCTTTATCCACAGGCTGGTTATGCACAGAGTTTTACCCCCACTTGTGCAATGGGCTCAGGCCCGCTTATCCACAGACCTTATTCACATACCATTTGTCGCTTTGTTCACAGTAAAAAGCCTGCCAACGCCTTATATGCAGCTCAGCTACATGTGGATAAGTGGGGCTGCGGTCGCTACAATGGCGCCTGTTTTTGCCTCACCGGCTTTCAACTTAGGGGATATCCGTGTCAGTGGAACTTTGGCAGCAGTGCGTGGAGCTTTTGCGCGATGAGCTGCCTGCCCAGCAATTCAACACCTGGATCCGTCCACTACAGGTCGAAGCCGAAGGCGACGAGTTGCGTGTGTATGCACCCAACCGATTCGTTCTCGACTGGGTCAACGAAAAGTACCTGAGCCGTTTGCTTGAACTGTTGAATGAGCACAGCAATGGCATGGCGCCAGCGTTGTCCTTATTAATAGGCAGCAAACGCAGCTCGGCGCCTCGTGCTGCGCCCAATGCGCCCTTGGCGGCATCGGCTTCCCAGCAAGCCCCGGCGCCGAGTGCACCTGCGCCTGCAGCCGCCGCGCCAGCACCCAAACAGTCCGAGCCCGCCAGCGAAGAGCCTTCGCGCGCCAGCTTCGACCCGATGGCCGGCGCCAGCTCGCAGCAAGCACCCGTGCGTGCCGAGCAACGCACCGTTCAGGTTGAAGGTGCGCTCAAGCACACCAGCTATCTGAACCGCACCTTTACCTTCGAAAACTTTGTTGAGGGCAAGTCCAACCAACTGGCTCGCGCTGCGGCGTGGCAAGTGGCGGATAACCCCAAGCACGGTTACAACCCGCTCTTCCTTTATGGCGGCGTAGGTCTGGGTAAGACTCACTTGATGCACGCGGTGGGCAACCACCTGTTAAAGAAAAACCCGAATGCCAAGGTCGTGTACCTGCATTCCGAGCGTTTTGTAGCGGATATGGTTAAAGCCCTGCAGCTCAATGCCATCAACGAGTTCAAGCGCTTCTACCGTTCGGTCGATGCCTTGCTCATCGATGACATTCAATTCTTCGCGCGCAAGGAACGGTCCCAGGAAGAGTTCTTCCACACCTTCAACGCCCTGCTTGAAGGCGGTCAGCAAGTGATTCTGACCAGTGACCGTTACCCGAAAGAAATCGAAGGCCTCGAAGAGCGTCTCAAGTCGCGCTTTGGCTGGGGACTGACGGTTGCCGTCGAGCCGCCGGAGCTGGAGACCCGCGTAGCGATCTTGATGAAGAAGGCCGATCAGGCCAAGGTTGACCTGCCCCACGATGCAGCCTTCTTTATTGCCCAGCGCATTCGCTCCAACGTGCGTGAGCTAGAAGGCGCGCTTAAGCGCGTTATCGCTCACTCGCACTTTATGGGCCGCGACATCACCATCGAGCTGATTCGCGAGTCCCTTAAAGACTTGCTGGCGCTGCAAGACAAACTCGTCTCTGTGGATAACATCCAGCGCACCGTGGCCGAGTACTACAAGATCAAGATTTCGGACTTGCTGTCCAAGCGCCGCTCGCGCTCGGTTGCGCGACCACGCCAGGTCGCCATGGCACTGTCCAAGGAACTGACCAACCACAGCCTGCCGGAAATCGGCGATGTGTTTGGCGGTCGCGATCACACTACGGTTTTGCACGCATGCCGCAAGATCAACGAGCTTAAGGAATCCGACGCGGACATCCGCGAGGACTACAAGAACCTGCTGCGAACTCTGACAACCTGATGACACCAGCGCAGCTTATTAAGGCAAGGGACTAGACCATGCATTTCACCATTCAACGCGAAGCCCTGTTGAAACCCCTGCAACTGGTCGCAGGCGTCGTTGAACGCCGCCAGACCTTGCCGGTATTGTCCAACGTGCTGTTGGTTGTCGAAGGCCAGCAACTGTCGCTGACCGGTACCGACCTTGAGGTCGAACTGGTTGGCCGCGTGCAACTTGAAGAGCCGGCCGAGCCAGGCGAAATCACTGTGCCTGCGCGCAAGCTGATGGATATCTGCAAAAGCCTGCCCAACGATGCCCTGATCGACATCAAACTCGATGACAACAAGCTGGTGGTCAAGGCAGGCCGTAGCCGCTTTACCCTGTCCACCCTGCCAGCCAATGATTTCCCGACGGTTGAAGAAGGCCCGGGCTCGCTGACCTGCAGCCTGCAACAAAGCAAATTGCGCCGCCTGATCGAGCGCACCAGCTTTGCCATGGCCCAGCAGGACGTTCGTTACTACCTCAACGGCATGCTGCTGGAAGTGTCGGCCGGCATCATCCGTGCTGTGGCCACCGACGGTCACCGTCTGGCCATGTGCTCGATGAAAGCCGATATCGGCCAGCCAGACCGTCACCAGGTGATCGTACCGCGCAAGGGTATCCTTGAGCTGGCGCGCCTGCTGACCGAGCCGGACGGCGAAGTGAGCATCGTTCTGGGGGCACACCATATCCGTGCCACCACCGGCGAGTTCACCTTTACCTCCAAGCTGGTAGACGGCAAGTTCCCGGACTACGAGCGCGTGCTGCCTAAAGGCGGTGACAAGGTGGTGATCGGTGACCGTCAGGCACTGCGTGAAGCGTTCAGCCGTACCGCGATCCTGTCCAACGAGAAGTATCGTGGTATCCGTCTGCAACTGGCCAATGGCCAGCTTAAAATCCAGGCCAATAACCCGGAGCAGGAAGAAGCTGAAGAAGAAGTAGGCGTTGATTACAACGGCGGCTCCCTTGAGATCGGCTTCAACGTGAGCTACCTGCTGGACGTGCTGGGCGTGATGACCACTGAACAAGTGCGTCTGATCCTGTCGGACTCCAACAGCAGCGCCCTGGTCCAGGAGTCGGACAACGACGACTCGGCCTACGTTGTCATGCCGATGCGCCTGTAACTTATGCACAGCCCACGTTAGATGTCCCTCAGTCGTGTCACAGTCACCGCGGTGCGTAACTTGCACCCGGTGACCTTCTCCCCCTCTCCCCGCATCAATATCTTGTATGGCGCCAACGGCAGCGGAAAAACCAGCGTGCTGGAAGCTATCCATCTGCTGGGGCTGGCGCGTTCGTTTCGCAGCGTGCGGCTCAACCCCGTCATCCAGCACGAGCAGCAGAGCTGTACAGTTTTTGGTCAGGTCGAACTGGCTGAGGGCGGGCAGAGTGCGCTGGGTATCTCGCGCGATCGCCAGGGGGAGTTCCAGATTCGTATCGACGGCCAGAATGCGCGCAGTGCTGCACAACTGGCCGAGATCCTGCCGCTGCAATTGATCAACCCGGACAGCTTCCGCCTCCTTGAAGGGGCCCCAAAGATCCGTAGACAGTTTCTCGACTGGGGCGTGTTCCATGTCGAGCCGCGGTTCATGTCGACCTGGCAGCGGCTACAGAAGGCCCTGCGGCAGCGGAACTCATGGCTGCGGCATGGTACACTTGACGCCGTTTCGCAAGCGGCCTGGGACCGGGAACTGTGCCTGGCCAGTGCTGAAATTGATGAATACCGCCGCGCCTACATCAAAGCCTTGAAACCAGTCTTTGAGCAGACCCTGAGCGAGTTGCTGGATCTCGAAGGGTTAACGCTGAGCTATTACCGTGGTTGGGACAAAGACCGTGAGCTGAGTGCTGTACTCGCCGCGTCTGTCCACCGGGACCAGCAAATGGGCCATACCCAGGCAGGGCCACAACGTGCTGATTTGCGTCTCAAGCTGGGAGCAAACAACGCCGCTGATATTTTGTCGCGGGGGCAGCAGAAGTTGGTGGTCTGCGCGCTGCGCATTGCGCAGGGGCACTTGGTCAGCCAGGCCCGGCGTGGCCAATGTATTTATCTGGTAGATGACTTGCCGTCTGAGCTGGACGAGCAGCATCGCAACGCATTGTGTCGCTTGTTGGAAGACTTACGCTGCCAGGTATTCATTACCTGTGTAGACCACGAATTATTGAGGGAAGGCTGGCAGACGGAAACGCCAGTTGCCCTGTTCCACGTGGAACAGGGCTGTATCACCCAGACCCACGACCATCGGGAGTGAAGGCATTGAGCGAAGAAAACACGTACGACTCAACGAGCATTAAAGTGCTGAAAGGCCTTGATGCCGTACGCAAACGTCCCGGTATGTACATTGGTGATACTGACGATGGCAGCGGTCTGCACCACATGGTGTTCGAAGTAGTCGACAACTCCATCGACGAAGCACTGGCTGGCCATTGCGACGACATCACCATCACGATCCACCCGGACGAGTCCATCACCGTGCGCGACAACGGCCGCGGTATTCCGGTGGACGTGCATAAAGAAGAAGGCGTTTCTGCAGCCGAGGTCATCATGACCGTGCTGCACGCCGGCGGTAAGTTCGATGACAACTCCTACAAAGTATCCGGCGGTTTGCACGGTGTAGGTGTTTCGGTGGTAAACGCCTTGTCCGAACTGCTGGTCCTGACGGTACGTCGCAGCGGCAAGATCTGGGAACAGACCTACGTCCACGGTGTTCCTCAGGCGCCTATGGCTATTGTGGGTGAAAGTGAAACCACGGGTACGCAGATCCACTTCAAACCGTCTGACCAGACTTTCAAGAATATCCACTTTAGCTGGGACATCCTGGCCAAGCGGATTCGTGAGCTGTCTTTCCTGAACTCCGGTGTAGGTATCGTCCTCAAGGACGAGCGCAGCGGCAAGGAAGAACTGTTCAAGTACGAAGGCGGCTTGCGTGCATTCGTTGACTACCTGAACACCAACAAGACCCCGGTCAACCAGGTGTTTCACTTCAATGTTCAACGTGAAGACGGTATCGGCGTAGAAATCGCCTTGCAGTGGAACGACAGCTTCAACGAGAACCTGTTGTGCTTCACCAACAACATTCCACAGCGCGATGGTGGCACGCACTTGGTGGGCTTCCGCTCTGCCCTGACGCGTAACCTCAACACTTACATCGAAGCTGAAGGCCTGGCCAAAAAGCACAAGGTCGCCACCACCGGTGATGACGCCCGTGAAGGCTTGACCGCAATCATCTCGGTGAAAGTGCCGGATCCAAAGTTCAGCTCGCAGACCAAAGACAAGCTGGTGTCTTCCGAAGTGAAGACCGCTGTTGAACAGGAAATGGGCAAGTTCTTCTCCGACTTCCTGCTGGAACACCCGAACGAGGCCAAGTTGATTGTCGGCAAGATGATCGACGCAGCCCGTGCGCGTGAAGCTGCACGTAAAGCCCGTGAAATGACCCGTCGTAAAGGCGCGTTGGACATCGCGGGCCTGCCGGGCAAACTGGCTGACTGCCAGGAAAAAGACCCAGCACTGTCCGAACTGTACCTGGTGGAAGGTGACTCTGCTGGCGGCTCCGCCAAGCAGGGACGCAATCGTCGCACCCAGGCCATCCTGCCGTTGAAAGGTAAAATCCTCAACGTCGAGAAAGCTCGTTTCGACAAGATGATCTCTTCGCAAGAAGTTGGCACCTTGATCACTGCACTGGGCTGCGGTATCGGTCGCGAAGAGTACAACATCGACAAACTGCGCTATCACAACATCATCATCATGACCGATGCTGACGTCGACGGTTCGCACATCCGTACCCTGCTGCTGACCTTCTTCTTCCGTCAGTTGCCGGAGCTGATCGAGCGTGGCTACATCTACATCGCCCAGCCACCGTTGTACAAAGTGAAAAAGGGCAAGCAAGAGCAGTACATCAAAGACGACGAGGCCATGGAAGAGTACATGACCCAGTCGGCTCTTGAAGATGCCAGCCTGCACCTGAACGAAGATGCCCCTGGCATCTCCGGTGAGGCACTGGAGCGTCTGGTGTACGACTTCCGCATGGTGATGAAGACTCTCAAGCGTTTGTCGCGCCTGTACCCTCAGGAGCTGACCGAGCACTTCATCTACCTGCCGGCTGTGAGCCTTGAGCAGTTGGGCGACCACGCTGCCATGCAGGACTGGATGGCCAAGTTTGAAGAGCGTCTGCGTCTGGTCGAGAAGTCGGGCCTGGTCTACAAAGCCAGCCTGCGTGAAGACCGTGAGCGTAATGTCTGGTTGCCAGAGGTCGAACTGATCTCCCATGGCCACTCGACGTTCATCACCTTCAACCGCGACTTCTTCGGCAGCAACGATTACAAAACCGTTGTGACCCTGGGCGCTCAACTGAGCACCCTGCTGGATGACGGCGCCTACATCCAGCGTGGCGAACGTCGCAAGCAAGTGACCGAGTTCAAGGAAGCACTGGACTGGTTGATGGCTGAAAGCACCAAGCGTCACACCATCCAGCGCTACAAAGGTCTGGGCGAAATGAACCCGGATCAGCTCTGGGAAACCACGATGGACCCAAGCGTGCGTCGCATGCTGAAAGTCACCATCGAAGACGCGATCGGCGCCGATCAGATCTTCAACACCTTGATGGGCGACGCTGTAGAACCACGTCGTGAATTCATCGAGAGCAACGCACTGGCAGTTTCCAACCTGGACTTCTGATCCCGGTTTGATCCGCAGTACCGAAAAAGGCCAACGCATAGCGTTGGCCTTTTTAATGGCTGGAAAATGACTACGGCGCCAGCAGCACTGCCCTCTCCTCGCGACACAACTCCAGTAAAAAATCCCACACCACTCTCAGCCTTACGGATTTGTGCAGTTCTCGGCGAGTGCTGATCCAGTAACTGCGTTGCACAGACTCGTCAGGTAATACGCGCACCAGGTCGGGATCGTCAGCGGCCATGTAGTTGGGCAATACGGCGATACCCAGACCGGCGCGGGCAGCTTGTTGCTGGGCAATGACGCTGGTGCTGCGAAAGGTCACGGTCGGTGTGCGGCAGAAGGTGTTGAGGAACAACAACTCCTGACTGAACAGCAGGTCGTCGACGTAGCCGATCCAGTAGTGGTTGGCCAGATCGTCGCGGCTGTTCAGAGGCGGCGCCTTGTCCAGATATAGACGGCTGGCGTAAAGCGCGAGCCGGTAGTCGGTGAGCTTGCGAGTTATCAACAGGTCGGCGTTGGGGCGGTCCAGGTGGATGCTGATTTCTGCCTCGCGGTTGAGGATGCTGACAAAGCGCGGTACCGCGACCAGCTCCACCTCCAGCCCTGGATAGCGTTCGAACAAGCCCCGCAGCCGAGGGGCGATAAACATGATGCCGATGCCCTCGGTGACACCCAGGCGGATTTTGCCCAAGGGGGTGAGGGACTGATTGATTTCTTCCTGGGCCAGCAATGCGGTGTTTTCCATGGCTTCGGCGTGTTTGAGCAAGGCTTGCCCGGCCGGGGTCAGTTCGTAGCCTTGGGCATGCTGTACAAACAGTGCGGCGCCGAGGTGCTGTTCGATGCTCTCAATGTGCCGTGCCACGGTGCTATGGGTGGTGTTCAGGCGCTTGGCAGCAGTCAGCAACCGGCCGCTGCGCTGCAACTCCAGGAAGTACCGCATGTCATTCCAGTCGAACATGATCAACTCCAAGAGTGCTACATCAGAGATTGCTTACAGCTGGCTGTGCAAAAACGCACATGGCATGGGTGAAATCTCGCGTTTGCAACACGAAAATAATCAATAGGATGGTGTAGGACAAGAACAATAAATAAAAGGCGCGAGGTGCTAAATGCCATCAGCCGATAAGGTGTACGACTACATCGTTGTGGGCGCCGGGCCGGCGGGTTCTGTGTTGGCGAATCGGCTGTCTGCCAATCCTCGTCACAACGTATTGCTGCTTGAAGCGGGCGGGCAAGATAACTACCCGTGGATCCACATCCCGGTGGGTTACCTGTATTGCATCGGTAACCCGCGCACCGACTGGTGTTTCAAAACCGAGGCCCAGGCCGGCTTGCAAGGTCGCAGCCTGAGTTACCCGCGGGGCAAGGTGCTGGGTGGCAGTTCTTCGATCAACGGCATGATTTACATGCGCGGTCAGGCAGGCGATTACGACCGCTGGGCCGAGCTGGGCAATCCGGGCTGGGCCTGGAGTGACGTGCTGCCACTGTTCAAACGCAGCGAAAAACACTTTGCCGGAGACTCCGAGCTGCATGGCAGTACGGGTGAATGGCGGGTCGAACAACAGCGCTATAGCTGGCCTATCCTCGATGCCTTTCGTGACGCGGCCGCGCAAAGCGGGATTGCCAGCGTCAGCGATTTCAACGGCGGCGACAATCAGGGTTGTGGATACTTTCAGGTCAACCAGCGCGCCGGTGTGCGCTGGAATGCTTCCAAGGCTTTTTTGCGGCCCGTGCTCAAGCGTCCCAACCTGACCGTTCTGACCGACGTTCAGGTCGATAAGGTGCTGCTGGAGAACGGTCGGGCCACCCAGGTCAGCGCTCGCTGGCAAGGCGCGCAGCATGCCTTCACGGCGGGTCGCGAGATTATCCTGTGTGCAGGCTCGATTGGCTCTCCAGGGATCTTGCAGCGCTCGGGTATTGGCCCGCGGCCCCTGCTCGAAAGCCTGGGGATAACAGTGCAGCACGAACTGCCCGGTGTGGGTGGCAATTTGCAGGACCATTTGCAGTTACGCCTGATTTTCAAATTGAGCAATGCCCGCACCCTTAATCAGGTTGCCAACAGCCTGTGGGGCAAAGTCGGCATGGGCCTGCGATATGCCTACGATCGCAGTGGTCCTTTGGCGATGGCACCCAGTCAGTTGGGGGCATTTGTGAAGTCTGATCCGGGCCAGCCTTCTGCCAACTTGCAGTACCACGTCCAGCCGCTATCCCTTGAGCGTTTTGGCGAGCCGTTGCACACCTTTCCTGCCTTTACCGCATCGGTTTGCAACTTGCGCCCAAAAAGCCGGGGCCGGGTCGACATACGTTCGGCCAACCCGGATGACGCGCCGCTGATTGACCCCAATTACCTGAGCCACCCTGACGATTTGAAGGTCGCTGCAGATGCGATTCGCCTGACCCGGCGCATCGTGGCCAGCGCCGCCTTGCAAGCCTTCACTCCGGAGGAATACCTCCCGGGTAAAGACCTGAAAACCGAGCAAGAGCTGTACGACGCTGCCGCCCGTATTGGTACGACGATTTTTCATCCTGTGGGCACTTGCCGCATGGGCCAGGACGCCGAGGCAGTGGTCGATGCCCAATTGCGCGTTCATGGGGTACCGGGTTTGAGGGTGGCAGACGCGTCGATCATGCCCAGCATCGTGTCGGGTAATACCTGTTCTCCGACCCTGATGATTGGTGAAAAAGCCGCGCAGTTGATTGTGCAGGCCTCGCTTGAAACACCGCAGCAAATAGCAGGCGTTAACCGTACGGCAGCATTACCGGTCGCCTGAAGGCGATCGTGGTCTCGGACGCAGTCACCCGAGACCGGCAGTGGACAACAACAATAATCACTGTGGCCCACAGGGCCGAGGACATTGAACATGTCAGACGCAATTGCACAACCGGCGGCTACCGCCAAGGGAACGACTGGGCGCGAAGAGCGCAAAATCATTTTTGCGTCATCCCTCGGGACGGTTTTCGAGTGGTATGACTTTTTCTTGTATGGCGCTTTGGCCACCGTGCTCAGCAAACAGTTCTTTGCTGGGGTCAACGACACCACGGCGTTCATTTTTGCCCTGATGGCCTTCGCCGCCGGCTTTTTGGTGAGACCGTTCGGGGCATTGGTGTTTGGCCGACTGGGCGACATGATCGGGCGCAAGTACACCTTCCTCATGACCATCATTCTGATGGGTTTATCGACCTTTGCTGTGGGCCTGCTACCGACTTACGCCAGCATCGGCATTGCCGCACCGATCATGCTTGTGGTGCTGCGCATGCTTCAGGGGCTGGCGCTGGGCGGTGAATATGGTGGTGCGGCCACTTACGTGGCGGAACACGCCGCTCCCGGCAAGCGCGGCTTCAACACCAGCTGGATTCAGTCCACCGCCACTTTGGGCTTGTTGTTGTCGTTGCTGGTGGTTCTGAGTTGCCGATACCTGACCGGTGACCAGTTCGAAGTCTGGGGCTGGCGTCTGCCGTTCCTGCTGTCCATCGTGTTGCTGGGCATCTCGACCTGGATCCGGATGAGCATGCACGAGTCGCCTGCTTTCGTAAAAATGAAGGCCGAAGGCAAAACCAGCAAGTCGCCGATCCGCGAATCGTTCGGCAAATGGGAAAATCTCAAGATCGTTCTGATTGCCCTGTTCGGCATTAACGCCGGTCAAGCGGTGACCTTCTATACCGCGCAGTTTTATGTGCTGTTCTTTCTCACACAGATGCTCAAGATGGACCCGGCCCAGGCCAACATGTTGCTGATCATCAGCGTGGTTATCGGGGCGCCGTTTTTTATCTTTTTTGGTTGGCTATCTGACAAAGTGGGACGCAAGCCAATCTTGATGCTCGGCCTGCTGCTGGCCACGGTGCTGTACTTCCCGTTGTTCAAAGCATTGAGCCATTACGCCAACCCGCAGATTGATACGGCCAGCCGCCAGTCACCGATTGTGGTGATGGCCGATCCGTCGACCTGTACCTTCCAGTTTGACCCGGTAGGCAAGGCGCGTTTTGACAGCCCGTGCGACAAGGTCAAGACTTTCCTGGTGAAACAAGGTTTGCCGTACACCTCGCAGGCAGCGGCAGCGGGCACTGAAGTACAAGTGTCGGTAGGCGAGATAAAAATCAGCGGTTTCGATGAAGCGGCCATGCGCGCTGCGATTACCGAAGCGGGCTACCCGGCCAAGGCCGATCCAGGTTCGGTCAACCAGCCAATGGTAGTGCTGGTGATGGTGCTGCTGACTCTCATCGCCACCATGACTTATGGGCCGCTAGCTGCCGTGATGGTCGAGCTGTTCCCGACCCGTATCCGTTACACCTCGATGTCCCTGCCCTACCACATCGGTAACGGTTGGTTCGGTGGTTTCCTGCCTACTGTGTCGTTTGCGCTGGTGGTGTATACCGGGGATATCTTCTATGGCCTGTGGTATCCGGTGGTGATTACCGGGGTCAGCCTGGTGGTGGGTATGCTGTGCCTCAAGGAAACCAGAAACGTGAATATAGATAAGGTCTAAGGTCAGCCCTACCGGGCTGACAGACACAAAAAAACCGGCTGATATAAGCCGGTTTTTTATGTGCTTAGAAAAACTTATGCACGTTTTTCGGTAATATTTTAATGTTTGAAATAAGCATTAAAATCATGAGCTTACATCTGTTTTTCCACAAAAAAATAAAACTTGTGCACAAGTTATCCACAATTTGCCTGGTTCACATTCGTTTCAGAAGGTTTAGCTATAGGAGGCAGCGAACCCATGTCGCGCTGAGTCTGCTCGTTCCAGGCCTGTACCCGGTCGTTTAGCTCGGCAATAGCCCGAGGGCCGCTACCGTTGGCGTACATTGGCTCACCGATGACAAGCTCGATAGTCCCGGCCTTTTTCGCCCAGCCCGTCTTGGGCCAGAACTTGCCTGCGTTGTGGGCAATCGGCAGCACCGGCAGCTCGGCGTTGACCGCCAGAGCGGTACCACCGCGGGAAAATTTGCCCACCTGGCCAAACGGTACGCGGGTGCCTTCCGGGAAAATCAGCACCCAGATATTGTCCTTGAGCAGCTCATCACCCTTTTTGGCGATGTGCTTGAGCGCAGCCTTCGGGTTGTCACGGTCGATGGCAATCGGGCGCAGCATCGCCATCGCCCAGCCAAAAAACGGCACATACAGCAATTCGCGCTTGAGTACCTGGCTCAACGGCTGAAAGTAGGCCGAGAGAAAGAATGTCTCCCAGGTACTTTGGTGGTTGGCCAGAATCACGCAAGGACGTTGCGGGATGTTTTCCGCGCCCGTAACCCGTACGTCAATTTTCAGGAACACCCGCGTCAGCCACAGCGCGCAGCGGCACCAGTACACGTTAATAAACCGGTAGCGTGCACGGAATGGCAAAAACGGAGCGACAAAAAAGCTCAGCGAGCACCACAGCAGAGAGCTGGTGCCCAGCAGCAGGTAAAAGAAGAAGGTTCTGATGGCCTGCAGTATCGACATAGCGACTTTTACCGTTGCGGATAAAGCATGACGTAACAGGCCTGCGCGCAAGGCGCAGGCTGGTGTTCGAAGATGCTCTATTTGTGGATAAGTTCTGCGGCAACTGCCGCCAGATCGTCAAATATTAGGGTATTAACCGGCAATGATTTGGCCAAAGTTTGTAGGCCCTTTCCGGTTTTTACCAAAACTGGCTGAGAATCGACGGCTTGTGCAGCCTGCAAGTCACCCAAACTGTCGCCTACAAACCAACATTGGGCCAAATCAGCGCCGTAATGGTTGGCAATCGTTTGCAACATGCCCGGTTTGGGTTTGCGGCAAGCGCAGCCCTCGTCAGGCCCGTGTGGGCAATAGACAATCAATCCGACCTCGCCACCCTGATCCGCTACCAGTGCCCGTAAACGGTTATGCATGGCGTCCAGCGTGGCGATATCGTAGTAGCCGCGTGCTATGCCGGACTGGTTGGTCGCAATGGCGACCGTCCAGCCTGCCTTGCTCAACTGCGCAATGGCCTCAATCGAGCCGGGCAGTGGAATCCACTCCTCGACTGACTTGATGTAAGCGTCGGAGTCAAAATTGATCACCCCGTCCCGATCGAGAATCAGCAGTTTCAACGGCAACCCCTCAGCTCAGCAGTGAAATATCGGCAACGCCCAGGAACAGGCCACGCAGACGGGCCAGCAATGCGTAGCGGTTAGCCCGCACGCTTGGGTCTTCAGCGTTGATCATCACGGCTTCAAAGAACGCATCCACCGGCTCGCGCAGCGAGGCCAGACGGGTCAGTGCTTCGTTGTACTGACGGGCAGCAGCCATTGGCTGTACGGCTTCATCGGCCTTCTGGATAGCCGAGAACAGCGAGAACTCACTGGCATTGTCGAAATAGCGGGCTTCAACGTGAGTTGAAACCGTGCCTTCAACTTTGCTCAACAGGTTCGATACGCGCTTGTTCACAGCAGCCAGTGCAGCGGCTTCCGGCAATTGACGGAACGCCTGTACGGCTTGCACGCGTTGATCGAAGTCCAGTGCCGACGTCGGGTTGAGGGCACGTACCGACAGGTAGGTGGCCACGTCCACGCCTTCATCTTCATAACGCGCACGCAGGCGGTCGAAGATGAATTCCAGTACCTGATCCGCCAGACCGGCCGACTTGATCTTGGCACCGAAAGCGCTGACAGCGAATTTCACAGCTTCAGTCAGGTCGAGGTCTAGTTTCTTGTCGATCAAGATGCGCAGGATACCCAGCGCTGCACGACGCAGTGCGTACGGGTCTTTGCTGCCTGTAGGCAACATGCCGATGCCGAAAATGCCCACCAGGGTGTCGAGCTTGTCTGCGATGGCCACCGCAGCGCCGGTCAGGGTGCTCGGCAACTCGGCGCCAGCGCCACGCGGCATGTACTGCTCGTTCAATGCCAGTGCAACATCTTCAGGCTCGCCGTCGTTCAGCGCATAGTAGTAACCGGCGATACCTTGCATCTCCGGGAACTCGCCGACCATTTCAGTGGCCAGGTCGCACTTGGACAGCAGGCCGGCACGGGCTGCGCGCACAGCGTCGCCACCAATGCGCGGAGCAATGAATGCTGCCAGTTTCGAGACGCGCTCAGCTTTGTCGAAAACGCTGCCCAGTTGCGCCTGGAACACCACGTTTTGCAGGCGCAGGTTGAAGCTTTCCAGCGTCTGTTTTTTGTCTTGCTTGAAGAAGAACTCGGCATCGGTCAGACGCGGGCGAACCACTTTCTCGTTACCCGAGATGATCTGCTGCGGGTCTTTGCTCTCGATGTTGGCCACGGTGATAAAGCGCGGCAGCAACTTGCCATCAACGTCCAGCAGGCAGAAGTACTTCTGGTTGTCCTGCATGGTGGTGATCAGGGCTTCTTGCGGTACATCCAGGAAGCGCTCTTCAAACGAGCACACCAGTGGCACCGGCCATTCAACCAGCGCAGTCACTTCGTCGAGCAGGCTTGGTGGCACGATGGCAGTACCTTCCTGCATCGTTGCCAGTTCGGCTACGCGCTTGGAAATCAGCTCGCGACGCTCAAAGAAGTCCGCCAGCACGTAGGCTTTGCGCAGGTCTTCGGCATAGTTGGCAGGCGCGCTGATACGCACGTTTTCCGGATGGTGGAAACGGTGTCCACGGGACTCGCGCCCGGCTTTTTGCGCCAGGATCGTGCAGTCGATCACTTCGTCGCCCAGCAACATGACCAGCCATTGGGTCGGACGTACGAACTCGACCTTGCGAGCACCCCAGCGCATGCGCTTGGGAATTGGCAGGTCGTTGAGCGAGTCTTCGACGATGGTCGGCAGCAGGCTGGCGGTCGGCTTGCCGACGATCACCTGGCTGAAGCGCAGTTTCGGGCCGCTCTGATCGATTTCGCTCAGCTCAACGCCACATTTCTTGGCAAAGCCAAGGGCGGCCTGGGTCGGGTTGCCTTCAGCATCGAAAGCGGCCTGACGTGGTGGGCCGTCGATATTGATGCTGCGATCCGGTTGCTGGGTTTCCAGCTGGGTCAGCAGCACGGCCAGGCGGCGCGGTGCGGCGTAGACTTTTTTCGCGCTGAATTTCAGACCGGCTGTTTGCAGGCCTTTTTCAATCCCGGCGAGGAAGGCATCAGCCAGAGTATTGAGGGCTTTTGGCGGCAGTTCTTCAGTGCCCAGTTCAACCAGAAAATCTTGAGCACTCATTGTACTGCCTCCAACTTGGCCAACACTTCATCACGCAAATCAGGTGGAGCCATCGGGAAGCCCAGCTTGGCGCGAGCTTCGAGATACGCCTGAGCCACCGAACGCGCCAGGGTACGCACACGCAGGATGTACTGTTGGCGCGCAGTCACGGAAATCGCGCGACGGGCATCCAGCAGGTTGAAGGTGTGGGATGCCTTGAGCACCATTTCATAACTTGGCAACGGCAGCGGCTGGTCGAGTTCGATCAGGCGCTTGGCTTCGCTTTCGTAGAAATCGAACAATTCGAACAGTTTGTCGACGTTGGCGTGTTCGAAGTTGTAAGTCGACTGCTCGACTTCGTTCTGGTGGAACACGTCGCCGTAGGTCACTTTGCCGAACGGGCCGTCAGTCCATACCAGGTCGTAGACGGAATCCACGCCCTGCAGGTACATCGCCAGACGCTCAAGGCCGTAGGTGATTTCGCCGGTAACCGGGTAGCACTCAATGCCGCCTACTTGCTGGAAGTAGGTGAACTGGGTGACTTCCATACCGTTGAGCCAGATTTCCCAGCCCAGACCCCAGGCGCCCAGTGTTGGCGATTCCCAGTTGTCTTCAACGAAACGGATATCGTGGACCAGCGGGTCCAGGCCGATATGTTTCAGCGAGCCCAGGTACAGCTCCTGGAAGTTTGGCGGGTTTGGCTTCAAAACCACCTGGAACTGGTAGTAGTGCTGCAAACGGTTGGGGTTTTCGCCGTAGCGGCCGTCAGTCGGGCGACGACTGGGCTGCACATAAGCGGCGTTCCAGGTTTCCGGGCCCAGAGAGCGCAAAAACGTGGCGGTATGGAATGTGCCGGCGCCCACTTCCATATCGTAGGGCTGAAGCACCACACAACCTTGCTCGGCCCAGTATTGCTGGAGGGCGAGGATCAAGTCTTGGAAGGTACGCACTGCTGGCGTAGGCTGGCTCACAAATTCACCTGTTTCTTGGGCTGCGATTTAAAGAGCGGGAGTATACCCGATTCGGTCGCCCCTCTACCTCTCGGAGCCTATATGCCACGTTGCTTCTGGTGTTCAGAAGATCCGCTGTATGCCGCTTATCACGATCAAGAGTGGGGCGTGCCGCTGCGCGATGCGCATGGGCTGTTCGAGTTGTTATTGCTCGAAGGGTTCCAGGCGGGTTTGTCGTGGATCACGGTTTTAAAGAAGCGCGAGCACTATCGCAAGGTCATGTTCGGCTTTGATGTGCAGCGTCTGGCGGTTATGACGGACGCAGAAATCGAGGTTTTGTTGCAGGATCCGGGGATTATCCGCAACCGTCTCAAGGTGGCCGGAGCACGGCGCAATGCCCTGGCCTGGCTGGCGCTGGACAACCCGGTGGAGTTTTTATGGTCGTTTGTGGGCGGTAAACCAAAGATCAACCACTTCACTGAACGCCATGAATTCCCGGCTGTGACACCTGAGGCTGAAGCCATGAGCAAAGGCTTGAAAAAAGCCGGATTTACCTTCGTCGGTCCGACCATTTGCTACGCGTTTATGCAGGCCAGCGGCATGGTCATGGACCATGCCACGTATTGTGACCGTTACGCGGAACTGGCCAACGGCGGTTAGAATACTGGCCAATTGCATTAAATCCTGTAGTCGCTGCCGAAGGCTGCGATAAGGTCCGAAGGACCTTCAACAATGGGGCTGCTGCGCAACCCATCGCAGCCTCGTACCTCGTCAGCGACTACAAAGCCGTTTTGTTTTGAATGGGATAACCCTGTGGAAAAGTTTAAAGGCGCCTTGCTGGTCGGGGCTTTGCGGTTGTTTGCCATGCTCCCGTGGGGCGCGGTGCAACGCGTGGGTTCGGCCATCGGCTGGCTGATGTGGAAACTGCCCAATCGCTCGCGCGAGGTGGTGCGCATCAACCTGGCCAAATGCTTCCCCGAAATGGACCCGGTCGCCCGTGAGCAACTGGTAGGGCAAAGCCTCAAGGACATCGGCAAAAGCCTGACCGAGAGCGCTTGCGCGTGGATCTGGCCAGCTCAGCGCTCGATCGACCTGGTACGTGAAGTCGAAGGTCTGGACGTGCTCAAGGACGCTTTGGCCTCAGGCAAGGGCGTTGTCGGCATCACCAGCCACCTGGGCAACTGGGAAGTGCTCAATCACTTCTATTGCAGCCAGTGCAAACCGATTATTTTTTATCGTCCGCCCAAGCTCAAGGCTGTGGATGAGTTGCTGCAAAAGCAACGTGTGCAACTGGGCAATCGTGTGGCTGCGTCGACCAAAGAAGGCATTTTGAGTGTCATCAAGGAAGTGCGCAAAGGTGGGCAGGTGGGTATTCCGGCAGATCCGGAGCCCGCTGAGTCTGCCGGTATTTTTGTGCCGTTCCTCGGCACAATGGCCCTGACCAGCAAGTTTGTGCCCAACATGCTGGCGGGCGGCAAGGCAGTAGGCGTGTTTCTGCACGCGCTGCGCCTGCCGGATGGTTCCGGGTTCAAAGTGATTCTGGAAGCTGCGCCCGAAGAAATGTACAGCACCGACACGGCCACTTCGTGTGCGGCCATGAGCAAGGTGGTCGAGAAGTATGTGCGGGCGTATCCGAGCCAGTACATGTGGAGCATGAAGCGCTTCAAAAAGCGTCCGCCGGGTGAGGCGCGCTGGTACTGAAACCCTATGCCCTCACCCCAACCCTCTCCCTCAGGAGAGGGAGCTGATGTGTGGCGCTATGCAGATCTGCTTTTGCCTTTAGTCCCCTCTCCCTCCGGGAGAGGGTTAGGGTGAGGGCTGTTGCTTCTCCAGCTTCTTCAAAAACACCGTCATTTCTTTCTCGGCCTGCTTGTCGCCATGGGCCTGAGCCGCTGCAATCCCCTGCTCCCATGCCGCCCGCGCTGCCGTACGATCACCCGCCGCCAGCTGTGCCTTGCCCAGCAACTTCCAGGCTGCCGAATACTTGGGATCAAAGCCGACGCAGCGTTGCAGATGCTCCGCCGCCTTCAAGTTATCCCCAAGGTCCAGATAACCCTTGCCCAGGCCAAAGCGCAGCAATGAGTTATCCACACCCTTGGCGAGCATCTTTTCCAGTGACTCCAGCATCCCTGACTCCTTAGAAAAAACTCAATCCCACGTGGAACAGCTTCTCTACGTCGCGAATATGTTTTTTATCCACAAGGAAAAGTATGACGTGGTCGCCCGCATTGATCACAGTTGAGTCGTGGGCAATCAGCACTTCCTCATCGCGAATGATCGCGCCAATCGTGGTGCCCGGTGGCAAGTTGATTTCACCGATGCTGCGCCCGATTACCTTGCTCGACTTCGAGTCACCGTGGGCGATCGCCTCGATGGCCTCTGCCGCACCGCGGCGCAGTGAGTGAACGCTGACGATATCGCCACGACGTACGTGGGCCAGCAAGGTGCCGATAGTGGCCAGCTGCGGGCTGATGGCAATATCGATTTCGCCGCCCTGGATCAGGTCCACATAGGCCGGGTTGTTGATGATGGTCATCACCTTCTTCGCGCCCAAACGCTTGGCCAGCAGCGAGGACATGATATTGGCCTCGTCATCGTTGGTCAGGGCCAGGAACACATCGGCGTCGGCGATATTCTCTTCGAGCATCAGGTCACGGTCCGAGGCGCTGCCTTGCAGCACCACCGTGCTGTCGAGGGTGTCGGACAAATAGCGGCAACGGGCCGGATTCATCTCGATGATCTTGACCTGATAACGGCTTTCAATGGCCTCGGCCAGACGCTCGCCAATCTGCCCGCCACCGGCAATGACGATGCGTTTGTAGCTCTCGTCGAGACGGCGCATTTCGCTCATTACCGCGCGAATATTGGCCCTGGCGGCGATGAAAAATACTTCGTCGTCAGCCTCGATGATGGTATCGCCACGGGGTGTAATTGGCCGATCGCGTCGGAAAATTGCCGCTACCCGCGTATCTACATTCGGCATGTGCTCGCGTAGCTGGCGCAATTGCTGCCCAATCAGCGGGCCACCGTAATACGCTTTGACCGCGACCAGTTGCGCCTTGCCTTCGGCAAAGTCGATCACCTGCAAGGCACCCGGGTGTTCGATCAGGCGCTTGATGTAGTTGGTCACCACTTGCTCGGGGCTGATCAGTACGTCGACCGGGATTGCGTCGTTGTCGAACAGCTCTTCGCCGCGGGTCAGGTAAGCCGCTTCACGTACTCGGGCGATCTTGGTCGGGGTATGAAACAGCGTGTAGGCGACCTGACAGGCGACCATATTGGTTTCGTCGCTGTTGGTCACGGCCACCAGCATGTCAGCATCATCCGCACCTGCCTGGCGCAGTACATTGGGCAGCGAGGCGCGGCCCTGCACGGTGCGAATATCGAGACGGTCACCGAGGTCGCGCAGGCGTTCACCATCGGTGTCGACCACGGTGATGTCGTTGGCTTCACTGGCCAAATGTTCTGCCAGCGTACCGCCGACCTGGCCTGCGCCGAGGATGATGATTTTCATGCCTGTAATCCCTAATCAGTTAGCCGCGAGCGGCAGCGATCTTGATCAATTTGGCGTAATAAAAGCCATCGTGCCCGCCTTCTTGCGCCAGCAACTGGCGCCCGTGGGGCTGCTTGATGCCGAACTGGCCAGCGATATCCAGTTCTCGGGCGCCCGGTGTACGGGCCAGGAACGCTTCAATCACTTCGGTGTTTTCGGTCGGTAAGGTCGAGCATGTGGCATAGAGCAAGATGCCACCGACTTCCAGGGTTGGCCACATCGCGTCCAGCAATTCGCCTTGCAAGGTGGCGAGCGCGGCAATGTCGTCCGGTTGGCGGGTCAGCTTGATATCGGGGTGGCGGCGGATAACGCCGGTTGCCGAACACGGAGCATCGAGCAGGATGCGCTGGAACGGCTTGCCATCCCACCAGGTAGCGGTGTCACGGCCGTCGGCGGCGATCAGCTCGGCGCTCAGGCCCAACCGCTCAAGGTTTTCGCGCACGCGCACCAGGCGCTTGGCTTCCAGATCCACGGCTACCACGCCGGCTAGTTTGGGCTCAACTTCCAGGATGTGGCAGGTCTTGCCGCCGGGGGCGCAGCAGGCGTCGAGCACACGCTGGCCCGGGGCCAGATCCAGCAAATCGGCAGCCAGTTGTGCCGCTTCGTCCTGCACGCTGATCCAGCCTTCGGCAAAGCCCGGCAGGTTGCGCACGTCGCAAGCCGCAGCCAGCACGATGCCGTCCTGGCTGAAGGTGCAAGGCTGTGCTTCGATGCCGGCCTCGACCAGCAATTGCAGATACGCATCGCGGCTGTGGTGACGACGGTTAACCCGCAAGATCATCGGCGGGTGCGCATTGTTGGCCGCGCAAATGGCTTCCCACTGCTGCGGCCAAAAGGCTTTGAGGGACTTTTGCAGCCAGCGCGGGTGCGCGGTGCGCACTACCGGGTCATGCTCAAGCTCGGCCAGCAAAGCTTCGCTCTCACGCTGGGCGTTGCGCAACACGGCATTGAGCAGGGCCTTGGCCCAGGGTTTTTTCAGCTTGTCGGCGCAACCTACGGTTTCGCCAATGGCGGCGTGGGCCGGAATGCGGGTGTAGAGCAGTTGATACAGCCCCACCAGCAACAGGGCTTCGACGTCTGCGTCAGCGGCCTTGAAAGGTTTTTGCAGCAACTTGTTGGCCAGCGCCGACAAGCGTGGCTGCCAGCGAGCTGTGCCGAATGCCAGGTCCTGGGTCAGGCCGCGGTCACGCACCTCAACCTTGTCCAGTTGCAGCGGCAACGAACTGTTGAGCGATGCCTTGCCGTTGAGCACGGCAGTCAGGGCCTTGGCGGCAGCCAGACGAGGATTCATTGTGCGGCACCCAAAACTGTACCGACGGCGAATTTCTCACGACGGCTGTTGAAAAAATCGCTGAAGTTCAGCGCCTTGCCACCGGGCAATTGCAGACGGGTCAGGCGCAAGGCACCTTCACCGCAACCCACGATCAGACCCTCCTTGCTGGCGGCGAGAATCTGCCCCGCTGGGCCTTGAGCGTCGGCCACGCTTGCGGCCAGCACTTTCAGGGCTTCGCCGTTGAGCGTGCTGTGGCAGATCGGCCACGGATTAAAGGCGCGAATCAGGCGCTCCAGCTCAACCGCCGGGCGGTTCCAGTCGATGCGTGCTTCGTCCTTGTTCAATTTGTGGGCGTAGGTCGCCAGGCTGTCATCCTGGACTTCACCTTCCAGGGTACCTGCCGCCAGATCGGCGATGGCCTGGATAACGGCCGGAGGACCCAGTTCGGCGAGGCGGTCATGCAGGCTGCCACCGGTGTCATCGGCGGTGATTGCGGTCACGGACTTGAGCAGCATGGGGCCGGTATCCAGACCCGCCTCCATGCGCATCACGGTCACACCGCTTTCACTGTCGCCGGCTTCGATGGCGCGCTGGATCGGCGCGGCTCCGCGCCAGCGCGGCAGCAAGGATGCGTGGCTGTTGATGCAGCCCAGGCGCGGGATATCCAGTACCACCTGCGGCAGGATCAGGCCGTAGGCCACCACCACCAGCAAGTCCGGCTTGAGCGCGGCCAGATCGGCTTGAGCTTCAGGCGCGCGCAGGGTAGGTGGCTGCATCACCGGGATGTTGTGCTCCAGGGCAAGCTGCTTGACCGGGCTTGGCATCAGCTTTTGCCCGCGCCCTGCCGGACGATCCGGTTGGGTGTAAACCGCGACGATCTCGTAAGGCGTGTTCAGCAGTGCCTTGAGATGTTCGGCGGCGAATTCTGGGGTGCCAGCAAAGACGATGCGCAATGGCTCAGTCATGGGTTACTCACTTGGAATAGAGTGGTCGGGAACAATCCCGGCCTGGAAACCACCGCGGGCAAGCCCGCTCCTGCAACCGGTGCAGAAACGGGCTTGCCCGCGATGTGCCATGTAAATGTTGATCAAGCGTTCTGGCGGTGCAGTTTTTCCAGCTTCTTCTTGATCCGGTCACGCTTGAGCGTAGACAGGTAATCGACGAACAGCTTGCCGTTGAGGTGGTCGCACTCATGTTGAATGCACACGGCCAACAGGCCTTCGGCGATCATTTCGAACGGCTTGCCGTCACGGTCCAGCGCCTTGATCTTGACGCGCTGCGGGCGATCAACGTTCTCATAGTAACCCGGTACCGACAGGCAGCCTTCCTGGTACTGGCCCATCTCGTCGGTGAGGATCTCGAACTCGGGGTTGATAAATACCATCGGTTCGCTGCGATCTTCGCTCAGGTCCATGACCACGATGCGTTTGTGCACGTTGATCTGGGTCGCGGCCAGGCCGATCCCCGGCGCCTCGTACATGGTTTCAAACATGTCATCGATCAACTGACGGACTTCGTCGTCCACAACCGCCACGGGTTTGGCGATGGTACGCAGACGCGAGTCTGGGAATTCGAGGATGTTCAAAATAGCCATAAGTATGATTGGTGCACTGTGTGAAAGATTCAAAAACGGTTGTCAGGTGGGTCCTGTGGACTCGAGCAACCTGTGCAAAACGTCTCCTTCAGAGAGAGCCCGCTCGGGCTCAGGCGTTTCACGCGAGTGCACATAATAAAGGGATTCACCCACGGATGAAACGACTAGCTGCCGGGCTGCACGCACAGGTGGCCAGCGCATGTCTCAATTTGAAACCAACGTGCCCGGTGGCCTGGCAGCGTTCAACTAATGTTGGGTTTCTACAGGCTATTTCAAGAGCGTATCGGGTGCTCAACCCGGCCCTTTTCATAGCTTGCTAAACAACTTGTCAACAGACTTATCCACAGGTTGTCCCTTACATTTAGATATATGAACCGATCAAGGATGATCTCATGCCGCTGTCAGAAATATCCCCTGCAGAGCTGGAAGCCCGCTTGCGTTTGCATCGCTTGCCCGAGGTTGGACCACGGCGTTATTACAGCCTTTTCAGTGCCTTTGGCTGTGCCAGTTCGGCGCTTAGTGCGCCTGCCAGTGCATGGCGTGCGTTGGGGCTACCCGAGGCCTGCGCCCAAGCGCGACGCAGTCCTGAAATTCGTGACGGCGCCAGCGCTGTATTGCGCTGGCTTGAGGGCTCCAGACATCACGTGTTGCTGCATGATCAAGCGGATTACCCGGCTTTGTTGAGTGAGTTGAGCGATGCCCCGCCCGTGTTAATGGTGGCCGGAGACCCCTCGATTCTGGAAAAGCCGCAGTTGGCGATGGTCGGTAGCCGACGCGCTTCAAGGCCGGGTCTGGATACCACGGCAGCTTTTTCGCGCAGTTTGGCCGGTGCTGGTTTTGTCATTACCAGCGGGCTGGCGCTGGGCATTGATGGCGCGGCACATCAAGCCGCTTTGGACGTTGGCGGGCAGACCGTAGGGGTGTTAGGCACAGGCCTGGAAAAACTTTATCCACAGCGCCATCGGGCATTGGTCGACGCGATGATTGCTGGTGGTAGTGCTGTGGTTTCTGAGTTTCCCCTGGACGCCGGGCCGCAGGCGGCGAACTTTCCGCGGCGTAACCGGATCATCAGCGGTTTGTCGCTCGGCGTCCTGGTGGTCGAGGCCAGCGTGGCCAGCGGCTCGCTGATCACCGCCCGGCTGGCCGCAGAACAGGGGCGCGAGGTTTATGCAATACCCGGCTCGATCCACCACCCCGGTGCGCGGGGCTGTCATCAATTAATCCGTGATGGTGCGACACTGGTTGAAACCGTCGAGCACATCCTCGAGGGCCTGCGTGGCTGGCGCTCCATACCCCTATCCTCGTCAGAAGTGTTAACACCTAGCTGTCATCCGCTAGTGCAATTATTGCTGGCAGCGCCACATACCAGCGAAGCGCTGGTCAACGTCAGTGGCTGGGATTTACCTCGAATGCTGGCGGCGCT
Organism: Pseudomonas fragi; assembly: GCF_002269505.1. Taxonomy (GTDB): domain Bacteria; phylum Pseudomonadota; class Gammaproteobacteria; order Pseudomonadales; family Pseudomonadaceae; genus Aquipseudomonas; species Aquipseudomonas fragi_D. The sequence continues at coordinate 75,372 of NZ_NQKQ01000007.1, read as the reverse complement.
TACCGAACTGGAACTGGCAGGACACGTTGTGTTGGAGGGCGGGCGTTGGTTTGCTCGCGCCAGCTAAGTACACTGCGCGCAGTACATATCTGGAGACATTCAATGATCAGCACCTGGCGCGTCCAACAAGCTGCAAGAGCCATTCGCGCAGGCGCGGTGATTGCCTATCCGACCGAAGCGGTCTGGGGCCTGGGCTGCGATCCGTGGGATGAAGATGCGGTCGAGCGGCTGTTGGCGATCAAGTCGCGGCCTGTGGATAAAGGCCTGATTCTGGTGGCAGACAACATTCACCAGTTCGACTTCCTGTTTGAAGACTTCCCCCAGGAGTGGATTGACCGCATGGCCAGCACCTGGCCTGGGCCGAACACCTGGCTGGTGCCGCATCAGGGCTTGTTGCCCGAGTGGATCACCGGCGTGCATGACACCGTGGCGCTGCGCGTGAGTGATCACCCGCTGGTGCGCGAACTGTGCTCGCTGGTGGGGCCGATCGTGTCGACGTCAGCTAACCCTGCAGGTTTGCCGGCAGCGCGCACGCGGTTAAAAGTTGAGCAGTATTTCCGTGGGCAAATCGACCATGTGTTGGGCGGCAACTTGGGCGGACGTAAAAACCCGAGCCTGATCCGCGACCTAGCCACCGGCAAGATCGTACGCCCGGCGTAATGGTGGGAGCGGGCTTGCTCGCTCCCACTGGGGGACATTTGTTTTAAGGCAACAAAATCGTCGATCCCGTGGTCCGGCGCGCCGACAGTTCCGTTTGCGCCTTGGCCGCATCAGCCAACGCAAAACGCTGGCTGATATCAACCTGGATGGCGCCGCTGCGGATCATCGCAAACAGCTCATCGGCCATCGCTTGCAGGTTTTCGGCGCTATTTGCGTAGGACGCCAATGTTGGACGGGTTACGTACAGCGAGCCCTTCTGCGACAAGATCCCCAGGTTGACCCCCGTTACCGCGCCTGAAGCATTACCAAAGCTGACCATCAACCCACGTGGCGCCACGCAGTCCAGTGACGTTAGCCAGGTGTCCTTGCCTACGCCGTCGTAAACCACCGGGCACTTCTTGCCGTCGGTCAATTCCAGCACACGCTTGGCAACATCCTCGTGGCTGTAGTCGATGGTTTCCCACGCGCCCAGGGCTTTGGCGTGCGCGGCCTTTTCAGCCGAGCTGACCGTGCCGATCAATTTCACGCCCAAGGCTTTCGCCCATTGGCAGGCAATCGAGCCTACCCCGCCTGCAGCAGCGTGGAACAGGATGGTTTCGCCCCCTTTGAGTTCATAGGTCTGACGCAGCAGATACTGGGTTGTAAGCCCCTTGAGCATTACGGCGGCGGCTTGTTCGAAGGAAATATCCTCGGGCAGTTTCACCACATTCGCGGCAGGCAACACATGCAGTTCACTGTATGCCCCAAGCGGCCCGGTGCCGTAAGCGACGCGATCGCCGACGCTCACGTTGCGCACTTCACTGCCTACAGCATCAACGATCCCCGCGCCCTCATTGCCCAGCCCGGACGGCAGTTCAGCCAGCGGGTACAAGCCACCACGGTAATAGGTATCGATGAAATTCAGACCGATGGCCTGATTGCGCACCCGAACTTGCTGCGGGCCGGGCTCGGCGGGCTTGAAGTCGACATACTCAAGCACTTCAGGGCCGCCGTGGGCCCGAAACTGGATACGCTTAGCCATCTGCACTTTCCTTGCTGAATTGACGAAGCCGCTATCCAACGCTTAAGCGTGATCTTCGTCAACTGCGGTGAGCCGCAGGGCGGTGTTATGCTAGCCCCCCTTTGCCGCCGGCCCCGCACGCCGCGTCGCTTTGCCCGATTTAAGGTGATGTCATGACTACTCGCACCGAGGCTGTAAAAGCCTACCTGCTCGACCTTCAAGACCGCATTTGCAACGCATTGCAAACGGAAGACGGCGGCACCCAGTTCGTTGAAGACGCCTGGGAGCGCCCGGCGGGTGGTGGCGGTCGTACCCGTGTAATCGAAAACGGTCACGTCATCGAGAAAGGCGGCGTCAACTTTTCCCACGTGTTTGGCAGCGGTCTACCGCCGTCGGCCAGTGCCCATCGCCCTGAACTCGCGGGCCGTGGTTTTGAAGCCCTCGGTGTGTCGCTGGTGATCCACCCGCACAACCCGCATGTGCCAACTTCCCACGCCAACGTGCGTTTTTTCATCGCTGAGAAAGAAGGCGAAGAACCGGTCTGGTGGTTCGGTGGCGGCTTTGATCTCACCCCTTACTATGGCGTTGAAGAAGACTGCGTGCACTGGCACCGCGTGGCCGAGGAGGCCTGCGCACCCTTCGGTGCCGATGTGTACCCGCGCTACAAGGCCTGGTGCGACACCTACTTCCATATCAAGCATCGCAACGAGCCCCGTGGTATCGGCGGCCTGTTTTTCGATGACTTGAACGAGTGGGATTTCGACACTTGCTTCGCCTTTATTCGTGCCATTGGCGACGCTTATATCGACGCCTACCTGCCGATTGTTCAGCGCCGCAAAAACGATGAATACACCGCCCAGCAGCGAGAATTCCAGGAATTCCGCCGGGGTCGTTACGTGGAATTCAACCTGGTTTATGACCGTGGCACCCTGTTTGGCCTGCAATCGGGCGGTCGCACCGAATCGATCCTCATGTCCCTGCCACCGCAAGTGCGCTGGGCCTACGACTGGAAAGCCGAACCGGGTAGCCCGGAGGCGCGTCTGACGGATTACTTCCTGCAAGACCGCGACTGGTTGGCCAACGCCTGACACTGCCCGAGGAGCTTGCCTGATGGACCGTTACGTCGTTTTTGGTAACCCGATTGCCCACAGCAAATCCCCGGTGCTGCATCGGCTGTTTGCCGAACAAACCGGTCAGGCCATGCAGTACGACACCTTGCTGGCGCCGCTTGATGATTTCGCTGGCTGCGCGACGGAGTTTTTCCTGCAGGGGCGTGGGGCCAATGTGACTGTGCCTTTTAAGGAAGACGCCTACCGCCTGGTTGATCAACTGACCGCCCGCGCCCAGCGGGCAGGTGCGGTCAACACCCTGAGCAAACTGGCCGATGGAAGCTTGCTGGGGGACAACACTGATGGTGCGGGGCTGGTGCGCGACCTGACGGTGAATGCCGGTTTCAGCCTCAAGGGCAAACGCATCCTGGTGCTGGGCGCGGGCGGTGCGGTGCGGGGGACGCTGGAGCCGCTGCTGGCCGAAGGGCCGGCCTCGGTGACCATCGCCAACCGCACCGTCGAAAAAGCCGAGTTGCTGGCTGAACTGTTCAGCGACCTGGGGCCGGTTGCGGCCAGCGGTTTTGACTGGTTGAAAGAGCCTGTCGACCTGATTATCAACGCCACCTCGGCCAGCCTGAGCGGCGAATTGCCACCCATTGCCAGCAGCCTGATCGAGCCGGGCAAGACCCTGTGCTATGACATGATGTACGGTAAGGATCCGACGCCGTTTTGCGTGTGGGCCAGCGGGCATGGCGCGGGTCAGGTGATGGATGGTTTGGGCATGCTGGCCGAACAGGCTGCTGAGGCGTTTTATCTGTGGCGCGGGGTGCGCCCGGATACGGCACCGGCGCTGGCTGAGTTGCGTCGGTTGCTGGCACTTTAAAGCACACCCTCACCCCAACCCTCCGGGAGAGGGCTGGGGTGAGGGCAAGAGGTACTTATGCAGCGAATCAAGGGCTACCACGCCCATGTCTACTTCGACGCTTCGACCATCGAACAGGCGCGCGCCTTGTGCGAAGAGGCCAAGCGACTGTTTGGCGTGACCATGGGCCGCGTCCATGAACGCCCGGTTGGCCCGCACCCGGACTGGAGCTGCCAACTGGCTTTCGGCCCTGAACTGATCGGAGTCGTCCTGCCGTGGCTGGCGCTCTACCGGCACGGTTTGGTGGTGTTTATGCATCCCGATACCGGCAATGACCTGCTGGACCACACCGACCATGCGATCTGGATGGGCGCGATTCGGCCGCTGGATTTGTCTGTGTTTTAAACGGGGGCGCGCAGTTCAGCGCCCGGTTTAACCCTCTCCTACATAATATTTTTAGTTACGGAAATATCCGACATTAAGTACGGCGGCTTCGCTGTGGTCATATTTTGATACCGGGCCTAAAGTTTTCAGGGCGATAAGGTTTTTAATATTGAATCTTGGATGGTGTATGGAAATAACACGTCCAAAACCATGTTTCGCGCTGTGCTCTGGAGATTAAATGTTGCTGGTGGCTGTATTTAATCCTCCTGTGGATAAGGCGATACATCAGTAATATTGGAGGCTGGTAGTGCGTAGATATCTTCTAGGTGGGCTTGTATCACTGGTGTTTGCTTGGGGCTCAATGCCCACCCATGCAGCTTGCACGTTTGTTAATAAAAAAACGAATATCAGTGTTTTTTCCTTTGATGTCTCAGATGAGGATTGCGAGCTTATTGATTTTAAAGGTGAAAGTGTGGTCACTCTTCGTGTTGAGTATCCGTCCATGAAGTTGGTTGACTATAAAAATAGATCTGACAATGTAATGGTGTTAATTCTTTTTCCTATATCCGTTCCTCCGTTTGATATAAATCGAGCCACTCGAACATTAAAAACCATTGCGTTTTTTGATGGGGTTGAACTGTTAGAGGATAGTGAAAAGACTTATAGAGTTGCGGGCCGTGATGGAAGCAATGCTTACATATATGAGTGGGACCTTATTTATGTGGGAAAAAGAGCGTACAAAAATATTTTTGGAGTTGACTATTTGTTTAAGCGTGAGATTTCTAACCTTAAAGAAGTCGATAATTTTGTGTTGAGTTTTCTGGATCGTTTTTTAATTAACTAAGGAGGCGCCAATATGGTGCAAATACCTCTGACACCCGAGGATGTTAAATACCTGGAACGTAGGCTCGCTGTGAAAGACTACTCGGGAGGGTATCAATACTTATATGATGTTGCTCATAAAGCTATCGCCAGCCAGGCCGATGGAGAAGTGAGAGACCAAATGTTGATGACGGCTAACTGGCTTATATCCGCAAAATCCATTAATAATCTTGATAACACGTATGTTAGTGAAATGGTTTATAATTCCATGCAATTTGCAGTTGAGCGCTCCGGAAGGAAGTTCACTACGCGCATGTATAAAAATGCATCTGACAGATTAGCCCATCAAGTTATTGCGGAGTTTATTCATGCTAAAGGCATCTTGCCAATTCAACAGATTATTGAAAGAGACGTGCAAGCCGCAGTAAAACACCTAGGTTTGGAACCATGGCAATGGGGCGGTACGCTCGGTGATGTATTTCCTGTTTGGATGGGTGGATTAGGACATGATTACGTTGAGATTTCGGGTCGTACTTTTCTAGAACAGATGGAAAATTATGCCACGGTATTCATACAAAACGCCGCCGCTATTGGGATGATTTTCGAAAGATATTTAGACAATGTTTCAATGGTTGTGTCTATTGCCGCAAAGGTAATATTGGAAAGATTGTTAGTCGCAGAGGTAGATATCAATATTTGGCTGCCTCTGATTCCGGGTGGTGGCATAAGCACTGGAACTGGAACTGGAACTGGTGGCGGTGGCGGTGGCGGAAGTGGAGGGCCAGGTGGAGTAACTTCTGCATCGAACGGTTATAGTACAGGGGGAGGCGTCCCTGTGACTTCTGGTGAAAAGCCTGCTGCAAATGTTGATATTTCTTTGGAAAGTGTTGGCGGTCTTAACTATATAACACCAGAGCAAATTGCAAGAATTAAATGCCTGCTCGATAGAAAGATAGACCCTTTGATTTTAGATCTGGATGGATCAAACGTAAAACTCACCAACCCTCATGTCTCTCCTGTTCATTTCGACATGAACAACGATGGCGAGAAGGTGCAAACGGGGTGGAGCAGCCCTGACGAGGGTATGGTTGTTTTGGACCTTGATGGAAACGGAAAAATTGATAATGTTTCGGAGTTGATGTCAGAGTATTTTGGTGCCGAACAAGGACGCCGTGATTCTCCGAGTAAAAAAACCTTTGATAATGCATTTGATGCCCTGCGTAGCCTGGATAGCAACAAAGACTTTAAATTTGATAACCAGGATGAACGCTGGGGCGATGTGAAGGTTTGGGTTGATGCCAATCATGATGGCCAAAGCAGGATTGAGTCGACTGGTACAAGCGAGTTACATTCGCTGGACGAGTTAAGTATTTCACAGATTGATCTGAACTATACAAAGCCATTAGCAGATGCTCGAAATGGTAATGATATTGCAGGCATCAGTAGTTTTACTCAAAAGGGTGAAATTAAAGAAGCAGTGGCCGTTAAATTTTCGACGATAACTCCCGATGAGCCATCGGTAGAGACATTGAAAAGTTAAATTGATATAAATATCCGTAGAAAGAAAGCATGATTTATCTGTCGATGGATTTCTATCTGTGGGCTATTGTTAACTTCGATGTATGAAATAGAGTGTTTGTAGTCTTAAATTTTTGCTAACTGTCATCGGGTAACATTATCAGGTGTTCTTTGTGAATCTCTGTTTGTTCGTATTGGTGCTTGTAGAGTGCGGGCGCCAATACGAGATAAGTCTCTGGGACCACTTCAATCAATAGGGTCCCCTTTCTTCTGTAAATTCTTCGATGCTTTCCTCCTGAGGCACTACTGATCGGCGTCTAAATCAGTCTATTTTTTGATCACTCCGCTTCTGCGAACATTTTTTTTGGATTTTTTTCAGCGCCCGAAAATCTCGTTTTCTTTTGCCGTCGCCCTCCCCTGATAGCCCCACGCTATAACGGCTGAACGATGATCATGGCCATGTGTCATACCTTGCCATGAGCTAACGTATCAGGCGTGTAGCTGCGGACAGCGATTAGTTCTAAAAGGCCATCCATGTTTAACTTGAACGTGCAATCAAGTTAAACCGGTGGTCCGCTGCCCGCTCACAACAGGAGGCTAACCCTTGCCGAATCCGCTCTTTTTGATCCCGTTTTACCTCTATAAGGTGCACATCCAATGAGTGTACCGATCACGTCCGAGACGTCCTCGATCCGCATGAATCCGCCGGTGTTCTACTTTGCCGCGGCGTTTATCCTGATCTTCGGTGTGGTGGTCATCGCCATGCCTGCCGCTGCTGGCGAATGGCTGTTGGCCGCACAAAACTGGGCGGCCAACACGGTCGGCTGGTACTACATGTTAGCGATGACCCTGTATCTGATCTTCGTGGTCGTCACCGCCTTGTCCGGCTACGGCAAGATCAAGCTCGGTGCCGACCACGACGAACCCGAGTTCAGTTACCTGTCCTGGGCGGGGATGTTGTTCGCCGCCGGGATCAGCATCACGCTATTTTTCTTCTGTGTGTCCGAACCCCTCACCCATATGCTCAACCCGCCGCAGGGCCCGGCCGGCAATGCCGAGGCTGCGCGCCAGGGCATGCAGCTGCTGTTCCTGCACTGGGGCCTGCACGGTTGGGGTGTGTTCGCGTTCGTCGGCATGGCGCTGGCCTACTTCGCCTACCGGCATAACCTGCCGCTGGCGCTGCGCTCGGCGCTCTATCCGTTGATCGGCAAACGTATCAACGGGCCTATCGGTTATGCGGTGGATGGTTTCGGCATTATCGCAACAGTGTTCGGCCTGGGCGCCGACATGGGTTTTGGGGTGCTGCACCTCAATTCCGGCCTCGATTACCTGTTCGGCATGCCCCATACCCAATGGGTACAAGTAGGCCTGATCACGCTGATGATGGGTGCCGCAATTCTGGTGGCCATTGCCGGTGTCGACAAGGGCGTGCGGGTAATGTCCGACATCAACATGCTGCTGGCCTGTGCCCTGCTGCTGTTTGTGTTGTTCGCCGGGCCCACCCAGCATTTGCTCAACACCCTGGTGCAGAACATCGGTGACTATCTGGGCGCGCTGCCCACCAAGAGTTTCGATGTGTATGCCTATGACAAGCCAAGTGACTGGCTGGGCGGCTGGACCGTGTTCTATTGGGCCTGGTGGATCGCATGGTCACCGTTTGTGGGCCTGTTTATTGCGCGTATTTCCCGCGGCCGTACCATCCGCGAGTTCGTGTTCGGCGTGCTGCTGATCCCGCTGGGCTTTACCCTGGCGTGGATGTCGATCTTCGGTAACAGCGCCATCGACCAGGTGCTCAATCACGGTATGGTTGCTCTCGGCCAGTCGGCCATCGACGACCCGTCGCGCACGCTGTACCTGCTGCTTGAGACCTACCCGTGGAGCAAAACCGTTATCGCGGTCACGGTGTTTATCAGCTTCGTGTTCTTCGTGACCTCGGCCGACTCTGGCACCGTGGTGCTGTCCACCCTCTCGGCGCGTGGCAACAATGCCGACGAAGACGGGCCAAAATGGCTGCGGGTGTTCTGGGGTGCAATGACCGCGCTGGTCACCAGTGCGCTGCTGTTCTCGGGCAGTATCGATGCGCTGAAGTCAGCGGTGGTGCTGACCTCGTTGCCGTTCTCGCTGATTTTGCTGCTGATGATGTGGGGCCTGCACAAGGCGTTCTACCTTGAGTCGCAGAAGAAGATTGCGCAGACTCATTCCCTGGCGCCGGTTTCGCACTCGCGTCGTGGTGGCTGGCGCCAGCGCTTGAGCCAGGCCGTGCACTTCCCGTCGCGGGATGAGGTGTATCGCTTTATGGACACCACCGTGCGCCCGGCGATTGAAGAAGTGAGTGCGGTGTTCCGGGAGAAAGGGCTGAATGTCATCACCCAGCCGGACCCGGCCAACGACAATGTGAGCCTGGAAATCGGCCATGGTGATGAACATCCGTTTATCTATCAGGTGCAGATGCGAGGTTACTTCACGCCGTCCTTCGCCCGGGGTGGCTTTGGCAAAAAGGAGCAACTGCGCAACCGCCGTTACTACCGAGCTGAAGTGCATCTGGCCGAAGGCAGCCAGGACTACGACCTGACGGGCTACACCAAAGAGCAGATCATCAACGACATCCTCGATCAGTACGAGCGCCATTTGCAGTTTTTGCATATGGTGCGCTGACAGGCAAGGCCCGCCTGCAATGGGCGGGCCTTGATTAAGGTTGATTCTGGCTAGTCGCTACGCTCACTGCGTCTTGCATCCGAAAAGCCGAAAATGTGTGTGGGAACGAGCCTGCTCGCGAATGGCCCTCGCGAGCAAGCTCGCCCCCACAGTTAAGGTCGGTATTTGCAGATCTATCGCGCAGTTGTGAGGGATCGGGCTGAGTGAGGCCTGAGGGCGATTTTCAGGCACAAAAAACCCCGAAGGGCTTACGCCGTTCGGGGTTGTGGATCAGCCATGATTTACAACTTGGCGATAGACACTTCAGTGGATTTTACAAAGGCGATCACTTCGCTACCGACCACCAGTTCCAGCTCCTTGACCGAGCGGGTGGTGATCACGGAGGTCACGATGCCCGATGCGGTCTGTACGTCGATTTCCGACAGCACGTCGCCCAGCACGATTTCCTTGATGTGGCCTTTGAACTGGTTGCGAACGTTGATGGCTTTAATGGTCATGGTGTCGATTCCTGTCTTGGGATAGAAAGTAGGTTTATTGCGCCCAGCGCAGTTGCGTAGGCAGCGGTGCAACGGGTTCCGGCTCAGGTGGCGAGCCAGGCAGTGCAAGAACACGGTTCAGTACTTCGGTTTCCAGTGCAGCCAGGCGATGCGAGCCGCGTACCCGTGGGCGTTGCAGGTCGACCGTGAGGTCCAGCCCTACCTGGCCGTCCTCAATCAAAATCACCCGGTCAGCAATCGCGACCGCTTCGCTCACGTCATGGGTCACCAGCAATACGGTGAAACCATGCTGGCGCCACAGGCGTTCAATCAGTTGCTGCATTTCGATGCGGGTCAGGGCATCCAGCGCGCCCAGCGGCTCGTCGAGCAGCAGCAGGCGCGGTTGGTGGATCAGGGCGCGGGCCAGGGCCACACGCTGCTTCTGCCCGCCCGAGAGCGCGGCTGGCCATTCATTGGCGCGTTCGGCCAGACCGACTTCTTCCAGTGCCTTGAGCGCTTTGGGGCGCCAGTCGCCTTTAAGGCCAAGGCCTACGTTGTCGATGACTTTTTTCCAGGGCAGCAGGCGCGCTTCCTGAAACATCAAGCGTGTGTCTTCGCGCGCCTCTTGCAGTGGCGCACTACCGGCCAGCAACTGGCCTGCTGTTGGCTGATCCAGCCCGGCCAGCAGACGCATCAGGGTGCTTTTGCCGCATCCGCTGCGGCCCACGATGGCAACAAACTGCCCCGCCGGGATATGCAGGTTGATATCACGTAGCACCAGGCGCTGGCCGAAGGCCTTCTGCAGGCCATTGATGGCCAGCGGGATGCCCTGGCGCAAACGAGGGGGTTGTTGAGCTGTCATGCTGCACCGCCTTTAACCACTTGATACGCCGGGTGCCAGCGCAACCAGATGCGCTCCAGCCCCCGGGCTGCGGTGTCGGCCAGTTTGCCGAGCACTGCGTACAGAACAATCGCCAGCACCACCACGTCGGTTTGCAGGAACTCCCGGGCGTTCATCGCCAGGTAGCCAATGCCGGAGCTGGCGGAGATGGTTTCGGCCACGATCAACGTCAGCCACATAAAGCCCAGGGCAAACCGCACACCCACCAGGATCGACGGCAGCGCGCCCGGCAGAATCACCTGCCAGAACAGGCTGAAGCCGGACAGACCATAGTTGCGCGCCATTTCCACCAGCGCCGGGTCAACGTTGCGGATGCCGTGGTAAGTGTTGAGGTAGATCGGGAATAAAGTCCCCAGCGCCACCAGAAAAATCTTCGCCGACTCGTCGATACCGAACCACAGGATCACTAGCGGAATCAGCGCCAAATGCGGCACGTTGCGGATCATTTGCACCGAGCTGTCGAGCAGGCGTTCGCCCCATTTCGACAACCCGGTGATAAAGCCCAGCGCCAGACCGATGCTGCCACCGATCACAAAGCCAAGCCCGGCGCGCCAGCCGCTGATGGCCAGGTGTTTCCAGATTTCGCCACTGCGCACCAGCTCGACCCCGGCCGTGATCACGGCACTGGGCGCGGGCAGGATGCGTGTCGACAGCCAGCCCGCTGACACGGACAACTGCCACACCGCCAACAGCAAGACCGGCAAGGCCCAGGGCGCCAGGGTGTGACCGATGTTTTTGAGGCCCGAGGCCTTGCCTGAACTCATGGCGACCTCAGCTCTGCGACGCGGCTTTAGGGAGGATGTCATTGGCGACCATTTCGCCGAACGGGCTCACGTAGCCAGCGCTTTTTGGCAGTTCCGGGCGTTCGATATCCAGATGCGGGAACAGCAGTTCGGCCACGCGATAGGACTCTTCCAGGTGCGGGTAGCCGGAGAAGATAAAGGTGTCGATACCCAGGTCGGCGTACTCCTGAACCCGTGCGGCCACGGTCGGGCCATCACCGACCAGCGCTGTGCCGGCGCCGCCACGCACCAGGCCAACCCCTGCCCACAGGTTGGGGCTGACTTCGAGGTTGTCGCGGCTGCCACCGTGCAGGGCGGCCATGCGTTGCTGGCCAACCGAGTCAAAGCGCGACAGCGAAGCCTGGGCGCGGGCGATGGTGTCGTCGTCCAGGTGGGAGATCAGTTTGTCGGCGGCTTTCCATGCCTCTTCGTTGGTTTCACGCACAATCACATGCAAGCGGATGCCGAAGCGCACAGTGCGGCCCAGCTTGGCGGCCTTGGCCCGTACCTGCTCGATTTTCTCTGCAACGGCGGCCGGTGGCTCGCCCCAGGTCAGTACCATCTCCACTTGTTCGGCAGCCAGATCCTGCGCTGCTTCGGACGATCCACCGAAATACAGCGGCGGACGCGGTTGCTGGATCGGTGGGTAGAGCAGCTTGGCGCCTTTGACGGTGATGTGCTCGCCGTCGTAGTCCACGGTTTCGCCTTCGAGCACGCGGCGCCAAATGCGGGTGAATTCCACCGACGCTTGATAGCGCTCTTCGTGGCTGAGGAACAGGCCATCACCGGCCAGTTCTTCCGGATCACCGCCGGTGACCAGGTTGAACAGGGCGCGGCCGCCGGACAAACGGTCCAGGGTCGCTGCCTGACGCGCCGCCACGGTTGGCGAAACAATACCGGGGCGCAGGGCTACCAGAAATTTCAGACGCTGGGTCACGGGGATCAGCGATGCCGCCACCAGCCATGAGTCTTCGCACGATCGTCCTGTCGGAATCAGTACCCCGCCAAAGCCCAGGCGGTCAGCAGCCTGTGCGACTTGTTGCAGATAACCGTAGTCGACGGCGCGGGCGCCCTCGGAGGTGCCAAGGTAATGGCCATCACCGTGGGTAGGCAGGAACCAGAAAATATTGAGGCTCATGGAGTGGTCTCCTAATTAGGGGCAGCAAGCGTTAGTTGGCTTTGGCCAGATTGGTCGGGGGCGTCCAGATCACGTCTTTCACAACCAGCGGCTTGGGTATCAGCTTGAGCTGGTAAAAACTGTCAGCGATTTTTTGCTGTGCATTGACCACTTCCGGAGTCAGGAACTGTGCGCCGTAGCCCTGGCGCTTGACCGCCGTAAGGGTGATTTCAGGAGACAGGCCCAGCAGTGGCGCGACTTGTTCAGTCACGTCTTCAGGGTGGGCCTTGGCCCATTCGCCAATATTGCGCACTTCATCGACCAGGGTTTCGATCACCTTGGGGTGCTGTTCGGCGTAGGGCTTGGTGGCCAGATAGAACTGATGGTTGTCAGCGATACCGCTGGCGTCACGCAGGGTGCGCGCTTGCAGCTGTTGTTCGGCAGCGGCCTGGTACGGGTCCCAAATCACCCATGCATCGACACTGCCACGCTCGAAAGCAGCGCGGGCATCGGCGGGTGGCAGGAACACGGTCTGGATATCGCTGTATTTCAGGCCGGCGTCTTCAAGGGCACGTACCAGCAGGTAGTGCACGTTGGAGCCTTTGTTGAGCACAACCTTTTTGCCTTTGAGGTCTTGCACCGATTTGATCGGTGAATCCTTGGGCACCAGGATCGCTTCGCTGGTGGGAGCTGGCGGCTCGTAGGCGACGTAGAGCAGGTCAGCACCCGCAGCCTGGGCGAACACCGGCGGAGTTTCGCCGGTCACGCCGAAGTCGATGGAGCCTACGTTCAGGCCTTCCAGCAGTTGCGGGCCGCCGGGGAATTCTGTCCATTGCACGTCTACGCCCTGCTCTGCCAGACGCTTGTCCAGCGTGCCTTTGGCCTTGAGCAGCATCAGCGTGCCGTATTTCTGATAACCGATGCGCAGGGTATCGGCTTGAGCCTGGGTAACAGCGCCGAAGGAAACAGCCGCAGCTAACAGTGCGACCAGACCACGACGCAAAATGACAGGGCGCATGGCGCTCTCCTTTTTGTTGTTCGGGATTCGGGTAGCACCTGCTGGGCCGTTAGCGGTTCAGTAAGGTGGTGGAGCTTTTATCTGTGGGAAAAATGCTGTCTCAGATGCTCCAGCGAGCCGTCACCAGGCGCTCGTTGAGGATGCTCGGGTCCAGAGGCTTGGGGCGACGCGCCAGGGCGCTGTAGAACTGTTCGAGTGACTCTTGCAGGCGCTGTTGCAGAATCGGCACCAGTTGCGCTTGTGCGCCACCTTCGCCGTAAGCGATCTGGCTGTCTTCGGCAAAAATACCGTGGAGCATTTCCTGGGCCTTGAGTGCCGACAGTACCGGCTTGAGGGCGTAGTCCACGGCCAGCATGTGGGCGATGCTGCCGCCGGTAGCGATGGGCAGAACCACTTTGTGGCTCAGGGCGCGTTCGGGGAGCAAATCGAGCACGGTTTTCAGTGCGCCGCTAAACGAGGCTTTGTACACCGGGGTCGCAATCACCAGGCCGTCGGCGTTTTCGATTTGTTGCAGCAGGTCGATGATTTTCGGGCTGTCGAAGCGTGCGTGCAGCAAGTCCTCGGCCGGAAAGTCGCGTACCTGATAGCTCACTACTTCAACGCCTTGCTGGTTGAGCCAGCGTTTGGCGTGGTCCAGCAACACTCCTGAGCGGGAACGTTGGCTTGGGCTTCCTCCGAGTGTCACGACCAGCATCTAGACGTTTCCTTGAATGAATATGTGCAATTCGCTGTAAGCGTTTTCGCTTTAGTGAACAGACCATAACAGGTGATTTATATATCTATAAATCATATTTATTCATTTGTTTATTCTTAAAACGCATATGCCTTTTTGTTAAATCGAAAGCAAAAAAAAGGCCGTCGAAACGGCCCAAAACCCTGTGGAAGACACGCTATATCTGTAGCAGCTGCCGAAGGAACGAGGCTGCTAAAGGAATTCTGGTGCTATTTATTGGGCTGCGGCGTCAGGCGCAGGTAGGGCTTCACGGCGCGGTAGCCCTTGGGGAAGCGACGCTTGATTTCGTCTTCGTCCTTGAGCGACGGCACGATCACCACCTCGTCGCCGTCCTGCCAGTTAGCCGGCGTCGCGACTTTGTGGCTGTCCGTCAGTTGCAGGGAATCAATGACCCGCAAGATTTCGTTGAAGTTACGCCCGGTGCTGGCCGGGTAAGTAATGGTCAGGCGGATTTTTTTGTTCGGATCAATCACGAACAGCGAGCGCACGGTCAGGGTGTCGCTGGCATTGGGGTGGATCAGGTCGTAGAGGTCGGACACCTTGCGATCGGCATCAGCCAGGATCGGGAAATTGACCACGGTGTTCTGGGTTTCGTTGATGTCTTCGATCCACTTGTGGTGCGAGTCCACAGGGTCTACCGACAGCGCGATGGCTTTTACGCCGCGCTTGGCAAACTCATCCTTGAGCTTGGCGGTGAAACCCAGTTCGGTGGTGCACACCGGGGTGAAGTCCGCCGGGTGCGAGAACAAAATGCCCCAACTGTCGCCCAGCCATTCATGGAAGTGGATCTTGCCGGCGCTGGAATCCTGTTCGAAATCGGGGGCGATATCGCCGAGTCTGAGGCTCATGGTGCAGCTCCTTTTTATAGGCAGTGGCAGGGCGTGTTGGAGTAACTCTGCATGCATCAGGAGATAATTAAAAAGAATAAATATCGATTTAATTAGAACTAAAAGAGATATTAAAAACAGTTTCATTGGACGCAACAATGCCCCGGGTCCACTGTGGACTCAGCATGGCAAGGGGAGCGGCAGGGAGCTGCGACTATTAATGTGTTGCGAATTGACCGTTCAGGTCTTCGGTAAACACCCTGCCCGGCATTGCGCCGGGCAGGATTTTTCTTACTTTTGTACTAAATCACGCTTACAACAACGGGATCGAGTAGCTGACGATCAGGCGGTTTTCGTCCTGGTCGCGAGTCGAAGCAATATCGTTGCGCCACATGGCGTTTTTCCACATGAAGCCGAGGTTTTTCAGCGCGCCTTCCTGGATAACATAAGCCACGGTGATATCGCGTTCCCACTCGGAAGCGCCATTGCTCACCTGCTTGCCACCGCTGTAGGTGTCGATATTGTCGCCGCGCAGGTAAACCGCGCCCGCCGTCAGGCCAGGTACGCCCACTTTGGCGAAGTCATACGAGTAGCGTGCCTGCCAGGTGCGTTCGCCAGCACGGGCGAATTTCGAGATCTGCATATCGGTAGGGATGTAAGCCGACGCGCCGTCGCCCTGGTTCAGGAACGGGAAGTCGCTGCTGCCGTTGCTAACCTGATAACCGCCACCGAAGGTGTGGCCTTCAACTGTGTACAGGAACAGGCCGCTGATCAGGTTGTTGTCGACCTTACCTTTGCCGCTGGCCTGGCCCTGATAGCTGCCGGATGTGTAGTAAGCAGGGTCGTGGCCGTTCTTGCCATCGTCGGTGCTGTTGAAGTAGCGCAGGTCAGATTTCAACACGCCCGGGCCGATGGACCAGTTGTGTACCAGACCCAGGAAGTTTTGCTTGTAGAAATTTTCCAGGTTGCCGTAGTAGTACTGCAGCAACAGGTCTTTGTTCAGTTTGTAGTCAACGCCGCCGTAGTAGAACTTGTTGACGAACTTGCCTTTGCTGTAGTCCGAACCACCGTTGGCGCCGGCAATCGACAAGCCTTCGTTGTTGCTCGAGTTACGGCCCTTGGCGTGCTCGATCTGGCCGCCGGTGAAGGTCAGATCCTTGAACTCGCTGGAGGTGATCTGGCCGCCTTGGAAGGTTTGCGGCAGCATGCGACCGTCGTTGCTGACGATAACTGGGAGTTTTGGCTGCAGGGTGCCGATGCGCAGTTCGGTCTGGGAAACTTTGGCTTTTGCGGTCAGGCCCAGGCTGGAGAAATCGTCTACAGCGTGGTTGCCATCGCTTGGGAATACCGAGCCGCCGTAACTTGTGCCGTTAGGGTTGCCGTGTTTGGCAGTGCTGGAGTCAAGCTTGACGCCCAGCAGGCCAATGGCATCAATACCAAAACCGACTGTGCCCTGGGTGAAACCCGAGGCGAAGTCCAGCTGGAAGCCTTGGCCCCATTCAGCGGTGTAGTTGGAGTTCTTCGGCGCACCCGAATCACGGTTATCGTTGTTGATATAGAAGTTACGCAGCTTCAGCGTTGCCTTGCTGTCTTCGATAAAGCCGGCAGCGCTTGCTTGTTGTGCCAGCAAACCTACGGCCACAGCGATGGCCAAGGTGGACTTGTTCATTGTGTTGCTCCTTTGCGTTTCTAATTTTTGTAGTTCTTTAGCCCCGGATCTGATGTCCGGGTGCTACAGATGCGCGATTAGCGCCAGACGGTGACCGCCAAGTCAATCGTAACCAACCATGTCTACGACCTTTGTCTAGTCATCCGTCGTTTGTGCGCAGATTAATGGCTATTTAATAAACCTAAAAAGAATTGTTTCTGATCTTTTCAGATCAAATAGGCATAAAGAAGGGTTTCTCCTACATGCGCGCGTGGGAATGCTATCGGTCTTTTGTCTAATTTATAAACATAATTTCATGAATCTTTTAATAGCCTTTGGTTCTTAAACCTTCGACCTAATCACCTGCCGGTGAAAACGCCGTAGCAGTTATTGCGCGGGCACGTGTCTGCATGTTGCAGAACTACATAAGCTAATGCTTAAAAGTTATTTATTTACTGATTCTTAGATCATTTAACCTCGCATCCAGCCGATATCCGGCCACCTGCCGAGGAGCTTCCTGATGAAACTGCACTCTCCCCTACGCCTTTTGGCTGCTTTGTCTCTGGCGGGTGCCAGCTTCTTCGCGCAGGCTGCCAGCTCGGATGTCACCGTGGCTTACCAAACCACCGTTGATCCGGCCAAAGTCGCCCAGGCCGACGGTGCTTACGAAAAAGCCACCGACGCCAAGATCAACTGGCGCAAATTTGATAACGGCGCAGATATCATTGCCGCCATCGCCTCGGGTGATGTGCAGATTGCCTACCTGGGTTCCAGCCCGCTCACCGCAGCCGTGACCCGTAACGTACCGGTCGAAACCTTTTTGATCGCCACTCAGTTGGGCGGATCTGAAGCGCTGGTTGCCCGCAACGGCTCGGGTATCAACGGCCCGCAGGATCTGGTCGGTAAAAAAGTGGCCGTGCCATTTGTGTCTACCGGTCACTACAGCCTGCTGGCTGCGTTGAAGCACTGGAACATCGACCCTTCGAAAGTACAAATTCTGAACCTGGCGCCACCGGCCATCGTCGCTGCGTGGAAGCGGGGTGATATCGACGCTACTTACGTATGGGACTCGGCTTTGGGCACCGCCAAAGAGAACGGCAAAGTGCTGATCACCTCGGGCGAACTGGGCAAGCTCGGCGCGCCGACTTTTGATGCCTGGATCGTGCGCAAGGATTACGCCGCCAGGCACCCTGAAGTGGTCAAACAGTTCGCCAAAGTGACCCTGGATGCCTACGCCGACTACCACAAGGATCCAAAAGCCTGGCTGGCCAATCAGGGCAATATCGACAAAGTCGTGAAGCTTTCGGGTGCCAAGGCCGCCGATATCCCGCTGTTGTTGCAAGGTAACGTCTACCCGCTGGCCGCTGACCAGGTGGTATTGCTGGGAGCTCCAACTACCAAAGCCCTGGCCGACACCGCTGCGTTCCTGAAAGAGCAGAAAAAGGTCGATGCCGTACTGCCGGACTACGCACCGTCGGTCAACGCCACTTTTGTAACTCAATAACCAACGCCGCTAAGGAGTCGACCGTCATGGCCTTGTTATCACTGGAGCGCATCAGCGCACAGTACCCAGGCGCCGCTGAGCCGGTGCTGTCGGATATTTCCGTCAGCCTCGGGCCACAGCAACTGCTGGTCGCACTTGGCCCGTCGGGCAGCGGCAAGACCTCTTTGTTGAACCTGATCGCTGGTTTCGTCGAGCCCAGCGCTGGTCGAATCACCCTCGATAATGTGCCCGTCCACGGCCCGAGCGCCGAGCGCGGTGTGGTGTTTCAGGACGATGTGCTGCTGCCATGGCAAGACGTACTGGCCAACGTGGCATTCGGGCTTGAACTGGCGGGTGTACCGCGCGACAAACGTGAAGCCCGTGCCCGTGAAATGCTTTCACTGGTGGATTTGTCCGGCTTTGAAAAACGCCGCGTGTGGGAACTCTCCGGCGGGCAAAAACAGCGTGTGGGCCTGGCCCGTGCGCTGGCTGCCGACCCTCGCGTATTGCTGATGGACGAACCCTTCGGTGCCCTCGACGCATTCACCCGTGAGCAGATGCAGGAGCTGTTGCTGCAAGTGTGCCGCCGCACCGACAAACCGGTGTTCCTGATTACCCACGACATTGAAGAAGCGGTGTTTCTGGCCACTGACCTGATTTTACTGGCGCCTAACCCCGGCCGCATCGTTGAGCGTTTGACCCTGGATTTTGGTCAGCGCTACAACGCCGGCGAGTCTGCCCGTTCGATCAAATCCGACCCTCGTTTTATTGAAACCCGTGAGCACGTGCTTGAGCGCGTGTTTTCACAACGCGGTGCCGCTCAGCGGCAGGAGCGCGCATGAGCAGTTATGAAGCAGTCGCAGCCGCCCCGGTTACTGCGCCCCACGCCCCGCGCCCGGCCAAGCGCAGCCTGAGCACACGCTGGATCAGTGTCCTGACACTGGTCACCCTGATCGCCGTGTGGTGGGCCGTTACCGCTGCCGGTTTGATCGAGCCGTTGTTTTTGCCGCCGCCCTCTGCCGTGTTGCAAAAAGGCTGGTTGCTGGCGACTACTGGCTACATGGACTCCACCTTGTGGCAGCACCTGGGTGCAAGCCTGAGCCGTATTGGCCTGGGTCTGGGCTTTGCGATCCTGACGGCGGTACCTGTGGGTATCGCCATTGGCCATAACCGCATTGCGCGGGGGATCTTCGACCCGCTGATCGAGTTCTATCGGCCAATCCCGCCATTGGCCTATCTGCCGCTGATCGTGATCTGGTGCGGTATTGGCGAGCTGTCGAAAGTGCTGCTGATCTATCTGGCGATTTTCGCCCCGATCGCTATTGCCACCGCCACCGGCGTGCGCACCGTTGACCCGGCCAAGGTCCGTGCTGCGCAGTCGTTGGGTGCGACGCGCTGGCAGTTGATCCGCCATGTGATTTTGCCGAGCGCCCTGCCGGATATCTTGACCGGTGTGCGTATCGGTCTGGGCGTGGGCTGGTCGACGCTGGTGGCCGCCGAACTGATCGCTGCCACCAGTGGCCTGGGTTTTATGGTGCAGTCCGCCGCGCAGTTTCTGGTGACCGATGTGGTGGTACTGGGGATTCTGGTGATTGCCATCATCGCCTTTGCCATGGAAATGGGCCTGCGCGCCCTGCAACGCAAGCTGGTGCCGTGGCACGGCCAGGCTCACTAACAACAGAACTCGACGCTGATTAATCGGCGCGCTGATAAAGAGATAGATCATGAGCCTGACCATTACCCCGATTAGCTCTGCCCTGGGCGCCCAGATTGATGGTGTCGACCTGACTCAACCGCTGAGCCTTGAGCACCGTGATGCCATCGAGCAAGCATTGCTTGAGCATCACGTGGTGTTCTTCAAGAACCAGTCGATTACACCGCAGCAGCAGGCACGTTTTGCCGCCCATTTTGGTGATCTGCATATTCATCCGATCTACCCCAATGTGCCGGAGCAGCCGGAAGTGCTGGTGCTGGATACCGCCGTGACTGATGTGCGTGACAACGCGGTATGGCACACCGATGTGACCTTTTTGCCGACCCCGGCCATGGGCGCGGTGTTGAGTGCCAAGCAGTTGCCGGCTTTTGGTGGCGACACCTTGTGGGCCGCCGGGATTGCAGCTTTTGAAGGGCTGTCCAAACCGTTGCAGGTGCTGCTTGATGGCTTGACCGCAACCCACGACTTCACCAAGTCATTTCCGCTGGAGCGCTTTGGCTCGACCCCGGAAGATCTGGCGCGCTGGGAGCAGACCCGCAAAAACAATCCGCCGCTGTCGCACCCGGTGATTCGCACCCACCCGGTAAGCGGACGCAAATCGTTGTTCGTCAATGAAGGTTTCACCACGCGCATCAATGAGCTGTCGGAAGCTGAAAGTGAAGCGATTTTGAAGCTGTTGTTCGCCCACGCCACTCGCCCGGAATACACCATTCGCTGGCGCTGGCAGGAAAACGACGTGGCGTTTTGGGATAACCGTGTGACCCAGCATTACGCCGTAGATGACTACCGCCCCAATCGCCGTGTGATGCACCGTGCAACGATTCTGGGTGACGCGCCGTTTTGATTTGATTGCGGAGTGAGCCTTTTGCCCTCACCCCAGCCCTCTCCCTCAGGGAGAGGGGCTCTCGCGTTTCGGCAAAAACGGCGGCAAATACAGCCCCAGATAAACATCTACCACCCGCATGCTTTCCTCGGCCATGCGCGGGGTGATGTGCTCGTGCAACTGGATTGAGCGCGCATACACGCGGTCGCCCAGCTCCATCGCCAGGGCAAATACGTCCACGTCTTGTGGCAGTACTGGCAATTCAAAATGACGCATAAACAACGCGTGCATGAGTTGCCCCAACTCAAGGTCGTGCTGGCGGTCAGCCTGCGTCACCTCAGTGAGGCCATGCTGGGCAAGGATCAACTGGCGGGCCGCAGCATCCTCGTTGTAGATCTTCAGCATGCGTTGCTCAACGATGCGCGACAGATCGCGCCAGCTGCCAAGCGCCTGATGATCGATCGGTGCCTGCAGGCAGGCGCGGAAGGCTGCGTGTACATCGCCTGTCAGAGCTTGCAGCAGGGCCGGCACGCCGGCGAAAAAGTGATAGACCGACGATGGCGGGATTTGCGCGCGTTCGGCCACGCTGTAAATCGACAGGCTGGCCACACCTTCGACTGCCAGCAATGTGCGGGCAGCGTCGAGTATCGAGTCGATCCGGCCCTGGCTGCGAGCGCGTGACTTTCGAGGTGTAGCGCGTGGAGCGGCGGGGCGGGACATCAGCGTCTCCTCAAGGGCAACCGGCATTGTACGAGCCGGGTTCGAGGTTGTCTGTAAACCCGCGGCGTCAGCCTCCTAACTTCACAGGACGATCGTTAGTCGGCTGGATTGGACGCGCATTCATCGGGAACAATTGTTTGAAATCATTCAATTGTTTTTTGGATATCGTGCCCGGCACCTTCAATACCTGCCAGCGAACGCCTTCCGTACATGGCGGAGTTGTCAGCGAACCCATGAAAGTGAAGTAATCCTGCTTTGCAGGAAACAAGCTTTTCAAATCCAGGTTGTTCAAGGCCACTGAGTCACCCTCGTGACGGGGCATGTTCGAGAACAGGGGGGCCAAGGTCTTGTTTTTTTCTCCGACGTTAAATAACAAGGCAATCACCGCCAGGTTGCCGGCGGCATCACGGTGTACCAGATGAGCGCTAAATGGGTACTTATGGCCTTCGATCTGCATTTCGGCGGGGGCATGAAAGTGCATCTGTACAAAGTCATAGGTGCCTGACGGCAGAGTCATGTAGCCCGCGGTTTTCAAGGTGACTTCCAGAGTGTGGCCATTGTGTTTGACCACGGCGGGGCCAGCGGGGTATTGGAGATCCAGGGTTGGCAAGTCTCCCTGGGTGTTGGCTTTGATATTGATCGGTGATTGTTGGGTACCTGTGTTGCACAGGGCGTGGGTGTCGTGCAGATCGCCCCACTCGTCAGGCCCGGAGGGGGATGTGTAGCTCCAGTGGGGGGGATTCGAGGGGGCCGCAGTGACGGGGCCGAGACCGATGGCTAACAGGGTAATGCCTAGATAATAGCTTCTCATGATGGTGTCTTCGTAGACGGGGGCTGGAAATGTCCGTCGGATCTTTATCGTGAGATTTTGCGTGTGAAATTTCCGTAGTTATTTTCTTGCGCATGCGATAGTAAAGGGCAATCCGATCGGTGGTCTATGTCCATAAAAAAACGCCGCAGGCTTTAAGGCCGGCGGCGTTTTTTTGGACTGCAATCGCTTACACGGTATGCAGGTACCAGTTGTATTCGAGGTCGGAGATGGAGTGTTCAAACTCTTCCAGCTCGCTCTCTTTACAGGCGACAAAAATATCGATGTATTTCGGGTCGATATATTTGGCCATTACTTCGCTGTCATCCAGTTCACGCAATGCATCGCGCAAGTTGTTCGGCAGGCTTTGCTCATTTTGCTCGTAGCTGTTGCCTTCAACGGGTGCGCCCGGTTCGATCTTGTTGGTCAGACCATGGTGCACGCCGGCCAGCACAGAGGCCATCAACAGGTACGGGTTGGCATCGGCACCGGCAACCCGGTGTTCGATACGTACTGAGTCGGCCGAGCCGGTCGGTACGCGAATGGCCACGGTACGGTTGTCCAGGCCCCAGCACGGCGAGTTGGGCACATAGAACTGTGCGCCGAAACGACGGTAGGAGTTCACGTTAGGGCAAAGGAACGCCATCTGTGCCGGTAGGGTCTCGAGCACACCGCCGATCGCGTGACGCAATGCGGCGTTCTGCTCGGGATCCTCGCTGGCAAAAATATTTTTGCCTTCTTTGTCCAGAATCGAAATATGAACGTGTAGTCCGTTGCCCGCCTGGCCCGGGTAAGGCTTGGCCATGAACGTGGTGTCCATCTCATGGTCGTAGGCGATGTTTTTGATCAGACGCTTGAGCAGTACCGCGTAGTCGCAAGCCTTGATCGGGTCGGCAACGTGGTGCAGGTTCACTTCGAACTGCGCCGGGGCACTTTCTTTAACGATGGCGTCAGCCGGGATGCCTTGCTCTTTGGCGCCTTCCAGAATGTCCTGGAGGCAGTCGACGTATTCATCGAGGTCGTCGATCAGGTAAACCTGAGTTGAATGCGGGCGTTTGCCGGAGATCGGCGAACGTGGAGGCTGTGGGCGACCGTTAACGTTCTCCTGGTCGATCAGGTAGAACTCCAGCTCGAAAGCGGCACAAATGGTCAGTCCCAGCTCGTCAAATTTGGTAACAACTTGACGCAGTACTTCGCGCGGGTCGGCGAAAAAAGGTTCACCTTCAAGTTCGTGCATGGTCATCAGCAACTGCGCGGTTGGGCGCTTTTGCCAGGGTTCATTGCACAGGGTGTCAGGAATTGGATAACAGATCCGGTCAGCGTCACCGATATCCAGACCCAGACCGGTGCTTTCCACCGTTGAGCCATTGATATCCAGAGCAAATAAAGAGGCAGGCAGGTTGATGCCTTTCTCGTAAACCTTGTGCAGGCTGGTGCGTTCGATGCGCTTGCCGCGCACCACACCATTCATATCCGCAATGAGAAGGTCTACGTACAGAACCTCAGGATGATCCTTAAGGAACGCGTTCGCTTCGTTAAGCTGAACGGCACGCGGGGGTACCGACATGATGCAACACCTTTGTTGTTAAAAATATCAATCATTGAGCGCTACGGGATTCAGTCAACCCGAACGGCATACCGAAGTCAAGCAGCCTGTTTTTTGCCCTTAAAAAGCGCCAGAAGGCCATTTTTGACGCTTTTTAGGGCGTATTTGTTCTGTTTTGACGCTTGGCGCCCGCAGGCTTGAGCGGGCCGTGTTGTATTTTTTACGGGGGTGTTGTGTAAAAAAATGAACAAGGCTAAGCTCGATTCAAACCCATAACAGCAATAATACCGGGGTGTTACATGTCACGCCTGCCGTTAATCGGCGTTACCGCCTGCACCAAGCAGATCGGTTTGCATCCTTATCACATCACTGGCGATAAGTACGTGCGAGCAGTTGCGGTAGCCGCCAAAGGCTTGCCTCTGATCATTCCGTCATTGGCGGAACTGATTGATCCGACCGATATTCTTGACGGTCTGGACGGCCTGCTCTTTACCGGGTCACCCTCCAATATTGAACCCCATTTGTATCACGGCCCCGCCAGCGCGCCTGGCACGCTGCATGATCCTGACCGTGATCGCACGACCCTTCCCCTGATTCGTGCTGCACTGGCTGCGGGTGTTCCGGTGCTTGGCATTTGCCGTGGCTTTCAGGAATTGAATGTAGCTCTGGGTGGCTCACTTCACCAGAAATTGCACGAAGTCGAAGGCTATATCGAGCACCGCGAAGACCCCAGCGCTCCCGTTGAAGTGCAGTATGCACCCAGCCACGCCATGCGCGTTCAGCCAGGCGGTGTGTTGGCCGGCCTGGGCTTGCCCGCGGAGTTCGAGGTCAATTCGATTCACACCCAGGGCGTTGATCAACTGGCCCCCGGTTTACGCGCAGAAGCCATTGCTCCGGACGGCCTGGTCGAAGCCGTGTCGGTCAAAGACGGCAAGGCTTTTGCTTTGGCGGTTCAGTGGCACCCCGAATGGCAGGTAAGCTCTAACCCGATTTACCTCGCCATCTTCCAGGCATTTGGAGATGCCTGCAGACGGCGCGCAACACAACGCGACGCAGACGCGTCAGTAAACGCCTGACTTATTCAATTCAGGACACTCAGCCCAGAGGCATTTATGAGTAACAACCTCGACCAGCTCACCGATTGGTTGAAAGACCACAAGATCACAGAAGTCGAATGCATGATCGCCGACCTTACCGGGATTACTCGCGGCAAGATTTCGCCGACCAACAAGTTCATTGCCGAAAAAGGCATGCGCCTGCCCGAGAGCGTATTGCTGCAAACCGTAACGGGCGACTATGTCGAAGACGACATCTATTACGAACTCCTCGATCCGGCAGACATCGATATGGTCTGCCGTCCCGACCAGAACGCAGTATTTGTGGTGCCGTGGGCTATTGAGCCAACCGCTCAGGTGATCCACGACACCTACGACAAGCAGGGCAACCCGATTGAGTTGTCACCGCGCAACGTGCTTAAAAAGGTGCTCAAGCTCTACGCCGACCACGGCTGGCAGCCGATCGTGGCGCCGGAGATGGAGTTTTACCTGACCAAGCGCAGCGACGACCCGGATTACCCGTTGCAGCCACCCGTAGGCCGCTCCGGCCGCCCGGAAACCGGTCGTCAGTCCTTCTCCATTGAAGCGGCCAACGAATTCGACCCGTTGTTCGAAGACGTCTACGACTGGTGCGAACTGCAAAAGCTGGATCTGGACACGCTGATCCATGAAGACGGCACGGCGCAGATGGAAATCAACTTCCGTCACGGCGACGCACTGTCGCTGGCCGACCAGATTCTGGTGTTCAAGCGCACCATGCGCGAAGCCGCGCTCAAGCACGACGTGGCCGCCACGTTCATGGCCAAACCGATGACCGGTGAGCCAGGCAGTGCCATGCATTTGCACCAGAGCATCATCGATATCAACACCGGCAAAAACATCTTCTCCAATGAAGATGGAACCATGAGCGACCTGTTCCTCAACCACATCGGCGGCCTGCAGAAGTTCATTCCAGAGCTGTTGCCGCTGTTTGCTCCGAATGTGAACTCGTTCCGTCGTTTCTTGCCTGATACCTCGGCGCCGGTAAACGTGGAGTGGGGCGAGGAGAACCGCACCGTGGGTTTGCGTGTACCGGATGCCGGCCCGCAAAACCGCCGTGTCGAGAACCGCCTGCCGGGCGCCGATGCCAACCCGTACCTGGCGATTGCTGCCAGCCTGCTGTGTGGCTATATCGGCATGGTTGAAGGCATCAACCCGAGCGCGCCTGTAGTGGGCCGGGGTTACGAGCGCCGCAACCTGCGCTTGCCGTTGACCATCGAAGACGCTTTGGAGCGCATGGAAAACAGCAAGACGGTCGAGAAGTACCTGGGCACCAAGTTCATCACCGGTTACGTGGCCGTCAAACGTGCCGAGCATGAAAACTTCAAGCGCGTCATCAGTTCGTGGGAGCGGGAATTCCTGCTGTTCGCCGTCTGACACGCTGGAGGGGCGAGCCAGGAAGGCGCCGCCCCTCCTCTACTGACTAAAGGAGAGCCGTATGACCAACAAGAACCCGCAAACCCTCGAATGGCAACAACTGAGCAACGATCACCACCTGGCACCGTTCAGTGACTTCAAACAGTTGAAAGAAGTCGGCCCACGCATCATCACTCACGCCAAGGGCGTGTACCTGTGGGACAGCGAAGGCCACAAGATTCTCGACGGCATGGCCGGCCTGTGGTGTGTTGCCATCGGCTATGGCCGTGACGAGCTGGCTGAAGCGGCCAGCAAGCAAATGCGTGAACTGCCGTACTACAACCTGTTTTTCATGACCGCCCACCCGCCAGTTCTTGAACTGTCCAAAGCCATCGCCGAGATCGCGCCTGAAGGCATGAATCATGTGTTCTTCACCGGCTCAGGCTCTGAAGGCAACGACACCATGCTGCGCATGGTTCGCCATTACTGGGCGATCAAGGGCCAGCCCAATAAAAAGACCATCATCAGCCGCAAGAACGGCTACCACGGTTCCACCGTGGCCGGTGCCAGTCTGGGCGGCATGACTTACATGCACGAACAGGGCGACTTACCGATCCCGGGCATTACCCACATCCCGCAGCCGTACTGGTTCGGTGAAGGGGGCGATATGTCCCCGGAAGAGTTCGGTATCTGGGCCGCCAACCAGCTGGAAGAAAAAATCCTCGAACTGGGCGTCGACAATGTCGGTGCCTTTATTGCCGAGCCGATCCAGGGCGCGGGCGGTGTGATTGTGCCGCCAGCCACCTATTGGCCGCGCATCAAGGAAATCCTGGCCAAATACGACATCCTGTTCGTGGCCGATGAAGTGATTTGTGGTTTTGGTCGCACCGGCGAGTGGTTCGGTAGCGATTTCTACGGCCTCAAGCCGGACATGATGACCATCGCCAAGGGCCTGACCTCGGGCTACATCCCGATGGGCGGCCTGATCGTGCGCGACGAAGTGGTCGCGGTGCTGAATGAAGGCGGCGACTTCAACCACGGCTTCACCTACTCGGGTCACCCGGTAGCCGCCGCCGTGGCGCTGGAAAACATCCGCATCCTGCGCGAAGAAAAAATTATCGAAAAGGTCCACGCCGAAACGGCACCGTATTTGCAAAAGCGTCTACGTGAACTGAACGATCACCCGTTGGTGGGCGAAGTGCGCGGTGTGGGCATGCTGGGTGCCATTGAACTGGTACAGGACAAAGCCACGCGCAAGCGTTACGAAGGTCGTGGCGTTGGCATGATCTGCCGACAATTCTGCTTCGATAACGGTCTGATCATGCGCGCTGTAGGCGACACCATGATCATCTCGCCGCCGTTGGTGATCAGCAAGGACGAGATCGACGAGCTGGTGACCAAGGCGCGTAAGTGCCTGGATCTGACCTTGGAAACTTTGCAAGGTTAACTGCTAGGCTTCGAGCGTAAGAAAACTGTGGTTTTAAGGCGGTAAATTGCGCTCGGAGCCTTAAGAATCAAGGCTCTTCCCTTGAAAGCCTGCCCCGGATCTTGCCAGACTAGCCGCCGGCTTTAGTCACCTTGAGATCAGGTCGCTGAATCGGTGGTTTAAAAGAACAATTGGAGCATTACAGATGAAGGCATCAGGTTTTAAAAAAGCTGGCAAGACCCTTCTCGCCCTCTCCTTGATGGGTGTGATGGCCGGGGCCGCTCAAGCAGCAGATAAAGTGCTGCACATCTACAACTGGTCCGATTACATCGCACCGGACACCGTTAAAAAATTCGAAGACCAGACCGGTATCAAGGTGGTCTACGACGTGTTCGACAGCAACGAGACCCTTGAGGCCAAGCTGCTGGCGGGCAAGTCCGGCTACGACATCGTCGTGCCATCCAACAATTTCCTGGCCAAGCAGATCAAGGCCGGGGTTTACCAGGAGCTGGACAAGTCCAAGCTGCCTAACTGGAAAAACCTCGACCCGGCGTTGCTCAAGGCCGTTGGCGATGCCAGCGACAAAGATAACAAGCATGCCTTCCCGTACATGTGGGGCACTATCGGCATCGGCTACAACCCGGAGAAGGTGAAGGCCGCGCTGGGCGTGGACACCATCGATTCCTGGGACGTGCTGTTCAAGCCGGAGAACGCTGCCAAGCTCAAAAGCTGCGGCATAAGCTTCCTCGACTCGCCGACCGAAATGATCCCGGCCGCCCTGCACTACCTGGGCTACCCGACCGATTCTCAGGACAAGAAGCAACTGGCTGAAGCCGAAGCGCTGTTCCTGAAAATTCGTCCGTCGGTGGGCTACTTCCACTCCTCCAAGTACATCTCCGACCTGGCCAACGGCAACATCTGCGTGGCCGTGGGTTATTCGGGTGACCTTGAGCAGTCCATCTCCCGTGCCAAAGAGGCCGGTGACAAGGTCAAACTCAAGTATGCAATCCCTAAAGAAGGTGCTGGCAGCTTCTATGACATGGTCGCCATTCCCAAGGATGCCGAGAACGTCGATGCCGCCTATGCCTGGATGAACTACCTGATGCAGCCTGAAGTGATGGCCGAAATCACTAACAGCGTGCGCTTCCCCAACGGTAACAAGGCTGCCACGCCGCTGGTGAATAAAGATATCTCGGGCGACCCAAGCATTTACCCGTCCGATGAAGTGAAGGCCAAGCTCTATGCCATCAGCGATTTGCCGCCGACCACTTTGCGGTTGTTGACGCGCAGCTGGACCAAAATCAAGTCCGGTAAATAACGCGTTGTAGTCGCTGCCGAAGGCTGCGAAGGGTTGCGGAGCAACCCGTTTTCCCAAAGGCCCGCGATTTCCTTCGCAACCTGCGGCAGCGACTACAAAAATCGGGTCAGGCAGCTTCAAATCGGGGTGTTAGGGCAATTATTCGCGGAAAACTTTGCTGTGCAGGTTTATCGAGGGTAAGTTGCGCGCCGGTTTTGTCTTTGGCGGCTCGACTGCCGTATGACGCGGGCAACTCAGGCCCAACTATTTAGAGGACCATCACGTGTCTATATCTCTGTTTCGCAAGACCTTGCTGGTCGGAGCTGGTTTGACGCTTGCCGTCAGCGTACAAGCGGCGCCCACGGTGCATATTTACAACTGGTCGGACTACATCGCGCCGAACACGCTGGCTGATTTTGAAGCCGCGACCGGCATCAAGCCGATTTATGATGTCTTCGATTCCAACGAAACCCTGGAAGGCAAGCTGCTGGCCGGACGTACCGGTTATGACGTGGTCGTTCCGTCTAACCACTTCCTGGGCAAGCAGATCAAAGCGGGCGCGTTCCAGAAGCTCGATCTTTCGCAACTGCCGAACTATTCCAACCTCGACCCCGCCCTGCTCAAGCGCCTTCAGGCCAACGATCCGGGCAACCAGTACGCCGTGCCGTACCTGTGGGGCACCAACGGGATTGGTTACAACGTCGACAAAGTCAAAGAAGTACTGGGTGTCGACAGCATCGACTCCTGGGATGTGGTGTTCAAACCCGAGAACATGAAGAAGCTGACCAAGTGCGGTGTAGCCTTCCTGGATTCGGCTGATGAAATGCTCCCCACCGTACTCAACTACCTGGGCCTGGATGCCAACAGCACCAACCCCAAGGACTACAAAAAAGCTGAAGAAATACTGATGTCGGTGCGTCCATACGTCACCTACTTCCACTCTTCCAAGTACATTTCCGACCTGGCCAACGGCAACATCTGCGTTGCAATTGGTTTTTCCGGTGATGTGTTCCAGGCCAAGGCGCGTGCCGAGGATGCAAAAAAAGGCGTGAATATCGCCTATATCGTGCCCAAGGAGGGCGGCGCCCTGTGGTTTGACATGCTGGCTATCCCCAAGGATTCCAGCAACGTCAAGGAGGCCCACACGTTCATCAACTACCTGCTCAAACCTGAAGTGATCGCTCAGGTCAGTGACTATGTCGGTTATGCCAACCCTAACCCGGCGGCCGACAAGGTGATGGACGAGTCCATTCGTACCGACGAAGCGGTTTATCCAACCCAGGCGGTGCTGGACAAGACATACGTCTCAACCGAGTTGCCCCCGAAAATACAGCGTCTGATGACGCGTACGTGGACCAAGGTCAAGACGGGCAAGTAATCTCGCAAGACCACCTATCCAAGGCCAGGCCATCATGGTCTGGCTGCTAAATTTGTTGGGAGTTTCGTAATGGCTGTTGCCTCCGGCGCCTATAAGAAAGCCCTCGAGGGCGACCAGACACCTAAGCAGGTGCTGGTCAAAATCGACCGGGTCACGAAGAAATTCGACGAGACGATTGCAGTGGACGATGTGTCCCTGGAAATCAACAAGGGTGAAATCTTCGCTCTGCTCGGCGGATCGGGATCGGGCAAATCTACATTGCTGCGCATGCTCGCCGGTTTCGAGCGCCCAACTGAGGGTCGTATTTTCCTCGATGGCGTGGACATTACGGATATGCCGCCTTATGAGCGGCCGATCAATATGATGTTCCAGTCCTATGCCCTGTTCCCGCATATGACTGTGGCGCAGAACATCGCCTTCGGCCTCAAGCAGGACAAAATGTCCAATGCCGAGATCGATGCCCGCGTGGGCGAGATGCTCAAGCTGGTTCACATGAGCCAGTACGCCAAGCGTAAACCCCATCAGTTGTCCGGTGGTCAGCGTCAGCGTGTGGCTCTGGCCCGTTCGCTGGCCAAGCGCCCGAAACTGCTGCTGCTCGATGAACCGATGGGCGCGCTGGATAAAAAGCTGCGTTCGCAAATGCAGCTCGAACTGGTGGAAATCATCGAGCGTGTGGGCGTGACCTGCGTGATGGTGACCCACGACCAGGAAGAGGCCATGACCATGGCCCAGCGTATTGCGATCATGCATTTGGGCTGGATTGCCCAGATCGGCAGCCCGATCGACATTTACGAAACCCCGGTCAGCCGCCTGGTGTGCGAGTTCATCGGTAACGTCAACCTGTTCGACGGTGAAGTGGTTGATGACGCCGAAGGCTATGCGCGCATCAAGTGCCCGGAGCTGGAGAACGACATCTACGTCGGTCACGGTGTGAGCACCTCGGTGGAAGACAAACACACCACCTACGCCATTCGCCCGGAAAAAATGCTCGTCACCACCGAAAAGCCGACCTGCGAATACAACTGGTCGCGCGGCAAGGTGCATGACATCGCTTACCTGGGCGGACACTCGGTGTTCTACGTCGAGCTGCCGAGTGGCAAGCTGGTGCAGTCGTTTGTGGCCAACGCCGAACGCCGTGGCGCACGTCCGACCTGGGACGACGAAGTGTACGTGTGGTGGGAAGACGACAGCGGCGTGGTACTGCGCTCATGAACATGCGAAAGCTTAAACGCCGACTGCAACGAATAACCCCCGGTGGCCGCCATATGGTCATCGGGATTCCATTCCTGTGGCTGTTTCTGTTCTTCATGTTGCCGTTCTTCATCGTCCTGAAGATCAGCTTTGCCGAAGCGGACGTCGCGATCCCGCCGTATACCGAGATCTACAGCTACGTTGACCAGAAAATCCAGGTGCTGCTGAACCTGGGCAACTACGCCATGCTCGGCGACGATGAGCTGTATATCGCCGCTTATCTGGGCTCGCTGAAGATGGCTTTCTTCAGCACCCTGCTGTGCCTGTTGATCGGTTACCCGATGGCCTATGCCATCGCCAATGCGCGCAAAGAGATGCAGACCGTGCTGGTGCTGCTGATCATGATGCCGACCTGGACCGCGATCCTGATCCGCGTTTACGCGTGGATGGGCATTCTCAGCAACAACGGCCTGCTCAATGGCTTCTTGATGTCGATGGGCTGGATCAGCGAACCCCTGCAGATCCTCAACACCAATATCGCGGTGTACATCGGCATTGTGTATTCCTACCTGCCGTTCATGATCCTGCCGCTGTATGCCAACCTTGTGAAGCACGACACCAGCCTGCTGGAAGCCGCGTCTGACCTGGGTTCGAGCACGTTCAACAGCTTCTGGAAGATCACCGTGCCGCTGTCGAAAAACGGCATTATTGCCGGCTGCATGCTGGTGTTTATCCCGGTGGTGGGCGAGTTCGTGATTCCTGAACTGCTCGGCGGCCCGGAAACCCTGATGATCGGTAAAGTGTTGTGGCAAGAGTTCTTCAACAACCGTGACTGGCCGGTGGCGTCTGCGCTTGCCGTGGTCATGCTGGCGATCCTGATCGTGCCCATCATTCTGTTCAACCGCAGCCAGGCTAAAGAGCTGGAGGGCAAGATATGAATCGCTTCCGTTTTTCTAGCTTCATGTTGGTCGCGGGGTTGTTGTTCATCTACCTGCCGATGCTGATCCTGGTGATCTACTCCTTCAACGCCTCCAAGCTGGTGACGGTGTGGGGCGGCTGGTCGCTGAAGTGGTACGTGGGCCTGCTGGATAACACGCAACTGATGGGCTCGGTGATGCGCTCCCTGGAAATCGCTCTGTACACGGCGATTGCCGCGGTGGCACTGGGTACGTTGGCGGCATTCGTGCTGACCCGTATCAGCCGCTTCAAGGGCCGTACGCTGTTTGGCGGCCTGGTGACGGCGCCGCTGGTGATGCCCGAGGTGATTACCGGTCTGTCGCTGTTGCTGCTGTTTGTGGCCATGGCGCAGATGATTGGCTGGCCGCAAGAGCGTGGCCTGGTGACCATCTGGATCGCGCACACAACGTTCTGCTCGGCCTATGTGGCGGTGGTGGTGTCGTCGCGTTTGCGTGAACTGGACCTGTCGATCGAAGAAGCGGCGATGGACCTGGGTGCCAAGCCGTGGAAGGTGTTCTTTTTGATCACCATTCCGATGATTGCGCCTTCACTGGCTGCGGGGGCGATGATGTCCTTCGCCCTGTCGCTGGATGACCTGGTACTGGCCAGCTTCGTGTCGGGCCCGGGGTCGACGACCTTGCCGATGGAAGTGTTCTCGGCGGTGCGTCTGGGGGTTAAACCCGAGATCAACGCCGTGGCCAGCCTGATCCTGCTGGCGGTGTCGCTGGTGACCTTTATGGTGTGGTTCTTCAGCCGCCGCGCTGAAGAGCACCGCAAAAAGGCGATCCAGCAGGCTATCGACGAGTCGGCAGCCGAGTCCTGGAAGCAGCCGGACGTACGTCGTCCGCAGTCGACCAGTGCGGTTTAAGACAGCGCGATAAAAAACCTCGCCCCCCGTGACAGGGAGGCGAGGTTTTTTTATGGCTAGTCCTTGTAGTCGCTGCCGAGGGACGAGGCTGCGATCGGTCGCGAAGCGGCCGTAAAGTCTGCATGTCAGGTCTAACCGGCACACCGCAGAATCTGGACTTGCGACGACTTCGTCGCCGATCGCAGCCTCGTCCCTCGGCAGCGGCTACAGAAGTCCTAAGGCTTGGCCACTTTCCACGCCCCGTCCATCTTGCCGTCACCGGTCATGTCACCGGCTTTCTTGTCCATGACAAAGGTGTACAGCGGTTTGCCGTCATAGGCCCACTGCATGTGGCCGTCATCGCGCTTGATGGCCGTCCACTTGCCCATGTCCATAGCCGTGCTCTCGGCTGCCAGCGGCGGCCAGTTGGCAGCGCACTTGTCATTGCACATGGATTTGCCGCCCGCATCCTTGGCGAAGGTGTAGAGCGTCATGCCTTTGTGGTCAACCAGCATGCCGTCTTTGGTCATTGCCGGTTCAGCCGCATACGCCAGTCCTGGCAAGGCAAAAGCTGCGGTCAACAGCAATGTCTTTAGGGAAAACGAGCTAGATGTCATCGGAATCGTCCTTTATGTGGTTGTACGATTTGAACCTAGAGCGTAGTTCACTAACCATCTGAACGCGTTCAATCCCCAAAGCTGTCACACGACTGCAATAATTGCGTTATCTAATGCGCCACAAGACAGTTTAATGACGAGAGGATTACGGCATGGTTGGCAGGAGCATTTTGATCGTTGATGACGAGGCGCCAATTCGCGAGATGATCGCCGTGGCCCTGGAAATGGCGGGCTACGATTGCCTTGAAGCCGATAATGCCCAGGATGCCCATGCCATTATCGTTGACCGTAAACCGGATCTGATCCTGCTCGACTGGATGCTGCCCGGCGGCACCTCGGGCATTGAGCTGGCCCGGCGCCTCAAGCGCGAAGAGCTGACCGGTGATATCCCGATCATCATGCTCACGGCCAAAGGTGAAGAGGACAACAAGATTCAGGGCCTGGAAGTGGGCGCGGATGACTACATCACCAAACCGTTTTCGCCTCGTGAACTGGTTGCCCGCCTCAAGGCCGTGCTGCGTCGCGCAGGCCCGGCCGATGCCGAATCGCCCATCGAGATCGGCGGCTTGCTGCTCGACCCCATCAGCCACCGTGTGACCATCGACGGTACCCCCGCTGAAATGGGACCTACCGAATACCGCCTGCTGCAATTTTTCATGACCCACCAGGAGCGTGCCTACACTCGTGGCCAATTGCTCGATCAAGTCTGGGGCGGCAATGTGTATGTGGAGGAGCGCACTGTGGATGTGCATATCCGGCGCCTGCGCAAAGCCCTCGGTGAGGCCTACGAAAATCTGGTACAAACCGTGCGTGGTACCGGTTACCGGTTTTCCACCAAAGCCTGATAGCGGCTTTTTCTGACTCAACGGCAAGCAAGGACCCGCGCGACGTGAATCAAAATTGGCATGGCACTCTGATTCGCCATTTGTTGCTTCTGGTCGCTGCCTGCCTGGTGGTCGGCCTGATCAGTGGTTATTACGGCTGGAGCCTGGCCATCGGCCTGGCCTTCTATCTGGGCTGGACCCTCAAGCAGTTGCTGCGCCTGCACGAATGGCTGCGCCAGCACAAACCCGATCAAGCGCCGCCCGATGGCTACGGTCTGTGGGGCGAGGTATTCGACAGCATCTACCACCTGCAGCGCCGCGACCAGCGTGTACGCGGGCGGCTGCAAGCAGTGATCGATCGCGTGCAGGAGTCCACGGCCGCGCTCAAGGACGCGGTCATCATGCTCGACAGCGACGGTAACCTGGAGTGGTGGAACCTCGCCGCAGAGACCCTGTTGGGCCTCAAGACACCACAGGACAGCGGCCAGCCGGTAGCCAATCTGGTACGCCACCCGCGCTTCAAGGAATACTTCGAGCAAGGCAATTACGGCGAACCACTGGATATCCCCTCGCCGGTCAACGATCACTTGCGCATCCAGCTCTATATCACCCGCTATGGCAATAACGAGCACCTGATGCTGGTGCGCGACGTGACACGCATTCATCAGCTGGAACAAATGCGCAAAGACTTTATCGCCAACGTGTCCCACGAACTGCGCACGCCGTTGACGGTGATCTGTGGCTATCTCGAAACCCTGCTCGATAACGTCGACGACGTAAACCCGCGCTGGAAACGCCCCCTGTCGCAAATGCAGCAACAGGGCGAGCGCATGCAGACCTTGCTCAACGACCTGCTGCTGCTGGCCAAGCTGGAGGCCACAGACTACCCCTCGGATAACCAGCCGGTGGCCGTCGAGACGTTGCTGCGTTCGATCAAGAGCGACGCCCAGGCGTTGTCTGGCCAGCGCAACCAGACGATCACCCTGGACATCGAAGCCGACTGCGCTCTCAAGGGTAGTGAAGCCGAGTTGCGCAGCGCGTTCTCCAACCTGGTGTTCAATGCGGTCAAATACACCCCCGATGGTGGCAGCGTGCGCATTCGCTGGTGGGCCGACGGTGCAGGCGCGCATCTGAGCGTGCAGGATTCGGGCGTGGGCATCGACAACAAACATTTGCCGCGCTTGACCGAACGCTTCTACCGCGTCGATTCCAGCCGCAACGCCAACACCGGCGGCACCGGGCTGGGCCTGGCGATCGTCAAGCATGTGCTGCTGCGCCACCGTGCGCGGCTGGAGATCAGCAGTGTGCTGGGGCATGGCAGCACCTTTACCTGCCATTTTGCCCCGGTCCAAGTGACCAAAACGCCGCACAAGACACTGATCGACTAGGCCCTGTAGCCCTTTCCCACTAGGCAAGGGCTACATCAGCCGTTACATTGTTTGGCCATATCTCCCTATTTGTAACGACGGAACCCGTAAAACTCCATCATGGACCCTTCCCCTGGCTTGACCCTCGCGACACTCTTCGCCGACTTCGGCATGATTCTTTTTGCTCTGATCCTGGTTTTGCTCAACGGCTTTTTCGTTGCGGCCGAATTCGCCATGGTCAAATTGCGCTCGACCCGGGTCGAGGCAATTGCCGAAGACAATGGCTGGCGCGGGCAGATCCTGCGCACCGTGCACAATCAGCTCGACGCCTACCTGTCTGCCTGCCAGTTGGGTATCACCCTGGCATCGCTGGGCCTGGGCTGGGTCGGCGAGCCTGCGTTTGCGCACATCCTGGAGCCGCTGCTGGGCGCCATTGGGGTGTCGTCGCCTGAAGTGATCAAGGGCGTTTCGTTCTTTACTGCCTTCTTCATCATCTCCTACCTGCATATCGTGGTCGGTGAGCTGGCGCCCAAGTCGTGGGCCATCCGCAAGCCCGAGACCCTGTCGCTGTGGACCGCCGTGCCGCTGTACCTGTTCTACTGGGCAATGTACCCGGCGATTTACCTGCTCAATGCCAGTGCCAACGCGATTTTGCGTATTGCCGGCCAAGGTGAGCCCGGTGCCCATCATGATCACGCTTACAGCCGTGAAGAACTCAAGCTGATCCTGCACTCCAGCCGTGGCCAGGACCCGAGCGACCAGGGCATGCGTGTGCTGGCTTCTGCCGTGGAAATGGGCGAGCTGGAAGTGGTCGACTGGGCCAACTCCCGCGAAGACCTGGTGACCCTGGACTCCAAGGCGCCGCTCAAGGAAATTCTGGCGCTGTTCCGTCGCCACAAATTCAGCCGCTACCCGGTCTACGATGCCGACACCAATACCTTCGTCGGTTTGCTGCACATCAAGGACCTGTTGCTGGAACTGGCCGACCTGGACCACCTGCCCGAAACCTTCAACCTTGAAGAGCTGACCCGGCCACTGGAGCGCGTGTCGCGGCACATGCCCCTGAGCCAGTTGCTTGAGCAGTTCCGCAAGGGCGGCGCGCATTTTGCCCTGGTCGAAGAGGCTGACGGCAAGGTAGTGGGTTACCTGACCATGGAAGACGTGCTCGAAGTGCTGGTGGGTGATATCCAGGACGAACACCGCAAGGCCGAGCGCGGCATCCTCTCGTATCAGCCGGGCAAGCTGCTGGTACGCGGTGATACACCGTTGTTCAAGATCGAGCGCTTGCTGGGTGTAGACCTCGATCACGTTGAAGCTGAAACCGTCGCAGGCCTGATCTACGACACCCTCAAGCGGGTGCCTGCAGAAGAAGAACAACTGGAAGTCGAAGGCCTGCGCATCATCATCAAAAAGATGAAAGGCCCGAAAATCGTATTGGCCAAGGTCCTGAAGCTGGATTAAAGCCCGAACGACCTGTAGTCGCTGATGAGGAACGAAGGCTGCGAGCTTTTGATCTTCATGGCAGCCTATAAACAGCTCGCAGCCTTCGTTCCTCGTCAGCGACTACAGGACCAGCAACCCTTTTATTTCTCGCTCATTTTCCCCCCTCCCCTGTAAGAACTTTTACCAGCGAAAGCTGGCTGAAAGCTTCCCCCTCTAGCATCGAGTCATTACCGGCAACAGACCGGTTGGCCTGCCACGCGTAAACACGTGGTCAGAGCCCTACTACAACAATAATGGTGACTGTTATGCTGACCTTCCTTGGCTTTGCCATGGTCATTACATTTATGTACTTGATCATGACCAAGCGCCTATCTGCCCTGATCGCCCTGATTCTGGTACCCATCCTGTTTGCCGTGTTCGGCGGTTTTGCGCCAAAAATCGGCCCGATGATGCTTGAAGGCATCACCAAGCTGGCCCCTACCGGGGTGATGCTGATGTTCGCCATCCTCTACTTTGCCCTGATGATCGACTCCGGCCTGTTTGACCCGGCGGTGCGCAAGATCCTCAAGCTGGTCAAGGGCGACCCGCTGAAAATCTCGGTGGGCACTGCGGTGCTGGCGCTGGTGGTGTCCTTGGATGGTGACGGCGCGACCACCTACATGATTTGCGTGGCGGCCATGCTGCCGCTCTACAGCCGCATCGGCATGAGCCCGCGGATCATGGCCGGCCTGATCATCCTGGCCGGTGGCGTGATGAACATGACGCCCTGGGGCGGCCCGACCGCCCGGGCGGCGAGTGCGCTGCATGTCGACCCGTCGGACATCTTTGTGCCGATGATCCCGGCAATGCTTGCCGGTTGTGCAGCGATCCTGGTGATTGCCTGGTTTTACGGCAAGCGTGAACGTGCGCGCTTGGGTGAGTTGCACCTGCATGGTGATGAAATCGACCACAGCGAAATCAGCGTTTCCCAATACCCGGACGCCCGTCGGCCAAAATTGATCTGGTTCAACGGTGCGCTGACCCTGGCACTGATGGTTGCGCTGATTGCCGGTCTGTTGCCTCTGCCCGTGTTGTTCATGGTCGCGTTCAGTATCGCGATGATCGTCAACTACCCTTGCCTGCAGCAGCAAAAAGACCGCGTCGCGGCCCACGCTGGTAGCGTGCTGGCAGTGGTCGGGCTGATTTTTGCGGCGGGCATCTTTACCGGCATCCTGTCGGGCACCGGCATGGTCGATGCCATGTCCAAAAGCCTGCTGGCCGTGATTCCACCTGCACTCGGGCCGTATCTGGCGGTGATCACCGCGTTGGTGAGCATGCCGTTCACCTTCTTCATGTCCAACGATGCGTTCTACTACGGCGTACTGCCTGTATTGGCGGAAGCGGCCAGCCACTACGGCATCACTGCTGCCGAAATGGCGCGTGCCTCGATTGTTGGTCAGCCGGTGCATTTGCTCAGCCCGCTGGTGCCATCGACTTATTTGCTGGTGGCTCTGGCAGGTATCGAGTTTGGCGATCACCAGCGTTTCACCCTCAAGTGGGCCATTCTGGTGTGCCTGTGCATCATGGTCGCGGCGCTGCTGCTGGGGACGTTCCCGCTGTTCAGTACGCTTTAACCCCACCGGTGTGGGAGCGGGCAAGCCCGCTCCCACAGGTTCATCATTGTCCAGAAGTGTTTCAACCCTCCGCCAGCTATGCGATGCTGGCGCTCAGATCAATTTCCGACTACAGATTAAGAAACATCTGTAGGAACAGCCCGCAGCTATCTGATCCTTAGGCACATCTACCACAGGGAGCCAGCATGCTGACCCTGCTCAATCTGCTTTCCGCGGTGGCCTTGCTCATCTGGGGCACGCATATCGTCCGAACCGGCATCCTGCGGGTCTACGGTACCAACCTGCGCCATGTCATCGGGCAAAACGTCTCCCGGCGCATGTTTGCCTTTGTCGCCGGGATCGTGGTCACGGCGATGGTGCAAAGCAGCAATGCCACGGCCATGCTGGTCACTTCCTTTGTCGGCCAGGGGCTTATGGCGCTCACTCCCGCGTTGGCCACTATGCTCGGCGCTGACGTCGGTACCGCCTTGATGGCGCGGGTGCTGACCTTCGACCTGTCGTGGCTGTCGCCGCTGTTGATTTTTCTGGGTGTGATTTTCTTTTTGACTCGCAAGCAAACCCGAGCCGGGCAACTGGGGCGGGTGGGCATTGGCCTGGGTCTGATCATCCTGGCGCTGCAACTGATCGTTGAAGCTGCCACACCCATCACCCATGCCCAGGGTGTGAAGGTGATTTTTGCCTCGTTGACCGGCGATATCCTGCTCGATGCCCTCGTTGGCGCCCTGTTCGCCATGGTGTCTTACTCAAGCCTGGCGGCCGTGCTGCTGACCGCCACCCTGGCCGGTGCGGGCGTTATCAGCCTGCATGTGGCCATTGGCCTGGTGATTGGCGCCAATATCGGCAGCGGTGTACTGGCGTTTCTCAGTACCAATATGCAGAACGCTGCGGGACGGCAGGTGGCATTGGGCAGCTTGCTGTACAAGCTGATCGGCCTGTTGCTGATCATGCCCG
The DNA here is from genome assembly GCF_002269505.1 of Pseudomonas fragi. Classification (GTDB taxonomy): domain Bacteria; phylum Pseudomonadota; class Gammaproteobacteria; order Pseudomonadales; family Pseudomonadaceae; genus Aquipseudomonas; species Aquipseudomonas fragi_D. Next base: position 35,465 of record NZ_NQKQ01000007.1, on the reverse strand, counting down.
TGCTCGACCCGCTGGTGGCCTGGATGGACAGCCTGAGCTATAGCGCCCAGGAGTTGGTCATCGGCTTCCACCTGCTTTACAACACCGCCCGCTGTTTCTTGATGTTGCCCACAGTAGGCCTGATGGCGCGTATTTGTGCCTGGCTGCTGCCCGAACGCGAGCAAGCCAACGGCATCGCCAAACCGCGCCATCTAGACCCAACTGCTCTTGATACACCGAGCCTGGCATTAGCCAATGCGGTGCGCGAAACCCTGCGTATTGGTGACCTGATCGATACCATGTTGGTCAATATGCTCGACGTTCTGCGCGGCAAGCAAACCGCTATCACCCAGGAAATGCGCACGTTGAGCGATGAAGTCGAAGTGCTCTACAGCGCGGTCAAACTCTATCTGGCGCAAATGCCGCGGGAGGATTTGAGCGAGCAGGACAGTCGGCGCTGGGCTGAAATCATCGAACTGGCGATCAACCTCAAACTGGCCAGCGATGTGATCGAACGCATGCTGCGCAAAGTCCAGCAGCAGAAAACCTCCCAGCGTCGGTCGTTCTCCGAAACAGGGCTGGAGGAGCTGGTGGGCCTGCAAACCCAGTTGATCGATAACCTGCGCCTTGGCCTGACTGTTTTTCTGAGTTCCGATCTGCAGAGCGCCCGTCAATTACTGCGTGAAAAGCGCCGCTTTCGCGCCCAGGAGCGGCGTTTGGCCCACGCCCATGTGAGCCGCTTGCAGCGTAAAGTTACGCAAAGTATCGAGACCAGTTCCATGCATCTGGAGCTGATCGCGGACATGAAACGCCTCAACTCGCTGTTTTGCGGCAGCGCTTACGTGGTGCTGGAGACCTCTGAAACCGGGGCCCTGGAGCTGGATGACGCAGCCGACACGCAACATTCGCCTTGAACGTTGTACGTTGGGCTGTTGTCAGCCGTTATGCAGCGACTAAGCTGCACGGGCTCAAGGATTCGAGAATTCAGGGATTTTTTATGCGTTGCCTGCTGTTTATCTGCTTGCTGCTTGGCGCTGCCCAGAGCTTTGCCCTGGATCGCTACAGCGTTGAGGGCTACCAACTGCCCAATGGTCTGCAACTGATCCTCAAGCCCAACAACGACCGCGATCATGTGGCCATACGGCTGGTGGTTGGGGTGGGTATGGATGACTTCTCTTGTGCCGATCAACAGTTGCCCCATTTGCTGGAGCATCTGCTCTTCAGCGGCATCGATGACACCGGCGAAGGTGGCCTGGAAGAGCGCATGCAGGCACTGGGCGGCGAGTGGAACGCCTTTACCAGCAGCGCCGACACCACGTTTGTGATCGAGGCTCCGGCCAAAAACCAGCGCAAGATCCTCGACCTGCTGCTGGGGCTGCTGACCCGCACGCAACTCACCGAGCAACGTATCAACGACGCCAAACAAGTGGTCGAACGCGAGGACGGCGGCCATTATTCGCACTTGCAGCGCTGGCTGGACCGTCAGGACCTGGGCCACAGCGCCAGCAATCAGCTGGCTGTTGAATTGGGCCTCAAGTGCGCCGAGCGGGCCGAAGTGCATAATCTGACGCGCCAGCAGTTAGAGGCCGTACGCCAGAAGTGGTACGCGCCCAACAACATGACACTGATTATCGTCGGTGACCTTGATCGGCTTCTGCCGGCTTATCTGGAGCGCACCTACGGTGCCCTCGAAGCGGTTGACCCCACTGAGCACCGCCCCCTGGCTGCCATCGATGCCAAGGCCGACGCAGAGCGTGAGCTGGTGCGCGGCGTGGTCGGCAACACGGCAACCTTGCACTGGCTGTTGCCCGAACCGGTCATCGAGGGGCAATCCGACGAAACCTGGACCTTGCTGCGCGATTATCTGGAGTGGGCGCTGTATAGCGAGCTACGACTCAAACACGGCTTGTCTTACGGCCCCTGGGCTGAGCGCGAGGTGTTCGGCGGCGTGAGTTTCCTGAGCCTGAATGCGGATCTGGAGCGCGAAAACGTGCCCAAGGCCCGTGAGGTCATGCAGCAACTCAAGGCGCGGTTGCTCAAGGACGGTCTGGACCCGCAGGTGTTTGCCCGACTCAAGCAAACGGCCATTTCCCGCCAGGCATGGACGGTGCAAGGCAGCAGTGCGTTGGCCGATTACTACTGGGCCTCGCTGGGTGACTACGATGAGGGCCGTTTTGCCGACCCTGCCAGGCAGCTGCAGGCCATCAGCCTGGAACAGGCCAATGGGGCACTGCGCGAGTTATTTGCCGAGCCCGGGTATATTCGCATCGAAAAACCGCTGTTCAGCTATCACGGCTTGAGCATGGCCATTCTTGGCGGATTGCTGCTATTGATCAGCGCCGCGGTGGGTTGGCGCTTCTGGCGTCGGGGTTAAGGGTTGATTGCCCGAGTCTGAAACGCTTTGATACCGTAAAATCATTGCCAATTCGCGGCTGGTCGATCCAGCCGCCAGCGTGCGGAGTATTCATCGTGAGTGATCGTTCCAATCCTTGGCAATTGCAGGCCATCGTCTGCCAACTGCGCACGGCGCGAAACCAGTGGCGCACGCAAAACGGGCGTGTCAGCGGCGAACAGGGTGGCCGTGAGCTGCCTTCGCGTGCTGCGATGGCCGATATTCTCGAGGCCCTGTGCGGCGCGTTGTTTCCCATGCGTCTGGGCCCGGTGGATTTGCGTGAAGAGAGCGAAGATTTCTACGTCGGGCACACTCTTGATGTTGCGCTTAACGCGTTGCTGACCCAGGCCCGGCTGGAATTACGGTATGTGGCACGTCAGGGCGGCCAGGCCGATGATGGCGTAGATGCGACAGCAACCCTGCTGATTCAGGACTTTGCCCTGGCCTTGCCGGGTTTGCGCAGCATTCTCGATACGGACGTGCTGGCCGCGTACCACGGCGACCCGGCGGCGCGCAGCGTCGATGAAGTGCTGCTGTGCTACCCGGGAATTCTGGCGGTGATTCACCACCGGTTGGCCCATCACCTGTACCGTGCCGGGCTGCCGTTGCTGGCGCGGATCAGCGCAGAAATCGCCCATTCGGCCACGGGGATCGATATCCACCCCGGCGCGCAGATTGGCCGCAGTTTCTTTATCGATCACGGCACGGGTGTGGTGATTGGTGAGACTGCGATTATTGGCGAGCGTGTGCGGATTTATCAGGCCGTGACGTTGGGGGCCAAGCGTTTTCCGGCGGATGAGTCGGGGCAATTGCAGAAGGGGCACCCGCGCCATCCGATCGTTGAAGATGACGTGGTGATCTATGCCGGGGCGACGATTTTGGGGCGTATTACCATTGGCCAGGGTTCGACCATTGGCGGCAACGTGTGGCTGACCCGCAGCGTACCGGCAGGCAGCAACCTGACCCAGGCCAACCTGCTGCATGATGACGGGACGCAGAAGTAAGACTTCGCAGGCCTTTTGCCCTCACCCCAGCCCTCTCCCAGAGGGAGAGGGAGCTGATCTATGGGGATTTTGAGGCCGCGTGCGGTCAGTCCCCTCTCCCTCCGGGAGAGGGTTAGGGTGAGGGGCTCTTGAACTGCTAGCGAGCGTTGCGCACACCTTCAGCCAGCGCAGCACACAAGCTCAGCACACCATCCACGGCCTGCTCAGGCGTCGCTGCATTCTCGATCTTGTCGATCAATGCCGAACCCACCACCACGCCATCGGCCAGGCGGGCAATCGCTGCCGCTTGCTCAGGGGTACGGATACCAAAGCCCACGCTGATCGGCAAATCAGTATGCCGACGCAGACGCTCGATAGCTGCGCTCACTTGTTCCGTGGTGGCCGAACCGGCACCGGTCACGCCCGCCACCGAAACGTAATACACAAAGCCCGAGCTGCCGGCCAGCACGGTGGGCAGGCGTACGTCGTCTGTGGTTGGCGTGGTCAGGCGGATAAAGTCCAGGCCAGCAGCCTGCGCCGGGTCGCACAGCTCGCTGTTGTGCTCTGGCGGCATGTCGACCACGATCAGGCCGTCTACGCCCGACTCTTTGGCTTCAGCAATAAAACGCGCCACGCCATAGTGATGAATCGGGTTGAAATAGCCCATCAGCACCAGCGGAGTGTCGTTGTTACCGGTACGAAATTCACGAACCATCTGCAGGGTTTTTGCCAGGTTCTGCTTGGCGCCCAACGCACGGATATTGGCCAGCTGAATGGCCGGGCCATCGGCCATCGGATCGGTGAAGGGCATGCCCAGTTCGATCACATCTGCGCCTGCTGCCGGCAAGCCTTTGAGGATGGCCAGCGAGGTGTCGTAATCCGGGTCACCTGCAGTGACAAAGGTCACCAGGGCCGCGCGGTTTTGTTCCTTGAGTTCGGTAAAACGCGTTTGCAGGCGGCTCATCAGTGTTTCTCCTGTTGAGACTGTTCCATGTGGTGCATCACGGTTTGCATGTCTTTGTCGCCGCGGCCCGAAAGGTTGACCACCATCAGGTGATCAGCAGGCAGGGTCGGTGCGCGCTTGAACACTTCGGCCAGCGCGTGGGCGCTTTCCAGGGCCGGAATGATGCCTTCAAGGCGGCAGCATTTGTGGAAGGCATCCAGCGCTTCGTCGTCAGTCACCGAGGTGTATTCGACGCGACCAATGTCGTGCAACCAGGCGTGTTCAGGGCCGATGCCGGGGTAGTCCAGGCCTGCGGAAATCGAGTGAGCGTCGATGATCTGGCCATCGTCGTCCTGCAGCAGGAAGGTACGGTTGCCGTGCAGCACACCCGGTTCGCCGCCATTGAGGCTGGCTGCGTGCTTGCCGGTTTCGATACCGTAGCCGGCGGCTTCTACGCCGATGATTTCAACGCTGGTGTCGTCCAGGAACGGATGGAACAGGCCCATCGCGTTGGAGCCACCGCCGATGCATGCCACCAGGCTGTCTGGCAGACGACCTTCCTGGGCTTGCATCTGGTCGCGGGTTTCCTTGCCGATCACGGCCTGGAAGTCGCGCACCATTGCCGGGTACGGATGTGGGCCAGCCACGGTACCGATCAGGTAGAAGGTGTTGTCCACATTGGTTACCCAGTCACGCAGGGCTTCGTTCATTGCATCTTTGAGGGTGCCGGTGCCGGCCACCACCGGGATCACTTCGGCGCCCAGCAGCTTCATGCGGAACACGTTGGCCTGCTGGCGTTCGATGTCGGTGGTGCCCATATAGATCACGCACTGCAGACCAAAGCGCGCAGCGACGGTGGCGGTGGCCACACCGTGCATGCCGGCGCCGGTCTCGGCGATGATGCGTTTTTTGCCCATGCGCCGTGCCAGCAGGATCTGGCCGATGCAGTTGTTGATCTTGTGTGCGCCGGTGTGGTTCAACTCTTCGCGTTTGAGGTAAATCTTGGCGCCGCCACAAAACTCGGTCAGTCGCTCGGCGAAGTACAGCGGGCTTGGACGACCCACGTAGTCGCGTTGGAAGTAGGCCAGTTCCTTGATGAACTCAGGGTCTTTTTTTGCCAGCTCGTACTCGCGATCCAGATCAAGGATCAGCGGCATCAAGGTTTCCGCTACGTAGCGGCCGCCGAAAGAGCCGAACAGGCCATTGGCATCCGGGCCGGTACGCAAGTTGGATTGAGTCATGTGACGCTCCAGATAAAAAGTTACGAAGGTCGATGGGCCTGACTTTACCCGCGACAGCCCGGGATGAAAACCGATAAGATCGCCACAACCTGTCAGGAAAACTCACAGATACCATGAGCCGAGACCTTCCCCCCCTCAATGCCCTGCGCGCCTTTGAAGCCACGGCCCGCCTGGGCAGCGTTAGCCAGGCGGCCGAGCAGTTGCACGTCACCCACGGTGCCGTCAGTCGGCAAATAAAAGTGCTTGAAGAGCATCTGGGGGTGAGTCTGTTCGTCAAGGAGGGGCGCGGGCTAAAGCTCACCGACGCCGGTATCCGCTTGCGCGATGCCAGTGGCGAAGCCTTTGAGCGCCTGCGCAATGTATGCGCTGAGCTCACGCAAAGCCAGGTCGAGGCCCCTTTCGTGCTCGGATGTTCGGGCAGTTTGCTGGCGCGCTGGTTTATTCCACGCCTGGGTCGGCTGAATGCCGACTTGCCTGATCTGCGCTTGCACTTGTCGGCCGGTGAAGGCGATCTTGACCCGCGTCGTCCCGGGCTTGATGCCCTGCTGGTTTTTGCAGAGCCACCATGGCCAGCAGACATGCAGGTTTACGAATTAGCCAGCGAGCGCATTGGCCCGGTGGTCAGCCCCCGTTATGCGCGGTACGAACAACTGCGCAATGCCCCGGCCAGTGTCTTGCTCGACGAGCCGTTGCTGCACACCACTTCGCGGCCGCAGGCATGGCCGAGCTGGGCGCAAAAAAACGCAATTGAAGCGAAGGATTTAAAATACGGGCAGGGGTTTGAGCACTTGTACTACTTGCTTGAAGCCGCCGTTGCGGGGCTGGGTGTGGCGATTGCTCCCGAGCCGCTGGTGGCGCAAGACCTGCAAGCCGGACGCCTGGCTGCGCCCTGGGGCTTCAACGAAACCCCGGCACAGCTGACGTTATGGCTGCCCAAGCGCGCCGCAGACGGGCGCGCCGGGCAACTGGCGCAATGGCTCAAGGCTGAGCTTGCGCGTAGCGCAGATTAATTGCCGCGCTTGCACAACAGAAAGGCTGCCAGCAGACCCAGTGCGCCGATGGCAACGCCCGCGGTGGCGTACGGATGCTCTTGCGCGTATTCGCGGGTAGCGATCGCGGTTTCGCGGGTTTTGTCCTTCACTTCTTCCAGCGCATCGCTGAGCAGGTGACGCGAATGCTTGAGCGCGTTCTCGGCGTTGTTCTTGAGGATACCAAGAGTCTTTTTGGACTCGTCTGAAGCGTCGTGCTTGAGGCTTTCCAGAGACTTGAGCAGGCTCTCGATCTCTGCTTCCATGCTTTGCAATGAGGCTTTACGTAAAGAGTTGCTAGCCATTAGGGCTCTCCTGCATTGGTGAGTGAGGTGCTTGTTAAGTCGGACTACAGGGGTGTGAGAAAGTGCAGTTAACCTGAACTTTTCCTTTTAAATTGCCTACAAAGTATTTAGCACATTCGCTGCTAGGCTTTGATTTACGACAAAGGAGAACGTTATGTCTGACCATCACACCTACAAGAAAGTCGAATTGGTAGGCTCGTCCCCGACCAGCATAGAAGACGCCATCGGTAATGCACTGGCCGAGGCCAACAAAAGTATCAAGCACCTGGAGTGGTTCGAGGTGGTTGATACGCGGGGGCACATCAAGGACGGCAAAGTCGCGCACTACCAAGTGACACTCAAAGTCGGCTTTCGCATCGCCAGCAGCTGATCTGCAGCAAGGTTTTGACCCGCGGACTGGCCGTTTGCCATAAAGTCCGCTACACCGTCTGGGTGCAATGCGGCACGTACGCATTGCACCCTTTTTGTTTTGACCGGGGAATGTGACCGATGAAAAAGATTTTATTGGCTGTAGGTTTGCTGAGTCTGGCAGGAACGGCGTTCGCAGCGGGCAAGCCATGCGAAGAATTGAAAAGCGAAATCGCGGCGAAGATTGAAGCCAACGGCGCCCAGCATTATTCGCTGACTGCTGTAGAGAAAGGCACTTCGGCTGACGGTAAAGTGGTGGGTACCTGCGAAGGCGGCACCAAAGAAATCGTCTACAAGCGCGGGTAAGTCCAGCGCAGTAGTAAATCTTGTGGGAGCGGGCTTGCTCGCGATGTGCACGCCGCGGTGTTTCAGATCAATCGCGTCGATACCATCGCGAGCAAGCCCGCTCCCACACTTCCCTTTGCGTCAGGCCCCTTTCATCACCTGCGACAGCAATTCATACGAGTGAATGCGGTCTGCATGCTCATACAAGTCACTAGTGAAGATCAGCTCATCGGCCTGGGTCTGCTCAACCAGTACGTTCAGCTTGGCCTTGATTTTCTGCGGGCTGCCAACCATCGCCAGGCCCAGGAAGCTCATCACTGCCTCTTTTTCATGGGGTAGCCACAAACCGTCCATTGTCTCCACCGGTGGCCGTTGTACCAGGCTCTGCCCGCGCATCAGCGCCAGAATGCGCTGGTACACCGAGGTGGCCAGGTACTCGGCCTGCTCGTCGGTGTCGGCAGCCACCAGCGGCACGCCAAGCATCACATAAGGCTTGTCCAGCACCGCCGAAGGCTTGAAGTGGTTGCGATAGACACGAATCGCTTCGTGCATAAGGCGCGGTGCGAAATGTGAAGCAAAGGCGTAAGGCAAACCCATTTCACCGGCCAGTTGCGCACTGAACAGGCTGGAGCCCAGTAGCCAGACCGGGACTTGGGTACCGGTACCCGGCATGGCGATGATCCGTTGGTCGGGTGTGCGTGGGCCCAGATAGCGCAGCAGTTCGGCCACATCCTGAGGGAAGTCATCGGCACTGCCCGAGCGCTCGCGGCGCAGGGCGCGGGCGGTCATCTGGTCCGAGCCGGGCGCACGGCCCAAGCCCAGGTCAATACGGCCGGGGTACAGGCTTTCGAGGGTGCCGAACTGTTCGGCGATCACCAGCGGTGCATGGTTGGGCAGCATTACACCGCCCGAACCGACACGGATGGTCGAAGTGCCGCCGGCGAGATAACCGATCAACACCGAGGTCGCGGAACTGGCGATGCCGTCCATATTGTGGTGTTCAGCGACCCAAAAACGGTTGTAGCCAAACTTCTCCACGTGCTGTGCCAGATCCAGCGAATTACGCAACGACTGCGCTGCGCTGCCGTTTTCGCGCACAGGGACCAGATCGAGGGTCGAGAATTTGATGTCAGACAGTCGTTTCATCAGCCGGCTACTCCAGGTGGGATGCAGGTCAGGGTGCTCGCATGACCTGCCAGTGTTTACAGCAATATGGGCATATACCCGAGTTTCAATGGTTGGCTGGGAATTGAGCTACTAAAAATGACGATTGGTCCGATAGGGTGAACTTTGTGGAGCGAACTACCCTCACTAGTTCATTCAAGGCGTGAAACCTTCGCGCCGTTCTTCAGGAGGCACGCATGAGTATCAAAAAGAAAGCATCGGCTCATTGGGCAGGCGATCTTAAAACCGGCATCGGCTCCATCTCCACTGAAACCGGCGTACTGCGTGAAGCGCCGTATGGCTTCAAGGCGAGGTTCGAAGGCGGTAAGGGCACCAACCCCGAAGAACTGATTGGCGCAGCCCACGCAGGCTGTTTCTCGATGGCCTTGTCGATGATCCTCGGTGATGCCGGCCTCAAGGCCGACAGTATCGACACCACTGCTGAAGTGACGCTGGACCAGGTGGATGGCGGTTTTGCGATTACGGCCGTGCATCTGGTGCTCAAGGCCAAAGTGCCCGGCGCAACCCAGGCGCAATTTGACGAATTGACCACCAAAGCCAAAGAGGGCTGCCCGGTGTCCAAGGTGTTGAACGCCAAAATCACCCTCGACGCTACGCTGGTGAGCTGACGACACCCCTGTACCCCGCTTGCCGCAAGCGGGGTACAGTTGATGCCCGGCTGCGACAGATCAGTCCTGCACTGCGCCAAATGTGATCGAATGGTCGCCACTCGCGTCAGATCATGACTTTGCGTTCTGCCTCAAGGGAGTCTCACCATGAAACGTTTTGCCTTAGCTGTAGTTTGCTGCGCCATGGCCACCTCGGCATTGGCAGCCCCCAAGCCATGTGAAGAACTGAAAGCCGAAATTGAGGCCAAGATCCAAGCCAATAACGTGTCGTCCTACACGCTCGAAATCGTGAGCAATGAAGAAGTTCACGATGAGAATATGGTGGTAGGTTCGTGCGAATTCGGTAGCAAAAAAATCATCTACCAGAACAATGATCGCCAGGCGTCACGGTAAGCAGTTGACCAGCCGCTCCTCGGCCACCACCTTGCCTGATGCGTTGTACAGTCGGGCGTAGGCATTGAAGCCCAGCGAGCGGGTTTGCAGGCGGTAACGTTGGCCGGCCTGGAAATCCGGGAAATTGAGCGTGATGTAGCACAAACGTTCCTGGGGATCGCTGAACATGCCCATGCCGCCGACAAACACCTCGAAATCAAAGCGCACCATCAACTCATGGTTGCCCGGTGTGACTTGAAAATAGCGCCCGTCGGTCATGCGCTGGTTATCTAGCCGTTCGGCCATCACCAGCTTGCCGGTTTGTGTTTCAAGGTCGACCCAGGCCATGGCGGGATCAGCCTGAGGGATTGGCGTGCTGGCGCAGGCACTGAGCATACAAGCGGTCAGCAACGACAAAAGCGTGCGCATGATGATGTCCGAAAAAAGTGTTACGCAAGCATAGCGTGGATTATGGTCTCATCACTCGCCCACTGGATCGCTTTATGACCTCGCGTGTTAGCGGCCTGCTGGTCCTTGCCTTGCCGATTCTGCTCAGCGGTTGTTCCAGTGCCGGCTATTACTCGCAATTGGCCACTGGTCAATGGGATTTATTGCAGGCCCGCGAGCCGGTGAGCAAAGTAATTGCCGACCCCCAGCGTCCGGCAGCCTTGCGCGAGCAACTGGCAAAAGCCCAGGCCGCTCGCACCTTTGCCAGCGAGCATTTGCACTTGCCGGACAATCAGAGCTATCGCCTGTATGCCGACCTGAAACGGCCGTATGTAGTGTGGAATGTCTTCGCCACCCCGGAATTTTCCCTCAACCCGGTAACCCATTGCTTCCCCATCGCCGGGTGCGTGGCCTACCGGGGTTATTACACCCAGGGAGCGGCGCGAGGCGAAGCGGCCCTGCAACACCAGCAGGGCATGGATGTGTTTGTCAGCGGCGTCGAAGCCTATTCCACCCTGGGCTGGTTTGATGACCCGATCCTCAACAGCATGCTCAATTGGGGTGATGAGCGTCTGGCTACACTGATCTTTCACGAACTGGCCCATCAACGGTTTTATGCGAAGGACGACACTGAATTCAATGAGTCTTTCGCCAGTTTCGTCGAACAGGAAGGCACCCGCCAATGGCGCGCCAAGCAAGGCTTGCCACTCTCAGACGGCAGCAATTTGCAGCAACGCGAGCAATTTATCAGCTTGGTGCTCGACACTCGCCAGCGCTTGAAAACCCTTTATGCACAGTCGTTGCCAGCAGACGAAATGCAGCAGCGTAAAGCCGCTGAATTTGAACGAATGCGCGGTGATTATCGTCAGTTACGGGATCAGCAGTGGGCGGGGAATCCGCGTTATGACGCGTGGATCAACAGCCCTCTCAATAACGCCAAATTGTTGCCCTTCGGCCTGTACGATCAATGGGTCTCTGCCTTCGCAGCCTTGTTCAAGCACGCGGGCGGCGACTGGCCGGGGTTTTATGCCGAAGTCGAACAGCTGGGCAAATTGCCTCCTGAACAGCGCAAAGCTGCCTTGCAGCAATGGGCTGGCCGCTGAGGTTGGATTCGCTGCACTACATAGATAATACCCTTGAAATATCTGCTTCTTTAGGCTGAGCCCCCACAGGAACTCAGCCCGAAATGAAGCAGAACTTTCAAGGAATGCTGCCATGGAGCCAACCAACCCGCTGCTGCGAACTACCCTCCTGCCCCTTTACAGCGAGGTACGTCTTGAACACCTCAAACCGGCAATTGAGCACATTGTTGCCGACAACCTGCAGTCAATCAGCCGTATCGTCGCGACCCAGTCCCTGCAACCTACATGGTTGGGGCTGGTGTTGCCGATGGACACCCTGACGGCTCGGCTGGATGACACCATTGCCGTCATCACGATATTGGGCCAGGTGCCCAGAGAAGAGTCATGGGAAACCGTCATCGGCCAATGCTTCTTGGCCGCCTACAACTACAAGGCGCAAGTCTTGCAAAATCGCGAGCTTTATCTGGCCTGCAAAGCCTTGGCAGAAAGCCCTGGAGCTGCGCAGTTTGATCGCTCACAACAGGCGCTATTGGGCAAGATCTTGCTCGACTACCGATTGGCCGGCAGTGAGCTATCGGCCGCTGGCAGAGGCGAACTAATCGAGCTCAACCGAGAGATATCCCGGCAGGAATGGGTTTTTTACGAAAACGCACGACAATCCAGAAAGTCCTGGAGAAAGCTGGTTACCGATGAGTCATTACTTGCAGGGCTAGATGGCGAACTTATAGAGCAACTGGCCGCTATCGCCAGGGCCGACGCGCTGCAGGGCTGGCTTATTACCCTCCAGGAGCGCGTTACCTACACCGCGATCATGCGCTCATGCGAAAGCAGAGCGCTGCGCGAAGAGTTGTTCACGGTCTACAACACGAGGGCCTCCGAACGGGGCCCCGCAGGCGGGCAATATGACAATGCCCCGGTGCTCAATGATCTGCTCAGGCTGCGCCAGCAGAAGGCGCGCTTGCTGGGGTATGACAACCATGCCGAGCTGAGTCTGCAGGGTAAAACGGCAACCTCGGGCGATATGGTGCTGAGCTTTCTGCGCACTCGAATTGCACGCAAATCGGCATTGTTTTCGGCTAAAACCGCTGAACTTCAGGTCTTGGCGGGCGTCATGCAGTACGACGGCCTCAAGCCATGGGACCTGTTGTTTCTGGCGCAAAAACGCGCTCGGCAACTAAGTCCGTTGGCGGGCGATCAATTGAAATCATATTTTGCGTTCACACGTGTTTTTGAAGGCATCGTGTTGCTCGTTAAGCGGCTGTTCGCGGTCGATCTGGTCGAGCAGGCATCTTTCGATACTTGGCACCCGGACGTTCGCCTGTTTGAAGTGGTCGAGTCAGGTGTGCGGGTGGGGCATCTTTATCTCGACCCTTATCTGCGTGAATCCAAGCTGAATACGTGCTGGATGCAGTCAGCACGTAACCGCCGGATCAATCAGCAAGGGGCTCTGATAACGCCGGTGTCCATTCTCTATGGCAACTTCTCACCCGAGCTCCCTGGGTCCCCATCGCTGCTGACGCCGCAGCAATTGACCATGCTGTTCCATGAACTGGGTTGTTGCATGAAGCAACTGCTGACCCGCAGCCCCTACGGCGCTTTTTCCCGTGTGGACGTACTGAATGCTGAAACGTCCAAGTTATCAGGCAAATGCGCTGAAAAGTGGTGCTGGTCACGGGACGGTCTGCGCTGGTTAGCCAGGCATGCCCAGCATGACAGTGAACTCACCTATGAGCAGATAGATCAAGTACTTGAAGCCCGCAATGCCGAGCGCTGGCTTGAAACTGCCCGCGAGCTTGGGCTCGCGCTGTTTGATTTTGAACTGCACCGCACCTGGGGTGATGGCCGCAGCGTGGAAGAGGTTTGGCGCAGTGCGCACAACCAGGTCCAGCCGTTGCCGTGGACGCAGCACGATCGATCGGCCAACACTTTCGACGCGATGGTGTCGGGTCATGATGGCGCTTATTACGTCAATGAGTGGGCCGATGAGATAGCGGAGCAGGTTTTTGCAAGGTTTGAACAACAAGGAGTGTTTGACCCGCAAACGGGCATGGCCTACCGCGAAGCGTTTCATGCACCGGGTATTGAGCGCCCGCTGCATGAGTCTTTCGAGGTGTTTATGGGGCAACCGCCTACGGGGTTATGACTTGTCTCAGGATTTAAACCAGTTCTTCACAGTGCACGAAGCAAACGGGCTGGTACTGCATGCGCCACTGCTCAAGGCTGCACGCAACTGTGGGATATCCGCTTTCATCATGTAGCTCTCGCCATCCTTGTGGTGCGAGTTTTCGCCAAAGCCGCCCTGGGTCATTTCTTTCAGGGCGTCTTCCTTGCTCCAGTCCTGCACGACCACGCGGTACATCGCCGCCATCAGCCCGGTACGGTCCGAGCCGTGCTTGCAATGCATCAACACCGGGCCTTGGGCTTGAGCGGTCTGAATGGCGCGCAAGGCGGCCAATACATCGGCGTCATCCACATGGTTGGTGCGATAAGGCAGCTGAATTTGTGCGACACCCGGTGTAGTGAGCCAGGAGCTGTCGGCATCAGGCAAAAAGTTGATGACGGTAGCGATTTGCAGCTTTTGCAGCAACGGCTGCGCAGCGCTGTCAGGCAGTGCGCTGCGGTACAGGGTTGGGGACATTTGATACAGGTTGTACTGCGTGGCAATGGGCTGTGCCCACTGTGCAGGCCGGGCCTGGGCAGTTTCGTCAGCTTGGGCCTGGGGCAATGCAAACGCTGCCAGCAAGGTCAGGCACAGAGCAGGAAAAAACCGGGCTTTGGGCATATCAGTTCGACCATTAAAAAAGAATTCGGAAGTTGAAACGCAAGATTGAGGGATGGCTGATCAAAACTGTGTCAGGCATTTGTCAAAAAAACGTGATGACGCGCCCAGTAATGGCCTGGTGCTATCAGTGCGGCAAATTTACGCATGAAACGATTCATCTGCGCGCCCGGCCTGTTAGTATTTGTAACCAAACTTTGCATGCGTGTTGTTTCCAAGGTCAATTTCGACCCGTATCGCTGCCAAAACGAAAAGCTGCCCATGAGCGGCTGTAATCCGTGAATGCCTGATGAGGTGCCCCGCATGTCTGAGCAAGACAACCCCCGGCGTGAGTTTTTGCGCAAAACCCTGACCCTGATTCCAGTGGTCACCGTTGCGAGCACGGGCCTGGGTGGTTCCGTCCTGATGGCTACGCCAGACGCTCAAGCCGCACCGGTCGCTGCCCCACCCGTTGCCGCATCAGGCCCGGCCTATGAGCCAACCTACTTCACCGCTGAAGAATGGGCGTTTGTAAACGCGGCTGTCGCGCGCCTGATCCCGGCTGACGAGCAAGGCCCCGGCGCGCTCGAAGCTGGCGTTCCGGAATATATCGACCGTCAGATGAACACGCCTTACGCCAGCGGCGCGCTGTGGTTCATGCAGGGGCCGTTCAATGCCGACGCTGCGCCGGAAATGGGCTGGCAGAGCAAACTGGTGCCAAAACAGATCTATCGCCTGGGTATTGCTGCCACGGAGGAGCTCTGCAAAAAAGCCTATAACTCAACATTTGCTGGGCTAGACAGCGCTACCCGAGACGAAGTGCTCAAACAACTGGAAGCCGGCACGCCTAAATTCGATAGCGTCCCGGCCAAGATGTTTTTCAGCTTTTTGCTGCAAAACACCAAGGAAGGCTTCTTTTGTGACCCTATTCACGGTGGCAACAAAGGCATGATCGGCTGGACCATGATCGGCTTCCCCGGCGCGCGCGCTGATTTTATGGACTGGGTAGAACGCAACGAGCAATACCCCTTCCCGGCAGTTTCCATTCGCGGCGAGAGGGCTTGAGCATGTCGACCGTTATGAAAAAAGTTGATGCAGTAATCGTTGGTTTCGGTTGGACCGGCGCGATCATGGCCAAAGAGCTGACCGAAGCCGGTCTGAATGTTGTGGCCCTGGAACGCGGTCCGATGCAGGACACCTACCCGGACGGCAACTATCCACAGGTCATCGACGAACTCACCTACAGCGTGCGCAAAAAGCTGTTCCAGGACGTCTCCAAAGAAACCGTCACCATCCGCCATAGCGTCAATGACGTGGCCCTGCCTAACCGCCAGTTGGGTGCTTTCCTGCCGGGTAACGGTGTGGGCGGTGCAGGCTTGCACTGGTCGGGGGTGCACTTTCGGGTCGACCCGATCGAACTGCGCATGCGCAGCCATTACGAAGAGCGTTACGGCAAAAACTTTATCCCCAAAGACATGACCATCCAGGACTTCGGCGTCAGCTACGAAGAGCTGGAGCCTTTCTTCGACTATGCCGAAAAGGTTTTTGGTACGTCGGGTCAGGCCTGGACCGTCAATGGCCAACGGGTCGGTGAAGGCAAGGGCGGCAACCCTTATGCGCCGGACCGTTCGGACCACTTCCCATTGGTGTCGCAGAAGAACACCTACTCCGCACAGCTGTTTCAGAAAGCGGCCAATGAGGTTGGCTACAAGCCTTATAACCTGCCGTCGGCAAACACCTCCGGGCCATACACCAACCCCTATGGCGCGCAGATGGGGCCGTGCAACTTCTGCGGTTTTTGCAGCGGTTATGTCTGCTACATGTATTCCAAGGCATCGCCCAACGTAAACATTCTTCCTGCCCTCAAGCCGTTGCCGAACTTCGAGCTGCGCCCGAATGCCCATGTGATCCGGGTCAACCTGGACAGCACCAAAACCAAAGCCACCGGTGTGACCTATATCGATGCCCTGGGCCGGGAAATCGAGCAGCAGGCCGATCTGGTGATCCTGGGCGCGTTCCAGTTCCACAATGTGCGTCTGATGTTGTTGTCGGGCATTGGCAAGCCGTATGACCCGAAAACGGGTGAAGGCGTAGTGGGCAAAAACTTCGCTTACCAGAACATGGGCACCATCAAGGCCTACTTCGACAAAGACGTGCACACCAATAACTTTATCGGTGCAGGCGGCAATGGCGTGGCCATTGATGATTTCAATGCCGACAACTTCGACCACGGGCCGCACGGTTTTGTCGGCGGCTCGCCGATGTGGGTCAACCAGGCCGGTAGCCGGCCGATTGCAGGCACGTCCAACCCGCCGGGTACGCCGGCCTGGGGCAGCGCGTGGAAGCGTGCAACTGCCGATTACTACACCCACCAAGTGTCGATGGACGCCCACGGTGCGCATCAGTCCTACCGTGGCAACTACCTTGATCTGGACCCGGTGTATCGCGATGCCTACGGCCAACCGCTGCTGCGCATGACGTTCGACTGGCAAGAAAACGACATCAAGATGAACCGCTTCATGATGGAAAAAATGGGCAAGATCGCCGAAGCGATGAACCCCAAGGCCATTGCGCGTATCGGCAAACAAGTGGGTGACCACTTCAATACGTCGTCGTACCAGACCACCCACCTTAACGGTGGAGCGATCATGGGGACCAACCCGAAAACCAGTGCACTGAACCGTTACCTGCAAAGCTGGGACGTTCACAACGTGTTTGTGCCGGGTGCATCGGCTTTCCCACAAGGTTTGGGCTACAACCCTACCGGGCTTGTGGCTGCACTGACCTATTGGTCGGCGCGGGCGATTCGCGAGCAGTACCTGAAAAACCCCGGTCCACTGGTTCAGGCATAAGGAGCGATGACCATGAAAGCATTTGTTATCGCCTCCCTGGCGCTGCTGGCAAGCTTCTCGGCGGTGGCCGCCGACAGTGACTCGCAAGCCCTGATCAAACAAGGTGAGTACCTGGCTCGCGCCGGTGATTGCGTGGCGTGCCACACCGCCAAGGGCGGCAAGCCGTTCGCCGGTGGCCTGGCGATGGAGACGCCGATCGGTACGATCTACTCGACCAACATCACGCCGGACAAAAACGGCATTGGCACTTACAGCTTTGAAGACTTCGACAAAGCCGTGCGCCACGGTGTTGCGCAGAACGGCAGCACCTTGTATCCGGCCATGCCGTATCCGTCCTATGCGCGGGTAAACGAGGCCGATATGCGGGCCTTGTATGCCTACTTCATGAAGGGCGTAAAACCCGTTGAACAAGCGAATCAGGACGCCGACATCCCGTGGCCCCTGAGCATGCGCTGGCCGCTGGCGATCTGGCGCTGGCTATTTGCCCCGGCGGTTGAAGACTTCAAACCTACTGCCGGGCAGGACGCGGTCGTCAACCGTGGTGCGTATCTGGTGGAAGGCTTGGGCCATTGCGGCGCATGCCATACACCACGCGCCCTGACCATGCAGGAGAAGGCCCTGAGTGCCAGTGATAGCCCTGCGTTCCTGTCAGGCAGCGCACCGCTGGAAGGCTGGATCGCGAAGAACCTGCGCGGTGATCACAAGGATGGTCTGGGCAGCTGGAGCGAAGACCAACTGGTGCAGTTCCTCAAGACCGGGCGCAGTGATCGCAGTGCAGTATTTGGCGGCATGAGCGATGTGATCGTACATAGCATGCAGTACATGTCCGACGCGGATCTGACGGCTATTGCCCGTTACCTGAAGTCGTTGCCGGCGGTGAATCCGGCGGACAAGCCCCATCAGTACGATCCGGCTGTAGCGGATGCCCTGTGGAACGGCGACGACAGCAAGCGTGGAGCTGCGGTCTATATCGATAACTGTGCAGCCTGCCACCGTACCGACGGCCACGGCTATACCCGGGTGTTCCCTGCCCTGGCGGGTAACCCGGTATTGCAGTCGGATGATCCGACGTCGTTGATTCATATCGTGCTAAAAGGTGGGACGTTGCCTGCGACGCATACGGCGCCGTCGACTTTCACCATGCCCGCTTTCGACTGGCGTCTGTCGGATCAGGAAGTGGCCGATGTGGTCAATTTCATCCGTACTAGCTGGGGCAACAAGGCGGCTGAGGTGAAGGCCGGGGATGTGAAGGTGTTGCGCACGCCCTGAAGCCCCTCACCCCAGCCCTCTCCCGAGGGAGAGGGAGCCGATCTTCAGTGTGACGCACATCTGCTTTTGCTTTTGGTCCCCTCTCCCTCCGGGAGAGGGTTAGGGTGAGGGCGTTTTTGAATTTTCGCCGAACCATTTCTGCGACAACGCCTCCAGCCGGCCATCTGCCTTGATCCTTTGCAACGCCTTGTCCAGGCTGGCCTGGAACGCCGGGTTGCCTTTCTGGAAGGGAATCGCCAAGGCAACCTCCTCATCCGCTACCGGTGGTTTTTGTGCCACGGTGACCAAGGACGGGCGTTCGACAAACTGATTGCTCTGAACTACGTCTGAAAGCTGACTCTGCAGCGTTGCAAGGGTGTTGGGCGGGCTCGGCTTGTCTTGTCGGGCTATCGCCTGGGCCTGGGTATGGCGGTAAGGTTCGCTGAAATCGAACCGATTCTGAAGTTCGGGGGTCAAAGCGATGTGGTTGATGGCGACATCGTATTTTCCGCTCTCAACTCCTGACAGCAGGTCAGCGTTATCGGTGACAAGAATGGAGGAATGCACTTCCAGCTCCTGAGCCAGCAACTCGCCCAGTTCAACGTCAAAGCCTGTCAGACGCCCGTCCTGTTTGAAGCTGAACGGTGCCATGTCAGCTTCAAGGGCTATGCGCAGTTCGCCACGGTCGTTGATGTCGTCGATCAGTTCGGCTTGAGCAAAAGGGCTCGCCAGTGGCAGTAATAGCATCAGGCCCGGCAATAAACGCATGGTCACTCCTTTGGTTGGGATGCAAGCGAATCGCATTTAACGTTCGCTTTGCTTTATGTTGGTCACTTGCGGCGTTGGACAACGGTTTGGCTCAAAGTTGTCTGATACTGAAGAATTTTGCACAAAACCGGAGAAAAAAATGAAAGCTCTACTGTCTCGTGTTGCGTTGGCTTCTGTATTGATGGGCGCTTCGGTCATGGCCACAGCGGCTGGCCTGGAATCGGAGCCGGCACCAAAAGGTGCCAAAGTGTTCATCGTTGAACCTAAAGACGGTGCCACGGTTGATCAAACCTTCACCGTTAAATTCGGTATCGAAGGCATGCCGCTGGCGCCAATCACCGAGGCTACGCCGCACGCGGGCCATCACCACCTGCTGATCGATGTCGACCAGTTGCCTGCCGAGAACGCACCGATCCCGGCCGATGCCAACCATATCCACTTCGGCAAGGCCCAGACCGAAACCCAGGTCACCCTGCCACCAGGCAAGCACACCTTGCAACTGGTTCTGGGCAACCAGGTGCACGTGCCGTTCAAGCCAAGCATCGTGTCGAAGAAAATCACGGTTGATGTGAAATAAGCTTTTTCGACGCATAAAAAAGGGAGACCCGAGGGTCTCCCTTTTTAGTGAAGCGCTTTTAGAACAACACGCGGCAACGAATGGTGCCGTTGATGGTCTGCAGCTTCTCTTGCGCCAGGTCCGAGGACTCGGCGTCGACGTCGATCACTACATAGCCAACTTTCTCGTTGGTTTGCAGGAACTGGCCGGAGATGTTGATCCCGTTTTCGGCGAAGATCTTGTTGATTTCGCTCATCACGCCCGGAATGTTCTGGTGGATGTGCAGCAGACGGTGCTTGCCAGGGTGGGCCGGCAGGGCCACTTCCGGGAAGTTCACGGACGATACCGAGGTACCGTTGTCGCTGTACTTGACCAGTTTTTCTGCCACTTCCAGACCGATGTTGGCTTGCGCTTCAGCGGTGGAACCGCCGATGTGCGGGGTCAGGATCACGTTGTCCAGGCCACGCAGCGGGCTTTCGAACACGTCGTCGTTGGAGCGCGGCTCAACCGGGAACACGTCGATAGCGGCGCCGATCAGGTGCTTGTCCTTGATCGCGTCAGCCAGGGCGTCCAGTTCAACCACGGTGCCACGCGCAGCGTTGATCAGAATGCCGCCCTTTTTGATTGCGCGGATTTCTTTCTCGCCGATCATCCACTGGGTGGCTGCGGTTTCCGGTACGTGCAAGGTGACGATGTCGGACATGCCCAACAGCTCGTGCAGATTGCCAACCTGAGTCGCGTTGCCCAATGGCAGCTTGGTCACGGTGTCATAGAAGAACACCTGCATGCCCAGGCCTTCAGCCAGAACCGACAGTTGGGTACCGATCGAGCCGTAACCCACGATACCCAGCTTCTTGCCGCGGATTTCGAAGGAGTTGGCCGCGCTCTTGATCCAGCCGCCACGGTGGCAGGAAGCGTTTTTCTCAGGGATGCCACGCAACAACAGGATCGCTTCAGCCAGCACCAACTCGGCCACCGAACGGGTGTTGGAGTAAGGGGCGTTGAAAACAGCGATACCGCGTTCGCGAGCAGCGTTGAGGTCGACCTGGTTGGTGCCGATGCAGAAACAACCAACAGCGACCAGTTTCTTGGCGCAATCGAACACTTCTTCGGTCAGCTGGGTACGAGAACGGATGCCGATAAAGTGGGCATCAGCGATCTTTTCCTTCAGCTGGGCTTCAGGCAAGGAACTGGTGATGTACTCAATGCTGGTGTACCCGGCGGATTTGAGCACATCAACAGCGGATTGGTGGACGCCTTCCAAAAGAAGGAACTTGATCTTGCTCTTATCGAGAGAAGTCTTGCTCATCTGCGTAAACCTGTGTCCCAGAGAAAAAATGGCAGGGAATGGACAGCGCGAGCTGACCTGGCCGGCGTGAAGACCGGCACCGAGAATCGTCCTGTGGCTCGATTCTGCGGGGGGGTCGTATGCTAGCATAAGCGCCCCGCTAAACACCCATTCCTGCGACGTGAAGCGTTCTCAGGATGACCATGAATTGTTCGAGAGTTCTGTTGATGACCCATCCTGCCTTGATTGATGAGCTGAAGACCCTGGTAGAGCCTGGCAAGGTTTTGACCGACGCCGACTCCCTTAATGCTTACGGCAAGGATTGGACCAAGCATTTCGCCCCGGCCCCGCTGGCCATTGTGTTCCCCAAGACCACCGAGCAAGTGCAGGCCATCGTGCTGTGGGCCAACGCCCATAACGTGGCGCTGGTGCCGTCGGGTGGCCGTACCGGTTTGTCCGCTGCAGCCGTGGCTGCCAATGGCGAAGTGGTGGTGTCGTTTGATTACATGAACCAGGTGCTGGACATCAACCTGACCGACCGCACCGTGGTCTGCCAGCCGGGTGTAGTGACTGAACATCTGCAGAACCTGGCCGAAGAAAACGGCCTGTACTATCCGGTGGACTTCGCTTCGGCAGGTTCCAGCCAGATTGGCGGCAATATCGGCACCAATGCCGGCGGGATCAAGGTGATTCGCTACGGCATGACCCGCAACTGGGTGGCCGGCATGAAAGTGGTCACCGGTAAGGGCGACGTGCTGGAGCTGAACAAGGACCTGATCAAAAACGCCACCGGCTACGACATGCGTCAGCTGTTTATCGGCGCTGAAGGCACCCTGGGATTTGTGGTGGAAGCCACCATGCGCCTGGACCGCGCGCCGAAAAATCTGACGGCGATGGTGCTGGGCACGGCTGATTTCGATTCCATCATGCCGGTACTGCATGCCTTCCAGAACAAGCTCGATCTGACGGCTTTCGAGTTCTTCTCCGACAAGGCGCTGGCCAAGGTTATGGATCGTGGCGACGTGCCTTCGCCGTTTGAAACCGACTGCCCGTTCTACGCGCTGCTGGAGTTCGAAGCGACCACTGAAGAGGTAGCTAACGCCGCCCTGGAAACCTTCGAGCACTGCATGGAAGAAGGCTGGGTGCTTGATGGCGTGATGAGCCAGAGCGAAACCCAGCTGCAGAACCTGTGGAAACTGCGTGAGTACATCTCCGAGACCATTTCCCACTGGACACCGTACAAAAACGACATTTCGGTCACTGTGTCGAAAGTCCCGGCATTTTTGAAAGAAATTGACGCGATCGTCGGCGAACACTACCCGGACTTCGAAATTGTCTGGTTCGGTCACATTGGCGACGGCAACCTGCACTTGAACATCCTCAAGCCGGAAAACCTGAGCAAGGACGAGTTCTTCGCCAAGTGCGCGACGGTGAATAAGTGGGTATTTGAGACCGTTGAGAAGTACAACGGCTCGATCTCTGCCGAGCATGGCGTGGGCATGACCAAGCGTGACTACCTGACCTACAGCCGCTCGCCGGTTGAGATCGAATACATGAAAGCGCTCAAGGCCGTGTTCGACCCTAAAGGCATCATGAACCCCGGCAAGATTTTTGCGGTTTAAACCATAGCGTGTAGTCGCTGCCGCAGGCTGCGAAAGGATTCGCAGGGGCTTCAAGAAACGGATTGCTCCGCAATCCTTCGCAGCCTGCGGCAGCGACTACACACAATCAGCATTCATCAGCGGAGTCGGTCAATGAGCTATCAGCACCAGTATGTCGACGGTACCCGGATTCACTTTCCTATCGGTAAAGTGGTGTGCATCGGCCGTAACTATGCCGAACACGCCAAGGAACTGGACAACCCGATACCGACCGAGCCCCTGCTTTTCATCAAGCCGGGCAGTTGTGTCGTGCCTCTGGAAGGCGGCTTTGCGATCCCCACCGAACGCGGTTCGGTGCACTACGAAGCCGAAATTTCGGTGTTGATCGGCAAGCCCCTGTCGAACAAGCCGAGCGCCGAAGAAGTGCTGGACGCCATCTCCGGTTTTGCCCCCGGCCTGGACCTGACCCTGCGTGACAAGCAGGCCGAGCTCAAGGGCAAGGGGCTGCCGTGGGAAATCGCCAAATCGTTCGACGGCGCTTGCGTGCTGGCGCCGTTCGTACAGAGCAGCACCTTTCCCGATCTGGCCGATATCGGCATTCGCCTGACCATCAATGGCGAAGTGCGTCAGGACGGCAACAGTGCTCTGATGCTCAACCCGATCGTGCCGATGATCCAGCACATGGCTGCGTGTTTCTCGCTGCAGGCCGGTGACGTGATCATGACCGGCACTCCGGTGGGCGTTGGTCCGCTGAATGTAGGGGATGAACTGGTGCTGGAGCTGACGGGCGTCAGCCGCTTCGAGAGCAACGTTCGTTAACCAGGGCCTGACTGAAGCAGCCTGTGGCAACAGCCACAGGCTTTTGCATTACACCGCCATCGGTGCGGTCATTGGCGCGTGGTGCTGATAGCCTTCGAGGCTGAAGTCACCTGGTTCGATCAGGCCCAGCCACTCCGGCTGGTATACGCCGGTCTTGGCGAATTCCGGTACGCGGTCCGAAATCACCAGTTTGGGCATCGGGAACGGCTCGCGGGTCAGCTGTTCGTTGAGCATGTCCAGGTGGTTTTCATACACGTGGGCATCGCCGATGAAGTAGGTGAACCAGCGCGGCGTGTAGCCGGTGAGGCGGCCGATCAGGCTCAGCAGCGCAGCGCCTTCGGTCAGGTTGAACGGCGTGCCCAGGCCCAGGTCATTGGAGCGGATGTAGAGGGTCAGGGAAATTTCCTTGGTCTCGACATTCGGGTGGAACTGGTACAGCAGGTGGCACGGCGGCAAGGCCATTTCGTCGAGCTGGGCGCAGTTCCAGCCGTGGAACAGGATGCGGCGGCTGCCCGGGTCATTGATGATGGTGTCGACGCACTGGCGGACCTGGTCGATGGCCTTGTACAGCACCACATAGGCCTGGCCGTCTTCTTCGCCTTCGGCAATCTGACGATAGCCCTGGCTCAGGCATAGCTCGATGGCGGCCACATTGCTGCGATCAACTTGCTTGTAGGCCGGCCATTTACGCCATTGCACACCGTAGATTTCGCCAAGGTCGTCTTCGCCCTGACGGAACGGGTTGGCCAGCCACTGGGCGTTTTCGTTGGCGTTCTGGTCCCACACCTTGCAACCCAATGCACGGAAGTCCGCGGCACTGTTGACCGGGCGCAAGAAGCCGCACATCTCGCCAATGGCCGATTTGAACGCCATGCGCCGGGTGGTGATGGCCGGGAAGCCTTCCTTGAGGTCGTAGCGCAGCATGGCGCCGGGCAGACTGATGGTCTTCACACCGGTGCGGTTGGCTTGCAGGGTGCCGTTTTTAATGACGTTGGCAACGAGGTCGAGATATTGCTTCATGGTTTTCCTACCGTTTGAATGCGGGGCTCTATAAGCCCCGCCATCCGAATGTATTACGCAGCTTTTTGAGCCGCTGGATCGCGGTGGTAAGCCCACCAGATCAGGAACAGGCCGCCCGCGATCATCGGGATGCAGAGAATTTGCCCCATCGTCACCCAGCCGAACGCGAGATAACCCAACTGGGCATCCGGCACACGGACGAATTCGACGATAAAGCGGAAGATGCCGTAGAACAGGGCGAACATCCCGGAAACCGCCATGGTTGGACGGGGTTTGCGCGAGTACAGCCAAAGAATCAGGAAGAGTGCCACACCTTCGAGGGCGAACTGGTAAAGCTGCGACGGATGACGCGCCAGTTGTTGTGGGTCAGTCGGGAAAATCATCGCCCATGGCACATCGCTGGCCTTACCCCACAGTTCGGCGTTGATAAAGTTGCCGATGCGCCCCGCACCCAGGCCGATCGGCACTACAGGGGCGATAAAGTCCATGATCTGGAAGAACGACTTGCCGTTGCGTTTGCCAAAGCCCCATACCGCCAGCATCACGCCGATCAGGCCGCCGTGGAATGCCATGCCGCCTTTCCACACTTCAAAAATCAGCAGCGGGTTGGCGATGTAGGCGCTCAGGTCGTAAAACAGCACGTAACCCAAACGGCCGCCGACAATCACGCCCATGGCCACCCAGAACACCAGATCGGACAGTTTTTCTTTGGTCCAGGTCGGGTCGAAGCGGTTAAGGCGTCGCGACAGGATCAGCCAGGCAGCGCCAATGCCGATCAGGTACATCAAGCCGTACCAATGGATTTTCAGCGGGCCGATGGCCAATGCCACCGGGTCAATCTGCGGGTAAGGCAGCATTGCGACTCCTTGTTAGATCAGGAAACTCAAACCGACACAGAACAGCAGTGCGGCAAACAGCCGTTTCAGCAGGCGTGGCGAGAGCTTATGGGCCAGTCGCGCACCAAAACGGGCGAAAAACATGCTGGTCAGGGCAATCCCGAGCAGCGCAGGCAGGTAGACAAACCCGAGACTATGCGCGGGCAGGTCAGGGTTATGCCAGCCAATGATCATGAAACTTAATGCACCTGCCAGTGCAATCGGCAACCCGCAGGCCGATGACGTGGCCACGGCCTGCTGCATCGGCACACTGCGCCAGCTCAGGAACGGTACGGTCAGCGAGCCGCCGCCGATGCCGAAAATTGCCGAGGCCCAACCAATCACCGTGCCAGCCAGGGTTAGCCCGACCTTGCCAGGTACCGTGCCAGTAGCCTTGGGCTGCAAGCCCAGAGCCATCTGAATGGCGATCACCACGGCGAACACACCGATGATTTTCTGCAAGTGGGGGCCGGCAATGGCTTCTGCAGTCACCGCACCGATGCCTGCGCCGATCAGGATACCCAGCGTCATCCAGATCACCAGCGGCCAGCGTACGGCACCTTTGCGGTGGTGTTCGCGGATCGAGTTGATCGAGGTAAAGATGATCGTGGCCAATGATGTGCCGACGGCCAGGTGGGTCAGCACCTCGCTGTCAAAACCCTGCAAGGTGAAGCTGAACACCAGCACCGGCACGATGATAAGCCCACCGCCGACCCCGAACAGCCCGGCCAGCACGCCCGCAAAACCTCCCAGCACCAGATAGAGCAGAAATTCCATGACGCCCCCCCAAATTTGTCCCGCATGGTAACGGAGCAAGGGCTTTGGCTCCACTGCGCTGCACGGTATGGCGCGAGCCGCCTGAGCAATCTATAAGTAGTGTGGTTAAAAAAACATTAAGGACTGCCCATGTGTCTGATTGTCTTCGCCTGGCGCCCCGGCCATGCACAGCCTTTGGTCGTTGCGGCCAACCGCGATGAATTCTACGCCCGCCCTGCCAAACCCCTGGCGCAGTGGGCCAATGCGCCACAGGTGTATGCCGGGCGCGACCTTGAAGCGGGAGGAACCTGGCTGGGCATTGGTGCCGATGGCCGCTTTGCGGCCCTGACCAATATCCGTGAGCCGCACAAGCCGCCTTCACGGCGCTCGCGGGGCGAACTGGTGGCGGACTTTCTCACTGGCAACCAGTCAATTGCCGAATATTTCACCGAGGTTGGCCGACGTTCTGTCGACTATGCCGGTTTTAATTTGCTGTTGGGCAGCGCAGACCAGCTCTGGCATTTCAATTCCAGAGACCTGGCGCCGCAACCGCTGAGTGCGGGGATTTATGGTTTGTCCAACGGCGGGCTGGATACGCCGTGGCCCAAACTGCTCAAAGCCAAGGCCGCGCTGGCCGAGGTGCTGGACAACCCGCAGCCACAAGCGCTGCTGGCGTTGCTCAAGGACCCTCAGACGGCCCCGTTCAGCGAACTGCCGGATACCGGCGTGGGGCTGGCCACGGAGAGTTTGCTGTCGAGTGTGTTTATCACCAGCCCCAGCTACGGCACTCGTGCCAGTACCGCGCTGATTGTGAATGCGGACGGGTCAAGGTTGATGGTGGAGCACAGCTTCGGGCCGCTGGGCGGGCGGTTGGGGGAAGTGAGACTGGCGGTGTGACGCTAACCCTAACCCTAACCCTAACCCTAACCCTCTACCTCCTGGAGAGGGTTAGGGTTAGGGCGCTTTTCAATATGGCTTGATCGCCGCCGGGTTCATCATGCGGGTCAGGCCCATGTTCTTCAGCGCCAACTGAATGGTGCTGCGAATCACCTGAGGGTTGTCGATGGTCATGACTTCGGCAAGCAGTTCCTTGGCGCGGCTCAGGCTGACCTGACGCAGCATCCATTTCACTTTCGGCAAGTTGGTGGCGTTCATCGACAAGCTGTCAAAGCCCATCGCCATCAACAAGATCGCCGCTGCCGGGTCACCGGCCATTTCACCGCAGATGCTCGCCGGCTTGCCTTCGGCATGGGCATCACGCACCACCGACTGCAGGGCTTGAAGCACAGCTGGGTGCAGATAGTCATACAAATCCGCCACACGCGGGTTGTTGCGGTCTACAGCCAGCAGATACTGGGTCAAGTCGTTGGAACCCACCGACAGAAAGTCGACCTGACGCGCCAGCTCCTTGGTCTGATAGACCGCAGCCGGGATTTCGATCATCACGCCAATGGGCGGCATGGGCACGTCGGTGCCTTCGTCACGCACTTCACCCCAGGCACGGTGTAGCAGGTGCAGGGCTTCTTCGAGTTCGTGGGTGCCGGAGATCATCGGCAGCAAAATACGCAGGTTGTTCAGGCCTTCGCTGGCCTTGAGCATGGCCCGGGCCTGCACCAGAAAGATTTCCGGGTGATCGAGGGTGACGCGAATCCCGCGCCAGCCCAGAAACGGGTTGTCTTCCTTGATCGGGAAGTACGACAGTGACTTGTCGCCGCCGATGTCCAGGCTGCGCATGGTCACCGGTTGCGGATGGAAGGCGGAAAGTTGCTCGCGATAAATCGCCAGCTGCTCCTTTTCACTCGGGAAGCGCTGGTTGATCATGAACGGCACTTCGGTGCGGTACAAACCTACGCCTTCAGCGCCACGCTGTTGTGCCCGCGCCACATCGGCCAGCAGGCCGGTGTTGACCCACAGCGGCATGCGATGCCCGTCCGGGGTGATGCACGGCAGCTCGCGCAGGGCATCAAGTCCCTGGGACAGCTGACGTTCTTCTTCGACCACTTCAGCGTACTGCTTGCGCAGCACTTCGCTGGGGTTGGTGTAGACCTCGCCGTGGTAGCCGTCGACGATCATCTGGATGCCGTCGACCTTGGAGTACGGCAGGTCAACCACACCCATCACGGTTGGAATGCCCATGGCCCGCGCCAGAATGGCGACGTGGGAGTTACCCGAACCCAGTACCGACACCAGACCCGCCAGCTTGCCCTCGGGCACTTCGCCGAGCATGGTGGCCGTCAGCTCTTCGCTGACCAGGATGGTGTTGTCGGGGTAGACCATGCTTTGCTGGCGATCATGTTGCAAATAGGCCAGCAGGCGACGGCCAAGGTCACGCACATCTGACGCCCGCTCACGCAGGTAGTCGTCGTCCATCAGTTCGAATCGGTTGACGTGATCGGTCACGACCTGGCGCAGCGCGCCCTGGGCCCATTGACCTGTCTTGATGACATTTTTGACTTCGCTGCCCAGCGACGCATCGTCGAGCATCATCAGGTACACGTCGAACAGCGCCTGCTCTTCGGGGCGCAGTTGGGTGGCGAGCTTCTTGGACACCGCGCGCATGTCGTTGCGCACGCCTTCAAGGGCGGTCTTGAACAACGCAATTTCAGCGGGGATATCGGTGATGGCCTTGTCGGGCACCACATCCAGATCCGCGGGTGGCAGCATCACCACGGCGGTACCCACGGCAGCCCCCGGCGACCCCGGAACGCCGACGAACTTGGCTTCCTGGATGCCCTTCCCCTGACGGCCCAGGCCACGAATCGAGCCCGTGGCTTCGGCGTGGGCAATAACCCCGGCCAGCTGGGCGCTCATGGTCACCAGGAAGGCCTCTTCGCCCTCGTCGAACTGACGGCGCTCCTTCTGCTGGATGACCAGAACCCCGACCACGCGCCGGTGGTGGATGATCGGCGCACCCAGGAAGGAGGCATAGCGCTCCTCACCGGTTTCGGCAAAGTAGCGATAGCGCGGGTGATCGGCGGCGTTTTCGAGGTTCAGAGGCTCTTCACGGGTGCCCACAAGACCGACAAGGCCTTCGTTAGGCGCCATGCTGACTTTGCCGATCGAGCGCTTGTTCAAGCCCTCGGTGGCCATCAGGACAAAGCGGTTTGTCTCTGGATCAAGCAAATAGACCGAGCAGACCTGGCTGCTCATGGCCTCTTTGACGCGCAACACAATAATCCCCAACGCCGCCTTGAGATCCTTGGCGGAGTTAACTTCCTGGACGATCTTGCGCAGCGTATTGAGCATGGCTCGGGGTCGAACTCCGTGTCAGGCGCGCGTTAAAAGGCGCGGGGCAAGCTCTTTGAGAGCGCGACGGTAGACCTCGCGCTTGAATGTCACCACCTGGCCCAACGGGTACCAATAACTGACCCAGCGCCAGCCATCGAACTCCGGTTTACCGGTCAAATCCATCCGCACCCGCTGCTCGTTAGAGACCAGGCGCAGCAAAAACCACTTTTGCTTCTGGCCGATGCACAGCGGTTGGCTGTGGGTACGAACCAGGCGTTGCGGCAAACGATAACGCAACCAGCCTCGCGTGCAGGCGAGTATTTCTACATCTTCGCGTTCAAGGCCAACTTCTTCGTTCAGCTCACGGTACAAGGCGTCTTCCGGGGTCTCATCAGGGTTGATACCTCCCTGTGGAAACTGCCAGGCGTCTTGATTGATACGGCGAGCCCAAAGTACCTGACCAGCGTCATTTGTCAGAATAATCCCGACATTAGGGCGGAAACCATCGGGGTCGATCACGGCAACAACCTCGCAAACGCATGTCGCCGCATTGTTCCACAAAGGTTGTGAAAGCAGCAACGCGCCTTCCTGCCTTATGTGCACTCTTATTAAAAGACCGTATTCTTGTGGCCTTTTCTCAGACAACTCAACGGGTAACCTCAATGCGTCTGGCTTTATTCGACTTGGACAACACCCTTCTGGGCGGTGACAGCGATCACGCCTGGGGCGACTACCTGTGCCAACGCGGCATTCTCGACGGCGACGCCTACAAGGCGCGCAACGACGCGTTCTACCAGGACTACCTGGCCGGCAAGCTGGATAACGCTGCCTACCTTAATTTCAGCATGGAAATCTTTGGCCGCCATGACATGGCGCAACTGGATCAATGGCACCGCGAATTCATGCGCGACTGCATTGACGGCCTGATGCTGCCCAAGGCCCAGGCCCTGCTGGCCAAGCACCGGGAAGCAGGCGACACCCTGGTGATCATTACTGCCACCAATCGCGTGGTCACCGCCCCCATTGCCGAAAAACTTGGCGTGGAACATTTGATTGCCACCGAATGCGAAATCGTCGATGGCCGCTACACCGGTCGCAGCACCGACGTACCCTGCTTCCGTGAAGGCAAGGTGACACGTCTGAACCGCTGGATCGAAGAAAACGGCTATAGCCTGGAAGATAGCTATTTCTACAGCGACTCGATGAACGACTTGCCGCTGCTGGAGCAGGTTGACCATCCTGTGGCGGTAGACCCGGATCCGAACTTGCGGGCGGAGGCCATCAAGCGTGGCTGGGAAGTCATCTCGCTGCGCGACTAGCTAACAGCAAAAGCCCCTCACCCTAGCCCTCTCCCGGAGGGAGAGGGAACTATAAGCAAAAGCAGATTATCGCAGCGCCACAGATCAAGCCCCCTCTCCCTCTGGGAGAGGGCTGGGGTGAGGGCGCGCCTTAAACCGGCTTGGCGCCCATCAACCCTGCGATGGCGATAAAGCAGACTGCGCAAAAAATCGCCAGCACCAGGGTAAACCACGGGTACCTGGCCATTCGCCCCAACCGCAGACGGTTAAGGCGCACCACCAGCCACAACCAGCTCAAGCTGCCGAGCAGGTACAAACAACTACCCGCCAGCAACCACATCTGGCTCAGCGGCCAACCGGCCAGATGCACCAGAAACCAGCCACTGACCGGCAGCGCCAGCAAACACAGGCCCATCAACGCCCAGACAAAGCTCCAGGGTCGCTGCACCACCCCGCCCGACAGGTTCTTGTCCCCTGCCCGCCAGCGCCGGATCACCAGCACCAGCAAAGCCACGGCGCTGACAAACAGCAGCAATGTTGATACGCCATGGAGCAGTTTTAACGCTGTGAACGTTTCCATTTTATTAGTCCCTTGAGCCGTTCAATCAGCGTAGCGGCTATCAGCCAAGAAACAGCTGGTAGGCCGGGTTATCGCTCTCATCCCAGTACGGGTAGCCAATTTCCGCCAGTGCCGCTGGCACCAGGTGGCGCTCGTCCGCCGGTACTTGCAGCCCGGCCATGACCCGGCCATCCGCCGCGCCGTGGTTGCGGTAGTGGAACATCGAGATATTCCAGCGCCCGCCCAGCTTGTTGAGGAAGTTGAACAGCGCACCCGGCCGTTCCGGGAACTCGAAACGAAACAGCAACTCATCGCTGACCTTGGCCGCATGCCCGCCGACCATATGTCGGATATGCAGCTTGGCCAGTTCGTTCTCGGTCAGGTCGACCACCGGGAAGCCCTGTTCTGTCAGGCTGGCCAACAGTGCGCTGCGCGGATCGTTCTCGGGGTGAGTCTGCACACCGACGAAAATGTGCGCTTCGCTGCCGGTGTGGTAGCGATAGTTGAATTCAGTGATCTGACGTTTGCCCACTGCCTGGCAAAACGCCTTGAAGCTGCCCGGCACTTCCGGGATGGTCACAGCGATAATCGCTTCGCGGCCCTCGCCCAGCTCGGCGCGCTCGGCTACATGGCGCAAGCGGTCGAAGTTGACGTTGGCACCGGAGTCGATTGCCACCAGGGTCTGGCCGCGCACACCGCGCTGCTCGACATACTTCTTGATCCCGGCCACGCCCAACGCGCCGGCAGGTTCGGTGATCGAGCGGGTATCGTCGAAGATATCCTTGATTGCGGCACAGATCTCGTCAGTGCTGACGGTGATGACTTCATCCACATAGTCTTTGCAGATATCGAACGTGTGCTGACCAATCTGGGCCACGGCCACACCGTCGGCGAAAATCCCCACGGTTGGCAGCACCACGCGCTCACCAGCGGCCATCGCGGCTTGCAGGCAGTTGGAGTCATCGGGCTCGACGCCAATGATCTTGATGTCCGGGCGCAAGTACTTCACATACGCCGCAATACCGGCAATCAGCCCGCCACCGCCGACCGGCACGAAAATCGCGTCCAGCGGCGCCGGGTGCTGGCGCAGAATTTCCATTGCCACGGTGCCCTGCCCGGCAATGGTATGCGGGTCATCGTAGGGGTGAACGTAGACGTAGCCTTCTTTCTCGACCAGCTGCAGCGAGTAGGCCAGCGCCTCGGGGAAAGTGTCGCCGTGCAGCACCACAATGCCGCCACGGGAACGCACGCCTTCAACCTTGATCTCGGGGGTGGTCTTGGGCATCACGATGGTCGCTTTGACCCCGAGCACCTTGGCCGCCAGGGCCAGGCCCTGGGCGTGGTTGCCCGCAGACGCCGTGACCACACCGCATGCGCGCTCGGCGTCGGTCAGATGCATGAGCTTGTTGTAAGCACCGCGAATCTTGAACGAGTACACCGGCTGCAAATCTTCGCGCTTGAGCAAAATCTGGTTGCCCAGCCGCTGGGTAAGCTGGTTGGCAGCTTGCAGGGGGGTTTCTACGGCAACGTCATAAACGCGCGAGGTGAGGATCTTCTTAACGTACTGTTCGAGCATCGGAAAGCTTCACTGGCGGGTTGGCAGGGACCAAGGAGTCTACCCCAGCGTTTGCGCATGCGACCATACGAATCCAAAGGTTTTAAAGGCTTGAGTTATACTCAGCGCCTTTCTGTTTCCCCTTCCCGCCCCGGAGCCCCCATGACCCAGGATCAACTCAAACAGGCCGTAGCCCAGGCTGCTGTCGACTTCATCCTTCCAAAACTGGATGACAAGAGCATCGTCGGGGTCGGTACCGGCTCTACGGCCAACTGCTTTATCGACGCCCTGGCCCAGCACAAGGGTGCGTTCGACGGCGCCGTGGCCAGCTCCGAAGCCACCGCCGCGCGCCTTAAGGGCCATGGTATTCCGGTATATGAACTGAACACGGTCAGCGACCTGGAGTTCTACGTTGATGGCGCCGATGAAAGCGACGAAAACCTCAACTTGATCAAAGGCGGTGGCGCAGCCCTGACCCGCGAAAAGATCGTCGCGGCCGTGGCCAAGACCTTTATCTGCATCGCCGACGCCAGCAAGCTGGTACCGGTGCTGGGCGCATTCCCGCTGCCAGTCGAAGTGATCCCGATGGCCCGCAGCCATGTGGCCCGCGAGCTGGTAAAACTGGGCGGTGACCCGGTTTACCGCGAAGGTGTGATCACGGATAACGGCAATATCATCATCGACGTGTTCAACATGCAGATCACCAACCCGGTTGAGCTTGAGCGTCAGATCAACGCCATTGTCGGTGTTGTAACCAACGGCCTGTTCGCTGCCCGCCCGGCCGACCTGCTGTTGCTGGGCACGCCTGAAGGCGTGAAAACCCTGAGCAAGTAACTGCAAAACCTGTAGTCGCTGCCGAAGGCTGCGAAGGGTTGCGTAGCAACCCGTTCATCTGGAAGCGCTGCGGTTCCCGATCGCAACCTTCAGCTGCGACTACATGCCATATACCTACGGTTTTTTGAACACGTAAAACAGATTCGGCTCGCTCACCACATAGACAGTCCCTTCATCGTCCATCGCGACACCTTCTGCCTGCGGCACTGAGCGGTTCAGACCGTGCTTGCCCTTCTTCAGCGACAGTGTGCTGATCGGTTGCCCGTCCAGCCCCAGTTCAAGCAGCAATTTCGATTCGTCTGAAAGTGCCAGCAAATGCCCGGTGCGCTCGTCAAACTGCAAACTCGACAAGTCCCGCACAAACAACCGCGCATCACGTCGCGGGTTGCTCACCACATGGGTGGCATAGGGTTTTTGGGGGTTGCTCTGAGGGAAGCCGCGCACCTCGTAAATCAGCATCGGATCGCGCTCTTTGGCCACAAACAGACGCTTGCCCGTCGAGTCATAAGCCAGGCCTTCAAAGCCCTTGTTGCCCGACGGATTGATCCCCAGCGTCAACTGCTCCGCATCGCGGGCATCCAGGACGTGAGTATCGTCATCGATCTTGACCTTGATCAGCCGCTGTTGACGTTCGTCGGTTATGACGTAGGTGTTCTCGCCAATAAACTCAACCGCCTCGGCATCCCCAAACCCGACCAGGGGAATGCGTCGCAAGATCCGGCCGTCCAGGGAAAGCTCGACCAGCTCGGACTTTTTATTGGTCACGGTAAACAGACTTTTGCGCACCGGATCAAATGTCAGGGCCGACACATCGTCTTCAAGCCCGTCAATCACCTGCCCTTGCACTACGGCGCGATACTCGCCCAGGTTGATTGCGTTGGGGTCGACCGGTTGCCACAGCTGGCTTGCCTGAAACCAGGCGCGTTCAAACAGGCGAAAATGTTGCGCGGCAAAGCTGGCGGCCAGCAAGGCCGCCAGCGCTATACAGAGAGTCAGAACGGTAGAGCGGTTGACACGGCGCATGGGGCGAACTCTAAACAGATCAGGCGAATGAAATACCACGGCTGTCTGAATTGAACCTTAAACCTCAATTGGCAACATGTCTTGCACAGACACAGGACTTACTTGACCGTCTTCTCGAAGCGATAAAACAGGTTCGGCTCGCTCACCATGTACAACGTGCCGTTTTCATCAATCGCAACACCTTCGGCCCGGGGAATGGTGTTCTTCAGGCCATTGAAGCCGCCGAGCAAGGTGATGAAGCTGACTTGCTCACCCAGCTCGTCCAGTTCCAGCAGCATATGCGAATCGGCCGACAGCACCAGCGTATGGCCCGTACGCGGATCAACGCTCAGGGCCGACAGGTTGCGCAGGTCCAGTTCATCGCTGGGCACTTTCTGCTTGCTGCCGGTAAGCACCTGGCTGCCGTCGCTTTTCCATACAAACAACTGCGGCGGACGCTCCTCACCCAGCAACAGCTGCTGGCGGCGCGGGTCCCAGGCAATGGCTTCGAAGGCCTTGTTCTGATTTTTCGAAGGGCCCAGGTCGTACTTGGGGAAATCGGCAATGTTCAGGGACTTGGTGTCCGGGTCGATCTTGATGATGCTCAGCATATGCTCACGCTCATCGACAATGGCCAGCAGGCCGTTCTCCATGACGGTCAGGCCTTCCGGGTTGCTCCAGCCCACCAGCGGAATTTTGCGCAGCACGTCGCCATCGAGCGTCAGCTCTACCAGAAACGGGTTTTTGCCCATCACCGAGAATAGCGTTTTGGTCAGCGGGCTATAGGCCAGGTCCGATGCTTCGTCCTTTTCCATCCCCGGCAACACCTTGGCATCAATTACCGCCCTGTAGTCAGGTAGCCATATGCTTTCATTCTGCTCCGACTGGCTCTCAAACCGCTCCAGTACCCACAACGCACCGCGGTCATCCCAATGCATGATCCATGCGAGCCCGTAGAGCAATGCCCCTACCAGTAAAACCCAGGAATACCAGCGCATGCTGAAACGTGAGGATCGGGGAACAGGCGGTATCAATTGTGGGTTTGTTGCCATTTGAGTGAGCTTCCGAAATGTTGGGCCAGATCTAAATATCACAAAGCGGGAAAACCGGCTGGGCGGTCTCAAGGAACAAGTGCAACACCTGATGTAAGGTGTTGCCATGTCTACCCAATACAAACACTTGAGTACCGA
>NZ_NQKQ01000069.1 GCF_002269505.1 Pseudomonas fragi | reverse complement strand
GGGGCTATAGCTCAGCTGGGAGAGCGCTTGCATGGCATGCAAGAGGTCAACGGTTCGATCCCGTTTAGCTCCACCAATTTACAGTTCAATGTCTGGCCACACCGGCATTGAATCGATCAGCACTCAGCGCTGATCAAGTTAGAAGGGTTTGTGTCCCCTTCGTCTAGTGGCCTAGGACACCGCCCTTTCACGGCGGTAACAGGGGTTCGAGTCCCCTAGGGGACGCCAGTTTTACAGAAGCAGCACTTCGGTGATGCTCCGCCGCCAGGCGATAAATCGGGGCTATAGCTCAGCTGGGAGAGCGCTTGCATGGCATGCAAGAGGTCAACGGTTCGATCCCGTTTAGCTCCACCAATTTACAGTTCAATGTCGGGCCACACTGGCATTGAATCGATCAGCACTCAGTGCTGATCACTGTTAGAAGGGTTTGTGTCCCCTTCGTCTAGTGGCCTAGGACACCGCCCTTTCACGGCGGTAACAGGGGTTCGAGTCCCCTAGGGGACGCCA
>NZ_NQKQ01000068.1 GCF_002269505.1 Pseudomonas fragi | reverse complement strand
GCCATTGGTACCTCGGCGACAGCCACGGGGGGCAAAGCCGTGTCCATCGGTGCGGGCAATATCGCCACTGGCAACGGCGCAGTCGCCATCGGTGATCCCAACACCGCCACCGGCACCGGTGCAGTCGCCATGGGCGCCGATAACACCGCCGACGGCCAGGGCAGCGTGGTGCTGGGTAATCTCAACATCGCAACAGGTCAAGGTTCAGTGGCACTGGGTAATGCTTCCCAGGCCAACAGCGCAGGTTCCGTTGCCCTGGGCGATGCCGCCATAGTCGCGGCCACCGCCACACAAGGACTGGCCTTGGGTTCAGGGGCCACGGCCAATAATGCCAGTGACGTCGCACTGGGTGCCGGCAGCACCACCGCTGCCCCGGCCCCTACTGGCAGTACGACCATCGGCGGGGTGTCTTACAACTTTGCCGGGGGCTCGCCAAACAGCGTGGTCAGCGTCGGTAGCGTCGGCCAGGAACGCCAGATCACCAACGTTGCTGCAGGCCAGCTCAGTGCCTCCAGTACCGATGC
>NZ_NQKQ01000067.1 GCF_002269505.1 Pseudomonas fragi | reverse complement strand
GGTGTTGCTGGTGACCTGCTGGTTGGTGGCAAACAGTTGACTGCCGTTGACAGCATCGGTACTGGAGGCACTGAGCTGGCCTGCAGCAACGTTGGTGATCTGGCGTTCCTGGCCGACGCTACCGACGCTGACCACGCTGTTTGGCGAGCCCCCGGCAAAGTTGTAAGACACCCCGCCGATGGTCGTACTGCCCGTAGGGGCCGGGGCAGCGGTGGTGCTGCCGGCACCCAGTGCTACGTCACTGGCGTTGTTGGCCGTGGCCCCTGAACCCACTGCCAGCCCTTGGGTCGCACCGACAGCTACGATGGCAGCGTCGCCCAGGGCAACGGAGCCTGCGCTGTTGGCCTGGGAAGCATTACCCAGTGCCACTGAACCTTGACCTGTTGCGGTGTTGAGATTACCCAGCGCCACGCTGCCCTGGCCGTCGGCGGTGTTATCGGTGCCCATGGCGACTGCGCCGGTGCCGGTGGCGGTGTTGGGGTCACCGATGGCGACTGCACCGTTTCCGCTGGCGATATTGCCCGCACCGATGGACACGGCTTTGCCGCCAGTGGCCTGTGCCGAGGTACCTATGGCCACGGCATCGGCCGAGTCGGCCATTGCGCCGCTGCCCATTGAAACGGCCCCGGTAGCGGAGGC
>NZ_NQKQ01000066.1 GCF_002269505.1 Pseudomonas fragi | reverse complement strand
AGCGAGGGGCGGGGGCGGAAGCAATGAAGAGGCTGGCGCTGTACTCACCCCTGCTCTGGAAAGCGTGGTTGATAACGCAGGTGACAAAACTGGCCCGCTCCAAAACGGCGACGCTACGGACGATACCACTCCGACCTTTAATGGCAGCGGCACGCCAGGCAACACCATCCTCATCAAGGACGGCGACAAAGTCATTGGTACGACAACTGTCAATGAAAGCGGCAAATGGGAGTTCACTCCCGAACCGCCATTAAGCGAAGGCACGTACCAGATTACGTTTACTGAAAAAAACCCCGCAGGCACAGAAAGCGCGCCTACCCCACCATTCGAATTGACCATCGACACCACACCACCGGGCCAGCCAGGCGCAGGCGGCAATGGCGGTATTGATCTGGTTATCGATGACGTGGGTCTGGTGACCGGCCCGATTGCCAATGGCGGCACCACCGACGACACCACACCGACCCTCAGCGGCGGCGGGCAGGAGCCCGGTGCAACCGTCACCATCATC
This sequence comes from Pseudomonas fragi, assembly GCF_002269505.1. GTDB lineage: Bacteria > Pseudomonadota > Gammaproteobacteria > Pseudomonadales > Pseudomonadaceae > Aquipseudomonas > Aquipseudomonas fragi_D. The sequence continues at coordinate 151 of NZ_NQKQ01000066.1, read as the reverse complement.
GACAACGGTCAACCTCTGGGCACAGTCATCGTCGGTCCCGACGGCACCTGGACCTTTACTCCGCCACCGCTCAGTGAGGGCGCACACCCGTTCACCCTGATCGTCACCGATCCGGCCGGCAATGCCAGCTTGCCATCCGATCCGTACACCA
>NZ_NQKQ01000065.1 GCF_002269505.1 Pseudomonas fragi | reverse complement strand
AGCTCAGTGCCTCCAGTACCGATGCTGTCAACGGCAGTCAACTGTTTGCCACCAACCAGCAGGTCACCAGCAACACCTCCGCCATCACCAATATCGATAACGGTGCAGGTATCAAATACTTCCATGCCAACTCGGCACTGCAAGACAGTTCGGCCACGGGTGTTAACAGTGTGGCAATAGGCCCTGTCGCTAACGCTACTGCAGATGGAGGTGTAGCGGTAGGCTTGAACACCAACGCGACAGGCTCTGACTCAACAGCTTTGGGGAATGCCAGCACTGCCTCCGGTTCATCATCTACTGCTATTGGGGATAACACATCTGCCTCTGGCATCAGCAGTGTCGCTCTGGGGCGAGCTAGCTCTGCCGCTGGTTTGTTCTCTATCGCTTTGGGGAGTAACGCTTCTTCCTCCCTCAACAATAGCGTAGCTATAGGATCTGCAAGCACTGCATCCGGCCCTTCGTCTACGGCTATCGGTAATCTCTCACATGCAACCGGAAACGGTTCTCTGGCAGTCGGCTCGGGTGCAGGTGCAAACGTAGGCGGATCGATTGCCCTGGGTAGCGAATCGTCGGCCGACTCGGCAGATGCCGTGGCCATTGGTACCTCGGCGACAGCCACGGGGGGCAAAGCCGTGTCCATCGGTGCGGGCAATATCGCCACTGGCAACGG
>NZ_NQKQ01000064.1 GCF_002269505.1 Pseudomonas fragi | reverse complement strand
CGCTCAGTGCCTCCAGTACCGATGCTGTCAACGGCAGTCAACTGTTTGCCACCAACCAGCAGGTCACCAGCAACACCACCGCCATCACCAATATCGACAACGGTGCGGGTATCAAATACTTCCATGCCAACTCGGCACTGCAAGACAGCTCGGCCACGGGGGTTAACAGTGTGGCAGCAGGTCCTAATGCGAGTGCCTTGGGCACAGCTTCTACCGCTATAGGGTTAAACTCTTTTGCTTCTGGCACGAACTCTGTCGCTTTGGGGGCTAACAACGGTGCCGTAGCTACCAATAGTGTCGCCATCGGTAATGGCAGCAGAGCATTCAACACAAACAGCATCGCAATCGGGACCTCCGCTGTAGGAGGCACAGCTGGCGGAGCTACCGCGGGTACTGCGATAGGCTCAAACAGCAGAGCAATCGGCCTTAGCTCGAGCGCTTTTGGGGTTGACAGCCTGGCTTCGGGCAACAGCAGCATCGCTTTAGGGGTTACCAGCGCAGCCTCCAACACCAGTGCTATTGCCGTAGGACGTAATAGCATTGCCAGCGGACTTGAATCTACCGCTTTAGGGGGATTCAGTTCGGCTTTCAATGATAGCAGCGTCGCATTGGGGGCAAATGCAAAAGCAGGTGTTTCGGGCTCGCCTACTGTCTCCGGCAGTACCGCCGTTGGTACCAATACTCTATCCACCGGTACAAATGCTTCAGCTTTCGGTTTTGGTGCCACTGCTAGCGCAGATAACGCCCTGGCAGCAGGTTCAGGGGCAAGCGCCTCCGCTACCGGGGCCGTTTCAATGGGCAGCGGCGCAATGGCCGACTCGGCCGATGCCGTGGCCATAGGTACCTC
>NZ_NQKQ01000063.1 GCF_002269505.1 Pseudomonas fragi | reverse complement strand
TGAGGGCGCACACCCTTTCACCCTGATCGTCACCGATCCGGCCGGCAATGCCAGCTTGCCATCCGATCCGTACACCATCACCGTGGACACCACCGCGCCGGCTGCACCGGCCATCACCAGCGTGTTTGACGATCAGGGCGCTGTCACCGGCAATATCGTCGCGGGCAGTATCACCGACGATGCCCAACCGCAAATCAGCGGTACTGCCGAACCTGGCAGCACCGTGATCATCTACGACAACGGCCAAGAAATCGGCCGTGAAACCGTCGCAGCAGACGGCACCTGGACCCATTTGCCGGTTCCGGCGCTCAACAATGGCAGCCATACGCTGACCGTCGAAGCCATGGACGCGGCCGGCAACGTCAGCGATCCATCCGCCCCGTTCGGCTTTGAGCTGATTTCTGGCGGAGCCCCTACTGCACCGGCGATCACCGGCGTCACCGACGATGTTGATAACATCGTTGGCAACGTCATGCCCGGCGGCCTGACCAACGACGCCCGTCCAGACTTCCACGGCACCGGTGCGCCCGGCACAACCGTCAATGTGTATGCCGACGGTGTCTTGCTGGGCACCTCCACCGTACAAGCAAATGGCCAATGGACTGTCCCGGGCTCAGCCCTGCTCAATGACCTGCCAGAAGGCTTGACCAATATCACCGCGACCACCACCAATGCCGCCGGCAACGAAAGTGCGCCGACCGGTCTGTACCCGATCACGGTGGATATCACCGCACCGGGCGCTTCCACGGCCAACACCCTGACCGATGACGTCGGCACTGTCATCGGCACCATCAACTCGGGTGACATCACCGACGACAGCAACCCGACCTACAGCGGCAACGCTGAACCGGGTGCCACGGTGATCATCTACGACAACGGCGTCGAGATCGCTCGTGTGCCGGCTGATGCAACAGGTCTCTGGACGTACACCCCGACCGTTCCGCTGGTCGATGGTGCCCACAGCTTTACCAACGCCGTGACGGATCCGGCAGGCAACACCGGCCCGACAAGTGCTGCCACTGCCTTTACGGTGGACACCACCCTGGTGGTCATCAGCATCACCCAGGTGGTGGACAACGTTGCGCCGATTACCGGTAACCTCAGCGATGGCGGCGTCTCCAACGACACCACCCCGACCCTGCACGGCCAAGCCACCCCTGG
>NZ_NQKQ01000062.1 GCF_002269505.1 Pseudomonas fragi | reverse complement strand
TGAATCGCCCCTAGTTTCGTAGACACCTCCAAGCCTTAAAATGAGGCCCATTAGGAGGTGCCATGAGCAACCAGCGATATCCCGAAGAATTCAAAATCCAGGCGGTCAAACAAGTGACCGAAAAGAAGCTTCCTGTCTCGGAGGTGGCTGCACGATTGGGTGTGTCCGTGCACAGCCTCTATGCTTGGGTTAAGCGCTACACCAAGCCCCAGGAACAGCGCGTTGAGGAGGATGATCAGAGCGCTGAGGTTCGTCGTCTACGGGCCGAGCTGAAACGGGTGACGGAGGAGCGAGACATCTTAAAAAAGGCCGCCGCGTACTTTGCCAAGGAGTGCGGCTGAAGTACGCCTTTATTAAGCAGCAAGCGGGTCATTACGCGATTCGACGGCTTTGCCTGACGCTCAAGGTTCATCCCAGCGGCTACTACGCGTGGCTATCAGAACCAAAATCTGCGCGAGCCAAGGACGATCAGCGACTGCTTGGACTGATCAAACACTCCTGGTTAGAAAGCGGTGGTGTTTATGGCTATCGCAAGATCCATGATGACCTGCGAGAGGTTGGTGAGAGCTGTGGCCGTCACCGGGTAGCTAGGTTGATGCGCCTTGAAGGTTTACGTTCTCAGACTGGGTATCGACGGAGGCCGGGAAAATATGGCGGCAAACCAGCCGTTGCCTCACCGAACTTACTGAAGCGCCAATTCGATGTCAGAGAACCCAACAAAGTCTGGGTCACAGACATTACCTACATCCGAACATATGAAGGCTGGCTGTATTTGGCCGTGGTGCTCGATCTGTTTTCACGCCAGATCATTGGTTGGTCAATGAAGTCGCAGATGACCAGCGACGTAGCCATTGATGCACTGCTGATGGCGGTTTGGAGACGTAAGCCGAAGCAAGAGGTGATGATCCACTCGGATCAAGGCAGTCAGTACAGCAGCTCAGACTGGCGAAGCTTCTTGAAAGCTAACAACCTGGTAGCCAGCATGAGTCGTCGAGGTAACTGCCACGACAACGCTGTAGCGGAGAGCTTTTTCCAGCTGCTAAAGCGGGAGCGGATCAAGCGTAAAATCTACACTACACGCCAGGATGCTCGGGATGATGTGTTCGATTACATCGAGATGTTTTACAACCCAAAACGACGCCACAGTTTCAACAATCAGCTGTCACCGGTAGAGTTTGAAAAGCGTTACGCAGCGAGCCTGGAGAGTGTCTAGGAAACCCGGGGCGATTCA
>NZ_NQKQ01000061.1 GCF_002269505.1 Pseudomonas fragi | reverse complement strand
CCATTAGTCGTGAGATCAAACGCACCCCCCAGCAGTCTCACTATGACGCCATACAAGCTACCAGCAGGGCTCAACAGCTTCGACATGTGCCTCGCCGTCAGCGGCGTTTATCTCCAGACTCAGAGCTATTTCAAGTGGTCGTCGAAATGCTCCGCATCGGCTGGTCACCGCAACAAATTGCCCGCAGACTACGCAGTATCTGGCCCGGCCAACCCGAGCGACATGTGAGCCACGAAACGATCTACCTCGCTATCTATGCCTACCCACGCGGAGAACTGAAGCGTCAGCTGATCAGTTATTTGCGGCAGGCTGATGGCAAACGTCGCAAGCGAACCCAGAGCAATGTGCGTCGAGAACGCTACCCTGCGCAGCTGAGTATTCACCTACGACCACCAGAAGTTGCAGACCGTCTGGTTCCAGGGCATTGGGAGAGTGATCTGATCATGGGCGCCAATAATCGCTCTGCGGTTGCCACAATGGTCGAACGCACGAGCCGTTATGTGATTCTCGCCAAACTCGAAGGGCCTACCGCTGAGGCGGCGGCGGAAGCCATTGTGAGGGAAATGTCGCGGATGGCGCCATCGCTACTAAAAACCATGACCCATGATCAAGGCAGCGAAATGGCTCGTCATGCCGAAATCACTGCGCGCACGGGGATGAAGATTTATTTCGCCGATCCACACTCGCCTTGGCAGCGTGGTAGCAATGAAAATACGAACGGTTTGTTACGTCAGTACCTCCCAAAAGGCACAGATCTCTCTCTGGTGACGCAGGCACGACTGGACGAAATCGCTGATTTGCTCAACACCCGACCCCGTCAGACACTGGGCTGGAAATTTCCGGTTGAGGTGCTGGTGGATCATCTTCAGTTTTCCGCGACCAACAAGCTTGAAACGATAAACTGACCGGTAAGAGCAAGCCCCGTCCCCGCCAAGCTACCTGGTGGATGCATCTAATGGGCGTTTCTATCGTGTCATTCCAGGCCGTCACATCGGCGATGGAGGGGGGGGTATGTATAGCCATTGTTTAAGCGATGGAGGGGGGGGTGTGTATAGCCACTGCTGCAGCGACCAAAGGGTTTGATCATGGCTCAGCTAAGCCCTTGGCAGTGGAAATTGTGCTTAGTCAGGTAGGCTAGGTTCGTTCAGACGCCAAGTGGTAACGATGTTTCGGAGGCGGGAATGCCCAGTTTCGTGATTAGCATGCTCAGAAAAATTAACTGACTGTTGCACTTGTTCCTTGAGACCGCC
>NZ_NQKQ01000060.1 GCF_002269505.1 Pseudomonas fragi | reverse complement strand
TGTCTAGTCCTGAAATAGGTTTACACCAATTTCAGTCTCAAAACGCCCGATGCACCGCATCGGGCGTTTTGTATTTCAAGGCCTGATGTGGCCGCTCGGTGTTATAGATCGACACCGACTCATCAACTATTTTCGCCGCGTCCGCCAAATTTCTGGGGCGATGCAGTAAAAACTCGGTTTTCAAAATGCCATTCACTCTCTCAGCCATCGCGTTCTGGTAACAGTCATAACCGTCGGTCATCGAGCACCTGATCCCGGCCTTGGCATGCAATCGCTGATACAGATCGGAGCAGTATTGGGCTCCGCGATCTGAGTGGTGAATCAGTGGCTGCGTTGTTTTGCGCTCACCAACGGCTTTGTGCAGTGCCTTGATCACAGACTCGGTATGCAGACTTTCATGTACATGATGACCAACGATCTTGCGTGAGTACGCATCTGTTATCAGGCTGATGTAGGCCACACTTTCCTGTGTCGGCAGGTAGGTAATGTCTGCGACCCAAACTTGCTCGGGTCTGCTGGCTAGAACTTGTTCTGGACCTGCTTTGAGCAGGTTGGGATGGCGACGGAAACGATGATGGCTGTGAGTGGTTTTATGATAAGCCCGCTTGCGAGGAACCAGTTCGCGCGCTTCTCGCAAGATGGTAAACAGTCGGTCCCTGCCAACACGGGGCACCGCCCCAGCCTCAATGCTCATCAAGTAATGCAGCTTGCGCGTTCCCAGTCTGGGTTGGCGTCGACGCTTTTCCAGAACGAAGTCCACGACCTCTTGGTCTTGACAGACTCTCGCATCAAAAGCGCGATTACGCTTGTAATACGCTTGACGCGAAATACCCATAAACAGGCAAGCCCTGGCAATGCTCAGGTCTTGGATTTGCCCTTGCGAGAGGACTTGCCGGGTCGCTTTTTTACGATGGAAACACCGTAGTCATTTTTCAAGACATTCACGACGGCTTCAAAAAACTGGGCCTTCTGATTGCTCAGCGCCAACTGTTCTTCAAGTTCTTTGATCCGCTGCTCGGGTGTCAGCGGGAGGTTGGGGTCGGTCATCGGCCTGCTCCGCAGCGCTCGGATTGAGGCACCTTGGCTCCAGTCTTGTCGACCGTGTTTGCGTAACCAAACCAGTACTGTGGATCGGCCCTGGATGCCAAAGCGTCGTTGAGCCTCTTTATAACTCAGCTCGCCTTTTTCGACTTGGTCTACGACTGATAATTTAAAAGCTAGTGTGTAGTCACGCTGACTGCGCCTTTTGCCCGTATCCATTGA
>NZ_NQKQ01000006.1 GCF_002269505.1 Pseudomonas fragi | reverse complement strand
TCGGTACTCAAGTGTTTGTATTGGGTAGACATGGCAACACCTTACATCAGGTGTTGCACTTGTTCCTTGAGACCGCCGTGTCCGTGTCAGGCTCAGGTATAATATTAAATAGCGAGTATTTGGACTGAGGTCTTATTGAACCATTGAAAAAACTGGAGATTTCCGTCATCAGTTCAGTTTCAGATAAAGGTTCACTCTGTACAGCCTTCAACTCTTCAAGAAAATTGAATGGGCGTTGAGCAAATCTAGGCGACGGCGTTAACGAGGGTGAATGAGTGTTATAGGTGGACGTTCCGGACAGTACCAAGCGATCTACGAAGGAGTCAAACTCAACCATCTTTTGGGCTATAAGTGCTGTAGGACTTAATACTGAGCCACTGACAATAGAATCATATTTATCATGATGCCTTGCTAAAAACATAGCTTTCAACTCCTGATCCTTAGTTTATCCTGACACCTTAAATAGGCTGCGCAGACGGGCACATCAGTTACGCGAACTTGCCTTTCCTGCACTTAACTTACAAGCAGCGACATGTAACACACCATTGAAAACCAACCGCAACACATACCCTTTACCGAGTTAACTTAAACCACATATAACCTATAAACTTTCAACGCTATTTTTGTAAGCTTAAAATTGGACGATGCTGCATGAGCCATGACCAAGCACCCTCCTCGGGGTATCCTGCAAGCTCCCTACCCCCCTAATGTCCGGAGGCAGGGTAAAAATTTAATATTTCCTTAACTTCACCGGAACACTGTCAGATCGTATTTATCGATGGTTCAAAGCGAATTTTTCAGCTTTCATTCGATGTATAAAACACTATTCTTAGGCCCAGATTCCCACAGGATGTTGGCTATGCAGCTACGTAACTCTTCATCTCGCTATGGTGCCGTCAGCATCTTCATGCACTGGTCTGTTGCGTTGGCGGTGTTCGGGTTGTTCGCACTGGGTTTGTGGATGGTCGGTCTGGACTACTACAGCCCCTGGCGCAAAGAAGCCCCTGACCTGCATAAAAGCATTGGTCTGACGCTATTCGCTGTAATGCTGCTACGCGTTGTATGGATCTGGTTCAGCCCGGCACCACCGGCACTGGCCAGTTACAGCCGGGCAACACGAATCGGTGCCAAACTCGGGCATGGTTTTTTGTATCTGGGTTTGTTTGCCGTGATGATCGCCGGCTACCTGATTTCCACCTCTGAAGGCGTGGGCATCCCGGTTTTCGGCCTGTTTGAAGTGCCTGCACTGATTTCCAACCTGCCTGACCAGGCCGATGTCGCAGGTGTCATACATCTGTATCTAGCATGGGCCGTGGTAATTTTTGCAGGGCTTCATGGTCTGGTTGCTTTGAAACACCACTTTATTGATCGTGATGCGACCCTGACTCGTATGCTGGGGCGCAAAGCCTGATGCTCAACCTCAACTCAAAAGGAATAGAACGCATGTTGAAAAAGACCCTCGCTGCGCTGGCTCTCGGTACTGCAATGCTGACCGCAGGTCAGGCCATGGCTGCTGACTACACCATCGATAAAGAAGGCCAGCACGCCTTTATCGACTGGAAAGTCAGCCACCTGGGCTTCAGCTTCATTCACGGTACTTTCAAGGACTGGAGCGGCACTTTCTCGTGGGATGCAGCCAAACCTGCCGACAGCAAGATTGACGTGACCCTGAAAACCGCCAGCCTGTTTTCCAACCACGCCGAGCGTGACAAGCACATCGCCAGCAAAGATTTCCTGGACGTGAGCAAGTACCCGGAAGCAACCTTCAAGTCGACCAAGGTTGTGCCGACTGGCGAAAACACGGCTGACGTGACAGGCGACCTGACCCTGCACGGTGTGACCAAGCCTGTAACGTTCAAAGCAACGTTCAACGGCGAAGGCAAGGATCCGTGGGGCGGCGAGCGCGCTGGCTTCAACGCGACCACCACCATCAACCTGCAGGACTTCGGCATCAAGTCCCCAAGCAAGGACCAGACTCTGAGCCTGGATATCTCGCTGGAAGGCGTGAAAGCCAAGTAATAGCGCTTTCATACGGCTAAAAAAAACGCCCCGGCTTGTGAGAGCCGGGGCGTTTTTTTGTGCGTAGTTCAAGAGCCCCTCACCACGCCTCTCCTTCCGGGAGAGGGTTAGGGTGAGGGCGCTTTTGACTCAGCGGTTACGCGTCAACAGCGCTGGCTTCTCGCCACGAGGACGGTTGGGCAGTTGATCGAGCTGCTCAGGCGTCGGGAAGCGATCGCTTTTCGACTCTTTGTGCATGATCTTCGGCTGATTTTCCCGTGGGCCTTTAACCGCTGGCTCTTGACGTACATCGTCACGGGCCGGGCGGTTTTCGCGACGGGCCTGGCCGTCACGCGGAGCGCCACTGCGTGGACCGCTGCGCTTGGCAGGCGGAGTGCCAGTGCTGGCGCCGCTGCCGGTACGCGGACCGTTCTGACGACCACCGGTACGACCAGCTGGCGCAGCGCCAGTGCCAGCGCCAGTGCCAGTACCCTGTACCGGAGCGCCCGGACGACGGCCACGGCTCTGGTTGTTTTTGTTCTGGTACGGGCTGACGTAATCAGCGCGGTTACCAAAGTTATCCACATCGTCATCACGGAACTCGTCCGGCGCGCGGTTGGCGTCTGAACGAGGCGCTGGCTGACGCTGTTCACGGGCAGGTTGAGCCTCGCGTGGCTTTTGCTCACGAGCAGGACGCTCGCCACGAGCTGCCGCAGGCTTCTCTTTGCTCTTTTCCTTGCCCTTGTCTTTACGACCACCGCCACCGCCCGGGTTACCCGGACCGTCGCCACGTGGACCGCGCGGCGGGTTGCGCGGGTTACGCACATCCGGACGCTCACGTACTTCTGGTTTTTCAGCTTCTACGCTGCTGGCGTCAAAACCCATCAGGTCGCCATCGGCGATTTTCTGCTTGGTCATGCGCTCGATGCTTTTCAGCAGTTTTTCTTCGTCCGGAGCCACCAGCGAGATCGCTTCGCCCGAACGACCGGCACGGCCAGTACGGCCGATACGGTGAACGTAATCTTCGTCGACGTTTGGCAGCTCGAAGTTGACCACGTGTGGCAACTGATCGATATCCAGGCCGCGAGCAGCGATATCGGTGGCTACCAGGATGCGTACGGAACCGGCCTTAAAGTCAGCCAGGGCCTTGGTCCGTGCGTTCTGGCTCTTGTTACCGTGGATGGCCACAGCGCTGAGGCCGTGTTTGTCCAGGTACTCGGCCAGGCGGTTGGCGCCGTGCTTGGTACGGGTGAAAACCAGAACCTGTTCCCAGGCGCCAGCGGTGATCAAGTGCGCCAGCAAGGCACGCTTGTGCGTGGCAGGCAGACGGAACACGCGTTGCTCGATACGCTCTACCGTGGTGTTCGGCGGCGTCACTTCGATGCGTTCCGGGTTGCGCAGCAGCTTGCCGGCCAGATCGGTGATGTCCTTGGAGAACGTCGCCGAAAACAGCAGGTTTTGACGCTTGGCCGGCAGACGTGCGAGGACTTTTTTCACGTCATGGACAAAGCCCATGTCGAGCATCCGGTCGGCTTCGTCGAGCACCAGAATTTCAACGTGGGACAGGTCAACGCTGCCTTGGCCGGCCAGGTCGAGCAAACGACCCGGGCAGGCAACCAGTACGTCAACACCGCGAGCCAGGGCCTGAACTTGCGGGTTGGTACCCACACCGCCGAAGACGCAGGCACTGACGAACTTCAAGTCGCGGGCATAGAGCTTGAAGCTCTCGTGCACCTGGGCGGCGAGTTCGCGGGTAGGAGTCAGGACCAGCACGCGTGGTTGGCGTGGGCCGTGGCGCTGGGATTTGTCCGGGTGGCCATTGGGAAACAGCTTTTCCAGAATCGGAAGAGCGAAGCCGCCGGTTTTACCAGTACCTGTCTGAGCCGCAACCATCAGGTCGCGACCTTGCAACACGGCGGGAATGGCCCGCTGTTGCACCGGAGTAGGCTCGGTATAGCCCGCAGCTTCAATGGCGCGGACTAAAGCCTCGGAGAGACCGAGGGAAGCAAAGGACATGAGAAATCCTGTTCTAGTTAGGGCTTGGCCCAAAGGGATAGTCTTGCCTGGCGTGAATGGCGTTTAAGATGACGCAATCCCGTCCGGTCCTGCTCCAGTCCACAAGGTTCATTCGCACCGCTCGCGCGGGCAAGAGCTGCGCAGTAGCGGGGTTGAGTGGCTTGTACAAGGACGAGCGGCCGGGCGTAAGCCTGGCGGAAAACCCGGAGTATAACAGAGCAATCACGGCGCGCCGATTTCATGCTGCCCAACGGCTTTAAACCCATGTGGGAGCGGGCTTGCTCGCGATGCATACGACGCGTATCCCATGACGGACCGCAGCGATGCCATCGCGGGCAAGCCCGCTCCCACAAAGGCAGATCAGCGTGGCAGCTTGAGGTTGTTCCAGATCGCCAGGCTCGGATCAGCCTGGTTCAGGGTGTAGAAGTGCAACCCCGGGGCGCCGCCGTCGAGCAGGCGCTCGCACATTTCGCTGATGACCTGTTCACCAAACGCCTGGATGCTCTGCGTATCGTCGCCGTAGGCTTCAAGTTGCTTGCGGATCCAGCGCGGGATTTCAGCGCCACACGCGTCAGAAAAACGCGCCAGCTTGCTGTAGTTGGTGATCGGCATGATGCCGGGCACGATAGGGATCATCACACCGGCTGCTTCTACGCGCTCGACAAAACGGAAGTAGCTGTCGGCGTTGAAGAAGTACTGGGTAATGGCACTGTCAGCGCCAGCGTGGGCCTTGCGCACAAAGTTGTTGATATCGTCTTCGAAGTTGCGCGCTTGCGGGTGCATTTCCGGGTACGCAGCCACTTCGATATGGAAGTGATCGGCGGTTTCTTCACGAATGAAGCTCACCAGATCATTGGCGTAGCGCAGTTCGCCGCTGGCCATACCCATGCCCGAAGGCAGGTCGCCACGCAGCGCAACGATGCGCTTGATGCCCGCAGCCTTGTACTGGGCCAGCAGGCCGCGCAAATCAGCCTTGCTGTCACCCACGCACGACAGGTGCGGAGCCGCAGGGACTTTTACTTCGCTCTCCAGCTGCAGCACGGTATTGATCGTGCGATCGCGGGTCGAGCCACCGGCACCGTAAGTGCAGGAGAAAAAATCGGGGTTGTAGGTCGCCAGTTGGCGAGCCGTGTTCATCAGCTTTTCATGTCCAGCATCGGTCTTGGTCGGGAAGAACTCGAAGCTGAAACGACGGTCTTGAGACATGGGAATACCCTTGCGTACGCGAAGGGGGTCAGTGACAACCCCTGACGCTGAACTCACACATAAAAAAAAGGCGGTCAGTGCAAGCCTGACCGCCTTTCTTAATCAGTAACGGTAGGTTTCAGGCTTGAACGGGCCTTCGACGGTAACGCCGATGTAGTCAGCCTGTTGCTTGGTCAGTTGAGTGACCACGCCGCCGAAGCCGCGAACCATTTCCAGTGCTACTTCTTCGTCGAGTTTCTTCGGCAGGACTTCTACGGTCAGACGCTCGGCTTGCAGCTCGGCCGGCAGGTCAGCGTATTTCTGTGCGAACAGGAAGATCTGCGCCAGTACCTGGTTGGCGAACGAACCGTCCATGATGCGGCTTGGGTGACCTGTGGCATTGCCCAGGTTAACCAGACGGCCTTCGGCCAGCAGGATCAGGTAGTCGTCGTTCTGTGGGTCGAATTCGCCCAGGCCAGTACGGTGAACCTTGTGAACCTGTGGCTTCACTTCTTCCCATGCCCAGTTTTTGCGCATGAAAGCAGTGTCGATTTCGTTGTCGAAGTGACCGATGTTGCACACTACAGCGCGTTTTTTCAGCGCAGCCAGCATGTTCTTGTCGCACACGTTGACGTTACCGGTAGTGGTCACGATCAGGTCGATCTTGCCCAGCAGCGCAGCGTCGATGCTGGCAGCGGTGCCGTCGTTCTGGCCGTTGATAAACGGCGAAACCACTTCAAAACCGTCCATGCAGGCTTGCATGGCGCAGATCGGGTCAACTTCGGACACTTTAACGATCATGCCTTCCTGACGCAGGGACTGGGCCGAGCCCTTGCCCACGTCACCGTAGCCGATAACCAGTGCTTGCTTGCCGGACAGCAGGTGGTCAGTACCACGCTTGATGGCATCGTTCAGGCTGTGACGGCAGCCGTACTTGTTGTCGTTTTTGCTTTTGGTGACCGAGTCGTTCACGTTGATCGCAGGGATCATCAGCTCGCCTTTGGCCAGCATGTCCAGCAGACGGTGAACACCGGTGGTGGTTTCTTCAGTCACGCCGTGGATCTTTTTCAGCATGGCCGGGTATTTCTTGTGCAGCAGCTCGGTCAGGTCGCCGCCGTCGTCGAGAATCATGTTGGCATCCCATGGCTCGCCATCTTTAAGGATGGTTTGCTCCAGGCACCACTCGTACTCTTCTTCAGTTTCGCCTTTCCAGGCGAAAACCGGGATACCGGCAGCAGCGATAGCGGCAGCGGCCTGATCCTGAGTCGAGAAGATGTTGCACGACGACCAACGTACTTCGGCACCCAGGGCAACCAGGGTTTCGATCAGTACGGCAGTCTGGATGGTCATGTGGATGCAGCCCAGAATCTTCGCGCCCTTGAGCGGTTGTTCTGCTGCATAACGGCGACGCAGCCCCATCAGGGCCGGCATTTCGGACTCGGCGATAAAGGTTTCGCGACGGCCCCATTGGGCGAGGGACATATCGGCGACTTTAAAGTCGTTAAAACCTGCAGGCGTGTTTACAGCGCTCATCAAGAGCCTCCATTCGTTTAATCGCGAATGGGCGCCGTTGTGCGTTTAGTGCCTGCCCAGGGAGCCCTGAACAAACAACGCCCCATCCGAGCCTGACAGGTTGAACCTGCTGCAGCGCCCCTCGGACAGGTGGCGGGAACGGTACCGGGTAAAAATGACCGTTTTGAAGCGAGGGGCATTATAGCCATCCGCGCCGATGTTCCCAAGGATTTATCCACGGCATTTTGATTTGCATAATCGAGACCATAGTCGAAGCTTAATAGAGCTGAGTGCCGTGGTCTGACATCATGGTCGGCATCTAAGGCAAGACGGTCAGGAGCGAATATGAATTTTCACACCCGCAAATGGGTTAAACCCGAAGACCTCAACCCCAACGGCACCCTGTTCGGTGGCAGCCTGCTGCGCTGGATCGACGAAGAAGCCGCGATTTACGCCATCGTCCAGTTGGGCAACCAGCGTGTGGTCACCAAGTACATCTCCGAAATCAACTTCGTCAGTGCCTCGCGCCAGGGCGACATTATCGAGCTGGGCATCACCGCCACCGAGTTCGGCCGCACCTCGATCACCCTGACCTGCGAAGTGCGCAACAAGATCACCCGCAAAAGCATCCTGACCGTGGACAAGATGGTTTTCGTCAACCTGGGTGAAGACGGCCTGCCAGCGCCGCACGGACGTACCGAGATCAAATACGTCAAGGACCAGTTCCAGGACGACAATCAGGCTTGATGCCTGACTTGTGTAGTCGCTGCCGCAGGCTGCGAAGGGGTGCGTAGCAACCCGTTTGTTCGAAGGCACATCGATCCCCTTCGCAGCCTTCGGCAGCGACTACGGGTTTTGAGTGAACAGCTACAGTCCATGCGTGTCGTACCTTCACACGCCCATGGTTCTGGAGCCTTATGGACACTCAAAATTCAGGCAAAACCCCCAACCTGACGGCTGAAGAAAAGCACGACGTCACCAAAAACCAGCCGCCCAGGGCAGCCGTCCTGCACGAAATCATTCGCCTGCAGGGCGACATGGAGCTGGAGCGCAGCATCGCGGCCCTGTTCTGGTCGGCACTGGCCGCCGGGCTGACCATGGGCCTGTCGCTGATGGGCATGGGCCTGCTCAACTCACGCCTGCCCGACGGCGACGGTTTCAAGGTCATCGCAAGCTTCGGCTATTGCGCAGGTTTTCTGGCGGTCATCCTCTCCCGCCAGCAACTGTTTACCGAAAACACGTTGACCGCCGTTCTGCCGATCATGAGCAAACCCACGCTCAACAATTTCGGGCGGTTGCTGCGGCTGTGGGCGGTGGTGCTGGTGGGCAACCTGATGGGCACCCTGCTGGTGGCCTATGTGATGTTGCACCTTCCCATCTTCGATACACAGACCGACAAGGCCTTTCTGGAAATCGGCCGCAAGGTCATGGAAAACGACGCCAGCCAGATGTTCGCCAAAGGCATCATTTCGGGCTGGATGATTGCCACCATGGTGTGGATGATCCCGTCCATGGAAAGCGCCAAGATGTGGATCATCATCCTCATAACCTACCTGATGGCCCTGGGTGACTTCACCCATATCGTGGTCGGTACGGCCGAGGTGTCGTATCTGGTGTTTGCTGGCGAGTTGCCCTGGAAGGACTTCTGGCTGATCTTTGCCGGCCCCACCCTGGCCGGCAATATCATCGGCGGCAGTTTTATCTTTGCGCTGATCAGCCACGCGCAGATCCGCAGCGACACTCAAACACCCAAAGCTCAATAGAGCGCGATCAGATCACGTAATGCGCGATGGCCACAAAGTGCAGCAGGCTGCCGGCGATCACAAACAGGTGCCAGATGCCGTGGGCATGACGCAGGCGATGATCGAGGGCAAAAAAGATGATCCCCACGGTGTACATCACCCCGCCCGTGGCCAGCCATATAAAACCGGCAGTGCCCAGCGCTGCCAGTAACGGCTTGACGGCTACCAGCACAATCCAGCCCATGACCGCATAGATCACGATAGACAGAATGCGCGCCTCAGAGCGCGGCTTGATTTCTTGCAGCATGCCGATAACGGCCATGCTCCAGACAATCCCGAACAGCCACCAGCCCCAGGGCCCGTGCAGTGTGACCAGGCAAAACGGCGTGTAACTGCCCGCGATCAGCAAGTAAATCGACAAGTGATCAAACTTTTGCATGATCACCTTGGAGCGTCCGCGCACGCTGTGGTACACGGTCGACACGCTGTACAACAGCACCAGCGTGACCCCGTAGATGGCCACACTGACAATCTTCTGCGGGCTGCCATCGAGGCAAGCCATCACCAACAACCAGATACTGCCTGCTGCTGCCGCAACAGCACCCACCAGATGGGTCCAGGCGTTGAGTTTTTCCCCGTGATACATGTGCAAAATCCTCAAAAGCCGAGAGTGCGACTGCGTCACCTGGTTAGGAGATAAGGGTCAGGGTTGCGAACTTAAAGGGCAATGCGGCGTTCGTCGAGCAGTTGGACTGGATTGCCTTTGTGAGTGGCAGGTGCCTCTCGTTAACCGCCAAAAATCTTGACTCGCAGCATCAGCACCTGTTCAAGCAACTGCTGCGTACTGACCAACAGGCTCGCCAACAACCCCTCATCTTCGTCCATGTAACCTTCGTATTCCGCGAGGTTACGGCGCTCATGGCATAAGGCAAACAAACGCACCTGCACTTTGTCGATTGTTGACGTATGGATCAGGCTTTGAAAAACCAGATAACACCGGTCTGATCGATACCCGTATAGCCGCAAGGCGGTCAGTGCAATGGCGTGGGCTGCGTTGTAGGCCAGATCGAAACGGCTGGCGAAGGACAACTGGGCGCTGCCTGCATCTTTCAGGCGATCAACCGCCGACCGCAGCAGCCCTTCACACTCCTTGCGATCGAGCGGCTCAACCTTCAAGCCTCCAGTGCGTACCAGATTTTCCAGGTTTTCATTTTTCTCCATCCACGGGCTCCAACGGGTCATGACCGATCAGCGTGATTTTTTCCTGCTGCGCAACTCTCAGCACAAAACTGTTACCGGCAGCCAGCTTGGCGGCCCAGTCCTGAGGGGTGTAGAGCGTCGGGTTAATGGTACGGCCCAGCGATTCTTCAAGCGGAATCAGGTGCGCCATGACGTCACTGTAATGCAGATTTTCACCCATCAGCATGAGGTCGATATCGCTGCCGGCGTGTGCCTGATCCTTGGCAATCGAGCCATATACAAATGCCCATTGCAGTTGTTTTGCGAAGGGCATCAGAGCCGCGCGTAGCGGTTCAGAGAGCCCCGAAGTCTTGCGCATGATGCTGAGCAGCTCGTGATAAATCGGACACTGGGCATTTGCCTGGTAGTGAGCCTGATTTCCCTTACGAGTCACGGTGAGAATGCCTGATTGCTCCAGACGCACCAGCTCGCGCGTCAGGCTGCCTTTACCTACCTGAGCCCAACGTGCGATTTCATTGACGTAAAAACTCCGGTCAGGCTTGCCAAAGAGCAGGCCCAGCACCTTTTGCTGCGTGGTGGTAAATAGCGCATCACTGAGCGACAACATGTTCACGGCCCCACCAAAGAGTCCTAAAAGGGGAACGATAAGTCCCTTTTGAGGACTGATCAAGCTCTTGGAGGCTGATCGAGCTTCACCTGTGGAAGCGGGCTTGCTCGCGATAGCAGCACCGCGGTTCAACTGACAGGCCGCATCGCCCGCATCATGAGCAAGCCCGCTCCCACAAGTGAGGCTTAGTCAGCGCTTGTTCGCACCAGTTTTTCCAGTGCCAGCAAGTCCGGGATTTTCGCCACATGATCGCCCACCTGCACCGCCGCTCGCTCCAGCGGGCTGAGCGGTACGTCGACAAAGCTCAACTGGCTGTCGACCTTGTAGGAGCGCGGAATGCCTTGCACCACCATTGCCATGAACTTGAAGTCCGGGTCGCCGCCCAGGGTGTTGAGGATGACGATCCGCGCCCGCTCGCCGATCACCAGCGGTCCGCCGCACGCGGCCTCAAAGCTGATCAACGGCAGTTGATGGTCGCGCCAGGTGATCTGGCGCAGATGCCATGGCGGTGAGTCGCTGCTGGGTTCGCCGCGTTGCCAGCCGATCAGTTCGGCAATGGCCACGTTGGGCAGCAACAGGTAGCGGTCGGCCAGCGGCAGCAGTAACCCGGTCAGGCTGCCCACGCGATGGTCAAGCATGAAAGTTGCTCCAGTAGGCAATGCGCTCCAGCAGTACCGACTCTTGATAGGGTTTGCCCAGGTAGTCATTGACGCCAATGGCCATCGCCCGGTTCTGGTGTTTTTGCCCGGTACGCGAGGTGATCATGATGATCGGCAAGTCTTTGAGACGTGGATCGTTGCGCACGCGGGTGGCCACTTCGAAGCCGTCCATGCGCGGCATTTCGATGTCCAGCAGCATCAGGTCAGGGGTGTGCTCTTCCAGTACGCTCATGGCGTCGACCCCGTCCTTGGCGGTGATGACGTTCATGCCGTTGCGCTCCAGCAGACGACTGGTGACTTTGCGCACAGTGACCGAGTCGTCCACCACCAGTACCAGCGGCGGGCGCACGGCCGGAGTGAATTCCAGGGCACCCACCGCCTCGTGCTGCGCCCGCTGCAACGGCTGGCGCGCCTGATGGGCGCGGATATAGGCCAGCAGGTCGAGGATCAGCACCACCCGCCCATCCCCCAAAATGGTCGCGCCCGACAGGCCCTGTACCCCGGTGAATTGCGGGCCGAGGCTCTTGACCACAATCTCCCGCGAACCCAACAACGCATCCACCTGCAACGCTACGCGCTGGTCCTGGCAATGCACCAGCAGCACCGGCAGCGAATGGCTTTCGCCCACCAGCTTGGGTTTGCCCACGGTTTGCAACAGCTCGCCCAGGTAGCGCAGCTCGTAGGTTTGTCCGCCGTAGTGATACAGCGGCGGGTTGAGCTGGTAGTAACCCTCCAGCTCGTTGGGCATGACGCGCACGATACCTTCGACCGTGTCGAGGGCAATGGCGTATTGCTCGTCTGCGCACTGCACCATCAGGGCCCGGTTGAGCGATACGCTGAAGGGCAGGCGGATCTGGAAGTGCACGCCCTGCCCGGCCACCGAGTCGATGGTCATGCTGCCGCCCAACTGGCGCACTTCTTCGTGTACCACATCCATGCCGACGCCACGCCCGGAGATCTGGGTGATTTTTTCGGCCGTGGAAAACCCCGGTTGCAGGATGAACTGCAACACCTCGCGATCACTGATCGCCACTTCAGGGTCCAGCAGTCCGCGCAGGATGGCTTTGCGGCGCACGGCTTCCAGCGGCACGCCAGCACCATCGTCGTGCATGTCGAACACCACGTCGCCGCCTTCGTAGGACAGCTCGAGGCTGATCAGCCCCTGCTCCGGCTTACCGCTGGCATGACGCACGTCGGCGGGCTCCAGACCGTGGTCGACGGCATTGCGCAGCATGTGCTCCAGCGGTGCAACCATGCGTTCCAGAACGTTGCGGTCGATCTCGGCTTCAGCATTGATCACGCTGAATTCCACCTGCTTGCCCAGCTCGCTGGCCACCTGGCGCACCACGCGCTTGAGGCGCGGCAATACCCGCTCGAACGGCACCATGCGCGTGCCCATCAGACCTTCCTGCAACTGGGTGTTCACCCGCGCCTGCTTTTGCAGCAGGCCGTGGGCATCCTGGTAGCGCGCCGTCAGGGTGGCCTTGAGGTCGAGCAAATCGGAGGCCGACTCGAACAGGGCTCGGGACAGCTGCTGCAGCAGGGAATGACGGTCCATTTCCAGTGGGTCAAATTCGTCGTAGGCCACGCCATCGGCTTCGGTGTGCGCACGGTTGTGCAGGCGGCCCTGGGTTTCGTTGTCGAGGCGCCGCAGTTGGTCCTGCATCCGTTCAAGGGTGGTCTGCATCTCGTTGAGGGCGACCTGACCGTCGTTGACCTGCTGCTCCACGCGCCCCCGAATGATCGAAGCTTCACCCGCCAGGTTGACCAGGTCCTCGAGCAGCTCGGCCGGGACCTTGAGGGTATCCAGCCCGGTGCGTTCACCTTCGGGCACCGGTGCAGGTGCGGGCTCGGGCTTGACCGGGGTGGCAGGTGCCGGCCGGGCGTTGCGCTCAATCTGGCGGATTTTCTCGATCAGCACCTGAGGCGAAGGCAGCGACTGGCCACTGCGCAGCGCATCAAACATTTGCGCAAGCTGGTCGTGGCAACGCTGCAGCAACACAAACAGCTCATCACTGGGGGTGATGGCGCCTACCGAGATATCCTCGAAAAGAGTTTCAAGTTCGTGGGCAAAATCGCCAATCGCGGCAACTTCCACCATCCGCGCTCCGCCCTTGAGGGTATGGAGGTCGCGCAGCAGGTTTTCCACTTCCAGATGGTTCTGCGGTTCGGCTTGCCAACGCGCCAGGGCTGCACCCGAGCTTTCGAGGATATCGAAGGCTTCATCGAGGAAGATGTCCTGCAATTGCGGATCTTCATTGCTCGGTTTCGTTTGCGCAGCAACACTGCCGGGCGCAGGCAGGGCCGCACTGTAAAGGCGAAAGCCGCGAATGGCCTCGATCAGTTCATAGGGCTCGCTCAACGGTTGCTTGTGCAGCAGTTTTTCAAGCATCAGCGCCAGTTGTTCGTGGCTGCGCTCCAGTAGGCGAGCCAGTGCCGGGCTGTCACTCAGGCGCCGGTCCAGCAAGCCTTCGTACAAGTGTTCAAGCTCATGGGCCAGTTCGGCTACCGGCTCGATGCCGGCCATGCGCGCGCCGCCCTTGAGGGTGTGCAAGTCACGCTGCAAGGAGGACAGCGAAGCCAGGCTGTCGGGTGCACTGAGCCAGCGCTGCAGGGCTTGCGCGGCACTTTCGAGGATATCCACCGCCTCTTCGAGGAAAATCTCGACAATTTCCTCGTCAAAGTCCTCATCCTGGCCGCCCCCCAATTGCTCGGTGGCCGCCCCCAGCTCGGTCGCCTGCCTGCCATCACGGCGAATCAGCCCAGTGGCATCGGGCGCCAGCCCCTCATGCAGCAGCCCGTGCAGGGTCTGGAGCAACTGCGGCTGAGGGGTGATTTCCTGTCCCGCAGCCAACTGGTCGAGCATGTTGATCAGCGCTTCATGGGCGTCATCGGCGGCCTCGAAAAACCGCTCGCTGGGTGCCAGGCTGCTTTCTTCAACGGCGCCATAGAGGTCAAGCAAGGCTTCGCACAGCGCATCCATGGGCTGCAAGTCCAGCAGGTGAGCCGACTCCCCCAGAGTGGTCAGCTGGTCCAGCAGGGTGTCCAGGCCATCGCGTTCGTGGGGGTTGTGGTGCCAGGCTTTCAGCAGCTCCTGGGCATCGAACAGAATGTCCATGCTCTCGGCCAGAAACTCCGCCGTGCGCTGTGGGTCGCGCCTGGTCACCCAACTGTTTGCAGGGCTGTTGAGCACGGTGTCCAGGCGGGTGTCGATCAGTTGCTCGGTGCGCTCGATCAGAGAGCGTGCGCCCTGTATCTCGGCCAGCGGGTCGCTGTCCAGTTGCTTGAGCCCCGCATGCAGCAGAGTGTCAGCCTCCAGCAGCAGATCGATTTCATCCTCCCCCAGAGCAAGCGAATGCGCTTTGTATTCACGCACCAGATGGTCCAGCGGCGCGGCCAGCTCTGCCATGGGCACCACACCCGCCATATGCGCGCTGCCTTTGAGGGTATGCATGGCCAATTGCAAATCGTCACTGGCGTGCAGTGGCATATGTGCCCGGGCCTGGTCCAGAAAGCGGTCAAGGCGCTCCAGGTGGCTTTGTGCTTCCTGGCGGAAGATATCCAGCAACTGCGGATCGAAACTGCTGGCGTCCTGGGCGATCAGCAGCGGTTGCGGCTCGCCTTTGGCCAGGCGCTGGGCCCGTGCGGCCAACTGATCGACGTCTTCGCGCTGGCGCTGGCTTTGCTCGGCAAACGCCTGGATCAGCTCGGGCAGCATGGCCATTACGTCTTCAAGCAGTTGGAAGATCTGTGCAGACGGCGCCACGCTACGCTCAATCACCCGATTGAGCAGGTTTTCGACCGCCCACGCCAGTTCTGCCAACACCAGCGCACGCACCATGCGCCCGCTGCCCTTGAGGGTATGGAAGCCACGCCGCAACTCGGCCAGCGCAACACTGTCCGCCGGGTTGGCGACCCATTGCGGCAAACAGTCGTGAAGGGCAATCAGGACTTCATCTGTTTCTTCAAGAAAGACTTCCAGCAGCTCTTCGTCCAGCGGCGCTTCATCCACGGGGGGCGGCAGCAAACTGGCAGGCATGTGTTGAGCCGGAGGATTGAGTGCCGACAGCGGGCTGGCCAGTACATCGGCCAGGCTTGGCGCATGCAGGTCAGGCATCAGCCGTTGCTCCTGGGCGCCGGGTAGAGTGTTGGGCAAAGGTACGGGGTCAGGCGCCGGCGCATAACCCAGCTCGGCCAGGCTGCTTTCAGCCCGATCCAGCACCTGTTCGCTGGAAGCACCGGGGTCCAGGGCCAGGCGCTCCAGGTAATATTCGATGCTGATCAAGGTATCGGCCAAGTGATCCAGTTGCTCGTCCGCGGGGTGATCCGGGCCTTGCAGCACGCGCTCGCGCAAATACTCATTGCAGGCTTGCAGCAAACTGGCCGCGCGACTCAAGGGAATCATCGCCAGCGCGCCGCGGATTTGCGTCAACAGCGCAGGTACGGTCTGCAGGTGCTGGCGGTCGTACTCGGCCGCCAGATAATCGCCGATCAGGTCTTTGACTTCTTCAAGGCCGGTGCGTGCTTCCTTGATCACCAACTGGTGAATTTGCATCAGGTCAGTGGTGGGCAAACGGCTTTCTTCACGCAGCGAAGGCTCGACGCTACCGACCATGCCCGCCAGAGTGGCTTCGACATAGAGCAGGGCCGAGGCCACATCCATCAATACCGCATCGGTGGGTTCGCGCTGGCCCTGGGCCAGGCTTTGCAACACCGCCAGTTGATCAATAATGACTTTACGTGGCTGCCCGAACCCCAGCACGGCCAGGGTATCGGCGATCTGACGCAGCGGCGCCATCAGGCTGCTCAGTTCCGAGACATGGAGACGGTCGCTGCGCACAAACAGATCGAGGCGTTCCTTGACCCGCACCAGTTCTTCGCACAACGCCGCCACCACCGAGCGCATGGCGTCACGGTCAGGGCCGGCCAGCCGCGCCCGCTCTTCATCGACCATCGCCGCATCGGGCATGGCCTGATCCAGTTCGTAGTGGTTTTTCAACGCGAGCATTTTCGTGGTCGGGTGCTCGGCCTTGGCAATATAAAACAGCAGGCTGGTCAGCAGCTCTTCGGGGGCAGGATGGTTGATGGCCTCTATGCCCTGTGCCAGCAGGCGCTTGAGCTCCTTGTCCGTTTTTTTCAGCAGGCTGCGCAGGGCCGGGCTGTTGGGCACCCGGCCTTTAAACATGCCGTCGACCAGCGCCGCGGCAATCTTCCACAAGGCATTGAGCGGCGAGCCCTGGCACAGGCTTTGAAGCTTGGCGAACACGCTGGCCAGGATTTCCAGATTGGCCTGTACCGCTTCGCCCCGGCGCAAGCCCAAAAATGCGGCCTGCAGGCTATGGCGCAAAGCCCGCAATTCGCCCGGCAAATCTGCGGGCTGCAAGCGGGCCAGGGCGTCTGCATCCAGGGCGGGCAACACCTGCAAGGGCGGGCTGAACAGGCTGGTTTCCGCGAGCAGGGCCTCGCCACGGGCGCTGCGCAAGTCGTTGAGCAACGGCAACACCACCAAGGGCCAGTCGCGGCGGGCGCTGTGCACCCGATCCAGATACAAGGGCAACTGGCTGAACGCTTGCTGCAACAAGCGCAGGGCTTCGTCGATTTGGCTGACGCGGCCCTGTTGCAGGGCAATCACCAGTTTTTCCATTTCTTCGGCCAGCAGGGCCGCGCCATAGAACTCGACCATCAGCAAGCTGCCATGCACCTGATGAATGCAGCCCAGGCACTGGTCCAGCGCGTCGGTGGCCGGCTGCTGAGCGTAGGCGTCCAGCGCCACTCGGGCCTGTCTCAGGGTATGGGCAATTTCGCCTTTGACCCATTCAAGGGCCACGTAGTCGTGCCGATCAACCATAACGACTCCAGTCAGAATTGCAGCGCATTACTGTGGCTCATGGTCTTTGGACGGAGCTGGCAAAGTGAAGCCGGATACCGATCGCCGCAGCTGGCTGGCCATTTTGGCCAGGTTGCCAATGCTTTCGGCAGTCGCCGTGGAGCCGGACGAGGTCTGATTGGTGATTTGCTGGATGACATTCATGGTCAGGGAAATCTGCGCCGCCGAAGTGGTCTGCTTTTGTGCGGCATTGGAGATACTTTGAATCAAGTCTGCCAGATTCTGCGACACCCCTTCGATCTCTTCCAGCGCCACGCCGGCGTCATGGGCCAGACGGGCGCCACGCACCACTTCGGTGGTGGTTTGCTCCATGGAAATCACTGCCTCGTTGGTATCGGCCTGAATGGCCCGCACCAGGGTTTCGATTTGCCGCGTCGCCGCCGATGAGCGCTCGGCCAGGCGCTGCACTTCGTCTGCCACCACGGCAAAGCCGCGCCCGGCATCGCCAGCCATCGATGCCTGAATGGCGGCGTTGAGCGCCAAAATATTGGTCTGATCGGCAATATCATCAATCAGGCTGACAATATCGCCGATTTCCTGCGAAGACTCACCCAGACGCTTGATCCGCTTGGCGGTGTCCTGGATCTGATCGCGAATATTGTCCATGCCATGGATGGTGTTATGAACCACTTCATTGCCCTTGTTGGCAATGGCCACGGAACGCTCGGCAACCGCCGAAGACTCGGAAGCGTTGGCCGATACTTCGTCGATCGAATGGGCCATTTCCTTGATAGCCCCGGAGGCCTCGGCAATCTGCTGGGCCTGATGTTCGGAAGCTTCGGCCAGTTGCATGGCTGTGGCCTGGGTTTCCTGGACTGCTGCCGCGACCTGGCCTGCCGTCAGGTTGATGGTGGCCACCAGTTCACGCAGCTGGTCGATGGAGTAATTGATCGAGTCGGCGATGGCACCGGTGAAATCTTCGGTCACCGAGGCGGTCACCGTCAGGTCGCCGTCCGCAAGGTCGGCAATCTCGTCAAGCAGCCGCATGATCGCATTCTGGTTTCGCTCGTTCTTTTCTGCCGTTTCGCGCAATTGACGATTGGTTTCGCGCACCATCACCAGGCCGATCAGGATGATCGATGCCAGTGCCAACAAGCCCAGAACATAACCGCCGATAATATCCAGCGAGCGCCCGCTGGCGAGGTTTTCAAAACCATTGGCCAGGGTCGAAGCTTCGTCGAGCAGGGTTTGCGACAGACTGAAAATGTTGTTTGCCGCTTCACGCACATGGAACAGTTGCGGCGAGGTTTCAAGGATTTCGTCTACCGTACCGGACACAAACTGGAACAGTTCGGAAATGTCCTGCAAGCGGGCGCGGGCATCCTTGTCTTCAACCTGGGTAATTCTCATCCCTTCATTGCCTTCGAGCATGCCGTTGAGCACCAGACCGAAGCGGTTGGCATCACGGCCGAAGGCTCCGGCGGCCTGGGCGGCATTTTC
Organism: Pseudomonas fragi; assembly: GCF_002269505.1. Lineage (GTDB taxonomy): Bacteria > Pseudomonadota > Gammaproteobacteria > Pseudomonadales > Pseudomonadaceae > Aquipseudomonas > Aquipseudomonas fragi_D. Next base: position 187,058 of record NZ_NQKQ01000006.1, on the reverse strand, counting down.
GTCACCGGCCAGCACGGTATTGACCGCACCCAAAATACGCTCGGCCAGCAAGGACTGACGCTGGGCCAGGGCGACCTGGCTGGCTGGGGCGCCACGCTGCAAAAGGATTTCGACGACTTTTTCGTATTCGACCTGCAACTGCGGCACGGTTTCGGCCAGCGTTGCGGCCACCTGATGCAGCGACAGCACGGTTTGTTCGCTGGCCAGAATGGCGTTGACGTTATTGAGCAGCAGCTCCCAGTCACGCTGCACCGCCTGCATTTCCTTGTGTACGGACGCAGGAGCAGGAGGCAGGCCGGTAGCCGGGTCGCCTTTTTTCAGATAACCCCAGCGCTGGCTGAAATCATTGCGCGCATCGATCAGCAATTTGAATGCCGCGGCTTTGCCGGCAGCGGCCTCGGTGGCGTTTTTGGCGATACGCTGGGACAAAACCCGCAACTCGCCCGCGTGGCTGATGTACTGCTTGTCGTAGTTGGACTGGGTATTGAGGTAAGCAAAATTGGCGAACAACAGCATGATGAACACGATCAGGGCGATAAAAAGCACGATGATCTGCGAACGACTGCGCGACCCTTCCATTGGTTTAGCGGTATTGGCTGTGGTCATCGATCAGGTCCTGAGATGCCGTTTTAAAGCTGAAAGCCTGTTCACACGGCCACCGCCCAGAACTGTGGCGCCCGGGCCAGGGCAAACGGGCTGAACACCCACCACAGGTGCTCAGCGGCAAAGTGCCCTTGCACATAAGGCGCAAATACCGGGTGGGGCAAGGTTTGCGTATCAGTATTGAGGTCGGCATGGGCAAAGTGCTGCATGCCCTGCACTTCATCGACCTGTAAGCCGACAAACACCTCTTTGTATTCCAGCACCAATACACGACGCTGTTTACGCAGGGGTGACAGTTCGATCCCGAAAAACCCGCACAGGTCCATGATCGGCAGCAGTTGTCCGCGCAAATTGGCCACTCCCTTGACCCAGGGTTTTACCCCGGGCAGCAGCGTAAACCGCGGCTCATGCAGGATCTCGGCAATTTCACCCATCGGCGCCACAAAACAATGCTCACCGATGCGAAAACCAATACCGCTCCAGGTGTCGAGCTGCGCCTGTGCAGGCGCCAGACCCGCTGCCAGCGAGCGACAACGCTGGTCGATCTCAAGCAGCAGCTCGAAGGCTGTCAGTGCGCCGGGCATAGGGTGACCGTCATTTAGGAGGGTTTTCTTCCAGGATTTTTTTCACCTTGAGGATCAGTTGCTCTTCGTCCACCGGCTTGGTCAGGTAGCCCTTGGCACCCTGGCGCTGAGCCCAGACCATGTCGGTTTCCTGATCCTTGGTAGTCACAACGATTACCGGGATGTTGCCGGTTTCCGGATCTTTTGTGAGCTGACGCGTCGCCTGAAAGCCGTTGAGACCCGGCATCACAATGTCCATCAGCACCACATCGGGTTTTTCCAGACGCGCCAGGGCGACACCGTCTGCGCCGTTTTCGGCCTTGAGCACTTCATGGCCGTGCTTTTCGAGCATGCCGGTCAATTTGTACATTTCAGTCGGCGAATCATCGACGATCAGAATGCGAGCCATGGTGTTCCCCATTTATCAGGTGATTGGCCGGCTGGCCGGTGTCATTGGGCACTTTGGGTGATGTTGAAGGCTGGCACATGAGCCTTGATTGCGCTCAGCAGTTCGTCACGACTGAAGGGCTTGGTCAAAAATTGATCAGACCCCACAATCCGCCCCTTGGCCTTGTCGAACAGACCGTCCTTGGACGACAACATGATCACCGGGATCGACTTGAACGCCCGGTTACTCTTGATCAGCGCACAGGTCTGATAGCCATCCAGACGCGGCATCATGATGTCGACAAAGATAATGTGCGGGTGGTGATCGACAATCTTGGCCAGCGCATCAAAGCCATCGATGGCGGTAATCACCTCGCAGCCCACGTTTTTCAACAGTGTTTCGGCGGTGCGGCGAATGGTTTTCGAATCGTCGATCACCATCACCTTCAAGGCGCTGGAATGCTTTTCCATATCTGCTCTACCATCGCCAAGGCGACCCGTTTTGTTACAAATCTACGGCCTGAAACCCCAACTCCTTGATGGACAAGGGCTGCAAGCACTGTACGAGCCTTTTTAGCACAGTCACGACCGTCAATCTATCGAAGGGCTGCGGGCTGACTGGAGCAGGCGGTTTTTCCTTGACCGGGGCCACACTCAGCGCCACTCTGGCGCCACTTTTCAAAGCCTTTGCGCCCACTATTTATTTGAGGAATTTGCCATGAGCGTTCGAGTCGGGATTGTCATGGACCCCATTGCGGGCATCTCCTATAAAAAGGACAGCTCGCTGGCCATGTTACTGGCCGCCCAGGATCGTGGCTGGACCCTGTTCTACATGGAGCAGCAAGACCTTTACCTGAATGAAGGCAAGGCCCGGGCCCGCATGAAGCCGCTGAAGGTGTTTGCCAACCCGCAAAAGTGGTTTGAGCTGGACGCCGAGACCGACACGGCCCTGAGCGATCTGGACGTGATCCTGATGCGCAAGGACCCGCCCTTCGACATGGAGTTTGTGTACTCCACTTACCTGCTGGAACAGGCCGAGCGTGATGGCGTGCTGATCGTCAACAAGCCGCAAAGCCTGCGCGACTGCAACGAAAAACTGTTCGCCACCCAATTCACCCAATGTACGCCGCCGACCGTGGTCAGCCGCCGCGCCGACGTGTTGCGTGAGTTTGCTGCCTTGCACGGTGACGTGATCCTCAAGCCGCTGGACGGCATGGGCGGCACATCGATTTTCCGCCACCGTGTGGGCGACCCGAACCTGTCAGTGATTCTCGAAACCCTGACCAACAACGGCACCCAGCAGATCATGGCGCAGGGCTATTTGCCGGCGATCAAGGATGGCGACAAACGCATCCTGATGATCGACGGCGAGCCGGTAGATTACTGCCTGGCACGTATCCCGGCCCAGGGTGAAACCCGTGGCAACCTCGCCGCAGGCGGTCGTGGCGAAGCCCGCCCGTTGAGCGAAAAGGACCGCTGGATTGCAGCTCAGGTCGGCCCAACGCTGCGTGAAAAAGGTCTGCTGTTTGTCGGACTGGACGTAATCGGTGAACACCTGACTGAAATCAACGTTACCAGCCCGACCTGCATCCGCGAGATAGACAATGCATTCGGCACCAATATCGGCGCCCTGTTAATGGATGCGATTGAGCGCAAGCTCGCTGCACGCTGATCTGCAAGCCCTGTAACAGACCAACATTGCGCTATCATGGGCACCCCGTGAAACCCGCGATGTTGGTCTTTTTGCCATGACACTTCCCAACGACCTGCCCCTCGAACTCGACCATAAAGGCGTGCGCGCGGCCGATCGCCTCGGATTTACCCTGTTTGTGGCGGCGCTGCTGCATATCGCGGTGATTGTCGGCGTAGGGTTCAACATGGAAACGCCCAAACAGATCAGCAAAACCCTGGAAATCACCCTATCCACGTTCAAAAGCGAGAAAGCACCGGAAAAAGCCGACTTTTTGGCCCAGGACAACCAGCAGGGCAGCGGCACCCTGGACAAGAAAGCCGTACCCAAGACGACACAAATCGCCCCTTTCCAGGACAGCAGCGTTAAAAAGGTCACTCCGCCGCCTGCCGCCAGACCCGAGCAGACCCAGGCCGCGCCCAAGGCCGCCGTAACCACCGTGGCGCCCGCGGCGAAAAAAGCGCCGAGCCAGCCGCAGAAGGTCAAGACCGAAGCGGCACCCAAGGCCAGCATTCCAACATTTGACAGTTCCCAGCTGTCCAGCGAGATTTCCAGCCTCGAAGCCGAACTGGCCAACGAGCAGCAGCTTTACGCCAAGCGCCCGAAGATCTACCGCATGAGCGCGGCTTCGACCATGCGCGACAAAGGTGCCTGGTATAAAGAAGACTGGCGCAAGAAGATCGAACGCATCGGCAACCTCAACTACCCCGAGCAGGCACGTCGGGAAAAGATCTACGGCAAACTGCGCCTGCTGGTGTCGATCAACCGCGACGGTTCGCTACATGAAGTACTGGTGCTTGAGTCGTCGGGCCAGCCGCTGCTGGACCAGGCGGCACAACGCATCGTGCGCCTGGCGGCACCTTTTGCCCCCTTTACCGGTGATCTGGCGGACATCGACCGGCTGGAGATTATCCGCACCTGGAAATTCGCCGAAGGCGATCGGCTGTCCAGCAACTAATACACAGGGCAACGGTGGGAGCGGGCTTGCTCGCGATTGGATCGCTGCGTTTTAACGTTAAACCGCGCCGCCTGTATCGCGAGCATGCCCGCTCCCACAAAGACCTAGGAATCTTGAGCTGCAAACTTGTCAGTTAACGCTGCCAGCGCCACACTAAGACTCATGAAAAAACACGCGCCGACTTACCTCAAGCATCAATTCCTGATCGCCATGCCCCATATGGCCGACCCGAATTTTGCCCACTCCTTGACCTACATCGTCGAGCACACGGCCAATGGCGCCATGGGGCTGATGGTCAACCGCCCGCTGGAACTGAGCCTGGCAGATATTCTTGAGCAGTTGCGCCCGGAAAAACCGTCTTCACCCCTGTGCCAGCACGTACCGATTTTCGGTGGCGGGCCTGTCATGATCGACCGTGGCTTTGTCCTGCATCCGGCCAGCATGAACTTTGACGCTACCGTCGAACTCGATGACGGGCTGGCCCTGAGCACCTCTGCCGATGCGTTGTTCAGCATTGCCGATGGCCGCGGCCCGAACCGCAGCCTGATCTGCCTGGGCTATGCCGGCTGGGATGCGGGCCAGCTGGAAGCCGAATTGGCCGACAACGCCTGGCTGACCTGCCCGTATTCCGCTCATATCCTGTTTGATACCCCAAGCGAGCTGCGCCTCGACGCGGCCGCCAAACACCTCGGAGTGAACCTCAATTTGTTAAGCACCCAAGCAGGCCATTCCTGATGGCCAGCCTTCGTTTACTGCTGGGCTTTGACTACGGCACGCGCTCCATCGGCGTGGCTGTGGGCCAGATGATCACCGGCCAGGCCCGCGAGCTGTGTAACCTGAAAGCCGAAAATGGCATCCCCAAGTGGGAAGAAATCGAAAAGCTGATCAAGGAATGGCAGCCCGACGCGATGGTGGTCGGCATGCCCCTGAACATGGACGGCACCCCGAGCGACTTCTGCGCCCGCGCGCAAAAATTTGCCAACCGTCTGAATGGCCGCTTCAATCTGCCGGTTTTTACCCATGATGAACGCCTGACCACCTTCGAAGCCAAGGGCGAACGCCGGGCCCAGGGCGGCCAGCGCGGCAGTTACCGCGACAACCCCGTCGATGCCATCGCCGCCAAGCTGGTGCTGCAAGGCTGGCTCGACGAGAACCCGGCGCACTCTCAAGACTGACCCGGCGCTTGTACAATTGACCCGCCTCATTGTTTGCGCCCGCCGCCGCACGTTCTGCTGCGCGGGCCTTTTAAGGAGCCACCATGATCCTGCCTGTTCCCGCTGAACTGATCTCCCAGATGGCCCTTGATCTCAAGGCCCACCTGGCCCGTCGCGGTATCACTGAACCGCGTTTTATCGGTATTCGCACCGGCGGCATCTGGGTTGCCCAGGCGCTGCTCAAGGCGCTCGGCAGCGATGCGCCGCTGGGCACGCTGGACGTGTCGTTCTACCGCGATGACTTCAGCCAGAACGGCCTGCACCCACAAGTGCGCCCTTCCGAGCTGCCGTTCGAAATCGAAGGCCAGCACCTGGTGCTGATCGACGATGTACTGATGAGCGGTCGGACCATTCGCGCGGCGCTGAACGAACTCTTCGACTATGGTCGTCCGGCCAGCGTAACCCTGGTCAGCTTGCTTGACCTGGACGCCGCCGAGCTGCCGATCCGCCCGAATGTGGTCGGGGCCACCTTGTCACTCAAGCCAAGCGAACGGGTAAAATTGTCCGGCCCTGAACCACTGACACTCGAACTTCAAGACCTAGCCCTCTAAGAGACCATTGCGATGACGCCTACAGACGCCAAGCGCCCGCTGCAGCTCAATGATCAGGGCCAGCTGCGCCACTTTCTGTCGCTCGACGGCTTGCGCCGTGAGCTGCTGACAGAAATCCTCGACACCGCCGACTCGTTCCTTGAAGTTGGCGCCCGGGCGGTTAAAAAAGTCCCGTTGCTGCGCGGCAAGACCGTATGCAACGTGTTCTTCGAGAACTCCACCCGCACCCGTACAACCTTTGAAATGGCCGCCCAGCGCCTGTCTGCCGACGTGATCACGCTCAATGTGTCGACCTCGTCAGCGAGCAAGGGCGAAACCCTGCTCGATACCCTGCGCAACCTTGAGGCCATGGCCGCCGACATGTTCGTGGTGCGCCACGGTGACTCCGGCGCCGCCCATTTTATTGCCGAGCACGTGTGCCCGCAGGTGGCGATCATCAACGGCGGTGACGGCCGCCATGCCCACCCGACCCAGGGCATGCTCGACATGCTGACCATCCGTCGGCACAAGGGCGGCTTCGAAAACCTGTCGGTGGCCATCGTCGGCGACATCCTGCACTCGCGGGTAGCGCGCTCGAACATGATCGCCCTCAAGACCCTGGGCTGTAAGGACATTCGCGTTATCGCGCCGAAAACCCTGCTGCCGATCGGCATCGAGCAATACGGCGTGAAGGTCTACACCGACATGACCCAAGGCCTCAAAGACGTGGACGTGGTGATCATGCTGCGCCTGCAGCGCGAGCGCATGTCCGGTGGCCTGCTGCCGAGCGAAGGCGAGTTCTACCGCCTGTTCGGCCTGACCACTGCCCGCCTGGCCGGGGCCAAGCCTGATTGCATCGTCATGCACCCGGGGCCGATCAACCGTGGCGTCGAGATTGAATCCGCGGTGGCCGATGGCCCGCATTCGGTGATCCTCAACCAGGTGACCTACGGCATTGCCGTGCGCATGGCGGTGTTGTCCATGACCATGAGCGGGCAAACCGCCCAGCGCCAATTCGAACAGGAGAACGCCCAGTGAAGCTCAGCATTCTCGGCGCCCGTGTAATTGATCCGACCAGCCACCTGGATCAAGTGACTGACCTGCACCTGGAAGCCGGCAAGATCGTTGCCATTGGCGCAGCACCAGCCGGTTTCACCCCGACGCAAACCATCGAAGCCAAAGGCCTGGTGGCCGCCCCCGGGCTGGTTGACCTCAACGTTGCCCTGCGCGAACCGGGCTACAGCCGCAAGGGCACCATCGCCAGTGAGACCCGCGCCGCAGCGGCCGGTGGTGTCACCAGCCTGTGCTGCCCGCCGCACACCAAGCCGGTGCTGGACACCTCGGCCGTCGCCGAGCTGATCCTTGACCGCGCCCGTGAAGCCGGCAACTGCAAGGTGTTCCCGATCGGTGCGTTGAGCAAAGGCCTGGACGGCGAGCAACTGGCCGAACTGATCGCCCTGCGCGACGCAGGCTGCGTGGCATTTGGCAACGGTCTCAGCAGCTTCACCAACACCCGCACCCTGTGCCGGGCGCTGGAGTACGCGGCCACGTTCGACCTGACCGTGATCTTCCACTCCCAGGACCGTGATCTGGCCGAGGGCGGGATTGCCCACGACGGCGCAATGGCAGCGTTCCGCGGTTTACCGGGTATTCCGGAAACGGCCGAAACCGTAGCACTGGCCCGTGACCTGCTGTTGGTTGAGCAAAGTGGCGTGCGTGCGCACTTCAGCCAGCTGACCAGCGCCCGCGGTGTGGCCCTGATCGCCCAAGCCCAGGCCCGCGGCCTGAAAGTCACTGCGGATGTGGCGTTGTATCAGCTGATTCTGACTGATGAAGCGCTGGTGGATTTCTCCAGCGTTTACCACGTACAGCCGCCGCTGCGCACCCGCGCCGACCGTGACGGCCTGCGCGAGGCCGTGAAGTCAGGTGTGGTGCAGGCCATCTCCAGCCATCACCAGCCCCACGAGCGTGACGCCAAGCTGGCCCCGTTCGGCGCGACCGAACCGGGCATGAGCAGCGTTGAAGTGCTGCTGCCGCTGGCGATGACCCTGGTAGAAGACGGCTTGCTCGACCTGCCGACGCTGCTCAACCGCCTGAGCGCTGGCCCGGCCGAAGCCCTGCGCCTGCCAGCCGGCAAGCTGGCAGTGGGTTCGGCGGCGGACCTGGTGCTGTTTGACCCGGCGGCCTCGACCCTGGTTGGTGAGAAATGGCATTCCAAAGGCGACAACTGCCCGTTCCTCGGCCATTGCCTGCCGGGTGCCGTGCGTTACACGCTGGTGGATGGTCGGATCAGTTACGAAGGCTAACAACGGCCCTCACCCCAACCCTCTCCCTCCGGGAGAGGGCTAGGGTGAGGGGCTTTTGATCTTTAGCGGCGCTCTGCGTTTTTGATCGAGATCTGCTCGTTCAAGGTCCAGAAGTCGTACAGGATACCGATCAGGAACAAACCACCGGTAAACAGGTAGATGATCCCCGTGATCCATTTGCCCATGTACATGCGATGTACGCCAAAAACGCCCAGAAACGTCAGCAGAATCCATGACACGCTGTAGTCGGTGTCACCTGCGGTGAACCGCAAGTCAGCTTCACGATCCATGCTCGGGATCAGGAACAAGTCGACCAACCAGCCGATACCCAACAAGCCCAGGGTGAAAAACCAGATCGTCCCGGTTACCGGCTTGCCGTAATAGAAGCGGTGCGCTCCCAGAAAACCGAAAATCCACAGCAAATAACCCAGCACTTTGCTGTGAGTATCGCGCTGTACATCATCTCGATAGCCGCTCATAAATGCCCTCTTTGCTGCTGATAGAAAAATATTGTGAAGTTTTTTGTGACTTTTTTACTGTCGCGCAAAAGGTAAAAGTGTCTTACAAGAATCGGCGCAAAGCCTTGTAGGACCTGACCTGCACCCTCGCCATGCGACAATTTGCCACCACGTTTACGGAATTTGACCCTACAGTCCACCTGACAAATGGCCTGAGAAAGGACAAAAAAGCTGTTATAAAGTTTCGCGTTTATAACCATTGAGCCCTGCCGAATGCGTCCTATATTCAAGACATGGCTAACCATTTGCCTATTATTGCCACTGGCCGCCCACGCCACCAATCGTGAGCAACACCTTCCTTCGGGCTTCACCGGCTACACCGCAAAGTCATCTGCGGGCACGCCTTATGTTGCCTCTACCAGCAAGACCGTAGCACGTCCTGCGTCCAGTAAAGCCCACCGCAAGGCCCCCGGCAAAATTGCGGCCGCTTCCCTGGCCGCCGCCAACAAGCAGAGCAGCACGGTCCTGAGCCGCGCCGTCAACGTGCTGGGCACTCCTTATCGTTGGGGCGGCAGCAGCCCAAGTAAAGGGTTCGACTGCAGCGGGCTGGTCAAATACGCCTTTAATGACGTGGCCACCGTTGATTTGCCGCGCACCTCCAGCGAAATGGCCAGCGGCCATGGGCAAAAGGTCGAACGCAAAGACCTGAAGCCTGGCGACCTGCTGTTTTTCAATATCAAGAGCCGCAAGGTCAACCACGTTGCCATTTACCTGGGCAATGACCGCTTTATTCATGCCCCGCGTCGCGGCAAATCGGTGACTATCGACACGCTGCAAAAGCCTTACTGGCAAAACCACTACGTAGTCGCCAAGCGCGTTCTGCCAAAAGAGAAAGGCGCTTTGCAGGTCGTACAACGCTAAGCGCAGGCAAATCCTGCAGCCGCTGCCAGCGGCTGCAGGCCAACCAGGTCGGCGATATCCATCCCCCCTCCCAATTCCAGTAGAATGCCGCTGACTTTCACAACAGCGGGCTTAAAGAATGTCCACGATAGCAGGCAACATTGCCCAAGTTGAGGCGCGCATACGCGCAGCCGCACTGGCTGTGCAACGTGATGTAACCAGCATTCATCTACTCGCTGTCAGCAAGACCAAACCTGCTGGCGCGCTGCGTGAAGCCCATGCCGCGGGCATTCGCGACTTCGGTGAAAACTACCTGCAGGAAGCCCGCACCAAACAGGTCGAATTAGCCGACCTGCCCTTGTGTTGGCACTTCATCGGCCCCATTCAATCGAACAAGACGCGCGACATCGCCGAGCATTTCGCGTGGGTGCATTCCGTGGACCGGCTCAAGATTGCCCAGCGTTTGTCTGAACAACGCCCGGCCGACTTGCCGCCGCTCAATATCTGCATTCAGGTCAATGTCAGCGGTGAGGCCAGCAAATCGGGCTGTACCCCGACTGACTTGCCTGCGCTGGCGGCCGCCATCAGCGCCCTGCCACGCTTGAAGCTGCGCGGCCTGATGGCGATACCCGAACCCACGGAGGACCGCGCCGAGCAGGACGCTGCCTTTGCGGCAGTACGCACCTTGCAAGAGAGCCTGAACATGGGCCTCGACACGCTTTCAATGGGCATGAGCCACGACCTGGAGTCGGCGATTGCCCAAGGCGCCACCTGGGTGCGTATCGGCACTGCATTATTTGGCGCCCGTGACTACGGCCAGGCCTGAAAGGGCCTATCTCATTTTTTATAAGGATCGGTTATGAGCAAAATGCGTATTGCCTTTATCGGCGCCGGCAACATGGCTTCCAGCCTGATCGGCGGCCTGTTGGCCAAAGGTCTGGATGCAGCACAGATCCGCGCCAGCGATCCGGGTGCCGAGACGCGGGCCAAAGTGGCCGCCGAGCATGGCATCGAACTGTTTGCCGATAACGCGCAAGCCATCCAGGACGCCGACGTGATTGTCATTGCGGTCAAGCCACAGGCCATGAAAGCCGTGTGCCAGGACCTGCGTGCGCATCTGCAGCCCCATCAACTGCTGGTGTCCATTGCTGCCGGCATTACCTGCGCCAGCCTGCTTAACTGGCTGGGCAACCAGCCACTGGTGCGCTGCATGCCAAACACCCCGGCCCTGCTGGGCAAGGGCGTGAGCGGCCTGTTCGCCACTGCCGACGTCACCGCCGAGCAACGCCAGCAGGCTGAACAACTGCTCAGTGCCGTGGGCATCGTGGTGTGGGTAGACAGTGAAGCGCAGATCGATGCCGTGACGGCCGTGTCCGGCAGCGGCCCCGCGTACTTCTTCCTGCTGATCGAAGCCATGACCGATGCAGGCGTCAAGCTCGGCCTGCCCCGTGAGGTGGCCAAGCAACTGGCCGAGCAAACCGCTCTGGGCGCCGCACACATGGCCGTGGCCAGCGATGTCGATGCCGCCGAACTGCGCCGCCGCGTGACCTCGCCTGCGGGCACCACTGAAGCTGCGATCAAATCATTCCAGGCCGACGGCTTTGCCGCCTCGGTCGAAAAAGCATTGAGTGCCGCCGCGCACCGCTCGGCCGAAATGGCTGAACAACTGGGTCAATAAAGGAGTACATGATGTCCGGACTTAATGGCGCTGCCATTTTCGTGATTCAAACCCTGGGTAGCCTCTACCTGCTGATCGTCCTGCTGCGGTTTATCCTGCAGCTGGTGCGGGCCAACTTCTACAACCCGCTGTGCCAGTTCATCGTCAAGGCCACCCAGCCGCTGCTCAAGCCGCTGCGCCGGGTGATCCCGAGCGTGTTCGGCCTCGACATGTCGTCGCTGGTGCTGGCGATTCTCGTGCAGATGGTGATCTTCGCCGTAGTCCTGACGCTCAGTTACATGTCCTTCAACATTCTGGGCCTGCTGCTGTGGGCGATCATTGGCGTGACCGCGCTGTTTTTGAAAGTGTTCTTCTTCGCCATGATCATCAGCGTGATCCTGTCGTGGGTAGCACCGGGCAGCGTCAGCCCTGGCGCGGAACTGGTCAACCAGATCACCGAACCTGCCCTGGCACCGTTCCGCCGCTTCCTGCCAAGCATGGGCGGCCTGGATATCTCGCCGATCCTGGCGTTCATGGTGATCCAGCTGATCCAGAGCTTCGTGATCCCGCCATTGGCCATGTACGTCGGCATGCCGGTCATCTTGTTCGGCCTGATCTGATGAGCTACTACCGTTGGGACGGCGAGGATCTGATTCTCGACTGTCACCTGCAACCCAAGGCCAGCAGCGACGAGTTTGCCGGCCTGCACGGTGACCGTCTGAAAATCCGCCTCACCGCTCCTCCGGTAGAAGGCAAGGCCAACGCCCACCTGATGGCTTTTCTGGCCAAGGCGTTCGGCATTGCCAAAAGCCAGGTGAGCCTGATCAGCGGCGAACTCAACCGGCAGAAGCGTGTGCGTTTGCATGCGCCGAAAAAACTGCCGGACTTGCCAGGTTTGTCCCGACCCTGAACCAAAACTTGTAGTCGCTGCCGCAGGCTGCGAAGAGTTGCGTAGCAACTCGTTGTCCAGAGGGCGCCCACGATCCCCTTCGCAGCCTGCGGCAGCGACTACAGGTTTGGGTCAGGTCATAAAATCAGCCCAGACCATTGCTTGCTGCTGCGCCCCCCGCTCATTAGACTTACGCCTCATTTAAATGAGAGCAGGGTCGATGCCAGCTGCCTTTCCCCCCGATTCCGTTGGTCTTGTCGTGCCGCAAACGGCGCACTTCAACGAGCCCCTCGCGTTAGCCTGCGGTCGCTCACTGCCTGCCTATGAACTGATTTACGAAACCTACGGCCAGCTCAATGCCACGGCCAGCAATGCCGTGCTCATCTGTCACGCGCTGTCAGGGCATCATCACGCGGCGGGTTATCACAGCGCCGACGATCGCAAGCCCGGCTGGTGGGACAGCTGCATCGGCCCCGGCAAGCCCATCGACACCAACAAGTTCTTCGTCGTCAGCCTCAACAACCTGGGCGGTTGCAACGGCTCCACCGGGCCAAGCAGCCTCAACCCGCAAACCGGTCGCCCGTTTGGCGCCGACTTCCCGGTACTGACCGTTGAAGACTGGGTTCACAGCCAGGCACGCCTGGCTGACCGCCTGGGCATCAACCAGTGGGCTGCGGTAATCGGCGGCAGCCTGGGTGGCATGCAGGCGTTGCAGTGGAGCATCAGCTACCCGGATCGCCTGCGCCATTGCCTGGCGATTGCCTCGGCGCCCAAGCTGTCCGCGCAAAACATCGCGTTCAACGAAGTTGCCCGTCAGGCCATCCTCACCGACCCCGAGTTCCACGGTGGTTCGTTCCAGGAAAAAGGCGTGATTCCCAAGCGCGGCCTGATGCTGGCGCGCATGGTCGGGCACATCACCTACCTGTCCGATGACTCGATGGGTGAAAAATTCGGCCGTGGCCTGAAGAACGAAAACCTCAACTACGACTTCCATAGCGTCGAGTTCCAGGTCGAGAGCTACCTGCGTTATCAGGGTGAAGAGTTCTCCGGGCGCTTCGATGCCAACACTTACCTGCTGATGACCAAGGCGCTGGACTACTTCGACCCGGCAGCCAACTTCGATGACGATCTGGCCAAAACCTTCGCCGGGGCCAAGGCGCGCTTCTGCGTGATGTCGTTCACCACCGACTGGCGCTTCTCGCCGGCCCGTTCGCGGGAGCTGGTGGATGCACTGATGGCGGCAAAAAAAGACGTCTGCTACCTGGAAATCGATGCTCCGCAAGGCCATGACGCCTTCCTGATCCCGATCCCGCGTTACCTGCAAGCCTTCAGCAACTACATGAACCGCATAGAACTGTGAGAACGCCATGAGAGCCGACCTGGAAATCATCCAAGACTGGATCCCCGCCGGCAGCCGCGTGCTCGACCTCGGTTGTGGTGATGGCGAACTGCTGAGCTGGCTACGCGACAACAAGCAAGTCACCGGCTATGGCCTGGAAAACGACCCGGACAACATCGCCGAGTGCGTCGCCAAGGGCATCAACGTGATCGAGCAGGACCTGGACAAGGGCCTGGGCAATTTTGCCAGCAACAGCTTCGACATCGTGGTCATGACCCAGGCGCTGCAGGCCGTGCATTACCCCGACCGGATTCTCGACGAAATGTTGCGCGTCGGTCGCCAGTGCATCATCACCTTCCCCAACTTCGGTCACTGGCGCTGCCGCTGGTACCTGGCCAGCAAGGGGCGGATGCCGGTTTCCGAATTTCTGCCGTACACCTGGTACAACACGCCGAACATTCACTTCTGTACTTTCGAAGACTTCGAAGCGCTTTGCCGCGAGCGCGAAGCACAAGTGATCAACCGCCTTGCCGTAGATCAACAACACCGACACGGGTGGGCGAGCAAGATATGGCCTAACCTGTTGGGCGAGATTGGCATTTATCGTGTCAGCAGTCCCGGCCTTCAGGATCATCAGGTCGCGGTCTAAACCAGCAAGTTCAAGGAGAGTGACAATGGGTCGTATTGGATTACTACTGCTTTCGATGTGTTTTGGCATGCAGGCCTTTGCCGGTGACGGCACATCTGCCCAGCGTCAGCAGACGTTTGGCGATACAACGGTGTATTACAACGCGTTCCCGTCGACTTTCCTGACGCCGGACATCGCCAACGAATTTGAGGTCACCCGCAGCAAAACCAATGGGGTGCTCAACATCACCCTGAACAAGGGCGGCAAGAACATTGCCGCCAACGTTCAAGGCACGGTGCAGACCGGCGATGCCAAGCCAACGCCACTGACCTTCCGTCAGGTGGGCAAGAACGGCGAAATCAATTATCTGGCCCAGTTCCCGGTGGCCGGTCCGCAGACCTTCACCTTCAAGGTAGATGTGAAAGCCGGCGGCGCCACCTCTGAAACCATCCAATTTTCTCAAATGGTCGCTCCAATCGAATGATGAACCTTACGCAACTGGTACTGGCTAGCCACAACGCCGGCAAACTCAAAGAACTTCAGGCCATGCTCGGCGAGTCGGTGCAGTTGCGCTCGATTGGAGAATTCAGCAGCGTCGAGCCGGAAGAAACCGGCTTGTCGTTTGTTGAGAACGCAATTCTTAAAGCCCGCAATGCGGCACGTATCTCGGGCTTGCCGGCACTGGCCGACGACTCGGGGCTGGCCGTGGACTTTCTCGGCGGCGCTCCGGGTATCTACTCGGCGCGCTACGCCGATGGCCAAGGCGATGCGGCGAACAACGCCAAACTGCTCGATGCCCTCAAGGACGTGCCCGAGGCCGAGCGCGGCGCACAGTTTGTCTGCGTGCTGGCACTGGTGCGCCACGCCGACGACCCGCTGCCGATCATCTGTGAAGGCCTGTGGCACGGGCGTATCCTGCCTGCCGCCAGTGGCGAGCACGGTTTTGGCTATGACCCGCTGTTCTGGGTACCTGAGCGCAACTGCTCCAGTGCCGAACTGAGCCCGTCGGAGAAAAACCAGCTGAGCCATCGTGCTCGTGCCATGGTTCTGCTGCGTCAGCGTTTGGGCCTGAAATGACCCACGACACACCTCCACAGCCGCTCTATCTGGGCGCGGCTGGCTTTACCCAGCAGGCGCCACGCGCGCCGCTGAGCCAATTGCCACCCCTGTCGCTGTATATCCATATTCCGTGGTGCGTGCGCAAATGCCCGTATTGCGACTTCAACTCCCACACCGCCAGCCCGGTGCTGCCCGAAGAAGAGTACGTCGACGCGTTGCTGGCCGATCTCGATCAGGACCTGCACGCGGTTTATGGCCGCGAGCTGAGTTCGATTTTCTTCGGTGGCGGCACGCCAAGCCTGTTCAGTGCGCAAGCATTGGGCCGTCTGCTCAAGGGTGTTGAAGCACGTATCCCGTTTGCCCACGATATCGAAATCACCCTGGAAGCCAACCCGGGCACTTTCGAGCAGGAAAAATTCGTGGCTTACCGCAAGCTGGGGATCAACCGCCTGTCGATCGGCATCCAGAGCTTCCAGCAGGAAAAACTGCAGGCCCTGGGCCGCATCCACAACGGTGACGAAGCGGTGCGCGCGGCCGGCATGGCGCGACAGGCAGGTTTTGACAACTTCAACCTGGACCTGATGCACGGCCTGCCCGATCAGTCCCTCGACGACGCCCTGAGCGACCTGCGCCAGGCCATCGCGCTCAAGCCGACCCACCTGTCGTGGTATCAGCTGACACTGGAGCCCAATACGGTGTTCTGGAACCAGCCGCCGGTACTGCCTGAAGACGACACCCTGTGGGACATTCAGGAAGCCGGCCAGGCGCTGCTCGCCGAACATGGCTACGCCCAGTATGAAGTGTCTGCCTATGCCCAGCCTGGCCGCCCGGCGCGGCATAACCTCAACTACTGGAGCTTTGGCGACTTTATCGGTATTGGCGCTGGCGCCCACGGCAAACTGAGCCATCCTGATGGTCGCATCGTGCGCACCTGGAAAACTCGCCTGCCTAAGGACTACCTGAATCCGGCGAAAAACTTTCAAGCAGGCGAGAAAACCCTGACAGCTGAAGAGCTACCTTTTGAGTTTCTAATGAACGCCTTGCGCCTGACCGACGGCGTTGATTCGGCGCTCTACCCTCAGCGCACCGGGCTGGCACTGGACAGCTTGAGCATTGGACGCAAAGCAGCCGAACAAAGTGGCTTATTGCAGGTCGAACCGTCACGCCTGGCGGCAACCGCCCGAGGCCAGCTGTTTCTCAACGACTTGTTGCAGCACTTTTTGACCTAAGGAACTCGAATGGACTTGGTACTTGACCTGCTTGCCACCGTATCGCGCTGGAGCCGCAGCCACCTCTCGGAGATTGCCCTGGCCTTGATTGGCTGTGTGCTGGTGCTGTTCGGTGCCGACTTCAAGGGCTGGGTCGAACAGCGCCTGGGCAGCATTGCCGGCGCCCTGCGTGTGCCGCTCATGGCCCTGCTTTGCCTGATCGGCAGCGGTGCGGCGCTGATCTACGCCACGCCGTGGGTCGAACGCGGGTTGAGCCAGTTCAACAACTACAGCCTGGCGCCTGTACTGTTGGTGGTGCTGGTGTTGATCGGGGTGGTGGCGGATCGACGGGGGTAGACGTAACTGACTGTAGTCGCTGCCGAGGCACGAGGCTGCGATCGGCGGCGAAGCCGTCGTAAAACCAGATAATGCATTTTTTCAGGAAGACTGCGCATTCAGGATTTACGACCGCTTCGCGCTCGAACGCAGCCTTCGGCAGCTGCTACAAATGCCATGCTGAACCGGCCCCAGAACTGAGGCCGGTATAGAAAAACCGTTTACGCCAGTTTTTCGAACTTCAAATCCCACACGCCATGGCCCAGTCGTTCGCCGCGGCGTTCGAACTTGGTCACCGGGCGCTCAGGCGGACGTGGCACGCACTTGCCGTCTTCAGCCAGGTTGCGATAACCCGGCGCGACGTTCATCACTTCCAGCATGTATTCAGCATAGGGTTCCCAATCGGTAGCCATGTGCAACACGCCGCCGACCTTGAGCTTGGAGCGCACCAGTTCCGCGAAGGACGCTTGCACGATCCGGCGCTTGTGGTGACGGCTCTTGTGCCAAGGGTCCGGGAAGAACAGCAGCAGGCGATCAAGGCTGTTGTCTGCCACGCAACGGGTCAGTACTTCGATCGCATCGCAATCGTAAACCCGCAGGTTGGTCAGGCCTTGAGTCAGCACGCCATTGAGCAGCGCGCCCACACCCGGGCGGTGTACCTCTACGCCGATAAAGTCCTGTTCAGGCGAAGCCGCTGCCATTTCCAGCAGTGAATGGCCCATGCCAAAACCGATTTCCAGGGTGCGCGGCGCTGAGCGACCGAACACCTGGTCGAAATCGACAGGCGCGTCAGCCAGTGGCAGTACATACAGCGGCGTGCCTTGATCGAGGCCGCGTTGCTGGCCTTCGGTCATGCGCCCGGCGCGCATCACAAAACTCTTGATGCGACGGTGTTGGCGATCTTCGCCTTCTTCCGGGATTGGGGTGTCTAGTGATTCAGTCATCAGTGGCTCTTACTTGATCAGACCATCCAGCGGCGAAGAGGCGCTGGCATAGAGTTTTTTCGGCATGCGCCCGGCCAGATACGCCAGACGGCCCGCCACAATGGCGTGTTTCATGGCTTCAGCCATGATGATCGGATGCTGGGCATTGGCGATGGCCGAGTTCATCAGCACCGCCTCGCAGCCCATTTCCATGGCGATGGTCGCGTCGGAGGCAGTGCCCACGCCCGCATCGACCAGCACCGGAATTTTTGCTTCTTCAAGGATGATGCGCAGGTTGTAGGGGTTGCAGATCCCCAAACCGGTACCGATCAGACCGGCCAGCGGCATCACGGCAATACAGCCCATCGCCTCGAGTTCGCGGGCAATGATCGGGTCATCACTGGTGTACACCATCACGTCGAAACCGTCCTTGACCAGGATCTCGGCGGCCTTGAGGGTCTCGATGACGTTGGGGAACAGGGTTTTCTGATCGGCCAGCACTTCCAGCTTGACCAACTTGTGGCCGTCGAGCAGCTCACGGGCCAGGCGGCAAGTACGCACGGCTTCGACTGCGTCGTAGCAACCGGCGGTGTTCGGCAGGATGGTGTAGCGATCCGGCGGCAGTACGTCGAGCAGGTTAGGCTCGCCAGGATTCTGACCGATGTTGGTACGACGCACGGCAACGGTGACGATTTCAGCACCCGAGGCTTCGATGGCCAGGCGGGTTTCTTCAAGGTCACGGTACTTGCCGGTGCCCACCAGCAGGCGCGACTGATAAGTACGGCCAGCCAGGGTAAAAGGCTTGTCGTTGCGAACGTTGCTCATCGGGAATCCTCTTTAATTATGTGCACTGCGGGGTGAGCGTGACGCGTAAGGCAGTACTTAGCCGCCACCGATGGCGTGCACCACTTCGACCTGATCACCTGCTTTGAGTACCGTCTCGGCATGCTGGCTGCGCGGGACAATGTCCAGGTTCAGCTCGACCGCGACCCGACGGCCGGTCAGTTCCTGACGGGCCAAAAGGTCGGCGACGGTCTCGCCGTCCGGTAGTTCAAAGGATTCACCGTTCAACTGAATGAGCATGCGCGACGCTGCCTTCATTTTAAGGGGCCAGCATTCTAGCCCGATCAGTCAGGTCGACCCAAGCCATTCATCTTGCAAGCTCAGCTCAGGCGCCAGGCGGCGAGCCCCAGGCACAGCCAGCCGGCCAAAAACGCCAGGCCACCGAAGGGCGTGATGATCCCCAGCTTGCTGATGCCGGTCATGGTCAGTACGTACAGGCTGCCGCTGAACAGCACAATCCCCAGAGCGAAACAGACGCCGGCCCAGGTCACCAGGCGCCCGGGAAGGTGGGTGGCCAGCAGGGCCACGCCGAACAGGGCCAGGGTATGCACGAGCTGATAGGTCACGCCTGTATGAAAAATAGCCAGATACTGCTCTGTCAAACGACCTTTCAGGCCATGGGCGGCGAAAGCGCCCAGTGCAACACCGGTAAAGCCGAAGAACGCGGCCAGCATCAAAAAAACGCGCAGCATGGGGTAACTCCAGTCGGGATCATGGAATAGCGCAGTGTCTGTATAATGGCCCGCTCAACGGGTTCGGCCAAGTCATCCATGCTGCGTTTTCTTGTTCATCGCTTTCTTAAAGCCCTGCTCTGGTTCGCAGTGGGCAGCGCATTGCTGGTGCTGATTTTTCGCTGGGTGCCACCCCCCGGCACGGCACTGATGGTCGAGCGCAAGGTCGAGTCGTGGCTTGATGGCCAGCCGATTGACCTGCAACGCAGCTGGCGGCCGTGGGATGAAATATCCGACGAACTGAAAGTTGCGGTCATGGCGGGTGAAGATCAGAAATTCCCCGAGCACTGGGGTTTTGACTTCGGGGCGATCAGGGCTGCGCTGATCCACAACGAGCAAGGCGGCACAGTGCGCGGCGCCAGTACGCTGAGCCAGCAAGTGTCGAAGAACCTGTTTTTGTGGTCGGGCCGCAGTTGGCTGCGCAAAGGTCTGGAAGCCTGGTTTACCGCGTTGATTGAAGTGTTGTGGCCCAAACAGCGGATTCTGGAGGTGTACCTCAATAGCGCGGAGTGGGATGAAGGCGTGTTCGGCGCCGAAGCCGCAGCACAGCATCACTTTGGCGTGAGCGCCAAAAACCTTTCGCGCCAGCAGGCCAGTTATCTGGCGGCCGTGCTGCCCAGCCCGCTGAACTGGAGTGCCAGCCACCCCAGCACCTATGTCAGCCGCCGCGCCGGCTGGATTCGTCAGCAAATGAGCCAGTTGGGTGGCGACAGCTATCTCACCACTCTGAACAACTCACGCAAGGCGCCTTGGTCCAGTTAACCTGAAAGCCTGAAAGCCCCTCACCCCAGCCCTCTCCCATAGGGAGAGGGGGCTTGTTCGGGGGTGACGCGGATTTTGAGTACGCTGAAGATCGGCCCCCTCTCCCTCCGGGAGAGGGCTGGGGTGAGGGCCGGGGGTGACTCAGCAATCCGGCTTGTCAGCCGTATAACGACGGGCCGGATTCACCGCCGCACCAAACTCGCGCAGCGCCTTGGCGCCGATCAACAGCGGGTAGTTGAAGCTGCTCCGATCGGTAAGGTTGACCTCCACGGTGCGCTTGACGTTACCCAGGCACATTTCCAGATCCACCACCGGGCGCTTGGCGCTTTCGGGCGTGTCCCGGTCTTCATCTTCATCGGCGCGGCTTTTGATTTTGCTGATGCGCGCCACCTTATGTTCATACACTTTGCTGCTTGCGCCTTCGGTGGCCAGCTGGAAGCGTACCCACTCTTCACCGTCACGGGTAAAGGTCTGGATATTTTTGGCCGACAGCGACGCGGTCAAGGCACCCGTGTCCATCTTGGCTTTAAGGGTCTCGCCGATTTCCGGCAATTTGATGTACTCGTAACGCCCGTAAAGGGTCGGCTCGGCGGCCATTACCGGCAGCGCCAATACAGACAGCAACGCAAGAACAGACTTCATGCAGGCATTTCCTTTGAAAAAGTAAGAGTTAGACCACTTAGCCACAGTAGGTTCACACTGGGTGTGTGGGAGCGAGCCTGCTCGCGATACTGGCGACCTGATGAGTCTGCTTCACCGCGTTGAGGCTATCGCGAGCAGGCTCGCTCCCACAAGGTCCATGGATTTGGCGTTCTACGCCAGTCTGCTTATCATGACCCGTCCTTAAACGTTCAAGAGTTGCTTATGCGCCGCCTGCTCACCGGCTGTCTGGTCACCCTGTTATTGCTGTGCAACACCCTGATCCTGTTCGGGCCGTTGATGCTGTTTGCCTTGCTCAAACTGGCATCGTCGGGGCGCCTGCGCGACTACAATTCGCGGGCGGTGATGTGGATCGCCGAAACCTGGTCCGAAATCGACAAACGCATTTTTGCCCTGTGCCTGCCCACCCAATGGGACATTCGCGGCGCCGAAGGCCTGAGCCGCGATACCTCGTATCTGGTGATCAGCAATCACCAGTCGTGGGTCGATATCCCCGCCCTGATGCAGGGCCTGAACCGACGCACGCCGTTCTTCAAATTCTTCCTGAAAAAAGAACTGATCTGGGTGCCCTTTCTGGGCCTGGCCTGGTGGGCCCTCGACTACCCCTTCATGAAGCGTTATTCCAAGGCCTTTCTGGCCAAACACCCGCAGCTCAAAGGTGAAGACCTGAAGATCACCCGGGCCGCCTGCGAACTGTTCAAGCGCCAACCGGTGACGATCGTCAATTACCTCGAAGGCACGCGTTTCACCCCGGCCAAACACGCGCAGCAACACTCACCCTATACCTGGCTGCTCAAGCCCAAGGCAGGCGGCGTAGCGTTTGTGCTGGCGGCGATGGGCGAACAGCTGGATGCCGTGCTCGACGTGACCGTGGTTTATCCACAGGCAAAGATTCCGGGCTTTTGGCAGTTGATCAGCGGGCAGGTGCCCAAGGTGATTGTCGATATACAGACCCGCGAACTGGATCCGGCATTGTGGCAGGGGGATTACGAAAACGACCCGGTGTTCCGTGAACAGGTCCAGGGCTGGGTCAACCAGCTCTGGACCCTGAAAGACCAGCGCATCAGCACTTTGCGTGCCGAGCGCGGCTAGCCTTTAAACGCCCCAGGCGCTGCTCAGTTTGCTCAGCAGCGAAGTGCTGACGTTCTGGCCTTTGAAGTAGTCCAGCAATACCGGGGCAAACTTGGCAACCATGCCGTCCTGCATGCCCAGCGCAGTAAAGGCGCTGTTGAGCTGGTCAGTGTTGGCCACGTTGCTCACAGCGCTGGTTGCGGTCTCGGAAACGCCGCTGGACTTGCCCAGCAAGCCGCCCAACTGGCTCAGTTGGCCCAGGGCACCGGCGCCTGCCAGCTTGTTCACGCCTGGCACTTGCTTGGTCAGTTCGGAGTAGTCGCTGGAGGTCAGCTGGTTTTTCGCAAGGCTCAACATCGCGCCAATACCGCCCGCCGCCTGCTCAGGCTTGACGCCCAGCTCGTTGACCTTGGTCAGCATTTGCACGGCTTGTGCCGATTTGTCCGTGGTTGCGCCGTTACCGTTGCCACCCTGCACTTGCGCAGCCACGTTGGCCACGTCGCTCAGGCTAAAACCTGCAAACACCGGGCTCGCTGCCACGGTCATCAATGTTGCCAGTGCCACGCCGCTCAACTTTTTCATCGCTTCAACCTCTAGAACCAAAAAACCGCCCGCCATGGAGCGGTAAAACTATGGGTAAGACCCAAAAACCGGACAGATGTTCCCAAGTGCCACTATCGGATCAGACGGCCTGCGATCTTAATTGAAAACAGGTGCATCCGCTGAGCCCTTGCCTGCGTATACAGAGCAGCGAGGTGACTCACATGATTGGAACAACCCCACACCCTGAACTACCCTCAACCGACAACTGGTCTGAAGTCCTGGCTTTTTTTGAGGGGAGAACAGCTATTTTAACCGCCAATACCGATTACCTTGAAAAGCTCCTGGCCCAATGTTCACTGGGTAATCGGCGCGCCTTCGAAACCCTCTATCGCAGTGTGGCCCCGCGCTTGTACAGCGTGGCTTTGCGCTGCATGGGGCGCAGTGATCTGGCAGAGGAAGTGGTGCAGGAAAGTTTTGTGCGTATCTGGCACAACGCCTCGCGTTACGAAGCCCATTTGTCGGCACCGCTGACCTGGATGATCACCATCACCCGCAACCAGGCCATCGACCAGTTGCGCAAGCACCGCGAATTGCCATTGAGTGACCTGCAGCAGGACGCCGTGGCCGATCAAAGCCCCAGCGCCCTGGAACAACTGGACAGCGCCCGTGAAGCACGCGCCCTCAACCAATGCCTGGAAGGTCTGGAGGGCATGCAGCGCCAGAGCATCACCATCGCTTATTTTCATGGCCTGAGCGCCAGCGAACTGGCGCAGCAATTGGCCGCGCCGCTGGGGTCGGTCAAGTCCTGGATCCGCCGGGGTATGGAGCGACTGCGCAGGTGCCTCGAATCATGAACTATCAAACCCCCGAGCTGCGCCGTGCGCTGGCTGCCGATTACGCCATCGGGCTAATGCCGCCCAGGGCCCGCAGACGCTTTGAGCACCTGCTGCAAGGCGATGCGCTTCTGCGCGCCGAACTGGCCCGCTGGCTGGAACACCTTAACCTGCTGACCGAGCCCCTGATCGAGCAACCTGTTCCCGGTCACGTATGGCAGGCGATCGTGGCGCGCATCGAACCGCAAACCCTGCATGTGCCGGCAAAGCGTGCGTTCTGGAACTGGCTGCGCTTGAGTGCACTTGCCGGTTCACTGCTGATCGCCCTGAGCGTAGGCCTGCTGTATAACCGCGACAACGTTCAGTACAAGGCCACCTTGCTCAGCGGCACGGCGCAGCCCGCCCTGCGTATCGAGGCGCACGCTGACTATCTGAAGGTGCGGCCACTGGAACTGGCGGCTGTGGATACAGGCCGCAGCCTGGAGTTGTGGGCGATACCGGTCGAAGGCAAACCGGTGTCCTTGGGGCTGATCCCCCGCGATGGCGATGGGCGGATCGTACTCAGCCAAAGCCAGCAGCAATTGATCAGGATTCCGGTGGTGCTGGCGGTCAGCCTTGAACCCCAGGGCGGCTCACCAACCGGGCAACCAACCGGCCCCGTGCTGTATCAGGGACCGTTGGCGGCACTGTAAAACCCGTAGTCGCTGCCGAGGAACGAAGGCTGCGAGCTCTTGATAGTCAAAAGCTCGCAGCCTTCGTTCCTCGGCAGCGACTACGGGCGAAGCATGGTTTAACCCTTGCTGAACATCCGGTGCGGGTCGATCACAAACTTCTTCGGCACACCGGCATCGAACTCGCCGTAGCCCCGTGGCGCATCGTCCAGGCCGATCACCTCAACGCCGACAATGTCGGCAATCTTGATCCGGTCCCACATGATCGCCTGCATCAGCTGGCGGTTGTATTTCATCACCGGGGTCTGCCCGGTGTGGAAGCTGTGGGATTTAGCCCAGCCCAACCCGAAACGGATGCTCAGGCTGCCCTTCTTCGCAGCCGCATCCACCGCGCCCGGATCTTCCGTCACGTACAGGCCCGGAATACCGATCTTGCCTGCCACCCGCACCACGCCCATCAGCGAGTTGAGCACCGTGGCCGGCGCTTCATGCTTGACTCCGTCATGGCCGTGGCCGCGCGCTTCAAAACCGACCGCATCCACGGCGCAATCCACTTCCGGCTCGCCCAACAACTCGGCGATTTGTTCGTGCAACGGCGTGTCCTTGGACAGATCGGCAATTTCAAAACCCTGCGCCTTGGCGTGGGCCAGACGAATCGGGTTAACGTCACCGACAATCACCACCGCCGCACCCAGCAAGCGCGCGGAGGCCGCAGCTGCCAGGCCCACAGGTCCTGCGCCGGCGATATACACCGTACTGCCAGGGCCAACACCAGCAGTGACTGCGCCGTGATAGCCGGTGGGCAGGATGTCGGAGAGGCAGGTGAGGTCACGAATCTTTTCCATCGCTGCATCGCGATTGGGCAGCTTGAGCAGGTTGAAATCGGCGTAAGGTACCAATACATATTCAGCCTGACCGCCAACCCAGTCGCCCATGTCCACGTAACCATATGCGCCGCCGGGACGGGCCGGGTTGACGGTCAGACACACGCCCGTGTTCTGCTCCTTACAGCTGCGGCAGCGGCCGCACGCCACGTTGAACGGCACCGACACCAGGTCGCCGACTTTCAGGTGCTCCACATCACGCCCGGCTTCAATCACCTCGCCGGTAATTTCATGCCCCAGCACCAGCCCGGTTTGCGCCGTGGTGCGGCCACGCACCATATGCTGGTCCGAGCCGCAGATATTGGTCGACACCACCCGCAGGATCACCCCGTGGTGAATGGGCTTGCCCTGGGGGTTCTGCATCTTGGGGAAAGGAATGCTTTGCACTTCAACCTGGCCGTTGCCCAGGTACACCACACCGCGATTGTCAGCCATCGTATTCACCCTTGTTGTTATTGGAGGGATTAACTTGCTGCTTGCAGCTTAGAAGGTGGCGCGGGCTCAAAGCACCACCGTACGACCTCCATTTAGGAAAACGCGCCGTTCAATGTGATACCCCACACCTCGGGCCAGGGTTTGCGCTTCGATATCGCGGCCCTTGGCGATCAGGTCTTCGGGGTAGTGGCTGTGATCTACCACCTCGACACCCTGGGCAATGATCGGCCCTTCGTCGAGGTCGTTATTGATGTAGTGCGCGGTGGCGCCCACCAGCTTGACGCCCTTTTCATAGGCCTGGTGATAAGGCTTGGCGCCCTTGAAGCCGGGCAGCAGGGAGTGGTGAATATTGATCGCCTTGCCATCGAGCTTGCGGCACAGCTCGGGGGACAGCACTTGCATATAGCGGGCGAGGATCACCAGCTCGGCGCCAGTGTCTTCGATCACCTGCCAAACCTTGGCCTCCTGCGCGGGCTTGTTGGCCGGGTCGAGGGCGAAGTGGTGATAGGGAATACCGTGCCACTGCGCCAGAGGCGCCAGATCGGGGTGATTGGAGACCACGGCCACGACGTCCATTGACAACTGACCGATACGCTGGCGATAGAGCAGGTCGTTGAGGCAGTGGTCAGCCTTGGACACCATAATCAGCACTTTGGGCCGATGGTGTGGCGGCGTCAGTTCGAACGTCATGCCAAAGGCCTGGCCCCGTTCGGCCAGGCCTGCGCGAAATTCGTGTTCATCGAAACCGTCGGGCTGACGGAATTCGACACGGATAAAAAACCGCGCCGAGCGCTGGTCATCGAAGGAGTGGTGTTCGGTGACGTAGCAGCGATGTTCGAACAGATAGCGGGTAACCGCGTCCACTGTGCCCAGCAGGCTCGGGCAGTCGGCGGTGAGGATCCAGGTGTCGGGGGCGCGGCTCATGGGGAGTTCCTTGTTGTTTTTAGGTGAAAAGCAAAGAGCACCTCCCCCGGGCCCTCTCCCGGAGGGAGAGGGCACTGACCGCACGCGCGTTCAAGAACACCGACAATCAGCCCCCTCTCCCTCCGGGAGAGGGTTGGGGTGAGGGCCCGCCGTGACTCAGGCTTCGACGCTCAACCCGTATTCAGCCGCCGCATCCTGCAACCATAACCACCAGTAATCCGAAAAGCTGCGGCGAATCAGCAGTTCCCAGGTGTCTTCAGCCGTGTGGCGGATCACCAGCTGCGATTTGGCGAACACCGTGCCCACCGCCTTGCCCACCGGGAAGTTGTCCGGGTGTACGTCATAGCTGGTGGACTTCATCAGCACCTCGCGCACCTTCGGCCCGCTCAGTTCCAGCAGCTGTTGCCCGCCACTGACGTTGACCACCGAAATATGCAGCCCCGCCAGCGCCGCCCGCAGCGCTTGTTCCACGGCAAATTCCTGGCCGCCGGGCACAATCAGCAGCCATTCATCAGGCCCCATCCATTGCAGCGAGGTCTCAGCGTTGGCCACCAGGCTCAGGGCCACGGGCAGTTCCAGGCCCAGGGCCTTGTGCACACCTTCGGCAAAAGCCGGGTCTTTGGCGTCACCGCGCAGAGTCAGGTGACCCAGCAGTTTTTTCTCGCGTACGGTCACGCCGGGGTTTTTGCGGCCCTTGGCGATCAGACCGGCCAGGTTGGCATGGTGCAGCGATGACTCGGCTTTGGCGCCCGAGTCCGGACGCTGTTGGTATACGTTGGCTGTGGTCATGGATCACCCGTTAGCAATATTGTGTTGATTGACTGCCTTCGCGAGCAGGCTCGCTCCCACAGCTTGGCTCAAATATTCTGCCGTTCGCCTTTCGGGTCGAAGAACACCGAAGACACAATTTCCGCCTCGATCACGCTGCCGTCCGCCTGGGGCGAAAACACCCGTTCGCCGATGCGCTTCAAGCCACCCTTGACCACGCCCATGGCAAACGAATACCCCAGCGAGTTGTGCGCATAGCTGGAGGTCACGTGGCCGACCATGGTCATCGGGATCGCCTGCTTGGCGTCGAACACCAGTTGCGCACCCTCGGGCAGCCACTGGGTCGGGTTTAGAGGCTTGAGGCCCACCAGTTGCTTGCGTTGTTCACGCACGCAGTCTTCACGGTTCATGCCGCGCCAGCCGATCCACGAGAAGGGTTTGGTGCGGCCCACACACCAGCCCATGTTGAGATCGTCGGGGGTCATGGAACCGTCAGTGTCCTGGCCAACAATGATGAAGCCCTTCTCGGCCCGCAACACGTGCATGGTCTCGGTGCCGTAGGGGGTGAGGTTGTACTGCTTGCCCGCTCCGACGATTTTTTCCAGCACGCCCATGGCGTAATCGGCCTGGATATTGACCTCATAAGACAGCTCACCGGTAAACGAGATGCGAAACACCCGTGCCGGCACACCACCCACCAGGCCTTCTTTCCAGGTCATGAACGGGAACGCCTCGCGGTCCAGATCAATGTCGGTCACTTCGCTCAGCAACTTGCGGCTGTTGGGGCCGGACAAGGTCAGGGTTGCGTAGTGGTCGGTGACCGAAGTGAAGTACACCTTCAGCTCTGGCCATTCGGTCTGTTGATAGATTTCCAGCCACTGCAACACGCGGGCCGCGCCGCCAGTGGTGGTGGTCATCACAAAATGGTTATCGGCCAGACAGGCCGTCACGCCGTCGTCGAAGACCATGCCGTCTTCTTTGCACATCAGGCCGTAGCGGGCCTTGCCGACGTCGAGCTTGGTCCAGGCGTTGGTGTAGATGCGGTTAAGGAATTCGCGCGCATCCGGGCCCTGAATGTCGATTTTGCCCAGGGTCGAGGCATCGAGAATACCGACACTGTCACGTACAGCCTGGCACTCGCGCTTGACCGCCGCATGCATATCTTCGCCGTTACGCGGGAAGTACCAAGGGCGTTTCCACTGGCCGACGTCTTCAAATTCAGCGCCCTGCTTCACATGCCAGGCTTGCAGCGCGGTGTAGCGCACCGGCTCGAAGATATGCCCGCAATGGCGGCCCGCTACCGCGCCAAACGTCACCGGCGTGTAGTTGGGGCGGAACATGGTGGTGCCCATCTGCGGGATGGTCACGTTCAGCGAGCGGGCGGCAATCGCCAGGCCGTTGACGTTGCCCAGTTTGCCCTGATCGGTACCGAAACCCAGTGCGGTGTAGCGCTTGACGTGCTCCACCGACTCGAACCCCTCGCGGGTTGCCAGTTCGATGGCCGCAGCAGTGACGTCGTTTTGCAGGTCGACAAATTGCTTGGGCGCACGCGCCGTGCCCTTTTCATGAGGCACATGGAACAGCGCCAGGGTTGGCTCCTGAAGCTGGTTCAGGGCTTTGGGCAACACCCCTTCCACAGCCTTGAAACCTGCTTCGCAAGCGGCACGCACACCGCCTTCAAAACCATCGGCCAGGCTGTCACCCAGCGGGTAGACACCGTTGATACCCCCTACACACACGCGCTTTTGCGGGGCTTCGCCGGGGACGAAACCGAGGATATCTTCACGCCAGGTCGGCTTGCCGCCCAGGTGCGAGGCCAAATGCACCACCGGGCTGTAACCACCCGAAGTGGCCAGCAGATCGCACTCCAGCCACTCGCCGGGGCTGGCGACGCTCAGCGCCTTGACGTCAATCGCCGCCACCCGTGCACCGGTCACATGCTTGCTGCCACGCGCCTCGATCACTGCGCTACCAGTAAGAATGCGAATGCCCTTGGCCCGTGCCTCTTCGACCAGCGAACCACGGGGGTTGCTGCGCGCATCGGCGACGGCCACCACTTGCTGGCCGGCGTCGAGCCAGTCCAGCGCCACACGGTAGGCATGGTCGTTGTTGGTACTGAGCACCAGCTTTTTACCCGGCGCAACGCCGTAACGGCGTACGTAGGTAGACACGGCACCGGCAAGCATATTGCCCGGCACGTCATTGTTGCCATACACCAATGGCCGCTCGCAGGCGCCAGTAGCCAGCACCACGCGCTTGGCCCGGACCCGATGGATACGCTGGCGTACCTGACCGATCGGGGCGCGATCGCCGAGGTGGTCGGTGAGACGTTCGTGAATGGTCAGAAAGTTGTGGTCGTGATAGCCGTTCACCGTCGCCCGGGGCAACAGGATCACGTCTGGCAGCGTCTTGAGTTCAGCAATAACCTTGGCCACCCATTCCATGGCCGATTTACCGTCCAGGCTTTCGCGGCTGTCGAGCAGGCTGCCGCCGAACTCTTCCTGTTCGTCGGCGATGATCACCCGCGCACCGCTGCGGCCCGCTGCCAGTGCCGCTGCCAACCCCGCAGGGCCAGCACCGACGATCAGCACATCGCAGTGGTGGTTCATATAGTCGTAGGTATCAGGATCATTCTGGGTCGGCGAACGGCCAAGACCAGCCGCCTTACGGATGTACTTCTCGTAGGTCATCCAGAACGACTGCGGGTACATAAAGGTTTTGTAGTAAAAGCCCGGCGGCATCAGCTTGCCGCCGACCTTGCCGAGGATACCCATCACGTCGTTATTGACGTTGGGCCAGCCGTTGGTGCTGGTGGCGACCAACCCTTGGTACAACGCCTGCTGGGTGGCACGCACGTTGGGGATTTGCGTGGCTTCGGTGGCGCCGATCTGCAGCACTGCGTTGGGTTCTTCGGCACCGGCGGCGTAGATGCCCCGGGGCCGGGAATATTTGAAACTGCGACCGATCACGTCAACACCGTTGGCCAACAATGCGGCCGCCAGGCTGTCGCCTTCGTAGCCTTTATATTGCTGACCGTTGAAGGTAAAGCTCAGCACTTTGGTGCGGTCAACGCGGCCGCCATTGGGCAAGCGATGGGTCTGGCTCATACTTTTTCTCCCAGCTCGCGGGTGGCCGTGGTGGCCGATGGCGCCGTCTGTTCAGTGAACTGCGGTTTGCTGCCGATCAGGTAGGTTTCAAGAATTTCATAGGTCACGGTGTTACGCGTGGCATTGAAGAACTGCCGGCAACCGGCGACGTGGTTCCACAGTTCGTGGTGCAGGCCGCGGGGGTTGTCGCGAAAGAACATGTAGTCGCCCCACTCGGCGTCGGTGCAACTGCCGGGGTCAAGCGGACGCGGGATGTGCGCCTGGCCGCTGGCGTGAAATTCTTCTTCGGAGCGAAGCTCGCCGCAATGAGGACAGAAGATATGCAACATGGGTAATTCCTCTGTTAGTGGGCGACAGCGGCGGCGCCGTGTTCGTCGATCAGGGCACCGGTGTGGAACCGGTCAATGGAAAACGGGGCGGCCAGCGGGTGCATTTCACCTTTGGCCAGGCTGGCGGCAAACACGTTGCCCGAACCCGGCGTAGCCTTGAAGCCGCCGGTACCCCAGCCGCAGTTGAAGAACAAGTTCGGCACCGGGGTTTTCGAGATGATCGGGCAGGCGTCGGGCGTGGTATCGACGATGCCGCCCCATTGGCGGTTCATGCGCACCCGGGACAACACCGGGAACATCTCCACAATCGCCTGGATGGTGTGTTCGATCACCGGGTACGACCCGCGCTGACCGTAGCCGACCCAACCGTCGATACCGGCACCGATCACCAGGTCGCCCTTGTCGGATTGGCTGATGTAGCCGTGAACGGCGTTGGACATGATCACGCTGTCGATAATCGGCTTGATCGGCTCCGACACCAGTGCTTGCAGCGGGTGCGATTCGATCGGCAGGCGAAAGCCCGCCTGACGGGCCATATGCCCCGAGTTGCCGGCAGTGACCACACCCACGCGTTTGGCGCCAATAAAGCCCTTGCTGGTTTCAACGCCGATGCACACGCCGTTTTCCTTGCGAAAGCCGAGCACTTCGGTTTGCTGGATCAAATCCACGCCCAGGGCATCGGCGGCGCGGGCAAAGCCCCAGGCCACGGCATCGTGACGGGCCACGCCGCCACGCCGTTGCACGGTGGCGCCGATGATCGGGTAGCGGGTGTTTTTCGAGCAGTCGAGGTAGGGGATTTCGTCCGCCACCTGCTTGCCGTTGAGCAGCTCGCCGTCCACACCATTGAGGCGGTTGGCGCTGACCCGGCGCTCCGAGTCGCGCATGTCTTGCAGGGTGTGGCACAGGTTGTAGACGCCGCGCTGGGAGAACATGACGTTGTAGTTCAAGTCCTGGGACAGGCCTTCCCACAGCTTCATCGCGTGCTCATACAAGTGCGCCGACTCATCCCACAGGTAGTTGGAGCGCACGATGGTGGTGTTGCGCGCCGTGTTACCGCCACCGAGCCAGCCCTTCTCGACCACGGCCACGTTGGTGATGCCATGTTCCTTGGCCAGATAATAAGCAGTCGCCAGCCCGTGGCCGCCACCGCCGACGATGACCACGTCATAGACCTTTTTCGGGGTCGGCGTGCGCCACATTTTCTGCCAGTTTTCATGATGGCTGAGGGAGTGTTTGAAGAGGCCGAAGCCTGAATACCGTTGCATAGGGTTTACTCCAAAAACGCGCTCAGCGATAAACCGGGAAGTCTTTGCACAGCGAGGTCACCTGGCGGGCCACATCGGCCTCGATATCGGCATCGCCGAGGTGATCGAGGATGTCGCAAATCCAGCCAGCCAGCTCCGTGCACTGCGCCACCTTGAAACCCCGAGTGGTCACCGCCGGGGTGCCGATGCGCAGGCCCGAGGTCACGAAGGGTGATTGCGGATCGTTGGGCACGGCATTCTTGTTGACCGTGATATGGGCGCGGCCAAGGGCGGCGTCGGCATCTTTGCCGGTCAGGCCCTGGCGGATCAGGCTGAGCAGGAACAGATGATTGTCGGTGCCGCCCGAGACCACGTCGTAACCGCGCTTGATAAACACCTCGGCCATGGCCTGGGCGTTGTCGATAACCTGTTTCTGGTAGGTTTTGAAACCCGGCTCCAGCGCTTCCTTGAAGCACACGGCCTTGGCCGCGATCACGTGCATCAAGGGCCCGCCCTGACCGCCCGGAAACACCGCCGAATTGAGTTTCTTTTCCAGTGCTTCGTTCGCTTTGGCCAGAATCAGCCCGCCACGGGGGCCGCGCAGGGTTTTGTGGGTGGTGGTGGTGACCACATCGGCATACGGCAGCGGGTTGGGGTAAAGCCCGGCGGCGACCAGCCCGGCAACGTGGGCCATGTCGACAAACAGATATGCACCGACCTTGTCCGCAATCTGACGAAAGCGTGGGAAATCGAGGAATTTTGAGTAGGCCGAGAATCCGGCAATGATCATTTTTGGTTGATGCTCAACAGCCAGACGCTCGACTTCGTCGTAGTCGATCAAGCCGGTACTGGTGTCGATACCGTACTGCACAGCGTTGTACAGCTTGCCCGAAAAGCTCACGCTGGCGCCGTGGGTCAGGTGACCGCCATGGGCCAGGCTCATGCCCAGAACGGTATCGCCGGCATTGAGCAACGCCAGGTACACCGCGGCGTTGGCCTGGCTGCCCGAGTGCGGCTGCACGTTGGCGTAATCGGCGCCGAACAATTGCTTGGCGCGGTCGATTGCCAGCTGCTCGACTTTATCCACATGCTCGCAGCCGCCGTAGTAGCGCTTGCCCGGGTAGCCTTCGGCGTACTTGTTGGTCAGGCCGCTGCCTTGAGCTTCCATCACGCGCTGGCTGGTGTAGTTTTCGGAGGCGATCAGCTCGATATGATCTTCCTGGCGCTGATCTTCGGCATTCATGGCCGCTAACAAGGCATCGTCGTAACCCTGGATCTGATCCTGCTTGCTGAACATTGCGTTCTCCCAGCGCCAGCGCGCCTTTTGGTCTCGGTGGGGCTGATGCCCTTTGAGCCAGATGGTAGAGCTGGCGCAGACAGACCAAATGCCCATGGACGCCACGCAATGGTGCGTTTACGACATGGTTTCCCATAACCCTGTGGGAGCGGGCTTGCTCGCGATACTGGCGGCGAGGTTTGTCTGGTGAAACCGGGCGATGCCATCGCGGGCAAGCCCGCTCCCACATTTTGTTACAGGGCTTTGGGTTATTCTTTTGCAAGGTATTTGCGCACTTAAAGTCGTGCCTGTGCACCCGCCGGAATCTTGGATAAAGTGCACAACACAATTCGACCATGGAACCGGGAAATGACTGATAAGAGCCAACAATTCGCCAGCGACAACTACTCCGGTATCTGCCCTGAAGTCTGGTCTGCCATGGAAAAAGCCAACCACGGTCACCAGCGCTCTTACGGCGACGACGAATGGACCCTGCGTGCCTCCAACGACTTTCGCAAGCTGTTCGAAACCGACTGCGAAGTGTATTTCGCCTTCAACGGTACAGCGGCCAACTCCCTGGCGCTGTCGTCCTTGTGCCAAAGCTTTCACAGCGTGATCTGCTCCGAGACCGCGCACGTCGAAACCGACGAATGTGGCGCACCGGAGTTTTTTTCCAACGGCTCCAAGCTGCTGATCGCCCGCACTGAAAACGGCAAGATCACCCCCGAGTCGATCCGCGAAATCGCCCTCAAGCGCAAAGATATCCACTATCCAAAACCGCGGGTGGTCACCATCACCCAGGCCACCGAAGTCGGCAGCGTCTATCGCCCTGAAGAAATCCGCGCGATCAGCGACACCTGCAAGGAGTTGGGCCTTCTGCTGCACATGGACGGCGCCCGTTTCTCCAATGCCTGCGCATTTCTGGGCTGCACGCCGGCAGAGCTGAGCTGGAAAGCCGGTGTGGATGTACTGTGCTTTGGCGGGACCAAAAATGGCATGGCAGTGGGCGAAGCGATTCTGTTTTTCGACCACGCCTTGTCAGTGGATTTTGACTATCGCTGCAAGCAGGCCGGGCAACTGGCGTCGAAAATGCGCTTTCTGTCGGCACCCTGGGTCGGCCTGCTGGAAAACGACGCCTGGCTCAAACACTCGCGCCACGCCAACCACTGCGCGCAGTTGCTGAGCCAGCTGGTGAGTGACATTCCCGGGGTTGAACTGATGTTCCCGGTGGAGGCCAATGGCGTGTTCCTGCAACTGTCGGAACCGGCCGTGGCTGCGCTGACCGCCAGGGGCTGGCGTTTCTACACGTTCATCGGCAAAGGCGGCGCACGCTTCATGTGCTCGTGGGACACCGAGGAAGCGCGAGTGCGGGAACTGGCTGCGGATATACGGGAAGTGATGGCAGCTTAAAGCGAACACACCATCAATACTGTGGGAGCGAGCTTGCTCGCGATGGCATCAGCGCGGTCGTGCAGACAAACCGCGTTGCCTGAATCGCGAGCAAGCACGCTCCCACAGGGGGTGATTGGTTTGCGAACCGTCAGGATTGCCCCAGGGTTCGCTCAATCACATCGACCGTGGCGCTGACTTGCTCTTGATAACGGTCGAGTTCCTGTTTGTGGCTCAGTTGCAACTCAATCTGCTTTGAACACAGATTCAGTGCTGCCAGCACCAGCAGTTTGTCCCCGATCAGGCTCGGGTACTTTCTTTTCGTTTCGGCCAGGGCGGTTTTCAACATGACCGTGGCCGCCATCAGGGTTTTTTGCTCCCCTTCCGGCGCTTTGATCGTGTAGTCGTTACCCAAAATCGAGACGACATTTACTCCGTCTCTGTCCACGCTCATGCGCTGACAGGGCTCGCGCGCTCAACCAGTGCCTGGATGCGGGCGGCAGTCGCGCCTTGCTTCTCTTCCTGTTCCATCAGGGTCAGTTGCAGGCTTTCGTTTTCATCACGGGCCTGAGCCAGTTCGGCATTCAGTTGTTCGTTGGTGTCCAGCAGCTCTTGCTTTTGCTGAACCAGATCGCTGACCAGTTGTTCCAGTTTGCTAAGGGATGACTCAATCATGGTGATGTTCTCAAGCAGTTTCGAAGGGCGCGTACGATAAAGAAAAGTCACCGGCTAAGCTAGCGGCAACCTTGCTTTCAGACCCCTAAAGACTGTGGTTTGCAACCTTTGTTCCCGGCACGGGTTCTGGAACCACGAAAGCCCGTCAAAACTCGATCCGCACATCGCCCTTGGGCACGCTGCAGCACGACAAAATATAGCCTTCGGCAACGTCTTCGTCGGTGATGCCGCCGTTGTGGTCCATTTCGACTTCGCCGCCCAGCTTGAGCACCTTGCAGGTGCCGCAAATCCCCATGCCACACGCTTTGGGAATCAGCAGTCCCAGCTTGGCCGCCGCGGCATGCACGGTCTCGGCCGGGCCCACGCGGATGCTCTTGCCGGAGGCCGTGAATTCCACCTGGTTCAAGTCCGCCACGTCCAGTTCCGGTGCATCAGCGGCCTGCTCGGCCTGTTCCACCGCATCGGCCCGGGCTTCGGGCGGCGTCGCACCAAAGGACTCCTCGTGATACCGGCTCATGTCAAAGCCGTTGTTCTCCAGCAGGCGCTTGACCGCATTCATATACGGCGTCGGCCCGCAGCAGAACACCTCGCGCTCCATAAAGTCGGGCGCCATCAGGTCGAGCATCTTGTGGTTCAGATAACCGCGATACCCGGCCCAGGGTTCGCCCAACCCGTGTTTTTCGCAGATCAGGTGCAAGCTGAAGTTGTCGATACGCGACGCCATATGCTCCAGCTCGCGGTGGTAGATGATGTCTTTGGGCGAACGGGCGCTGTGGATAAACACCATGTCGACATTGGCGTTGGTGTCGTAGAACCAGCGCGCCATCGACATCACCGGGGTTATACCGACGCCGCCACTCAGATAGAGCACTTTGGGGCTCGGCGCGTCGATGGCGTTAAACAGCCCCACCGGCCCGTGCACGGCCAGTTCCTGGCCTTCCTGCAGGTTGTCGTGCAGCCAGTTGGACACACGCCCGCCCGGTACACGCTTGATCGTCACCGAAAAGCTGTAGGGCACCGAAGGCGAGCTGGAGATGGTGTACGAGCGCATCACCGGGTCGCCGTCGATTTCCAGCTCCAGGGTCACAAACTGCCCCGGCTTGAAAAAGAACAGGATCGGCTGGTCGGCCATAAAACAGAAGGTGCGCACATCCCAGGTTTCCTGAATCACTTTGACGCATCGCACGATGTGTCGGCCATTGGCCCAGGTCTGAGTGGTTACCGGGTTCAGAAAGCTATTGGACATGCGCTTCTCCACGGCCGACAACCGGCCTCTTGCTGGCGATTCTGCGCATGCCCTGAGGCGGCCATTTATCTATTCGCGACATTCACATGCTTATGGCGACCAGCCCCTGAAAACAGCACCTTCAGCGTCGGGAACAGATTTGGCCATGTCGCCCGCAGATATGGCCCCGGCGCACTTCGAACGCACACTCAGCGCCACTCATTGCATGTATTGCTTTGCCTTGCGTCGCACCCCTGATCAGCCATTTTTAGGCCACATCCGATGGCCATGAGGACTACAACGATGGACGTCACCGCAAACCTGAGCCTGGGCGATCCACTGGAACCCGCACGCAAGGCCACCGCCGAGATGTTGCAAAACCGCGAACGCACGTTTTCGCTGCCGCAGCCGTTTTACAACGACGAGCGCCTGTTCGACATCGACATGCAGGAGATTTTCCAGAAGGAGTGGCTGATTGCAGGCATGACTTGCGAGATACCGGCCAAGGGCAACTTTCTGACCCTGCAAATAGGCAAGAACCCGATCATCGTGATTCGCGGCGCCGAAGGCCAGGTGCATGCCTTTCATAACGTGTGCCGCCATCGCGGCTCACGGTTGTGCACCAGCGAAAAGGGCAAGGTTGCCAAGCTGGTGTGCCATTACCACCAGTGGACCTACGAACTGGACGGGCGCCTGCTGTTTGCCGGCACCGAGATGGGCGCCGATTTCGACATGAAGCAATACGGGCTCAAGCCGGTAAACGTCAAAACCGCGGGCGGCTACATCTTTATCAGCCTGGCCGAGAACCCTCCGGCCATCGATGAGTTCCTGGCTACGCTGAACCACTATATGGAACCTTATGACATGGAAAACACCAAGGTGGCGATTCAGACCACCCTGGTGGAAAAAGCCAACTGGAAGCTGGTGCTGGAAAACAACCGCGAGTGCTATCACTGCAACGCGTCACACCCCGAGTTGCTCAAGACCCTGCTCGAATGGGACGACGTGACCGATCCACGGGCCGATCAGGCCTTCAAGGATCACGTAGCCGCGTCGGCCGCTGCCTGGGACGCCGAAAAAATTCCTTATGCCCACGCCAGCTTCGGCCTGCGTAACCGTATTGTGCGCATGCCGCTACTCAAGGGCACGGTCTCGATGACCCTGGATGGCAAGCAAGGCTGTGCAAAACTCATGGGGCGGATCAAAAACCCGGACCTGGGCTCAATGCGCATCCTGCACCTACCGCACTCCTGGAAC
Source organism: Pseudomonas fragi (assembly GCF_002269505.1). Lineage (GTDB taxonomy): Bacteria > Pseudomonadota > Gammaproteobacteria > Pseudomonadales > Pseudomonadaceae > Aquipseudomonas > Aquipseudomonas fragi_D. Next base: position 149,783 of record NZ_NQKQ01000006.1, on the reverse strand, counting down.
CACTGCATGGGCGATCACATCATTGTGTTTACCGTGTGGCCGATCAGCGCACAGGAAACCGTAGTCAGCACCAAATGGCTGGTCCACAAGGATGCGGTTGAAGGCGTGGATTACGACGTGGAGCGCATGCGCAAGGTCTGGGACGCCACCAACGACCAGGACCGCCGGCTGGCAGAAGAGAATCAGCGCGGCATCAACTCAATTGCCTACCAGCCGGGGCCGTACTCCAAGACCTACGAGTTTGGCGTGGTGAACTTTATCGACTGGTACAGCGAGCGGCTGCTGAACAACCTGGGGGCGGCGCCAGCGGCTTACCTCAAGGGAGTAGTGGCCCAGTAAACGCCGGGCCACCAGGGGATCAAGAAAGCGGGCAATGCATCAAATACGCCTCACCCGTCACGCGGATCAGCGGGTGGGGCGTTATCTGACAGGTTTTAACGATCCCGAAGCCATGGCGCTCATAGAATCGACGGGCACCGGTGTTGGCCGCATAGTCGATCAGGCTCAAGCCAGTCACACCCTGTTCGCTGCAACGCTGCCTGGCATGCTGCAAGAATCTGCCGCCCAATCCACGATTTCGCCAACCCTCATGCAGGGCCAGGCTTGAAATATACAGTGTGTCCGGTATTTCCATTTCCGCATAAGGTGCCAGCACCGGATCGGTCTCAGGCTGGGCGTCTGGATCGTGGCACATCACAAAGCTGTGCATCATGCCGATCACCTGGCCCTCGGCCTCGGCAATCAAGCAGTTTTCATACGAAAACTGGACGCCCTCACGGGCATAACGCATCGCCCCGACGTCCAGTAATTGCTGACCCGGCTGCGCAATCCGGCTCCAGATGTAATCGGCGCAACCTTCAGACGATATCTGAAAAAGACGCGCAATATCGCGTGCATCGGCACGCCTTCCTGGACGAAATAACACGCTCATTCACTTTACTCCACAGGGCCGGGAGCCCTTCTTTTAGCTCAAACCGATTCAAGCCGACAACACACCCGCTGCCTCATTTATGTCCATATATTGCATGCTTGTGATCATTTTTTAATCACACCCCTGTAACCCATGTAATCAAAGGGCTTCAGCCCTTAACCAACATCTTGTCCACAGGCACACCCACAGTAACTGTGGGGAAGTCATCAGGCATTACCTATAAAAGTCTCTGTACATTTTTTGTACAAAACCCTGTAGATCAAGCAGTTAAAGGCTTTCAGACAACCACACCCACCTTATCCACAGGTTGACCAACTGAATATGTGGGCAACTTTATCCACCCTGTTGAAAACTGCCCAAACCCCTACGCTGGCTGGATGTATGGCTTCAAAAGGACAGTAGAGTCGGGATTGAACGTTTTTTGAACAACAGCCTGCAGCCTATGAAAATAGAGGCCTGCAAGATATAGCGAACAAGTTATCCACATCTTCACCAACAGAGTTTGTGGATAAACACCGCAATCAACCAGCAGATAAGATTTCTTACTAGCGATCATTTTTCGTACAACCCCGCAAGAAGCCCGTAGGCCGTGCCCTGCAAGCAAATACAGACAGGTTACCCACAGGCAGGCACACAGAAATCCGGGGTAACTTTGTACAGGTGTCAGGCAGAACCTTGCTCACAAGAAATACGGTTCGTGAATTTGCTCACGGGGGAAGTTATGTCAGACGTAAAAAACGCCCGATCTATCACCCGCATCTGGAACGTTTCTTAGACTTTTTAGAGATTTAGCATCACTCCAAGCATTATAACAATTCCAGACTGCAAGCCCTCCCCCCTTATTAAATAACTCTAAACACTCACAAAATGAATAATTCAAAAGAAACATAATCAGAAAACGATTAGTCGCCTCATTTCAACGGATCCAATTTTGATTGCAGGACAATTGCCATCAAACGAATAAGTTCTATATTTATTTTTATGCAGCCTGTTCATCGACACGTTAATTCAGGCACTCAAAAACATACAAAAACTTCAGGTAACACGCCCCTAAACACGCAAATGCTTATATTTTAAACGTGAAAAATATGTGATCTTACCCGCCACACCTACAACTGCGAGCTCCTTATTAACCACCGATACAACCGTACAGAATCAACAAAATAAAACAATTTAGCTATTACATTTACACCCCTGCTTTATCCGTTTTCTGAAACGGCGAGGTCTGAATATGAAACATTCATTTCTGATTATACTTGTCATATGTGCAGGACTAACACCGACCTTTGCCCGTGCCAATTGCTGGCAAGATGCAGGTAACCGCTATGATATTGATCCGTTGCTGTTACATGCCATTGCCCAAGTTGAATCGAAAATGAATCCGGCAGCACGTAACATCAATAGAGACGGGACATACGATATAGGTTTGATGCAAGTCAACAGTCGTCATTTGAAGCACCTCGCCACTTTTGGCATCAGCGAATATCAACTCCAGACTCAACCCTGCACCAGTGTTATGGCGGGTGCCTGGATTCTCGCCAGACTGGTCCAGCAACTGGGTTACAGCTGGGACGCCGTGGGCGCCTACAACGCCGGAACAAGGCCAAATCGTGAGCATTTGCGCAATAGGTACGTCCTTCGCGTCAAGGGGTACTACGGGCAGTTAGTCAACCAACGCGAACAAAGACTCCAGGCTACCGCCCGTAAATCTCAGGCCATATTTGCATCTGGCGGTGAGCGCCAATACAAATGAAGGCGCTGGCTCAGGTTCCGGCCGCAAACGCTAACGCACAACGCCTTCTTCGATCAGGAGTTTGAGAATCACCTCGGCTCCCGCTTGAGCACTGAGCCCCGTGTGGACCTGCCCGGAACCGCCAGCCGCCTTGGCGGTAGCTGCTTTCATGCGATCTGCGCCACTTTTGGCCTTGATCACCTTCAAGCGCTTGGGCCGTGGTCGGGCAGGTTGCAGTACGCCGGTTGTGGATAACTCATCGGTAACGATTTCAACCACTTCAGCGTTGACCAAACCCCGCGTGGCGGGGCCGTAGGCGCTTTGACGCGCCTTTGGCGCAGCGTTATCCACAGTGACCAGAAACGGCAGGCGAACCTGCAGCCGACGTCGCTGCCCCCGGGGCAAGGCTTGCAGCACCTGCGCCACGCCATTGTGGATAGATTCGATTTGCGCCACGCCCACCAGCAGCGGCCAACCCAGCTCCTCGGCCAACAGGTAAGGCAGCATGCCCGAGCCCTCACCGGTTTCGGCCTGGCTGCCGGTGAGCACCAGTTGCACGCCCGCTTCACGGATGTAATCACGCAACACCGGCACGGCATCCGCGCCGTCGGGTTGCTCCAGCACATGCAGCTCGTCCAGGCCCATGCCCAAATAAGCGCGCAATGCGGGCTCATGGGGGTTGCCCGCGTGCAGCACATGCAGGCTTTCACCGGCCAGCTCCAGGCCCAGTTCGACGGCACGGGCGTCCTGCTCGGCGCGGCGGGCGCGGCCTGAAGCGGGATGGGCACCGATTGAAACCAGTGCAACGGTGGCGATGGTCATGTGTCTTTCTCCCAATCAAAAGCCCCTCACCCTAACCCTCTCCCGGAGGGAGAGGGGATTGACCGCACGCGGTCTAACGAACACTGACAATCGGCTCTCTCTCCCTCTGGGAGAGCGCTGGGGTGAGGGTACCCTGGCGCCAGTTATCCACAGCCACGATCAGCGCTTCAAGCACCGCCGCCCCGTCACCGATCACCGACAAATCAGCACGTTTGATCATGTCGCAGCCCGGATCGAGATTGATCGCCACCACCTTGTCGCACGCGCCAATCCCTTGCAGGTGCTGGATTGCACCGCTGATACCGACCGCCACGTAAACCCGCGCCGTCACCCAGGTGCCGCTGGCACCGACCTGACGGTCACGGCCCATGAAGCCATCGTCCACCGCCACCCGCGACGCACCTTCAGTAGCGCCCAATGCAGCGGCCGCCCTGTGGAAAAGTCCCCAGTCCTTGATGCCATTGCCGCCGCTAAGGATAAATTCGGCCTCGGCCATCGGCACTGCGGCCGGGTCGACCTCCACCGCGCCCAAATCTTCGATCCGCGGCAGGCAAGGCACTACGGCTGTGGATAACTGCACCACCAATGCTTCATGACGGGTTTCACTGACCGGCTCGGCGCATTCAGCCGTCGCCAGGATCAAACGGCGCAAAGGCTGCGCCATATCTTGCAGGCCCGCCCCGGCACGGCCGATACAGGCGCCGTCCTTGACCTGCCACACCCGCGTGGCCGGACGCTCGCCCAGGCTGGCAGCCAAACGTCGACCCAGTTCACCGCCCCCCGTGCGGCTGTCAGGCAACAGCCAGTGGCGCGGCGCAAACTGGTTATCCACAGCGCGCAAACCTAGCACCCGCTGCTCCGGTGCATAACCCTGGCTGTCGAGCAGCAACAGCCGATCCACCCCGGCCGTGGCAAAGGCCGTTTCCTTGCACTCGCCAAACACCACGGCCAGCACGGCGCCATCGCTGCCCGCCAATTGTCGGGCCAGCCCCAGCAGATCGCGGTCGTGACTGCTCAGGCGGCCCCCGACCATATCCGGCACCACGGCGATAAAAAACGCCGGGGCCGCAACCTGATGCAGCGGCAATTGCACCGTGGCACTGGCGGCACGTTTGGTCACGCCGCCCTGCTGCGCACCGCTGCGGTCTATACGTTTGATGCCGTTAGGGCCAATAAAGCCCACCCCGTGGACGTTTTTGCGCATTACGCCATTGGGTCCCATCCAGCTCTGCTGGGCGGGTTGCATGGCAGCGTGCAACGGGTGCAGACGGTTGCGGGCGATCCACTCGGCACGCGGGTCGCGGCGAATAATGTCACTCATGCGATGACCTCCGGTTCTGCACGCCGCGCCGGTTTGGCCGGGGCGCTGTCTTCAATCAGCGCATCAGCCACCAGTTCGGCGATGTCCTTGATTTGCGGACGGGGCTCGACCACCCCTTCGAGCATCGCCGTACATTGCGGGCAACCCACCGCTACGCGTTCGGCGCCAGTCTCGCGGATGTCATCCATACGCATGTCGGGGATCCGCTGTTTGCCGGGAATATCGGTAATCGGCGCGCCGCCACCGCCACCGCAGCAACGGGAGCGAAAGCCCGAGCGCTGCATCTCCTTGACCTCAATGCCAAGCGCGCGCAACACCGCACGCGGGGCCTCGTATTCGCCGTTATAACGGCCCAGATAGCAGGGGTCGTGATAGGTCACGCTGCCGCCCGCATCCGCGGCAAGGTTGAGCAGGCCGGCACTGATCAGCTCGGCCATGTAAGTGCTGTGATGTTGCACCAGGTAGTCACCGCCAAAGGCGCCGTACTCGTTTTTCAGCACATGAAAACTGTGCGGGTCACAGGTGACGATGCGCTGGAAGCTGTACTGCCCCAGGGTCTGGATATTGCGCTTGGCCAGCGCCTGAAAGGTTGCTTCATCGCCCAGGCGCCGTGCCACGTCACCACTGTCGCGCTCTTCCAGGCCCAGCACGGCAAAATTGATCCGCGCCGCCTTGAGCACTTTGACGAAAGCACGCAAGGTGCGCTGGTTACGCATGTCGAAGGCACCGTCACCGACCCAGAACAGCACATCCGCGGCGGGCTTGTCGCGCATCAGGTCAAGGTTCAGGTCTGCCGCCCAGTTCATCCGCCCGCCGGGGGCAAAACCGCCGGGGTTATCGGTGGCGATCAGGTTATCCAGCACCTGGGCACCGTTGTTCGGCGTCGCGCCTTTTTCCAGGGTCAGAAAGCGGCGCATGTCGACGATGGCGTCCACGTGCTCGATCATCATCGGGCACTCTTCAACGCAAGCACGGCAAGTGGTGCAGGACCACAGTGTGTCGGCATCGACCAGACCATTGACGATGGGCTGGTGCGGGTTGCCGCCGTGTTCACCGATGGGTTTGCCGGGGTATGGGCTGCCAGCAAAATGGGCATCGGTACCACCCGCAAGCCCGACCACCATGTCCTGAATCAGCTTTTTGGGGTTGAGCGGCTGGCCAGCGGCAAAGGCCGGGCAAGCGGCTTCGCATTTGCCACATTGCACGCAGGCGTCAAAACCCAGCAGTTGGTTCCAGGTGAAGTCCTTGGGTTTTTCCACGCCCAGGGGGGCATTGCGATCGTTCAGATTCAGTGGTTTCAGCCCGGTGGAGCGGCCACCACCAAAGCGCTCGGCGCGGCGATGCCAGGCCAGATGCAATGCGCCCGCGAAGGCGTGCTTCATCGGCCCGCCCCAGGTCATGCCGAAAAACAGTTCGGACACGCCCCACAGCACACCAAGCGCCAGCACGGCCGCCAGCGCCCAACCGCCAAAGCCTTCGGGCAATACACCTGCAACGGGCAGGGTGAGGACAAAAAAGCTCGCTGAAAACACCAGCAGGCTTTTCGGCAGGCGCATCCACGGGCCTTTGGACAGGCGTGACGGCGGGTTCAGGCGACGTTTGAACACGAACAGCGCGCCCACAAACATCAGCGCCGTGGCCAACAGCAAAACATAGCCGAGGATGCGGTTATGCAAGCCCAGGCCATGCACCAGGATTGCCAGCACGGCTGCCAGCACAAAGCCGCCAGCCGTGGCGACGTGGGTGTTGGCCATGTATTTGTCGCGGGCAACCACATGGTGCAGGTCGACCATATAGCGACGCGGCATGGCTAAAAGTCCGCCGAGCAGGTCGACTTTTGACGGGCGGCCGCGGCGCCACATGTTCATGCGGCGCACGGCGCCGATAAAGGCGAGGACCAGTGCCGCGAATAACAGAATGGGGAGAAGAAAGTTCAGCATGGGTGGCTCCCATCAATATTCGGTGTAAACACAAAACCCTCACCCCAGCCCTCTCCCGGAGGGAGAGGGGGCTGATTTGTGGAGGCTTTGAATCCGCGTGCGGTCAGTCCCCTCTCCCTCCGGGAGAGGGTTAGGGTGAGGGCCAGGGGTGTACTTAAAAATCCTTGCACAACCGCAGCGCGTCATAGATCGCCGCATGCACGTTGCGCTGGGCCACGCAGTCACCGATACGGAACAGCAAATAACCGTCCCCCGCTTCGCTTAAACACGGCTGCGGCTTGATCGCAAACAGGGCTTCGACATCGATCTGGCCCTTGTTGCGCGAATCCGGCTTGAGCCCGTAATACAGCTCTTCGTCAGGACGCACGCCGTTTTCAATCACCACCTGATCGACCACCCGCTCTTCCCTGGTTCCGGTGTATTCGTTCTCCAATACAGCAATCACCTTGTCACCCTCGCGGTAGACCTTCTCCAGCATCATGTCGCCGGTCATGATCACTTCCTTGGGGTACAGGCTGCGGTAGTACGTGGGGAAGGAGGTGCCGCCAATAGCCACGCCAGGCTTGGTGTCATCGGTGACGATTTCGACCTGCGCACCTTTGTCCGCCATATAGTCGGCAACCGACATGCCGGTAAATTCGCAAATGGTGTCGTAAACCAGCACGTTTTTGCCCGGTTCCACCTTGCCGTCGAGCACATCCCAACTGCTGACTACCAGCCCTTCGGCTGCGCCCCAGTGTTCGTTCTGCTCCACAAACGGGTGCCCGCCCACGGCCAGCACCACGATGTCCGGACGCAAGTCCATGATCGTCGCCGCATCAGCCGCCGTGCCCAGGCGCAGGTCAACTTTCAGGCGCGCCAGTTCCAGTTGAAACCAGCGGGTGATGCCAGCCATCTGATCTCGCTGCGGCGCTTTGGAGGCGGTAGTGATCTGCCCGCCGATGGCGTCCTTTTTCTCGAACAGGGTCACGTCATGGCCGCGCTCGGCAGCTACCCGCGCCGCTTCCATCCCCGCAGGCCCGGCACCGACAATCACCACCTTGCGTTTGGCCCCGGTGGATTTTTCGATAATGTGCGGCACGCCCATGTACTCACGGGAGGTGGCGGCGTTCTGAATACACAGCACGTCCAGCCCCTGGTACTGACGGTCAATGCAGTAGTTGGCACCCACGCATTGTTTGATCTGATCGACCTGGCCCATCTTGATCTTGGCGATCAGGTGCGGGTCGGCGATATGGGCACGGGTCATACCCACCATGTCGACATACCCCCCCTCCAGAATCCGCGTGGCCTGGTTCGGGTCCTTGATGTTCTGCGCGTGCAGCACCGGGGCCTTGACCACTTCCTTGATACCGGCGGCCAGATGCAGAAACGGCTCCGGCGGAAAGCTCATGTTCGGGATGACGTTGGCCAGGGTGTTGTGGGTGTCACAGCCCGAGCCGACCACACCGATAAAATCCAGCATGCCGGTATCGTCGTAGTACTTGGCAATTTGCTTCATGTCCTCATGGCTGAGGCCATCAGGGTGAAATTCATCGCCGCACAGGCGGATGCCCACGCAGAAATCAGGCCCCACTTCGGCGCGCACGGCCTTGAGCACTTCAAGGCCAAAACGCATGCGGTTCTCAAAACTGCCGCCCCATTCATCGGTGCGTTTATTGACGCGAGGGCTCCAGAACTGGTCGATCATGTGCTGGTGCACCGCTGACAGCTCCACTCCGTCCAGTCCGCCCTTTTTAGCCCGGCCTGCGGCGCTGGCATAGTTGCCGATCACCCGCCAGATTTCTTCGGGTTCGATGGTCTTGCACGTGGCCCGATGCACCGGCTCACGCACGCCGGAGGGCGACATCAGGGTTGGCCAGTTGAAACCGTCCCAACGTGAGCGGCGGCCCATGTGGGTAATCTGGATCATGATCTTGGCGCCATGCTTGTGCATCGCGTCAGCCAAATTCTGGAAGTGCGGGATAATGCGGTCGGTGCTCAGGTTGACCGAACTCCACCATTCTTGCGGGCTGTCGATGGCCACCACCGATGAGCCACCGCAAATCGCCAGGCCGATACCGCCCTTGGCCTTTTCTTCGTAGTACTGCACATAACGCTCGGTGGTCATGCCGCCATCGGTGGCATACACCTCGGCATGGGCGGTGCTGAGCACACGATTGCGAATGGTCAGTTTGCCGATTTGAATCGGCTCAAACATTGCTTCGAACGCCATATCCCGATCCTCGACTTACAACGGCTTGACGATAAACAGGCCGTGGTCGTGGCCTTCTTCCGATCCGCTATAAACCTGTTCTGCCACGGTGCGGATGTTGCTGCCACGGGCGTGCAGAATCTGGTCCATCGCGCCGGCAAACCAGCCGGTGAACATGTAGTCGACCTTGCGACCGACCTTGCCGTATACGTACACAAAGCAGGAGTGTTCCAGCTTGATGGTCGCGGTGCCTTTATCGAGGTCGATGTCCTCAATCGTGAACCGGCCCCAGCCGCGCTGCGAAAGGCGTTTCATATAGTGCTCGAACACTGCGACGCCTTCGATGCCGTGGCATTCAGCCTCTTTCTCGCACCAGTGCCAGGCGGATTTGTAGCCAGCTTTGTAGAGAATTTCGGCGTAGGCATCAGCACCCAGGACTTCTTCGATACCCATGTGGTTGTTAACGAAAAAGTGTCGCGGCACGTAGAGCATGGGCAGGGCGTCGGAGGTCCAGACACCGGTTTCGCTATCGACTTCGATGGGCAATTGCGGGGCGATTTTAGCCATGGAACAAAACTCCAGAAAATGAGTGAAACTATTGCTGGCGGCTTATTCGCCCCAGACATCCTTGAGCACGTTGACCCAGTTCTCGCCCATGATCTTGCGCACCACGCGTTCGCTGTGGCCGCGCTTGAGCAGGGTTTCGGTGAGGTTGGGAAACTCGCCCACAGTGCGGATACCCAGCGGGTTGATGATCTTGCCGAAGCTGGTCAGACGGCGGGCATAGCCCTTGTCGTGGGTCAGCATTTCGAAAAAGTCCTGACCGTGGCCCTGAGTAAAGTCAGTGCCGATACCGATCGAATCTTCGCCGACAATATTCATCGTGTATTCGATCGCTTCGGCGTAGTCGTCGATGGTCGAGTCGATGCCCTTGGCCAGGAATGGCGCGAACATGGTCACGCCGACAAAGCCGCCGTGGTCGGCAATGAATTTGAGTTCGGCGTCGGATTTGTTGCGCGGGTGCTCTTTGAGACCGGACGGCAGACAGTGGGAGTAGCAGACCGGCTTTTTCGACTCCAGGATCACCTCTTCCGAGGTTTTCGAGCCGACGTGAGAGAGGTCGCACATGATCCCGACACGGTTCATTTCAGCCACTACTTCGCGGCCAAAACCCGAGAGCCCGCCATCGCGTTCATAGCAGCCGGTGCCCACCAGGTTCTGGGTGTTGTAGCACATCTGCACCACGCCAACGCCGAGCTGCTTGAAGATCTCGATATAGCCCAGCTGGTCTTCAAAGGCATGGGCGTTCTGGAAGCCGAAGATGATCCCGGTCTTGCCCTGCTCTTTCGCTCGACGGATGTCAGCAGTGGTCTTGACCGGGATCACCAGGTCGCTGTTGTCGCGAATCAGGGTCTGGCTGGCGACGATATTATTGATCGTGGCCTGAAAGCCCTCCCAGACCGACACGGTGCAGTTGGCCGCAGTCAGGCCGCCCTTGCGCATGTCTTCAAACAGTTCGCGGTTCCATTTGGCAATGATCAGCCCGTCGATAACGATGCTGTCGGCGTGCAACTCGGCTGGGCTCATCAGGCGTCCCCTTGTTGGTGTTTGCTGCGCCGAATCGTCTGCCGGCGCTATTGGGGCCAGCATAGGCCTGGGGTCAAAACCAGCCGGGTGCAAAAGCGACAGCGTAATTGCCGAAAGCGTCAACTCGCGACAAAGCCGCCAACAGCAATGTCATGAGCCAGCTGTTCTTTGGCTCACGCATAAGCCAGAATCGGCCCCAACTATGGATTAGGAAGCGGCAATGAAATCGATTCTCCTGGCCTTGGCATTGATCACCGGCGGCGCCCATGCAGCTGAAAATGCCGACTACAACCCGTGCGACGCGGTGGAAAACGACCGCCAAACCCTGGCGTGCTCGGTGTTCAGCAAAAATGCGGCCGAGCAGTTGCTGACCGAAAACTACGAGGCCCTGCAGGAACGCATGACTTCGCTGTACGGCAGTAACGCCACCCAGCTCAATAACATCCTGAGCAAGATCAAGACCGCTCAGGCCCTGTGGCTGCACCAGCGCGACGCCGATTGCGCAATTGCCGTGTTCCCCGCGACCGCCGGTACCGAAGCGTTCAACATCGCCCAGAACGACTGCATGGCGCGCATCAGTGACGACCGCTCGGAGTTTCTGGAATCGATCGGGCAGGACTGATTTTCAAACTTGATAAAACCAGGGTTCTTATGACTATTTGCGGTATCGAGATCAAAGGCAGCGAAGCCATTTTTGCAATGGCTACCCAAGGCGCCAATGGCCTTGAACATGTGGCCCTGGCCACCAAAAAAATCGCCCTTGACGATGATGACGAAGCCGCCAACGTCAAGGCTTTCGCGGTGCAGTTGGCAGGTTTTGTAAAGAGCAACGGTATCACCCGGATCGCGATCAAGAAGCGCAGCAAAAAGGGTGAATTTGCCGGTGGCCCGACCACGTTCAAGATCGAAGGCATCATCCAGTTGCTGGACGATTGCGAGGTGCAGTTGCTGTCGCCGCAGACCCTCAATGCGCAATACAAGAAACACGCCTTCGACCTGCCGGCCTCGCTGAACAAGTATCAGCATGAGGCGTTCAAGGCGGCGTGTGCGGCATTGCTCAAGGGTTAGTAACGGCTACCCGATCCTGCCTCGGCGCACAGCTAAACCGCGCCCGGTAACTGCGGGTAAAATAGGACGGTGATTCAAAGCCGCAGGCAATGCTGATGTCCAGCACGCTCATGTCGGTCTGCCGCAGCAGTTGCCGGGCCTTTTCCAGACGCAGACCGAGGTAGAAGTTGCGCGGGGTGTCGTTCAGGTGCAAACGGAACAGACGCTCCAGCTGGCGCCTTGTAACCTTGATGCCAAGCGCCAGTTGCGCGGTGCTCAGTGGCGGCTCACTGTGTTGTTCCATCTCGCCAATCACCTGCACCAATTTTTTGTTATGGATGCCATAACGGCTGGCGACCTGCATGCGCTGGTGGTCTTTGCGCTGACGGATACGGCCAAGCACGAACTGCTCGGACACCTGAATCGCCAACTCTGGCCCATAAGCCTGGGCTATCAGGTCCAGCATCAGGTCGATCGAGGCAGTGCCGCCCGCACAGGTGATGCGCTGGCGATCAATCTCAAACAGCTCTTGAGTCACCTGCAGCTTGGGGTATGACTCTTTGAACGCTTCCAGCGCCTCCCAGTGCAAGGTCAGGCGATAGCCGTCGAGCAAGCCCGCCTGCGCCAGCACCACGCTACCCGTGTCGATGCCGCCCAAGGTTACGCCGTCGTTGTCCAGGCGTCGCAGCCACTGAATCAGGGCCGGGGTCACGTGGGTCAGCGGATCAAAGCCGGCCACCACCAACAACGTCGCACCGGCTTTAAGTGCCTCAAACCCGCCTTCGGCATTGACCGACATACCGTTGCTCGCCAACACGGCGCCACCCCCGCAACTGAGCACATGCCAGCGGTACAGCTCACCGCGAAAACGGTTGGCCACCCGCAGCGGCTCGATGGCCGAAATAAAGCCCATTGAGGAAAAGCCGGGCAGCAGAAGGAAGTAAAAATCCTGGGCCATAGGGGGGCTCTCAAGTCGGTTCAGCGGATTGAACCACAGTCAGGTCGCTGCAGTGCAAATCCACGTCGCCCCAGTGCGGTTGCGCAGCACGCCGTCTGCGTACCTTGGTATCACGGTGCACAAAGACGCCGATCCTCCAATAACAACCTGCCGAGGCCCCTCCCCATGAAACGACTGATCAGCTGTTGCCTGTTGGTACTGAGCCCCTACGTGTTGGCGGCTGAAGATGCTTCGTGCAAGAACGTACGCATGGGTGTGGTCAATTGGACCGATGTAATAGCCACCAGCGCCATGGCCCAGACCCTGCTCGACGGTCTGGGCTATAAAACCAAACAAACCAGTGCCTCACAGCAAATTATCTTCGCCGGCCTGCGTGACAAGCGGCTGGACATGTTTCTGGGTTACTGGAACCCGATCATGAACCAGAGCATTACCCCGTTTGTGGACGCCAAACAGGTCACGATACTGGCCGAACCGAGCCTTAAAGACGCCAAGGCCATGCTTGCCGTTCCGACCTATATGGCTGACAAGGGGCTCAAAAGCTTTGCTGACATTGCCAAATTCGAGAAAGAACTGGGCGGCAAGATTTACGGGATCGAACCGGGCTCCGGCGCCAATACCCAGATCAAGGCCATGATCGAGAAAAACCGGTTTGGCCTGGGCAAGTTCCAGTTGGTGGAGTCCAGTGAAGCCGGCATGCTCTCGGCGGTGACCCGCGCAGTTAATCGCAATGAGCCGATTGTGTTCTTCGGTTGGACCCCACACCCGATGAATATTAATCAGGACATGACCTACCTGACCGGCAGCGAAGGCGCTCTGGGCCCGGATGAAGGCCTGGCCACAGTATGGACAGTCACCACCCCGGACTACGCCAGCCGCTGCCCCAATGTCAGCCGTTTGCTCAGCAACCTGACCTTCAGCGCCGAAGACGAGAGCCGCATGATGCAGCCGCTGCTCGATCACAAGGATGCTCAAGCCTCTGCCCGGCAGTGGCTCAAGGACCATCCGCAAGACCTGCAGCGCTGGCTTGAAGGGGTGACCACGGTAGACGGCAAACCCGCTGCCGAACACCTGAAACTCAGCGCCAAATAATTCAACACTGAGCCCGCCTCGCAGCCTGCAATGACTGCGGTGTGGCGCACTACGCCCCAAGGAAATGCCCCATGAACCACGACGTCATCATCACCTGCGCACTCACCGGTGCCGGCGACACCAGCGGGCGCAGCCCTCTAGTACCGGTCAGTCCCAAGCAAATTGCCGAAGCTGCCGTAGAAGCGGCCAAATCCGGAGCCACAGTGGTGCATTGCCATGTACGTGATCCAAAGACCGGACAGTTCAGCCGCGATGTAGCGCTGTACCGCGAACTGATGGAGCGCATTCGCGAGGCGGATATCGACATCATCGTCAACCTCACCGCCGGGATGGGTGGTGACTTGCATATCGGCCCCGGCGAGAACCCGATGGAGTTTGGCCCCAACACCGATCTGGTCGGGCCGCTGACCCGTCTGGCTCACGTCGAGGAGCTGTTGCCGGAAATTTGCACCCTGGACTGCGGCACCCTGAACTTTGGCGACGGCGATACGATTTACGTGTCCACCCCGGCACAGCTGCGGGCGGGCGCCAAGCGGATCCAGGAACTTGGGGTTAAAGCAGAACTGGAAATTTTCGACACCGGCCATCTGTGGTTCGCCAAACAGATGATCAAGGAAGGCCTGCTGGATGACCCGCTGTTTCAGCTATGCCTGGGTATCCCGTGGGGCGCTCCGGCAGACACCACCAGCATGAAAGCCATGGTCGACAACTTGCCGCCTGACGCGGTGTGGGCCGGTTTCGGCATTGGTCGCATGCAAATGCCGATGGCCGCGCAGGCGGTGCTGTTGGGCGGCAACGTGCGGGTCGGGCTTGAGGATAATTTGTGGCTGGATCGCGGGGTTCTGGCCACCAACGGGCAACTGGTGGAGCGCGCCACAGAGATCCTCAGTCGCCTGGGCGCCCGGGTACTGAGCCCGGCAGAAGGCCGGGTGAAGATGGGGCTTAAAGAACGCCGCTAAGCAATTACGCAGCAGCATTGCCTGTGGGAGCGAGCCTGCTCGCGAAGGTCGTCAACGATAACGCCTGTTAACTGAGTTATCGCGCTGCCCTTGGGGCCTTCGCGAGCAGGCTCGCTCCCACGCAATCTCATTATTTTTATCCAGGAGCACGCCATGAGCTTTATCACCGAGATTAAAACCTTCGCCGCCCTGGGCAGCGGCGTCATCGGCAGCGGCTGGGTTGCCCGCGCCCTCGCCCACGGCCTGGACGTGGTGGCCTGGGACCCGGCCCCCGGCGCCGAAGCGGCCCTGCGCAAACGCGTCGCCAAAGCCTGGCCAGCACTGGAAAAAAGCGGCCTGGCTGAAGGCGCATCCCAAGACCGGCTTAGGTTTGTCAGCACCATTGAAGAATGCGTGCGCGATGCCGATTTCATTCAGGAAAGTGCCCCGGAGCGACTCGACCTGAAGCTTGAACTGCACAGCAAAATCAGCGCCGCCGCCAGACCCGATGCATTGATCGGTTCCAGCACCTCGGGCCTGCTGCCCAGCGAATTTTATGAAACCTCCACACTCCCCGAGCGTTGCATCGTCGGGCACCCGTTCAACCCGGTCTACCTGCTGCCACTGGTCGAGGTGGTGGGCGGGCAAAAAACCGCACCCGAGGCCATTCAGGCGGCGATCAAGGTCTATCAGTCACTGGGCATGCGCCCCCTGCATGTGCGCAAGGAAGTGCCCGGGTTTATTGCCGACCGCCTGCTCGAAGCCTTGTGGCGCGAAGCGTTGCACCTGATCAATGACGGGGTAGCCACTACCGGTGAAATTGACGATGCCATCCGCTTCGGCGCGGGTTTGCGCTGGTCGTTCATGGGTACCTTTATGACCTACACCCTGGCCGGAGGCGATGCTGGAATGCGTCACTTCATGAACCAGTTCGGCCCGGCCCTGAAACTGCCGTGGACCTACTTGCCTGCACCCGAACTTAGCGAAAAACTGATCGACGATGTGGTTGAAGGCACCACTGAACAACTGGGTCAGCACAGCATTGCCGCACTGGAAAGCTATCGGGATGACTGCCTGCTGGCGGTGATGGAAGCGGTTAACGCGACTAAACTCAAACATGGCATTGCCATCAACGATTGAACGAGGTTCAGCATGCCCGCGCTCACCACCTACACCACGCCCATTCTTGAAGAATGGGTCGATTACAACGGCCACTTGCGCGACGCCTTTTACCTGCTGATTTTCAGCTACGCCACTGATGCCCTTATGGACCGCCTGGGGCTGGACAGCCAGAACCGCGAAGCTGGCGGCCACTCCTTGTTCACCCTTGAAGTGCACCTCAATTACCTGCACGAAGTGAAGCTGGGCACTCAAGTGGAGGTGCACACCCGGCTTATTGGCCATGATAAAAAACGCCTGCATGTTTATCACAGCCTGCATCGGATCGGTCATGAGCAAACCCTGGCCGCTAATGAGCAAATGCTGCTGCATGTCGACCTGGCCGGTCCGCGCTCGGCACCGTTCAGCGAACATACGCTTGCGCTGTTGCAGGCCATAGAACGCCAGCAACGTGATCTGCCGAAACCTGACCATGTGGGTCGAGTGATTGCCTTGCCTGTGCCTTAAAACGACCTGTTCTTAGGCATATCAGACATATCACCGAACCGCCCTTGCCCACTGGCCAAAGCCCTACCAGAATCAGACTTCGATCGCGCTTTGTAGAAGGATAAACAGTCATGATGCACGCGGATTTGATTGATGAGCAGGATCTGGTTGGCCAACTGCGCTCGCTGGGCTTTGAAGTGTCAGGCACGGCGGAGCAGGCCTGCACTGCGGCAGTCTGTGGGCTGAACGAGACCAATGCTCGCGCCCTCAAGGGTTTTGTCGAAAAGCTCTACACTGGCAGCGCAACCATCTTGCCTGCGGTGCGCGAGGCCATTGACCGGCAGTTGCTGCCGGGCCTGGCGCAGTTCAAGCAGAGCAAGGCCGGGTAAAGTAAAGGCGCCCTCTCCCTCCGGGTAAGGGCGCTTTGGCCTGTTAAATCCTCACACTGGCAAACGTAGATTCGTTGCGCGCCTGATTCAACGCCGACATCGGCCCGGCCAGCGGCGCCAGCAACAGGGACTGCGGGATCTGCACCAGGGTGGTTTGCTGCGCCGTATTGGAACCCACACGCTCGTCCCGTGGCGGAATACCAAAGTATTCGCGGTAGCACTTGGAAAAATGCGGCGTCGACACAAAGCCGCACACCGCAGCCACTTCGATAATCGACATCGGCGTTTGCTTGAGCAACTGTCGCGCCCGCACCAGGCGCAATTTCAGGTAATAGCGCGACGGCGAACAATGCAGGTACTTCTGGAACAAGCGTTCGAGCTGACGCCGTGACACGGTTACATACACCGCCAGCTCATCAAGGTCGATGGGCTCTTCGAGGTTGGCTTCCATCAACGCGACGATTTCCTGCAGCTTGGGCTGGTTGGTACCCAGCATGTGCTTGAGCGGTACGCGCTGGTGGTCCTGCTCGTTGCGGATGCGTTCATACACAAACATTTCCGAAATCGCTGCCGACAGTTCACGGCCATGATCGCGGCTGATCAGGTGCAGCATCATGTCCAGCGGCGCGGTGCCGCCCGAACTGGTGAAGCGACTGCGGTCGAGGGTAAACAGCCGCGTGCTCATGGCCACCCGCGGGAAGGCTTCCTGCATCGAGGCCAGGCATTCCCAGTGCACGCTGCAATCAAAACCGTCGAGCAAGCCGGCATAGGCCAGGGCCCAGCTGCCGGTGCACACGGCACCCAGGCGACGTGACTGGCGCGCCTGGCTTTGCAGCCATGACACATGCTCACGGGTCACGGTGCGCTGAATACCAATACCACCACAAACGATGACCATATCCAGCGCCGGAGCCTTGTGCATGCTGGCGTCGGGGGTCACCTGCAGGCCATCACTGGCCCAGACCTGGCTGCCATCGGCGCTAAGGGTGCTCCAGCGATACAACTCACGGCCCGACAACTGGTTGGCCATCCGCAAGGGTTCTATCGCGGATGCCAGGGAAATGAGCGTGAAATTGTCCAGCAGCAGAAAGCCGATGGATTGAGGCGTACGGTTCTGGGGTTGGACCCCGGAGTTGAACGACGTCATCGCGGTATCTCCTCACACAAAGCGGGTGATGGCCTCAGGCGCAGGCTCTTGTTATTACCCTCGTTTCACGGGGCTTTAAGATAACAACGCAAATGCCATGCCTAAACTTGAATGGCTATTCAACAAAGCCTGAAAACGACGTCGCAATGTGTCTGGACAGCTGATGGGAAAACGCCGGTTAAACGCGGGTACACAGGTGCTGACCGACGCCGTTGAGCACATCGGTAGCACTTGTGGGAAGGATGTAGGAGCAGCTCGGTTACAGAATGTCACCTAAAGTACGAGTGCGCCAAAACGGGTCGGTGTGCGCTGAAAAAGCGCTACCCCAGGTGATTGAGGCTCAGCATTCCACCGCGCTGACCGCCAGGCCGCCGCGCGAGGTTTCCTTGTATTTGTCGTGCATGTCGGCACCGGTGTCGCGCATGGTGCGGATCACCCGGTCCAGAGAGATAAAGTGCTGGCCATCGCCACGCAAGGCCATCTGCGCTGCGTTGATCGCCTTGACCGCTGCAATGGCATTACGCTCGATGCATGGCACTTGCACCAGTCCGCCCACCGGGTCGCAAGTCAAACCCAAATTGTGCTCCAGGCCAATTTCAGCGGCGTTGCACAGTTGCTCCGGGGTGGCCCCGAGGATTTGCGCCAGCCCCGCTGCCGCCATCGCACAGGCCGAGCCGACTTCGCCCTGACAACCCACCTCAGCCCCGGAAATCGACGCATTCTTCTTGCACAAAATACCGATCGCCGCCGCGCTCAGCAGGTAGTCGACCACATGGGCTTCGCTGACTTCATCGCTGAATTTCATAAAGTAGTGCAGCACGGCCGGGATGATCCCCGCCGCACCATTGGTGGGTGCCGTGACCATGCGCCCGCCGGCTGCGTTTTCTTCGTTGACCGCCAGGGCGAACAGATTGACCCATTCCATCGCGCTCAAGGTCGAGCCGATCACATTGGGTTTGCCCAGTTCCTGCAGGCTGCGGTGCAGGCGCGCCGCACGCCGGCGCACATTGAGGCCGCCGGGCAGGATGCCTTCATGTTTCAGGCCTTGCTCCACGCAATCTTGCATGGCGCGCCAAAGCTTGATCAGACCGCAGCGGATTTCATCTTCGCTGCGCCAGATGCGTTCGTTGGCCATCATCAAGGCCGCCACGCTCAGGTGGTGTGTGCGACACAGATCAAGCAGCTCGACAGCACTATTGAAATCGTAAGGCAATTCAGTGCGATCCATGTCCAGTACGCCACTGGCCGCTTGCGCCGCATCCACTACAAAGCCACCGCCTACCGAGTAGTAGGTATCGCCATGCAATATGCCGTGCCCGCTGTACGCTACCAAAGTCATGGCATTGGGATGAAACGCCAGGTTCTCGTCAATCAGGCGCATGTCCTGCGACCACTCAAACGGAATCGGCAGATGGCCGTCGAGTAACAGGGTGCGGGTTTCGCGCAGCTGTGCAATACGCGAACCAATGCAGGAAGGGTCAATCGCGTCGGGCCATTCCCCCATCAAACCCATGATGACCGCGTTGTCACTGCCATGGCCAATGCCAGTGGCCGACAGCGAACCATACAGCTGCACCTCGATGCGGCTTACCTGTTGCAACTGGTCGCGCTCACGCAAGCCCTGAACAAACAGCGCAGCCGCCCGCATCGGGCCCACGGTATGGGAGCTGGAAGGGCCGATACCGATCTTGAACAGGTCAAACACGCTGATAGCCATGAGCACGAACCTCGGGGGTGAATACCTGCATCATGGGGTGTTTGCCAGGGGCGAAAACGTCCAGCTACGACCCGCCTTTGCCTGCCAGCGCCCCAGGCGTTTTATAGGCATGAAAAAGGCAGTTTTCAGGCCCCATTCGTCTAGATACGACCTCGCAGGTATCAGATACGACCCTGCCTGTACTGGTTGCGACGCCCCCTGTAGGCGTTTGATTTTCGCTGTTACATGATCAGTCCTGACTCGATTGCAAGATGCGCTGGCAATACGCCCGCCAGGCATCGCCCAACTGCAACTGATACGTGCGGCTTTTCGATCGAAAAACCGCAACCCGGACACACAGGAGTCGTTCCATGACACATTCCTCATCGTTGTTGTTGGCTGCATTGCTGAGTCTGCCCGTCATCACCCAGGCAGCAGAACCGGAGCAATGCAGCACCGTCAATTTCTCGGATGTCGGCTGGACCGACATTACCGTCACCACTGCCGTTACCAGCGAAGTGCTCAAGGGCCTCGGCTACAAAACCAAAACCACCATGATTTCCGTCCCGGTTACCTACAAGTCGCTGGCCGATGGCAAGAACATGGACGTGTTTCTGGGCAACTGGATGCCGACCATGGAAAACGACATCAAGGCCTACCGCGACGCAGGCACCGTCGAGACCGTGCGCGCCAATCTGGAAAACGCCAAATACACCCTGGCCGTACCCCAAGCGCTCTATGACAAGGGCCTCAAAGACTTCTCCGACCTGCCCAAGTTCAAAAAGGAGCTGGACGGCAAGATCTACGGCATCGAGCCGGGCAACGACGGCAACCGCATGATCCAGACCATGATCGACAAAAACGCCTTCGGCCTGAAGGACGCCGGCTTCAAAGTCGTGGAGTCCAGCGAAGCGGGGATGCTGTCGCAGGTCGATCGCGCCCAGCGCCGTGGCACCGACGTGGTGTTCCTGGGCTGGGAACCGCACCCGATGAACACCCGCTTCAAAATGAAATACCTCACCGGCGGCGACGAATTCTTCGGCCCCAATTATGGCCAGGCAACCATCTACACCAACACCCGCAAGGGCTACTCCGAGCAATGCAGCAACGTCGGCCAGTTGCTGAAAAACCTGGTGTTTACCCTCGACATGGAAAGCACCCTGATGGGCAAGGTGCTGGACGACAAGATCAAACCCGACGCGGCCGCCAAAGCCTGGCTCAAACAGAATCCACAAGTGCTCGAAACCTGGCTGGCAGGCGTCACCACGGTGGATGGCAAACCGGGGCTTGAGGCCGTTAAAGCCAGCCTTGCGAAGTAATCGCGGGCGCCGGGCGGTAACTGCACCCGGCTCCGTTTCAATTCCCCTGCATGCGGACGTTCACTACCATGCTGATTGATCAAAAAATCCCTCTGGGTGATTACATCGCACGCTTCGTCGAATGGCTGACCCAGCACGGCGCCAGCATTTTCGATGCCATCGCCAGCACACTGGAAGCCATGATCCACGCCGTGACCTTTGCGCTGACCTGGTTCAACCCCTTTGTGTTTATCGGGCTGATTGCCCTGCTCGCCCACTTTATCCAGCGCAAGTGGGGGCTCACGGTTTTTGTGGCGCTGTCGTTTCTGCTGATCCTCAACCTGGGTTACTGGCAAGAGACCATGGAAACCCTGGCCCAGGTGCTGTTCGCCACGTTTGTATGCGTGATTATCGGCGTACCGCTGGGAATCCTCGCGGCCCACAAACCCATGTTCTACACATTTATGCGTCCGGTGCTCGACCTGATGCAGACCGTTCCTACCTTCGTTTACCTGATCCCGACCCTGACCCTGTTCGGTCTGGGCGTGGTGCCGGGGCTTATCTCCACAGTGGTGTTTGCCATTGCCGCGCCGATCCGCCTCACCTACCTGGGCATTCGTGACGTCCCCCATGAGCTGCTCGATGCGGGCAAGGCGTTTGGCTGTTCGCGGCGCCAGTTACTCACCCGTATCGAGCTACCCCACGCCATGCCGAGCATCGCCGCCGGGATTACCCAGTGCATCATGCTGTCGCTGTCGATGGTGGTGATTGCTGCGCTGGTGGGTGCCGATGGCCTGGGCAAACCGGTGGTCAACGCACTGAACACCGCCGATATCGCATTGGGCTTTGAAGCCGGGCTGGCGATCGTGCTGCTGGCCATCATGCTCGACCGTATCTGCAAGCAGCCGGACGCCAAAGCGGGAGCCGACGCATGAGTATTATTCGTTTCGATAATGTGGACGTGATCTTCGCTAAAGACCCGCGTGAAGCGCTCAGCCTGCTGGATCAAGGCCTGTCGCGGGATCAGATCCTGAAAAAAACCGGGCAGATTGTCGGCGTTGAAAAAGCCAGCCTGGACATCGACAAAGGTGAAATCTGCGTACTGATGGGGCTGTCAGGTTCTGGCAAGTCCAGCCTGCTGCGTTGCATCAACGGGCTCAATACGGTCAGCCGTGGCCAGTTGTATGTAGAGCACGAAGGCAAACAGATCGACATCGCCTCGTGCACCCCCGCCGAACTGAAGATGATGCGCACCAAACGCATCGCCATGGTGTTTCAAAAGTTCGCCCTGATGCCCTGGCTGACGGTGCGCGAAAACATCAGCTTTGGCCTGGAGATGCAGGGCCGCCCCGAGAAAGAACGCCGCACGCTGGTGGATGAAAAACTTGAGTTGGTGGGCCTGACCCAATGGCGCAATAAAAAGCCCGATGAGCTGAGTGGCGGTATGCAGCAGCGGGTTGGCCTGGCGCGGGCGCTGGCGATGGACGCCGATATCCTGCTGATGGATGAACCCTTCTCGGCGCTGGACCCGTTGATCCGCCAGGGCCTTCAAGACGAGTTGCTGGAACTGCAACACAAGCTGAACAAGACCATTGTATTTGTCAGCCATGATCTGGACGAAGCGCTCAAGCTGGGAAGCCGCATTGCGATCATGAAAGACGGCAAGATCGTGCAGTACAGCAAGCCCGAAGAAATTGTGCTCAACCCTGCCGACGACTATGTACGCACCTTTGTGGCCCACACCAACCCGCTCAACGTGCTGTGCGGGCGCAGCCTGATGCGCACACTGGACAACTGCAAACGCATCAACGGTTCGGTGTGTATCGACCCGGGGGATGACTCGTGGATTGACCTGGCCGAGGGCAACACCATCAAGGGTGTGCGCCAGGGCGCCAGCGTCGTGGACCTGCAACACTGGAAAACCGGCCAGGCGGTAGAAGGCCTGGGGCGTGGGCCCACGCTGGTAGACAGTGGCATCGGCATGCGCGATGCACTCCAGATCCGCTACCAGACCGGCAACAAACTGGTGCTGCACGACAATCACAAAGTGGTGGGGATACTGGGCGATACAGAGCTGTATCACGCGTTGCTGGGCAAGAATCTGGGGTAGGCATTACCCTCACCCCAACCCTCTCCCAAAGGGAGAGGGAGCTGACTTGTGGAGATATTGAGTCAGCATGCGGTCAGTCCCCTCTCCCTCCGGGAGAGGGTTAGGGAGAGGGGCTTTTGCAGCACTTAGCTATAAACACGGCCAAGGAGTTGGCGATGGCTTTCAAACTGATCGAGCACATCACGGCTGATTTGCTCCTGGGTGAAGCCCATCAGGTCGTACTCCTGGTTGCCGTTGTGCAGGTACACCTCGGCCCGGTAATAACGACTGCGCACTTCATCAGCGTTGCTGGCGTCCTGTTCCGACTCGCTCGGTGCAGCCAGATAGCCGTCCAGGCTGACTTCGTAGACAAACGGGTTGCCTTCTTCCATCTCCACCCGCAGGCCCATGCAACGCTTGGCGCTGCCCAGCAGGGTTTGCACGTCCAGGCCCTGGCTGCGCAGTTGTGCCGCAGCGTCTTCCAGTGCCGGGGTCACACGCTTGTCCATAAAGCGCTGCACCACCGCTTGAGTCGGTTGCAGGTCTTGTGCAGTCAAACGCTCGCTGAAACCACGACGGCCTCGGGCAGCCAGTTCTGCTTGCTCCTGTTCGACCAGGGTGTCCTGACGCATTGCCTTGTGCAGGCCGAACATAAACAGCACCAACACCACCGAGAACGGCAGGCCTGCCAGCACCACCATGGTTTGCATGGCGGCGAAGTTACCGGCAAACAACAGACCGATGGTTACCAGTGTGATCACCGCCGACCAGAAAATCCGCAGCCAGTGCGGTGCATCCTCATCCACGTCGCCACCTTTGCAAGAAAGGTTGGCCATCATCACGGCACCCGAGTCCGCCGGGGTCAGGAACAATACAAAACCGACAAAGATCGACACGCCGATCACAATTTTCGACGCCGGGTAGTGCTCAAGCAGTTGGTAAATAGCCATCGACGGCTGCTCAAGCGCCGTTTTGCCCAGCTCCACGGCACCGTGGTTAACCACCAGGTCCAGCGCCGAGTTACCGAAGATCGACAACCAGGCCAGGGTGAAGCCCAACGGAATCAGCAGCACGCCCGCCACCAGTTCACGCACCGTACGACCACGGGAAATACGTGCGATAAACATCCCTACGAATGGGGCCCAGGAAATCCACCAGGCCCAGTAGAACAAAGTCCACAAGCCCAGCCAGCCTTCGGTTTTCTTGTTGTCGCCTTCGTACACGTACAGGTCGAAGGTTTTCATCACGATACCGTTGAGGTAATCGCCGGTGTTTTGCACAAAGCCATTGAGCAGGTGCAAGGTAGGCCCGAACAACAACACGAAAATCAGCAGGCCACTGAACAGGATAATGTTCAGGTTGGACAGTCGGCGGATACCGTTTTCAACGCCCGATACGGCAGCGATGGTTGCCACGGTGCTCATCACGATAATCACGATAAGCAGGTTGGTGTTGCTGTGCTCCATGCCGAACAGGTTCTCAAGCCCCGACGACACTTGCATCGAACCAATGCCCAGGTTGGTAACCAGACCCAGCAGCGTCACGAACATGCCGAAGCCGTCCACCGCATGGCCCGCAGCACCTTTGACCCAGCGCTCGCCCATCAACGGATACAGCGCCGATCGCAGCGCCAGCGGTTGGTTGTGACGGTAGGCAAAATAGGCCACGGCCAGACCGACCAGCGCATAAATCGCCCATCCATGCAGGCCCCAGTGCAGGAACGTCAGTTGCAACGCCTGACGCGCCGCTTCATGGCTGCCCGACACGCCTTCAGGCGGGTTGAAGTAGTGATCCAGCGGCTCGGATGCGCCGAAGTACAGCAGCGAAATACCGATGCCGGACGAAAACAGCATTCCGGCCCAGGCTCCATAGCTGAAATCCGGGGTGTCCTGCTTGGTGCCCAGTTTCAGTTTGCCGTAAGACGAAAACGCCAGACCGACCACAAAGATCAGGTAAGCGGCAATCACCACCATGTAGTACCAGCCGAAGCTGCGCGACAGCCATTCCTGGGCAATACCCAGAATGCGGCCCGCTTCTTCGGGGGCGATGATCAGAATGGCAGTCAACAAAAGTATCAAGGCAGTGGAGGTGTAAAACACCCAACCGTTGACCGTCACCTTTTGCGGTGGGGTCTTTATAAGAGAGGCAGAACTCATTGCACGGGTGCTCCAGGGAGTGCGAGACAAGGACTTAAGGCAACGCACCACACGACCATTCGCCTAGATAGCGACCAACGGTCGAGTGATATAAAGACACCGCTAAAAAACCGGACCCGCCCAGACCGCGTTCAAAACCTGTGTGCGTCCCCTTGAAATCAAGGGCTGCCCCGCGTGGTCTGATGCGTTGTGCCTGTTTGGATCTCCCGTCAGCGCCTGCGAAAGCCTGCTTCTGCTTGGGTTCCATGGGAATTTACCGTGTCGATTTGCGCCATTCATGCGTAGGAAAACGACATAAATCGCGACGATTTGTCGCAGAGCTTATTCTTTGTTGATTGAACGTTCAATCAAAACAAAATAGACTGGCTGCCGTTCAGTGATGTTTTTGCACTGCTCGCCGGCCCAAGGAGATTTGCGAAATGCCCAAGGTCGGTATGCAACCCATACGCCGCCAGCAGTTGATCGAAGCCACATTGACGGCTGTCGACCAGGTCGGGATGGCAGATGCCAGCATTGCGCTGATTGCCCGTCTGGCCGGTGTGTCCAACGGCATCATCAGTCACTACTTCAAAGACAAGAACGGTCTGATTGCCGCCACCATGCGGTACTTGATGAATGTCTTGATCGATAACGTCACCGAGCGCCGCCAAGCGCTGGCCGACGACAGCCCGCGGGCTCACTTGCAGGTGATCGTTGAAGGCAACTTCGACGCCAGCCAGGTCAATGGCCCGGCAATGAAAACCTGGCTGGCCTTCTGGGCCGCCAGCATGCACCAACCGTCGTTGCACAGATTGCAGCGCATCAACGACCACCGCTTGTACTCCAATCTGTGCTGCCAGTTCCGCCGAGTACTGCCCCAGGCCCAGGCCCGCAATGCAGCACGGGGCCTGGCAGCGCTGATCGATGGTCTATGGTTGCGGGGTGCCCTCTCCGGTGACGGCTTCGACACCGACCAGGCACAACGCATCTGCTACGAATATATGGATCTACAACTGGCGAAACAGGTGAGTTAGGCCTCAATCAATGCTTAACCCCTGAACTGTCGTGAGTTTGAGTTGCCCCAATCAGATGGCACCCGGCTCACGATGACCGCCAACCACTTATGCACTTGCGAGGATTTTATGGCCCGTTTCGAACTGCAAAAACTCTACATCGACGGCGGCTACACCGACGCCGGTAGCGACGCTACTTTCGATGCCATCAACCCGGCTAACGGCGAAGTCCTCGCTCAAGTGCAACGCGCTACCAAAGAAGACGTCGAACGCGCCGTTGTCAGCGCTGAAAAGGGCCAGAAAATCTGGGCCGCCATGACGTCCATGGAGCGTTCGCGCATTCTGCGTCGCGCCGTGGAAATCCTGCGCGAGCGCAACGACGAACTGGCCGCCCTGGAAACCCTGGACACCGGCAAGTCGTACTCTGAAACCCGCTACGTCGACATCGTCACCGGCGCCGACGTGCTGGAATACTACGCAGGCCTGGCGCCCGCCATCGAAGGCGAGCAAATCCCGCTGCGCACCACCTCTTTCGCTTACACCCGTCGCGAGCCGCTGGGCGTTGTGGCCGGTATTGGCGCGTGGAACTACCCGATCCAGATCGCCCTGTGGAAATCCGCACCGGCCCTGGCCGCCGGCAACGCGATGATCTTCAAGCCAAGCGAAGTCACTTCCCTGACCACCCTCAAGCTGGCCGAGATTTTCACTGAAGCAGGTCTGCCGGACGGCGTGTTCAACGTCCTGACCGGCAGCGGCCGTGAAGTCGGCACCTGGCTGACCGAGCACCCGCGCATCGAGAAAATCTCGTTCACCGGCGGCACCGACACCGGCAAGAAAGTCACCGCAAGCGCCACCAGCTCGTCCTTGAAAGACGTGACCATGGAACTGGGCGGCAAGTCGCCACTGATCATTTTCGACGACGCCGACCTGGATCGCGCCGCGGATACCGCGATGATGGCCAACTTCTACAGCTCGGGCCAGGTGTGCACCAACGGCACCCGCGTATTTATCCCGACGGCCATGAAAGCCGCTTTCGAAGCCAAGATCCTGGAGCGCGTTGCGCGCATCCGCATCGGCAACCCGGAAGACGAGAACACCAACTTCGGCCCGCTGGTCAGCTTTGCTCACATGGAAAGCGTGCTGGGCTACATTGCCAAGGGCAAGGAAGAAGGCGCCCGCGTGCTGTGCGGCGGTGAACGTCTGACCGAAGGTGACCTGGCCAAAGGCGCATTCGTGGCACCGACCGTGTTCACCGACTGCACCGACGACATGACCATCGTCAAAGAAGAAATCTTCGGCCCGGTAATGAGCATCCTCACTTACGACAGCGAAGAAGAAGTGATCCGCCGTGCCAACGACACCGAATTCGGTCTGGCGGCAGGTGTTGTAACCAAGGACCTGAACCGCGCTCACCGCGTGATTCACCAACTGGAAGCGGGCATTTGCTGGATCAATGCCTGGGGCGAGTCCGACGCAAAAATGCCGGTTGGCGGTTACAAGCAGTCGGGCATCGGTCGTGAAAACGGCATCAGCTCGCTGGCTCAGTACACCCAGATCAAATCGGTACAGGTAGAGCTGGGCGACTACGTTTCGGTGTTCTAAACCTGTCTGACTGATTATCTGTAGTCGCTGCCGCAGGCTGCGATGAAGTCCGCGCAGGCTTCAGGAAAACGGGTTGCTCCGCAACCCTTCGCAGCCTTCGGCAGCGACTACAGGCTTGTTTATTTCCAAGAGGGTGCATTTATGTCCCAAGAATTCGATTACATCATCATTGGTGCCGGCTCTGCCGGTAACACCCTGGCGACCCGTCTGACTGAAGACCAAGGCGTCACCGTGCTGCTGCTTGAAGCTGGCGGCCCGGACTACCGTTTCGACTTCCGTACCCAGATGCCTGCCGCACTGGCATTCCCGCTGCAGGGCCGCCGCTATAACTGGGCCTTCGAAACCGACCCGGAACCACACATGGACGGCCGTCGCATGGAATGTGGCCGTGGCAAGGGTCTGGGCGGTTCGTCCCTGATCAACGGCATGTGCTACATCCGCGGCAACGCGATGGACTACGACGGCTGGGCAAAACTGCCAGGCCTCGAAGACTGGGATTACCTGAACTGCCTGCCATATTTCCGCAAGGCCGAAACCCGCGACATCGGCCCCAACGATTACCACGGTGGCGATGGCCCGGTCAGCGTGACTACTCCTAAAGCCGGGAACAACGTGTTGTTCCATGCCATGGTTGAAGCAGGCGTACAAGCCGGCTACCCGCGCACCGAAGACTTGAACGGCTATCAGCAGGAAGGCTTCGGCCCGATGGACCGTACCGTAACGCCGAATGGCCGTCGCGCCAGTACGGCCCGCGGCTACCTGGACACGGCCAAGCAGCGTTCGACCCTGACTATCGTCACCCACGCCCTGACCGACAAGATCGAGTTTGAAGGCAAGCGTGCCGTTGGCGTGTCTTATATGGTTGGCGACAGCGACACCCGCATCCTGGCCAAAGCGCGTAAAGAAGTGCTGCTGTGCAGCGGCGCCATCGGTTCGCCAACTGTGCTGCAACGCTCCGGTGTCGGCCCGGCCGAACTGCTCAACAGCCTCGATATTCCTGTGGTCCATGACCTGCCGGGCGTCGGCCGGAACCTGCAGGATCACCTTGAGCTGTACCTGCAATACGCCTGCACCCAGCCGGTGTCGCTGTACCCGTCGCTGCTCTGGTACAACCAGCCGGCCATTGGTGCCGAGTGGCTGTTCCTGGGCAAGGGCATTGGCGCCAGCAACCAGTTTGAAGCCGGTGGTTTTATCCGCACCCGCGAAGAATTCGAATGGCCGAACATTCAGTACCACTTCCTGCCGGTAGCGATTAACTACAACGGCAGCAATGGTGTGAAAGAGCACGGTTTCCAGGCGCACATGGGCTCCATGCGTTCGCCAAGCCGTGGCCGGATCAACGTGAAGTCCAAGGACCCGCGTGAGTACCCGAGCATCCTGTTCAACTACATGGCCAGCGAACAGGACTGGCAGGAGTTCCGTGACGGCATCCGCCTGACCCGTGAAATCATGCAACAGCCTGCGCTGGATGCGTACCGTGGCCGTGAAATCAGCCCGGGCATCGACAAGCAGACCGACGAAGAGCTGGATACCTTTATCCGCGAACACGCCGAAACCGCTTTCCACCCGTCCTGCTCGTGCAAGATGGGCACCGACGAGATGGCCGTGGTCGACGCTGAAGGCCGTGTGCACGGGATGCAGGGGCTGCGCGTAGTCGATGCCTCGATCATGCCGCTGATTACAACCGGCAACCTCAACGCACCAACGATCATGATCGCCGAGAAAATCGCCGACAAGATCCGTGGTCGCCAGCCACTGCCACGCAGCACTGCCGACTACTACGTCGCAGGCGATGCGCCGGTACGCGGCAAGCCACTGCGTGAAGTGAGCCGTACCGCGCAATAACAGCAACACCCTGTGGGAGCGGGCTTGCTCGCGATACAAGCGACTCGGTACACCGGGAAATTCGCGGTGATACCATCGCGAGCAAGCCCGCTCCCACAGGTTCCATTCCAGTTTCATCTTGCCCCGCTTGCCCCGGCCTCAACGCAGGCACTACTCTAGTACCTCGCTTCGCGCCACACCCCCCCGCCCCACCCGACATGCCAGCCTTGCCTGGCCAAGAGGTTTTCTATGTTTGATGTTGTCTCTTCGAGCAAATGGCCGACCGGCTTTCTGATTAATCCAAACGCAGAACCTCTCGATCCAAAATGGCTCACCGAATTCAGCAAGATCCCCGCAGCCGCTGTCAGTGACTGTCTGGGCCGCAACGTCGGCGGTCTGGGCCTGAAGTCTTTCCACGGCAATCGTCCGATGTTGGGCAGCGCCCTGACCGTTCGCGTACGTCCGGGCGACAACCTGATGATCCTCAAAGCCATGCAAATGGCCCGCCCTGGCGATGTGCTGGTGATCGACGGCAGCGCCGACCTGACCCGCGCCGTTTTCGGCGGCATCATGCGCGCCATGGCCCTCAAGGCCGGGATTGTCGGCGTGGTGATCAACGGCGCCCTGCGCGACCTCGACGAATGGCAAACCGGCGAACTCCCGGCCTACGCCATCGGCGGTGTACATCGCGGCCCGAGCACTGACGGCGGCGGCGAAATCAACGTCCCTATCTCGTGTGCCGGCATGCTGGTAATGCCAGGCGACCTGATGATTGGCGATGGTGACGGCGTGGTTGCAGCTTCGCGCTCCGAACTGCCTGAATTGCTCAAGCGCTGCCATGACCTGCTGGCCCGTGAACAGGCAACGCTCAAGGCAATCGAAGAAGGCACTCTGGACCCGGACCGTTTTGACGCCATCCTGCGCGCCAAGGGTTGCCCGGTTTAAAGCAGAGCTTTACCCCATGCGCATATCTGCTTTTGCCTTTAGTCCCCTCTCCCTCCGGGAGAGGGCTAGGGTGAGGGGCTGTTGACTCTAACAAGGAGGTCCATGCATGTTCGATTTCTACCCTCAGCTCAAGCAGCGCTTTGACGCGCTGCGCACCCGGGCCGAGTTCTTTTCGTTACGTTATGTACGCGAGTCCGGGCAATACCTGTCGGTACGCAAGAACGTCGCAGAGCCTCCCTCATTCAGTCACGACCAGGGCGCCATGCTCACCGTGCGGTTGCGCGGCATCGAAGCCTACGCCGCCACCAACGACTTGTCCCAAGCCGGTCTGCAGGCCGCGCTTGATCGTGCCGAAGCCCAGGCCCAACTGATCGCCGGGCACGCGCTGCTCAACCTGAGCCAGGAGCCGGTGTCCCATGAGCGCGCGGATTTTTTCTCACCCGATCTTGACCAGGCCTTTCCCTCTCTCAGCGAGTGCTTTGCCCTGCTGGGCGCCGAATCCGCCGCCGTGCCCAAAGACGAGCGGCTGGTGAGCTGGGTAGTTTCACTGGGCCTCAATCACGTCGAACAAATTTACCTGAACAGCGCCGGTGCCGAGCTGCGCCGGGCCCAGCGTTTTGTCTACCCGGGCATGAGCGTCACTGCTTATGACGGCAACGACAGCCAGAGCCGCAGCCTGGGCCGCGAGAACTTTGGCCAGCAAGGTGGCGCCGATGTGATCAGCCGCTGCGGGCTGATCGGTGCTGCCCCCCAGGTCGCCGATCAGGCCCTGCAATTGCTGCTGGCGCCCAATACACCGGTCGGCAAGCGCGACCTGCTGCTGATGCCGGACCAGATGATCCTGCAAATCCATGAATCCATCGGCCACCCGCTGGAACTGGACCGTATTCTCGGTGACGAGCGCAATTACGCAGGCACCAGCTTCGTCAAGGCCAGCGACTTCGGTAGCCTGCAATACGGCTCAAAACTGCTGAACGTGACCTTCGACCCGACTATCCCCGAGGAATTGGCCAGCTACCGCTTCGACGACGACGGCACCCCGGCCTACAAGGAGTTCCTGATCCGCGAAGGCCTGCTGCTGCGCCCGCTGGGTGGCGCGCTGTCGCAATTCCGTTCGGGCCTCGAAGGCGTGGCCAACAGCCGCGCCTGCGGCTGGAACCGGCCGCCGATCGACCGCATGGCCAACCTCAATATCGAGCCGGGCGATCAGTCGCTGGAGCAAATAATTGGCGGTATCGAAAGCGGCATTCTGATGGCCACCAACCGTTCATGGTCGATTGACGATGCGCGCAACAAGTTTCAGTTCGGTTGCGAGTGGGGCCAGTTGATCGAGGACGGTGAGCTCAAGGGCGTGGTCAAGAACCCCAACTACCGGGGCATTTCCGACCAGTTCTGGCGCAACCTCAGCGCCGTGGGCGACGCCAGCACCTTCAAGGTGCTGGGCACGCCGAACTGCGGCAAGGGCGAACCCAACCAGGTCATCCGCGTGGGCCATGCGTCCCCGGCCTGTGTGTTCAGTCAAATTGATGTGTTTGGAGGCGATGCCTGATGAGTACCCCATTGAGTCAGGCCGGGCAGTTCAAGGCGTTGGTCGAGTGGCTGGGCAAAGCGATCCGCCCGCCAGAGCAATTCACCCTGGGCTATGACGGCGAAGCATCGGAATTTATCCGCTTCAACAAGGGCAAGGTGCGTCAGGCCGGGCAGGTGCAGCAGGCCAGTCTGAGCCTGAAGTTGATCCGCGACGGCCGCCATGCCGATGTGAGCCTCACCCTGGCCGGCGAGTCGAACGTCGACAAACAACGCCTGGCCGATGCGCTGCAGCAACTGCGCGACACCTTGCCGTTGCTGCCCGTCGACCCGTATTTACTGCTTAACCCGCAGCCGTGGCACAGCCATGCCGAGCAGAGCCAGCCGCTGCCGGACACGGCCCGGGTTCTGGAAGAAATCCGCAGTGCGTCCAAAGGTGTCGATCTGGTGGGCTTTTATGCCAGCGGCCCGATCAGCTACGGCTACGCCAGTTCCGAAGGCGCTTTTGGCTGGCATCAGGCCAATAGTTTCAACTTCGACTGGAGCCTGTTCCACAGTAACGGGCAGGCCGTCAAAGCCAGCTACGCCGGTGCCGACTGGGACAGCGAGCGTTTCGCCCGACGCATGCAACTGGCCCGCGAGCAACTGAGCTTCCTCGATCGCCCGCTGCACGCCCTGGAGCCCGGTGAATACCGCGCCTACCTGGCCCCGGCCGCGCTGGAGGAAGTGATGAGTATGTTGTGCTGGGGCGGCTTTTCGGCCCAGGCCCTAGCCAGTAAATCCAGCCCGCTGCAAAAGCTCTACGCGGGCGATACGCAACTGAGCCCGCTGGTGTCGTTTGATGAGCAGGTCAGCCAGTCCCTGAGCCCGGCGTTCTCCGGCGAAGGGTACCCGCGCCAGGACTTGTCACTGGTCAAGCACGGCAAGGCCGAGCAGCAACTGGTGAGTTCGCGCAGTGCCGCCGAGTATGGCCTGGAGGTCAATGGCGCGCCGGAACACGAAGCACCGAGTGCACTGGCAATGGCAGCGGGGACGCTGGCGCAGGCCGATATCCTCAAACAGCTGGGCACCGGGCTGTATATCAGCAACCTGTGGTACCTGAACTACTCGGACCAGCCGGCCGCGCGTCTGACCGGCATGACCCGCTTTGCCACCTTCTGGGTCGAGAACGGCGAGATAAAGGCCCCGGTCAACACCATGCGGTTTGATGACAGCGTCTATAGTCTGCTGGGTTCGCAGCTGGAAGCGCTGACGGCCGAGCGTGAACTGCTGCTGTCGGCCAGCACCTACGACCAGCGCCAGACGGCGTCGAACCTGCTGCCGGGGGCGCTGATCAAAAAGCTGACTTTGACGTTGTAATAAAATCTGTAGTCGCTGCCGCAGGCTGCGAAAGATTTGCAGGGCATTTAATAAGACGGGTTGCTCAGCAACCCTTCGCAGCCTTCGGCAGCGACTACAAAGAATGCTCATCATAAAAAGAGGTCCTATGCCCGTACGCCCGGTTCTAAGCCCTGAAACCCTGCGCTGGTTGCCGTGGGTGGTGGCCATTGCGTTTTTCATGCAGTCACTCGACGGCACGATCCTCAACACCGCCCTGCCCGACATGGCCAGCGACCTGAAAGAAAACCCGCTGCGCATGCAGGGTGTGATCGTCGCCTACATGCTCACCGTCGCCTTGCTGATTCCGGCCTCGGGGTGGATCGCCGACCGCTTCGGCACCAAAAAAATCTTCTTCAGCGCCATTCTGTTGTTCAGCTTTGGCTCGTTGCTCTGTGCCCTGTCCGGCACCCTCAACGAGCTGATTGGCGCACGGATCGTCCAGGGCCTGGGCGGCGCCCTGATGCTGCCCATCGGCCGGCTGGTGGTGCTCAAGGCCTATCCGCGCTCGGAACTGGTGCGGATCATGGGCTTTATCACCATCCCCGGCCTGCTCGGCCCGCTGATCGGCCCCACGATGGGCGGCTGGATGGTGCAGTACCTGAGCTGGCACTGGATCTTCCTGATCAACCTGCCCGTGGGCATTCTCGGCTGCTGGGCGGTCTGGCACTTCATTCCGGATTTGCGCGGCAGCGAACGTACCCGTTTCGACGGGTTGGGCTTTGTGCTGTTTGGCGCGGCGATGGTGTTTATCACCATTGCCATGGAAGGCCTGGGCGAGCTGCATATGCCGCATCTGCGCGTGATGTTGCTGCTGTTTGCGGGCATGGCCTGTCTGGCCGCGTACTGGTTACGCGCGGGCAATATCAGCAACCCGCTGTTCTCCCCGGTGCTGTTTAAAACCAAGACCTTCGCAGTGGGCATCCTCGGTAACCTGTTCGCCCGCCTGGGCAGCGGCGCCCTGCCGTTTCTGGTGCCGCTGCTGTTGCAAGTCGCGCTGGGCTATTCCCCGTCGCAGGCCGGGATGAGCATGCTGCCACTGGCCGCGGCTGCGATGCTGGCCAAATGGGTGGCAAGGCCGCTGATCGAGCGCGTGGGGTATCGCACGGTGCTGACGGCCAACACCTTTGCCCTGGGCCTGATGCTGGCCAGCATGGGCCTGGTGACAGAACACACGCCTTATCCGCTGTTGCTATCAATGCTGGCCGTACTGGGGGCGATCAACTCGTTGCAGTTCACCGCCATGAACACCGTGACCCTGATCGACCTCGATGACGCCAGCGCCAGCAGCGGCAACAGTTTGCTGTCGGTAGTGGCGCAACTGTCCCTGAGCCTGGGCGTGGCTTGTGCCGGGGCATTGCTCGGCGGCTTTACCGGGGATGGCGGCAGCGATGGGGTGGACACGGTACTGGGCGCGTTCCAGCTGACCTTCCTGACGGTGGGGATCATGGCGATGCTGGCAGCGGCGATTTTCCTGCAATTGTCACCGCAGGACGGGCGAAAACCCAAGGCCAACTCGGAGCATGAGCTGGAACATTAAGCTGCTTTTTAAGCAGAACTGGATGACATCTCGTCCAGAATGTTCAGGCAAAGGGCATGGGACTGGTACACTGCGCGACATTTTGTTTTGCAGGCCAGTCCCGTGACCACCATTGCCACCGCTTTTAATACTCTGCCTCTGTCCGCCGCCATGCTGGCTAACCTCGACTCCCTCGGTTATGCCCAGATGACGCCGATTCAGGCGCAGAGCTTGCCGGTGATCCTCAAAGGCATGGACCTGATCGCCCAGGCCAAGACCGGCAGTGGCAAAACTGCCGCCTTCGGCATCGGCCTGCTGAACCCGATCAACCCGCGCTTCTTCGGCTGCCAGGCCCTTGTGATCTGCCCGACCCGCGAACTGGCTGACCAGGTTGCCAAGGAAATCCGCCGTCTGGCCCGCGCCGAAGACAACATCAAAGTGCTGACCCTGTGCGGCGGCGTGTCGTTCGGCCCGCAGATCGGCTCGCTGGAGCACGGCGCGCACATCATCGTCGGCACTCCGGGGCGTATCCAGCAGCACTTGCGCAAGGGCTCACTGGTACTGGACGGTCTGAACACCCTCGTACTGGACGAAGCTGACCGCATGCTGGACATGGGCTTCTATGACGCCATCGAAGACATCATTGTCAAAACCCCGGAGCGTCGCCAGACCCTGCTGTTCTCGGCCACCTACCCGGCCGGTATCAAGCAGCTGTCGTCCAAGTTCATGCGCAACCCTCAGCAGGTAAAAGCCGAGGCGCTGCACACTGACAGCCAGATCGAGCAGCGCTTCTACGAAATCTCGCCTGAAGAACGCATGAGCGCCGTGACCAAGGTGCTGGGCCACTTCCGCCCGCAGTCCTGCGTAGCGTTCTGCTTCACCAAGCAGCAGGTGCAGGAAACCGTTGATCACCTGACCTCCAAGGGCATCTCGGCCGTCGGCCTGCATGGCGACCTGGAGCAGCGCGACCGTGACCAGGTACTGGCCATGTTTGCCAACCGCTCGACTTCAGTACTGGTTGCCACCGACGTAGCCGCCCGTGGTCTGGACATCGACGCGTTGGACATGGTGCTCAACGTTGAGCTGGCCCGCGATTCGGAAATCCACATTCACCGTGTTGGCCGTACCGGTCGCGCCGGTGAAAAAGGCGTGGCCATCAGCCTGGTTGCCCCGTCCGAAGCGCACCGCGCCCAGGCCATCGAGCAGTTGCAGAAAGCGCCGCTGAACTGGGAAACCCTGGACACCCTGACCTCTCAGGGCGGCGCTCCGTTGCTGCCGGCCATGAGTACGCTGGTGATCGGTGCCGGTCGTAAAGACAAGGTTCGCCCGGGTGACATCCTCGGCGCCCTGACCGGCGACGCGGGTATCCCGGGTGCCCAGGTTGGCAAGATCGCGATCTTTGACTTCCAGGCCTACGTGGCGGTTGACCGCACCATCGCCAAGCAAGCGGCCCAGCGCCTGAGCGAAGGCAAAATCAAAGGCCGCGTACTGCGCGTGCGGGTTTTGTAAGACGCTTCAAGAGCCCCCTCACCCCAACCCTCTCCCGGAGGGAGAGGGGGAAGATTTACACAGAATTCGAAATCACCTCGATCAAGCTCCCTCTCCCTCCGGGAGAGGGCTGGGGTGAGGGCTGCTTTTAACGAGGACACCGCTTTGCGCTCTACCGACGTTGTGATTATTGGCGCTGGCGCCGCAGGTTTGATGTGCGCGCTGACCGCTGCCGGCCGCGGGCGAAAGGTCATGCTCATCGACCACGCCAACAAGGCGGGCAAAAAGATCCTGATGTCGGGCGGTGGCCGCTGCAACTTCACCAACATGTACACCGAGCCCAATAATTTCCTGTCGCAGAACCCGCACTTCTGCAAGTCGGCCCTGGCCCGCTACACCCAGTGGGACTTCATCGAACTGGTGAGCAAGCACGGCGTGCCTTACCACGAGAAGAAACTCGGCCAGCTGTTCTGCGATAACAAATCCAGCGACATCCTCGAAATGCTCCTCGATGAATGCCAGAAAGCGGGCGTCAGCCTGCACCTGGACACTTCGGTCGAGCAGATCGAAAAAACCGACAACGGCTACAGCCTCAACACCACGCTGGGGCCGGTTGACTGCCAGTCTCTGGTGGTCGCCACCGGCGGGCTGTCGATCCCGACATTGGGCGCGACAGGTTTCGGTTATCAAATCGCCAAACAGTTCGGCCACACCCTGCTGCCAACACGCGCAGGCCTGGTGCCGTTCACCATCACCGATCAGCTTAAAGAAATCTGCACCGAACTCTCGGGCACCTCAGTGGATTGCCTGGTGAGCTGCAACGATCAAAGCTTTCGCGAAAATATCCTGTTCACCCATCGGGGTTTGAGCGGGCCGGCGATTTTGCAGATTTCCTCGTTCTGGAACCCGGGCGACACCGTTGAAATCAACCTGCTGCCCGACCTCGACGCCCTGAGCTGGCTGCAAACCCAGCAGGCGGAACGCCCCAACAGCGAGTTGAAAACCCTGCTGGGTGAAATCTTCACCAAGAAAATGGCCAACCTGCTGGCCGAGCACTGGTTCGAGTCCAAGCCAATGAAGCAGTACACCCCGGCTGAGCTGGCGCTGGTGGCTGACAAACTGGCGAGCTGGAAGGTGGTCCCTGCGGGCACCGAAGGCTATCGCACCGCGGAAGTGACTCTGGGCGGGGTCGATACCCGTGAAGTATCGTCCAAGACCATGGAATCGCTGAAAAGCCCCGGTCTGTATTTTGTCGGCGAAGTGTTGGATGTCAGCGGCCATCTGGGCGGTTTCAACTTCCAGTGGGCGTGGGCATCGGGGTATGCGGCGGCGCAGTTCGTCTGACCCGCCCCCTGCATTAAAAATATTTTTGGTTCGATGTGACAGCCCCATTGCGCTGTCGTCTTATCTGGCTCAAGTTAGCGAATCACGAGCCAGGCACCGCCACTTCATGTCATCGAAAAGCTTTCAGCATTCCTTGCGTCGCCTGTGGGCACTGGACAAGTTCAGTTACAGCGTACGGGTATTTGTCGCCCTGACCGGCAGCATGGCTTTTTGCTGGTATCAGGATGAGATGTCGCTGCTGATCCCGCTGTTTCTGGGGATTATCGCCAGCGCCCTGTCTGAAACCGATGACAGCTGGCAAGGCCGCCTCAATGCCCTGCTGGTGACACTGGTGTGTTTCACCGCCTCGGCCCTGAGTGTCGAGCTGCTTTTCCCCTACCCCTGGCTGATGGTCTGCGCGCTTGCCCTGGCCAGCTTTGGCCTGACCATGCTCGGGGCATTGGGCGAACGCTACGGGGCAATTGCCTC
Organism: Pseudomonas fragi; assembly: GCF_002269505.1. Taxonomy (GTDB): domain Bacteria; phylum Pseudomonadota; class Gammaproteobacteria; order Pseudomonadales; family Pseudomonadaceae; genus Aquipseudomonas; species Aquipseudomonas fragi_D. The sequence goes on along the minus strand of NZ_NQKQ01000006.1, from coordinate 111,755 downwards.
GGCCACACTGATCCTGGCTGTATACACCATGATCGGCGTGGACCAGCGCGGCGGTGAAGTCACCAATTTCTGGCATGAACCCTTGCTGCTGGTGGCCGGTGCGGCCTGGTACGGGATACTGTCGGTGCTGTGGCAGGCGCTGTTCTCCAATCAGCCGGTGCAACAGAGCCTGGCGCGGCTGTTCTGGGAGTTGGGGCTGTACCTGAAGATCAAGTCGGCGCTGTTCGAGCCGATCCGCAAGCTGGACGTGGAAGCGGGCCGGTTGGAACTGGCCCGGCAAAACGGCCGGGTGGTGGCGGCACTGAACACCGCCAAGGAAATCATCCTGCATCGGGTCGGCAACACCCGGCCAGGCTCCAAACTCAGTCGCTACCTCAAGCTGTATTTCCTCGCACAAGATATCCACGAGCGTGCCAGTTCTTCGCACTACCCGTACAACGCCCTGGCCGACGCCTTCTTCCACAGTGACGTGATGTTCCGCTGCCAACGCCTGCTGCGCCAGCAGGGTGTGGCCTGTCAGCGCCTGTCGGAGTCGATCAAGCTGCGCCAGCCATTCGTCTATGACGACAGTTTTGCCGAGGCCCTGGGCGACCTGCACGCCTCCCTCGAACACTTGCGCATCCAGAGCAACCCGGCCTGGCGCGGGCTGTTGCGTTCACTGCGCGCACTGGCCGCCAACCTCGGTACCCTCGATCGCCTGCTGAGCGATGCAAGCAACCCCGACACCCTGGCCGATGCCACCGACAGCAGCCTGCTGGACCGTTCGCCGCGTAACCTCAAGGATGTCTGGTCACGCCTGCGCCAGCATCTGACACCCACCTCGCTGATCTTCCGCCACGCCTTGCGCCTGCCTCTGGCACTGAGCATCGGTTTCGCGATGGTGCACTGGATTCACCCAAGCCAGGGCTACTGGATCATCCTCACCACGCTGTTCGTGTGCCAGCCAAGCTACGGCGCCACGCGGCGCAAGTTCAGCCAGCGGATTATCGGTACCGCCATCGGTCTGGCCGTGGGCTGGGCCCTGTTCGATCTATTTCCCAACCCGCTGGTGCAGTCGATGTTTGCCGTGGTGGCCGGGGTGGTGTTCTTTATCAACCGCACCACGCGCTACACCCTGAGCACGGCGGCCATCACGCTGATGATTCTGTTTTGCTTCAACCAGGTGGGCGACGGCTATGGGCTGTTCCTGCCGCGCCTGTTCGACACTCTGGTGGGTAGCGTGATCGCGGCGGCGGCAGTATTCCTGTTCCTGCCGGACTGGCAGGGCCGTCGCCTCAATCAGGTACTGGCCAATACCCTGAGCTGCAACAGCCAGTATCTGCGCCAGATCATGCAGCAATACGCGCAGGGTAAAAGCGACAGCCTGGCCTACCGACTGGCACGGCGTAACGCCCACAACGCTGATGCCGCGCTGTCGACCACCCTGGCCAATATGCTGATGGAGCCCGGGCACTTCCGTAAGGATGCCGATATGGGCTTCCGTTTCCTGGTCATGTCCCACACCTTGCTCAGCTACTTGTCTGGTCTGGGCGCTCACCGCGACACCCAACTGCCCGCCGAAGTGCGCGAACAGTTGATTGAAGGTGCCGGGAGCAAGATTGCCGAGAGCATCGAGCAGATTGCCCAGGGCCTGGCCACCAAGCAGGCCGTTGCAGTGCAAAGTGACGAGGAAGAGGCCCTGGCCGGCGAGCTTGAACAAATGCCGGACGAAATCGATGAAAACCAGAGGCTGGTACAAACCCAACTGGCACTGATTTGCCGCCAGCTCGGGCCGCTGCGCACCCTGGCCGCACATTTGGTCAAGACACCTTAGGCCTTGGCGCCAGTCGGCATCGCGCCTACTATCGGGGGCATGAACTCGCCAACAAGGACAAGAACGTGACCACCGACTGGCTCTGCAAACACCACAACGACCTGGGCAAAGAACAGCTCTACGCCATTCTCGAATTACGCTCCAAAGTATTTGTCGCCGAGCAGAAATGCGCCTATCAGGACGTCGACGGGCAAGACCTGACGGGCGATACGCTGCATGTGATGGGCTGGCAAGACGACCAGCTAGTGGCTTATGCCCGCATCCTCGACCCCGAGTCCCAGGGCGGTGACGTAGTCATTGGTCGCGTAATCGTTGCCGTCGAGGGGCGCGGGCAAAAGCTCGGGCATGCCCTGCTTGAACAGGCCCTGGAAAACATCGAAGACTACTGGCCGGGACAACCCGTGTTCCTGTCTGCCCAGGCACACCTGCAGCCCTTCTATGAGCAACACGGGTTCAGCACCCAGGGCGAGGTCTACCTTGAAGACAACATACCGCACATCGGCATGCGCCTGATTTCTCAGGGGTAACCCAGCACCTGTTTGATCTGCACCAGATGCCCGCCGACCCAGGCTTTATCCACCGGACCCCAGCTGCGGATCAAATAGCGTCCGGCATGGTTACGGGCGCCGTCCTGCTGTTCAAACTCGCAGATGATGTCCAGATCCGCCAGGGCCGCAATGGTGTCCTGCGCGGTACGGCGCGGCATGCCGGTCACCTCGGTGAGTGCCGGTACGCTGCTGGCGGTCTGGCTGTCGATCAACCAAGCCACATACAGGCGCCGATAAAAACTGCTTTTGGTTTTACTGACTTCCATACAAAACTCCACTCAGGTGCCACGAGAAACCTGTAGTCGCTGCCGCAGGCTGCGATAAGGGCCGCAGGACCTTCGATTGTTATTCCAAAATATGGGAGGCTCTGCGCACCCCATCGCAGCCTCGTACCTCGACAGCGACTACAAGTCACGCCACGTCAGGTAAACGCGCAGATCAAACTCCAGCTGGTGATAACCCGGCAACATGTGCTCGCACAATTTGTAAAACGCCTTGTTGTGGTCTGACTCTTTCAAATGAGCCAGCTCGTGGACCACGATCATCTTCAGAAACTCGGGCGCCGCGTCCTTGAACAACGACGCTACGCGCAACTCTTTCTTGGCCTTGAGCTTGCCACCCTGGACCCGCGAAATAGCCGTGTGCAAACCCAGCGCGCGGTGGGTCAGGTCTAGCCGGTTATCAAACAGCACCTTGTCAAAGGACGGTGCATTACGCAGGTACTCCTGTTTGAGTTCCTGCGCGTAGGCATACAGGGCCTTGTCACTCTGCACCGCGTGACGCTGTGGATAACGTTCGTTCAGGTAATTGCCCAACTGGTCGCGCTCAATCAATTGGCGCACCTGCTCTTGCAAGGTCTGGGGGTAAGCCTGGAGATATTTCAGAACGGTCATGGGCGCCAACGCACAGCGTAAAAGTTCGCCAGTGTAGCGAATTCGATCCCCAGGCGCCCATGTCAGACTTTTACGCCGCCAAAAGGCAGACGTTTCCGAGAAAACACGAGACTCATAAGCGCTGCTTGCGACCCTTAAAGTCACAGGGCTATCTTCACCAGTCGCCGATGATCCCCGTGGAAGAGACATGAAAAAGACGACGCCCGATGATCCCAAAGCCCGTCACACCCCCCGTGATGATCATCAGCATGATGAGGCCACCCGGCGTATTCTCGATACCCTGCTTCAGGCACCGCCTGTTTGCCTGGACAACCTCAAGCCCACCTGTGCACAAAGGGCAGGCAAGAGCTCAGCTTTTGCCGTGCTACCTGATATCCGGGCAATCGAGGCGCTGTGCCATGTGTCGCTGATGCTCAAAAGTGCAGAAGAGGTCTCGGATGAAATCACTGCATATGCCAGCGGCATAGAACGTGGGCTTGTGTGGTCACTGGTGCATTCGGTGGAGATGTCCCGCTCGCTGGTCGATGCCCTGCTCAGGGCAAATGGCGTGGACCCTGAGCAGCTTAAAGCACAACCGTCCCGCTAACCCTGCACAGTGCAGGCTGGCCAGGGGCGCTCGAACAGCACAAACAAAAACGCCCCGATCAGATCGGGGCGTTTGTTTGTCGGGCCGGATTAAGCGGCAATCGACAGTTTGAGCTTGTTCATCGCGCTTTTTTCTAGCTGACGAATCCGCTCTGCAGACACGTTGTACTTCTGTGCCAAGTCGTGCAGCGTGGCTTTTTCTTCAGCCAACCAGCGCTGATACAGAATGTCACGGCTGCGGTCGTCCAGCACTTCCAGCGCTTCGTGCAGGTTGCTGGTGGAGTTATCGGTCCAGTCAGCATCTTCCAGTTGGCGCGCCGGGTCGTACCGGTGGTCTTCCAGGTAGTTGGCTGGCGACTGGAACGCACTGTCGTCGTCAGCTTCGGCTGCCGGGTCGAACGCCATGTCATGACCGGTCAGGCGGCTTTCCATCTCGCGCACTTCGCGAGGCTCTACACCGAGGCTTTCAGCCACACGATGAACTTCGTCGTTGTTCAGCCAGGCCAGACGTTTTTTCTGGCTGCGCAGGTTGAAGAACAGTTTGCGCTGAGCCTTGGTGGTCGCAACTTTCACGATCCGCCAGTTACGCAGGATGAACTCGTGGATCTCTGCCTTGATCCAGTGCACCGCGAAAGACACCAGACGTACACCCATTTCAGGGTTGAAGCGTTTGACCGCCTTCATCAGGCCGACGTTGCCTTCCTGGATCAGGTCAGCCTGAGCCAGGCCATAACCCGAATAACTACGGGCAATGTGTACAACAAAACGCAGGTGGGCGAGCACCATCTGCCGAGCCGCCCCCAAATCCTGCTCATAGTAGAGACTCTCGGCCAGTTCACGCTCCTGCTCCGGTGTCAGCAATGGGATGCTGTTCACCGTATTGACATAGGCCTCTAGGTTCGCACCAGGGACCAACGCATACGCAGGTTGCAAAGAAGTGGTCATACGAAAAAACCTCCGTCTCACATAACTCGTGCAGTTCAGCACTGCGAAAGTTGACCGGAAACCTGGAAAAAAGTTCCCAAAAAAAGCTGAAAAGGTCAACAGGTGTAAAGACACTACTTGGGCGAAAGCTCACGTAAGTGACGCGCTACTGCAATCCATGCACCGATATACCCTAACAGCACCGCGCCAAGCAAGAGAGACAGACCATCGGCTACCGGCACACCCGCCAGGGCAAAATTGCTGCCGTACAAGCCAGCCAATCCCACCACTGCGTCGTTGAGCCAGTTCAGGCCGAACGCCAACACGCCCCAGGACAATACTCCCGCACCAAAACCATAAAGCGCACCCATATAAAGAAAGGGCCTGCGCACATAGCTGTCAGTACCACCGACCAGCTTGATGACTTCGATTTCGATACGACGGTTTTCGATATGCAAACGAATCGTATTACCGATAACCAACAGCAAAGCCGATACCAGCAACACAGTCAAGCCAAACACAAAACGGTCACCCAATTTCAGGATGGCCGCCAAGCGCTCGACCCAGACTAGATCAAGTTGCGCCTGTTGCACTTTTGGCAACTGCGCAAGGCGCTCGCGAAGGGCCTCCAGGGTGGCTTTATCGACCTCGGCCGGGGTGACCAGCACCACGCCAGGCAACGGGTTGTCGGGTAGCTCTTTAAGCGCTTCGCCCAGCCCTGACTGCTGCTGGAACTCTTCAAGGGCTTTTTCACGGCTGATAAATTCAGCGTCAGCGACCCCTGCCATACCTTTTATCTGATCGCTGAGATTTTCACCCTGCTCGCTGCTGGCATCCATCTGCAGATACAGCGAAATCTGTGCCGCACGCTGCCAGGAACCTCCCAGGCGCTCGACGTTGTTAAGCAACAACGACAGGCCCATAGGCAGGCTCAAGGCAACCGCCATCACCAGGCAGGTGAAAAAACTGCCAATCGGCTGTTTGCCAAGGCGCTTGAGGCTGTCGAGCAAACTCGCACGGTGGGCCTCAACCCAGGCGTGAAACAACATGGCAAAGGTCGGGCCATCGTCATCATCGTGTTTTTTCTTCGGTGGCTGCGGGTCGGCAGCCTTGGGCGCTACGCGTTCGGACACTTTGGGGCTGCGGGTGGCACTCATTGCGCGGCCTCCCCGTCACCGATCAGGCGCCCGCGCTGCAAGGTCAGCATGCGATGGCGCATACGTGCGATCAGTGCCAGGTCATGGCTGGCAATCAGTACGCTGGTGCCCAAACGGTTGATGTCTTCAAATACGCCCATGATTTCCGCCGCCAGACGCGGGTCGAGGTTACCGGTGGGTTCATCGGCCAGCAGCAATGCCGGGCGATGCACGATAGCGCGGGCAATGCCGACGCGCTGTTGCTGACCTGTGGACAAGTCACCCGGGTACAGATCGGTCTTGTCCGACAGCGCTACGCGCTCCAGCGCCGAATCGACACGCTTGGCGACTTCAGCCTTGGACAGCCCGAGGATTTGCAACGGCAAGGCGACGTTGTTGAACACCGTGCGATCAAACAGCAACTGGTGATTCTGGAAAACCACACCGATCTGACGACGCAAAAAAGGGATCTGCGCGTTGCTGATCTGGCCCAGGTCCTGCCCTGCCAACAGCAATTTGCCGCTGGTCGGGCGTTCCATCGCCAGCAACAGGCGCAACAGCGTGCTTTTGCCTGCGCCGGAGTGGCCGGTCACAAAGAGGAATTCGCCTCGACGGACCCGAAAGCTCAGCTCGTGCAGGCCCACGTGTCCATTTGGATAGCGCTTACCGACCTGCTCGAAACGAATCATGGACGCTCCCGCTCCGCAAACAGAGCCTGGACAAAGGGTTCGGACTCAAAATCACGCAAATCATCGATGCCTTCACCCACACCGATATAGCGGATCGGGATGTTGAATTGCTTGGCCAGGGCGAAAATCACTCCGCCTTTGGCCGTACCATCCAGCTTGGTCAGCGCCAGGCCTGTGAGGGCAACGGTCTGATCAAATTGCTTGGTCTGGCTGATGGCGTTCTGCCCGGTACCGGCATCCAGCACCAGCAGCACTTCGTGAGGAGCGTCTTCGTCGAGTTTGCCCATGACCCGGCGAACTTTCTTGAGCTCTTCCATCAGGTTGTCTTTGGTGTGCAGGCGACCGGCGGTATCCGCGATCAGAACATCGATACCTCGGGCCTTGGCAGCTTGCACGGCATCAAAAATCACCGACGCAGAATCTGCACCCGTGTGCTGGGCAATCACCGGGATATGGTTGCGTTCGCCCCACACCTGCAACTGCTCAACGGCAGCGGCGCGGAAGGTATCACCGGCCGCCAGCATGACTTTCTTGCCTTCAAGCTGCAGTTTTTTCGCGAGCTTGCCAATGGTGGTGGTTTTACCCGCACCGTTGACGCCCACCACCAAAATCACGAATGGCTTGTTTTTCGACTCGATTTTCAGCGGCTGTTCAACCGGCTTGAGCATGGCCGCCAGCTCTTCCTGCAGCGACTTGTACAGTGCGTCGGCATCGGTCAGTTGCTTGCGGGCGACTTTCTGCGTCAGGTTCTTGATGATCACCGAGGTCGCTTCAACACCTACGTCCGCAGTCAGCAGACGGGTTTCGATCTCTTCGAGCAGATCGTCATCAATGGCTTTTTTGCCCAGGAACAGGCTGGCCATACCTTCGCCGATGCTGGCACTGGTCTTGGACAGGCCTTGCTTGAGACGGGCGAAAAAGCCGGTTTTAGCCTCGGGAGCCGCAACCGGGGCGGGAGCCGGGGCCTCGACCACCGGGGCAGGCGCAGCCACCACAGGCTCAGGGGCGGGTACGACCACAGGTGCGACGACGGCAACTGGCTCTGGCTCTGGCTCTGGCTCTGGCTCTGGCTCTGGCTCAACAACAGTTTCGATCGTTTCCGGCACTGCAACCACGGGCTCAGGCTCAGGCTCAGGGATCGGCGGCACGATATGCGGTGCTTGCACATCCTCGACCAGCGCTACCGGCTCTTCGGCAACGGGCAACGGCGGCCAGGGGGCAGGCTCGGCGGCAATATGCGGTTCAGGGGCCGGCTCAACAACGGGCTCGACGCTCACTACAACCACTTCAGGCACAGCCTCGACGACCACCGGGGTGGCCTCAATCAGCGGCTCGGGGGCGACTTCGGGCGCAGGCGCGGGCTGTTCCACGACGGTTTCCTGCGGCTTTCTGCGCAGCCATCCGAACAGGCCTTTTTTCTCGCCAGCCGCAGCTGGGTTCTTCTTGTCGTCGTTGGAACCAAACATGGAGGACGGCTATCTCATCGTAGCGGCGCGCCACTGTGGCGCCCCGGCAAATAATATTCGGTGTGAAACAGACTGTAATTTTTTCAGCTTGTTCGCACGCAACTGTGTTCAGAGGGTAAAACACACCTCGTAAACTTCGTCTTAACTCGGGTCTGTCACGGGAAAGTCGGCAAAAATGCGAAATTTACCGGTATACATCCACACTTCCAAGCGGGCTTCTATACTGCCAGATCAAACGTCGTCTGATCGTCAAAGGCCTGATAGGCGTGGCCGCCAGTAAAACGGATCAGTATCCTAGCACCTCCTCACCTGCAGACGCTAAGGCCGAGCAGGTAGCCCAACAGGTTAAAAAATCAATGAATCTAGCCCGCCGCGCTGCTGGCCTGTTGCTCAGCACAGTTTTACTTCCGCTTTCGGCCCTGGCGGCCGAACCGCAGCCTACCCACGAGTTCCGCCTGGACAATGGCCTGAAAGTCATTGTGCGCGAAGATCATCGCGCCCCCGTGGTGGTCTCCCAGGTCTGGTACAAAGTAGGTTCCAGCTACGAAACACCCGGCAAGACCGGCCTGTCCCACGCCCTTGAGCATATGATGTTCAAGGGCAGCAACAAGGTTGGCCCCGGCGAAGCCTCGTTGATCCTGCGCGACCTTGGCGCCCAGGAAAACGCCTTCACCAGCGACGACTACACCGCCTATTATCAGGTACTGGCCCGCGACCGTCTGGGCGTGGCTTTTGAACTTGAGGCCGATCGCATGGCCAGCCTTCGCTTGCCGCCTGAAGAGTTCAAGCGCGAGATCGAAGTCATCAAGGAAGAGCGCCGCCTGCGTACCGACGACCAGCCCATGAGCAAAGCCTATGAGCTGTTCAGCGCAATGGCCTTCCCCTCCAGTGGCTACCACACCCCGACTATCGGCTGGATGGTGGACCTGGAGCGCATGAGCGTTGGCGAACTGCGCGCATGGTACGAAGAGTGGTACGCCCCCAACAACGCCACTTTGGTGGTGGTGGGTGATGTCACCCCGGACGAAGTCAAAGCCTTGGCCCAGCGCTATTTTGGCCCGGTTGCCAAGCGCGATATCCCTGTCGCCAAAATCCCGCTGGAACTGCCTGCCCCTGGCGAGCGTCTGCTCAAGATCCATGTGCAAACCCAACTGCCGAGCCTGATGCTGGGCTTCAACGTGCCAAGCATTGCCACGGCCAAAGACCCTGTCACCGCCAATGCCCTGCGCCTGATTTCCGCGCTGCTGGATGGCGGTTACAGCGCACGCATGCCAACGCAACTGGAACGTGGTGAAGAACTGGTCTCCGGCGCATCGTCCAGCTACAACGCGTTCACCCGTGGCGACAGCCTGTTCATGCTTTCGGCTATGCCCAACAGCCAGAAGAAAATCACCATGGCCCAGGCCGATGCCGGCTTGTGGCGCTTGCTCGACGATTTGAAAAAGACCCCGCCTACCCCTGAGGAGCTGGAACGCGTGCGCGCCCAAGTGATCGCCGGCCTGGTTTACGAGCGCGACTCGATCACCAGTCAGGCCACTTCGATCGGCCAACTGGAAACCGTCGGCCTGTCCTGGAAACTGATGGACTCGGAGCTGGCTGATCTGCAAAAGGTCACCCCGGCCGATATCCAGCAAGCCGCCCGCACCTATTTCACTCGCGACCGTCTGAGCGTTGCGCACGTACTGCCCGAGGAGAAAACCCATGAGTGAGCGTAAAGCCCCCCGCTTCGCCCTGCTCGGTCTGAGCGCCGCCATCCTGGTCGGTGCACTCGGCTACTTTTTAACCAACCCTGAGCAATCTGTTGCCAGCCAGGCGCTGGACCAGGCCAAGAGCGAGCACAAGCTCCAGTCCCTGGCCGAACTGGACGGCAAGGCTCCAAGCCACCGTGCATTGAACGTGCAAACCTGGAAAACCGCCGAAGGCTCGAAAGTACTGTTCGTCGAAGCCCGACAACTGCCGATGTTCGACTTGCGCCTGACCTTCGCCGCCGGCAGCAGCCAGGACGAAAACACCCCCGGCCTGGCCCTGCTGACCAACGCCATGCTCAACGAAGGTGTCGCGGGTAAGGATGTAGGTGCCATCGCCCAGGGCTTTGAAGGCCTGGGCGCGGACTTCGGCAATGGCGCTTATCGCGACATGGCCGTGGCCTCGCTGCGCAGCCTGAGCGATGTGGATAAACGCACACCGGCGCTCAACCTGTTTGCCGAGGTGGTAGGCAAGCCGACCTTCCCGGCCGACTCGCTGGCACGGATCAAAAACCAGTTGCTGGCCAGCTTCGAGTTCCAGAAACAGAACCCCGGCAAACTGGCCAGCGACGAACTGTTCAAGCGCCTGTACGGCAACCACCCGTATGCACACGCCAGTGATGGCAATGCTCAAAGCATCGCCTCGATCACCATTGACCAGCTCAAGGCCTTCCACAACAAGGCCTACACCGCAGGCAACGCCGTGATCGCGATCGTTGGCGACCTGTCCCGTGCTGAAGCCGAGGCCATTGCAGCCCAGGTGTCCGCCGCGCTGCCCAAAGGCCCGGCAGTGGCCAAGACCGTGCAGCCGAGCGAGCCCAAGTCGGGTGAAACCCACATCGAGTTCCCGTCAAAGCAGACCCACCTGCTGCTGTCGCAACTGGGCATCGACCGTGACGACCCCGACTATGCCGCATTGGCGCTGGGCAACAGCATCCTTGGCGGTGGCGGTTTCGGTACCCGCTTGATGACTGAAGTCCGTGAAAAACGCGGCCTGACCTACGGTGTGTACTCCGGCTTCAGCCCGATGCAGGCTCGCGGCCCGTTCATGATCAACCTGCAAACCCGTGCCGAACTGAGCGAAGGGACGCTCAAACTGGTGCAAGACATTTTGGCCGACTACCTGAAAAATGGTCCGACGCAAAAAGAACTCGACGATGCCAAGCGTGAACTGGCTGGCAGCTTCCCGCTGTCCACTGCCAGCAACGCCGCCATCGTCGGCCAACTTGGCGCAATGGGCTTTTATGATTTGCCCCTGGATTACCTGGAAACCTTCATGCAGAAGTCCCAGGACCTGACCACCGAACAGGTCAAGGACGCCATGAACAAGCACCTGAGCGCCGACAAAATGGTCGTAGTGACCGCCGGCCCAACCGTGCCGCAAAAACCACTGCCACCTCCTACCGACAAACCTTCAGAGCAACCTCTTGGGGTTCCGGAGCATTAATGGCAAAGCCAAAAAACACATCGCACTCGGGTGCGGGACAGTTACGCATCATTGGCGGGGAATGGCGCAGCCGCAAGCTGGACTTCCCCCATGTAGAGGGCCTGCGCCCTACGCCCGATCGCGTGCGTGAAACCCTGTTCAACTGGTTGGCTCCGCACATCGGCGGCGCCAGGGTACTGGACGTCTTCGCCGGCAGCGGCGCGCTGTTCCTTGAGGCCATGTCCCGTGGCGCAGCCAAGGGCGTGGCACTGGACAGCAACCGCGATGCGATTTCCAACATCCGCGAGAACATGGGCATCCTGCGCTGCACCGTCGGCGAAGTGCAGCAAACTGACGCCTTGCGTTATCTGGACGCCACGCCGAACGAAACCTTTGACGTGGTCTTCCTCGACCCGCCGTTCAACAAGGACCTGCTCAAGCCTGCCTGTGATTTGCTCGAACAGCGCGGCTGGCTGACCGAAGACGCCTGGGTCTACACCGAAAGCGAGTTGCGTCCGTCCGAACTGGGTTTACCTGCCAACTGGCGCCTGCACCGCGAGCAAAAAGCGGGGGGCGTGAACTACGCCCTGTGGCAACGCGAAGCAACACAAGCCTGACGAACATGTAGTCGCTGCCGCAGGCTGCGATCGAGACCGAGGGGGTCGCTTTTTCAAAAGCGAAGGTCTTTCGGTCCTTATCGCAGCCTGCGGCAGCGACTACAGATTTGTATGGCGCAACATATCTATGTACCGCCCGCCTCCCCCCTCCCAAGCCCAATCTGTTCTGACGATCAATAGTCAGGACACCCACCATGAAACGCCCACTTGCCGGGCTGGCTCTCGGCTTTATGTTGCAACCGCTGATGGCCCTGGCCAGCAGCGAAGCCACGACCCAGCAGTTCACCCTGGATAACGGCCTCAAGGTCATCATTCACGAAGACCACCGCGCCGCCGTAGTCCATTCGCAGCTCTGGTACCGGGTCGGCTCGAACTATGAGCCACCAGGCCAGTCCGGGTTGTCCCACGCCCTTGAACATATGATTTTCAAAGGCAGCAGCAAACTCTGCGCGATGGAATCCGATCATATATTTCAGAGCCTTGGCATCACGGACAATGCAGCCACACAAAGTGACGCCACCATTTTCTTTCAGACTGTGCCCCCCCACGCGCTGGCGGTTGCACTTGAAGTGATGGCAGACCAGATGAGTACTGCACTTCTGCCTGCCGCTCATTGGGAGGGAGAGCGCGAAATCATCAAAAACGAACGCATCGAAAACATCGACAACAACCCGCAACAACGCGCACTTGAGCTATCTCGCAGCATGGCATTCCCTGCCAGTGCCTCAGGCAGCCCGGTCATCGGCTGGATGCACGACCTTGAACGCATGCACATTGATGAGCTCAAGCACTGGTATCAAAGCTGGTATGCGCCCAATAACGCCACGCTGATCATCGTCGGAGATGTCGATGCAGAGCAGGTCAAGGCGCTGGCAACACGTTACTTCGGCCCGATTGACCGCCGCGACTTGCCTGCGATCAAACCCCCGCTCGAACTGCCGGCTGCGGGTGAGCGCACCATCATCCAGTACATCGAGCATCAAACACCCGGTTTGACCATGATGTTCAATGTGCCCAGTTTAAGTACCCAAACCGATTTGCGTACGGCCCCGGCACTGGAACTGCTCAGCGAGTTGCTCGGTGGCGGTGACAGCTCCGCACTCAAGAGCAGATTGTTGCGCACAGAAGAGCTTCTGGTTGCTGTTGACTCGCACTACAGCGGTATTAGCCGTGGTGATGAAGTGCTCAGTATTTCCGCCATCCTCAACCTTGAAAAACTCAGGCCGCTAACTGAGGTTCAAGAGCGGATCCTGGCCGTGATCGACTCGTTGAAACACACGCCCCCTTCAACCGTCGACCTTGAGCGCGCACGTACGCGGATCATTGCCCGTCATGTTTTCAGCCGTGATGACCTGCAAAATCTGGCCCTGTATTTCGGCGAACTGGACATCGCCGGGCTGTCGTCGGAGCAGGACGACCATCGCATGCAGATCCTCAAAGCAATCACTCCCGAAGATATCCAGTACACGGCTAAAACCTTCCTGACCCGTGACCGCCTGACCGTCAGTCATGTACTGCCCAAGGAGACTCGCCATGAATAAGCCACATTATTTCGCCGCCGGGCGCTCCTTGTACGTCACCCTGCTACTGCTCATCCTTGTTGCCGGCAGCGGACAAACCCGTGCAACAGAACCGCCAGCACGGCTGCAATCGCTGCTGGAGTTGAGTCCTCCCGCGCCAGGCACACGTTTGCCGACAATCAAGGCATGGAAGCTGGCTCAAAACACCAAGGTACTGTTTGTCCAGAACCACACCTTGCCCATAATCGATGTGCAGATCAGCTTTGCCGCAGGCAGCAATCAGGATGGAGACGCCCCGGGGCTGGCGGCGATGGTACTGAGCCTGTTCAACGAAGGCTCGGCACTCAGAGATGCCAATGCACTGGCCAAGGGCTTTGATCATTTAGGCGTGTCGCTGGGTAACGGCATCAACAGAGAACAAAGCTTCTTCACTTTGCGCAGCTTAAGCGCCCCGCACATTCGTGAAGCCGCCATGCAATTGTTCACCGAAATGCTCGCCCAACCGGGCTTCACCGTCGAAGGCCAGCGGCGGGTCAAAAATGAATTGCTCACCAAGCTCAAAAAAAATCGTGAAGCCCCGTACATACTCGCTCGAGAGCTGATTTACAGCGAACTTTACCCAGGACAACCCCATGCCCGCCCGGAGTACGGCACGGCCAAGAGTCTTGAGCACATTGATGATGCACAACTCAAGGCCTACTACCGTCGCGCCTACACGGCTGCCAACGCGAAGATCGAGATTGTCGGCGACCTGACCCTGCAACAGGCGCAGATTCTCAGCCGAACACTGGCCAATGCCTTGCCCGTCGGCCCTGCACTGCCTGGCACTCAAGCAGAACCTGCCCCGTCAACCAGCGGCAAAACGCTGCATATCGAACATGAAGCGACCCATACCCTGCTGATGCTGGCTCAAGATGCCCTGCCCAATCAGCACCCTGACGGGCTCGCCATTCGTGCCGGGCATTATGTTTTCAGTCAGATCCTCAATGCACAGTTAAGAGAAGCTCACAGCGTCACCTATGGTGTGCTGTCGGAAATACCCCATGCGCAGGGCTCAACGCCCTGGATCATCAACCTCAACACGCCGTCGCGTTACAGCCAAAGTGCCCTGGCCCACATCAAAGCGCTGTTTACCCGGTTTTTGGAAGACGGGCCCAGCGAAGCAGAACTGGACGACATTAAACAGTACCTGCTGCGGGCTCTGCCACAGCTCACGGCCAGCAATCTGGAAATGCGCAGCGAACTGTCCATCATCAACCGTTTTAGCCAACCGCTGACCTTCGGCTACAAAAACCAGCAGATTCAGGCCATGACCCGTGAACAGATAAAAACGGCGATGAACCGTCACTTCACGGCTGACGGCTGGGTCAGCGTGACTGTCGGGCCCAGTGTCGGCCAACAGCCCCTGCCGGACGTCATGGTGCCAGAAACGACGGTGGCTCAAAGTTGTCTGCCCGCGATCAGATAACCCTGTCACCCACACGCAACACTTGGGTACCGGGCCCTGATGTGGCAATTTAGAAACCCGCCGTACCTGTCTCCCGATGAGAACCACCGTGCCTTTTTCAGCCAGTCATGCTTTACCCCTCAAGCCGTTTACCCCGGCCAAGGGTCTGGGCAACCCCCATGTCCAGACCCTATGGGGGCCGTTGTGGCGCACCAAGCCTGCCATTGAACATCGACGTGAACGTATCTGGCTCAAGGATGGCGATTTTCTTGACCTGGACTGGCACGGCACGCCTTCGGCCCACGCCCCGGTTGTGCTGGTGCTGCACGGTCTGACCGGGTCATCGGGCTCGCACTATGTGCTGGGGCTGCAGACCGCCCTCGCCGCACGCGGCTGGACCAGCGCCGCACTGAACTGGCGAGGCTGCTCGGGCGAGCCCAATTTGCTGGCACGCAGCTACCACTCGGGGGCCAGCGAAGATCTGGCCGAGGCCGTGGCCCATATACGCGCCGCACATCCCCTGGCCCCGCTGTATGCCGTTGGCTATTCGTTGGGGGGCAATGTGCTACTCAAGTACCTGGGCGAAAGTGGAAGCGACAGCGGGCTGCACGGCGCCGTCGCGGTGTCGGTGCCGTTCCGCCTTGACCAGTGTGCCGACCGGATCGGCCTGGGCTTTTCCAGGGTCTACCAAGCCCACTTCATGCGCGAGATGCTGGCCTACGTCAAAGACAAGAAACAACGGTTCCAGCTCGATGCCCAGCACGAAGGTCTGGCCAGCCTGACCAAGCTGGGCTCGGTCAAAGCCCTCAGCAAAATGCGCACTTTCTGGGAGTTCGATGATCGCGTAACGGCCCCCCTCAACGGCTATCTGAATGTCGATGACTACTACCGGCGCGCCTCCAGTCGCTACTTTCTGGGAGCCATCGATACGCCGACACTGATTATCCAGTCCACGGACGATCCGTTTGTGTTCAAGCACAGCATTCCCGAAACCAGCGAGCTATCGCCCTGCACTCAACTGGAGTTGCACGCCAGGGGCGGGCATGTCGGCTTTCTGGAAGGCTCGCCAACGAAGCCGGGCTACTACCTTGAGCGACGTATCCCGCAATGGCTGGCCGCACTGCGGCTTGAGTCTGCGTAATGGACGCCCAGCAGGGTGAGTCGATCCGCTTCTGGCAAACACCGCCCCTGACGGGTGTGGAGTTGCTGACAGCACGCTATATCGAACACCGCTTCGTGCCTCATGTGCATGATGGCTTTGTAATCGGCATGATTATCGAAGGCGCCCAGCGTTATCGGTATCGCGGCGCCGAGCATCTGGCCGCTACCGGCACGCTGGTGCTGATCAACCCGGACGAAGTCCACAACGGTCACAAGGGCCATGATGCAGGTTGGCGCTACCGTGCTTTCTACCCGGATAACACGCAAATTCAGCAGTTGCTGGAAGAACTGGAACTGCCCGCCAGTCACTTGCCGACCTTCAATGACACATTGCTGTACGACTGCGATCTGTTTCGCGGGTTGTTCCAGTTACATCAATTGCTCGAAGGGCCGGAGACTGCACTGCAGCAGCAAACCGCATGGCGCCAGATGATGCTTGCCCTGCTCAATCGCCATGCCCGTCTTCCGCTGCCAGCCAAGCCCGGAGTCGAACACCGCGCCGTGAGCCGGGCCAAGGAAGTACTGCAAGCCCGGCTGGCAGAGCCCCCTTCACTGGAAGAGCTTGCCGCAACGGTCAATTTGTCGCCATTCCACTTTGCCCGCGTATTTCAACGAGCGACAGGCATGCCGCCGCACACCTGGCTGATGCAGCAGCGCATCGCCCATGCCCGGGCCTTACTGCAACAGGGCTGCTTGCCATTAGAGGTGGCGACGCAATTGGGCTTTGCCGACCAGAGCCACCTGAACCGACAATTCAAGAAAGTCTATGGTGTTGGCCCCGGTGCATACCGGTTGGCCAGTGCCGGTATCCCTTAGTGTCAACTGGCTCAATCGCCAGTAGCAATGCCTCGCGCCGGATCATTGATCCACTCGCTCCACGAGCCCGCATAAAGCTTGCCCAGCGGATAACCCGCCAAACCCAGTGCAAACAGGTTGTGGCACGCCGTCACGCCGGAGCCGCAATAGGCCACCAATTCTTCGGGGGAGCGGCCGGCCAGTTTTTCGGCAAAGCGCTGTTTGAGCTGCGCCGCAGGCAAAAAGCGCCCGGTAGGATCCAGGTTTTCACTGAAGGCGGCACATTGCGCGCCGGGAATATGCCCGGCGATCGGGTCAATCGGCTCGACCTCACCTCGAAAACGCGGCTGGGCACGGGCATCGATCAGGGTCAGCCCCGGCCTGGCCAGGCGCTTTTGCAATTGCTCGGCACTCAGCAGCATATGGCTGTCGGGTTTGCCTACGAAAGTGCCACGCAAGGTCGGGGACGCATCCAGGCTCAGAGGGAAGCCCGCGCCATGCCAGGCCTTTAGGCCGCCGTCCAGGATAAACACGCCGTCGCGCTTGCCCAGCCAGGTCAGCAACCACCAGGCCCGTGCCGCAAAAGCACCCGGGCCATCGTCATACAGCACCACATCACTGTCGGCATTGATGCCCCAGGCCTGCAGACGCTCAACCAGAATACCCGGGTCGGGCAATGGATGACGGCCAGTAACACCCTTGATCACTGGCCCGCTCAGGTCGCGTTCCAGATCGGCAAACTGCGCGCCGGCAATATGCCCTTCGGCATAGCTGCATCGGCCGTAGTCCGGATCTTCAAGGGCAAAGCGGCAATCCAGAATAACCAGGCCGGGCTGCCCCTGACGTTCATTCAGGGCTTGGGGGCTGATCAGTTGCGCAACGGGCATAGTGAACTCCTGTGAGGGGGTGAAATGCAGTTATTGAGCGTACAGCGCATGTTCCAGAGGGACGTAGTATTCCTTGATCAATTCATCGACGGCTTCGCGAGCCTGCTCGGTGACAAAGCCTGACTCAAGCACCAGCAACTGATAAACCCCGCGCTTGATTGCCTGTTCGCTGAGTTGCTCGCTGTTCTCACGCGTGGTGCACAAAAATCCGACCCACGAGGTAAGAATGATCCACGCATTCAGGCTCAGGGATTCAATTTGCCGTGGGGTCATGCACAAGATTTCAGCGTCGACAAAACCGGCATAGATGGCCTGCGCCTGCGTCAGGCAATGCTGGGAAAAGCGTCGATAGCGGATAGCCAACTCGGTGTCACTGTGCAAAAGATGTTCGATATCACGATACAAAAAACGGTAACGCCACATGGCATCCAGCAATTGCTGCAAGTAATGGCGCTTGTCGGCAACGGTGGGCAAACGACCCGCTGGCGGGTGTAAAAACCCCGCTACCAGTGCTTCATACTCACTGAACAAGACCGAGATAATCGCCTGCTTGTTAGGGAAGTGGTAATACAAATTGCCCGGCGAAATTTCCATGTGGGCCGCAATGTGGTTGGTGCTGACACTGCGTTCACCCAGCTGGTTAAAAAGCTCCAGGCTGCTATTGGCGATGCGCTGGCTGGTTTTTAGTCGTATGGCCATGGGCTTGCGCTTAAATTAAAAACGAAAGGCATCTTACGGCCTAACCTTGAATCGATAAACAACACGGGGGCAAGCCTGCAATTGACAAGTTAGAGCATAGGCTCTAAAAACAATATTGCTCTCCTACGATAAAAATCGATAAAAACCCGCCTGGAGCGACCATGTCTGTCGACAGTACGCACGTTCACGACGCCTCGCCCCAACCGGGTGAGCTCCATTCCCTGCTCGACACGCAGCGTCAGGCGTACGCTTCTCATCCATGTCCGCCCCTTGCACAGCGCCAGCAATGGCTAAAAAGCCTGCGCCAGTTGCTGAGCCGCGAGCGCGAAGTTCTGATCGACGCCATCAGCCAGGATTTCAGCCACCGCAGCCCCGATGAAACCCTTTTTGCCGAACTGATGCCGTGCCTGCACAGCATCGATTACACCCTCAAGCACCTTAAGCGCTGGATGAAACCTTCGCCACGCAACGTAGGCATGATGTTCGCGCCCGCCAGTGCCAAAGTGGTTTACCAGCCGTTGGGGGTCATCGGGATTATCGTGCCGTGGAACTACCCGCTGTATCTGGCTATCGGTCCATTGATAGGCGCGCTGGCTGCCGGTAACAGGGTCATGCTCAAGCTCAGCGAGTACACCCCCGCCACCGGCCGTTTGCTCAAGGACCTGCTGGGGCGCATTTTCCCCGAAGACATGGTCGCCGTGGTGCTGGGCGAAGCCGATGTGGCAGTGGCGTTTTCCGCCCTGGCGTTTGATCACCTGCTATTCACCGGCTCCACCCAAGTGGGCAAACAGGTCATGCGTGCGGCGTCAGAAAACCTGACCCCCGTCACCTTGGAACTGGGCGGTAAATCTCCCGTAATAGTGTCAGCCGATGTACCGCTTAAAGATGCGGCCCAGCGCATTGCCTGGGGCAAAACACTGAATGCGGGGCAAACCTGTATCGCCCCGGACTACGTACTGGTGCCCCGTGACCGGGTAGACGGCTTTGTCGAAGCTTACCGCCAGGCGGTCCACAGTTTTTATCCCACCTTGATTGATAACCCGGATTACACCGCGATCATCAACGACCGTCAGCTAGCGCGCCTTGAGCGGCTGCAGGCCGACGCAACGCTAAAGGGCGCACGCCTGATCCCTCTGTATGAGCAAGGCCAGGGTCGGCGCATGCCCCACGCCCTGGTGCTGGATGTAAACGACGACATGCAGGTCATGCAGGACGAAATCTTCGGCCCGCTGCTACCCGTTGTGGCCTATACCCAACTTGAGCAAGCATTGGCTTACATCAACGCCAGACCTCGCCCCTTGGCGCTTTACTACTTTGGCTACAACAAGGCTGAACAACAGCACGTCATCCAGCACACTCACTCCGGCGGTGTAAGCATCAACGAAACACTGCTGCACGTGGCCATCGACGACCTGCCTTTCGGTGGCGTCGGGCTCTCAGGCATGGGCCATTATCATGGCCACGAAGGCTTTTTGACCTTTAGCAAAGCCAAGGGCGTACTTAGCAAACAACGCCTGAACAGCTCGCTGATGATCTACCCGCCATACAGCCGACAACTGGTACGCCTGATCCAGAAGCTGTTTATCCGCTAGCGGAGCCTTGGCCATGCCTGCAAACACTGTCGAAAACGCCCTGCTTTCGCGTCGCGGGGTCTTGAAGGTCGGCGCAGTTGCCAGTGCGTTTCTGGCCACTGCTGGTGTGGGTGCCAGTCTTGGTGGCTGTTCAGCCAGCAGCAGCGCCCGCGGGTTCTCGGTTCTGCGCAGCAGTGACCTGCCGTTTTTACGGGCGTTGATCCCGGTCATGCTCGCTGGCAGTGTGGCCGATGGCTCAATGCCCGTTGCAACGAAGGCCACGCTGAGCAAAGTGGACGACAACCTCAATCACCTGTCGCCCGCACTGCTGACCCTGACCCGACAACTGTTCGACGTACTGGCCATGCCGGTAACACGCGGGCCGTTGACCGGTGTATGGGGGCGCTGGGAAAACGCCAGCCCCGAGCAGACTCAGGCATTCCTGCAGCGCTGGAAAAATAGCAGCCTGAGCCTGCTGAAAATGGGCCACGGCTCGCTGGTGCAGTTGGTGATGATGAGCTGGTACGAATGCCCGCAATCGTGGGCTGCGTGCGGGTATCCCGGCCCGCCGAACCTATAAAAAACCAAATCCCACACTCATTTTGAGTACTGCGTATGCCCGTACCCGATCCGTTCCGAGAAGGCCTGGCCCGAGGCTGGAAAACCCATGACGGCTCCCGGCTCGACAGCGACCTGACCCTGGAGGCTGACGTTGCCATTGTCGGCAGCGGGGCAGGCGGCGGCACTACAGCAGAAATCCTCAGCGCTGCGGGTTACAAGGTATTGCTGATCGAAGAGGGGCCGCTCAAGACCAGCAGCGATTTCAAACTTCTCGAAAACGAAGCCTATGCCAGCCTGTATCAGGAAGGCGTAGGGCGCATGAGCAAAGACGGCGCCATCAGCATTCTGCAGGGCCGGGCAGTGGGCGGCACCACCCTGGTCAATTGGACCTCAAGCTTTCGCACGCCTGCGCCAACCCTGGAGCACTGGGCCCGCGAACACAACGTGGTGGGGCACAGCGAAGCGCAAATGGCACCGTGGTTCGAGCAAATGGAGCAGCGCCTCGGCGTAGCGCCCTGGCAGATCCCGCCCAACGCCAACAACGAAGTGATCCGTAACGGCTGCGAAAAGCTCGGTTACAGCTGGCACGTGATCCCGCGCAATGTTCGCGGCTGCTGGAACCTGGGCTATTGCGGCATGGGCTGCCCCACCAACGCCAAGCAATCGATGCTGGTCACGACCATTCCCGCCACGCTCGAAAAAGGCGGCGAGCTGCTGTACCTGGCGCGCGCCTGGCGGCTGAAGATTAGTGGCGACCAGGTCACCGGGCTGGAATGCCAGGCCATGGACAGCAACTGCGTAGCACCCAATGGCCACACGATAACGGTCAAGGCCCGGCACTACGTACTGGCAGGCGGCGGTATCAATACACCCGCCCTGCTGATGCGCTCCGACGCACCCGACCCGCACAAACGACTGGGCAAACGGACGTTTCTACATCTGGTCAACTTCTCGGCGGCGCAATTTCCGACCGCCATCAATCCTTTTTATGGTGCGCCACAATCGATTTACTCCGATCACTTTCAATGGAAAGACGGCGTCACCGGCCCCTTGGGCTACAAATTGGAAGTACCACCGCTGCACCCGGCACTGGCTGCGACCTTGTTTGCAGGGTTTGGCCATGGCAGTGCCGAAATAATGGCTCGGCTGCCCGACACCCATATGATGCTGGCGCTGATGCGCGACGGTTTTCACCCCGATAGCCCCGGCGGAACGGTCGAGTTACGCAGCGACGACAGCCCGGTACTCGATTACAACCTCACTCCCTACGGGTGGGAGGGGCTCAAGCGGGCTTTCCACAGCATGGCCGAGATCCAGTTTGCAGCAGGCGCCAGTGCGGTCATGCCGTTGCACAGCGATGCCCGCTACATGACCGGGCTGCGTGAAACCCGTGACCGGATCGACAATTTGAGCCTTGAGTTGTACAGAACACGCCTGGCCAGTGCCCACGTAATGGGTGGATGTGCAATGGGGGAAAATTCGCAAATGGCTGTCACCGATAGCCTAGGCCGTCATCATCAATTACGTAACGTATCCCTGCATGACGGCTCTTTATTCCCCACCAGCATTGGCGCCAACCCACAGTTGTCGGTATATGGACTGACGGCAAAACTCGCCACATGCTTGGCCGAACGCCTTAAAAATTCATGAAAAAGCAGTTATTTCGTCGCGTCTATAGTGCTTTCTTCTGCGAATGGCGACTTGGCCGACCGGGAATGCTGCGATACCATCCGACTCCCCAACGGATTCCCGCCAGGACGACGCGATGAACCGAGTGTTGTACCCAGGTACATTCGACCCTATTACCAAGGGCCATGGCGATCTGGTCGAACGCGCTTCGCGCCTGTTCGATCATGTGATCATTGCTGTCGCTGCCAGCACCAAGAAAAACCCGCTATTCCCTTTGGAACAGCGTGTGGAGCTGGCTCGTGAAGTCACCAAACACCTGCCCAATGTTGAGGTGGTCGGTTTCTCGACGCTGCTCGCGCACTTTGCCAAAGAACAGAATGCCAATGTGTTCCTGCGCGGCCTGCGTGCCGTGTCGGATTTCGAATACGAGTTTCAACTGGCGAACATGAATCGCCAATTGGCCCCCGATGTCGAGAGCCTGTTCCTCACGCCGTCAGAGCGTTATTCGTTTATATCGTCGACATTGGTGCGAGAAATCGCGGCGTTAGGCGGCGATATCACCAAGTTTGTGCACCCGGTTGTGGCCGACGCCCTGACCGAGCGTTTTCGCAAGAAATAACCACTGAAGCGGCGTCCGCGTGCACTGCGGGCGCCAATGCGGCACAATTGGCGCATTCGATTTCAGTTGCCCGGGCCGAGCGCCCCGGCCGGAGTACCCATGTCCCTGATCATCACCGACGATTGCATTAACTGCGACGTCTGCGAACCCGAGTGTCCGAACGCCGCCATTTCCCAGGGTGAAGAGATCTACGTGATCGACCCCAACCTGTGCACCCAATGCGTTGGCCATTACGATGAGCCGCAATGCCAGCAGGTGTGCCCGGTTGACTGCATCCCGCTGGATGAAGCCCACCCGGAAACCGAAGAACAGCTGATGGAAAAGTACCGGGCGATTACTGGCAAGGCCTGACAGCTAGGTCTGGCAGCGCGGGCAAAACACGCTCGCACGCTGGCCCAGCTTGACGTCACGCAGTTCAGTGCCGCAAATCTTGCACGGTTCATACCCGCGACCGTACACAAACAGCTCCTGCTGAAAGTAACCGGGCTGGCCGTCGCCGCCAATAAAGTCGCGCAACGTGGTACCGCCGCGTTCGATGGCGGCCGCCAGAATCCGCTTGATCTCAATCGCCAGCTTTAAATACCGTGCCCGGGAAATACTCCCGGCAGCGCGACGCGGATCAATGCCGGCGGCAAACAGCGCTTCGGTTGCATAAATATTACCCACGCCCACCACCACGGCGTTGTCCATGATGAACGGCTTGACCGCCATCGAACGTTTGCGCGACAGCTGGAACAAACGCTCGCCATCAAACAGGTCGGTCAACGGCTCCGGGCCCAGACGCACCAGCAATTCGTGGTTCAGCGGGTCAAGGCTCCAGAGCATCGCCCCGAACCGGCGCGGGTCGGTGTAACGCAGGGCCAGCCCGGATTCCAGCTCGATATCCACATGCTCGTGCTTGGCCGCAGGCAATCCGGCTTCCACCAACCGCAGATTGCCCGACATGCCCAAGTGGCTGATCAGCGTCCCGACTTCAGCATTGATCAGCAGGTACTTGGCCCTGCGCTCCACCAACACGATACGCTGCCCCGACAACCGCACGTCGAGGTCCTCAGGGATCGGCCAACGCAAACGGCGCTCGCGCACAATCACCCGACTGACCCGCTGCCCTTCAAGGTGCGGGGCGATGCCACGGCGGGTGGTTTCGACTTCAGGTAATTCAGGCATGGGGGCTCCGTACTCTGGAATAGCTGGCAATTCTAACGGAAATTTCTGCGCCACTGGCTCCGTGATCCGACGCAATGCGGTGAATCAGCTAAGCCTCATGGTTGCGTCTAAGGCTATAATCGCGCCCTTTTCAATACCCGGAGCGACGTCATGTCCCTGCCAAGCCTGCGCCTTAAAGCCAATGCCGATCGACGCCTGCGCGCCGGCCACTTGTGGGTCTACAGCAACGAAATCGATGTAGCCGCCACACCGCTGAACGGTTTTAAGGCCGGCGACCAAGCGGTACTCGAAACCGCCGGCGGCAAGCCGCTGGGCATCGTTGCCATGAGCCCCAACAACCTGATCTGTGCACGCTTGCTGTCGCGCGACATCAAGCTGCCACTGGACAAGTCGCTGCTGGTACATCGCCTCAACGTGGCCCTGTCCCTGCGCGAGCGCCTGTTCGACAAGCCTTACTACCGCCTGGTCTACGGCGATTCCGACCTGATGCCGGGCCTGGTGGTTGATCGTTTCGGCGACATTCTGGTGGTTCAACTGGCCTCGGCCACCATGGAGCATCACAAAGACGACGTGATCGCAGCCCTGGTGCAAGTGATCAAGCCAAGCGGCATCCTGTTCAAGAACGACTCGGCTGCCCGTGATGCCGAAGGCCTTGAGCGCTACGTTGAAACCGTATTCGGCCTGGTGCCGGAGTGGGTTTCGCTGGAAGAGAACGGCGTCAAATTCGAAGCACCTGTGATCGCCGGGCAAAAAACCGGTTGGTTCTACGACCACCGCATGAACCGTGCCCGCCTGGCTCCGTACGTCAAGGGCAAGCGCGTACTGGATCTGTACAGCTACATCGGCGGTTGGGGCATTCAGGCCGGTGCTTTCGGCGCCAGCGAAGTGTTCTGTGTGGACGCCTCGTCCTTCGCCCTTGACGGCGTTGAACGTAACGCAGCACTGAACGGCTTTGCCGAGAAAGTCACCTGCATGGAAGGCGACGTGTTTGAAGCTCTCAAGGAGCTCAAGGCCAACGAAGAGCGTTTCGACGTGATCGTGGCCGACCCGCCGGCATTCATCAAACGCAAAAAAGACCTGAAAAACGGTGAAGGTGCGTACCGCCGCCTGAACGAGCAAGCCATGCGCCTGCTCAACAAGGACGGCATTCTGGTTAGCGCATCGTGCTCGATGCACCTGCCCGAAGACGACCTGCAAAACATCCTGCTGACCAGCGCCCGCCATCTGGACCGCAACATGCAGTTGCTGGAACGCGGCGGCCAGGGCCCGGACCACCCGGTGCACCCGGCCATCCCGGAAACACGCTACATCAAGAGCATCACCTGCCGCTTGCTGCCTAACAGCTAAGTAAGGCGGGTATCGCCCCGTAACAGCTGCCGAGGAACGAAGGTAGCTGTTACGGGGGGCTCAAGGCTTGCGAGGCTTCTCCAGCCTCGGCGTCAGCTCAACCTCGCCTATCTGCAATGACTGATAACTCGGTTTCACCACCTTCACATTGCCTTGGCGGATTTTCTCGATCAGTTCCAGCGCGCTCTCATCACCCGCATAAGTCCCGGCTCGCCGCCATTGGCCCTGAGCATCACGCTTGAAGAAGTGCAACGGCTCGGACCACTTGTTCTTGGGTAATTGCAGCACCTCCGGCTGCCCGTCCTGATCCAGATCCACGGCCCACAGGGCGCAACCTGGCGCCAGGCACAGCTGCCCGTCAAACGCCTTGTCCTCAAACTGCTCACTGCCCTCGACCTTGGGCCCGATCCATTCCAGCAGCCGCTCGGACCCTCTGGGGCCATTGCCCGTACCTGCTTCCTTGAGACGTTTCAACAAGTCTTGCCGTTCCGGCCCCGTCAATACCACTCCTTGCTCGACTTGCGCCAACAGCTCGTCATACGCCTGCTTGCCCTGTGGCCCCAGACGATTGCGCAGGGTGTCCGCATCAAAGGTATCCACCGCAGTCTTGCCACTCAGCAGACGCTGCACCTGATTGTTCGCACTCAACTTGAGGGGGCTGAACCACGGCGTATGCAACCCCAGCAACACCACCACGCACAGCAGCGCAATCAACGGATTACTGGTACGCAAGCTACCCAGCCAGACAGCCCTGGTGGCGAACACCGCCCAAACCGCCGCCAGGCTGTGAACAAAAATCACCAGCACCAGCACCATGGCCAGGATCCGCGACGGAGTCAGGCCGTACTGCTCGATACGCAGCCAGGTCGAATAACCCGCCAAGACCACCAGTACCGGCAAACACAACAGGCACAAGTCAATTACCCGCACCAGCCAGGCCGGATAACCGCTGCCCTGGCTGCCATCCTGAAATACGCCATTGAGCAAAAACAGACTGACCGCCACCAGCCACAACATGATCGGCGTCGAATAACCGGTATCCCAGGTCGGCTCCAGCCCGGTAAAGGGCAAGGCGAAAGTGAACACAATGACAATCAGCGCACTCAACGGCAGCAGAAAGCGGCACAGCGCCAGCAACACCCCGCGCAGTTGGCCGACAACCCGCTCTTTTTCGCGGCCCATATGCACGCCCAGAGCAAACACCATCGCCGAGCTGACGCAGATAAACCCATCGGTTGCGAACAGCTTGTTGAGCGCAACGATGCCGAGCATCTTGAACAGCCCGCCCCACAACAACAGCAATGCCCAGAACACCCCGTTCAACAGCAGGCCCAGCATGACGATAAACACCGTGTCCCAGGCATGGCGGAACAGGTCTTCGTAGCGTGGGTAGCGCCCCTCACGCGTCGGCCAGCTCAGCATAAAAACCGTGCACACATAAGTAACGACTACGGCAAAGAAGGTCCAACTGCCCACCAACCAACTGCCTGAGCGCCAATACTCATCGCCATCCCAAAAGACCCAGGCACTGATTGCCGTCATGACGGCCGTAAGCCCGAACACCAGCCATACAGTGCCGCGCTGACGTATACTCTCACCCAGCAGCAGCAGGTTGATGCCGCCCACCAGTACTGCAGTTATCAGCCCATAATGGACTCCCGGCTCGTCTATGGCTGTGCCCAGCCATAGCAACAGCCCTTGCACCAGACCGATGACCAGATACGTTTTGACGGATCGCTCTAGCGTCAGCATTTGCACCCCTCACCAAAAAACCAATCACACACTATTGCTTGATTCCCATTAAATGTTCTTGCCACTTCTCAAAAATAGTTCTTTCCCACACTAAAGCAGATCCTGCCTTACTAGAACTTATTGCCCAATGCCCCTTCAAGAGTCGTTCATTTGTACCTTGGCGTAACAGTCAGGCCCATTCCCTCCCGCCGCCAGCCGTGTAGAATCGACCTATTCATCGCCAATCATCCCCGGCGGGTTTATGAGCTCAGGCCCAGACGCGCGGCGATCCCGCAGCGTTCAAGGCAGCTTTCGGACACGTGGTCATTTTCTGTGTAGTCCCTCAGTCATTAGAAGCTCACTTCCCTGTTTGTTACCTGATTAGCCGCCCGGAGTTGTTCCATGCCTGACTATCGTTCGAAAACCTCCACCCACGGCCGCAACATGGCCGGCGCCCGCGCTTTGTGGCGCGCCACGGGGATGAAAGATGCCGACTTTAAAAAGCCGATCATCGCCATTGCCAACTCCTTTACCCAGTTCGTACCGGGCCACGTCCACCTCAAGGACATGGGCCAGCTGGTTGCCCGCGAGATTGAGCGCGCTGGCGGCGTTGCCAAAGAATTCAACACCATTGCCGTAGACGACGGCATCGCCATGGGCCATGACGGCATGCTGTATTCGCTGCCAAGCCGCGAGATCATCGCCGACTCCGTCGAGTACATGGTCAACGCCCACTGTGCCGACGCCATTGTGTGCATTTCCAACTGCGACAAGATCACCCCGGGCATGCTGATGGCCTCCCTGCGCCTCAACATTCCGGTGATTTTCGTTTCGGGCGGGCCGATGGAAGCGGGCAAAACCAAACTCGCCAGCCACGGTCTGGATCTGGTTGACGCCATGGTCATCGCCGCCGACTCCAGCGCTTCTGACGAGAAGGTTGCCGAGTACGAGCGCAGCGCTTGCCCGACGTGCGGTTCGTGCTCCGGCATGTTCACCGCCAACTCGATGAACTGCCTGACCGAAGCCCTGGGCCTGGCCCTGCCGGGCAATGGCTCGGCTCTGGCCACCCACAGCGACCGCGAGCAACTGTTCCTGCAAGCCGGTCGCACCATCGTCGACCTGTGCCGCCAGTACTACGTCGAGAATGACGAGTCGGTTCTGCCGCGCAACATTGCCAACTTCAAGGCATTTGAAAACGCCATGACGCTGGACATCGCCATGGGCGGCTCGACCAACACCATCCTGCACTTGCTGGCCGCCGCCCAGGAAGCCGAGATCGATTTCGACCTGAAAGACATCGACCGCCTGTCGCGCCACGTGCCACAGCTGTGCAAAGTGGCGCCGAACATTCAGAAGTACCATATGGAAGACGTGCACCGCGCCGGCGGCATTTTCTCCATTCTCGGTTCCCTGGCCCGCGGCGGCCTGCTGCACACCGACCTGCCGACCGTTCACAGCAAGACCCTGGCCGAAGGCATCGCCAAATGGGACATCACCCAGACTGACGACGAAGCCGTGCACACGTTCTTCCGTGCAGGCCCGGCCGGTATTCCGACGCAGACAGCATTCAGCCAGTCGACCCGCTGGGACACCCTCGACGACGACCGTGAAAACGGCTGTATCCGTAGCGTCGAACACGCCTATTCGCAGGAAGGCGGCCTGGCCGTGCTTTACGGCAACATCGCGCTGGATGGCTGCGTGGTTAAAACTGCGGGCGTCGACGAGTCGATCCACGTGTTCGAAGGCAACGCCAAGATCTTTGAAAGCCAGGACAGTGCCGTGCGCGGCATTCTGGCGGACGAAGTACAAGCCGGCGACATCGTGATCATCCGTTACGAAGGCCCGAAAGGCGGCCCGGGCATGCAGGAAATGCTCTACCCGACCTCATACCTGAAATCCAAAGGCCTGGGCAAAGCCTGTGCGCTGCTCACCGACGGTCGTTTCTCGGGCGGTACTTCGGGCCTGTCCATCGGTCATGCTTCACCGGAAGCAGCCGCTGGTGGCGCGATTGGCCTGGTGCAGGACGGCGACAAAGTGCTGATCGACATTCCGAACCGTTCGATCAACCTGCTGGTCAGCGACGAAGAGCTGGCGACACGCCGCGCCGCGCAAGACAAGAAAGGCTGGAAGCCGGTAGAAGTGCGTCCGCGTAAAGTCACCACGGCCCTCAAGGCCTACGCCTTGCTGGCCACCAGCGCCGACAAGGGTGCGGTGCGTGACAAAGCATTGCTGGACAAGCTGGTGCCGTAAGCCACCCTGCAACAACAAAAATCCCGGCCAGGTGCCGGGATTTTTTATGGGCAACATAACCACCCCTGTGGGAGCGAGCTTGCCCGCTCCCACAGGAATTACTGGATCTGGTCAGGCTTGACGATCACCCAGTTCTTGTCCGCCGTTACCGGCAACCCTTCCCTGGCCTGCGCCGCCGCGTTTTTGGCCATCATGCCTTCCAGTTGCGCCATGTATTTATCTTTGCGGTTGATCCACAAGTGCACCCCGCCCTTGGCCACGTCCACACCGTGAAACAGCATGTAGCCATCACTTGACGGCGTATCACCGCCCACCAGCACCGGTTTCTTCCATTGGTCGATATAGGTCAGGATGGCGGCCTGCTTGCCCGCCATCCAGGTGGCCGGGGTCCACAGGTAAGGGGTCAGCTCCAGCCCAAGGTTGGCTTTTTCGTTGTAGGTACCGGCGCTGATCTGTTTGCGGGCTGTCGTCAGCTCACCGGTTTTACGATCTTTGAGCAATGTGCTCACGCCAATCACGTTCTGCGGTTTGACGTTGTAACCGTACTTGGGATCGGCCGCGACCATGCGCACCAGCTCTTCCGAAGCCGCGGTCATGACATAAACCTCGATGCCGTTCTCCATCAACTTGTTGAACAGCTCGACCTGCCCGGTAAACACCTTGGGTGGCTGGACCTCGGAGGCCTTGACCAGATCCCCCTCGAAGTAAGTCACCGGCACCGGCTTGCCAGATGCCATCAGTTCATCCACGTAGCCCTTGAGCTGTTGCAGGGTGAAACCGGAAAACACCTGAGCCACCCACGGGTAGCACACCATGTCGTCCACTTCGCACAGGCGGTAGTAGTAGCTGAACAGGCTTTCTTTATGCTCGGCAGTGTCCTTGAACGGGATCAGCTTGAGTGACGGGTCGAGGCTGTCACGGGTGATCAGGCCGCGGTTTTCCATAAACGGCAGCAGCGCTTCTTCAAGATCGTTGCGATAGCTGGTGTTGTCCATGTCAAAGACCGCGAAGTTACCCTTGTTCGCGTTAGCGGCGATCATGGTTTCCAGTTGTTTGGCCTGATCGGCAGGCCAATGCTTGAGTTCCGTGGCCATCGCCTGGCCCGCAAGGCCCATGCACAGGGTTAACGCGGTCAATTTGGCGGTCAGTTTCATCAGCTATGCTCCTGATTAAAGGCATCGACGCTAACAAACCTGCATGACAGTTTTTAACTTGGACACGACTGCTATCGTCTTGTCTGCGTCACAGCCTTATTCCAAAAACCAAGGTTGTCATTCCACATCGGTATATTTGTAGATATATCAACCTGTTACGATTTCCGGTTCGCAATAGTTACATCCAAGACTGGTACAAGTCGTCCCCTCGGAGCTTTCATGAATTTCCCGCTGATCCTCAATCTGCTGGTGTTCCTCGCGTTGCTGTTCGGCTTGTCGCTGACCCGCCACACCGCGTGGAGCCTGGCGAAAAAAGTCTTGCTGGCGCTGGTTATAGGCGTGGTGTTCGGCCTGTGCCTGCACCTGACCTACGGTACAGACAGCCCGACCCTGAAAGCCTCCATCGGCTGGTTCGATCTGGTTGGCAGCGGTTACGTACAACTGCTGCAAATGATCGTGATCCCGCTGGTGTTCGCGTCGATCCTGAGCGCCGTAGCCCGTCTGCATAACGCCTCGTCCCTGGGCAAGATCAGCTTCCTGACCATCGGCACGCTGCTGTTCACCACCATGATCGCAGCACTTGTCGGTATCGGTCTGACCAACCTGTTCGGCCTCACCGCCGATGGCCTGGTGGCCGGCGCTGCAGAAATGAGCCGCCTGCAAGTGATCCAGAGCGACTACGCGGGCAAGGTTTCAGACCTGAACGTGCCACAACTGCTGCTGTCGTTTATCCCGCAAAATCCGTTTGCCGACCTGGCGCGGGCCAAGCCGACCTCGATCATCAGCGTGGTGATCTTCGCTGCATTCCTGGGCATCGCCGCGTTGCAGCTGTTCAAGGACGAGCCGGAAAAAGGCGGCAAGATCCTCAGCGCCATCGACACCCTGCAAGCCTGGGTGATGCGCCTGGTGCGCCTGGTGATGAAACTGACCCCGTACGGCGTACTGGCCCTGATGACCAAAGTGGTTGCCATGTCCAACGTCCAGGACATCATCAAGCTGGGCAGCTTTGTGGTGGTGTCTTACATCGCGCTGGCGTTGATGTTTGTGATTCACGGCGTGATCGTGTCGTTTTCCGGGGTTAACCCGCTTCGTTTCTTCCGCAAGGTATGGCCGGTTCTGACATTTGCTTTCACCAGTCGTTCGAGCGCGGCCAGCATCCCGCTGAGCATCGAAGCGCAAACCCGTCGTCTGGGGATTCCGTCTTCGATCGCCAGCTTTGCTGCCTCGTTTGGTGCAACCATTGGCCAGAACGGCTGTGCCGGTCTGTACCCGGCCATGCTGGCCGTGATGGTTGCCCCGACCGTGGGTATCAACCCGCTCGACCCGGTGTGGATTGCTTCGCTGGTGGCCATTGTGACCTTGAGTTCGGTAGGCGTGGCCGGTGTGGGCGGTGGTGCAACCTTCGCTGCACTGATCGTGTTGCCGGCCATGGGCTTGCCGGTATCTCTGGTGGCGCTGCTGATTTCGGTCGAGCCCCTGATCGACATGGGCCGTACTGCGCTGAACGTCAGCGGTTCGATGGTGGCAGGTACCGTGACCAGCCAGATCCTGAACCAGACCGACAAGGCCATCCTGGCTGAAGACGATCATGGTGATCTGGCGCACGCTTAAAAAGCCGACCCTCACCCCAGCCCTCTCCCAAAGGGAGAGGGAGCCGATCTGTGGTGTTGCGAAGATCTGCTTTTGCTTTTAGTCCCCTCTCCCTCCGGGAGAGGTTTAGGGTGAGGGGCTTTTGACCTTAAGCCCTTTCCCACACCTCAAAACTGAACGCCGGCTTGCCATCCGCAGCCTCGTGCTTCTCTTGCGACACCAGTTTCCACTGCGCCTGATCAAACTCAGGAAACCACGCATCCCCTTCGGGGCTCAGGCCCACTCGCGTCAGGTACAACCGGTCGGCATCCGCCAAACCCTGGGTGTACAGCTGCGCGCCGCCAATCAGCATCACTTCACTGACGCCCTGCTCGATTGCCCACGCTTGGGCACGCTCCACGGCCGCCTCAAGAGATGCAAACACCTCGGCACCTTCTAACTGCAAATCAGTCTGACGACTGACCACCAGATTCAAGCGACCCGGTAACGGCCGACCCAACGAATCCCAGGTCTTGCGGCCCATGATGATCGGCTTGCCCAGGGTGGTGGCCTTGAAATATTTGAAATCCGCAGGCAAATGCCACGGCATGCTGTTGTCGACGCCGATCACACGGTTTTCAGCGAGTGCCGCGATCAGGCTAAGGGGGAGTGTTTTTTTCATGGCGCCGAGGATACCAGAGCCGCCCGCGCCGACAGTACCCTGCCTGACTAACAGCGGTTATGCTCTTGGTTCACTTGAATGGAATGTCGCGTGACTCAACTTACCCCGCTACAGCGCCTCTGGCTGACCGAAACCGTGCGCCTGCGCGAAGAGCACGCGGGCCCGCTGGACGACCTTGAAGCCAATCGCCGCGCCCGAACCACGGCAGGCGACTTGCCCACACGCCTGCAAAACCGCGCCCTGTGGCTGGCCGAGCGCGACGGCCTGCTCGCCGCCATGCAGCACTGGCTGCAAGGTGCGCGGTTGGCGCTGCTGGTACTGGCCGTGCTGGCCGTGATCAGCGGCGCCGGGCTGGCATTCGCGGCCCTGGGCGACGGGCAAACCCCGGTCAATGTGTTCTGGGCCCTGGGCAGCCTGCTGGGGCTCAACCTGATACTGCTTCTGAGCTGGGCAACCGGCCTGCTTTTTGCCGGTGAACACAGCGCCAGCCTCGGCCGCCTGTGGCTGTGGCTCAGTGAAAAACTCGCCCGTGACGCCAAGGCCGCACAATTGGCCCCGGCCCTGGTGCTGTTGTTGCAACGGCGCAAACTCAATCGCTGGGCACTGGGTACGCTGGTCAATGGCTTGTGGCTGCTGGCGATGCTCAGCGCGCTGGTGATGATGCTGCTGCTTATGGCCACGCGCCGCTATGGCTTTATCTGGGAGACCACAATTCTGGGGGCCGATGTGTTTGTCGCCGCCACCCGCGCCCTCGGCGCCCTGCCCAACTGGCTGGGCATGAGCGTGCCCACCGTGGAGATGATCCGCATCAGCAACGACACCAGCCTCTACAACAACGAACTGGTGCGTCAGGCGTGGGCGGTCTGGCTGGTAGGTGTAGTGCTGATTTACGGCGTGATCCCGCGCCTGCTGCTGGCAGCCTTGTGCCTGTGGCGCTGGAAAATCGGGCGCAACGCGCTGCAGCTGGACCTCAACCTGCCCGGCTACAGCCAGTTGCGCGAGCGTCTGATGCCCAGCAGCGAGCGCCTGGGCGTAAATGACATGGCCCCCGAGCAATTGCACAACGTGCAGGCCGGGCACAGCGACCTGCAAACCGATGGGGCCTTGATCGTGGCCATCGAGCTGGACGACCAGCACCCCTGGCCGCCCCAATTGCCGGCAATGGTCAAGGACGCAGGCATCCTCGACAGCCGCGAGTCCCGGCAAAAACTGCTGGAACAAATGACTCGTTTCCCCCCCGCGCGCCTGGCCATTGCCTGCGACCCGCGGCGCTCGCCGGATCGCGGCAGCCTGGCGCTGATCGGCGAACTGGCGCGCAGTGCCCGCGAAACCCGCATCTGGCTGCTGCAAGCGCCACCCGGTCAGGCACTGGACGCCGATCGCCTGGGCGATTGGCACACCGCGCTGCAAAAGCTGGGCTTGCCGTTCGCCGCCAGCGCGCCACTCAACTGGCTGGAGACAGGCCATGACTAAGCCACTGACGCTGGCCGTGGTCGGCCATACCAATGTCGGCAAAACCTCATTGCTGCGCACCCTCACCCGGGATGTCGGCTTTGGCGAAGTGTCCCATCGCCCCAGCACCACGCGCCATGTCGAGGGCGCCCGGCTGTCGGTAGACGGCGAGCCGTTGCTGGAGCTGTACGACACGCCGGGGCTTGAAGATGCCATCGCCCTGCTCGACTACCTTGAACGCCTCGACCACCCCGGTGAACGCCTGGATGGCCCGGCGCGGGTCACGCGCTTTCTCGAAGGCAGCGAGGCGCGCCAGCGCTTTGAGCAGGAAGCCAAAGTACTGCGCCAATTGCTCGCCTCGGACGCCGGGCTGTATGTAATCGACGCCCGCGAACCAGTACTGGCCAAATACCGCGACGAACTCAGCGTACTGGCCAGTTGCGGCAAGCCGCTGCTGCCGGTGCTCAACTTTGTCAGCAGCCCGCAACACCGCGAGCCCGAGTGGCGCGAGGCCTTGGCCCGCCTGGGCCTGCATGCGCTGGTGCGGTTCGACAGCGTGGCCCCGCCCGAAGATGGCGAGCGCCGCTTGTATGAAAGCCTGGCGCTGTTGCTGGAGCATTCACGCGGGGCGCTGCAACGTTTGATCACTGACCAGGAGGCCCAGCGCGAAGCCCGCAAGCACAGCGCCATGCGCCTGATTGCCGAACTGCTGATCGACTGCGCCGCCTGCCGTCGTAGCGTGGCCAGCGAAAAAGCCGCCGAGCAACAAGCCATCCAGCAACTGCGCGAAGCGATCCGCCAGCGTGAGCAACGCTGCGTTGAAGCCATGCTCAAACTGTATGGCTTTCGTACCAGCGATGCGGCGGCCAGCGATTTGCCGTTGCTCGACGGGCGTTGGGGCGATGACTTGTTCAACCCCGAGACCCTCAAGCAACTGGGTGTACGGGTCGGTAGCGGGATTGCTGCAGGCGCGGCAGCCGGGGCCGGTGTGGACTTGATGGTCGGTGGCCTGACCCTGGGCGCGGCAGCGCTGGCCGGGGCCATTGCCGGTGGTGCACTGCAAACCGCACGCAGCTACGGCAGCCGCTTGCTGGGCAAACTCAAGGGCCAGCGCGAATTGACCGTGGACGACAGCGTGTTGCGCCTGCTGGCCCTGCGTCAACGGCAATTGCTGCATGCGCTGAATGCTCGCGGGCATGCGGCCGTAGACAGCATCAAGGTCGCCACCCCGCAGGACAAGACCTGGCGCGAGGGCAAACTGCCCGAAGCCCTGAACAAAGCCCGCGCGCACCCGCAATGGTCGTCGCTCAACCCGCATGCGAAGTTGAGCCAGGCTGAGCGTCAGGAGCAGATCGAGGCGTTGGCAGAGCAGATCTAAGTACCGGCTCCCACAAGAATGGGTACTTAACCCTCTAACAGGCGCACGGCTTTGGCCTTGAGGATGTGCAGGTCGATCACCGGCACATGCATCGCCTTGGCCTGCTCATCCCACACCCGCATGCGCAGGCTCAGTTGGCACAACGGGTCCTGCTCGAATGCATCCGCCTCGGCCTCGCTCATCACACCGCCCTGATAACCCAGCGTGCGAATGCTCGCCTCACTCAACAGCGCGTAGTACCCCGGTTGGCGCAAGGTCAGGTAACGCTTAGCCTGTACATGGTATTCCACCAGCTTGGCCAGCCGCTCGCTGAACCCGGCACGGCGCAGGTAATCGGCGCCAATCCGCTCATGGCTGAGCACCCCGTAGCCGCCCATGTTCTGCGCATCCTTGCCGCAAAAGTGCCCGATATCGTGAAAGAAAGCGGCCAACACCACTTCATCGTCATAACCTTCATCCAGCGCAAGCTGCGCGGCCTGAGACATATGCTCGATCTGTGACACCGGCTCACCGATGTAATCGTCGGTGCCGTATTGCTGATACAAACCAAAAACGTCTTCAACCACTTGCTGCGCATGTGTCATCACATCTTCTCCAGCATCCGGGCAATATTGCCCTCGGCCATCGCCGGCCCCACGCTCATGCCCACACCCGTGTGCATCAGCGCCGCATTCAGGCCGGGCTCGACCTCCAGCCAGGTGAATGGCCTGGCCCCCCTGGCACCATAGACGCCCTGCCAACGCTCCACCACCTGCACTTCACAGCCCAGGGTTTCTTGGCACAGTTGCAGCATCCAGTTATCCACCTGCTCGCCGTTGAAAGGTGAAGGATCCCGACTGTAATCGTGAGAATCGCCGACGATCAAATCACCATAAGGCGTAGGACTGATCAGCAGATGGATGCCGTGCTCATCCAGGTACGGGCTGTCGCGCAGGATTTCGGCCTGCACGGGCGCTGCTTCGGGCAAGTCGGCGAATGCGCCGTAGTGCACGCAACTCAGGCCGGTCAGCAGAGCATGTTGTAGCTTCAAATCGATCTTGGGCCGCACGCGCAGCATTTGCAGACGGCAAACCTGCGGGTTGAGTCTGGCCAGCGGCTCGGCCAGTAAGGTCAGGTAGTCGTGACCCGAACACACAATCACCTGCGCCCCCTTGAAACTGCCCGCCGTGGTGTGGACCTGACCGGGTTCGACCTCGCGCACCAGGGTCGAAAAATGAAATTCGACGCCCAGCTCACCGTGCAAAAAATTGATAAGGGCCGGGATGGCTTCGCGTGAATACACCTGCTGGTCGTCAAGGCCATGCAAAGCGGCGCGGTGATGGCTGAATTGACCACCATAAAGAGCGTCCATTTCTGCACCGCGCACTAATTCGACGCGATAACCGAACTCCCGTGCTCGACCTTGGCAGAAAGCTTCGAGCAAGTGCTCTTCGGCTTCGGTGCGGGCGAAAAGGTATGAGCCATTACGCTTGAGATCAAAGCCTGCGCGTTGTGCCCAATCAGCCCAGATGCTGCGGCTGGCACGGGCCAGATCGAGCATCACGCCCGGTGGTTGGCCGGTGACCAGCGCCTGGCCGAAATTGCGCACCGAGGCGCCCAGTGGCGTGGCGGTGCGTTCGAAGACGTGCACCTTGAGCCCGCGTTTTGCCGCAGCATAGGCGTGGGACAAGCCCAGAATACCGGCGCCGACGATAAGGATTGAATCGGATTGGGACATGCTCGAGCCCTTGGTAAGCCGCAACCCTCACCCCAGCCCTCTCCCAAAGGGAGAGGGAGCAGATTTGAGTCGTACACATTAGTCGGGAACACCCCGATCAAGCTCCCTCTCCCTTTGGGAGAGGGTTGGGGTGAGGGGCTTTACTGCGCCACTTTCTCGGACTTGCCGTCATAGCGCTTACGCCACTCGGCCAGGATGCTGTCGCGATTCTGCGAGGCCCAGGCGAAGTCGTTCTTGATCAGGCGCTGCTCGTAGTCGGCTGGCAGCTCGGTCTGTGGCTTGGCGATGCCAGGCTGGGCGAGTACCGCGAAGTTCTCTTTATAAAGCTCCATCGCCGCCGGGCTTGCGGAGAAATCAGCCAGCTTTTTGGCTGCCTCTTCGTGCGGGGTGCCTTTGATTACAGCCGTAGCCTCGATTTCCCAGCCCAGGCCTTCTTTGGGCAACACGATATCCAGCGGCGCCCCCTGACGCTTGAGCTGCACGGCCGGGTATTCAAACGAGATACCAATCGGGAACTCACCTGCAGCCGCCAGTTTGCAAGGCTTGGAACCCGAATGGACGTACTGGCCGATGTTCTGGTGCAAGTCATCCATAAACTGCCAGCCCTGCTTCTCACCGAACGTTTGCAACCAGGCACTCACGTCCAGAAAACCGGTACCGGACGAGGCCGGGTTGGGCATCACGATCTTGCCCTTGTATTCAGGCTTGGTCAGGTCTTGCCAGCTCACCGGCTTGCTCAGGCCCTGTTTTTCGGCCTCGATGGTGTTGAAGCAAATGGTCGCAGCCCACACGTCCATGCCTACCCAGGCCGGCGGGTTGGCCGCATCACGGTAGTTGCCGCCAATCTTGGCCAGGTCTTTGGGCGCGTAGCTTTGCAGCATGCCCTGCTGGTCCAGAATCGCCAGGCTGGAGGCGGCCAGGCCCCACACCGCATCGGCTTGCGGGCGAGCTTTTTCAGCCAGCAACTTGGCGGTAATGATGCCCGTGGAATCGCGCACCCACTTGATCTCGACGTCCGGGTTGGCCTTTTCAAAGGCCTGCTTGTAGGTCTTGAGCTGTTCGGCTTCGAGGGCCGTGTACACGGTCAGTTCGGTTTTGGCAGCGAACGCGTTAAAGCTAAAAGCGCTGAGGACTGCAGCGGCAAGAGCAAGAGGCTTGAACATGGTGCGGTTCCTTTTGGGTGTAGGGGCAGGGTTATTGTTATGGCGCGGGCGCACCCTGGCGCCAGGCCTGGGAACGGCGCAGCAAGCCGCGCGAAGCCCGGGCCAGGAGCAGGGATACACCCGCCGAAGTGAACAGAATCAAGGTCGACATGGCCGCCGCGCCGCCCACGTTGCCGGCATCGTCCATGTTCAGCACCGCCACCGCCGCCAGGATGGTGTCGGGGCTGTAGAGAAAGATCGCCGCTGACACGGTGGTCATCGCCGAGACAAACAGGTAGCGCATGATGTCCAGCAGCGCCGGCAGGCAAATCGGCACGGTGACGCGCCAGTAGTGGCGATACAACGGTGCCTTGAGCGACAGTGCAGCGGCTTCAAATTCGCTGTCGAGCTGGCGCAGGGCCGTGGTGGCCGTCATTTGTGCGGTGGTCAAATAATGCGCAATGGTGCAGGCCACCAGCAGGGTCATGGTGCCGTAGAGCACATGCAGCGGATTGCCCGGCAGGTTGAAAAAGAACACGTAGCCCAGCCCCAGCACCAGGCCCGGCACAGCCATCGGCACAAAGCTGAGCATGCGCAAGGCCAGATTCAGCCCCTTCTGGCTTCTGGTTTTTTCCATCAGATAGGCGCCGGTAAAGATCACCGCACTACCGATCACCGCCGTACATAACGCCATCGTCACGCTGTTGCGGTAGGCCAACCAGCCTCCTCCAGCGGTGTCGTTGAACTGGTAGTGGTTGAGCGACAGTGACAGGTTGTATGGCCAGAACTTGACCAGCGACGAATACACCGCCATCCCGAACACCAGCAGCAAGGTGGCGCAAATCAGCAGCACAATGGCCAGATAGCAGCGGTCACGGACTTTCGACGGCACCGGCTTGAACACCTGGGCGCGGCCGCTCATCGAGTCACCCTGCTGACGGCGCAACCAGGCATCGACGCCAAAACTGAACAGGGCCGGCAACAGCAAAACCATGCCGATCAAGGCACCGCGACCGAATTGCTGCTGGCCGACTACGGCCTTGTAGGCTTCCAGCGCCAGCACCTGATAGTCACCCCCCACCACAACCGGCACGCCGAAGTCGGTGATGGTCAGGGTGAAAACCAGACAAAATGCTGCGAACACGGCCTGTTTGGTGCCTGGCCAGGTAATGCTGCGAAAGGCTTTGAAGGGACCGGCGCCCATGCTTGAGGCGGCGTCAAACAGGCGCGCATCGGCCAGCGACAAAGCCGATAGCAAAATCATCAAGGCGTGCGGGAAGGTGTAGATCGCTTCCCCGAGAACAATCCCCCAGAAGCCGTAGATATTGTCCGAAATCAGTCCACGCAACATGCCCTGGTTACCGAACAGATAGACCAGCGCGATGCCCGGCAACATCGAAGGCGCCATCAATGGCAGCAGTGACAACCCGCGCCAGATACGCTTGCCGGGGATCATGGTGCGTTGCAAGGCGTAGGCGAACAGATACGCCAGCGGTACGACAATGGCCGCCACGCTCAGTGAAACCTTAAGGCTATTGCCAAGCAACCAGTGAAAGTTGGCGCTGGTAACCAGCTCCCGCGCTGCAACCCAACCGCCGCCCTGACCGTCTTCGGCACTGAAACCGCGCCAGAAGATCGCCAGTAACGGCATCAGCACCGCGACACTCAGCAATAGCAGTAACAGGAGTTTGCCGCCCACCACGAAAATGCGGTCACCGAGTTCCGCACGGCTGGTTTGGCGGGGGATTTTGCCGGTCAGTGGCAGGGCCATTTCAGCGGCCATCTCAGGCAAACACCTGCAGGCTAGCAGGCGGCAGGGCGACAACAATGTCCGGCGTGCCGAGGCGCGGCAAGTCCTGGCTGCCCACTTCGGCCGTCAGGGCATGGCCCGGCAGGTGGTTGAGTTCAAAGCTCATGCGACAGCGATTGCCCAAAAAGGTGATTTCACGCACCCGTGCCGGAAACAGGTTTTCCTGATGCAGCAGCGGATTGACGCTGATGGCTTCGGGGCGGCAGAACAAACGCCCCGAGGCGGCGCGGCCAGCGTCATCCGCCAGACGCATGTTCATACCGCCAACCTGGGCGTGAGTGGCGCTGTTGCGCAAAAACGGCAGCCAGTTACCCTGCCCGACAAACTCGGCGACAAAGGGCGTGGCCGGCTTGTCGTAGATTTCTTGCGGAGTGGCGTATTGCTCGACTTTGCCGTTGTTCATCACCGCAATGCGGTCGGCCATGAGCATGGCCTCGTCCTGGTTGTGGGTGACCATCAGCGTGGTGATGCCCAGGCTGCGTTGAAGCTGGCGCAACTCGGTACACAAGTGCTCACGTACGCGGGCATCCAGCGCCGACATCGGCTCATCGAGCAGCAGCAGCGAAGGCGATGGCGCCAGGGCTCGGGCCAGGGCAACTCGCTGCTGCTGGCCACCGGAAAGCTGGCCCGGAAACTTCTTTTCACTGCCGGTCAGGCCCACCAGCTCCAGCATGTCGCCGACGCGCTTGCGCACCACATCGCGATTGCTGCCCGCCAGACCGTAGGCGATATTTGCTTCAACGGTCAGATTGGGAAAAAGGGCGTAGGACTGAAACAGAATCCCGTAGTCACGGGCTTGCGGCGCCAGCTCGGATACATCGCGATCCCCCAGATACAAAGCACCGTTGTCCTGGCGCTCAAGCCCCGCGATACAGCGCAACAGCGTGGTTTTGCCGCAACCGGAGGGCCCGAGCAGACACACCAGCTCGCCTGCGGCCACATCCAGCGAGACATTGTCCAGTGCGGTAAAGGCGCCAAAGCGCTTGCTCACATTGCGCACCTTCATCGGTACGCCAGGTTGGGTCATAGCGGTTGCGTTCGAGCTGTTCATGGATGCACCTCATCAAGCAGATGGGGTCATCCTAGAGACGCAATGCGTACAAGATGTGGCAGCAAGGCTAAAGCTACCGATAGTGGTATTGGTGGATTTGGGTGTGGGCAAGTATCAAGAGCCCCTCACCCTAACCCTCTCCCGGAGGGAGAGGGGACTAAAAGCAAAAGCAGGTCAGTGCAGTGCAGTGACACAGGGGCTTTAACAACCCGCCATTTCTTGCGCCAGCCCCAGAAACGCCGCTGGCAAGCGCGCAGATTTTCGCTCTTTGAGGCAGTACAGGTACTCATGGATCACCGGCGCATTCTCCAGCGTCAGCACCCGAAGCTGCGGATCGTGGGGTACTTCTTGCCGGGCAATGATGCTGATGCCGATGTTGCGCAGCACAGCTTCGCGGATCGACTCCCGGCTACCGATTTCCAGCAGCGGGCCAAAGCTGACACCGGCACTTGCAAGCAGATCTTCCGTCAACTTGCGCGTGGTCGAACCCTGTTCGCGCATCAACAGACAATGCCCGGCAAGCGCACTCAATGGCACATGCTCAAGCTTGGCCAGCGGGTGACTGCGATGCACCGCCAGCACCAGCGGATCGGCACCCAGGATGCGGCGGATCAGGCGTGGGTCTTCTACCAGTTGGGAGGAAGCTGCGATATCGACCCGGTACTCGTCCAGCGCCTCCAGCACTTGCTGGGAATTACCGATATCCACCGACACTTCAATGTGCGGCAAGCGCTCGCGAAAGGCTTTGACCAGATCCAGGATGTAATACGGCGCGGTCGCGGCAATGCGCAACGTGCCGGTGCCCTGGCCGCTGTTGCGTAAAAAGAACTC
This sequence comes from Pseudomonas fragi, assembly GCF_002269505.1. Taxonomy (GTDB): domain Bacteria; phylum Pseudomonadota; class Gammaproteobacteria; order Pseudomonadales; family Pseudomonadaceae; genus Aquipseudomonas; species Aquipseudomonas fragi_D. Next base: position 69,743 of record NZ_NQKQ01000006.1, on the reverse strand, counting down.
AATGTCGGCTTCTTGTTGCAACAACGCCTTGACCATCGGTAGCAGGCGCACGCCTTCATCGCTAAGGGTGAGGCGCCGTCCCCCGCGGTAGAACAGCTCCACGGCATAGTGGCTTTCGAGGTTGCGGATCTGCGTGGTCACGGTCGGCTGGCTGAGCCCGAGCTTTTTTGCGGCCTGCGTAATACTGCCCAGTTGGGCCACCCGGTAAAACGCTTTCAGCTCGGCACTCAGCACAGCGACCTCTCTTGTTCTATTTGCGCAACAGGCGCAAACCGTTGAAGACCACCAACAGGCTGACGCCCATGTCGGCAAATACGGCCATCCACATGGTGGCCAAACCGAGGAAGGTTACCGCAAGAAAGATCGCTTTAATGACCAATGCCAAAGCAATGTTCTGCTTGAGGATGCTCGAAGTCTGGCGTGACAGGCGAATAAATGCCGGGATTTTGCGCAGATCATCGTCCATCAGGGCGACATCGGCGGTCTCGATCGCGGTATCCGTGCCCGCCGCGGCCATGGCAAAACCAATCTCGGCGCGTGCCAGCGCCGGGGCGTCGTTGATCCCGTCGCCCACCATGCCGACATGATGGCCCTTGGCATACAGCGCTTCGATCGCCTTGAGCTTGTCCTCTGGCAGCAGGTTGCCTTGGGCTTCGTCGATACCGACCTGGGCGGCAATGGCGTTGGCGGTGTGCGGGTTGTCGCCGGTGAGCATCAAGGTTTTGATGCCCAACTCATGCAACTCGCGGATCGCTTCGCGACTGGTTTCCTTGACCGTATCCGCCACCGCGAACAACGCCATGGGACCCGCGCTGTCGCACAGTAAAATCACGGTTTTGCCCTGCTCTTCCAGCGCAAACAGTTTTTCTTCCAGCGCCGGTGAGCACAGGCCCAGTTCTTCTACCAGACAGTGATTGCCCAGGTGGTACAGCTTGCCGTCGATTTCGCCGCGCACACCGCGTCCTGCCAGCGCCGTGAAGTTATCCACAGTGAGCAGTTGCAGGTTTTTATCCACAGCCGCATTGGCCACCGCCAGTGATACCGGGTGGTCGGAACGCGAAGCCAGGCTCGCGGCCAGCAGCACAGCACTGTCCGTGACCAGCGGATCAAGCGGCAGGTAATCGGTTTGCACCGGTTTGCCGTGGGTAATGGTGCCGGTCTTGTCCAGGGCCAGAAAGTCGAGCTTGTGGCCACTTTCCAGGTACACCCCGCCCTTGACCAGAATCCCTTTGCGGGCCGCAGCCGCCAGACCGCTAACGATGGTGACCGGCGTCGAAATCACCAACGCACAAGGGCACGCCACTACCAGCAACACCAGCGCGCGGTAGATCCAGTCAAACCACACGCCACCCATGAACAAAGGCGGGATCACGGCCACCGCCAGGGCGAAGACGAACACCAGCGGGGTATAGATTTTTGCGAAGCTGTCGACAAATCGCTGGGTCGGCGCCCGTGCGCCCTGGGCTTGCTCCACGGCATGAATGATCCGCGCCAGGGTCGAGTTGTTGGCCGCTGCCGTCACCCGGTACTCCAGGGCACCGGACTGGTTGATGGTGCCCGCGAAGACTTTGTCGCCCAGCGCTTTCTCGATGGGCAGGCTTTCACCGGTGATCGGCGCCTGATCGACTGTGGAGTTGCCCGCTACCACTTCACCGTCCAGGCCGATACGCTCGCCCGGCCGTACCCTGACCAGGCTGCCCAGGGCAATGTCTTTGACCTCAAGCTCAACCCAGCTGCCATCCGCCTGCTGCACGGTGGCCTTGTCCGGCGCCATTTGCATCAGGCCGCTGATGGCATTGCGTGCACGATCGAGGGATTTGGCTTCGATCAGCTCAGCCACAGTAAACAGGAACATCACCATGGCCGCTTCCGGCCATTGGCCGATCAGCACGGCGCCGGTCACGGCAATGCTCATCAGTGCATTGATGTTCAGGTTGAGGTTTTTCAGGGCAATCCAGCCCTTTTTATAGGTAGTCAGGCCACCACTGAGAATCGACACCAACGCCACCAGCGCGATCACCCATGTAGGCGCCGCATCGGTGAAATGCAGCACTTCCGCTGCCAGTGCGCCAATACCGGCCACGGCCAGCGGCCACCAGTGCTTTTTGGCCGGCGGTGCAGGCGGGGTCGCGTCGGCACCGGAATCAATGGGGTCGGCCTGCATGCCAAGGGATTTGATCGCGTCAATAATCGGCTCGACGGACGGCAGGTCATGGGTCACGCCCAACACCCGGTTGATCAGGTTGAATTCCAGCTGCTGCACACCCGCCAGCTTGCCCAACTTGTTCTGGATCAGGGTCTGCTCGGTGGGGCAGTCCATCGCTTCGATGCGAAAACTGCTCAGGCGAGCCCCCGCCGTCAGGGCAGTGTCGAGCTTGATCACGCTGGGGCCGGCAGGGGCCGAGCAGCAGCTATGGGCATGGCTGGCATGGTCATGCTTGTCGCCATGATCGTGGTCGTGCTTGTGCGGGGTGTGAATGGAATCGCTCATCAGGTTGCGTCCGGAAAAGGTGCCTGTTGCCAAGTAAAGACCCTGTAGCCACTATAGGGTCAAGCATCCTTTTGGAGATCGGCGTGATGAAAATTGGTGAGCTGGCGAAATTGACCGACTGTCAGGTCGAAACCATCCGTTATTACGAACGCGAAGGGCTGCTGCCGGAGCCTGCGCGCAGTGAAGGCAATTACCGTTTGTACACCCAGGCCCATGTCGAACGGCTGACGTTTATCCGCAATTGCCGCAGCCTGGACATGACCCTGGAAGAAATCCGCAGCCTGCTCAACCTGCGCGACAGCCCCCAGGACCAATGCGAAAGCGTGAATGCGCTGATCGACGAGCATATCCACCACGTCAAGGCGCGGGTCGACAGCTTGCTGGCCTTGCAGGCGCAACTGCTCGACCTGCGCCAACGCTGTGGCGAAGGGCCGAACGGCGAGCATTGCGGGATATTGCAGCAACTGGAAGTCAGCGGCTCGGTCAGCGCACCGGAAGGCGAGCCCAGCCATGTGGGCAGAAGTCACGGGCATTGATTGCACGGCGCCGAAGGATACCGCGACCCTTCAATCGCCCCGGACGCGGAGCGCCTAAAACGCTATTCTGTCGAGGATTTTCCTTTTACAGAATGTGAACCGCCGAATGCCAAACTGGAACCACTACGTACAGCGCATCCTTGAATTGATGAAGCGCTATCCAGGGCTGATTGCGGCGTTTGGTTTTTGCTCGGGCGTGGGCAGTTTTATTCTGGTCGACCGCCAGCAAGGCATGGCCCGCTGGATCGCCGTGATCCTGCTGGTGAGCTGGGTCTGGCTGATGCTGGAAAACACCTTTACCCAGCTGTTCAGCCGGGTGTTCAAGCGCGAAATACCTGAACCGTTGCTGCGCTATGCAACCCAGATGATCCATCAGGAAAGTTTTTTCTTTGTCCTGCCGTTTTTCTTTATCACCACTACCTGGAACAGCGGACAGCTGGTGTTTACCGGGCTTCTAGGGGTGTGCGCACTGATCGCCATCATTGACCCGCTGTATTACAAATGGCTGGCGCCCCGGCGCTGGCTGTTTCTGGCCCTGCATACACTGGCCCTGTTCGCGGCCATGCTGACGGCCTTGCCGATCATCCTCAACCTCACCACCTCCGAGAGCTACAAGCTGGCGCTGGGCACCGCCGTGCTGCTGTCCATCCCCAGCCTGGCCGTGAGCCTGCCGCTCAAAACCTGGCGTGGCTGGCTGGTGTTGCCCCTGATTGTCCTGGCTTTGGGCGGTACCGGCTGGCTGCTGCGCTCCTGGGTGCCACCGGCTACGCTGTGGATGACCGAAGTGGCCGTAACCACCCAGTTGCAGGACCGCACACCGGGCGAGAGCATCAAGCACATCAGCGTCAGCGAGCTGCGCAGCCGTGGCCTGTACGCCTATACCTCGATCAATGCGCCCCGGGGTTTGAATGAGCGGATTTACCATGTGTGGCAACTCAACGGCCAGGAAGTCGACCGTATCGCCCTGGATATTCATGGCGGGCGCAAAGAGGGTTATCGCGCCTGGACCCACAAGCAGAACTTCCCGCCGGACCCGGTGGGCCGCTGGCAAGTCCGGGTGTTGACCGAGGATGGGCAGTTGATCGGGGTTTTGCGCTTCAGGGTTAACCTGGATCAATCTGCGCCTGCGGTTGTTAAGGCAAACTGAAACACTTTTGCAGGATTGTGCTATTACATAAGGTCTGCGTTTAAACGTACTGAGCTGGGAGCTTAAGACTATTACGGCCATGGCGGGCAATGCCCAACTAGACACTTCCGGTAATCCGGCGCGGCTGTTGATCAGCGGCGATTGGACGCTTGCCCATTACACCCGCCTCAAGCAGCAGACCGAGCAACTGGTCGGCCAATACGATGAACAGACCGCCATCAATCTGGACGATGTGTCCAGCATTGATACAGCCGGGGCTTCGTTGCTGGTGGAGCTGCTGGGTGCCGAGCGCGTCAGTCAGTTGACCGAAACCGCACAAAAGCTCCCCGCCGCCGATCGTGCCTTGCTTCAAACGGTCTATTCCTCGATGCGCGATTTTTGTGTGCCGGTCTCAGCCAAGGAACAGAACGTCGGCATCCTGTTGCTCAGCCGTATCGGCAGCGCTGTCTATAAACTGTGGCAAGACACCCTGCAACTGCTGGGTTTTATCGGCCTGATCCTGCAAACCCTGGCGCGCAACCTGTTTCGCCCCAAGCAATGGCGCATCACCCCAGTGGTGGCACATATCGAGCAGATCGGTCTTAACGCCGCACCGATCGTGGTGTTGCTGACCTTTATGGTGGGCGCCGTAGTGGCGTTTCTCGGTGCCACGGTACTGGCCAACTTTGGTGCGGGGATTTTTACCGTTGACCTGGTGGCGTTTTCCTTCCTGCGTGAATTCGGCGTGTTGCTCACCGCCATCCTCCTGGCAGGCCGCACGGCCAGTGCCTTTACCGCACAAATCGGCTCGATGAAAGCCAACGAAGAAATAGACGCCATCCGCACCCTGGGCCTCGACCCGATGGACTTGCTGGTGCTGCCACGGGTGCTGGCCTTGTTGATTTCCCTGCCGCTGCTGACGTTCATGGCCATGATGGCGGGCATCCTCGGCGGTGCCGTGGTGTGCGTGGTGTCTTTGGGCATCTCGCCGGACATGTTTATTTCGCTGCTGCACTCGGATATCGGCGTGCAGCACTTTTTGGTAGGCATGGTCAAAGCGCCGTTTTTTGCCTTTCTGATTGCTGCAGTGGGCTGCCTTGAGGGCTTTAAAGTCAGCGGCAGCGCCGAGTCGGTGGGCGCCCACACTACGTCCAGCGTGGTGCAATCTATCTTTATCGTGATCGTCCTCGACGCCGTGGCCGCGTTGTTCTTTATGGAGATGGGCTGGTGAGTACGTCCCTGCGCAAGCCCGGCGAGGCAGTGATCGAGGTGCGTGACCTGTGCAACCGCTTTGGTAGCCAGACCGTGCATGAACACCTCGACCTTGATGTGTACAAAGGTGAGATTCTCGGTGTGGTTGGCGGTTCCGGTACCGGTAAGTCCGTGCTGTTGCGCAGTATTGTCGGCCTGCGTCGCCCTACTGAGGGGCAAGTCCGGGTATTTGGCCAGGACTTGATGAGCCTTGATGAACAGGCCCGCTCAATGATCGAGCGGCGCTTTGGTGTGCTGTTTCAGATGGGCGCGCTGTTTTCTTCGCTGACGGTAAAAGAGAACATCGCCCTGCCCCTGATCGAACACGCCGGCCTGAGCCGACCTGATGCCGAGCACCTGGCGTGCGTCAAGCTGGCACTGTCGGGGTTACCCCTGTCGGCGGCAGACAAATACCCGTCCTCGCTGTCCGGCGGCATGGTCAAGCGCGCTGCGCTGGCCCGGGCGCTGGCGCTGGACCCGGACATCCTGTTTCTCGACGAACCCACTGCCGGGCTCGACCCGATCGGTGCGGCGGCCTTCGACCAACTGATTCTGACCCTGCGCGATGCGCTGGGTTTGAGCGTGTTCCTCGTTACCCACGACCTCGACACGTTGTACACCATCACCGACCGGGTGGCGGTGTTGTCGCAAAAACGGGTGCTGGTGGCGGCGCCCATCAGTGAGGTCGAAGACTACGACGACCCGTGGATTCATGACTATTTCCATGGCCCCCGTGGCCGCGCCGCATACGAAGCGGCAACCCACCTCAAGGAGCAATGACATGGAAACCCGTGCCCATCATGTATTGATCGGCCTGTTCAGCGTCCTGGTTGTCGTCGGGGCCATGCTGTTCGGCCTGTGGCTGGCCAAGGCGAGCATGGACAGCACGTTCAAGGATTACGAAGTGGTGTTCAACGAAGCGGTCAGCGGCCTGTCCAAAGGCAGCTCGGTGCAATACAACGGCATCAAGGTGGGCGACGTGATTGAGCTGCGCCTGGACGACAAGGACCCGCGCCGGGTACTGGCGCGCATTCGTCTGGCCGCCAGTACGCCGGTGAAGGTAGACACCAAGGCCAAGCTGGCGCTGACCGGGGTAACCGGAACTTCGATCATCCAGCTCAGTGGCGGCGACCCCAACAGCCCGCCCCTCAAGGGCAAGGACGGCAAGCTGCCGGAAATCGTGGCCTCGCCTTCACCCATTGCCCGCCTGCTCACCGATGGCAGCGACGTGATGGCTAACGTCAATATGCTGCTGCATAACGCCAACCGGCTGTTTTCCGAAGACAACGTCGATCGCGTGAGCAAGACCCTGGATAACCTTGAGCAAACCACCACGGCCATTGCCGGCCAGCGCGGCGACATCAGCCAGACGTTGAAACAGCTGGCCCAGGTTGGCAAGCAGGCCAGTGTCACGCTTGAGCAAACCAACGTGCTGATGCGCAACGCCAACGGCCTGTTGAGCACCGAAGGCAAGCAGATGTTCAACAGTGCCGAACAGGCCATGAATTCGCTGCAGCAGAGCACGGCGACGATCAACAAACTGATCAATAACAATGAGGACTCGCTCAACAGCGGCCTGCAGGGGCTGAATCAGCTTGGCCCTGCAGTCAACGAACTGCGCGAAACCCTTGGCACACTGCGCTCGATCTCGCGGCGCCTGGAATCCAACCCAAGCGGTTACTTGCTGGGCCGCGAGCAGAACAAGGAATTCACCCCATGAAGCGCACTTATCGCCTGGCCGGTACCATCGTCCTTGCGGCCGGCCTGAGCCTGCTCAGCGCCTGCTCGATTCTGCCCAAACCCGAGATAGTCGACGTGTATCGACTGCCGGCTACGCAAGCGCCCATGACTGCAAGCCAGGGTGCGCCCGTGAAGTGGTCGTTGCGTCTGGAAAAGCCGATGACCACTGGCGCGCTTAACAGCCAGAACATCGTGGTGGTGCCAGAAGGCAACCTGATCAGCAACTACAAGGGCGCACGCTGGAGCGATACGGCGCCGGTGCTGCTGCGCAACCGTCTGCTTGAGGCGTTCTTGCAGGACGGGCGGATTCAGGGCTTGAGTACCGATGACAGCAACTTGCAGTCCGATTACGAGCTGGGTGGGGAGTTGCTGGCGTTTCAGACGCACTACAACGGCAAAAGCCCGGAAGTGCTGATCCAGTACAACGCCCGTCTGGTTCGCAGCAGCGATCAGCGGGTGATTGCCTCCAAACGCTTTGAGGCGCGCCAGCCGCTGAGTAACCCGATGGTGCCGGGCGTGGTCGCAGGTTTTGGCCAGGCCAGTGATGGGCTGATGCCACAAGTGGTGCAGTGGGTGATGCAGCAGGGGCAGGCGCAGGCGCAGCGCTAAAAGGCCAAGGCAAGAGCCAGGAGCCCCTCACCCTGACCCTCTCCCGGAGGGAGAGGGGACTGACCGAGTTGATACTGGATTCAACTTAAACTGTCAGATTGCCGAAACTCTCAAATATCCCCCAATCAGCTCCCTCTCCCTCCGGGAGAGGGTTGGGGTGAGGGCGCTTTTGCAATTGCTTACACCAACCCGCCATTGGCCCGCAAAACCTGCCCGTTGACCCAGTCCGCCGCCGGGCTCACCAGAAACGAGATAATGTTGGCGATGTCTTGTGGCTGGCCCAGACGCTCCAGTGGCGGCATCTTGGAAAAGGTCTGGATCTGTTCCTCGGTCTTGCCGTGCAAAAACAACTCCGTCGCCACCGGCCCCGGCGCCACGGCATTGACCGTGATCTGCCGCCCGCGCAGTTCCTTGGCAAATACCTGGGTCAACGACTCCACCGCTGCCTTGCTGGCGATGTACACCGCGTAACCTGGCAGGTTCATGCCCACCGTACTACTCGAAAAATTGACGATGCGTCCGCCGCCGTTCAACCGCGTGGCCGCTTCGCGCAGGGTGTTGAATGTGCCTTTGGTGTTGATGTTGAAGGTCTGTTCGTACAGCTCGTCGCTGTGCTGGGCCAGCGGCAGTACCTTGAGCACCCCCGCGTTGTTGATCAGCACATCGACCTTGCCCAGTTGCGCCTCGGTTTCATCGAACAGACGCTTTACGTCGCCAGCGCTGCTCACGTCTGCCTGCACGGCAATCGCTTCATGGCCGTCCTCACGCAGTTGGGCGACCAGTTGGGTAGCTTCGCCAGCACTGCTGGCGTAGTTGATGACTACGGCAAAACCTTCCCCGGCCAACTGTTTGGCAATAACGGCACCAATGCCGCGCGAGGCGCCGGTGATGATGGCAACTCTGGGTTGTGAAGAACTCATGACAACACTCCGTATTGGTTCAGGCGTGGGGCTAGGTTCACATCTGCCTTCAGACAGATAAAGACCGCTGTCTTGATACCGGCATTCGTAAATTCACAACAATCACCCCGCTCCCACAGGTTTACGTATGTTCTGGCGGCGGGTTCTTGTTTTCCTTGATCTTGTACGAAGCCACATACAGCGCTGGCAGGAACAACAGCGTAAGCAAGGTCGCCGATAGAATGCCGCCGATCATGGCGTAGGCCATTGGCCCCCAGAACACGTCACGGGCAATCGGGATCATGCCCAGGCTGGCCGCTGCCGCAGTCAGCAGAATCGGCCGACGACGATGCTGGGTGGCTTGCATCACGGCGTGCCACGGATCAAAGCCGTCGCGTTCGTACTGGTCGATCTGGGTCACCAGGATCACCGAGTTACGCACAATGATCCCCACCAGCGCCAGAATCCCCAGGATCGCCACAAAGCCCATCGGCGTGCCGGTGGGCACCAGCGCCAGCACCACGCCAATCAGCCCCAATGGCGCGACACTGACCACCAGGAACATCTTGTGCACGCTTTGCAGCTGGATCATCAGGAAGGTGGCCATCAGGAACAGCATCAACGGCACCACCTTGGCGATCGGGCCCTGAGCCTTGGCGCTTTGCTCTACCGTACCGCCGGTTTGCACGTTGTAGCCTTCAGGCAGGTTGGCAGCGAACTTGTCGACGTCGGGCTTGAGCACCTTGACCAGATCAGTCGGTTGCATCGAACCGCGTACCGAGGCCTTGAGGGTCAGGGTGGGGATCCGGTCGCGGCTCCAGATCAGCGGCTGCTCAAGCTCGTAGCGCACCGTGGCAAAAGCCAATAGCGGGATCGATGTACCGCTGGGGGTGGTGATCTGCAGGTTGAGCAGGGTTTCGGGGGTACCGCGCTCGCTGCTGTTGGCCCGCCCGACGATGTTGATCAGGTAGATGTTGTCCTTGACCTGGCTGACGGCGGCACCGCTGACGATGCTGTTCATCACATGGGCCACGTCCTCTGACGACAAGCCGAACTGGCGGGCCTTGTCCTGGGCGATGTCGATGCGCAACACCTTGCCGGGTTCGTTCCAGTTGAAGATGGTTTCGCCGACGTTAGGGTTGGTATCGAGCACGGAGGCCAGGTCGATCGAGTATTTGCGCACCAGGTCAATGTTCGGCCCGCTAACCCGGTATTGCAGCGGTTGGCCCACTGGCGGCCCCAGTTCCAGGGTATGCACGAAACTGCCGACGCCCACAAAGTCCTCGCGCAGGCGTTTGTTCAGCCGTTCGATCAGGGCGTCGCGGCTTTCCAGGCCTTTGCTGACAATCACCAGCTGGGCGTAGAAGGGGTTTTGCAGTTGCTGATCGAGCGGCAGGTAGAAACGGATCGCGCCTTCACCGATGTACGAGCTCCAGCGCACGATATCGTCATCGCCCTTGAGCGATTCTTCAAAACGCTGGGTGACCTTGAGCGTCTCCTGGATCGAGGCATTTTGCGGCAGGTTCAGGTCCACCAGAATCTCGGGGCGGTCGGAGGCCGGGAAAAACTGGTTCTGCACCAGCCCCATGCCGAACACCGCCAGCACAAACATCAGCACCGTGGCGCCAATGGTCGTCCAGCGATAACGCATGCACCACAGCAGGGCCGTGTCGAAGGCCTGGGCCAGACGCCCGGGTTTCTCGGGCTTGGGTTTGACCTTGGCGCTGAGGATATGCACGCCCAGCACCGGCGCGAACAGCACCGCCACCACCCACGACACCAGCATCGCCACGGCGATCACCGCAAACAGGGTGAAGGTGTACTCCCCCGCCGAGCTGTTGTTCAGGCCGATGGGCACAAAGCCGGCCACGGTCACCAGGGTACCGGTGAGCATCGGGAATGCCGTGGAGTGATAGGCAAAGGTGGCCGCCTGCTCCTTGGTTTCCCCCAGCTCGAGCCGTGTGATCATCATCTCCACCGTGATCATCGCGTCGTCCACCAGCAGGCCCAGGGCGATGATCAGCGCACCCAGCGATACACGCTGCATGGCGATGCCGGTGAACTCCATAAACACGAACACCAGCGCCAGTACCAGCGGGATCGAAATAGCTACCACCAGCCCCGCACGCAGGCCCAGGCTGATAAAGCTCACCGCCAGTACGATAACCACGGCCTCAAACAGCGCACTGGTAAAGCCGCTGACGGCCACCTCCACCACCTGTGCCTGATTGGACACCATGTGCACGCCAACCCCTACCGGCAACTGCGCGGTCAGGTCGTCGATACGTTGCTGCAGCTCTTTGCCAAACTCCTGAATATTGCCGCCATCGATCATGGCCACGGCCAGGCCAATGGCCGGCTTGCCGTTGTAATGGAACATGGGCGCTGCCGGGTCCACATAACCGCGGGTGATTTCGGCAATGTCGGCCAGGCGGTAAAAGCGATCGTTGACCCGCAGATTCACTGCGGCCAGGTCTTCAACGCTGTGGAACTGCCCCGAGGTACGCACCGACATGCGCTCCGGCCCCGCCTCGATCACCCCGGCGGGGGTCACGGCGTTCTGCTCTTGCAGGCTTTCGAGGATGTGCTGCTGGTCAAGGCCAAGGGCCGCCAGTTTGCGGGTCGAGAAATCCAGGTAGAACGTTTCGTCCTGCTCGCCGATGGTCATCACTTTGCCGCGATTGGGGACATCGCGGATGCCGGTGCGCACTTGCTCTACATAGTCGCGCAGCTGGCGCATGGTGAAGCCGTCGCCGGTGAAGGCGAAGATGGTGCCGTAGACATCGCCGAACTCATCGTCAAACCCCGGGCCTTGAATACCCTGGGGGAAGTCGCCGCGAATATCGCCGATTTTTTTGCGCACCTCATACCAGATATGCGGGATGGCATCGGCTTTGGTGGTGTCCTTGAGGAACACAAACACCGTGGACTCGCCGGGGCGGGTGTAGCTCTGCACGTAGTCGAGGGAATCCAGCTCCTCCAGTTTTTTCTCGATGCGGTCGGTGATTTGCAGCCGGGTCTCGTCGACCGTAGCACCGGGCCATTTGGACTGAATCACCATGGTCTTGATGGCGAAGGACGGGTCTTCAGCGCGGCCCAGATTGATGTACGAAAAAATCCCGGCGACCACCGCCACAAACATCAAATACCAGACAAATGACTGGTGCTTCAGGGCCCACTCGGACAGGTTGAACTTCCCATTCATTGCGAGCTTTCCTTATCGAGTCTGACTTTCTGCCCGGGGGCGAGGCTGTGTACGCCTGCACTGACGACCCTGTCGCCGGTTTTGATGCCACCCGACAACAGCACGTTGTGTGCGTCGCGGCGCAGTACGCTGACGTCGCGCGGGCTGACGGTTTGAGTGGCGCTGTCAATGATCCATACACGGCTGTGGCCGTCGACTTCCTGCAGAGCGGTGAGCGGCAACTGGAAGTGTTCAGCCGTCGGGCTGCTGACGGTCACGCTCACCGAACTGCCAAGGCGAAATGCTGCCGGGGTCTGGTCCAGCGTCAGGCGGGTGCGCCGGGTACGCGTAGCACTGTCGGCTTGCGGGGCGATTTCGCGCACATGGGCGTGGGTGTTGATATTCGGGTCGAGCTGGCCGGCGACGAGGAACTCGATGCCCTTGGGCAGAGCCTCGGCCAGCGGGCCAGGCAGGTCGATGACGGCCTCTTTGATCTCGGGACGGGCCAGGGTGACGACTTCCTGGCCAATGCTCACTACTTGCCCGGCTTCGGCTTGCCACTGGGTGATCACGGCGTCATGGTCGGCGCGCAGGTTGCAGTAGCTGAGCTGGTCCTGAGCCTGATTGACCGCAGCCTGCGCCTGTTGCATCGAGGCCAGTGTGGTCTTGAGGTCAGCTTGCGCGGTGTCGAGCTGGGCCTGAGCACCCACGCCACGGTCGAACAGCTCTTGCTGACGGCGGGCGTTGGCTCTGGCGTTGATCAATTGCGCCTGCACCTTGGCCAGGTCGCCCTGGGCCGCACGTAGCTGGTTTTGCTGATCGGTGGGGTCGAGGTTGGCCAGAATGTCACCCTGTTTCACCACCGCGCCCACATCGTAATAACGCCGCACAATGCGCCCCGGCACCCGAAAGCCCAGGGTGCTTTCGTAGCGTGCTTCGATGTTGCCGGCAAAACGGCCCAGATCTTGTGCCAGATCGGGTTTGGCCACTACATAAAGAACCGGGCGCACCGGTTCGGGCGGCTGGGGTTCAGAGCAGGCCATCAGCATGGCGGCAGCCAGCGGTATCATCCATAAGCGCCTCATAGCTGCACCCCCTCGGCCGGTGCGGTGGCGATTTCAACCTTCATGCCGGGATGTAACAACTGCCCGCCTGCGACCACGACTTTTTCTCCATCCTTGAGACCGTCGCTGACGATCACGCTGCCGGTCAGATAGCGCCCGACCTTGACCCGCTGCAGGCGCACATTGCTTTGCTCGTCGGCGATCCACACGGCCGGTTCGCTGATGTCCTTGGTCAAGGCCGACCACGGCAGCTCGATGCTGCGGCTTGGTGGCGGGGTCAGGTTGACGCTGACAATCGAGCCCAGGTCCATGCCCTTGGGCAAGGCGTCGAGCTGCACCTTGATCTGCAGCGTGCCGCTTTGTGCTGCAACCGTGGGAGTGATTTCACGGATCTGGCCGTTGACCTTGATCGTCGGATCGCTCAGCAGCGTGACCTGTACGGTGGGGTCTTTGGGTGGCTCGATAAACAACGATTCATACACGTTAAACACGGCATCGCGGGCACCATCGCGGGCCAGGGTAAAAATCGGCATGGTGGCCTGCACCACTTGGCCCACTTCGGCCTGGCGCGCGGTAATCACCCCGGGTGCCTCTGCTTTCAGGTTGCTGTAGCTCAGTTGGTCACGGGCATTGGCCAACTGCGCCTGTGCCGCTGCCAGGGCGCTTTGGGCGCTCAACTGGGCAGCGTTGGCGGCGTCATATTCGCTTTGGCTGGTGTAGCCTTTGGGCAGCAGCTTTTGCTGACGCACAAACGCAGCGCGGGTTTGCACCACTTGCGCCTGTTGCGCGTTGACGCTGGCCTGGGCGGTCTCGACCTGGATCTTCAGGTCTTTGGGGTCGAGGCGCGCGAGAACCTGGTTGGCCTGGATGTGGTCACCCACATCGACCGTTCGCTCGATAATCTTGCCGCCCACCCGGAATGACAGCTGGGTTTCGACCCGGGCCTGGATATCACCGCTGAGCTGGATTGGCGGGGCGAATTCGCGGGTGCTCACCTGCTGTACATACACCCGGGGGGACAGAGGCTCTTTGGGGCCCTCTTTGCCGCACGCGGTAAGCAGCGCCAACAGGCTCAAGCCCAAAATGCCTTTGTTCAGTGGACCAGCCATGCAAGCTCCTTTGCGTGATGCCGATTAACATGCGAATACGGTTGATAGCGTAGAACAGTGTTCACCGTCTGTGGGACTCTATTGCCGCCGATCAGTTTCAAGAAATGAGGTCAGCCTATGCTCACTACCTTGGCCGTGGCCAACTACCGCTCTATCAACCACTTGGTAGTGCCTTTGGCCAGGCTGAACCTGATCACCGGCCCCAATGGTAGTGGTAAATCCAACCTTTACCGTGCGCTACGGTTACTGGCCGAAACCGCCCAGGGCGGCGTGGTGAACGGATTGGCTCGTGAAGGCGGGCTGAGTTCGACGTTCTGGGCCGGGCCTGAGGTGATCTCCCGGCGCATGAAGTCGGGCGAAGTCGATGTACATGCCAGCGTGCGTCAGGAAACCAAGCGCCTGCGTCTTGGTTTTGCCGGGGAGGATTTCAGCTACGCCATCGCCCTGGGCTTGCCGATACCCGGACGCACGCAGTTCAACCTCGACCCGCAGATCAAGCACGAAAGCATCTGGGCGGGGCCTTTTTATCGGCCGGCCAGTGAGCTGGTCGAGCGCAACGGCCCCATGATCCGCGCGCGTGACGGGCGCAACTGGCAGGTGCTGGCTCAGCACACGCCGCTGTACGACAGCCTGTTCGATCAGGTTGGCAGCTTGCAGGCCTCGCCGGAAGTGTTGCAGTTGCGCGAATCTATCCGTGGCTGGCGCTTTTACGATCACTTTCGCACCGACCCCCAAGCGCCTGCGCGCCAACCGCAACTGGGCACACGCACGCCGGTGCTGCATCACGACGGCAGTGACCTGGCCGCAGCCTTGCAAACCATCATCGAGGTCGGTAACCCCGAAGCCTTGCATGCCGCGGTCAGCGATGCATTCCCTGGCGCACGGCTGGAAATCGAGTGTGTACCCGGCGGGCATTTTTATATCGAGTTTTATCAAGAGGGCCTGTTGCGCCCGTTGTCCGCCGCCGAGCTGTCGGACGGCACTTTGCGCTACCTGCTGCTGGTCGCGGCTTTGCTGACCCCGCGCCCGCCGAGCATGATGGTGCTCAACGAACCTGAAACCAGCCTGCACCCCGACTTGCTGCCCGCGCTGGCACGACTGATCATCAGTGCTTCGCAGCACTCACAAGTATGGGTGGTATCCCATGCCCGGCGCCTGATCGCCGCCTTGCAACAAGACCCTGAGTGCAACTGCATCGTGCTGGAAAAAAACCTTGGCCAGACTGAAGTGGTAGGCCAACGAATGCTCGATCAGCCCGCCTGGCATTGGCCAGACAAATAAAAACGCCGACGCTGTGCAAGCCGTCGGCGTTTTCAGTGGGTTGGCGCGTTATCAGAACGCTGGCAGCACCGCGCCTTTGTATTTCTGCTCAATAAAGGCTTTTACTTCAGGGCTGGTCAGGGCCTTGGCCAGCTTCTGGATGGCCGGGCTGTCTTTGTTGTCAGGACGGGCTACCAGGAAGTTCACGTATGGCGAATCAGCACCTTCGATGATCAGCGCGTCGGTGGCCGGGTTCAGGCCTGCTTCCAGCGCGTAGTTGGTGTTGATCATGTCCAGGTCAACCTGGTCCAGCACCCGTGGCAGCAGTGCTGACTCAAGCTCTTTGAACTTGAAGTTGTGCGGGTTCTTGGCAATGTCTTTTGGCGTCGACACAGCGTTGGTCGGGTCTTTAAGTTCGATCAGACCGGCCTTTTGCAGCAGGATCAGGGCACGGCCGCTATTGCTGCCTTCGTTCGGGATGGCGATGGTTGCGCCGTCTTTAAGCTCGGACAGGTTTTTGACTTTCTTCGAGTAGCCACCGAACGGTTCAACGTGAACGCCGGTCACGGTCACCAGATTGGTGCCTTTGCCTTTGTTGAAGCTTTCGAGGTAAGGCAGGGTCTGGAAATAGTTGGCGTCCAGGTGTTTTTCGGCCACTTGCACGTTAGGTTGCACGTAGTCGGTGAAGACTTTGATTTCCAGATCCACGCCTTCTTTGGCGAGGGTTGGTTTGATCAGCTCAAGGATTTCAGCGTGAGGCACCGGCGTTGCGGCAACCACCAGTTTTTCGCCAGCCTGGGCCAGGCCTGCAGTCAAAGCAGCCGCCAATGCGGTAAACAACAGAACCTTTTTCATGCGATACCCTTATGTGTGTGACCGTTCGGATGACGGTTTTCCTGGAAGACGAAGCGGACAATACCGAGATTCTTTATTCCCGAACAATAATATTTATTCAGCTTCTTATGCCATTTTGTTCACTTGAGTTTTTTGTGGGAGCGGGCAACAACTGCCTGATTGCCGCCAACTCCTGTACCGTAGCGCCTTTTATAAACAACTCGATCTGGCTCAGGGCGTCAGGCAGGTTCAAGTGCTCGGGCTGGATCTCTTCGCCGGTGCTGACCAGTAACGCAAAATGAATCACGTTCTCCAGTTCGCGGGTATTGCCCGGCCAGCTGTGGCGCTCCAGTACCCGCTGTGCACTGTCGCTGATAAAGGGCACGGGCAGGTTCAGGCGCTGGCTGTAAATGCCTAAAAAGTATTCGGCCAACGACAGGATATCCCCGGGCCTTTCGCGTAGCGCGGGCAAGTCCAGCCGCCCTTCGCTGAGGTAGTGATACAAGCGCTCATGGAATTTGCCTGCGCTCACGGCCTGCGCCAGATCGATGCTGGTGGCCGCCACCAGGCGCACGTCCACCGGGCTCGGTTGATGGGCGCCCACGCGGGTGACTTCGTGGGTTTCCAGAGCCGCCAGCAGCTTGGTCTGGATGGCCCACGGCAAGTCGCCGATTTCGTCCAGATACAGGGTGCCGCCATTGGCCGAACCAAACCACCCGGCGCGGCTGCTGGCCGAGCTGCTGTGGGCACCGGCGGCATAGCCGAACAACTCGGCGTCGGCATAAGTGGGGCTGATGGCACCGCAATTGACTGACACAAACAGCCCGGAACGGTCACTGGCGCGGTGAATATGCCGTGCCAGCAGCTCTTTGCCGCTGCCGGTTTCACCCCGAATCAGCACGGGCAAGGCGCGTGGCGCGAGCAGTTCCAGATCGTTGCGCAACTGGCGCGAGCGGGGGTCGACAAACACCAGCGCTTTGGCGCGAATGCTCAGCGGGCTTTTTTCCGCGTCGGGAAAGGTCAGCAGCGGCTGACCAAAGGTTTCATGCAGGCTCATGGCAGGCTCCCGCCCGCCGCCTGAGGGTGGGCGCGGGCGTTACAGGAATTCACGCGCGACGCAGGGCGCCGTGCTCGATGCGGGTTTGCAGGCGGTATAAAAAGGCGAAGCCTTGCTCCCAGCGCTGGTGTCCAGATTTCACGTTGATATGCCCGGCGCCACTGATGATGCCGATCTCGGCGCCCCATTGACGGGCAAATTCCATCGCCCGTGGCGCGCTGACCGCACCGTCGTTATCCGAGCTGACGATGTGGCTTGGAAAAGGCAATGGCCGGGTCGGGATCGGCGCAAAGTTGCGCAACGCAGGCGCACAGGCCGGGCGCTCGACGTCTGCCGGGGCCACCAGCAGCGCACCGCGTACTTGGCTTAACAGGCTTTCTGGCGCACGCTCGGCCCAATGGGCTACGGTAATGCAACCCAGGCTGTGGGCAATCAGGATCACGGGTGTGCTGTCGGCAGCAATGGCTTCGGCCAGGGCGGCGATCCAGTCCTCGCGGCGTGGCGTCAGCCAGTCAGCCTGCTCCACCCGAGTACTGTTCGGTAAGCTGTTTTGCCAGTGGGTTTGCCAATGATCGTCGGACGAACCTTGCCAGCCCGGCACTATCAAATAGCGAATCGAATCGTTGCCCATGGGTGTGCGCCTCCAGCGGTATGTGTGTTACCGAGTCAGTATAGGGACGGTTTTTAGATTCGCTAAGGAATAAGAAGCTATTTGTTTATAACTAAAAACAATACTTGAGGGTTCTGCACCATGAAAAGCCTGGTCGACCATTTGAGCCAATATGCGGCCTATCACCGTGACCCGCAGAATATCGCCACGCATTTCGTGGGCATCCCGCTGATAGTGATCGCGGTGGCCACGCTGCTATCGCGCCCGCAATGGATGGGCATTTCACCAGCGATACTGGTGATGCTGGCCAGCGCCGTGTTTTATCTGCGCCTTGAGTTGCGTCTGGGGCTGTTGATGACGCTGCTGCTGGCGTTGAGTGTATGGCTGGGGCACACACTGGCGGGGTTGAGCACGGCGGCCTGGCTGGCATGGGGCATTGGGCTGTTTGTGGTGGGCTGGGTGTTCCAGTTTGTGGGGCATTACTTCGAGGGGCGCAAGCCGGCGTTTATCGATGACGTGGCCGGGCTGATCGTGGGGCCGCTGTTTGTGGTGGTGGAGCTGGGGTTTTTGCTGGGCTGGCGCGAGGACTTGCGCCGGGCGATCGAACTGCGCAGAGCATAGGTAGTCGCTGCCGAAGGCTGCGAAGGGGGGCGCAGCCCGCCGTTTCCCTGAGATCCATGCAGATCCCCTCGCAGCCTTCGTACCTCGTCAGCGACTACCCGTCCGGGGTTACTTGAACGCCTGATGCAGCTGCGCCAAAGTCTCAAAGTGGTACTTGGGCGCGAACGAGTTCAGTTCTTCAAAACTTCCGAAACCATACCCCACCGCCGCAGCGTCCATGCCGTTGTCACGCGCACCGATCAGATCGTGCTTGCGGTCACCGATCATCAGGGTGTGTGCCGGGTCCAGCCCTTGCTCGCTGACCAGATGGGCAATCAGCTCAACCTTGTTGGTGCGGGTACCATCCAGCTCGCTACCGTAGATCACCTTGAAGTGCCTGGCGAAATCAAAGTGACGGGCAATTTCACGGGCATAAACATGCGGCTTTGACGTGGCAATAAACAGTTGGCGACCCTGAGCCACCAGCTCTTCGAGCAGCGGCGCCACGCCTTCGAACACTTCGTTCTCGTACAGCCCGGTCACGGCAAAGCGCTCACGGTAAAAGCCCATCGCCTCCCACGCCTTTGCCTCGTCGAAGCCATAACTGGCCATGAACTGTTGCAGCAGCGGCGGACCAATAAAGTGCTCAAGCTTGCTCAGGTCAGGCTCATCAATGCCCATCTTGCTCAGGCCGAACTGGATCGAGCGGGTGATCCCTTCCCGTGGGTCGGTCAGGGTGCCATCAAGGTCGAACAATACGTTCTGGTAATGCATGCAGGGCTCCAAAAAAGGGGGGCTTAAACGGGCTGGTCGTAGCCTTCAGCCAGATGCTGATCTTTAAGTTTTACGTAGTTGCCGGCGCTGTAGGTGAAGAAGGCCTGCTCTTTTTCGCTCAGCTCGCGCACCTGTTTAACCGGGCTGCCCACATACAGGAAGCCGCTGACCAGGCGTTTGCCCGGCGGCACCAGGCTGCCCGCGCCGACGATCACGTCGTCTTCAATCACGGCGCCGTCCATCACGATGCTGCCCATGCCGATCAGGATGCGGCTGCCTACATTACAGCCGTGCAGCATGACTTTGTGGGCGATGGTCACGTCATCGCCGATCAGCAACGGGAACCCATCAGGGTTAAAGGGGCCCGCGTGGGTGATGTGCAGCACGCAACCGTCCTGCACGCTGGTGCGCGCACCAATGCGGATGCGGTGCATATCGCCGCGAATCACGGTCAGTGGCCAGACAGAACTGTCGGCGCCGATCTCGACGTCGCCGATCACCACTGCCGAGCGGTCGACAAAGGCGCGCTCGCCCAAGGTCGGTGTGTGCTGCTGGAATGGACGAATGGACACAAATAGCTTCCTTCTTTAGCCGTAATAGGGCGTTGCAATGCTGCGGTCAGCGTCGATTGTAATTAAGATGGCCCAATGTTTCTTCCAGCCAAGGTGCCAAACGTGAGCGAGAACAACCCTCTTTTGCAGCCCTACGACCTGCCGCCGTTCTCGGCGATCCGTCCTGAGCACGTACAGCCGGCCATCGAGCAGATCCTCGCCGACAACCGCGCCGGCATACAAACCATCCTCAAGGACCAGGGCCAGAACCCTACATGGGCCGGTCTTGTGTTGGCGATGGACGAACTGAACGACCGCCTTGGTGCAGCCTGGAGCCCGGTCAGCCACCTCAATGCCGTGTGCAACAGCGCAGAGCTGCGTGAAGCCTACGAGGCCTGCCTGCCAGCCTTGAGCGCCTACTCCACCGAGATGGGCCAGAACCGCGAACTGTTCCAAGCCTTCGAAGCCCTGGCCCACAGCCCGCAAGTGGCTGATTTCGATCAGGCACAAACAACCATTCTCGAACACTCGCTGCGTGACTTCCGCCTCTCGGGGATCGACCTGCCCGAAGCCGAGCAAAAGCGTTACGCCGAAGTACAAAGCAAGCTTTCCGAACTGGGCAGCAAGTTCTCCAACCAGTTGCTGGACGCTACCCAGGCCTGGACCAAGCACATCACCGACGAGGCCGCGCTGGCGGGCCTGACCGACTCAGCCAAGGCGCAAATGGCCGCCGCTGCACAGGCCAAGGGCTTGGACGGCTGGCTGATCAGCCTGGAGTTCCCGAGCTACTTCCCGGTGATGACCTACGCGCAAGACCGCGCCCTGCGCGAAGAAGTCTACGCCGCCTACTGCACGCGTGCCTCGGACCAGGGCCCGAATGCCGGCAAGTTCGACAACGGCCCGGTGATGGAAGAAATTCTCGACCTGCGCCAGGAGCTGGCCAAGCTGCTGGGTTTTGCCAGCTTCGCCGAGCTGAGCCTGGCCACCAAAATGGCCGAAACGCCGGATCAGGTGCTGACCTTCCTGCGCGATCTGGCCAAGCGCAGCAAGCCGTTCGCTGCCCGTGACCTTGAGCAACTGCAAGCCTACGCCAGCGAGCAAGGCACCCCTGAGCTGAAAAGCTGGGATACAGGCTTCTTTGGCGAAAAACTGCGCGAGCAGCGTTACAGCGTGTCGCAAGAAGCACTGCGCGCCTACTTCCCGATCGACAAGGTGCTGGGCGGCCTGTTCGCCATTGTGCAAAAGCTGTACGGGATCGAAATCGCCGAAATCAAAGGCTTCGACACCTGGCACCCGGATGTTCGCCTGTTCGAGATCAAGGAAAACGGCCAGCACATCGGGCGCTTCTTCTTTGACCTTTATGCCCGCGCCAACAAGCGTGGCGGCGCGTGGATGGACGGCGCCCGTGATCGTCGCCGCACCGCGGCCGGCAAATTGCAGAGCCCGGTGGCCAACCTAGTGTGCAACTTCACTCCGGCCGTTGCGGGCAAGCCTGCACTGCTGACCCACGATGAAGTGACCACCCTGTTCCACGAATTCGGCCACGGTTTGCACCACATGCTGACCGAGATCGAGCACGCGGGCGTGTCGGGCATCAACGGTGTGGCCTGGGATGCGGTCGAGCTGCCGAGCCAGTTCATGGAAAACTGGTGCTGGGAGCCTGAAGGTCTGGCGCTGATTTCCAGCCACTACGAAACCGGCGAAGCACTGCCAAAAGACCTGCTGGATAAAATGCTCGCGGCGAAGAACTTCCAGTCCGGGCTGATGATGGTTCGCCAGTTGGAGTTCTCCCTGTTCGACTTCGAACTGCACGCCACCCATGGTGACGGTCGCAGTGTGGCGCAGGTGCTTGACGGTATCCGCGACGAAGTTTCGGTCATGCGTCCGCCTGCCTACAATCGCTTCCCGAACAGCTTTGCGCATATCTTCGCGGGCGGTTACGCGGCGGGTTACTACAGCTACAAATGGGCGGAAGTGCTGTCGGCCGATGCGTTCTCGCGCTTTGAAGAAGAAGGCGTGTTCAACCCGCACACCGGCAAGGCGTTCCGCCAGGCGATCCTGGCCCGTGGCGGCTCGAAGGCACCGATGGAGCTGTTCAAGGACTTCCGTGGTCGTGAGCCATCGATTGACGCCCTGTTGCGTCACAGCGGCCTGACCGAGGAATCGGCAGCATGAGTGATGCACCTGTGAACGTGACCAAAAAACGCTTTATCGCCGGGGCTGTCTGCCCGGCGTGCAGCGAGCCTGACAAGTTGATGATGTGGAACGAAGACGAAGTGCCGCACCGCGAATGCGTGGCCTGCGGTTATTCGGATACGTTGAATGAACAGGGGTTGTCGGTGCCCAAGGAATTGGGTACACGGGTCAATACGTCAGCACTGAAAAAAGCACCGGATCCCAAGGTGCAGGCGGTGCAGTTTTTTCCGAATCCGAAGCTGAAAAAGCCCTAGAGCAAGAGCCCCTCACCCTGGCCCTCTCCCGGAGGGAGAGGGTTGGGGTGAGGGCGCTTTTCAGGCTTTCTGCCACACCTTCGGCTTGAAGAACAATGTCTCGCCGCGCGCCAGATCGGTCAGGCTGTCGTGGTCCTTGACCACTTCAACTTCGATCAACTCGCTTTGCCCTTCAACTTTCAATGTCACCCGGGTGGTCGCGCCCAATGGGCGGATGTCGCGTACCTGCGCGGCATGGTGGTCTTCGATCTCATGACGCGACAACGACACTTCATGGGGACGGAACAGCACATGCTGGTCTTCGCCGATATGCAGGCGGTTGGAATCCCCGAGGAAGTGGTACACAAAGTCGCTGGCCGGGTTTTCATACACTTCGCCCGGTGAGCCGATCTGCTCGATCACGCCCTTGTTCATCACCACGATACGGTCAGCGACTTCCATCGCTTCTTCCTGGTCGTGGGTCACGAACACGGAGGTCAGGTTGATGTCTTCGTGCAGGCGCGCCAACCAGCGGCGCAGCTCTTTACGCACCTTGGCATCCAGTGCACCGAAAGGCTCGTCGAGCAACAGTACCTTGGGCTCTACCGCCAAGGCACGGGCCAGTGCAATACGCTGACGCTGACCGCCGGAAAGCTGCTCAGGGTAGCGATCCGACAGCCAGTCCAGCTGCACCATGTTCAGCAGTTCGTGGACTTTTTCAGCAATGCGGGTTTCGCTCGGACGTTCTTTTTTCGGCTTCATGCGCAGGCCGAAAGCGACGTTGTCGAACACCGTCATGTGGCGGAACAGGGCGTAATGCTGGAACACAAAACCGACGTTGCGATCACGCACATCGTGCCCCGAGACGTCCTCACCGTGGAACACGATGTTGCCTTCGTCCGGTGTTTCGAGGCCGGCGATGATGCGCAGCAAGGTGGTCTTGCCGCAGCCCGACGGGCCGAGCAGAGCCACCAGCTCGCCGCTGTGGATATCCAGATTGATACTGTTCAGCGCCTTGAAGGCGTTGAAGTTCTTGCTGACATTACGGACTTCGATCGACATGGTTTATTCCTCCGCGGCGCTGGCGCGCAGGCGGTTAATACGGGATTCGCTCCACTGCTTAAGCAGCAGGATGAAGAGCGCCATAATCAGCAACAGGGTCGCCACAGCGAAGGCGGCAACGTGGTTGTATTCGTTGTAGAGGATCTCGACGTGCAACGGCAGGGTGTTGGTCACCCCGCGAATGTGCCCGGAAACCACCGACACCGCACCGAACTCACCCATCGCCCGCGCAGTACACAGCACCACGCCGTAGATCAGGCCCCATTTGATATTGGGTACGGTCACGTGCCAGAACATTTGCCAGCCGTTGGCGCCCAACAGGCGTGCGGCCTCTTCTTCCTGGGTGCCCTGCTCCTGCATCAGCGGGATCAGTTCACGGGCCACAAAGGGCACGGTCACGAAGATGGTGGCCAGCACGATGCCCGGCAACGCGAAGACGATCTGGATATCGTGATCCTGCAGCCACGGGCCGAAGAAACCCTGGGCGCCAAACATCAGCACATAGACCAGACCGGCGATGACCGGCGAGACCGAAAACGGCAGGTCGATCAGGGTGACCAGGATGCTCTTGCCGCGAAAGCTGTATTTGCTCACGCACCAGGCCGCGCTGACACCGAACACCACGTTCAGTGGCACCGAAATCACCACCGCGATAATTGTCAGCTTGAGGGCCGACAGGGCGTCGGGTTCGAGGATGGCGTCAAAAAAAGTACCGACCCCCATTTTCAAGCCCTGAGACACCACGATCAGCAGTGGCAGCAACAGGAACAGGGTGAAAAACAACCAACCGAAGCCGATCAGCAGGCGACGTGACAACGGGCTGCCACGGCGGGCGGCGTTGGCCACGGATGAAGCGCTCTGTGTTGAGCTGGACATGGTCAGGCCTCCTTCACGGTTTTTCGATGCGACGCTGAATCAAATTGATGATCAGCAGCAAAATGAAGGAAACCACCAGCATCATCACGCCAATGGCCGTGGCGCCGGTGTAGTCGTACTGGTCCAGCTTGACCATGATCAGCAGCGGCAGGATTTCGGTTTTAAACGGCATGTTGCCCGCGATAAAAATCACCGAGCCGTATTCGCCCACGCCACGGGCAAAGGCCAGGGCAAAGCCGGTCAACCAGGCGGGCAGCAAGGCCGGCACTAGGATGTAGCGGAACACTTGCAGGGGCTTGGCGCCCAGGCAGGCGGCGGCTTCTTCGATTTCACGGGGAATATCGGCCAGCACCGGCTGCACGGTGCGCACCACGAACGGCAGGGTGACGAAGGTCAGTGCCAGGGTGATGCCCATCGGGGTGTAGGCAATTTTGAAACCCAGGTCGTTGGCGAACTGGCCGATCCAGCCGTTGGGCGCGTAAAGGGCAGTCAGGGCGATACCGGCCACGGCGGTCGGCAGGGCAAACGGCAGGTCGATCATGGCGTCGATGACCTTGCGCCCCGGGAAGGTGTAGCGCACCAGGACCCAGGCCAGCACGGTGCCGATCACACCGTTGATGATGGCCGCCACAAAGGCGGTACCGAAGCTCAGTTGCAGGGCGGCCAGCACCCGGGGGGCGGTGATGATGGCCCAGAACTGGTCCCAGGTCAGTTGAGCGGCATGCACGAACATCGCAGCCAGCGGGATCAGCACAATCAGACTGAGGTACACCAAGGTGTAGCCCAGTGTCAGCCCGAAGCCGGGTATGACGGGGGAGATACGACGAGACATAAGAGTCCTTGGTTAACGCACGAAGCCCGCAACTCAGTCGCGGGCTCTATGTTCTAGCTTTCAGCGAGGCCAAAGGCCGCGCCCCACAGGTTACTGCGCCTGGTAGATCTGGTCGAACACACCACCGTCATTGAAAAATTTCGGCTGCGCAGTTTTCCAGCCACCGAAGTCTTTGTCGATAGTCACAAGCTCCAGTTTCGGAAACTGCTGTGCGTACTTGGCAGCGACTGCTGCGTCACGCGGGCGGTAGAAATTCTTTGCAGCAATTTCCTGGCCGGCCGGGCTGTACAGGTGTTCGAGGTAGGCTTTGGCAATTTCGGTGTTGCCCTTTTTCTCGGCGTTCTTGTCGACTACAGCCACTGGCGGCTCAGCCAGGATCGACAGAGAAGGTACGACGATGTCGAATTTATCGGTGCCGCCGTCTTCCTTGAGTGCCAGGAATGCTTCGTTCTCCCAGGCCAGCAACACGTCACCCTGACCGTTGTTGACGAAGGTAATGGTCGAACCGCGTGCACCGGTGTCCAGTACTGGCACGTGTTTGAACAGGGTTTTTACGTATTCTTTGGCTTTTTCTTCGTCGCCGCCGTTGGCTTTCAGGCCGTAAGCGTAGGCTGCAAGGAAGTTCCAGCGCGCGCCGCCGCTGGTTTTAGGATTCGGGGTAATGACTGATACACCGTCCTTGGTCAGGTCGCCCCAGTCCTTGATGCCTTTAGGGTTGCCCTTGCGCACCAGGAACACGATGGTCGAGGTGTACGGGGTGCTGGCGTCCGGCAGGCGGGTCTGCCAGTTTTCCGGCAGCGAGCCTTTGTTGAGTTTGGCGATTTCGTCGATGTCACCGGCCAGGGCCAGGGTCACGACGTCGGCACGCAGGCCGTCGACCACGCCGCGGGCCTGTTTGCCCGAACCGCCGTGGGATTGCTGGATTTTGACGTTGTCGCCGGGGTGGCTGGCTTTCCAGAAATTGGTGAATTCAGTGTTGTAATCCTGGTACAGCTCGCGGGTTGGATCGTAGGAAACGTTCAACAACTCGTAATCTTTGGCTACAGCGGAGCCAGCAAAAATGGCACTGGCCAGCGCGGCCAAAGCGTAACGGCGTAGGGACATAGGTGAGGCTCCAAAGCATTTTTTAATTTTTATTAAGCGCACTCAGGTGAATGCGCTTGAACGATTCAGGCGTTTTTCTGACTCGGGTTTTGCAGGCGGAATTTTTCTTTGCGTTCGATCTGCACCACTTGCGCGTTATGCACAGTGATCTCCACAGCACCAAAGCGCAGGTCTCGCAGCGCGCTCTGGATTTCCCGCAGGATGGTTGCTTCGTCCTGGCCGTCAACGCTACGCAGAGATGCGCTCATGGTGCTGCTCCTGAAAAATGGGGTGCCGACAGGGTTGCTGGCGTAGGGGCAATAGTAGTGAGGTGCGGATATTCTTAAAAATACTATTTAAGAATGTTTATATAACTGAAAGCTCAAAACGGTCCCGTCGCCTGTAGTCGCTGCCGAGGCACGAAGGCTGCGAGCGCGTAAAAATCAAAAGCTCGCAGCCTTCGTGCCTCGGCAGCGACTACACTCCAACTGCCTTATAACGGCAGGCTGTATTACAAAGGTGGAACTGTTGCTGGACAGACAGCACAAGTGGGATCACCTTAGAGCGGCTGTCGTCTTTTCCTGCATAGTCTGGAGTCTTTATGTCGTTTACCCCTGAGTTGGTTGCCGAACTGGAAGTCCTTGCACTGTTTGACTTGGAAAGTACCCTTGAGGGCCTGAAGATTCATCAACATGCCGCGCCAGAAAAAGTCGCCGCGGCGCAGCGCCTGTTTGAGAAAAAACTGATTGACCAACCGGATGGCGGCTACCTGACAAGCCTGGGACGTGATGCTGCTGAGAGTGTCCAAGTACTGTTGTCGATTCTTGTTGAATCCAAAGAAGTTGCCTGACGCCACGCCCAGCCCTCGGGATCTGCACGATTAATGATTCCGCGGGCACACATATCTCCACCGGCACTGAACGAGGGAACTGAACACCAGTTTCTCCAGAAGCTGCGTGGGCGCTTTTTGAACGTCAATAATGGCCGCCTGGCCCGGGCGGTGGAGGGGCTGGCCCCACGCCAGCAAGCGCTGCTGAACCTGTTGGCGCTGTTATTCCATATCAATCACCCGCTCTTGCCCGGCTATGTGTCGGACTGCACTCCGGCCGGGGTGTCGGGTTATAAACCTGATGCACTTGCCCTCGCCGCTGCCCGTCATCTGATTAACGACTTTTCTTGCAGCATGGGCAGCGTTTGCCAGTCACAACCTATCCACGGGCTTTTTTTGATGGGCAGCCTCGGCACATTGGCCCAAACCGCGCAAAGCGATATGGACGTGTGGGTTTGCCTCGCTCCGGACTTGAGTAATGCTGCAGTGTCGGCCTTGCGCAAAAAATGCCGACGCCTGGAAGCCTGGGCGACCAGTCAGGGCTGTGAGGCACACTTCTTTCTGATCGATGCTCAATTGCGCAACGACGAGGGCGGTGAACCACGGCAGAGGTTGTTGCTCGACGAATTTTACCGCACCGCCATCTGGCTCGCCGGGCGCACACCGATGTGGTGGTGGGTGCCAGTGCAGGAAGAGGCGCGGTACGCTGAGTTCGCCTGCGGGTTATTGACCGCGGGGATGATCGATCGCGACCAAACCATTGATCTTGGCCATCTGGCCCATATCGCCCCCGGCGAATTTTTAGGCGCCGGGCTGTGGCAACTGTTCAAGGGTATTGAATCGCCGTACAAGTCGCTGCTCAAGTTGTTGCTGATTGAGGTGTACGCCAGCGAGCACCCGCAGGTGAACTGTCTGAGCCTGGTCTTCAAACAAAGGGTCTACGACAATCAACTGGACCTTGATGAGATGGACCCCTACGTGGTGGTTTACCGACGTATTGAGCGCTACCTCAAGGGCCGCGGCGAGTTGCAGCGACTGGAGCTGGTTCGCCGCAGCCTGTACCTGAAGGTCGGCCACAAGTTGAGCAATGGCGAGGCAGGCATGCTGTGGCAGCGGCGGTTACTCAAGCACCTGACCCGCGAGTGGGGATGGGATGAGGAGTACCTGGCAATGCTCGACAATCGCTCGCAATGGCCAGCGCAGCAGGTCAGTCATGAGCGTCGGGCCCTGGCCCGGGAGCTAAGCGTCAGCTACCGGTCATTGCGTCAGTTTGCCCGTGACGAACAAGCGCCTGCGCTGTGACATGACTGATCTGGAAGGTCTTAAGCGCTGAAATCGCTTGCTGCTTTTGGCTGGTATTCCACTTCAAGCAGTTCCAGCTTGAGGGTCTTGCCACCCGGAGCAGGCCAGTTGATGTGCTGGCCGACTTGCAGTCCCAGCAACGCACTGCCCACAGGGGCCAGAATCGACACTTTGCCTTCGTCGGCGTTGGCGTCTTTCGGGTATACCAGCGTCAGGTGGTAGTCCTTGCCACTGCTTTCTTCGCGACAATGCACACGGGAGTTCATGGTCACGACGCCTGCAGGCACTTCTTCGTGGCCAACGATGGTTTCGGCGCGATCGAGTTCGGCTTGCAGTGCCTCAATACCAGGAGTCGTTTCTGGCAAGCTGTCGATCAATTGCTCCAGACGCTGTACGTCCAGGCGGGTGAGGATGAGTGGGGTTGGTGTGCTCATGACCTGGCAGACTCCTTTTTTCTGCACGAAAAAGCAAAACCCCGCCGGAAAATGGCGGGGTTTTGACGAACCTCGTTAGTACGAGGCGAACCCGGACACTACCACAGCAGAATAAATACACAAGCCGTGTGGGAATTGCACTGTGGGCCAGGCTAATGATTTTGTGGGGTTCAGATTTGGCGTTGCCGGGCCTGCTCACAAATCACCCGGCGCCGCTGGTCGTCTGCCGAGCGCCACTCGCGAATATCTTCAACGTGGCGAAAACAGCCCAGGCAGACTTTGTGCTCATCCAGCCGGCAGGTGCTGATGCATGGGGACGGCACTGCCGGGCTGACGTTACTGTAAAGCGGTTTTGCGGGTTTAGCAGAAGCGGTCACTGTCAGATCTCTTCAAATTCCAGCTCGGCGCCTGCGTGTTCCAGTGTCAGGCGTTGAACCATTTCGCTGAGCAGCTCGTCGCTTTTATCGCACTTCCACGAACTGCGTTTTTCATCGTAGTCGAAGTGAAAACCACCGCTGGGCGCCGCCAGCCAGAGCTGCAGCACGGGCGCCTGACGGCTAAAGATCAGGGCTTTGCCATTTTCGAACTTGATTGTCAGGATGCCGGCGGAATTCTCTACATCTACATCCAGATCAGAGTCGTCAAAGATGTCTTCCAGATTTTCCTGGGTGGCATCGACCAGATCGTGAAAACGGGCTTCAGTCAAACTCATGGTGGAACCTCGTATTATCTAGTCATGCTCGGAGCTCGCAAGATACGGGCGCTCCAGGCCGATTGCAAACCCCATAACAGCCATCTGCCCGCTACCACTGATCATCCACACAGGACGTAACGCTCGGCCGCTCTGCTGCATAGGCAAGCTGGTGGGTGCTCGGTATACTCGGGCGCAATTAATGCTTTTCAAAGGATTTCGCCATGAAGCGCCTGATCTCTTCTATTGCTGCGCTCGTCGCGGTCGCCTGCCTTGTTTCTGCCTGTGGTCAAAAAGGACCGCTGTATCTTCCCGATGACAGCAAATCCCCTGAAGACCAAGCGAAGTCGTCGCAATCGCAATCGCACAAGCACCAATAAGGGAACACCATGGACGCTTTTAATTACCGGGGCGGCGAACTGTTCGCCGAAGGTGTTGCGCTGACGGCCATTGCCGAGCGTTTTGGTACGCCGACGTATGTTTACTCCCGGGCGCACATCGAGGCGCAATACAATGCTTTCGCCGATGCCCTGAGCGGCATGCCGCATCTGGTGTGCTTCGCCGTCAAGGCCAACTCCAACCTGGGCGTGCTCAATGTCCTGGCCCGTCTTGGCGCCGGTTTCGACATCGTCTCCCGTGGCGAGCTGGAACGTGTGCTGGCCGCTGGCGGTCAAGCTGACAA
This sequence comes from Pseudomonas fragi, assembly GCF_002269505.1. Lineage (GTDB taxonomy): Bacteria > Pseudomonadota > Gammaproteobacteria > Pseudomonadales > Pseudomonadaceae > Aquipseudomonas > Aquipseudomonas fragi_D. The sequence continues at coordinate 39,828 of NZ_NQKQ01000006.1, read as the reverse complement.
GATCGTGTTCTCCGGTGTCGGCAAGACCCGTGACGACATGCGTCGCGCTCTCGAAGTGGGCGTGCACTGCTTCAACGTCGAGTCCACCGAAGAGCTTGAGCGTCTGCAGGTCGTGGCCGCCGAAATGGGCGTTCGCGCGCCGATTTCTCTACGCGTCAACCCGGACGTCGATGCGGGCACCCACCCGTACATCTCCACCGGTCTGAAAGAAAACAAGTTCGGCATTGCCATCGCTGACGCCGAGGATGTGTACATCCGCGCCGCCCAGCTGCCTAACCTGGAGGTGGTCGGCGTCGATTGCCATATCGGCTCGCAACTGACCACCCTGGAACCGTTCATCGACGCTCTCGACCGCCTGCTGGCGTTGATCGACCGTCTGAGCGATTGCGGTATCTACCTGCGCCACATCGATCTGGGTGGCGGTCTGGGTGTGCGTTATCGCGATGAAGAACCGCCACTGGCCGGTGATTACATCAAGGCCGTGCGTGAGCGCCTCGACGGGCGTGACCTGGCGCTGGTGTTCGAGCCGGGTCGTTACATCGTGGCCAATGCTGGCGTGCTGCTGACTCAGGTCGAGTACCTCAAGCACACCGAGCACAAGGATTTCGCCATCGTTGATGCGGCGATGAACGACTTGATCCGCCCGGCCCTGTACCAGGCCTGGATGGACGTGACTGCAGTTCGCCCGCGTGACAGCGAAGCTCGCGCCTACGACATCGTCGGCCCGATCTGTGAAACCGGTGATTTCCTGGCCAAAGACCGCCAGTTGGCACTGGCCGAAGGTGATCTGCTAGCCGTGCATTCGGCCGGTGCCTATGGTTTTGTCATGAGCTCGAACTACAACACCCGTGGCCGCGCCGCCGAAGTACTGGTGGATGGCGATCAGGCGTTTGAAGTGCGTCGTCGCGAGACCGTTGCCGAGTTGTTTGCTGGCGAAAGCCTGCTACCGGAGTAAACCCATGTTGCTGCGTTTTACCAAAATGCACGGCCTGGGCAATGATTTCATGGTTCTCGACCTGGTCAGCCAGCACGCGCACATCCTGCCCAAGCATGCCAAGCAATGGGGTGACAGGCACACGGGTGTCGGCTTTGATCAGTTATTGATCGTTGAAGCACCGAGCAACCCGGAGGTGGACTTCCGTTACCGGATCTTCAACTCCGACGGTTCCGAAGTGGAGCAATGCGGTAACGGGGCGCGCTGCTTTGCGCGCTTTGTGCTCGACAAGCGCCTGACCACCAAGCGCCAGATCAAGGTCGAAACCAAGAGCGGCATTATCGAGCTGAACGTGCGCAGCGATGGGCAAATCAGCGTCGACATGGGCCCGCCGCGCCTGGTTCCAGCAGATATCCCGTTCGTGGCCGACGCCCAGGCATTGAGCTATGAAGTGGATGTCGACGGGCAGACCGTCGAGCTGGCCGCCGTGTCAATGGGCAACCCCCATGCGGTGCTGCGTGTTGACGATATCAACGCCGCGCCGGTGCACGAGCTGGGACCAAAAATTGAACACCACCCGCGCTTTCCGGCACGGGTCAATGTCGGTTTTCTCCACGTCATCGATCGCCAGCGCGGGCAACTGCGGGTCTGGGAGCGCGGCGCCGGGGAAACCCAGGCCTGCGGTACCGGGGCTTGCGCCGCCGCCGTGGCTGCGATCAGCCAGGGCTGGATGGATTCACCGCTGATCCTCGATTTGCCGGGTGGCCGTTTGTCCATCGAGTGGGCAGGCCCTGGCCATTCGGTGATCATGACCGGCCCGGCGATGCGTGTTTACGAAGGACAAGTCCGTTTATGAGCGAGCGTAACCGATGACCGACAAGACGCAGTCAGCTGAACCCGACGTATCTGTGGATAACTCAGCCGCCACCACGGTGGCCGATTATCTGCAGGAACACCCGGATTTTTTCGCCCAGCGCGAAGAGCTGCTGCTGTCGCTGCGCATTCCGCATCAGCGTGGCGACACCATATCCTTGGTGGAGCGCCAGCTGGAGCTGTTGCGCGGGCGCAATATCGAGATGCGTCATCGCTTGTCGCAATTGATGGACGTGGCCCGTGACAACGACCGCCTGTTCGAAAAGACCCGTCGCCTGAATCTGGCCTTGATGGATGCCACCAGTCTCGAAGAGCTGGTGATCGCCGTCGAAGACAGCCTGCGCCAGGACTTCCAGGTGCCCTTTGTCAGCCTGGTGCTGTTTGGCGATAACCCGATGCCGGTCGGCCGCTGGGTCAGCAGCGCCGAGGCGCAACGCGCGCTGGGTGGCTTGTTGACTGAAGGCAAGACTGTGAGCGGCAGCTTGCGCGAGCATGAGCTGGACTTCCTGTTTGGCGAAGAACAGCGCAAGCAAATCGGTTCGACGGCCGTAGTCGCGCTTAATCATCTGGGGTTGCACGGTGTGCTGGCGATTGCCAGCCGCGATCCGCAGCACTACAAAAGCTCGGTGGGCACGCTGTTCCTCGGTTATATCGCCGAAGTGCTGGGCCGGGTGTTACCGCGCTTTACCAACGCGCTGCGCTCGGTGCGCTAGATGGAACGGCAACTGGACGCTTACTGCATTCACCTGCGCAGTGAGCGCCAGGTGTCCCCGCATACGCTTGAGGCCTACCGTCGCGACCTGAACAAGGTACTGGCGTTTTGCACCAAGGAATCAATTTCCGGCTGGGCGGCACTGGATATCCAGCGCATGCGCCAACTGGTGTCGCGCCTGCATCAGCAAGGTCAGTCCTCGCGCAGCATTGCGCGCCTGCTGTCAGCAGTACGCGGGCTTTATCATTACCTCAATCGCGAAGGCCTGTGCGACCACGACCCGGCTAACGGCCTGGCCCCGCCCAAAGGTGAGCGGCGCCTGCCCAAGACCCTGGATACCGACCGCGCCCTGCAATTGCTGGAGGGAGGCGTAGAGGATGATTTTTTGGCCCAGCGCGACCAGGCCATACTGGAGCTGTTTTACTCGTCGGGCCTGCGCTTGTCGGAGTTGACCGGGCTTAACCTGGAGCAACTGGACCTGGCAGACGGACTGGTCGAGGTGCTCGGCAAGGGCAGCAAGATCCGCGTGCTGCCCGTCGGCAGGAAGGCCCGTGAGGCGCTCCAGGCCTGGCTGGCAGTACGGGTGCTGGCCAACCCCAAGGACGACGCCGTATTCGTCAGCCAGCGTGGTACGCGCCTTGGGCCCAGGGCAATACAAATACGGGTCAAGGCTGCCGGTGAGCGTGAGCTGGGGCAGAACCTGCACCCGCACATGCTGCGTCATTCATTTGCCAGCCACTTGCTGGAGTCCTCCCAGGACTTGCGTGCGGTGCAAGAGTTGCTCGGGCATGCGGATATCAAAACCACGCAAATCTATACTCATCTGGATTTCCAGCATCTGGCATCGGTCTACGACAGTGCCCACCCACGGGCCAAACGCAGTAAGGACAGTGAATGACGATTGAGCTGATTACCTTCGACCTCGACGACACCCTGTGGGATACCGCCCCGGTGATTGTCAGTGCCGAAGCGGTATTGCGCGACTGGCTAAATGACAACGCACCAAAATTGGGCGTTGTTGAGGTCGGGCATTTCCAGGCGATACGCGAGCGGGTCTTGAGTGAAGAGCCGCAGCTCAAGCACCGTATCAGTGCACTGCGTCGGCGCATTCTGTTTCATGCGCTGCACGGAGTGGGTTATGCCAACGCTGCGGCGCTGGCCGATGATGCCTTTGAAGTGTTTATTGAGGCGCGTCACGCCCTGCAAGTGTTCCCCCAGGCCGAGCCGACCCTGATTACACTGGCGCGGGATTACGCCCTGGGTGTGGTGACTAACGGTAACGCCGATGTGCGAAGAATTGGTTTGGGTCATCACTTCAAGTTTGTGTTGTGTGCTGAAGATATCGGCATTGCCAAGCCTGATGCGCGCCTGTTTCACGAAGCGCTGTTGCGCGGCGGCGTGGCTGCAGGGGCGGCGGTGCATGTGGGCGATCACCCCGGTGACGACATTGCTGGCGCGCAGTTGGCGGGCTTGCGGGCGGTGTGGTTCAACCCTGGCGGCAAACGCTGGGACGGGGACAAGGCCCCGGATGCCGAAATTGGCTGTTTGAGTGAATTGCCGCTGGTGTTGAAACACCTGAACAGGTAGTCGCTGACGAGGTACGAAGGCTGCGATCGGCGGCGCAGCCGTCGTAGATCAGGCGCCGCGGTGTGCCTGGCTAACTGAGCGTACAGGTTTTACGACGGCTGCGCCGCCGATCGCAGCCTTCGTGCCTTGGCAGCGACTACATCAGGCACAAAAAAACCCGCAGCGACGGCGGGTTTTTTCTTCAAGCAAACAACCTGACCTTAGATAGGACGGCTGCCGTACTTGTTGTCAGGCTTCTTGGGTGGGTCTGCCACCACGTTAGCCTCAACTTCCTGCACCTTGCCACCTTTGGACAAAAACTCTTCCATGGCGCGGGCCAGAGCATCACGCTCTTTATTCTTGGCTTCTACGCTCGGCAGGTCGTCGACCGAGACAGCAGCCTTTGATTTGCCCTTGGCCGCAGGGGCCGGCACATCATCACCACCGTCGTCGTCTGCAACGTCTTCGGCGGCCGTTTCCAGGCCCTCCTCGGTATCGTCGTCTTCGCCTACTTCGAGGTCATCATTTTCCAGATCGTCGTCGCTCATGTTCTACCCCATGACATACGTAAAGCAGATTAGTTATAGACCAGCTGTGGCGACTGTCTACCACCGCTGGTGAAAAAGTAGCCTTGGGCAAACCGCGGCTTACGCCTCTTTACCGTTGTGAGGTAAAGAGGGCTTGGCGCACACCACTACAAACATGGCCTGCGCCTGAATAAACACCTTGCCAGGCGCCCGCTGCCAGATATTGCGCAGCACGGATCACGGGCCTTGAAAGCGTCGGGAGATCATCCTCGCCTTCGTCGTACTCGAGCTTTGTGTCTAGCCCTCGGCGCGCATTCTAGCGTGCTGAAGAAAAAAGCAAAGCGGCTAATAGTCGAGTTGTGTCACAAGCACGTGTCACATAAACAAGCGTAGAACTCATTCACCCTTTTAACCTGTAAGGCAAATCATTTCGGCGCCGCGAATATGGCTTTATTACCGACAAAAAAAAACCCGGCACGCCGGGTTTTTTATCAGTGGAACCTTACAGGTTGTAACCACGCTCGTTGTGCTGAGCCAGGTCCAGGCCTACGGCCTCTTCCTCTTCAGCCACACGCAGACCCATCACAGCATCCAGTACCTTGAGGATGATGAAGGTCACAATAGCGGTGTAAACCACAGTGAAGGCCACGCCTTTGAACTGGATCCAGACTTGCGCTGCAATGTCGGTCACGGTGCCGAAGCCGCCCAGTGCCGGGGCTGCAAACACGCCGGTGAGGATTGCGCCGACGATACCGCCGATACCGTGCACACCGAACGCATCCAGCGAGTCATCGTAGCCCAGCTTGCGCTTGAGGCTGGTGGCGCAGAAGAAGCAGATCACGCCAGCCGACAAGCCGATCACCACCGAACCCATCGGGCCAACAGTGCCCGCAGCCGGAGTGATTGCCACCAGGCCTGCTACCACGCCCGAGGCGATGCCCAGTGCGCTTGGCTTGCCGTGGGTGATCCATTCGGCAAACATCCAGCCCAGGGCTGCGGCTGCGGTGGCGATTTGAGTCACCAGCATAGCCATGCCGGCAGTGCCGTTGGCAGCAGCAGCGGAGCCTGCGTTAAAACCGAACCAGCCGATCCACAGCATGGCCGCGCCCACCAGGGTATAACCCAGGTTGTGTGGGGCCATCGGGGTGCTTGGGTAGCCTTTACGCTTGCCGAGCACGATGCATGCTACCAGGCCTGCGATACCGGCGTTGATATGCACCACGGTGCCGCCCGCGAAGTCGAGTACGCCCCAGTCCCACAACAGGCCGCCGTTGCCGCTCCACACCATGTGCGCAATCGGCGCATACACCAGGGTGAACCACACGCCCATGAAGATCAGCATGGCCGAGAACTTCATGCGCTCGGCGAATGCGCCGACGATCAGTGCCGGGGTGATGATGGCGAAGGTCATCTGGAAGGTGATGAACACGGCTTCCGGGAACAGCGCGGTGGATGAGGTCAGGCTTTCAGGCGTGACACCGGCCAGGAAGGCTTTGCCGAACCCGCCGATAAACGAATTGAAGTTGGTGACGCCTTGCTCCATGCCCGTGGTGTCGAACGTGATGCTGTAGCCATAGATGACCCACAGGATGCTGATCAGACCGGTAATGGCGAAGCACTGCATCATCACGGAAAGAATGTTTTTGGAGCGCACCATGCCGCCGTAGAACAGCGCCAGGCCGGGAATGGTCATAAACAGCACCAGGGCTGTAGCAGTCAGCATCCAGGCGGTGTCGCCGGAGTTGAGGACTGGAGCAGCCGCTCCGTCTGCCGCCATGGCCAGGCCAGGCATTACGACAGACAGCAGGGCTCCGAGCCCTGCGAATTTACGCAGAGTCATAGTGTTTTCTCCTGGGGCGTTGGGTTTTGGCGGCTTAGATTGCGTCGGTATCGGTTTCGCCGGTACGGATGCGAATAGCCTGTTCCAGATTGACCACGAAAATCTTGCCGTCACCAATCTTGCCGGTGTTGGCAGCCTTGGTTATCGCCTCGATAACCCGATCAAGATCCTTGTCGTCAATGGCGACATCAATCTTCACCTTTGGCAGAAAATCGACCACGTATTCCGCGCCGCGATACAGCTCGGTATGGCCCTTCTGCCGGCCGAAGCCTTTGACCTCAGTAACGGTAATGCCTTGTACGCCGATCTCAGACAGCGACTCGCGCACGTCATCCAACTTGAACGGCTTGATAATGGCGGTGACTAGCTTCATGAAACTTCTCCCGAATTGGTGGACTTGCCCCAGGAAAACAAACCCGGCTCAAGTCTAAGCGCAGTGTCTGGCTTTGTAACGCATCGTCAGCCTTCTTCAGGCTGTACAACGTGTGTAAATCGCTGGTGACGAAAACACTCCCTGAACCACCTGCCGCACTGCCTTCGTCACAGCTACTGCATCAGTGCATGAGTCATGTTGGTCTTAGCAGAAACCTTGCCATGTCTGGAAAAATCAATAATTACAGCGATTTAGAGGACGTTGATGGCTTTTTGCCTGATTTCTCGGAGTATTTGTGCCCGAAAATGGTGCGCAACTTGCTGGAGTGGTGCGCGAAAAATGTGCAGAAAGCCCCCGGCAATGGGCCCCGACACCCCGTGATACACTCGCCACCATCAGTTTTAAGGACCTTATCCATGCTCGCGCCCAAAGATTTTCTCGATGCCCTTGGCGGCCACGCTTCCCGCTTGCTCAGTGGCGAAACCGCGCTACCGCGCAATGAAATCGAAAGCCAGTTCAAAGCCTTGCTGCAAAGCGGTTTCAGCAAGCTTGATCTGGTAAGCCGTGAAGAGTTCGACAGCCAGATGGTGGTTTTGGCCCGCACCCGTGCTCGCCTCGAAAGCCTGGAGGCCAAAGTGGCCGAAATGGAAGCAAGGCTTTTGCCGCCGAGCGAATAACGCTCAAAGGCGGTGCATGCGCCTGTCTTAACAAGGATGTTTTTATATGCTGGTGATGAACCCGCTGGTGCCCGAGATGATCGTCTCGGACCTTTCGCGCAGTTTGTACTTTTACTGTGAAGTGCTTGGTTTCAGAGTCGAATACCAACGGCCCGAGGATCTGTTTGCATTTTTGTCGTTTCATGGCAGCCAGCTGATGCTGGAGCAGGACGACCTCGAAGAGTCCTCCTGGCGAGTCGGGCCGCTGGAGCAGCCGTTTGGTCGCGGCATGAACCTGTCGATCAAATGCCCGGATGCCCGGGGGCTGATCGAGCGCCTGGAGGCCGCAGGCCATACCCTGCGCAAACCCCTGGAAGAACGCTGGTACCGCAGCAACGACGTGCTGTTTGGCGAGCGCAACTTTTTGGTGCTCGACCCCGATGGCTACTTGTTACGCTTTGCCGAGGATCTGGGGACCAAAGCGCTGGGGGAGTGATTCAGGCGCAGTGGTGAATCGGCTGCACCTGTTCGCGAATCGCTGCACCACGGTCGGTTTCTGCCTTGCGCAGGTCGTAAGTGGTTTGCAGGTTCAACCAGAACTCTGGAGTGGTCGCCAGGCAAATAGACAGGCGCAGTGCCATATCTGCACTCACGCCACGGCGCTGCAGTACGATATCGTTGACCGTTGGCGTAGACACCCGCAGTGCCCTGGCCAAAGCAGCGGATGAGAGGCTCAGGGGCTCAAGGTATTCTTCCTTGAGAATTTCACCCGGATGAACCGGGCGCATGCCGTTCTTGATCATCATGACCTCAATGGTAATCGACGATTTCTACTGCTTCAGGACCTTTTGTCCCCCAGATAAAGCAGATTCGCCATTGTGCGTTGATACGGATGCTGTGCTGGCCTTTGCGTGCTCCGCCGAGCGCCTCAAGGCGGTTGCCAGGGGGTGACGCCAAATCTGTCAGCACGCTTGCAGCGTCCAGCATGGTTAATTTTCGTTCAATGACATTGAGAATGTCTGACCATAAGCGAGTCTTGCCGCTTCGATACAGACTTTCAGTCTTCTCGCACTTGAAGCTCACCATCATGATTAATGGATAACGTTATTAGTTAATAATAGGGGATTTGGGGATTTCTGCAACCGCACTCTGGCAGCTCGTACGCAGCGTTCCCATACCCATTCACATCCCGTATCCATTCCATGCCTATCCCCGGCTTCTAATTCAAGCACCATGGTTTTTTTGCGAACTCAAGGAATGAGTCATGGCTCTGGCGATTGTTTACAGCCGCGCTCAGGTGGGCGTCGAGGCACCTGCCGTTACAGTGGAGGCACATCTGGCCAATGGGCTACCGGCGTTGACACTGGTCGGCTTGCCCGAAACCGCAGTCAAGGAAAGTAAAGACCGGGTACGCAGCGCAATCATCAACTCCACGCTGGATTTCCCGGCCCGGCGTATCACCCTCAACCTCGCGCCCGCCGACCTGCCCAAGGACGGCGGGCGCTTTGATGTGGCCATTGCCCTGGGCATTTTGGCGGCCAGCGGGCAACTGCCGGCTGTGGCGCTGGAACACGTGGAGTGCCTGGGCGAACTGGCGCTATCGGGCGCTATCCGGCCAGTGCAGGGCATATTGCCAGCGGCCCTGGCAGCAAGGGCCGCAGGTCGGGCGCTGGTAGTGCCGCAGGCCAATGCCGAGGAAGCCTGCCTGGCCTGCGGGCTGACGGTGATTGCAGCTGAGCACTTGTTGCAGCTGGTGGCCCATTTCGCAGGTCGGGAGGTGATTGAGCCCTACATCCCCAGCGGCTTGCTGCATATAAGTAAACCCTATCCCGACCTGAGCGATGTCCAGGGCCAGCTTTCGGCCAAACGGGCACTGCTGGTCGCCGCTGCTGGCAGTCACAACGTGCTGTTTACCGGACCGCCTGGCACTGGCAAAACCTTGCTGGCCAGCCGCCTGCCCGGCTTGTTGCCACCCCTCAATGAACAAGAGGCGCTGGAAGTTGCCGCCATTCAGTCGGTGGCCAGCCATGTGCCGTTGAACAACTGGCCTCAGCGACCCTTTCGCCAGCCCCATCATTCGGCCTCGGGCCCGGCGCTGGTGGGCGGCGGTTCCAAGCCCAGGCCCGGTGAAATCACCCTGGCCCATCACGGCGTGTTGTTTCTGGATGAGCTCCCCGAGTTCGATCGCAAGGTTCTGGAAGTCTTGCGAGAGCCCATGGAGAGCGGCTTTATCGTGATTGCCCGGGCGAAAGATCGCATGCGTTTTCCGGCGCGTTTCCAGTTGGTCGCGGCGATGAACCCCTGCCCCTGTGGATATCTTGGCGAACCCACAGGCCGCTGCCGCTGTACCCCGGAGCAAATTCAGCGCTATCGCAACAAACTTTCCGGCCCGTTGCTCGATCGCATTGACCTGCACCTGACCGTGGCCCGCGAAACCACCTCCCTCAACCCGCCGCTTGCCTCAGGTGACACCACGGCCAATGCCGCCGGGCTTGTGGCCGTGGCACGTGAGCGCCAGCTGCAACGTCAGGGCTGCGCCAATGCCTTTCTCGATCTGCCCGGAGTGCGGGCCCAGTGCCGCTTGAGTGATGTGGATAACAGCTGGCTGGAGGCGGCTTGCGAGCGCATGACCTTGTCACTGCGAGCGGCACATCGACTGTTGAAAGTGGCAAGGACTCTGGCGGACCTGGAACAGGTGCAAAACATAGAGCGCAAGCATCTCGCGGAGGCGTTGCAGTATCGGCCGGTCAGTGGCTGATAAAGGCGGTCAGTGCAACTGTTCAACGGTTGGCAGCACCATTGCAGCGACTTCATGTTGCAAAAAGTCGCTGAGCCGGCGCAAACGCTCGCCCCCGGGGCGGGTCTTGGGCCAAACCAGATAGTAATTGTCGCCGCTGGCCACTGCGGTCGGGAAGGGCAAACTCAGGCGCCCCTGGGCAACGTCTTCGGCCACCATCAGCAAATCACCCATGGAAATGCCGTAACCCCGGGCGGCGGCAATCATGCCCAGCTCCAGGGTGTCGAAGACTTGCCCGCCCTTGAGTGACACTTGCCCGCCCAAGCCCATGCAGTCAAGCCAGCGGCGCCAATCGCGGCGGTCGGGCGTGGGGTGCAGCAACTCAGTAGTAGCCAGGCGCGTGACGTCCCAGGGTTTGTCGTCCTGAATGGCGGGCGCGCCGACCGGGATCAGCATCTCCGCAAACAACAGCGTCGCCTCCCAGTCAGGCGGAAAGTGGCCGTTGCTCAACAGCACGGCACAGTCAAACGGCTCGTGATTGAAATCCACATGGTCGATGTCCATCCAGGCACTGGTCAGTTGTACCTCGTTGCCGCTCTGCAAGTGGCGAAAGCGGCTCAGGCGGGCCAGTAACCAGCGCATGGTCAGGGTCGAGGGGGCTTTCATGCGCAAGATGTCATCTTCGGCGCGTAAGGTGGTGCAGGCGCGCTCCAGGGCGGCAAAACCTTCGCGCACTCCCGGCAGCAGCAGACGCGCAGCTTCGGTGAGTTGCAGGCTGCGCCCGCTGCGTTGAAACAACCGGCAGGCAAAATGCGCCTCAAGAGTTTTGATATGTCGGCTCACGGCGCTCTGGGTAATCGACAGTTCTTCGCCCGCCCGGGTGAATGAGCTATGGCGAGCTGCAGCTTCAAAGGCGCGCAGGGCATAAAGCGGAGGAAGGCTACGAGCCATTACGAATATTCCTATGGACCAACAGGTGAAGGCACAAAAACCAAGCCCAAGCATGAGTTTAAGTCATGCCAATGATCGTTTTTATCCCTTTGCTTAAAACACTCAACGCGCCGAGAATCAAGCCTTTCAATGCACCTATAGAAATTTCTACAATGATCAAACAGCATCCTGCACGTATCGAACTCTCGGCCATTATGCGGTTGGCCGGGCCGCTGATCGCCTCGCAGTTGGCTCACATGCTGATGGTGCTCACCGATACGCTGATGATGGCGCGCCTGAGCCCCGAGGCTCTGGCGGGCGGAAGCCTGGGGGCAGCCAGCTACTCGTTCGTGTCGATTTTCTGCATTGGCGTCATCGCTGCCGTGGGCACGCTGGTGTCGATTCGCCAGGGCGCAGGGGATATTGAAGGTGCGACCCGCCTGACACAGGCCGGGCTGTGGCTCGCCTGGGCGCTGGCATTGGGCGGCGCGGTGATGCTGTGGAATATCAAACCGCTGTTACTGCTGTTTGGCCAAACGCCCACCAACGTTGAGGCGGCTGGCCAGTTTCTGCTGCTGCTACCGTTTGCCCTGCCCGGCTATATGACTTTTATGGCCCTGCGCGGTTTCACCAGTGCAATGGGCCGGGCCACGCCGGTAATGGTGATCAGCCTGATCGGTACCGTGGCCAACTTTGTGCTCAATTACGCGCTGATTACCGGCATGTTCGGCCTGCCAAAACTGGGCTTGATGGGTATTGGCCTGGTGACCGCGATTGTGGCGACCTGCATGGCCCTGGGCCTGGCCTGGCATATTCATCGGCATCCGGCCTACAACGCGTACCCGATCAGCAAGGGCCTGTCGAAGATCAATCTGACTTACCTGCGGGAACTGTGGCGGCTCGGCCTGCCGATTGGCGGGACCTATGCCGTGGAAGTGGGTTTGTTTGCCTTCGCGGCACTGTGCATGGGCACCATGGGCAGCACGCAACTGGCGGCGCACCAGATCGCGCTGCAAATCGTATCGGTGGCGTTTATGGTGCCAGCGGGCATGTCATATGCCATCACCATGCGTATTGGTCAGCACTACGGCGGCGGCGACTTGCAGCGGGCGCGGCTGGCCGGCCGAGTAGGGATTGGCTGTGGCGCGGTGATCATGCTGGGGTTTTCCGCCGTGTTCTGGTTTATCCCGAGCCAGTTGATCGGCCTGTTCCTGGATTACAACGATCCGGCTTTCCGCCCGGTATTTGAACTGGCGGTGAGCCTGTTGGCCGTGGCGGCCTGGTTTGAGCTGTTTGATGGCGCGCAGACCATCGCCATGGGCGCCATTCGCGGGCTCAAGGATGCCAAGACTACCTTTCTGGTAGGGCTGTTCTGTTACTGGGTGATAGGTGCGCCAATGGCCTGGCTGCTGGCGTTCACGATCGGTTGGGGCCCGACTGGCGTGTGGTGGGGCCTGGCGCTGGGTCTGGCCTGCGCGTCGATCAGCCTGACCCTGGCTTTCGAGTGGAAGGTGCGGCGCATGCTCAAGCAGGAGCGCAAGGCGGCAAAAGTGGCAGCTGCTACAGAATTTTGCCTTTAGCTTTAGAGCGCAATTGGCACCTGCTGCCCGGCCCCGAATGTCAGGTAGTCCACCAGTTCTGCCAGCGGCAGCGGCTTGCTGATGAAATAGCCCTGCACCTGATCGCAGCCAAAATCACGCAAAAGAGCAAGCTGTTCCGGGGTTTCGACGCCTTCGGCCACCACTTCCAGTTTCAGGTTGTGGGCCAGGTTGATCATGGCGTGTACCAGTTTGCGGTTCTCTTCGCGGCTTTCCATGCCACCCACAAAGCTTTTGTCGATCTTGAGCAGCGTAATCGGCAGGCTGTTGAGGTGCACAAACGATGAAAAACCCGTACCGAAATCATCCAGTGAAAAACGTACGCCGAGCCGGCCCAGGGCATCCATGGTCTGTTTGACCAGATCACTGCGCCGCATCACGGCAGTCTCGGTCAGCTCGAACTCCAGCCACTGCGCTTCAACACCGCGCTCGCTGATCAGGCGGCTGAGGGTCGAAAGCAGCTGGCTGTCCTGAAACTGGCGAAACGACAGGTTGACCGCCATATGCAAAGGCTCAAGCCCGCGTTCGCGCAGCGCCTGCATATCCCGCAGTGCCCGGGAGATCACCCAGTATCCCAGCGGCACAATCAGACCGCTTTGCTCGGCCAAAGGCACGAACTCACTGGGGGCCAACAGACCGCGCTCGGCATGGCGCCAGCGCACCAGCGCTTCCAGCCCGACGATATGCCCCGTGGCCAGATCCAGACGCGGTTGGTAATGCAACTCCAGCTCGTCGCGACGCAGAGCACGGCGCAGCTCGCTTTCGAGATCGGCCAGGCTGCGGGCATTGCGATTGATGCGTTCGTTGAATACGTGGAAGGTGCAGCCCTGGATGCTTTTGGCCTGCTGCATGGCAATGTGTGCGTGCCACATCAGGGGGTCGGCCCCGGCGTTGGCACGTGCATGGGCGATGCCCAGGCTGCAGCCGATCAGCAGACTTTCGCCGTCGACCCAATAGGGCTCGGCCATCACCTCGGTGATGCGCTCGGCCATCCATTCAGCCCGTTCGGGCGCCCGATGGGTATTGATCAGCAGGGCGAATTCGTCGCTGCCCAGCCGTGCCAGCTGGTCGCCAGCTTCAAGCTGGCTTTTGAGGCGCGCCACCACTTGCAGGATCAGGCGGTCACCTGCCTGATGGCCCAGTGCGTCGTTGGCGTGCCGAAAGTTGTCCAGGTCCAGATGGCCCAGGGCAATGCCGCGGCCGTCATTTTCGGCCAGACGCACGGCCAGCAGGGTCTGAAAACCTTGCCGGTTGGCAATGCCGGTCAGCGGGTCTTGTTCGGCAAGGCGCTGCAACGTTTGCTCCAGCAGGCCGCGTTCGCGCACATGGCGCAGGCAGCGGCGCAAGACATCGCTTGTCAGGCTGGCGCCGACCAGCCAGTCGCTGACGCCCGCAGGGGTGCTCGCAGGTTCGCTGTCGAGCAGCAAAACCGTGGGCAAGCGGCAGCGGCCCGCTGAGGGCTGCAGGGCCGGGGTAGTCAGGAGCAGCGCATTTCGATCGTTTTCGAACAGATGGCTGACAGACTCCCAGCTCGGCGCGTCTATCAACGCGACCGCACTTCCCATTGGCGCCAGACACTCGCGCAACAACGCTGCCCAAGATGGCTCTTCGGCCAATAGCAGCAAACGCAAGGGTTCGACAGGCGTAGACAAGCTAGCTCCCTAGACTCTGCAAAAATTCGGGCGGTGGGCATTATGACGTGCCGGCAACCAATGGCAATGACACTGGTTATCAAATACTTGTTTGCTGCATTAACCCTACGGTAGCTGTAAATACTCTCTGCATCCTGCGCGAAAGTAACAAAAGCGGCAAATTTAGATGATGAGACATGTCACACCGTCGCACAGAGGCAGCAATATTCGCTCAGCCTGTTAAAATGCCCGCCCTTTTTACAAACGACCCCTGATCTCGTCATGTCCCGACTCAATCCCCGGCAGCAAGAAGCCGTGAGCTACGTCGGCGGCCCTCTATTGGTGCTCGCCGGCGCAGGCTCCGGCAAAACCAGCGTGATTACCCGCAAAATCGCGCACCTGATCCAGAACTGTGGCATCCGTGCCCAGTACATCGTCGCCATGACTTTCACCAACAAAGCCGCCCGCGAAATGAAAGAGCGTGTCGGTACCCTGCTTAAAAAGGGTGAAGGCCGCGGCTTGACGGTGTGCACGTTCCACAACCTGGGCCTCAACATCATCCGCAAGGAGCACGCGCGGCTGGGCTACAAGCCGGGCTTCTCGATCTTTGACGAGGCTGACGTCAAGGCGCTGATGACCGACATCATGCAAAAGGAATATTCGGGCGACGACGGGGTCGACGAAATCAAGAACATGATCGGTTCGTGGAAAAACGACCTGATCCTGCCGCCCCAGGCACTGGAAAACGCACGCAACCCCAAGGAACAGACGGCAGCCATCGTCTATACCCATTACCAGCGCACGCTCAAAGCCTACAACGCGGTGGACTTTGACGACCTGATCCTGCTGCCGGTGAAGCTGTTCGAAGAACACGCCGACATTCTGGAAAAATGGCAGAACAAGGTGCGCTACCTGTTGGTGGACGAGTATCAGGACACCAACGCCAGCCAGTACCTGCTGGTCAAATACCTGATCGGCAAGCGCAACCAGTTCACTGTGGTAGGTGACGATGACCAGTCGATCTACGCCTGGCGCGGCGCGCGGCCGGAAAACCTGATGCTGCTCAAGGACGATTATCCGTCCTTGAAAGTCGTGATGCTGGAGCAAAACTATCGCTCCACCAGCCGCATCCTGCGCTGCGCCAATATCCTGATCGCCAACAACCCCCACGAGTTCGAGAAGCAACTGTGGAGCGAGATGGGCCACGGCGATGAAGTGCGGGTGATTCGCTGCCGCAACGAAGACGCCGAAGCCGAGCGCGTTGCCGTCGAAATCCTCACCTTGCACCTGCGCACCGACCGGCCTTACAGCGACTTTGCGATTCTGTATCGCGGTAACTACCAGGCCAAATTGATCGAATTGAAGCTGCAGCACCATCAGATCCCGTACCGTTTGTCGGGCGGTAACAGCTTCTTCGGGCGTCAGGAAGTCAAAGACCTGATGGCCTACTTCCGCCTGATCGTGAACCCGGATGACGACAACGCCTTCCTGCGCGTGATCAACGTCCCGCGTCGCGAGATCGGTTCGACTACCCTGGAAAAGCTCGGCAACTACGCTACCGAGCGCAAAATCTCGATGTATGCCGCCACCGATGAAATCGGCCTGGGCGAGCATCTGGATGCCCGTTTTACCGATCGTCTGGTGCGCTTCAAACGTTTCATGGACCGCGTGCGCGAACACTGCTCGGGCGAAGACCCGATAGCAGCGCTGCGCAGCATGATCATGGACATTGACTACGAAAACTGGCTGCGCACCAACAGTTCCAGCGACAAGGCGGCGGACTACCGCATGTCCAACGTCTGGTTTTTGGTCGAGGCGTTGAAAAACACCCTCGAAAAAGACGAAGACGGCGCCATGACCATCGAGGAAGCCATCGGCAAGCTGGTACTGCGCGACATGCTTGAGCGTCAGCAGGAAGAGGAAGACGGTGCCGAAGGCGTGCAGATGATGACCTTGCACGCCTCCAAAGGCCTGGAATTCCCCTATGTGTTCATCATGGGTATGGAAGAAGAGATCCTGCCGCACCGCTCCAGCATTGAAGCAGACACCATTGAAGAAGAACGCCGTCTGGCCTACGTGGGCATTACCCGTGCCCGTGAGACGTTGGCGTTCACCTTTGCCGCCAAGCGCAAGCAGTACGGCGAGATCATTGATTGTGCGCCAAGCCGCTTCCTCGATGAGTTGCCACCGGACGATCTGGCCTGGGAAGGCAACGACGATACCCCTACCGAAGTTAAAGCGGTTCGCGGAAATACGGCATTGGCCGATATACGCGCCATGCTAAAACGCTAAAATCGACTATTTTTCACTCTACCTTCAGCGCATAAGCGCTATTTGAGGACGTTACGTTGGAAGCACTGCACAAGAAAATTCGCGAAGAAGGCATCGTGCTTTCCGATCAGGTTTTGAAGGTCGATGCCTTTTTGAACCATCAGATCGACCCTCAGCTGATGAAAGAAATCGGCGATGAGTTCGCGCGTTTGTTCAAGGATTCGGGCATCACCAAGATCGTCACTATCGAAGCATCGGGCATCGCCCCTGCCGTGATGACTGGCTTGAACTTGGGTGTACCTGTGATTTTTGCGCGTAAGCACCAGTCCCTGACCCTGACAGAAAACCTGCTGTCGGCCACGGTGTATTCGTTCACCAAGCAGACCGAAAGCACCGTTGCGATCTCCCCGCGTCACCTGCAAAGCAGCGACCGCGTTCTGGTGATTGATGACTTCCTGGCCAACGGCAAGGCTTCGCAAGCGCTGATCTCGATCATCAAGCAAGCTGGCGCGACCGTGGCCGGTTTGGGCATCGTGATCGAGAAGTCGTTCCAGGGCGGCCGTGCCGAACTGGATGCCCAGGGCTACCGCGTTGAATCCCTGGCCCGGGTTAAATCCCTGGCGGGCGGTAAAGTGAC
The DNA here is from genome assembly GCF_002269505.1 of Pseudomonas fragi. Classification (GTDB taxonomy): domain Bacteria; phylum Pseudomonadota; class Gammaproteobacteria; order Pseudomonadales; family Pseudomonadaceae; genus Aquipseudomonas; species Aquipseudomonas fragi_D. The sequence continues at coordinate 22,543 of NZ_NQKQ01000006.1, read as the reverse complement.
CTTTATCGAGTAATACCTCGACCACCCTGACCGGGCTTGCTCAGCCCCCGTAGTCGCTGCCGAAGGCTGCGAGCTTTTTAATGGGGCTTACCAAGATCAAAAGCTCGCAGCCTTCGGCAGCGACTACGGCCAGTGTCGGGTTTAGCGCCTCGTTGCCTGCAGCGCTGCCAGCAGCAAACGCTGGTACAGCTCATCGCGCAACCCGTCGGGTTTTGCGAGCTGCATACGCTCAAGGTGTTCGGGGAAGGCCTGCGGCGACGGCGCGTCCAGCGTGGCCTTGCCCAGCTGGTAAATCTGCGTGAGCTTGAATTTGCTCTTTAGCCAATTCAACGCTCGCAGCAGGTCTTGTTCCTGTGCGCTGAAATCACTGCCCAGCGGGTACTCCGGGAACAAGTGCGGGTGCCTGGCAGCTATCCCCTGCAAGCGTTCCGGGCTGTTGTCGGCAAAGCGCGGGTCGAGGCAGAAATCCTTGGGCAACTTGCCCATCAACTGCGCCTGCGTCGTCAGCTCGGTCTGAAAGCGTGAATCGGTGATGTTGAGCAGCGCTTCGATGACCTTGCTGTCGGTTTTGCCGCGCAAATCGGCAATCCCGTATTCAGTGACCACAATGTCGCGCAAATGACGCGGGATCGTGCAGTGGCCGTACTCCCAGACAATATTGGAACTCACGTCGCCACCTGACTCACGCCAGCTGCGCAGCATGATCACCGAGCGGGCGTCATGCAGGGCATGGCCTTGGGCAACAAAGTTGTACTGCCCGCCTACCCCGCTAAGCACCCGGCCGTCTTCAAGCTGGTCGGCCACAGCAGCACCGAGCAAGGTGGCGGTGAAAGCGCTGTTGACGAAGCGCGCATCGCGCCGTTGCAGACGCTTCAACTCTTCCTGGCCGTACAGCTCGTTGATATAGCTGATGGCAGTCATGTTGAATTCGCGCAGTTGGCTGTGGGGCAGCTCCCGTAGCCGCTGGTAAAACTCGCGCGGGCCAAGAATAAAGCCACCGTGAATGCAGATGCCGTCATGTTGCAGGCTTTCATCCAGGGTGCCGGCATTGGCCCGGGCCTGGCGCTCAACATCCGGGTAGACCTTGCGCCGTACAATCCCGGCATCTGCCAGCACCATCAACCCGTGAACAAACATCTCGCTGCAACCATACAGGCCCAGGGCAAATGGCTCTAAGCCGCCTTGCTGCTCGATCAGCGTGCGCCAAGGGCTGATATCGATAGCGTCGAGCAGGGCGCGATAGCCCTCATTGTCGCCCTGGCGTGCGAGCAATGCTGAACTCAGGGCATCGCCCATCGAGCCAATGCCGATCTGCAAGGTGCCGCCGTCACGTATCAGGGTGCTGGCATGCAAACCAATCATGTGGTCTTGCAGGTTGACCGGCATGCTGGGGGTGGAAAACAATGTCGTGTGGTCAACTTCGTCGATTAGCAGGTCAAAATCGTCGATACTCAATTCCGAGTCGCCGGGCATATAAGGCAGGTCTTCATGTACCTGGCCGAGCATCAAAATGGTCTCTCCCGCTGCTCGCCGTTTGGCGATCATGGGCAACAAATCGAGGGTGATGTCGGGGTTACAACTCAGGCTCAAACGACTTGGGTCCTGAGGATTTCGGGCTACCAGCTGGGCGATCAGATTCAGGCCGCTGGCATTGATGTCACGGGCCGCGTGGCTGTAATTGCTGCTGACATAATCCTGTTGGGCCGCCGGGCTATTGAGCAAACTGCCCGGCTGCATAAAGAATTGCTCAACGTGGATGTTGGCAGGCATGCGGCTGTGCTGCAGGTCGCCAAGGTAATCCAGCTCGATGTAATCGCCAAATACCCGCTCGACAAAAGGCTCCAGAAACAGCCGTTGCAACCCGTCGCCAAGCGGCGGGCGGCCCAGGCTCAGGGCGGTATAGACCGTCAGTTGGCGCTCGGGCAACAGCTTGATCCGCTGATACAGTGCATTGACGAAGCGGTTGGCTTTGCCCAGGCCCAGCGGCAGGCCAAGGTGAATATGTATCGGTAACCGCGCCAGCACATCATCGACTGCGCGCTCGATCGAACAGGACTGCACCATCTGATCCTCCTTATCCAGTCTTGAATATAGACGTGATAGCGGACAGGGCGCGGGCGGGGTCAAATTTCAGGCACAAAAAAGCCGCCCATCAGCGGCTTTTTCAGAGAAGGTCGGCTTATTTCAAACCGGACATTTTCTCGATCGCACCTTTTAGCTCTTCATCGGTACAGGTCATGCAAGTGCCTTTTGGCGGCATGGCATTGATACCGGTGATGGCCTTGGCCAGGATGCCATCAAGGCCGCCCTGGTGATCGGCGCGCTCTTTCCAGGCTGCGGTATCACCGATTTTCGGTGCGCCCAACAAGCCGGTGCCGTGGCAAGCACTGCAGTGCTTGGCAATAATGTCGTCGGGGGTCATGCCACCACCACCGCCTACAGAAGCGGTCACTTCCATCCCTTTGCATTCCTGCCCTTGAACACAGACTTTACCCACTGGCTCAAGACGTTTTGCGATGTCATCGTTCGTTGTTGCCTGAGCGTTGACTGCCCATAGGGCCACTACTGCTGCTGGTACGGCCAGCATTTTCATAATTAGGTTCACGCGTTCACCCTCAATGGTGGCTAGTCACGCCCACAACCACGGTTTCGCGGGCGGCAAAAGTATAACGGTTAGCCCGCCTCTCTGAAACAACCCTAAAGACAAAGGGGGAATAGAGCTGGCGAAATGCATCTACGGGTGCCTCTGCAAGCAGGCAGGGCGCCTCTGTTCTTAGAAGTTCGCCGGGGTGGCTGCGCTGATTAGTCGCGCCGCGACGTCGAACGGATTGCGAAAACGGTGCGGCTTGGAGCTTTCGAAATAGTAGCTGTCTCCGGCTTCCAGCACGAAGGTCTCAAGGCCCACGGTTAACTCTAGGCGACCTTCCACCAAAATCCCGGTTTCTTCGCCTTCATGGGTCAGCATTTCATCGCCGGTATCGGCGCCCGGGGGATAAATCTCGTTGAGAAATGCAATGGCCCGGCTCGGATGCGCCTTGCCGACCAGTTTCATGGTCACGGCACCGTCGGAAATGTCGATCAGCTCATTGGCTTTGTAGACAATTTGAGTTGGGTTTTCTTGAAGAATCTCTTCGGAAAAAAACTCGACCATGGACATGGGGATGCCACTCAGCACTTTTCGCAGGGAGCTTATGGACGGGCTCACGCTGTTCTTTTCGATCATCGAAATGGTGCTGTTGGTGACGCCCGCGCGCTTGGCGAGTTCACGCTGCGACAGGCCTTTGAGTTTGCGGATGGATTGCAGTCGTTCACCGACGTCCAATGCGGGAGCCTCCTGGGGCAGATTCAAGTCGAGAAGCCGCTATCATGGCGATAGCGTTCAGTATTTACAACACTTCGACTTCAAACCCGGGTGCCCATTTGCCCCCGCACATTGGATACAACCTGTCAGCTACCGGAATAGAGGCGTGGCACGCGTTTGAGGTTGCAGAAAATCTGGTAAGGAATGGTATCTGCTGCGCTTGCCACTTCGCAGGCGAGAATGTTTTTGCCCCATAACTCGACCGTCGAACCCAGGCCGGCTTGCGGCACATCGGTGAGGTCGATGCACAGCATGTCCATCGATACCCGGCCCAGCAGTTGGCTGCGCACACCGTCCACCAGCACCGGGGTGCCGGTGGGTGCCTGGCGCGGGTAGCCGTCGGCATAACCCATGGCCACCACGCCAATGCGCATCGGCTTCTGGGTAATGAATTTGGCACCGTAGCCCACCGGCTCACCGGCGGGCAGTTCGCGCACGCAGATGACTTTTGACTCCAGGGTCATCACCGGCTGCAGGCGTGATGCAGTGGCCTGCGGTTCTTCAAATGGCGAGGCGCCATACAGCATCAGGCCCGGGCGGACCCAGTCACTTGGCACGCGTGGCCAGCCGAGTACGGCCGGCGAGTTACGCAAGCTGATTTCGGCGGTCAAGTCGGCGCGAGCACCCAGGAACACCGCGACTTGCTCTACGCTGCGGGTGCAATCGAGCTCATCGGCGCGGGCAAAATGGCTCATCAGCACGATTTTCGCCACATTGGCACTGGCCTGCAGGCGCTGGTAAGCGGCCTTGTAATCATTGGGGTGCAAACCGACGCGGTGCATGCCGCTGTCCAGTTTCAGCCATACGTGGATCGGTTTGGCGAGTCGGGCCTGCTCGATCGCATCGAGCTGCCACAGCGAATGCACCACGCACCAAAAGTCATGTTTGACGATCAGCGGCAGTTCATCGGCTTCAAAAAAACCTTCGAGCAGCAGAATGGGTGCGCCAATACCGGCAGCACGCAACTCCAGTGCTTCTTCTATGCAGGCAACGGCAAAGCCGTCGGCCTCGGCTTCAAGGGCCTGGGCGCAGCGAACCGCACCATGGCCGTAAGCATCGGCCTTGATCACAGCGAGGGCTTTGGCCCCCGTGACTTCACGGGCCAGTTGGTAATTGTGGCGCAGGGCTTGGAGGTCGATCAGGGCACGGGCTGGGCGCATGGCGGCGGGCTTCTAACGGCAGTTGAATAAAAAAACGGTGCATACCCGCAGCGTGAACCGCGTGCTGCACCGTAAGAGGGACTTTTACGTGATCAAAATACTAGAGCAGTGCTGCCACAACAGACAATTCGACCAGAATTTCAGGGTCGCACAGCTTGGCCTCGACGGTCGCGCGGGCTGGCGCTACACCCTTGGGCAGCCACTGGTCCCACACGCTGTTCATGCCGGCAAAGTCGGCATCGATGTCTTTGAGGTAGATGGTGACCGACAGGATGCGGCTTTTGTCGCTACCTGCCAGATCCAGCAAGTGCTCGATATTGGCCAGTGTTTCACGGGTTTGTTGCTCGACCCCGGCGTTCATGTCGTCGCCGACTTGCCCGGACAGGTAGACAGTGCCGTTATGGGCAACGATCTGGCTCATGCGTTCATTGGTGAGCTGGCGCTGGATTGCCATGTTTTGCAGTCTCCTGGTGGTTACCGTAGCGGGAAATATCAAGGCCTTCGGCGCTGATTTGCGGGGTCTTTTTGGCCATTACGTCCGCAAGGAAACGACCGGAACCGCAGGCCATGGTCCAACCGAGTGTGCCATGACCGGTGTTCAGGAACAGGTTTTTAAACGGGGTCGCGCCAACAATCGGCGTACCGTCCGGGGTGGTTGGACGCAGGCCGGTCCAGAAGCTGGCCTGGCTCAGATCACCGCCCTGAGGGTAAAGGTCGTTAACGATCATCTCCAGGGTTTCGCGTCGACGCGGGTTCAGCGACAGGTCAAAACCGGCGATTTCAGCCATACCGCCAACGCGGATGCGATTGTCGAAACGGGTGATCGCGACTTTGTAGGTCTCGTCGAGAATGGTCGAAGTCGGGGCCATGTCCGAGTTGGTAATCGGGATGGTCAGCGAATAGCCCTTGAGCGGGTAAACCGGAGCCTTGATGCCCAGCGGCTTGAGCATCTGTGGCGAGTAGCTGCCCAGTGCCAGTACATAACGGTCGGCGGTTTCGAGTTTGCCGTCGATCATCACGCCATTGATGCGATCGCCTGCGTAGTCCAGACGCTGGATATCCTGGCCGAAGCGGAACTCTACACCCAGGTTCTTGGCCATTTCAGCCAAGCGGGTGGTAAACATCTGACAATCGCCAGTCTGGTCATTCGGCAGGCGCAGAGCGCCGGCCAGAATGTCGGTCACGCTGGCCAGTGCGGGTTCAACCCGGGCAATACCGGCACGGTCGAGCAGTTCGAACGGTACGCCGGACTCTTTCAGGACCGCGATGTCCTTGGCGGCGCCGTCGAGCTGGGCCTGGGTACGGAACAGTTGCGTGGTGCCGAGGTTGCGGGCCTCGTAGGCAATGCCGGTTTCGGCACGCAGCTCGTCGAGGCAGTCACGGCTGTACTCGGACAGACGCACCATGCGCTCTTTGTTCACGGCATAGCGGCTGGCGGTGCAGTTGCGCAGCATCTGTGCCATCCACAGGTACTGGTCAATGCTGGTCGTGGCCTTGATGGCCAGAGGCGCGTGGCGTTCGAGCAACCACTTGATGGCTTTGAGCGGCACGCCCGGTGCGGCCCACGGCGAAGCGTAGCCCGGGGACACCTGGCCGGCGTTGGCAAAGCTGGTTTCCATTGCAACGGCTGGCTGACGGTCTACGACGACCACATCGAAACCGGCTCGGGCCAGATAATAGGCGCTGGCAGTACCAATAACGCCGCCACCCAATACCATAACTCGCATATTTATATCCCTCATCGCGGCCAGCCGCAGACGTTTATTGTTCAAAGCGAAGATGAGCGCAGTATATGAAGCATTGAGCAGTGGTATTCACTGTATAAGCAGCTATATTTGGCGACAATTCTCGGTCATAACCCTTTTCACGGAGGAGAATCTCCTATGCGAACAAATCATCAAACAAAGCGTGAACTGGACAAGATTGATCGCAACATTTTGCGCATCCTCCAGGTCGATGGCCGCATCTCGTTTACCGAGCTGGGGGAGAAGGTCGGGCTGTCGACCACACCCTGTACCGAGCGGGTGCGCAGGCTGGAACGTGAAGGGATCATCATGGGCTACAACGCCCGGCTCAACCCGCAGCATTTGCAGGGCAGCCTGCTGGTGTTTGTGGAAATCAGCCTCGACTACAAGTCAGGCGATACCTTCGATGAATTCCGACGCGCCGTGTTGAAGTTGCCTCACGTGCTGGAGTGCCATTTGGTATCGGGGGATTTCGACTATCTGGTGAAGGCGCGGATCAGCGAGATGGCTTCGTACCGCAAGCTGCTGGGCGATATCCTGCTCAAGCTGCCCCATGTGCGCGAATCCAAGAGCTATATCGTGATGGAAGAAGTCAAAGAGAGCCTGAATCTGCCGATTGCGGATTGACGGTTTTCCCTCACCCTAACCCTCTCCCAAAGGGAGAGGGGCTCTTGATCTAGACCAGCACCTGCCGCGTACTGGCGATGTATTCATGCACCAGTTTCTCTGCGCTGGGGTGAATCAGCTCTACCGGGCGTCGGCCATTGGGGCACGGCAAGGTGGGCGTTGTACCAAATAGGCGACAGATCAGTGGCCGCTCTTCATACACCGTGCAGCCATTGGGCCCCAGATGCACACAGTTCAGTTCGTCCATTGCCGCTTCTTGCTCGGCTGCGGTCTTGCGCGGCAGGCGGGCCATTTCTTCGGATGAGGTGGTCACAGGCCCGCAGCAATCATGGCAACCCGGCACGCATTCGAACGAGGGGATTTGCTGCCTGAGAAAGCGGATCTTGTGACTGTTGCAGCTCATCCAGAACGTACCGATTTTGAAAAGGCCGCAGAGTCTGCCTGAAAACCCCTGCACTAGACAGGGCCATTCGGCTGTTCTTGCCCCGCGGGAATGGCACGGCTTATGCTCCGTCAAATTTTCCAAACATCAATAATCAGGATTACGCACATGAACGCCCCTGTTCAGCGCAGCCAGCACACCGCTTCTTATTACGCCGCCAGCAGCCTGCCGCAGCCCGATCACCCGGTGTTGCAGGGCGAGTTGGTGGCTGATGTGTGTGTCGTGGGCGGTGGCTTTTCCGGGCTGAACACGGCGCTGGAGCTGGCCGAGCGCGGCATGAGCGTGGTCTTGCTGGAAGCGCACAAGATTGGTTGGGGCGCCAGCGGTCGCAATGGCGGCCAATTGATTCGCGGTGTCGGTCATGGCCTTGAGCAGTTTGAGGGGATCATTGGCAAGGACGGTGTACGGCAAATGAAGCTGATGGGGCTGGAAGCGGTGGAAATCGTGCGCCAGCGCGTCGAGCGTTTCAATATCGCTTGTGACCTGACCTGGGGCTATTGCGACCTGGCCAACAAGCCCCGTGATCTTGAAGGTTTCGCCGAAGAAGCCCAGGAGCTGCGCGATCTGGGCTATCGCCATGAAACTCGCCTGTTGCAGGCCAGTGAAATACACAGCGTGGTGGGTTCTGATCGTTATGTCGGCGGCTTTGTCGACATGGGCTCGGGGCATTTGCATCCGTTGAATCTGGCGCTGGGCGAAGCGGCCGCCGCTGCACAGCTGGGTGTAAAGCTGTTCGAAAACTCCGCAGTGACCCGCATCGATTATGGCCCTGAGGTTCGGGTGCACACAGCCCAAGGCACGGTGCGGGCCAAAAGCCTGGTGCTGGGTTGCAACGCCTACCTGAAGGACCTCAACCCGCAGCTCAGCGGCAAAGTACTGCCTGCGGGCAGCTATATTATTGCCACCGAGCCGTTGAGCGAGGCTCAGGCTCACGCGTTGCTGCCGCAAAATATGGCCGTGTGCGATCAGCGTGTAGCCCTGGATTACTACCGTCTCTCGGCGGATCGGCGCTTGCTGTTTGGAGGTGCTTGTCATTATTCGGGTCGTGACCCGCAGGATATTGCGGCGTACATGCGTCCGAAAATGCTGGAGGTTTTCCCGCACCTCAAAGACGTAAAAATCGATTACCAGTGGGGCGGCATGATCGGCATCGGTGCCAACCGTTTGCCACAGATTGGCCGCCTGAAAGAGCAACCCAATGTGTATTACGCCCAGGCGTATTCAGGCCACGGGGTTAACGCGACCCACCTGGCGGGCAAGTTGCTGGCCGAAGCCATCAGTGGCCAGCATAGCGATGGCTTTGACCTGTTCGCCAAAGTCCCGCATATCACCTTCCCCGGCGGCAAATACCTGCGCTCACCGTTGCTGGCGCTAGGGATGCTGTGGCACCGGCTAAAAGAGCTGCGTTAAGGCAGAATCTGTAGTCGCTGCCGCAGGCTGCGAAGGGTTGCAAAGCAACCCGTTTCCCTCGAAGCCTGTGCAAATCCAATCGTAGCCTGCGGCAGCGACTACAGGTTTGGTCACTGCCGCCAAAACGGCTTGCAGCCTTCACGCTGGGCCATTTCGCGAGTCAAACCCACATCACGCAGCTGTTGTTCGTCCAGGTTCAGTAGCACGCGGCGGCTACGGGCCCGGTGGCAAAACAGGCCCCACAACCCAAGGCCGGTCGGGGTGCTGGTGACTTCACGGGTTTCATGCTCGGCCAGTAATTGTTGGCTGTGCAGCGTCAGGCGCACATCGCTTAAACCATTCATCAGACAGCTCCTTTTGACTCGATCACCATGAGTCAGCATGATGGCCTTGCGCTCAAAACCATGACAGATTCAGCAAAGTCCTTTTACGTGCATACAGATAGGGCTTTTAAGACGCTGAATCCTTGGTTTTCACACTATCTGTACTGGTCAACCCTTCGGGAGCTCCGCCATGACCCTTTACGTGAACCTCGCCGACCTGCTCGGCACACGCATCGAGCAGGGCTTCTATCGCCCTGGCGACCGTTTGCCTTCGGTGCGGGCGTTAAGTGCCGAGCATGGTGTGAGCCTGAGCACGGTGCAGCAGGCGTACCGCTTGCTGGAGGACAACGGTCTGGCGTCGCCACGGCCCAAGTCCGGGTACTTTGTGCCGATGGAGCGTGAGCTGCCTGCCCTGCCGGGCATGGGTAAACCTGCCCAGCGACCGGTGGAAATATCACAATGGGAACAGGTGCTGGAGCTGGTGCGCTCAGTCCCGCAAAAGGACGTGATCCAGTTGGGGCGCGGCATGCCGGACGTCACCACACCGACCATCAAGCCGCTGTTGCGCAGCCTGGCGCAGATCAGCCGGCGTCTGGATTTGCCAGGGTTGTATTACGACAACGTCTACGGTGTGCTGGGCCTGCGCGAGCAGGTGGCGCGACTGTTGCTCGATTCGGGCTGCCAGCTGACAGCTGAAGATCTGGTGATCACCACCGGCTGCCATGAGGCGTTGTCATGCAGTATTCGAGCAGTATGCGAACCGGGCGATATCGTGGCGGTCGACTCGCCGAGCTTTCATGGCGCCATGCAAACCCTCAAGGGCCTGGGCATGAAAGCGCTGGAGATCCCCACCGATCCGCTGACGGGCATTAGCCTCGAAGCCCTGGAACTGGCGCTGGAGCAGTGGCCGATCAAGGCCATCCAGCTCACCCCCAGTTGCAATAACCCGCTGGGCTATATCATGCCCGAGGCCCGCAAGCGGGCACTGGTGACCTTGGCCCAGCGCTTTGATGTGGCGATTATCGAAGACGATGTGTATGGCGAATTGGCCTACACCTACCCTCGACCGCGAACCATCAAGTCTTTCGACGATGATGGTCGTGTCCTGCTGTGTAGTTCATTCTCCAAGACCCTGGCCCCCGGCTTGCGCGTGGGCTGGGTTGCGCCGGGGCGTTATCTGGAGCGGGTGCTGCACATGAAATACATCAGCACCGGCTCTAGCGCACCGCAGCCGCAACTGGCGGTTGCAGACTTTTTACGTAACGGTCATTTTGAGCCACACCTGCGCAAGATGCGCAGCCAGTATCAGCGCAATCGAGACCTGATGCTGGGCTGGATCAGTCGTTACTTTCCACCCGGCACCCGCGCCAGCCGGCCCCAGGGCAGCTTTATGCTGTGGCTTGAGCTGCCGGAAGGGTTTGACAGCCTGCGCCTCAACCGGGTGTTGCTGGATCAGGGCGTACAGATTGCAGTGGGCAGTATTTTTTCGGCCTCGGGCAAGTACCGTAACTGCTTGCGCATGAACTACGCTGCAAAGCCAACACCGCAGATTGAAGACGCGGTGCGCAAGGTCGGGATAGCGGCCGGCAAGCTGTTGGCAGACACTGTTTAACCCTCACGTTAAGTCTGGCCCGAGGCTCTACCCGTTGAAATCACTTTGTGTGCTGTTTTTGGCTGTATGGCTGGGAGGCTGTGCCACGTTGGACGTACCCCGTGAACCCACCCAGGCGTTGCCCGCAACCGACTCTTCCTTTGGCCGCTCAATCAAGGCCCAGGCCGCGCCGTATCAGGGCCGCTCTGGGTTTCGCCTGCTGCCCAACAGCGGCGAAGCGTTCAGGGCCCGGGCGGAGCTGATCCGCAACGCGCAAACCAGCCTCGACCTGCAGTACTACATCGTCCACGACGGGCTGAGTACGCGCATGTTGATCGACGAGCTGCTCAAGGCGGCAGATCGCGGGGTGCGGGTACGCATCCTGCTCGATGACACGGCCAGTGATGGCCTGGACGATGTGCTGGCAACCCTTGCGGCCCATCCCAATATCCAGATCCGCCTGTTCAACCCGCTGCAACTGGGGCGCAGCACGGGTGTGACCCGGGCAATGGGGCGGCTGTTCAACCTTTCGCGCCAGCACCGGCGCATGCACAACAAGCTCTGGCTGGCCGATAACAGTGTGGCGATCGTGGGCGGGCGCAATTTGGGCGACGAGTATTTCGATGCCAAGCCGGAGCTGAATTTCACCGATATCGATCTGCTCAGTGTCGGCCCGGTTGCAGAACAATTGGGTCACAGCTTCGACCAATACTGGAACAGCGCACTGAGCCAGCCGATTGGCGATTTTGTCTCCTTGAGACTGTCCGAGCACGAGCTGGGCAAGGCGCGCAAACAACTGGAGGACTCGCTCAAGCGTGCGCAGCAACGCAACCCGGCGCTGTATCAGGAGCTGGCCTCATACGAAACCCGCCCGCAGCTCGACGTGTGGCGCAAGGAACTGATCTGGGCCTGGAATCAGGCGCTGTGGGATGCACCCAGCAAGGTGCTGGCCCGTGACGAACCTGACCCGCACTTGCTGCTGACCACGCAGCTGGCGCCGGAGCTGGCGGGCGTGAACCAGGAGCTGATTCTGGTTTCAGCCTACTTTGTACCGGGTGAAACCGGGCTGCTGTACCTCACGGGCCGCGCTGATGCCGGGGTTGATGTACGTTTATTGACCAACTCGCTGGAGGCCACGGACGTACCCGTGGTGCATGGCGGCTATGCACCGTATCGCAAGGCGCTGCTGGAGCATGGGGTCAAGCTCTTTGAGCTGCGGCGCCAGCCGGGCAGTAGCGGCGGCAGCGGCCCGCACTGGTTCAAGCCGGGGATGAGTTCGGATTCAAGCCTGCACAGCAAGGCGATGATTTTCGATCAACAAAAATCCTTTATCGGCTCATTCAATTTCGACCCGCGCTCAGGCTTGTGGAATACCGAGGTCGGGGTGCTGGTGGACAGCCCTGAACTGGCCGCCGAGGCCCGCAAACTGGCCCTGCAGGGCATGGCTCCGGCCTTGAGTTACGAACCCACCCTTGAGCAGGGCAAGATTGTCTGGGTCACTGAAGACAACGGCCAGCTGCACACTCTGCACCATGAGCCGGGTAACTGGTGGCGCCGGCTCAATGCCTGGTTCAGCAAGAGTGTGGGGCTGGAGAAAATGCTCTAAGGGCGGCTGCCCTCACCCCAACCCTCTCCCTCCGGGAGAGGGTCAGGGTGAGGGCGCTACTTGTGTGGTGTAAAAACCATTGCGGGAGCGAGCCTGCCCGCTCCCACAGGGTGTTGCGTTTACGCTGTTACAGCTTGATCCAGGTGGACTTCAGCTCGGTGTACTTGTCGAACGCGTGCAGCGACTTGTCACGGCCGTTGCCTGACTGCTTGAAACCACCAAACGGCGCGGTCATGTCACCGCCATCGTATTGGTTGACCCATACGCTGCCGGCGCGCAGGGCCTTGGCGGTCAGGTGAGCCTTGGAGATATCCGCAGTCCAGACTGCTGCCGCCAGGCCGTATGGCGTGTCGTTGGCAATCTTGATGGCCTCTTCGGCGCTGTCGAAGGTGATCACCGACAGTACCGGGCCGAAGATTTCTTCCTGGGCGATTTTCATCGCGTTGCTGACGCCGTCGAAAATGGTCGGTTCAACGTAGGTGCCGCCGGTTTCTTGCAGAATTTGATTGCCGCCTGCTACCAGTTTTGCGCCTTCACTGTGGCCAGACTTGATGTACGACAGCACGGTGTTCATTTGCTGGGTATCCACCAGCGCACCCACGGTAGTTTCCGGGTCCAGCGGGTTACCTGGCTTCCAGCCCTTGAGGGCGTCGATCACCAGCGGCAGGAATTTGTCTTTGATCGAGCGCTCCACCAGCAGGCGCGAACCGGCGGTGCAGACTTCGCCCTGGTTGAAGGCAATGGCGCTGGCTGCCGCTTCGGCAGCCGCTTGCAAGTCCGGGGCATCAGCGAAAACGATGTTCGGGCTTTTGCCGCCAGCTTCAAGCCAGATGCGCTTCATGTTGGATTCGCCCGCGTAGATCATCAACTGCTTGGCGATTTTGGTCGAACCGGTAAACACCAGCGTATCGACATCCATATGCAGAGCCAGGGCCTTGCCGACGGTGTGGCCGTAGCCTGGCAGCACGTTGAATACGCCTGCAGGAATACCGGCTTCAACGGCCAGCGCTGCGATACGGATGGCTGTCAGAGGGGACTTTTCGGACGGCTTGAGGATAACCGAGTTACCGGTCGACAGCGCCGGGCCCAGTTTCCAACAGGCCATCATCAGCGGGAAGTTCCACGGCACGATAGCGGCGACAACGCCCACCGGCTCGCGGGTAACCAGACCCAACTGGTCGTGCGGGGTAGCTGCGACTTCATCGTAGATCTTGTCGATGGCTTCGCCGCTCCAGCTCAGTGCGCCGGCAGCACCAGGTACGTCGATGTTCAGGGAGTCACTGATCGGTTTGCCCATGTCCAGGGTTTCAAGCAGGGCCAGCTCTTCGGCATTTTGCTTGAGCAGGCCAGCAAAGCGAATCATTGCCGCCTTACGCTTGGCCGGAGCCAGGCGCGACCAGACGCCAGACTCGAAAGTCTTGCGGGCCACGTCTACGGCGCGTTGGGCATCAGCGCTATCGCAGCTGGCAACCTTGCCCAGCAAGCGGCCATCGACCGGGCTCAGACACTCGAACGTTTCATTGGAGACCGCATCGGTGTATTCGCCATTGATGTAGGCGCGACCTTCGATTTTCAGCTGTTGGGCCCGTTGTTCCCAGTCAGCACGCGTCAGGGTGGTCATTCGAGTGTCCTCCTCTTATTGAAATGGAAGCGCCACCCTAAACCAGTGGCCCTGGAACTTTCAATATATTTGACACAGGTGTCGTAAACACCATGGCTTGTGCGTTTTAATAAACATAGACTTCAATTTTTCTGACAACACACGCCGCAATTTCGGGGGGATAACAAAGATGAGCATCGCTAGCGTAGTCGACTTCAACACTGCCAATACCCAAGCTGAACGTTTTAGCCCGGCCCCGGAAAAGGTGCTCAAAGGCAGCCCTGAACAAGTTATCCACAACCACTACGACAGCCCCTGTGGGCAAATGAACGCCGGAGTGTGGGAAGGCGCGGTTGGCCAGTGGACAGTCAATTACACCGAGCACGAATACTGTGAGATCGTGCAGGGCGTTTCCGTTTTGCGTGACCATGAAGGTAACGCCAAGACCCTGCGCGCCGGTGATCGCTTTGTCATCCCGGCGGGCTTCAAAGGGACGTGGGAAGTGCTCGAGCCATGTCGGAAGATTTACGTAGTGTTTGAGAAAAAGGCCTGAGACAACTGATCCAGAGCCATCAAAAGCCCTGCCATTGTTTGATGGCAGGGCTTTTTTATTTGTACCCTCCAGCTCAGCGGGTACAAATCCAGAAATACGTCGCCACAGCCCTTCGCGTCAACATGAGCCAGTCTTGGGAGAACGCCGGGCACTTAAGGAATGAGCTGGCCCGTAGCGTTACTTCATTTATCTGAAAACAGGGAAGGTCCATGTCCAGTCTGAATGTTTTGAAAAGTCTGTTGTTGGCGACCAGTGTCACACTGGGTTTTTGCTCCATGCCCGCAATGGCGGAGGAAGACGGCAAGTGCAAAGCGGTCACGATCAATTTTCTGGTTGCGCCTGAAGCGACGCCTGCCTTGCTGGAGATGCTGCGCCGGGAGTCCGGAGCGACAGAGATTCGCGTTGAGGTACCCGGCAAGGGCTATACCAAGGAATACAACGCCGATCGTCTACGCGTGATGGTCGACGAAAACAACCTGATGCAGAGCTATATGTGCGGCTAAGGCTGAAAAACACGCACAAAAAAGGCCCGTATCGTGAGATATGGGCCTTTTTCGTAAGAAGAAAAACCAATTACTTGATTTTGGCTTCTTTGTAGATCACGTGCTTGCGAACCCGCGGATCGAATTTTTTGATTTCGATTTTGTCCGGAGTGGTGCGCTTGTTCTTATCAGTGGTGTAGAAATGGCCTGTACCAGCGCTCGACACCAAACGGATCAATTCACGCATGATTAGCTCCCTTAGATCTTGCCAGCACGGCGGATTTCGGCCAGCACGACAGTGATGCCACGCTTGTCGATGATACGCATGCCTTTAGCAGATACGCGCAGACGTACGAAACGTTTCTCTTCTTCAACCCAGAAGCGGTGATGCTGCAGGTTCGGCAGGAAACGACGACGGGTTTTGTTATTTGCGTGGGAAATGTTATTCCCAGTCACCGGACCCTTACCGGTAACTTGACAGACTCTCGACATGCCTCAGCCCTCTAAAACCACATGCCCAACCCGGCATGGGTTGGCCGCTTAATCTCTCAGTCATGGCGCCAGGCGCCGCGTTTCTTTAAGGGTCTTACCGGCTACACCTACAAACGCAGGAACCGGGCCCCTAGAAAAGAGCGCTGCTTTATACCAGAAAGACTAAAGAGCAACAACAAGCAGTGTGATTTGGTGTAATTAATGAAGTCGCCATTTTAACGCCAATCCGCGCCGCGTCTATGCCTTGTGGCGTTTTACCGCTCGTCGCGGGGTGAAAAATTTCAGGCGAAGTTTGTACCTGTAGTCGCTGCGCAAGGCTGCGAAAAAGCCCGCACTGACTCGGGAAAACGGGTCGCTTCGCAACCCTTCGCAGCCTTCGGCAGCGACTACGGGGCTTCAAACACTATTAAAAAGTAGTCATTTGGCTATCAGAACACTAGGGTAAGACTTTTCCAGACTGCACTTGCAGATGGGCCTCATCGACTTGTACAGGAAACAGATCATGCGCCTCGCTGCCGTCCCTTTTTTGCTCACCTTTTGCCTGAGCCCGCTGGTACAGGCGGCCACCTTGAGCGTTTGCACCGAGGCCAGCCCTGAAGGGTTCGACGTTGTGCAGTACAACTCACTCAGCACCACCAATGCTTCGGCAGACGTGCTGATGAACCGTCTAGTGGACTTTGACGCCAAAGCCGCAAAGCTGGTGCCTTCGCTGGCGCAAAGCTGGTCAGTGTCCCCTGACGGTCTTGTATACGACTTCAAGCTGCGACCCGGGGTCAAGTTTCACAACACGGCCTATTTCACTCCAAGCCGTGAATTGAATGCCGATGACGTGCGTTTCAGCTTCGAGCGCATGCTTGACCCCGCCAACCCGTGGCACAAAGTGGCGCAAAGCGGCTTTCCACATGCGCAATCTTTGCAGTTGCCCGAGCTGATCAAAAAAATCGAAAGCCCGGACCCGTTGACTGTGCGCTTCACCCTCAGCCGGCCTGATTCGACCTTTCTGCCGGCGTTGAGCATGGGCTTTGCGTCGATCTACTCGGCCGAGTATGCCGACAAGCTGATGAAAGCAGGCACGCCGGAGCTGATGAACAGTCAGCCGATCGGTACCGGACCTTTCGTATTCAACCGCTTCCAGAAAGACGCGGTAGTACGCTACAAGGCCAACCCGGACTACTTTGCCGGCAAGCCTGCGGTGGATGGGCTGATTTTTGCCATCACCCCGGACGCCAACGTGCGGCTGCAGAAATTGCGGCGCAATGAATGCCAGATTGCCCTCTCGCCCAAGCCGCTGGACGTGGCAGCTGCCGCCAAGGATCCGGCATTGGCCGTAACGCAAACGCCGGCCTTCATGACCGCGTTTGTGGCCATCAATAGCCAGCATCCGCCACTGGATAAACCCGAAGTTCGTCAGGCCATCAATCTGGCTTTCGACAAGGACACCTATCTCAAGGCCGTGTTTGAAAATGGCGCCCAGGCGGCCAACGGCATTTACCCGGCAACCACCTGGAGTTATGCCAAGGACTTGCCGGGGTATGCCCACGATCCGCAAAAAGCCCGTGAGTTGTTGGCCAAGGCAGGGCTGAAAGACGGCTTCAAAACCACGATCTGGACGCGCCCGACAGGCAGCGTGCTTAACCCCAACCCGAGCCTGGGTGCGCAGTTGCTGCAAGCTGACCTCGCCAAGGTGGGCGTCCAGGCCGATATCCGGGTGATTGAGTGGGGTGAGTTGATCCGTCGCGCCAAGGCTGGCGAGCATGACCTGCTGTTTATGGGCTGGGCAGGCGATAACGGCGACCCTGACAACTTCCTCACGCCGCAGTTTTCCTGTGCGGCAGTCAAGTCCGGGACCAACTTTGCGCGCTATTGCGACAAGACCCTGGACGGCTTGATCAGCCAGGGCAAAACCCTGACCGATCAGGACAAACGCAGCGCGCTGTATCAAAAGGCCCAAGCGCAGATCCAGCAGCAAGCGCTGTGGCTGCCGCTGGCCCATCCAACGGCCTACGCACTGACCCGTAAAGACGTACAGGGATATCAGGTGAGTCCGTTTGGGCGTCAGGACTTTTCAACCGTCAGCGTTAAGCCCTGAGCCTTACATCCAGCCGCGTTCGACCATCGAAAGCGGCTGGCCGTCGCCGACTATAAAGTGATCCAGAACCCGTACCTCGATCAGGTCCAGCGCCTTGACCAGGCGCTGAGTCAGTGTGCGGTCAGCCTGGCTGGGTTCGCTGATGCCGGAGGGATGGTTGTGGCAGAAAATCACTGCTGCGGCATTATGCGCCAGGGCGCGCTTGACCACTTGGCGCGGATAAACGCTGGCACTGTCTATTGAGCCCCTGAATAGCACCTCAAAGGCCAGCATGCGGTGCCGGGTGTCCAGAAACAGGCAGCCGAACACTTCGTGCGGCTCATGACGCAGCAAGGCCTTGAAATAGTCGCTAACAGCTTGCGGGCTCTCTAGCGCGCTTTCGCGGCGCAAGCGCTCGGCCAAATGGCGACGGCTCATTTCCAGTACGGCCTGCAACTGGCTGAACTTGGCCGGGCCCAACCCGAGCTGGCGACAGAATGCACGCAGGTCAGCTTCGAGCAAGGCCCGCAGACTGCCAAATTCGCTGAGCAGATGGCGCGCCAGATCCACCGCGCTTTTGCCCGAAACCCCGGTGCGCAAGAAGATTGCCAGCAGTTCGGCGTCGGAAAGACTGCCTGGTCCGTGTTGCAAAAGCTTCTCCCGCGGACGCTCTGCCGCAGGCCAATCTCGAATGCTCATAACACCTCCTTGTGAGTGGGCGCCGCTGTTCCCTGGCAGGCGCTGTGTTATCTTAGCCCATCATTTTTGCGCAGCATTTGGCCATTTTCTGCGCAGTCATCATCGAACTAAAAGGCAGGCCTATGCAGCGGCTGTATCGAAAACGCATTGTTTTGGGCGTCGGCGGCGGCATCGCGGCTTACAAGAGTGCAGAGCTGGTTCGCCGTCTACTGGACCAAGGCGCGGAAGTACGGGTTGTCATGACCCGCGGTGGCAGTGAGTTCATCACACCCCTGACCATGCAGGCGCTGTCCGGGCACCCCGTTCATCTGGATTTGCTCGACCCTGCCGCAGAAGCGGCCATGGGGCATATCGAGCTGGCCAAGTGGGCTGATCTGGTGCTGATTGCTCCTGCAACCGCCGACCTGATTGCACGCCTGGCCCAGGGCCTGGCCAATGACCTGCTGACCACCCTGGTGCTGGCTACAGATGCAACGGTTGCCATCGCTCCGGCGATGAACCAGGCCATGTGGCGCGATCCGGCCACCCAGGCCAATACCCGGCTGCTCGAAAGCCGCGGCCTGCGCGTGTTTGGCCCGGCCTCCGGAAGCCAGGCCTGTGGCGACGTGGGCTTTGGCCGCATGCTCGAAGCGGATGATCTGGTGAGCTGCGCCGCCGAGTGTTTCCAGCGTCAGCTGCTGACCGGCAAGCACGTGCTGATTACGGCGGGGCCGACCCAGGAAAACATCGACCCGGTGCGTTACATCACCAACCACAGTTCCGGGAAAATGGGCTTCGCCCTGGCTGAAGCGGCGGTAGAAGCCGGTGCCCGGGTGACCCTGATCACCGGCCCGGTGCACTTGCCGACCCCGGATCGCGTAACCCGCATCGACGTGGTCAGTGCCCGTGACATGCTTGCAGCCTGTGAGGCAGCGATTCCCTGTGACGTGTTTATCGCGTCCGCTGCTGTCGCGGATTACCGCCCGGAAGTCGTTGCCCCGCAAAAACTCAAGAAAGACCCTACCAAGGGTGACGGTCTGCTGCTGCAGATGGTGCGCAATCCAGACATTCTGGCCACTATCGCTTCACGCCCTGATCGCCCTTTTAGTGTCGGTTTTGCTGCAGAAACCGAGCACCTGCTCGATTACGCTGCGCGCAAACTCAAAGACAAAAACCTCGACCTGATTGTCGCCAACGATGTGGCCAACCCCAGCATAGGCTTCAACAGTGAAGAGAACGCCTGCAGCGTGATTGATCGCGAACTGCACGCCACCGTATTTGCCCAGACCAGCAAAGGCAAGATTGCTCGCCAGCTGGTCACTTTTATCGCCGAACGTCTGAACCAGGTTTAACACGTATGCACGCTTTGCAAGCCAAGATCCTCGACCCACGCATTGGTAACGAATTCCCGCTGCCGCAGTACGCCACCCCAGGCTCCGCCGGCCTGGACCTGCGCGCCATGCTTAAAGAAGACACCGTTCTGGAGCCGGGCCAAACCCTGCTGATCCCTACCGGCCTGTCGGTGTACATCGGCGACCCGGGCCTTGCCGCCCTGATCCTGCCGCGCTCGGGCCTGGGCCACAAACACGGAATCGTGCTGGGGAACCTGGTTGGCCTGATCGACTCTGATTACCAGGGCGAGCTGATGGTGTCGTGCTGGAACCGTGGCCAGACCGCCTTCAACATCACCATCGGTGAGCGTATCGCTCAGCTGGTGCTGGTGCCAGTGGTCCAGGCGCACTTTGAACTGGTCGAAGAATTCGACGAAAGCCAGCGTGGCGCTGGCGGTTTTGGCCACTCCGGCAAGCTCTGATTTTGCAGTACAAGGCCAGGCGTCCTGCCTGGTCTTCCACGCATCCCCGAACCCCTCTTAACATGGAGTCCCCCCTACAATGAGTAGCCCAGCTTCGGTCGCACCGAAATTCCCTGACAGCATTTTTCGCGCCTACGATATTCGTGGCGTGGTGCCGGAAACCTTGACGGCTGAAACCGCGTACTGGATAGGTCGTGCCATTGGCGCCGAGAGCCTGGCCAAGGGTGAGCCTCATGTGTCGGTGGGTCGGGATGGGCGTTTGTCGGGCCCTGAGCTGGTCGAGCGCCTGATCCAGGGTGTAGCCGATAGCGGTTGCCAGGTCAGTGATGTGGGGCTGGTGCCTACACCCGCGCTGTATTACGCGGCAAACGTGTTGGCGGGCAAGTCGGGGGTGATGCTCACAGGCAGCCATAACCCGTCGAACTACAACGGTTTTAAAATCGTGATCGCGGGCGATACGCTGGCCAACGAACAAATTCAGGCATTGCATACTCGCCTGAAAACCAACGACCTGACCTGGGGCGAAGGCAGCATCGAGCGCGTGGATATCCTGTCGCGCTACGCCGATGTGATTACCCGTGACATCAAGCTGGCCAAGCCCTTGAAGGTAGTGGTCGACTGCGGCAACGGCGCTGCAGGTGTGATTGCACCGCAACTTATCGAAGCGCTGGGTTGTGAAGTGATCCCGTTGTTCTGTGAGGTGGACGGCAACTTCCCCAACCATCACCCGGACCCGGGCAAGCCGGAAAACCTTGTGGACCTGATTGCCAAGGTCAAGCAGACCAATGCAGATGTAGGACTGGCCTTTGATGGTGATGGCGATCGCGTGGGCGTGGTGACCAATACAGGGACCATGGTGTTCCCGGATCGCTTGCTGATGCTGTTTGCCCAGGATGTACTGGAGCGAAACCCGGCTGCCGAGATCATTTTCGATGTGAAGTGCACACGCCGCCTGGCGCCCTGGATCGAAGCCTGTGGTGGCCGCCCACTGATGTGGAAAACCGGTCACTCCCTGATCAAGAAAAAGATGAAGGAAACCGGCGCCCTGCTGGCTGGCGAAATGAGCGGGCATATCTTTTTCAAAGAACGCTGGTTCGGCTTTGATGACGGCATCTACAGTGCTGCACGCCTTCTGGAGATCCTCAGCAAGCGCCAGGAAACAGCTGAAGAGCTGTTTGAGACCTTCCCAAACGATATTTCCACACCTGAAATCAATATCGATGTGACGGACGAGAGCAAATTCAGCATCATTGAGGCTCTGCACGATGCTCAATGGGGCGAAGCCGCCGAGCTGACGTCCATTGATGGTGTGCGGGTGGACTACCCTCATGGCTGGGGCCTGGTTCGCGCCTCCAACACCACCCCGGTGCTGGTGCTGCGATTTGAGGCCGAAACTGAGGCCGAACTGCAACGCATCAAGGATGTCTTTCACGCTCAATTGAAGCGTGTAGCACCTGATCTCCAACTACCGTTTTGATCGACTTGTTCTACCGGAGCCCTGAATGACCCTCGAACGTGATGCCGCCTCCAACGTCGCCAAGGTTTTGTCCGAAGCGCTGCCCTACATTCGCCGTTACGTCGGCAAGACGCTGGTGATCAAGTACGGCGGCAACGCTATGGAGAACGATGATCTGAAAACCGGCTTTGCCCGTGACATCGTGCTGATGAAGGCCGTGGGTATCAACCCGGTCGTGGTCCACGGTGGCGGCCCGCAAATCGGGGATCTGCTCAAGCGTTTGTCCATCGAGAGTCATTTTATCGACGGGATGCGCGTGACCGACTCGCAAACCATGGATGTGGTGGAAATGGTGCTGGGCGGCCATGTGAACAAGGAAATCGTCAACCTGATCAACCGCCACGGCGGCAGTGCCATCGGCCTGACCGGTAAGGACGCGACACTGATTCGCGCCAAGAAGATGGTCGTGACCCGTCAGACGCCGGAAATGACCAAACCGGAAATCATCGATTTCGGTCATGTGGGCGAGGTGATCGACATCAACACCGACCTGCTGCACATGCTGACAAAAGGTGATTTTATTCCGGTTATCGCACCGATCGGTGTAGGCGCCAATGGTGAGTCCTACAACATCAACGCCGATCTGGTAGCCGGCAAGGTAGCCGAAGCCCTCAAGGCCGAGAAGCTGATGCTGCTGACCAATATCGCAGGCTTGATGGACAAGGAAGGCAAGGTATTGACCGGCCTGACCACCGCTCAGGTCGATGACCTGATTGCCGACGGCACCATCTATGGCGGCATGCTGCCAAAAATCCGCTGCGCCCTCGAAGCTGTGCAAGGCGGCGTGACCACGGCGCATATCGTTGACGGTCGCGTACCGAATGCTGTGTTGCTGGAGATCTTCACCGATACGGGTGTGGGTACGCTGATTACCAACAGCAAACCGCTGTAAGCAAAACTGAAAAAGCCCCGCCCGGCGATTGCCGGGCGGGGCTTTTTTATGGGCGGGTGTCCCGTCCTGAATAAGGTTTACACCTTCTGACCTATTTTCAGGAGGAATCAATGGATACGGGCAAAAGGCGCAGTCAGCGTGACTACACACTAGCTTTTAAATTATCAGTCGTAGACCAAGTCGA
>NZ_NQKQ01000059.1 GCF_002269505.1 Pseudomonas fragi | reverse complement strand
CCCTCACTGTAGAGACCGGTAGATCCTTTACACATCTGACCGGGTACATCGTTTACACATTTACAGGCTTGAGACGCGCTTTGCACCGCGCTCAAGCCTGCCCAAAGGGTAGCTGCAAAGGTACAGATCCCAAACATCATCAGCTACCTCCCTCAACGCTACTTGCTCGCCTATCAGGGCCTCGCCCAAAAATATGTGCGAGCCCTTCCATTTGATTTCTCCGTTGCTTCGCACTCGCCTTACATCTACATCTTCTCCGTACGCCACCGCAGGCACATAGCCGGGGTAAATCCTTGACGATGAGCTGTACACCTCGGCGGGCACTTTCATGCCCAAAGCGGTGTGAGGTCTGTAGTGGTTGAAGTCATGCACGAACTCTTCAAAGAGCAACTGTTGGCGTAGCAGATTGTCGGCTACAGGCTGTAGTACAGCGGCTTTCAAGGTACGGTGCATGCGCTCGTGCCGACCGTTTTGATCCGGGCGCCCGGGCTTGATTGTTTCCGGATAAATTCCCAGTCGGATAAACCATACCGACAGGCTCGATAGCCGCGCCAAGCCAGTTGAGGCGAACGGCGAACCATTGTCGGTTCGTATCACATCAGGCATCCCATACTCCCTGAATGCCCACTCAAAGCCTTGCCGCGCAGGTTCGGTGTGAGTGCCAAGAAGACCTTTGCAGAGCAGTAGATAGCGGCTGGCGTGGTCCGTAATGGTCAGGGGATAGCACCAACGATTGTCCTTGGTTCTGAACTGACCTTTGAAATCGGCGCACCAGGTTTGGTTGGGCTCATTGGCCTCGCGTAACTTGACCGAGCTATGAGGACGGGGATGAGCGCGTTTGCGAGGCAATACGAGTCCAGCTTTTTTGAGCCATAACCCGGCGGTACTCGCAGCAGGCCAGACAATCTCAGGCTCTGCATTTCGCAAACGCTGGATCAGCTGTTTGGGGCCGCGATCCAGATGCTCGGCTTTCTTTTCGAGCAACCTGCTGATGATCTCATCGCTGGTTTGATGCGGGCAGTGGTGGGGCTTGCGGGATAGCTCTTTGAGACCGTCAGGGCCTAGAGCTGCATACCTGCTTAGCCATTTATCAACCGTGGGGCGGCTGATGCCATGAAGGCGACTCAATTGGCTTTTGCTGTAATTACCGCTAAGCCAGTCACTGATTAATTTAACTCGCTGATCCATTACGGACTCTCGTTTCCAGGGCATGCTCAGTACCTCCTGACCATGATTAATACCTGTAAACGATGTACCCGGTCTTAAACGTAAACGATGTACCCGGTTTCTACCCACCC
>NZ_NQKQ01000058.1 GCF_002269505.1 Pseudomonas fragi | reverse complement strand
TCGGTACTCAAGTGTTTGTATTGGGTAGACATGGCAACACCTTACATCAGGTGTTGCACTTGTTCCTTGAGACCGCCTAGTGGTAAACCATGCTCAAGCGCAAATCTGCGAGGCCCTGGGAGAGTGAGCGTGTTTCTCCCTCTCGGGTCACCAGCACGGGTTGGTCGATGGCATATGGAATGGAAAGTTCAAGGTCAGGGTTGGCGGCCTCAAAACCGTTGGAAGTACCCAGCAGGTCAATCTGGCCATCTTCAAGTGCCTTGATGGCTGCTTCTCTGGAGGCAAAGCGTTTAACTTTGGTGGGCAGATTGAGGGCTTTGGCCAGAAGGCCGGCGTAATCTGCCGTATAGCCTTCGTAGTCCCGGCCGCTGTCGGTCATGTCGAAGGGCGGATAGTCGGCAGCAGAGGTACCGATCAGAAGTTCGCGCTTCTTCTGCAGCCAGTACCGTTGAGTATTACTCAGCGGGACTTCAATGTGGCTGGCGCTCGAGCGGCTGAGCAACGAAAGGGTTTCACTGCGGGCCGGGTCGGCGAACACTGGCACGCACAGAACTAAGCCTGCGAACAGTGACAGGTACTTGATTAGCCGCGTGGGCATCCTGTTTCTCATACCAGACCATTACGTTTTGCCAGCTCG
This sequence comes from Pseudomonas fragi, assembly GCF_002269505.1. GTDB lineage: Bacteria > Pseudomonadota > Gammaproteobacteria > Pseudomonadales > Pseudomonadaceae > Aquipseudomonas > Aquipseudomonas fragi_D. The sequence continues at coordinate 1,216 of NZ_NQKQ01000058.1, read as the reverse complement.
ATAAGTTCCACCAGCGAATTGGCTTTCAGTTTTTGCATGAGACGCTTTTTGTAAGTGCTCACGGTTTTGTTGCTTAGGAACATGCCGGTGGCAATGTCCTTATTTGTTTTGCCTTGTGCGAACAGCTTCATAACCATAAGTTCTCGGTCGTTGACAAGTTTAAATAGATCGATTTCAGAGGCGTTGTTGTGATCGTTTGTTTCAGAGGTCAATGCCTGGCTTGGGAAGTAGTTGTAGCCAGAAAATACCGCTTTAATTGCACTGGTAAGTTCACTCAGCTCTTCTTGTTTGCACACATACCCTGCTGCGCCGGATTGCATGCAGCGCATGGCGAAAAGTGTCGGTGACTGCGATGTGAGGACCAGGATTTTGAGCGCTGGGTTTATAGAGCTGAAGCGTGACAGCACTTCCAGACCATCGAGTTTGGGAATGCTGATATCGAGGATTATCAGATCTGGAGTGCACTCGCGGATCATCTGCATTGCGTCTACTCCATTGTCGGTTTCTCCGACTATTTCATACCCTTCATGTTCTAACAACATGCGGATGGCGAGCCGGATTACAGGATGGTCGTCGACAATAAATACGGTGTTCATATTGATTCCCCATAAAATACTGCGTTGAAAGCGCGACCTTAGCTCAGATGAAAGAGCTGGGGCAGGAACCGGGGAGCCTACAAACGTAGTATGGGAATCTTCCTACATAAAATAAGGCGATAGCCCACGAATTACACAATGAGGGTGACGCTTTTAAGTATGAGTTTAATTATTTGTTGAATTTAAAGCTGGATGCGCGTGTAGATTTCTTCAATATGTATGGAAACGTCCTACTTTGTATTTCGTTTGTTAAACATTGTGTTTGACGAAGCGGAAATGTACGCCCTCCCTATTTGGCAAGGGAGGGCAACTGTCGTCAGGCAGGGCTGGAGTGTCCGGTCATTGCCCTGGCCATTTCAGTGGCCTAGCTGTCGGTCATGCCGGCGATAAAGTCGATGATGCACATAAACGAGCGATGTAATGGCCAGTATGGATCGAGAGCATTGTTGCCCAGCAAATCGAGGATGCGACGGTTTTTTGAACGACGGGGTACGCCCGCCATGCTGTTCCAGGGTGGCGCCACAGAATGCATTGAGGAGGATTGGCGGTCTCAAGGAACAAGTGCAACACCTGATGTAAGGTGTTGCCATGTCTACCCAATACAAACACTTGAGTACCGA
>NZ_NQKQ01000057.1 GCF_002269505.1 Pseudomonas fragi | reverse complement strand
TCGACTTGGTCTACGACTGATAATTTAAAAGCTAGTGTGTAGTCACGCTGACTGCGCCTTTTGCCCGTATCCATTGACTCCTCCTGAAAATAGGTCAGAAGGTGTAAACCTTATTCAGGACGGGACACACCCATGAAAAAAGCCCGCATGAAATGTGCGAGCTTTTTGAAAGTATGATCCTGCCCTAAATCAGCTATCAACCAAAGTGAATGGACACTATGCAGTTGTTGGCATCACCGATCAGGTGAATGCGCCTTTCATCCCATTCCTTGGTAGAAATTTCATTGACTCCGACTACCCGAGTACGTCCGGTGAGTTCGCTGATGTAGGCTTTAACGGTGGGCACGTAGCGAGTGCCTATCAAATAGCCAAGAAGTTTAATAATTTCTTCATTATTCATTTTTTAATCCCTTAAATTTATGAAATGTCCTGTTGGACCGCAGCATTCTGTTGGGTTTCCAGCTGTCAATGCAGTACTTATTTATCGTGCTTTCTTATGATCTATACAAAAAATGTAGCGCTATGGTTTGCACGTATTAGTTAACTGCTAAGCAAAGTCCGAGACAAAAAAATGCCCGTATCTTTCGATACGGGCATTTTTTATGACGGCGACAAACACTTAGATAGTCAGTGTCCAGTCGTAGTCCACGATCAATGGCGCGTGCTGCGAGAAGCGTGGCTGACGTGGCATGCGAGCGCTTCGTACAAAGCGGCGCAGGCCCGGTGTCAGCAGCTGGTAGTCAAAACGCCAGCCCAGATTCAGCATCTCGGCCTGTTCGTTGTCCGGCCACCAGCTGTACTGGTCACCTTCACGACTGACTTCACGCAGGGCATCGACATAGCCCATGTTGCCGACAATCTCATCCATCCAGGCCCGTTCAGGCGCCAGGAAGCCGGGTGATTGCTGGCTGTCGCGCCAGTTTTTAATGTCAAGTTTCTGCTGCGCCACATACAGTGAGCCGCAGTAGATGTACTCACGACGCTTGCGACGCTGCTTGTCGAGATAGCGCGCAAAGTCGTCCATTAGCTTGAACTTTTGATTCAAGTCTTCATCGCCGTTCTGCCCCGAAGGGAGCAGCAAGGTCGCGATGCTGACCTTATCGAAATCGGCTTGCAGGTAGCGCCCGTAGCGATCGGCCGTCTCGAAGCCAAGCCCGGTGATGACTGCTTTCGGCTGCAACCGCGAGTACAAAGCCACACCACCTTGGGCAGGGACTTCGGCGTCGCAGGCATAAAGAAAGTAGCCATCGAGCTGGTAGGCTGGATCGTCCAGTTCAAAGGCGGAGGCACGGGTGTCCTGCAGGCAGATAACGTCGGCATTCTGAGCTTGCAGCCAACTGAGCAAACCGCGCTCGACTGCCGTCTGAATACCATTGACGTTCACACTGATGATCCGCATAAATGGCCCCAAAAATCACGTGAGTGTATGATACACGCCGTCTTACTAATTAGCTAAATCCGTGGTGTCTGGGGACTTTTTTCATGCAAGCGTATCAGCGCGATTTCATCCGCTTTGCCATCGATCGTGGCGTTTTGCGCTTCGGTGAGTTCACCCTGAAGTCGGGCCGTACCAGCCCTTACTTCTTCAATGCCGGCCTGTTCAACACCGGCTCTGCACTGGCCCAGCTGGGGCGTTACTATGCTGCCGCCATCGTTGACAGCGGTATTTCCTTCGACGTGCTCTTTGGCCCGGCCTACAAGGGCATCCCTCTGGCGGCAACCACCGCCGTGGCCCTGGCCGAACACCACGACCGCGACCTGCCATGGTGCTTCAACCGCAAGGAAGCCAAGGCCCACGGCGAAGGTGGCAGCCTGGTTGGCTCGCCGCTGGAAGGCGATATCCTGATCATCGATGACGTGATCACGGCTGGCACTGCCATCCGTGAAGTCATGCAGATCATCCAGGCCCAGGGCGCCAAGGCTGCCGGTGTGATGATTGCCCTCAACCGTCAGGAGCGGGGCAATGGCGAGCTGTCGGCGATCCAGGAAGTGGAGCGCGACTTCGGTATTCCGGTGATCAGCATCGTTTCCTTGAACCAGGTGCTGCAATACCTGGCTGAAGATGAAACGCTCAAGCAGTACCTGCCTGCCGTTGAAGCCTACCGGGCGCAATACGGGATTTAATCCCCTGTCTAGTCCTGAAATAGGTTTACACCAATTTCAGTCTCAAAACGCCCGATGCACCGCATCGGGCGTTTTGTATTTC
>NZ_NQKQ01000056.1 GCF_002269505.1 Pseudomonas fragi | reverse complement strand
CGGGAATGCCCAGTTTCGTGATTAGCATGCTCAGAAAAATTAACTGACTGTTGCACTTGTTCCTTGAGACCGCCATATGTCGTACTGCTTGTGTGCTTCAATAAAGGCTTCTACGACAGCAACAGTGTCGTCTGTAGAGCCATCATCTATAACTATAATGCGTGACTTCTCACATTCGATAGCCGCTAGCAAACAACTCTCGATATACTGAGAATGGTTATAGGATGGAATAACGACAGTTAGCACAAAACACCTTCCTTTGTATTCATAGCAGCTCTGAATTTCAAGTATATGACAGAGCCCATCACCAGCCAATACACAGCATAATTAAAAGCATAAGCCATTGTCACACCAACAAAACCGAAGAAATGGCAAAAAAGCAGAGTCAACAACACAAAGCTTATTGCAAATACCACTTCAGTAATGATAAACACTTTATACATGGCTTTACTTAGCATCAAGTAGGCTAAAATCCAGCTCCCTATTTTTAAACTATCACCCACCATCTGCCATGCAAAAAGCTCTCGCATCGGGCTGAACTCACGAGTAAACAAAATGCCGATAATAAAATCACGCAGTATGTAAATCAACAGCCCCATTATCATCGCACAGGGCAGTATATATTTATAGCCTTGGGCAATTTCAGCTTTTATTTTCCGCACCAGCTTGAGCTCGGCCAGCTTTGGAAGATAATAAACACTCAACGTTGAAGTAATGAATAGCAAGTAAGCTGAACTCAACCTTGTCATTGCTTCCCAATAACCTGCTGCTTCCCAGCTGAACGTTTCACCTAAATAATTTCGAACAAATATTTGACTTAGAGGAACACACGCCGCAGAAGTTAGCGCCATAGCGGTAAATTTCAGCAGGTTTTTGGCAACCTGCGTATCGACGGCCCCGAACAACAATGAAAGTTTAAACCAAGCCGCTTTCCTGCAAATATAAATCGTCACAACAAAGCTGAGCGATTGATATAAAGCCAGCGCAACCAATGCACCATACAGGCCAAACTTAACGGCTAGAAGAGAGGTAGTACACAATGCGAAGAGGCTGCCAAGAATGTTGGCTACAACAAAGCGTAAAATATCTTTTTTACCGTTAAGAATAGCGAGTACTAGTGAGTTTAATGTCAGGAAAACCAGCCCTCCCGCTAGCCATAGGAAAACTGAAGAAAGTGATTCATCATTGAAAAATATGACGGCCAGTGGTTTGCTGAATACAGCTATTATTAAAGCGGTTATCACGGATCCGCAGGTCGCTAAGGTGCCTGCTGTTTTCCATACCGCATGCTGCTTGTGAACTTCGTTTGTGTATTCAGCCGTGTATTTCGTTACCCCCGTATTGACCGAACCACTCGCAAATGTCGAGATTATTTGCAGCGCATTTTGGAATTGGCCCAAGGCAGCGTAGCCTGCTGGCCCGACATAGACAGCTAACACCTTGTTAATTCCAAGCAGCGTCAGCATTTTAATAATGACGGCCAAGCCATTTAAAAAACTCGTTTTAAGCAGCGTCATCACTTTAACCGCTTACGCTGAAACTGTTACAAACCTCAATTACTTTCATCGCTTGTTCATGAGTCATAACGGGACTGATTGGCAAGCTCAGAATTTCATTATGTATCAACTCAGTCACTGGAAAAGACCGAGATGAGAAATCATAATTTTTATACGCCTCTTGTTGATGAGGGGGAATGGGGTAATGTATTAGTGTCTGCACTCCATTCTCAGCCAAATGTTGTTGCAATTTGTCACGATGGGCTGAGCGAACGACAAACAAATGCCAAGCGTGTTCGGTAAAAGTGAGCACGTCAGTTTCATAAGGCAGTGGCAAACTGATGTGACTGTTTCGGATTGATCGCATGTAGGCATCTGCAATTTTTTTCCGTGCTTGAGCTTCTTTATCCAAATGCTTTAACTTTACGCCCAACATTGCCGCTTGAATTTCATCTAAACGGCTGTTAACACCCAGCATAATATTTTTATATTTTTCGTGCGATCCATAGTTCCGAAGTGCTTTTAGCACTTCAACCAGATCAGGATCATTCGTGGTAATAGCGCCTGCATCACCCAGCGCACCTAAATTCTTTCCAGGATAAAAACTAAACCCCGAGGCATCACCCCAGTTTCCTGCCTTTTTGTTGTTGGTCTGAGCACCATGAGCTTGAGCCGAGTCTTCCAAAACCAGTAGATTATGCTTTTTGGCAATTGCGGTGATAACTGGCATATGGCGGTCTCAAGGAACAAGTGCAACAGTCAGTTAATTTTTCTGAGCATGCTAATCACGAAACTGGGCATTCCCG
>NZ_NQKQ01000055.1 GCF_002269505.1 Pseudomonas fragi | reverse complement strand
TCGGTACTCAAGTGTTTGTATTGGGTAGACATGGCAACACCTTACATCAGGTGTTGCACTTGTTCCTTGAGACCGCCCTTCCTCACCAAACGAGCCGATGTTAGAAATGACGTACACATGGCCTGTTCTGGTTTGCTGAGCCATTGACAGCGCGCGTTGGTTTTTCTCTTCCGCAGCCTGGAGCTTGAGTTCCAGCTCGCGCAGCTTGGCTTCAAATTCCACCCGCTGGGCATCATTGGCATTTGCTGCTTGTTGAAGAACCTTATCCATCGCTTTCTTGATGGTGTCCTCCTCCTTGGCCGCGTCCTTTATGGCACGTTCAAACTCACGTCGGGCTTTTTCTTCTTCGCGTATTTGTTCGCGCAGTTGGCGCTGCTCCTCGCGGTCCTGCTCTTTCAGTACGCGAGTCGTAGCGGCCCACTTCAGCTCTTCCAGACGTGAGGTGAGATATTCGTCGGTGATGCGTGCGTTTCTGAATGCTGTGCCGTTGTGGTTAACCAGGGCAAATGCATCGCGGATCTCTTGCTCCAGCTTGCCGTGGTTATCAGCTTTGTTTCTGGAAAGGATTGAGTCGACTTTGCCGTTGAATGCATCGATGACAAAGCGGATAGCGGTGTCACGTCGATTGGATTCTGCGTAGTCGCAGGTAGCAGCCCGACCGGCCTTGACCATCCAGCGGCTCATCTCACGGGCTGCTTTGAGTTTCTGGCCTGCTTCAGTGAAGGAAAACTCTTCTGCGAGGTCATCCAGCAGATTGTAGGTGGGCACGATGTAAGCATCACCGTAGCCTTCGATGATGTTCTTCATCGCTTTTGCTGTGTCAGCAAATTCCTTTGCCCGGTTCATGGCGCTGTAAGCGTTACCTGCAATTTCTTCTGCGCGTTTATTTGCGTTTTCAACAATCCTGCTCGCAGTTGCGCGGGCTGAAGCCATTTCCATCTCGCTGGTTATCAGCTCTTCTTTTGCCATGCGTTTGGCTTCATGTAGCTCGACTGCTGCAGCTATTTTCGACTGGGCGAAAACACTCTCAGCTTGTGCGTTGAGTTCTCTGGCGTGGGCCTCAGCATCGATGATGGTTTGATACTTGGAAAGGGCATCGACGCGATTCTGTAAGGCTGTATTTTCCTGCCCCTGGCGGTCGACACGGCTCAGTAGCGCTAAATTTTCTTGCTGCTGGCGATCAATGATCTGCTCTCGTTGGCGGAGTTCAGCAGTCAGCCTGGCTATGAGCTTTGTGTTTTTTACTGCGACGACCAGCAGCGCAAGGATGCATAAGCCGAAAATGACGAGGAACAGTTCCATGTGATCTCACTCGAGCGATTCGTTAGATTTGAAATAGGTAGTGGCGCTTGGCCATCTCAAGGCGAGCAGGGTATCTTCCATTTGCGCCAAGGGGTAGGGGAGTATTTGGTTTTGAAGGGCTAGGGGGTTGTAGGAAATATCCGGTTTTGTTGTGTGCCAGAGCTTGAAGTGTTTTGACTGCCCTTCCGTCCCAGAGAGATGCGGCTGGTTGAGTGTTAAAATTTTTGCATGATTTAAGAAATGCAACGGTTTGGCGTTGTCACTTTTCTAGATGCAATTCGGTTTATTTGGCTTTGAGTGGGGGATCACATGGCAGTAAGACTGGAGTTTCTAACCCAAGACCCTGACGAGAGGGCTCTGGCGACACGATATTGGGCCGCTGATGAAGAGGGTGTGTTTCTTGAGCGAGTTGCCGATCTGGTGCCGTTTCGGGAGATCATTCAGTCTGGCCAGATTGCTAAGAAGGTACGTGAGTACTGCGATGCGTTCGACGAAAACCAAACCTGCAATATCTGCGATGGACCCGTACGCATCAATGGCCGAGCTGATGTCAAGAAGGTTCCCCAGAATTCATCTTTGCCTTGTGCAAGCTGTACCGATGAGCAAAACAGGAAGCGCGCCGAACTGGAGGCTCAGGAGCTAGTAAAGGTAAATAGGCGATTAGCCAATATGGTTGAGCGGAATGCTTCAGCTACCCTGGATTACTCCGGTCTACCCGATAACGTTGTACTTATCCTGTTGGCAATCAATGCTGTTGTGGCACCTCGTCTTGCAGATGGAACATTCGGGGTTGGCGATTGTGAAGATCTAGCTCCGTGGGATGCGGGTTCGTTTACAAGGCAGCTCCATCGAGAGGGATACCTCTTGGAAGATCCAAGAGTTGTAAAACCTGGTACCTATTACCTCAAGAATGGGGGGCTTTGGCACAAAACCTATCAGCTTGAACTATTTCTTCCTCCTGACACGACGCTTGGGCGTGGGATCGGGGCGCTGGATCTGTTGGGTGAACATTGTTTTTCCGATCCTGAGTCGCTGATCAACCTCTGGCTGGATTATTCCGTTGGTGACGTGCTGCGTTACCTCTTTGATCAGTGCAATATTTACAACCACGACCTTGATGACGAAGCGATAGACAAGATCAAAAGTACTGTCAGGCTGAATCGCCCCTAGTTTCGTAGACACCTCCAAGCCTTAAAATGAGGCCCATTAGGAGGTGCCATGAGCAACCAGCG
>NZ_NQKQ01000054.1 GCF_002269505.1 Pseudomonas fragi | reverse complement strand
CAACGATATTGCCAAGACAAAAGAATATGGCAGATTATCGGCAATGCTTAACAATCAGATTGTTAAGTGGATATTCTCAATAGGGTCAGGTGATATAGGCAATGAGAATAGGCAAAAAAACAGGATTGAAAAAACAACCGAAGAATTAAGTAAGTTGAACATTTCGAAGGAACAGGCTGAACTACTTGACAGTATGTTCGAGATGGCGGAAACGAAAACCGGCAAGACCCTCGAAAATAGGGTAAGATGGAAAATATAACTTAAAAGATTCCCCTCTGTGTCCGATAGTTTGGCGACAGGAAGACACAGAGGGGGGAGGGACATAAACAGTATGACACAACTACAACTTTTTACAAGCACATTACCAGCAAAACCATATTATACAGATGACCTTGCAACTGGCTTGCACATAGCAAAAGCAGAGATTGCAAAAAAGGCTAAATACATACAGCACAATGGCCCAACCCATATGCTGTGGTTGGCTTTTGATATTGATAGACCAGGTGCAGCGATGGACTGGTCAGATAGAGGCGCACCGGCTCCAAATCTGACAGTGATGAACCGAGCAAACGCACACGCTCACGCCCTCTATGCCCTCGAAACACCAGTCCGCACAGCGCCCGATGGCAAAAAAGCCCCGCTCCTGTATGCCGCTGCCGTAGAAAACGCCCTGTGCGAGCTTCTGGACGCTGATAGAGGCTATTCAGGGCTTATTGTGAAGAATCCCCTGCATCACCATTGGCAGGTAACGCAGTGGCATCACGAAACATACGAATTGGGTGAACTGGCTGACTATCTCGACCTGAAAACGCCGGCACAGCGGAAAAAGGTCGTTGCTGACTATGGATTGGGTAGAAATTGCACGCTTTTCGAGGAACTGCGTAACTGGTCGTATCGAGCAATCCGCCAAGGCTGGCCCGCCTATCGCCAGTGGCTCGATGCCTGCCTGACCCGTGCGCAGATGATAAATCTAAATTTCTCAAACCCTCTTCCGTTCAGTGAAGTGAGAGCAACGGCGAACAGCGTCGCCAAGTGGACCCACAAAAGGATCACAGAAAGCGATTTCGAATATTTCGTTGCGAAGACTCACACCAGCGAAATACAGGCACGCCGTGGCGCTTTGAAAGGTAAGACCCGCAGGGAACAGGGTATTGAGCTAATCGCACAGGGTCGAACCGTAGAAGAAGTTATGGCAATCACTGGTGCCAGCAGAGCAACGATTTTTAATTGGAAAAACAGGATGGAGGGGTGAGAGGGGGAAACCCTGCCCAGAATCCAAGGCACCCTACGGGCTATTATCTGATATAGGCTTTTAGACTTTTCACTGCAAAGCCCCGAAACGAAAGGGGATTCCCCTTTTCGAAGAATGCCCTAAAACGTGCCTCCAACCCTCGACCTACTGCGCCAGCAAGCTGGCTTGGTCTCAGGTTATGGAAGGTAGAAGCCGGTCAAAATGGCTGAGCTTGCTCAGGCGTTTTGAGGGGCTACATATCTTCATAATTTTCCTCGTGCCCACAGACGTTGCAGACGTGCGTAACCTCATACGTCGAATCGCCGTTTGCCCTGCTAACCACCTCAAAATAATCCAGATCGTCATCGTCAATGCTCGAGTCTTGCCATCTCTCTTTGATCTCTGTTCTGGTTGTGGTGTGGTCTGTTTCGGCGTCGCATTCATTGCAAAATAATATGTCTGTCATAGTTTTAAAGTTTGTTTCGAATATTATACATATTGTTTTTTTGATTTTGATTTTAGCGGGTGTCGGGGCGCAGACCTGACCGCAGAGAGGAAGCCAGTGCGAAGCACAAGGCGTGAACCCGTAGGGTTCTCCTATCTAGAATTAAAACGAAATAGTGATGTTTGATTGATATTTCGATTTTAAATGGTATATATATTATATAACAATTAAAATCGAATATGACAATCAAGAACTGGTTCGTAAGAAGCGAGCGAATAAAAGATAAGCATGGCGGGTTAATTAAATACGGCAAGTATTTAGTTAACATGGAACATGCTAATCACAAGAATACAGAGAGCATAATACCGGTATACGGCAATATCGAGAATTTCATTAGAACTTGTTCTAATGAAGCCGTAAGTTTGGACTTAGAGAACTCCCAAAAGAAGGGAGGGCGACCAGTCCAAAGTTATGCGCAAAGTTTTGTTTTCAGTCTTCCGCCAAGTGTGGTTAAACCAACACAGGACGAATGGAAATCTATAACAAGCGATATCCTAAAAGAACTCGCCAAGAAGTTAGATATTGATATTAATGACTTCAAAGGTCGAGTGTTCGCTAATGTCCACGACCAAGACAATCCACATCTGAATTTAGTGGTGTCCAGAGTCGTCCAGGGCAAGACGTTGAAGGCTTTGGATCAAAAGGGAACGATAGGCGTAGCCAAGAAAGCTTTCAACGCTGCAAGCCTTGCGCGCTGTGGCTTGGACGTGTCTGCATATGAGCCTTTGCAGACGAATGTAGGTCCTCATTTAGCGAAGTGGCAATTGCAACAAAAGGACTCTGAAAAAGCATTAAAAGAAATTGGGCTAAAATCAAAAGCATTCGACAACGATATTGCCAAGACAAAAGAATATGGCAGATTATCGGCAATGCTTAACAATCAGATTGTTAAGTGGATATTCT
>NZ_NQKQ01000053.1 GCF_002269505.1 Pseudomonas fragi | reverse complement strand
CAAAGACGCGAAGCGGCGAGGACTCGGCCCCTTGACGCCCACGGAATGACCCAGCCTCCGTGAGTGGGGGCAGGGGGCGCTCTTCCCCCTGCCCCCCGAGCCCTCGGCGGCAAGAGTGGGGGTTCCAAGGGGGCAAAGCCCAATTGGGCGAGGGCCGAAGGCCCGCTGCAAGCCCTAAAAAGTCGCTGCCCGGAGGGCAGGCATTTTCGGAGCGAAGCGACTGGGTATGCCAAGCGAAGCGCGGCAAGGGCGTCGCCCTTTAGAGAATTAGAAGAGAAAACAGTAGAAAAGAGGTTAAGTAGTTGATTTATATAGGTTTCATCCAAAGAGCGATGTCTCACGTGGCTATACATCTATGTATCACCCGGTGAGACATCGCTATACGTCATAAAGCATTTGTGAGACATCATGCATCTTGCTAGCATGAGGCATGATGCTTCAAAAAATGCACACTAATGTTTCACGGGGTGATACATGTCTCAGGACGAAAAAAAGGTTCAAAAGCTGGAGGAACAGCTCACCCAAGTGAGGGCCTTGCTGAGCCACACAGTCGACACGCTAGAGCAGGAACGGCGGCTTTCAGCAGTAACCAAAAACCGGGTGGCGGGGGGTTACTACATGATGAGTAGAGCCGCCGAAAAGAACTTAAGAGCGATGCAGCGAGACAACCCAGCGGCAGCCTTGGTGTTCAGCGTTATCAGGGAGAACATGCAGATTGGCACCAACGCAGTGACGATATCTCAAGTAACCCTCTGCAAAATCCTGAACAGGTCTAGAGCGACCATTTCACGCGGTGTGAAGTACCTTGCGGATCACCAGTTTGTTCAAACGATCAAGACCGGCAACGTCTCGACCTATGTGGTCAACGAGCAGATAGCGTTCGCAGGCACCGCTGGACAGCGCAAGGCAGTTTTCTCGGCAACGGTTGTAGCCCATGAATGCGAGCAGGAAGAAGGCTGGGATCAAGTGAAAAAGCTCAAAGCCGTTCCAGTGATCTATGGGGATGAACGCCCGATTCTAGGCGCCGATGATCTGCCCCCACCTGACCAAACTGACTTGGATTTCAACTGATGATCGTGGATATACGACCACAAAACGGAAAAACGCTGATCGCCTTCAAAGCCAAGGACCTGAGCAGTTTTGATGACATATTGGGCATCGCTTGTGCTGTTGCAGCAGGCCAATACTGCTTTGAGGCTGGATCACTGCTCAGCCCTGATTTCAGGCAGTTCATCGATGAAATAAAGCCACGTACCCAATACGGCATTCTTGTAGGCCGTGACCTGCATGACAAGCCGTTAGTTCGTTGGGGGAAACTCATGAAAGCAGGATCTAAAGGGTCAAGCCCTTCCCTTTGGTAACCGTCTTGCTCTTGCGCTTGCTCTGCTCCTTGGCCTTTGCGTTCTCCTGCTGGAGTTCGGAGGCCATCTTGAGCACGCTGGCGATCTGATCCTTCGTAAGCCCCCTGAAAGACCCCTCAAACGTCTCCAGGCGCTTTCTGAGGCCTTTTGCCGTGTTCCGTGCCTCTCTCGCCTTGCGTTCGCTCTCAACGCTCTCAGAGGCCTTAGCAACGGTCCCCGCAAACCCTTTGTTCAAATCCTTCGTCACACGCTTGGCGATCATTTCTGCATCTTCGACCAGATCCCCACGGCCTCTGACTCGCTCCAGCAAAGTCGCCTTCTCCAGCACCCGCGGTTCTACGGATGAGGGCAGAAGCGTCACGGAAGACTCCATTCCCTGTTGGACCGCCGCGTAGTGCTGCTGAATTCGCTGATGGTTGGCCATGCTGCCTTCGATCCCGCGCTCCAAGCCAAGATTGGCCACACAGGCGGCGTAGGAGGTTTGGTCGGCGCGCATCTTGTCGCGACTGCCGATGAACTCCTTGGCGCTCAGGCGTTTGTCTTGAGTCAGCGGCACGACGAAAGCCGACAGGTGTGGCGTGGATTCGTCCCGGTGGATACTGGCCGTAACAATGCGATCGGCCCCGTACTTGTCCGCCAACCACTGCAAGGACTGCTGAAAGAACGCTTTTTCCTGTTCTGGTGTAGCTTTCTCGAACCAATCAGGACTGGCCGTCATCACGTATTCGACAGTCAAAACCGCATCTTTGCGCCGTTTCTCTGGCAGCAAAGCCCGCAGTTTTCCCATCGCCTCGTCCGTGCTTTTGGCGACCAGGTGTTGATTGTCGGGTGTGCGTTCCTGGTCAGCATTGTGTGTATTCCGTTCCCGGTAGCAATGCTGCATCGAGGCCGCCACTGAGCCCATGTTGGCGAGCTTCTTTGCCCGCATGATTGCGTATGCCATGCCATCCCCGATCTGCTGAAAATCCGCCTAGCTCCGCTGGGCCACTTGATTACAAGTGTACTCACTAGACTTTGCTTCGCAAAGATCGTTCGGGGCTACGCCCCAAGAGCCTGCGCGGCTACGCCTTGCACCCCCTGCTGACGCGCCCCCCCAAGGGGGCTTGTCCGTTCGCCACGTGGCAGGCGGTCAGGGGAAGAGCGCCCCTGACCACCAGCCCTGAGCGTTGGGGTCGTTCCAGGGCGTCAAGGTCGGGGCCGCTTCGCGGTCGCTGCGCGAACCTTGACCCCCTTCCACTTCGAATGGAGTGGGGGTCAAGGGGTTGGTGCGGCCCGCAGACGCGAAGCGGCGAGGACTCGGCCCCTTGACGCCCACGGAATGACCCAGCCTCCGTGAGTGGGGGCAGGGGG
>NZ_NQKQ01000052.1 GCF_002269505.1 Pseudomonas fragi | reverse complement strand
CGGGTACTCAAGTGTTTGTATTGGGTAGACATGGCAACACCTTACATCAGGTGTTGCACTTGTTCCTTGAGACCGCCTATCTTTAGTCGTCAAGTCAAACTCAGGGCTCATATCATCTTTGAATATGGGCCTTGCTGTTGCAACAACGGAGTACTTATACTTTGTTGCTTCAGATGATATTCCTGATGCGGCCGGCATTGCCCAATGTATAAATCACATGGAGGTTAATCAAAATCTCAAGTTTTGCATTGGCGGGGCTGATGCTTTTTTCGATGAAGAGCCTGGCCACTTTTTCAAAGTATACGGCCCGTCACAGGATAAATTTTTAAAATTACCTGCTCAGAAGCGGTTCAAGCAGGCTTTATTCAATTATCCCGTGCCTTTATTGCTGCAATCGACTGTCTTCAGAACATCTGCCCTCAGGGAACAGGGAGGATGGGATACAAACCTGATGCTGGATGATTACCCTATGTTTGTGAAACTATTGGTAGCCTACCCAGATTTCGGATCAGAATTTGCTTACTTACCTGATATCCCTGTGGTGAAATATCGCCAGCATCAAAGTAACAGCTTTCGTAACATACCCAGGCAGTACGCTATGGTTTCACAAGCCATACAATATTTGGCCAGTGGTTTTTTGGCAGATTTCGCGACGGCTAAAGCGTTGGCTTATTACTCTCTCGTGGCCATCAAAAATAAAAACACAGTGGCATTGTCGAAAATGGTTAACGCGTCATCCTATAAGGTTTGTTTCTTTTCGTTGTTTTATTTTGCAGAGATACCACTGACTAAAGCCGTTGGTTATTTCAAGCGAGTCATCACGAACTGATGCTATTAAATAGTTAACTGAAGTGATGTAAATGAATAAATTGCGATTTTACCTGACATCGCCACTTGTCATACTTGTTGTTATTGTTGCCTTGATGTTTGCCATGAACTTGCTTGTTTTGGGTGAGCAGTGGCAGTGGGGGCACAACTTTTTCTTGCTCGGAATCTGTAGTTTTGTAATTGTTTATATACTTGCAAGCTTTATGCTTAGTGGCGGCGTATTCAATATATACTCCATGGAAGTAGGGGATGCAGATGCGCCACGCTTGTTGGTATTTTCCTATTGGTGTCTTTCGTTTTTAGGCCTGGTGCTATCATGCTATCGTATTTACAGATTTGGTATAAATGGGCCGTTGGAAGGAGGCGTATTATTTAATCTGCGTTATGTCTACATCTGGGGCCATGAGTCCAATTACGGTGCGCAACACTTTTCGCTTTTTGCGCTTTGCCTTGCTCTTTACTATGCGCAAAAAAAGCGAATCTTGTTGTGTATTGTTACAAGTGCGATTTACCTGATTTCTGCTCTGAGCCTGGCTGAAAGGACAAGTGTACTTTTTCTTTTTGTGAGTGTTGTATATACGTTGTTTTATATTGGTTGGGTTAAGCTGAAAGGGCTTCTTGTTTTCTTTGCTCTCTTGGTTCTTATTTTTTGCATCATCGCTGTTGCCACTGGCCGAGCGGGTGGAGAGAAAGGTTTTGATTTTCTTTATTCGTATTTTGGTTATGCAGTAACCGCACTCTCAACCTGGATGGACGGGCAAGCAGGTAAAGGTTGTGCCGATCTGATCTTAGGTAAAGTTGTCGATATTCTGTCGCTGGGCTTATACAGCTGTGTTCCCTTCGATGTGGGATTTGCAGATGACGATTTTAATGTTCTTACTTATGCATCGAGTCCCTATTTGGCAGGGGGCGTTGGAGCAGTCATTATAAGCATGGCTGTTTTGGGTGGATGGTATGCCTGCCTGAGGCGCTTGGCTTGTTTGCATGGCGGCTATTTTTTAGCAATGCTGAGTTGCTATGTATACGCTTTGGTAATGGTTTTTTATGCCTGGCAATTCAGTCTTACTACCTATGTATATGTGGGTTTGATTCTGTTACCCCTTTTCTATCGTCAGCGCTCAAGGCCGACCGAGCCTGAATTGAATCAAGGTCTATAATGAAATTATTGTTGCTCTCCAAATATTCAAGAATAGGCGCTAGCAGTCGTTTGAGAATGCTTCAATATATTCCATATCTTGAGAAAGATGGATGGAATGTTGTGGTTGCTAATTTGCTTGATGATCTATATGTGTCTCGCTTGTACAGTCGGGAAAAGTCAACCATTTTCGACTTTATAAGCTATTACTGGAAGAGATTTACATGGCTTTTGCGGGCCAGTCAGTTTGATATTCTTTGGGTTGAAAAAGAAATTTTTCCCTATTTTCCGGCTTGGGCAGAAAAAATACTGAATCTATGCGGCTGCAAGGTCATAGTAGATTATGACGATGCTATTTTTCATAACTATGATTTATCCAATAATCGCTTTATTAAGCTGTTTCTTAAAAATAAAATCAAATCAGTCATGCGTTCTTCTTCGTGTGTAGTGGCTGGGAATCCTTATTTGGCAGAATATGCGCAGAGGGCAGGGGCCGGGAGAACAGTAATTATTCCTACGGTTGTAGATGCCACTCGTTACACCTCAAAAGACAATGTGTTTCACGATAAAAAATTAGTAATAGGCTGGATGGGTTCTCCCGCAACTCAGAAATATGTTGTCGACATCAAGGACGCATTAATTGCGGTATGTAATAAGTATGATGCGAAACTTATGCTGGTCGGTGCAGATGTAAGCATGAACACCGTATTCTCGGATATCGATGTTGAAGTCGTGCCCTGGGATGAGTCTACAGAGGCTGAAATGATCCGGCTGATGGATGTCGGGATCATGCCACTCGTAGAGGGACCTTGGGAAAATGGAAAATGCGGATATAAGCTCATTCAATATATGGCTTGTGGTGTTCCTGTGATTGCGTCGCCTGTGGGAGTTAATATAAGTATAGTGGATGAAAGCAAGTGTGGTTTCCTCGCGAGTTCGGTCAGTGAGTGGGATTTACATTTAAGTCATTTGCTATCTTCTGTCGACGACAGAAGGATTCTTGGATGCAATGGAAGAAAAAGGGTAGAGGAGCATTATTCGGTACAGGTTCAAGGGCCCATCATGGTTCGTTTAATGCGTGAAACAATAAACTGACGATGAACGTGTGCCTGGAGCGCTGAATTGAAAATTATTTATCTTATAACCCGCTCTGATGTAATGGGTGGCGCGAGCATTCATTTGCTCGACTTGGCAGCAGGCGCAAAGGCCTTAGGGCATGATGTAGTGATCGGTGTGGGTAACGCCAATCCTTCAAAACAATCTCTATTTCAAGAACGTGCTGCTCTTATGGGGCTTGAGTGCTACGGTATAAAGAGTCTGGTGCGAGAGATCAGTCCGGTCAAAGATATTTCTTGCTACCTTGAGCTTCGTGCTTTCCTGAAGGCGCACTCGGCGGTCTCAAGGAACAAGTGCAACAGTCAGTTAATTTTTCTGAGCATGCTAATCACGAAACTGGGCATTCCCGCCT
>NZ_NQKQ01000051.1 GCF_002269505.1 Pseudomonas fragi | reverse complement strand
ACCTGCGGCTGGATCACCTCCTTAATCGACGACATCAGCTGCTCCATAAGTTCCCACACGAATTGCTTGATTCATTGTAGAAGACGATAACTGCAGAGTTGATCTGCGGTTTGTCTGTCGTAAAGCTTAGAAATGAGCATTCCATCAGATGGTGGTGAATGTTGATTTCTGATCTTTTGATTAGATCGTTCTTTAAAAATTTGGGTATGTAATAGAAAGTTAGACTGAATAGCACTTTCACTGGTGTTTATTCAGGCTAAGGTAAAATTTGTGATTGAAAGCAAATTTTCGGCGAATGTCGTCTTCATAGTATAACCAGATTGCTTGGGGTTATATGGTCAAGTGAAGAAGCGCATACGGTGGATGCCTTGGCAGTCAGAGGCGATGAAAGACGTGGTAGCCTGCGAAAAGCTTCGGGGAGTCGGCAAACAGACTTTGATCCGGAGATGTCTGAATGGGGGAACCCACCTAACATAAGTTAGGTATCTTAAGCTGAATACATAGGCTTAAGAAGCGAACCAGGGGAACTGAAACATCTAAGTACCCTGAGGAAAAGAAATCAACCGAGATTCCCTTAGTAGTGGCGAGCGAACGGGGACCAGCCCTTAAGCTGTATTGATGTTAGCGGAACGCTCTGGAAAGTGCGGCCATAGTGGGTGATAGCCCTGTACGCGAAAACATCTTTGCAGTGAAATCGAGTAGGACGGAGCACGAGAAACTTTGTCTGAATATGGGGGGACCATCCTCCAAGGCTAAATACTACTGACTGACCGATAGTGAACTAGTACCGTGAGGGAAAGGCGAAAAGAACCCCGGAGAGGGGAGTGAAATAGATCCTGAAACCGTATGCGTACAAGCAGTGGGAGCCTACTTTGTTGGGTGACTGCGTACCTTTTGTATAATGGGTCAGCGACTTATTTTCAGTGGCAAGCTTAACCGAATAGGGGAGGCGTAGCGAAAGCGAGTCTTAATAGGGCGTCTAGTCGCTGGGAATAGACCCGAAACCGGGCGATCTATCCATGGGCAGGTTGAAGGTTGGGTAACACTAACTGGAGGACCGAACCGACTACCGTTGAAAAGTTAGCGGATGACCTGTGGATCGGAGTGAAAGGCTAATCAAGCTCGGAGATAGCTGGTTCTCCTCGAAAGCTATTTAGGTAGCGCCTCATGTATCACTGTAGGGGGTAGAGCACTGTTTCGGCTAGGGGGTCATCCCGACTTACCAAACCGATGCAAACTCCGAATACCTACAAGTGCCGAGCATGGGAGACACACGGCGGGTGCTAACGTCCGTCGTGAAAAGGGAAACAACCCAGACCGTCAGCTAAGGTCCCAAAGTTATGGTTAAGTGGGAAACGATGTGGGAAGGCTTAGACAGCTAGGAGGTTGGCTTAGAAGCAGCCACCCTTTAAAGAAAGCGTAATAGCTCACTAGTCGAGTCGGCCTGCGCGGAAGATTTAACGGGGCTCAAACCATACACCGAAGCTACGGGTATCATCTTAGGATGATGCGGTAGAGGAGCGTTCTGTAAGCCTGTGAAGGTGAGTTGAGAAGCTTGCTGGAGGTATCAGAAGTGCGAATGCTGACATGAGTAACGATAATGGGTGTGAAAAACACCCACGCCGAAAGACCAAGGTTTCCTGCGCAACGTTAATCGACGCAGGGTTAGTCGGTCCCTAAGGCGAGGCTGAAAAGCGTAGTCGATGGAAAACAGGTTAATATTCCTGTACTTCTGGTTATTGCGATGGAGGGACGGAGAAGGCTAGGCCAGCTTGGCGTTGGTTGTCCAAGTTTAAGGTGGTAGGCTGGAATCTTAGGTAAATCCGGGATTCTAAGGCCGAGAGCTGATGACGAGTGTTCTTTTAGAACACGAAGTGGTTGATGCCATGCTTCCAAGAAAAGCTTCTAAGCTTCAGGTAACCAGGAACCGTACCCCAAACCGACACAGGTGGTTGGGTAGAGAATACCAAGGCGCTTGAGAGAACTCGGGTGAAGGAACTAGGCAAAATGGCACCGTAACTTCGGGAGAAGGTGCGCCGGTGGAGGTGAAGCATTTACTGCGTAAGCCCCTGCCGGTCGAAGATACCAGGCCGCTGCGACTGTTTATTAAAAACACAGCACTCTGCAAACACGAAAGTGGACGTATAGGGTGTGACGCCTGCCCGGTGCCGGAAGGTTAATTGATGGGGTTAGCTAACGCGAAGCTCTTGATCGAAGCCCCGGTAAACGGCGGCCGTAACTATAACGGTCCTAAGGTAGCGAAATTCCTTGTCGGGTAAGTTCCGACCTGCACGAATGGCGTAACGATGGCGGCGCTGTCTCCACCCGAGACTCAGTGAAATTGAAATCGCTGTGAAGATGCAGTGTATCCGCGGCTAGACGGAAAGACCCCGTGAACCTTTACTATAGCTTTGCACTGGACTTTGAATTTGCTTGTGTAGGATAGGTGGGAGGCTTTGAAGCGTGAACGCCAGTTTGCGTGGAGCCAACCTTGAAATACCACCCTGGCAACTTTGAGGTTCTAACTCAGGTCCGTTATCCGGATCGAGGACAGTGTATGGTGGGTAGTTTGACTGGGGCGGTCTCCTCCTAAAGAGTAACGGAGGAGTACGAAGGTGCGCTCAGACCGGTCGGAAATCGGTCGTAGAGTATAAAGGCAAAAGCGCGCTTGACTGCGAGACAGACACGTCGAGCAGGTACGAAAGTAGGTCTTAGTGATCCGGTGGTTCTGTATGGAAGGGCCATCGCTCAACGGATAAAAGGTACTCCGGGGATAACAGGCTGATACCGCCCAAGAGTTCATATCGACGGCGGTGTTTGGCACCTCGATGTCGGCTCATCACATCCTGGGGCTGAAGCCGGTCCCAAGGGTATGGCTGTTCGCCATTTAAAGTGGTACGCGAGCTGGGTTTAGAACGTCGTGAGACAGTTCGGTCCCTATCTGCCGTGGACGTTTGAGATTTGAGAGGGGCTGCTCCTAGTACGAGAGGACCGGAGTGGACGAACCTCTGGTGTTCCGGTTGTCACGCCAGTGGCATTGCCGGGTAGCTATGTTCGGGAAAGATAACCGCTGAAAGCATCTAAGCGGGAAACTTGCCTCAAGATGAGATCTCACTGGAACCTTGAGTTCCCTAAAGGGCCGTCGAAGACTACGACGTTGATAGGTTGGGTGTGTAAGCGCTGTGAGGCGTTGAGCTAACCAATACTAATTGCCCGTGAGGCTTGACCATATAACACCCAAGCAATTTGCTTAGAAGCGAATTGCGGTGTGTGAAGACGATACAAACCGAAAGTTTGCGGTTCACAAAACACCAAATTCTATTACATACCCATTCGCTGGAGCGTAAACCGAAAGGTAAACGATCTGGCTACCGAATTTCTTGACGACCATAGAGCATTGGAACCACCTGATCCCATCCCGAACTCAGTAGTGAAACGATGCATCGCCGA
>NZ_NQKQ01000050.1 GCF_002269505.1 Pseudomonas fragi | reverse complement strand
TCGATGCGCGCATCGACATGCGCAGCCATGCCGAGCGCGGCACAGGGCTCGCCCCCGAGGTTAAGCAGTTGCCGAGCCAATGGCGCGACGAGCAGCAACGGGCCGAGGTGATCGACTTTCGGACGGCGCGGATCGAGCAGCAGCAGACTGCCGCCAACCTCGCTCGAGAAATCCCCGACGCAGGCGCGGAGATTGTCAGCCTGTCGGCTGAACGCGAGCAGCGGGCCAAACCAGCGCGTCAGGTTGAAGCCATGCCCGCGGCTGATTTGGTCAAGGCATGGGATAGCCGCAAGGGCGAATTGTATATGGGCTACCGGCAGCGGGCAGAGCGTCTAGAGTTCCGCGTCGATCAGCAGATACAGGCCATCAGCACCAAACGACGGAACGACGAAGCCAACCATGCGAAGAAGCGTCCAGTAGAGCCAACCGGGCTGTTGGCCGCGTTTAAGCGCAGCAGCTACGAGAAGCTCATGTCTGAATGGCGCGCTACCGCCAAGCGGCTCAAGGCGTGGAAAGTGGAGCGGGAGAACGACCTGCGTAAGCGGCTTGAGCGTGTGCGTTGCTACCTGACACCGGGCGGCGGTTTTTCCGTGCGTGACGCCGAGAGGACACTCCAGAAGGAGCGTCCAGAGTGGGCGGCGCGGCTACCGCAAGCCCGTGATGAGGTTCAGCGCGAGAAAGAGGCCAAGAAGCAGGAGCTTTTGGCCCAAAAGCGGGAGCGTCAGGCCCTGCAGAAAGGCAAGCCGGGCCTTGGCAAAGGCAAAGGCCACGGGCTCTAGGCCAGATCCAACGGCATCTGGTTTAGTCGAGCGCGGGCCTCCGCCCAGGACTCACCAGGGAGCGCAAGCCCCTGCTGCGCAATGTCGGCGTCTGTCAGCTTGCCGGCCTTGCGCTTCGCTGGGGCCTTACCCACCGCCTTGGCGGGTTTCTTCGGTCCAAAACTGAACAGCAGATGTGTGACCTTGCGCCCGGTCTTTCGCTGCGCCCACTCCACCTGTAGCGGGCTGTGCTCGTTGATCTGCGTCACGGCTGGATCAAGCACCCACTTCTTGAAGTCCTTGATCGAGGGATACCGGCCTTCCAGTTGAAACCACTCGCGCAACTGGTCAATTTCTATTTCGCGCTGGCCGATGCTGTCCCATTGCATGAGCAGCTCGTAAAGCCTGATGGCGTGGGTGCTGTCCATCTTGGCCACGTCAGCCAAGGCGTATTTGGTGAACTGTTTGGTGAGTTCCGTCAGGTACGGCAGCATGTCTTTGGTGAACCTAAGTTCTACACGGCCCTCACCCTCCCGGTAGATGATTGTTTGCACCCAGCCGGTAATCATCACACTCGGTCTTTTCCCCTTGCCATTGGGCTCTTGGGTTAACCGGACTTCCCGCCGTTTCAGGCGCAGCGCCGCTTCTTTGAGCTGGTTGTAGGAGGATTCGATAGGGACACCCGCCATCGTCGCTATTTCCTCCGCCGTCACTGAATACATCACTTCATCGGTGACAGGCTCGTTCCTCTTCACCTGGCTGATACAGGCCAGAACGATCCGCTGTTCCTGAACACTGAGGCGATACGCGGCCTCGACCAGGGCGTTACTTTTGTAAACCATCGGTGATGAACCCATGCAATGCTCCATGCCACATAAAGGGAGTTAGTAAGCAACTCCCTTTATACAACAAATCCCTCCCTTTACAACAACAAATCCCTCCCTTCTTAACAACAAATCCCTCCCTTAATGGCAACAAATCCCTCCCTTTTTAAACTCTACAGGCCACGGAATACGCGGCCTGTAGGCGTCCTAAAAGGTTTAAAAGGGAAAAGGAAGAAAAGGGTGGAAACGCAAAAAACGCACCACTACGTGGCCCCGTTGGGCCGCGCTTGTGCCCCTGAAGGGGCGGGGGAGGCGTCTGGGAATCCCCGTTTTACCAGTCCCCTATCGCCGCCTGAGAGGGCGCAGGAAGCGAGTAATCAGAGTATCGAGGCGGATTCACCCCTTGGGGCCAACCAATGACGACAGCAGCGCCTGAGAGGGCTACAGAGCGGTTTGGCACCAAAGGGGCAGGGTCAGTCCCCTTTCCCGCGTTTCTTTCCAGCGCGATAGCCCAGCAAGGCCGCCACCGTTGCCACCGTCACCCCAGCAAGCACAGCCAGTGGCGTGTAATTCACACGACGAACGCCTCGCCCCGGTTTGGTGGGCTCATCAATCACAAACTCGTCGGCTTGGTTCATCGTTGAGGTTCCTTCACTCGTTCGGCAATCAGGGCATCCCCGGCGCGCTTCCAGTCGGATCGGCGGACATCGTCGGCGGGCACCTTCGCCAATCCCAGGAGCGCGCCCAGCAATTCGCCACGGTCGAGGGTCGGGTTGCCCGTTTTGGTGTCCACCAACCCGGCGAGAATGAGCAGGCCAGCGGATTGGTACAGTTGGTGGTCGCGGTTCTTACGCTCGGCCTGCTTTTCAGCGTTCACAATTTTGGCCACCGACGCCTTAGCCCGTTGCGCCTTCTCTGCCGCTTTTTCTGCGCGAATTAGGGCGACCAGCTTGCGGCGGTCATCGTCAGTTGCGTCCTTTTTGTCATTCAGCAGCAGCAAAAGCCGCTGATGGTCATTTGGCGATTTAAGCCCACGGATGTAGGCGACACGATCCTCTAGCCATTCCCGCATTTGCTTCTCCATTTTGGTGTCCAGAATCCCGAGTCTAGAGCAGATATGGCAGAGATTGCACGACCTGCGGTATCCTTTGATTTATCAAAGGCGCGCTTAGACGTTTCTCTACGAGAAACACGCGGCCCTCCCGGCGGGTAAGGCAAACCGACTGCATCGGCCCTAAAAACGAAAAGGCAAAAACATGGCGATTGGACGATTGAGCGTGAAGGTTGGCAAGGCGGGGAAAGCTTCCCCGCATGCCGCCTATATCGCTCGCCTCGGCCAATACGAAAAACGGCTTGAGCAGGGGGAAAAGTTGGAGGCGTCCGAATTCGGCAATATGCCGAAGTGGGCCGCGACCAACCCGTTGCACCTTTGGGAAGCCGCCGACGCCTACGAGCGCAAGAACGGAACCACCTACCGCGAGTTTGAAATTGCGCTGCCCCGTGAGATGAATCCGGCGCAACGGCTTGAGCTGGTCCGCGATTTTGTGGGGCAGGAAATTGGCGATCGTCACGCCTTCCAGTTTGCGATCCACACACCGACCGCCGCAGACGGTGGCGAGCAGCCACACGCCCACGTCATGTTTTGCGAGCGAGAGCTTGATGGGATCGAGCGCGACCCCGAGCAGTTTTTCAAACGGTACAACAGCAAGAACCCGGAGCGCGGCGGCGCCAAAAAGGCCAATACGGGGAAAGACCCGGCGACCCGGCGCACCGAGTTGAAAGAGTTGCGCGGTCGTTGGGAAATCATGTGCAACGAACACCTAGTGCGCGGCGGCATCGATGCGCGCATCGACATGCGCAGCCATGCCGAGCGCGGCACAGGGCTCGCCCCCGAGGTTAAGCAGTTGCCGAGC
>NZ_NQKQ01000005.1 GCF_002269505.1 Pseudomonas fragi | reverse complement strand
GCCCCAATACCCCGCCCTGACCACCCGCACCACCCACTGCCTGGCCAAGCTGCGCGTACACACGCCAATACTCGGCAGGGCTGTACTGCACAAAGCCCCCCACCTGCGCCATGTCCGGGACATCACGCAACCCGCGCAACGAGCCATTGGCATTGCGTCCCGACAAGTAGTTAAGAAACGGCCCCGCGCTCCAGCCAGCAACCTTGAAGGCACTCCAGGTCAGGCCATCATCGGTATCCAAGCTGACATCCCCCCAGTCCACATCGAAGTACGGCAGCGGCACTGTCTGATAGCGACTGCCACTTGGATCATAGGGCTGATACCCGACCCCCACCCCCGCCTCACCACTCGGGCCGTCTGCGGCATGCGCGCCAGCCCCTACCACTATGAGCAGCAAAAAAGTACAGACAGAGGTTTTCATGGCCAGGGTTCCACAGGGATTCATACGCGCATCAATCCCTTGTTCATACACTTCGCGCAAGCACTGATGTTGTTTGTAGCAAGATACAATTTTTGTAGCCTGGCACTCTGAAAATCTCGAAAAAAACTCGCTAAAATCGCCATAAACTGGGGCTTATGGCGATTGGCACAGTCAATGCAATGCCCTGTAGCAAGCGCAAAAAGCGCGTCTTTTCGACAGGACAATGCAGATGATGCAATGGCATATCGTGTGTGATTTTGACGGGACCATTACCGGCACCGACGTCATCGACAACATTCTTCAACGCTTCGCCGACCCCAGCTGGGAAGCGATCGAAGAGCAATGGTTGCAGGGTAAAATCGGTTCGCGTGAATGCCTGAGCCGCCAGCTGGCGCTGGTCAAAGCCACGCCAGCCGAACTGCTGGCCTATTTCGACAGCGTTGAGATTGACCCCGACTTCCCCGACTTCGTCGACCAGGTGATCGGCCTGGGCGCCTCCATCGAGGTGGTCAGTGACGGCATCGAACAAGGCATCGCACGCATCCTGGCCCGCAACTACGTGAGCCTGCTGCCGATCCTAGCCAACCGCCTGCGTCAAGTCGATCAGAACAGCTGGCGCATTGATTTTCCTTATTCCAGCGACGCCTGCCGCGCGGCCTCCGGCAACTGCAAATGCAAATCCACCCCCGGCGGCAAACGTGTGCTGGTGATTGGCGATGGCCGCTCCGACATGTGCGTGGCCTCCAGCGCCGACTTCGTCTTTGCCAAGGACAGCCTGGCCGAACACTGCGAACGCAACGGTATCCCCTACGCACGCTTTGACTCTTTTGCCGAACTCCCGGCCCTGCTCGCCAAATTGCCGAGCCACGCCGCCAACGCCCCCCACTATTCTCGTGAACAGCAGGAACTCATCAATCATGTCTGATATCCGAATCGCTACCCCTGAAGACCAGATTCTTCTGGAAAAAGAAGCCAAGTACTGCTCCTACGGGGATACCGTTCACTACATCGAACCACCGCGTATTTTCAGCCGCTGCGAAGGCTCCTACGTCTGGGATACCGAAGACCAGGCCTACCTCGACCTGCAAATGTGGTACTCGGCGGTCAACTTCGGTTATTCCAACCCGCGCCTGAACAATGCGCTAAAACAACAGATCGACACCCTGCCGCAGATCGCCAGCCAGTACCTGCACAAAGGCAAGATCGAGTTGTCGGAGCGCATCGCGGTTGACGCCAAAAACAAGTTCGGCCTCGACGGCCGCGTGCACTTCAACGTCGGCGGCTCGCAATCGATCGAAGACTCGCTGAAGGTGGTGCGCAACGCCAGCAACGGCAAAAGTCTGATGTTCGCCTTCGAAGGCGGCTACCACGGCCGTACCCTCGGCGCCTCGTCGATCACCTCCAGCTACCGCTACCGCCGCCGCTACGGCCACTTTGGCGAACGTGCCAACTTTATCCCGTTCCCGTACCACTTCCGTGGGCCAAAAGGCATGACCAAGGAAGAATACGGCAGCCACTGCGTACAGCAATTCGCTCGCCTGTTCGAGACCGAATACAACGGTGTGTGGGACCCGAAAGTCGGGCAAAGCGAATACGCCGCGTTTTACGTCGAACCGATCCAGGGCACCGGCGGCTATGTCATCCCGCCGATGAACTTCTATAGCGAACTCAAGCACGTGCTGGATCAGCACGGCATCCTTATGGTGGTCGACGAAATCCAGATGGGCTTCTGGCGCACAGGCAAGCTGTGGTCCATCGAACACTTCGACGTCAAACCCGACGTGATCGTGTTCGGCAAGGCACTGACCAACGGCCTCAACCCGCTGGGCGGCATCTGGGCCCGTGAAGAGCTGATCAACCCGAAAGTGTTCCCGCCGGGCTCGACCCACTCCACCTTCGCCTCCAACCCGCTGGGCACCGCCGTGGGCCTGGAAATGTTCAAGATGACCAGCGAATTCGACTACGGCGCGATGGTCATGGCCAAGGGCAAGTACTTCCTCGAGGGCCTGCAAGATCTGCAAAAACGCTACCCGATCATCGGTGACGTCGACGGTCTGGGCCTGGCCCTGCGATGCGAAATCTGCGGCCCGGACGGTTTCACCCCGGACAAGGCCACCCTCGACTTTATGGTTGAAGAAGGCATGAAGGGCGACATCGAAATCGACGGCAAGCGTCTGGGCCTGATTCTGGACGTGGGCGGCTACTACAAGAACGTGATCACCCTGGCGCCGTCGCTGGAAATCAGCTACCCGGAAATCGATCTGGGCATCGCTCTGCTCGACCGCCTGCTGGCCCGGGCCATGAAACGATGAACAGGGCTGAGATCGATCTGGGCGAAGGCGACGCCGGTTTCGTTCTCGGCACGGGAGAGGTCGGGGTCTTGTTGATCCACGGCCTCACCGGCACCCCGACGGAGTTGCGCCGGGTGGCCCAGGGCCTGGCCAGGGACGGGACGTGCACGGTGTACGTCCCAACCTTGGCCGGGCACTGCGGTGACAACAGCGACCTGCAGGCCACCGGCTGGCTGGACTGGTACGAAGGGGTGCGTAAAACCTTCGCCGGGATCCGCCAGCGCCACGGGCAGGTGTTCGTCGGCGGGCTGTCGATGGGCGCAGTAATGTCGATGTATCTGGCATCCGAACACCCGGGCCAGGTCGCCGGGCTGTTGATGTACTCCACCACCTTGCGTTACGACGGCTGGAGCATCAACAAGCTGGCCTTTATGACCCCGCTGCTGATGAAAATCCCTTTTGGCGTACACCTGTGCAGTTTTGAGGAAAAGCCGCCCTACGGTATTAAAAACCAGCGATTAAGAGCCATTGTCGAACGCCAGATGAAAGCCGGTGAAAGCAACAATGCCGGCTTGTTGACGATGGAAGGCGTCACCGTGCGCGAGCTGCACCGGATGAATGCGGTCGTGAAAAAACGCATGCCTTCGATCACCACCAAAGCCCTGGTGGTGCATTCCATCGAAGACGACATCACCAGCCGCTGGAACGCTGATTACGTCGAGCGTCATCTGGGCGGGCCCGTGACCAAGGTGCTGCTCGACAACTGCTACCACATGATCACCGTCGACCTGCAATACCGCAGCGTGATCGAATTGAGTGATGCCTTCATCAAGAAAAACAGCAGCACTGCCGCTTCCCGCCTGCCGGGCATTGCCCATGAGGTCTAGACTCGACGGGCAGCTGCGGATCAAGACACACTGTTCATCCGCCCTTGCGCCAGCACCCAGAGAGCATTGATGCCTAGCACCCCTGACTCATCGCACCAGCCCCTACCCTTCAAGGTGTCGCGCTGGACCGTACAGCGCAAACTGGTGCTGGCGTTCTGGCTAGTCAGCGTGATCCCGACCATGATCGCCGCCGAATTGGCGGCGACAACCCTGTCGCAAATTTTCGACAGCAACGTACGGGTCTGGCTGCAGGAGTCGACCAAAATCGTCAAGGACGAGATCAGCGAGATCCTCGCGGATAACGCCCGGGCCGCCAGATTGCTCCTGCAATACACCCACCCGCCATCCTCAAATAAAGCCGTGCGCCATGACCGGTTGAGCAGCGATATTGCCGACGCCATGGGCATCGACGTGGTGGCACTGATTCGCGACAGCGACCACAAGGTGGTGTACAGCACGGTCAGCGATAACATCGTCGAGCAGATCAGCCTGGCTCCCGATGCGGTACTGCAAACCATCGATGTTGACGGCGTGCCCACCGGCACTGTGGTCTCAACTTTTGCCAGCAATCAGGATGGCGACGACTATCAACTGCTGGTGGCCACCTATATGGACAGCAGCTTCCTGACCAGCGTGGCTGACGTGCACTCCCTCGACTTGCGCCTGTACCTGTCCAACCCCAAGGGTTTTGCCGAGATTTTTTCCAGCCAGCGTTTTGAAGACCGCCAGCCGATGGTGCCCCATGCCATCGAGCAAATCCTGCGCAGCACGCGCCAGCCCAGCGAACAGTTCACCAGCCGTTACAGCGGCCTTTACTGGCCGATCCTCAGCGATAAGGGGGAACTGCAAGGTGTGATCTACAGCGGTTTGCTGCGCCATACCAGCCTGGTGGGGCTGGTCAACCAGACCAACCTGTTCACGCTGATCTTTCTGCTCGGCTCGGTGCTGTCCCTGACCGTTGGCTGGCTGGTTTCCGAACGCCTTACCCGGCCGTTGCGCGGTCTGTCCGAAGGTGTACGCGCGGTGATTGCCGGGGATTACAACCAGCGCGTGGCGGTCTCGGGCAACGACGAACTGGCCGAACTGAGCAGTACCTTCAACCATATGACGGCAAGGCTTGACCAGTTGCATCATCTCGAAGCCCAATTGCGCCGTCGCGACCGCCTGCATGCCCTGGGCGAAGTGGCCATGGGCCTGGCCCACGAAATCCGCAATCCGCTGGGCATTATCAAAACCGCGACGCAGCTGCTGCACCGTCGCGCCGACCTGGGCGAAACCGACAAGCGCCATCTGGAATACGTGGTCAGCGAAGTGACCCGTATCAACGACCTGATAACCGAGTTTCTCGACTTCGCCAAGCCCTGCGCCCCGGTGCGCGCGCAACAGGCCGCACGACCTTTGGTGGAAGACATCCTGGGCTTCTGCAAACCGGAACTGGAAAGCCACAACATCGATGCCCTGATCGACGATCAGGCTCCGGGCGCCACTCTGTATGCCGATGCCGGCCAATTGAAACAGGCGTGCCTGAACCTGATCCTGAATGCCATTGACGCCATGCCCGACGGCGGGCACCTGACCGTACGCATTACCCGTGAAGATGACTACACGATTATTGGCATTGCCGACACTGGAGAAGGGATAGCACCCGATATGCTTGAACGTATTTTCACGCCCTTTGTAACCACTAAAGCTTCAGGCACAGGTTTGGGGCTGGCCAAGGTATTTTCCATCATGGACAGCCACGATGGTCGTATCGAATGCATCAGCGAAAAAGGCGCCGGAGCAACATTCAACTTGTATATCCCGGCCCACGGAGGGGATCAGACATGAGTCATAACGTGCTGGTGGTCGACGACGAACCGAAACTCTGCGATCTGCTCAGTTCGGCACTGAGCCAGAACCAGATTCAGGTCTTCACTGCCAGCAACGGCCTGCAGGCCCTGGAAGTTCTGGAGCAGGAAGACATCGACCTGGTGATCAGCGACTGGCGCATGCCCGGAATGGATGGCCCGCAGCTGCTGGCCGAGGTCAAACTGCGCTACCCCCATGTGCCTGTAATCGTAATGACTGCCTACAGCACGGTAAAAAACGCCGTACAGTCCATGCGCAACGGCGCCTACGACTACATCGCCAAGCCCTTTGACATCGACGAACTGGATATTACCGTCAGCAAAGCCCTGCAGTTTCGCGACATCCTGTGCGACAACGCGCGCATGCGCGCCGAGCTGGACGAGCACCAGCACATCGACAGCCTGATTGGTGACAGCCCCAGCTTTCGCCGGGTGCTGCAGGCCATCGACTCGGTACGCGAGAGCAATGCCACCATCCTGCTGACCGGCGAAAGCGGTACTGGCAAAGAGATGGTTGCCCGCGCCATCCACAAGCACGGCAGCCGCGCCGACAAGCCCTTTGTCGCGGTTAACTGTGCGGCGATTCCCGAGGGGCTGCTTGAAAGCGAAATGTTCGGCCACCGCAAAGGCGCTTTTACCGGCGCTGTAGCAGACCGGGTCGGGCGCTTTATGCAGGCTGACAAAGGCACCCTGTTTCTCGATGAAGTGGGCGATATGCCCCTGGCCTTGCAGGCAAAGATCCTGCGGGCGCTGCAAGAGCGGGTAATTGAGCCGGTGGGTGATCCGCGAGAGCGCAAGGTGGATGTACGGGTGATCGCCGCGACCAACAAAAATCTGCTGCAAGCCGTGGCTGACAAGGAGTTTCGTGAAGACTTGTACTACCGGCTGAATGTCTTTCCGATCCCTCTGCCGGCCTTGCGCGAGCGCGTTGAAGACATCACCCCGCTGGCGCGGCACTTTGCCCATAACCTGGGGGCAACGGCAGGTAAACGCATCACCGGGTTCAGCCCCGCCGCCTTGCAGGCGATGGCCCAGTACAACTGGCCAGGAAACATCCGCGAACTGCAAAACTGCGTCGAGCGCGCCACCATTGTGGCCAACAGCAGCATCATCCAGGACAGCGATCTGCCGCCCTATCTGTTCAGCTCCAAGCCCGGCCAGAGCAGTGCTCTGCTTGCCCCTGGAACGGGCGTGCCCGTCGATCTGGAAGCGGCACTGGCCGAAGTCGAAAAAGCCTACATCCTGAACGCTCTGCAACAGGCCAATGGCGTACAGGCTGCAGCGGCACAGTTGATCGGCATCTCAGAGCGCAGCTTCTGGTACCGTCTGAAAAAGCTGGATATTCATGTCGATAAAATTGTCAGGTAACACCCGAAAGCCTCTCACCCACTCCTCTCCCGGAGGGAGAGGGAGCTTGATTGACGTTAGGCAAACCGTCTGTTGAGGGGATCTTGATCTTAAGCGGCTTGCAAGCGCAGTTGCCGTGCCGCCGCCACCATGTTGATCAGTGCGGCTTCGGTCTCGGCCCAGGCACGGGTTTTAAGGCCGCAGTCGGGGTTGACCCACAGTCGCTCGGCCGGGATACGCTGCGCTGCCTTGCTCAGCAACTTGACCATCTCGGCCGTGTCCGGCACCCGTGGCGAGTGAATGTCATACACACCCGGGCCAATGTCGTTCGGGTAGTCGAACGCTTCAAAGGCCTCCAGCAGTTCCATGTCCGAACGTGAGGTTTCGATGGTGATGACATCGGCGTCCATTTCGGCAATCGACTTGATCACGTCGTTGAACTCGCTGTAGCACATATGGGTGTGGATCTGGGTTTCATCGCCCACGCCCGAGGCGCACAGACGGAACGCTTCCACCGCCCAGTCCAGGTACTCCTGCCATTGTGCGCGGCGCAGCGGCAAGCCTTCACGGAACGCGGCTTCGTCGATCTGCACAATCTTGATGCCGGCTTTTTCCAGGTCGACCACTTCATCGCGGATGGCCAGCGCCAGTTGTTGCGCCTGCACTTTGCGCGACACGTCTTCGCGGGGGAACGACCACATCAGCATGGTCACCGGACCTGTCAGCATGCCCTTCATCACCTTGTCGGTCAGACCTTGAGCGTATTTGATCCACTCCACAGTCATGGCTTTCGGGCGACTCAGGTCGCCGAAGATGATCGCCGGTTTCACGCAACGTGAACCGTAGCTCTGTACCCAGCCGTATTGAGTAAATACATAGCCGTCCAGTTGCTCGGCGAAGTACTCGACCATGTCATTGCGTTCGGCTTCACCGTGGACCAGCACATCCAGCCCCAGACGCTCCTGTACTTGAACGGCATTGCGGATTTCGCTGTGCATGGCGTCGGTGTATTCGCTGGCCGACAACCTGCCTTGTTTGTACGACTGACGGGCCAGACGAATCGACGCAGTTTGTGGGAACGAGCCGATTGTGGTGGTCGGGAATGCCGGCAGATTCAAGCGGGCGCGCTGCACTTCAATTCGTGCAGCAAAGGGTGACTGACGCTGACTGTCGGCGTCAGTGATCGCTGCAATACGGGCTTGTACCGCGGCCTTGTGAATGCGCGGCGAGTTGGCCCGACTTTGCTGTACGGCGCGGCTTTGGGCCAGGGCTGCCTGTACTTTGGGGTCTTGCGGGATGTTCAGCGCATCACGCAATACGGCAATTTCAGCGCACTTTTGCTTGGCAAAGGCCAGCCAGCTTTTGAGTTCGGCATCCAGTTTGGTTTCGCGGTCCAGATCCACCGGGCTGTGCAACAGCGAGCAGGAGCCGGCTACCCACAGATTGTCGCCAAAACGCTCTTCGGCTTCCTGCAGTTGTGCCAGGGCGTTTTCTAGATCGCAGCGCCATACGTTGCGACCGTTGACCAGGCCCAGGGACAGCACTTTGTAAGTCGGCAGCCGATCGAGAATCCCGTGCAACTGGTCGGGAGCACGCACGAGATCCACGTGCAGACCTTCGACCGGCAGGCCAACCGCCAGGCCAAGGTTGTCTTCCAGGCCGCTGAAGTAAGTAGCAACCAGCTTCTTCAGTGGCGAGTATTGAAGAATGTGATAAGCGCGCTCAAAAGCGTTTTTCCATTCCTGTGGCAGGTCGAGCGACAGGATCGGCTCGTCGATCTGCACCCATTCCACGCCCTGCTCCGCCAGACGGGAAAGAATGTCCGCGTAAACCGGCAGCAGGTTTTCCAGCAGGTCGAGCTTGTTGAATTCGTTGCCTTTGGCCTTGCCTAGCCACAAGTAGGTCAGCGGGCCAATGATGACCGGCTTGACCTTATGGCCCAGAGCCAGTGCCTCGGCGGTTTCTTCGAACAGTTGGTTCCAGCTCAACTCGAAACGCTGGTCAAAGCTGAATTCCGGCACCAGATAGTGGTAGTTGGTATCGAACCACTTGGTCAGTTCCTGGGCGTACTGGCCCTTGCTGTGCTCACCGCCGCAACAGCTCTGGCTGGCGCCGCGAGCCATGCCAAACAGCGTGTTCAGCGTCGGACGGCGTTGCTCGTCCAGGGTACTGGCGAAGCGCTGAGGGATGACCCCGAAAGTCAGCGAGTGGGTCAGTACCTGGTCGTACCAGGCAAAGTCACCGACCGGCAGCAAATCGATGCCTGCATCCTTTTGCAACTGCCAGTGTGTGGCCCGCAATTGACAGCCAACGTTTTTCAGCGCGGCCTGATCGATATCGCCTTTCCAGTAGGCTTCGAGTGCTTTTTTCAGCTCGCGGTCTGCGCCGATACGCGGGAAACCAAGATTGTGTGCCAGGGCCATAACAACATTCCTTCGTGTAAGTAATGGCACTATTATCGACACCCGCTGCAACATGAGACAAACTCAACGTTTTCGTGTTGATCATCAAAGTTACTCATGGAGCCACTGTGCTGGAAATTCGTCACCTCAAAACCCTGCACGCGTTGCGCGAGTCAGACAGTCTGGTCGAAGCAGCCGAGCGCCTGCACCTGACCCAGTCCGCTTTATCCCACCAGTTCAAAGAACTCGAAGAGCGCATGGGCATGCCCCTGTTTGTGCGCAAAACCAAACCGGTTCGCTTCACCAGCGGCGGATTGCGCCTGCTGCAACTGGCCGATGCCATGCTGCCACTGCTGCGCGGTGCCGAGCGCGATATCGCGCGCCTGGTCGGCGGTACGGCCGGGCGTCTGCACATGGCGATTGAATGCCACAGCTGCTTTCAGTGGTTGATGCCAACCATCGATCAGTTCCGCGATGCCTGGCCCGAGGTCGAACTGGACCTGGCTTCCGGCTTTGCCTTCGCCCCGTTGCCGGCACTGGCCAGGGGTGACCTGGATCTGGTGGTGACATCCGACCCACAGGAAATCGCCGGTCTGACCTATGTACCGCTATTTACCTACGAAGCTATGCTGGCGGTAGCCAACCAGCATCCATTGGCCAGCAAGCCGTTTATCGTGCCTGAAGACCTGAGCACTGAAATCCTGATCACCTACCCGGTGGAGCGCGACCGGCTCGATATCTTTACCCGCTTCCTGGAACCGGCCGATGTCGAACCCGCACAGGTACGCACCTCGGAGCTGACAGTAATGATGATGCAACTGGTTGCCAGCGGCCGGGGCGTGTGCGGGATGCCGCACTGGGCGCTGCATGAATACAGCTCACGGGGTTATGTGAAGGCCAAGCGCCTGGGCGAGAAAGGCTTGTTTGCGACGCTGTACGCCGCGATCCGCGCCGACATGCTGGATGCCCCGTACATGCGCGACTTTTTGCTGACTGCCAAAGACACGTCATTTTCGACGCTGGACGGGGTGAGTGCCGTCAGGTAAGTACTGAATTCAAGAACACTAGGAATTAGCCCCCTCTCCCTCCGGGAGAGGGTTGGGGTGAGGGCAAGGCCGGCGCATATGCACCCGGTCGTAATAGGCCTCCCCTACCCGGATCGCACTGTCTTCCAGCCCCGACTGCTCAAAACCACAGCGCTTGTACAACGCCAGTGCAGCATGGCTGTTGGCACTGACGCTCAGTTCAATCATCTTGATTTCAGGCTCTTGTTCGGCCAGTGACAGCACCGCCTGCACCAGATCCTCACCCAGCCCCTGCCCACGAAAAGCCTCGTTCACATACAAGCCAAACAGCGTGGCCTTGTGCCGGGCATCTTCCCAGGGTTCGAAAGCAAGGCCGACAATGCCCACCAGTTGCGAATCGACAAAAGCACCAAACTGGGCACTCAGCTCATCGTCCAATTTGGCTTCCCACCAACTCAGCGGCAATTTCTCACGCCGGGCTATGGAGGAAACAAAAGCCTCGGGGTGCAGCGCGTAGGCCTCCAGCATCAACTGGCGGTAAGCCTTGGCGTTTGCAGGTTCAAGCAGTTCTATAGCCATTACAGGTCCAGATCATACGGTTTTACGTTGTTCCAGCATCAATCTCACCGCCAGTGCAGCCAGCACGCAGCCCATCACATAGCGCTGCACCGCCAGCCACAGCGGATTACGCACAAACCATACGGCGATGCCGCTGGCAAACAGTGCAATCAGCAGGTTAACCGTGAAACTGACGCTGATTTGCGTCAGGCCCAATACAATACTCTGTGTGAACATCGAACCGTGTTCCGGGGTGATGAATTGCGGGAAAACCGATAGATAGAACACCGCCACCTTGGGGTTCAATACGCTGGTCATAAAGCCCATGGTCATCAATTTCGAGGTGGAATCGGGCGCCAGTTCCTGAGCCTGGAACGGCGATCGGGCACCCGGGCGTACCGCTTGCCAGGCCATCCACAGCAGATACAGGGCGCCAGCCCACTTGAGCAACTCATAGGCCATCGGTACAGCCATAAACACCGCCGTCAGCCCCGCAGCTGCGGCGAACATGTGCACGAAAAAACCCGCCACCACCCCGAGCAACGACGTGACTCCGGCCTTGCGCCCCTGGCAGATGGAGCGCGATATCAGATAAATCATGTTCGGCCCCGGCGTCAGCACCAGCAGCAGGCAGGCCGCAGCAAAAATCAGCAGATCATGGGCTGGAATCATCAGGCAGTCCTGGTCAGCAACGTCTTGCGATAAAACGGCAGGACCAGATCCCGGGTCAAGGGCGCCAGAACCAGGCCACCATCGCCTTGAGGATCGATCCACTGCACTTCTTCAATTTCTGCCGCAGCCACTACTGGCTGACTGATATGCACCAGAAACAGCTCGGCTTGCACCTCAAAACCCGGCTCATTGACCGCCGGGGCGGCGAAATGGCCCAGCCAGGTGGCGCTGGCCGGGTCGATCACCAGTGCCAGCTCCTCTTCCAGCTCGCGGGCCAGCGCTTCGACCGGCTGCTCACCGGCATCGATCTTGCCACCGGGCTGCATAAAGGCCTGGGTGCCGCGCTTGCGCACCAGCAGGGTTCGGCCATCAGGGCCGATCAATACGGCAGCGGCAATACGGATGATTTTGCAGGTTGCAGATTCAAAAGAGGTCACGGATTTCGGCCAACAGATCAGGAAGGCCGAGAAGGATTACATGACCCGACGCCCCTGAAAATACACAGATGGCATTTTTACCCGCGCCTTCTGTATGAAACGCCCGACTTTGGTCGGGATGCCGGCGCAGATGAAATCCCGTTCAATGAATAATCTGACAGGGCGTTGGCATTTGCGTGATAGATGGCCAACACTCCCCCTGCAAACCTCCGACTCAAAGAGAGGGTTCTATTGTCCTTTTTCTGTTCTCGACCACTTCAGGCTCCCCGCCTGACGGAACAGATCAGCCTGAAACAGGAAACCGTATGAGCCTGTCACTGTTAAGCCGTTATGCGTTTTTTGCATTTTGCGTAGTCTTCACCCTCGCCAGCCTGCCCTTTATGCACCATGAGTGGCTGTGGCCCTTCACCGCCGTGACATTGGCCTTGAGCCTGCTGGGGATTTTTGACCTGCTGCAAAGCCCCCACGCGGTGCGCCGCAATTACCCGATCCTGGGCAACATTCGCTATCTGGTGGAGGCTATCCGCCCGGAAATTCGCCAATACCTGCTGGAGTCTGACAGCGACGCGCTGCCCTTCTCACGGGCGCAACGATCGTTGGTGTACTCACGGGCCAAGAATGAAAGTGCCGACAAACCTTTCGGCACCCTGGTTGACGTTTACCAGCCCGGCTTTGAATTTATCGGCCACTCCATGCGCCCGGCCCCGTTGACCGACCCCGCCAGCTTTCGCATCGTGGTGGGCGGCCCGCAATGCAGCCAGCCGTACTCAGCGTCGATTTTCAACATATCGGCCATGAGCTTTGGTTCGCTGAGCGCCAACGCCATCCGCGCCCTCAATCAAGGTGCAAAACTTGGTAACTTTGCCCACGACACGGGCGAAGGCAGTATCAGTTCCTATCACCGTGAGAATGGTGGTGACCTGACCTGGGAACTGGGCAGTGGCTACTTCGGTTGCCGCACCTCGGACGGGCGTTTCGACCCTGAGCGTTTTGCCGCCCAGGCCCGTACGCCACAGGTTCGGATGATCGAAATCAAGATGAGCCAGGGCGCCAAGCCGGGCCACGGCGGCATTCTGCCCAAGCACAAAGTGACCGCAGAAATCGCCGAAACCCGCGGTGTGCCCATGGGCGAAGACTGCATCTCGCCTTCGCGCCACAGCGCCTTTTCAACGCCGATCGAGCTGATGCAATTTATCGCCCAGTTGCGTGAGTTGTCGGGCGGTAAACCCGTAGGCTTCAAGTTTTGCCTGGGTCATCCATGGGAGTTTATGGGCATTGCCAAGGCCATGCTGGAAACCGGCATCCTGCCGGACTTTATCGTGATTGACGGCAAGGAAGGCGGCACCGGCGCCGCACCCGTGGAGTTCACCGATCATATCGGCGCACCGCTGCGCGAAGGCTTGTTGTTCGTGCATAACACCCTGGTGGGCCTGAACCTGCGTGACAAGATCAAGCTCGGCGCCAGCGGCAAGATTGTCAGCGCCTTCGATATTGCCAGCGTGCTGGCCATTGGTGCCGATTGGGCCAACTCGGCGCGTGGCTTTATGTTTGCCATCGGCTGCATTCAGTCGCAATCGTGCCATACCAACAAGTGCCCCACCGGCGTGGCCACCCAGGACACCTTGCGCCAGCGCGCGCTTGTAGTGCCGGACAAGGCCCAACGGGTTGTGCAGTTCCACCGCAACACCCTCAAAGCCCTGGCCGAAATGCTCGCCGCAGCAGGCCTCGAACACCCGGCACAGCTCAAGGCCAAGCATCTGGTACGACGCATGTCTGCCACCGAAATCAAACTGTTCTCACAGTTGCATGTGTTCCTCAAACCCGGCGAACTGCTGACCGGCGAGGTCAATGGCGAGTTCTATTCGCGCATGTGGCAAATGGCCCGTGCCGACAGCTTTGAGGCCAATGAAATAGCGGCAGCCTGACGCTCCACCAACTGGCAGCGCGGCAATGGCGCGCTGCCAGGCTTGTGCCAGCAACTGCTGAGACATTAAGTAATACCCAACCTTTGCATTTAGCCCGCAATACCCTCACCCTGCGCGCCGCCGATACGCGGCGCGCAACCTCTGCAGCGCCCATCGGTCTTAATTAAACCCTTTGTTTGAGTACTCGCCGTGATGCTGAACGGACGCGACCACCGCATTGATTTTTTTCGCGGGCTGGCGCTGATTTTTATTTTTTGGGATCACATCCCGCACAACCCGCTGGCCGAACTGACGGTGCGTAATTTCGGCCTCAGTGATGCAGCGGAGATTTTTGTCTTCCTGGCCGGTTATGCCGCCGTACTGGCCTACGGCAAAATCGCTCAACGAGACGGTTTGTTGGTCGCCTGCGTGAAAATCCTGCGCCGCGCCTGGGTGCTGTATGTGGTACATATTTTCTTGTTGGCGGTGCTGATGGGCATCGTGTTTTTTGCCAACAGCCACGTCGAGACCCGTGATCTGGTTCAGGAAATGGGCCTACAGTACTTCCTGAGCAACCCGCAACAGGCCCTCACCGACGAGTTGCTGCTGCGCTTCAAGCCTAACCTGATGGACCCGCTGCCGCTCTATATCGTGCTGTTGCTGGGTTTGCCGCTGGTGCTGCCGATGCTGCTGCGCAAGGCCCGCTATGTGGTTGCCGTGTCCTTGGCCCTGTACTTGCTGGCACCGGTGTGGAACCTCGCAGCACAGGAAGGCGGCGTGTGGTTTTTCAACCCTATGGCCTGGCAGTTCCTGTTTATTCTGGGCGGTGCAGCGGCGATTCACGGGCAGCAACCTAAAGCAGCACAAAACCGCCCCCTGTCACGTCAGCCGGTGTTTGTGGGTGCGG
The DNA here is from genome assembly GCF_002269505.1 of Pseudomonas fragi. GTDB lineage: Bacteria > Pseudomonadota > Gammaproteobacteria > Pseudomonadales > Pseudomonadaceae > Aquipseudomonas > Aquipseudomonas fragi_D. Next base: position 199,374 of record NZ_NQKQ01000005.1, on the reverse strand, counting down.
TGGCCTATCTGCTGGTGACGGGGTTGTTGGCACTGTCATGGCGATGGCCGCAACTGCACGATGCACTTATGCCACTTTGGCTGGGCGAGCACCTGTACCCGATCAGCAAGACCAACCTTTCACCGGTGCGCCTGCTGCATTTTCTGGCCCTGGCTTATGTCGCGGCCAAAGTGGTGCCCCACGGTGGCTGGCTGAACAACTGGTTTGCCCGCCAATCATGCCGCATGGGTCGTTACTCGCTGGAAGTGTTCTGCCTGGGCGTGATCCTGGCGCCGCTGGCCGACATGCTCAATGCACTGGGCGGTGACGGGTTTGTCGTAAAGGTATTCAGCGCCTTGATGGGCGTGGGGATCATGGCCGTACTGGCGGCCTGGCTGGACTGGAACAAACGTCTGGGCAAGGCCTGAGCAGATGTAGCTCTTGCTGCTGTGGGAGCGAGCCTGCTCGCGATGCAAACGCCGCGGCCTGTCAGACAGACCGGGGGGATCTCATCGCGAGCAGTCTCGCTCCCACATTCAACCCCTTAGAGGGCCTTGGCCGCTGTGCGCTGCGTAGGCTGCAGCTTGAACACATAGAACAGCACAGTCAGCAGAATCAGGAATGCCGGACCTACAAACAGTGCGATTCGGGTTTCTTCGAAGTAAGCCATTAGCCCTACTACCATCAGCAAGAACCCCAATGCCGCGTACGAGCTATATGGGTACAGCCACATGCGGTACTTCAGGGCCGCCGCTTCCTGCGGGCTCAGGTTCTTGCGAAAGCGCAGTTGCGCCAGCAGGATCATCAGCCAGGTCCAGATCGCGCCGAAAGTCGCAATGGCCGTTACCCAGACGAAGACCTTCTCCGGCGCCATGTAATTAAGCACTACGCCCAGCAACAGCACGGCAATCGACAGGAGCAAGGCCTGACGGGGCACACCGTTTTTTGCGGTAGTGGCGAAGTTGGCCGGGGCCTGGCCATTTTGCGCCAGACTGTAGAGCATGCGCCCGGTGCTGAAAATACCGCCGTTGCACGAAGACAGTGCCGCCGTAATCACCACAAAGTTGATGATGCCTGCCGCTGTCTTGATACCCAGACGCTCAAAGGTCATCACAAACGGGCTGCCCGAAGTGCCGATTTCGTTCCACGGGTAGATAGACAGAATCACGAACAGTGCGCCGACGTAGAACAGCAGAATACGCCAGAACACCGAGCCAATCGCACTAGGGATGGTCTTTTGCGGGTTCTTGGCTTCGCCGGCAGTCAGGCCGATCATCTCGACGCCGAGGTAGGCGAACATCACCATCTGCAAGGACATCAACACGCCCTGGATGCCATTTGGCAAAAATCCACCGTGGGCCCAGAGGTTGGAAATACCCAGTGCAACACCGTTATTACCGAAGCCGAACGCGATAATGCCGATACCACCGAAGACCATCGCAATGATGGTGACGATTTTGATCAGGGCAAACCAGAACTCGAACTCGCCAAACGCCTTGACCGCGATCAGGTTGATCGAGCCCATACTGATCAGCGCCCCCAGGGCCCAGATCCAGCGCGGTACATCGGGGAACCAGATGCCCATGTACACCGCCACGGCGGTGATTTCCGCCACGCAGGTCACCAGCCACAGGAACCAGTAGTTCCAGCCGGTCAAAAACCCGGCCAACGGGCCGAGGTAATCCTGGGCGTAGCGGCTGAACGAACCGGCTACCGGGTTGTGCACGGCCATTTCGCCCAGTGCACGCATGATCACCAGGATGGCCAGGCCACCGATGATGTAGGACAGCATAATGGCCGGGCCGGCCATTTCGATTGCTTTGGCCGAGCCCAGGAACAGGCCTACGCCGATACAGGCGCCAAGCGCCATCAGGCGAATGTGGCGCTCGCCCAGTTCGCGTTTGAGTGGACCGCCCTGCACGCTGTCTGTGTGGGGCTGGTGGTTGCCGACTGGCATAAAAGTACAACCTCGTATTGTTATTGGATATACATCAACAAAGCGCTCGAAAAGACGGGTGGGTCACCTGCCTTGCCCCCTGACCGGCCCTGACCTTGTAGGTCGATAGGTCAAAAGAGAAGTGCCCTACTGAGATCGGCGGCGAGTATTGCACAGCGTTGGTGCACAGTCATGCCCCTACCTACGACCTATTTACCTGCCGCAAGAGCTCTATTCCTGTACTTACATGAGCAAACCAAGCTGCCGATACATTCCGGCTTTGCATAGATGACAACCTCTCAACAGTCCATGCCTACAGAGTTACCAGATAAGCCTCACAAATTTTTCACCTGCATCTGCCAACGTCTACGCTTCTATCAAGCGCAACCAATATGCGTATGTGGATCTGTCGACTATGGGCGTACTGTGGAACTCCAGCTCCAAAAAAACGACGGGGTCATCAGCAGACATGGACGATGCCGCCCCCCCGCCACCCCCTCCTAAGCCAAGGCGCTTTGGATGGTTTGTGCTCGGGCTTATCGTGCTGGGCGCCCTGGTTGTGCTGGGGCTTGTGATTGCCCAGGAGGTGCGCAGCTCCAGAATGCAGGCCCGCGAGTTCAGCAGCTTTGCCGCGTCCCTGAGCTATTCGATGCATGCAGGGCCCAGCGACGCAATATTTTATCCCGGCGAAGGCCCCTTCGATAAACGTTTGGGCTACAGCGCGCTGGGCGACTTTCTGTCACGCCTGCAAAAACGTGATTACGTTATTACTCAACAAAGCCGCTTTTCACCCGCGCTCCTGAGCTATAGCGAAAAAGGGTTTTTCGTACCCTACTCAGAAAAAATCCAGACCGGACTCTCGATCACCGACTGTGCAGGCAGCCCGCTCTATCAGTACAACTACCCGCAGCAGCTCTATTCGAGCTTTGCCAGCATCCCCCCGCTGGTGGTTCACAGCTTGCTGTTTATCGAAAACCGCGACCTGCTAAACCCTGATGAGCCACAGGCCAACCCCGCCGTGGACTGGCCGCGCTTTGCCGTGGCGGCTTACTCCCAGGCGGCAAAACTGCTGCACCTGCCGGGACAATCAGCAGGCGGCAGTACCCTGGCCACCCAGTTGGAGAAGTATCGGCACTCCCCCGACGGGCTGACGCTGTCAGGCAGCGAAAAATTGCGCCAGATGATTTCTGCCAGTGTGCGTGCCTATCAGGACGGCCCCAAAACCCTTCACGCCAGGCAAAAGGTGGTGCGCGATTACCTCAACAGCGTGCCGCTGTCGGCAGTGCCCGGCCACGGCGAAGTCCACGGCATGGCCGAAGGGTTACGGGTGTGGTACGACGCCGATTTCAACAAGGTCAACGCGCAACTGAACAGCAACGCCTCTGACCCTCACAGCCTGGCGCAAAAAGGCCTGGCCCTGCGCGAGGTGCTGTCACTGATGATTGCCCAGCGCAGGCCGTCGCACTATCTGGCCAAGGGCCGCGAGGAGCTGGCGCAACTGACCGACAGCCATATCCGCCTGCTGGCGCAAAACAACGTAATAGAGCCGGCATTGACCGCTGCGGCGCTGGCCAGCCATGTGACCTATCGCGACTGGGCACAGGCCCCCACCCTGCAACCGAACGAAACAAACAAGGGCATCAGCGTGGCCCGCAGCCGCCTTTCGGTGCTGCTCAAACGCCCGCTGTATGACCTCGACCGCCTTGACCTGTCTGCTACCAGCACCTTGCAAGGCGACCTGCAGGGCCAGGTCAGTGACTATCTGCGTCAACTGGCAGATCCCGCTTTTGCCGGAAAAATCGGCTTGCTCGGCCCCTATCTGCTCACCCCCACCAGCACCGCGCAGGTGCGCTACAGCTTCACCCTGTTTGAACTCACACCGGATGGCGCCCGCGCCCGGGTGCAAACCGACAGCACCGACCAGCCCTTCGATATCAATGAAGGCAGCAAACTGGAACTGGGCTCCACCGCCAAGCTGCGGGTGCTGACCACCTACCTGCAAATAATTTCCGAGCTGCACGATCGCTATGGCAGTCAGCCTGGTGCAACGCTGAAAAAAATCCCCATCACCAACCAGGACCCACTGACCCGCTGGGCACTGTCGTACCTGATCGAAAACCCCGGCGCACCACTATCGTCCATGCTGAATGCCGCACTCGACCGTCAGTATTCAGCTAACCCCGGCGAAGGTTTTTTTACCGGTGGCGGCATGCATCACTTCCACAACTTTCGTAGCCAGGACAACAACCGCATTGCGACGCTGCGCGACTCGATCCGTGAATCGATCAACCTGCCCTTTGTGCGCCTGATGCGCGACGTGGTGCGTTACACCAGCTATCAATCGCCAAGCAACAACGCCGACCTGCTCAGTGACGACAGCAACCCGCTGCGCCAGGAGTACCTGAGCCGCTTCGCCGACCGCGAAGGCACCACATTCATGCTCAAGTTCTGGAAGAAATACCGCGGTAAAGACTCCAAGGCCCGCCTTGACACCTTCCTGGACAGCATGCACCCCACCGCCATCCGTATGTCGGCGGTGCATCGCTACCTGTTCCCCAATGCCGACCAGGCCACCTTTAACCGCTTTGTGCGCTCGCATTTGACTAGCGACAAGGTCACTGACGAACGCCTGGACAAGTTGTATCAGGGCTATGGTCCCGGTGCCTACAACCTTCCCGACCAGGGCTATATCGCCAAAGTCCACCCGCTGGATCTGTGGTTGCTGGGGTATTTACTCAATAACCCGCAGGCTACCTTCCAGCAAGCTGTGGCCGCCAGCGAACATGAGCGCCAGGAAGTCTACAGCTGGCTGTTTAAAAGTCGGCACAAAAGCGCCCGCGACAGCCGCATCCGCACCATGCTGGAGATCGAAGCGTTTCTGGATATTCATCAACGCTGGCAAAAGGTCGGCTACCCGTTCGATCATCTGGTGCCCTCTCTTGCGACCGCCCTTGGTAGCTCGGGGGATCGCCCGGCAGCTCTCTCCGAGTTGATGGGCATTATCCTCAACGATGGCGTACGTTTGCCGGTGTTGCGCATTGATACCTTGAATTTCGCCGCTGATACCCCCTATGAAACCCGCCTGATCAACGACCCCGACGCTGGCGTGCGGGTCATGCCCAGCGAAGTCGCCACGGCCCTGCGCGAAGCCCTGTCACAAGTGGTGGATGCCGGCACGGCGCGGCGGGTGTCGGGCAGCTTCAAGCTCGAAGACGGCACACCGCTGGCCATGGGCGGCAAGACCGGCACCGGCGACAACCGTATCGAAAACATGGGGGCCGGTGGGCGGATACTGAGTTCCAAGTCGATCAATCGCACAGCTACTTTCGTGTTTTATATCGGCGAACATCACTTCGGCACCTTGACCGCGTTCGTTCCGGGGCGCTCGGCCGAAGCCTTCAAATTCACCTCTGCACTGCCGGTGCAAGTGCTTAAGGGCATGGCACCCATCCTTACTCCCTACCTGCAACCGGGCACCAACACCTTGTGCCAGGCACCAGCGCCGGTACAAACCGCAGCAAAATAGCAAGCCCGCTCCCACAGCCAGTGTTGACTATTGAGAATCATTACCGTTCGTCGACTGGGTTTTTACATTTCTTAAGATATATCTTAAGTTATGTCTAACTTAATGAAAGAGCGAAAAGACAATGAGAGACCATCATCCCCATCACCGCGAACATGGCGCGGGTCAAGACGGCTTCGAAAAACGTCCCGGTCGTGAACGCGGTGGCCGCGGACCCCGGGTTTTTGCCCCGGGCGATTTGAAATTACTGCTGTTGGCACTGATCACCGAACAGCCTTGCCACGGCTACGACCTGATCCGCCAGATCGAAGGCCTGTTTGACGGCGCCTATAGCCCCAGCCCCGGTGTGATTTACCCGACCCTGACCTTCCTTGAAGAAAGCGAACTGATCCAGGGCGACGCAGAAGGCGGGAAAAAGCGCTACACCGTGACCGAAGTCGGTCGTCAATTTCTCAGTGACCAGGCCGTGGCGCTGGACGGTGTGCGCATGCGCATCGATGTGAGCAAGCGCTCACTGCGTGGCCATGATCGTCCGGCCGAGATTCACGAGGCCGTGCACAACCTGCGCCATGCCCTGCAAATGCACCACGGTCGCTGGAGCCCGGCAGAAATCCTGCGGGTACGCGACTTGCTCAACAACACCGCCAAAGCCATCGTCGATGGCCCTGTATCTGCCCAGCCTGCGCAGGAGAACGCTGAATGAATGCTGCCAGCCCACAGACCATCCATCGGGTCATGCATGAAATCAAACGTCGTAAACTCGAAGTGCTGCGCGTGGTCGACCTGACCCCGCGCATGCGCCGCATAACCGTCGGCGGCCCGCAACTGGCAGGGTTTATCAGCCTTGGCAGTGACGATCACGTAAAGCTGTTTTTTCCGCAAACTGCTGAAGAACAGGCCGCGCTGGAGACTCTGGAGCTGAGCGCCGGGCAAAAGGGCAACATGCCGCCGATGCGCGACTACACTCCGCGCCGCTTTGACTTGAACACCTTTGAGCTGGATATCGATTTCGTTTTGCACGGTGACGGCCCTGCCGCCACCTGGGCCGCCCAGGCCGCGCCCGGCCAATACCTGCATATCGGCGGGCCGCGGGGCTCGATGGTAGTGCCGGACATCTTCGACAGCTACCTGCTGATCGGTGACGAAACGGCGCTACCGGCCATTGCCCGCCGCCTTGAGGAACTGCCTGCCAACCGTCGGGCCCTGGTGGTTATCGAGGTTGAAAACGCGCAGGAAGAACAACCCTTGCACAGCGCCGCAGCGATTGACGTGATCTGGGTGCACCGTGATGTGCCGGGCGAAGACCTGCTCAAGACCGTCGAAGCATTGAGCCTTCCCGAAGGTCAGCTGTATGCCTGGGTTGCTACCGAAAGTGCGCTGTCGCGCAAAGTGCGCCGAGTGCTGCTGGACACCCATGGTTTGAACGAAGAGTTCGTCAAAGCTGTGGGCTACTGGCGCCTGGAGGGTTCAGAGGAATAGGTAGTCGCTGCCGAAGGCTGCGAAGGGTTGCGGAGCAACCCGTTTTCTTGAAGCCGCCGCAAAATCGGCTTCAATCGCAGCCTCGCGCTGCTCGTCAGCGACTACGCACGCTCCCCCTGTAGCGATCCACCGCCACCACCACCAGCGCCACCGCCACAAACCCCGCCAGAATCCCCCCAGCATTGATAAACGTCAGCGCATAGCCCAGTTTTTCGACATCGACAAACGGATACGGGTACACACCCAGCAAGTGCCCGCGCAACAGGATGTAGGCGAAATACAGCAACGGATACAGCACCCAAAGCCCGATATGCCTCACGCGCAACAATCCCTTGGGCACGCAAAACCACCAGTACAGCGTAAACAGCACCGGCATTACATCATGCAGTATTTCATTGGCCAGCCACTGCAGGCCTTCGGGTTGCCAGAGCTGGCGCAGCAGCAGGCTGTATGCCGCACCCACGACGACAATGCTCACGGCAATACCGCTGCTGACCCACGGCTGCAAGAAAAACGTCTTGCCCTTTGACGTGCGGTTATCCGCCGCATAAGTCAGCACGCAGGCGGCCAGAGTATTGGTCAAAATAGTGAAAAAGCTGAAGTAGCTCAGCAATCCGCCCACCACACTCGCGCCGCTCTCCCAGCGGGCGAGCAGAACCAGCTCAAGCTGAATCCCCAGGCCACTCCAGCCCAGGATCGCCAGCAGCAGACAAAGCCTGTGCCTGGACAACACCCTCATGCGCCGATCACAGCTCGCGTTTGGTACGGGCGTATTTCACGTAGAGCTTTTCGACCTTTTCCCGCGCCCAAGGGGTTTTACGCAAGAACGTCAAACTCGACTTGATGCTCGGGTCGCTCTTGAAGCAGCGAATATCAATACGCTCGGCCAGCCCTGCCCACTCGTAGTGCGCTACCAGCGCAGTGAGGATCTGTTCCAGCGTCACGCCGTGCAATGGGTTGTTGTTGGGTTCAGTCATGCCGGGCCTTTAAAGCAGAAGAGAGAAAGCCGCGCACCTTAGCCGAGCACCTGCTCAGGGGGAAGTGCATTCGCTATGCAGCAAGTCTAGCCGTGACCGGAGCCCCGAATGAAAGTTCCGCTTGGACAGATTAAAGTGATGTTATATTGTAACCATAACATGCCACTCAAAGAGCGCTCAGCGCCGCTTTCTGCCGTCACCTTGCCAAGGAACTTGCAATGTCCTCCCCTGCTTTCCCGCGTCACCTGCGACGCCTTCGTCTAACTCCGCTCGCCACCGCACTATTGCTCGCCTCCCCTGCCTATGCTCTGGAGCTGCAACCGCAAGTCATCACCGGCAACCCCTTGGGCAACAGCCAGCTGGCTGCGCCGACCACGGTTCTGGAAGGCGACGACCTGACCCTGCAACAGCAAGGCAGCCTGGGCGAAACCCTCAATAAACAGCCGGGCGTGTCTTCGTCCTACTTCGGCCCGGGCGCCAGCCGACCGATCATTCGCGGCCTGGATGGCGACCGTATTCGCATCCTGCGTAACGGTGTGGGAGCGCTGGATGCTTCATCGCTGTCATACGATCACGCGGTGCCGCTGGACCCGGTCAATGTTCAGCGCATCGAAATCGTCCGTGGCCCGGCGGCCCTGTTGTACGGCGGCAACGCCATCGGCGGCGTGGTCAATACGTTCGACAACCGCATCCCCACCGAAGCCATCGAAGGTATCCAGGGTGCAGGCGAACTGCGCTACGGCGGCGCCAACACCACGCGCAGCAGCGCTGGCAAACTGGAAGCCGGTGATGGCACCTTCGCGCTGCATCTGGATGCCAACGCCCGCGAGTTCAATGACCTGAAAATCCCGGGTTATGCCCGTAGCCGCCATGCCCCGGAAAGCGAAGACGCTGACCAGAAAAAAGGCCGCCTGGGCAACAGTAATGGCCGCCAGGACGGCGGTGCCGTGGGCGGTTCCTACACATGGGAGGATGGCTACGCAGGCTTGTCGTACAGCACTTACGACGCCAATTACGGCTCACCGGCGGAGCAGGATGTACGCATCCGCATGAAGCAGGATCACTACGCCTTCGCCTCCGAAATCCGCAACCTGCAAGGCCCGTTCAGCTCGCTGAAAGTAGACGCCGGCTACACCGATTACGAACACCGCGAAATAGAGGGCGGCGAAGTCGGCACCACGTTCAAGAACAAGGGTTACGAAGCTCGCGTCGAAGCGCGCCATGTGCCGATCGGCCCGGTTGAAGGCGTGATCGGCGCCCAGGTCAACCGCAACGAGTTTTCCGCTCTGGGCGAAGAGGCCTTTGTGCCGCAAACCGACACTAATAGCGGTGCGGTGTTTGTGCTCGAAGAGCTGCAAGCCACTGAACGCCTCAAGCTCAGCCTCGGCGGGCGTCTTGAACGCACCGTGGTCGACCCGGATGCCAAGGGCAACGAACGCTTTGCCGCGGCCGACCGCTCCAAAAGCTTCACCGCAGGCAGCCTGTCTTCAGGTGCCGTGTTCACCCTCACCCCGATCTGGTCGCTGGCTGCCACCCTGGGCTACACAGAACGTGCCCCGACGTTCTACGAGCTGTACGCCAATGGCGCTCACGTCGCGACCGGCACCTATGAAGTGGGCAACGCCAATCTGTCGAAGGAAAAAGCCGTATCCAGCGACCTGGCCCTGCGCTTTGACAATGGCACCCACAAGGGCAGCGTTGGCGTTTTCTACAGCCACTTCTCCAATTACATCGGCCTGCTGGGCACTGGTCGTACGCTGAACGACGAAGGTGAACCGGACGCCGACGGCATTCCTGAATACACCTATTCCGGGGTTCGGGCGCGCTTCACTGGCTTTGAAGCCAAGGATCACTGGAAGCTCGGCGAAAACGCCTACGGTAAATTTGCCCTGGAATTGTCCGGCGACTACACCCGCGCCACCAACCTCGACACGGGCGAAGCCTTGCCTCGCATCGCCCCCCTGCGACTGAGCAGTGGCCTGCTGTGGGAACTGGACCGCTGGCAAGCCCGAATCGACGTCGAGCACGCCAGCAATCAGGGCCGTGTGCCGGCCAACGAATCGGGCACCGATGGCTACACAACCTTGGGCGCCAGCGCCGGTTATCACTTCGATGTGGGCAGCAGCCAGTGGCTGGCTTTCGTCAAAGGCGACAACCTGACCAACCAGACCGTGCGTTATGCCAGCTCTATTTTGCGTGACATCGCCCCCGCGCCAGGGCGTGGCATCGAGGTCGGCCTGCGCACCACGTTCTAAGCTGCACAGCAGTAAATACGCGGCCTGCAACCAAGGTGGGGCGCGACAAAAGAGCCCTGGGACGAACCGTCGCAGCACACTGTTACTGAATCAGAAATGATCCATGTCACTTAAAGTGCTGTTTCTAAACGTTTCGGGGCTTTATCATTTCCGCATAGAGGGCTGAAACGATTCATTCTGCCCTCAATTCTGAAGTGTCAGCCCTGCCTCCAAAGACAGCGCTACCCACTGCCACAGCCATACCTATAAAGACTCGCATCTCGACCTATGTCCACATTCCTGAATATGCGCAAACACAGCGCGATGCTTCCTGTTGCCGGGCAAAAAGCCCTGGCGTTGATCGGCGGCATTACCGCTCTGGGCCTGGCTACATGCGTACAGGCGGCCCCTGCTTTTGACGCCGACTCCAAATGGATGCTCGGCGATTGGGGTGGTACCCGTAGCGAACTGGAAAAGCAGGGTTACTCCTTTTCCCTCGACTATGTAGGCGAAGTCGGCTCCAACCTGCACGGCGGCTATGACCATGACCGCACCGCGCGCTACAGCGACCAGTTCGGCCTGGGCACGCACCTGGACCTGCAAAAAATCCTGGGCTGGGACGACGCTGAATTTCAGCTGACCATTACCCACCGCAGCGGTAACAACATCAGCAACGATCGCATCAACGATCCGCGGGTGGGCGGTTTCACTTCGGCCCAGGAAGTCTGGGGCCGTGGCCAGACCACGCGCCTGACGCAAATGTGGTACCAGCAGAAGTTCTTTGACCAGAAGCTCGACATCAAAGTCGGCCGTTTTGGCCAGGGCGAGGATTTCAACTCGTTCCCTTGCGACTTCCAGAACCTGGCGTTCTGCGGCTCGCAGGTCGGTAACTGGGCGGGCAGCATCTGGTACAACTGGCCCGTCAGCCAGTGGGCCCTGCGGGTCAAGTATCACCTGACCCCCGAGCTGTACGCACAGGTCGGCGCCTATGAGCAAAACCCGTCCAACCTGGATCGCGGCAACGGCTTCAAGCTCAGCGGCAGCGGCACCCAGGGCGCGGTGCTGCCGATCGAACTGGTATGGACGCCAAAAGTTAATGGCCTGCCAGGGGAATACCGCGCGGGTTACTACTACAGTAATGCCAAGGCAACCGATGCTTACAAAGATGCCAACGGCCAGCCAGCGGCCTTGACTGGTGAAGCGTATCGCAGCAGTTCGAGCAAACACGGGATGTGGCTGGGTGTGCAACAGCAGCTCACAACCCGCGCCAGCGATCAGTCGAGGGGCTTGAGTGTGTTCGCCAACGCCACTATGCACGACAAGAAAACCAACGCCGTGGACAACTATGTCCAGGCGGGCGTCGTCTATAAAGGCGTGTTCGATGCACGACCAAAAGACGACATCGGTTTTGCAATGGCCCGCGTACACGTCAACCCGGCTTATCGCAAAAACGCCCAGGCCACCAACCAGGCCCGCGCCATCTACGATTTCGACAACCCGGACTACCTGCCTCCCCAGGACACTGAATACAGCGCCGAGCTGTACTACGGCGTCCACGTGACCAACTGGCTGACCGTTCGACCGAACCTGCAATACATCCGTCACCCGGGCGGCGTCAGCCAGCTGGATGACGCACTGATTGGCGGTCTGAAAATTCAAAGTTCGTTCTGACAAACGGACTGCAACGGCAACCTTGAAGGTTGCATTCAAGAACCTATTTAGCTGATTCACTCCCGTGCCAGTTCGTCCCTTAAAGACCCACTCTCGCGGGAACACCTCTAACGTAACGGAGAACCACACTATGAGCACTGAAGGTGCTTTCAGTCGAAGCCGCCTGCTACCGAGCCTCCTCGGTATCTTGCTGCTGCTAATGGGCCTGGCCATGTTGGCCGGGGGTATCAAACTGGTCACGCTGGGCGGGTCGTGGTACTACCTACTGGCCGGTATCGGTTTTGGCTTGTCGGGCGCGCTGCTGATTGCCGGTCGCCGCGCCGCACTGGCTCTATACGCGCTGACGCTGTTCGCCAGCACCGTATGGGCACTGATGGAAGTCGGTCTGGACTGGTGGCAACTGGTGCCGCGCCTGGCCATGTGGTTCGCCATCGGTATCGTCCTGCTGCTGCCATGGTTCCGTCGTCCGGTTCTGCGCGGTCAGTCGGCACCTTTGGCTACCGGCGCACTGAGCGTTGCCGTGGTTCTGGCAGGTGCTGCTGCACTGGCCAGCCAATTCACCAGCCCGGGTGAAATCAAAGGCCAACTGGATCGTGATGCCGTACCCGGCATGACCAACGCCGCACCGGCCATGCCCGATGGCGACTGGCAGTCCTACGGCCGCACCGCTTTTGGTGACCGTTACTCGCCGCTGAAAGAAATCACCCCTGAGAATGCCCACAAGCTGGTTCCAGCCTGGACATTCCGCACCGGTGACATGCCAGGTGAAGGCGATCCCGGCGAAACAACCGCCGAGAACACCCCGCTGAAAGTCAACGGCATGCTGTATGTGTGTACTCCACACAGCCAGGTAATTGCCCTTGACCCGGACACCGGCAAGGAAATCTGGCGTTACGATCCGAAGATCAGCACTCAGAACGCTGAAAACTTCAAAGGCTGGGCACACATGACCTGCCGCGGCGTGACTTATCACGACGAAAATGCCTACGCCAAAGCCAGCACTGAACAAAGCGCTGCCGAGCCTGCTGCTGCCACATCCAGCAACTCGTGCCCGCGTCGCCTGTTCCTGCCGACTGCCGACACCCGTCTGATCGCCCTGAACGCCGACACCGGTAAAGTGTGCGAAGACTTCGGTACCAATGGTGCGGTAGACCTGCGTCACAACATCGGCAACTTTGCACCGGGTGGTTACTACTCCACTTCGCCACCTGCCGTGACCAAAGATCTGGTCGTGATTGGCGGCCACGTGACCGACAACATTTCCAACGACGAGCCGTCGGGCGTGATCCGTGCGTACGACGTACGTACCGGCAAGCTGGTCTGGAACTGGGACAGCGGCAACCCGGAGAAAACCACTCCGATTGCTGAAGGCGAAACCTACACCCGTAACTCGCCCAACATGTGGTCGATGTTCGCTGTCGACGAAGACCTCGGCATGCTGTACCTGCCGATGGGTAACCAGACCCCTGACCAATTTGGCGGCGACCGTACCGAAGATTCCGAACGTTATGCCGCTGGCATCACCGCCCTGGACATCAACACCGGTAAAGTCCGCTGGTACCGTCCGCTTACTCACCATGACCTGTGGGACATGGACGTAGGTGGTCAACCAACCCTGATGGACCTGAAAACCGCCGATGGCGTGAAACCGGCCCTGCTGGCTTCCACCAAACAAGGCAGCATCTACGTCATGGACCGTCGCACTGGCGAAGCCATTGTGCCGATCACCGAGATCCCTGCCCCGGGCGGCGCTGTAGAAGGTGACCACACTGCACCGACACAGCCTCGTTCGGACCTGAACATGATCCCGCCGGTACTGACCGAGCGTGACATGTGGGGCGTGACTCCATTCGACCAGATGCTGTGCCGGATCAACTTCAAATCCCTGCGTTATGACGGCATGTACACCCCGCCATCGCTGCAAGGTTCGATCGTTTATCCAGGCAACTTCGGCGTGTTCGACTGGGGCGGCATCTCGGTTGACCCGGTTCGCCAGATTGCCTTCCTGAACCCGAGCTACATGGCGTTCACCTCCAAGCTGGTTCCGCAGGCCGACGTGGCTGCAATGGGCCCGCGCAAAGGCGAAACCTCCGGCGTTCAACCGAACAAAGGCGCACCTTACGGCGTGATTCTGGAGCCACTGTTGTCGCCACTGGGCCTGCCTTGCCAGGCACCGGCGTGGGGTTATGTTGCTGCAGTCGACCTGACCAACAACGAAGTGATCTGGAAACACAAAAACGGTACCGTGCGTGACAGCTCGCCGGTTCCGATCCCGTTGTCCATGGGTGTTCCAAGCCTGGGCGGGACCTTCACCACCGCAGGTGGTGTGGCCTTCCTGAGCGGTACCCTTGACCAGTACCTGCGTGCTTACGACGTAAGCAACGGTAAAGTACTGTGGGAAGGTCGCCTGCCTGCTGGCGGCCAGACCACTCCAATGACCTACACCGGCAAGGACGGCACCCAATACGTGCTGGTCATGGCGGGCGGTCATGGCGGTCTGGGCACTAAAAAAGGTGACTATGTCATGGCGTTCAAACTCGCTGAGTAAGCTTTACAGCGGGTACTGAAAAAGGCGGCTATCGAGAGATAGCCGCCTTTTTTTGTGGTCTTCAGATCAACAAGGGAAGGTTTCGAGTTAACCGGTGACATAACTTAAACCCGCCTTCACTGGCAGACACTGAACTTAAATCGGCTCCGGCGCCACACACAACCGAGTGACCTTGCCGGATGCTTGAAGTCAGCACTTATTGTCAGTGCACCTCATCTGGATTGCGCGTCACACCCTTGAAATCTATTGGAGATAACCGATGACATCATCTATCCACGGAATAAATAGCAGTTGGCATAGTGGAAATTCCGGGGCCTGGAATACCAACACAAAGCCCCTACCGTTCATGACGCTGAATCAGGGGCAATCACCGTCGTTCAACAACACCATCCCGTTTGGAAGCGCCCCTTCCCCCGCTCAGTATGAGCAATACAACAATGCCAACAATGGCAACAATGGCAACAACAATTTCCAAAGCAGTTTCCTGTCAAACATGTTCGAACAATTCAAGAGTTTTATAAGCTCTATGATGGGTAATCCGGCGTTCGGTGGAGCCTCCAACATGCAAGCTTTGAACTTCGATAACAGGCAGAATTTTCCAGAGCAGGGGCCACTCTCCAGTCACCCTGCAGGCATGGACGACAAACAACTTGCCAAGGGCCTGCTAAACAACTGGGATGCCTTCGAAGATAAAAACAAGCCGGGCTTTATCACGCAAAACAGTATTCGCGAGATGGCCAACAAACCCATGAGCGGCCGTGCAGGTGATGATTTGAATGTATCGCTGGCCCGAGAAATCCTGAGTCGCCCCGACCTCAACAGACAATTGGACCAGCACAGCAGAGCCGATCAACAAGACGGTATGATCGACAAAGGAAATATCGAGCTAGTCATTTGGCGTTAACACACCAGTAAGGGTTTAATGAGGTTCAACCCTATGAGCAAGTGGTTAAGCTGCCATTGAAAACGGCGGCTATCTGTGGATAGCCACCGTTTATGTGCCTCAGACAACAGCCCGAAACTTCGACGTCCAGGCCTCGAACGCCACGGCATCCATGGGCCGACTGATCAGATAGCCCTGGGCCGTATCACAGTGCCAACGCTCCAGCAGTTCGAGGGTATGTTGATACTCCACGCCTTCAGCCACCACCTTGAGCCCCAGGTTGTGGCTCATTTCGATGGTTGAGCGCACGATCACCGCGTCTTCGCTGGTCTCGTCGAGGTTGCGGATAAACGACTGATCGATTTTCAGCTCCTGCACCGGCAAGCGCTTAAGGTGCGCCAGCGACGAATAACCGGTGCCGAAGTCATCCACCGACAAGCTGATGCCGCCATCACGCAGCTTTTCGAGCACGCTGAGCGAATGTTCGGGGTCGCGCATGGCCGTGCTTTCGGTGATTTCGAATATCAGTTGCTCGGCCGACAACTGATAACGTTTGAGTAGGCGTTCGACTGTCATCAACAGCGTTTCACCGTGCAAATCCTCCGCCGAAATATTCAGCGAAAGCTGCAGATACAGGCCCTTGCGGTTCCACTCGGCCAACTGGCGAATACCTTCCTCGATGACCCAGCCCGTCAGCAGGAACATGCTGCCAGTGCGCTCAGCCAGCGGGATAAATTCCGCCGGTGAGACCATGCCCAGTTCCGGGTGTTGCCAGCGCAACAGCGCTTCAGCCTGGCGCACATGGCCACTGCGGATATCCATTTTGGGCTGGTAATACAATTGCAACTGGCCTTCGCTGGCGGCACTGCGCAAGTCCCTGATCAGCTGAATTTGCCGTTGATGGGCCAGGTCTCGATCCTGCTGGTACACCTGTAAATAACCTGGCAAAGCGGCGGCATCGCGGCGTGCAATCGCTGCGCGGTTGATCAGCTCTTCGGCGCTCTGCCCATTGAGCGGGTAGATCGCAATGCCCATGCAGACCTCCAGCGCCACCTCATGCCCATCGATGCTCAGCGGACGCTTGAGCAATGCATACAACCTATCCGCCATCGCCACACCCACATCGATCTGGGTGCTTTCAAGCAGTAACAAGAACTCGTTGCCAGTGATGCGTGCCGCCGTATCCCGTTCACGCAAGGCGTCGAGCATCACGCGGGCGGATTCGCGCATGATCAGCTCCACACCCTCGGGGCCGAAGCCTTCATTGATCACACGATAGTTTTCGATCCCCAGGTAAATCAACACCACACTGCGCCTTGCGCTGATCGCGCTGCCCAGGCGCTCCATGGCCAGGGCACGGTTGGGCAAGCCGGTAAGCGGGTCGTGCAAGGCGTTATGCGCCAGTTGCTGCTCGCGCACGGCAATCCCGCTTTGCATGGCGTTGATCGCCCGGGCGAGAAATCCCAGTTCGTCCCTGCGTGTTAGCTCCACCCTCGTTTCATAGTTGCCCCGGCCAATGCGCTGCGCTGCCTCCGCCAACAGGCTGACCGGGCGCGAAACTGCCCGCGCCAGCCACAATGCACCGAGTAATGACGCCAGCAATGCCCCCACGGAGATCCATAGAAACTTGCGGTCCAGTGAGTTGAATGCCTGCATCGTCTGATCCAGCGGGCTTTGCAACACCGCCATTACCTGCCCGTTGTCCGGGTCGCCGGAGTTGGCCAGTTGCAGCATCTGGCCCAGAAAGCGCTGGCCGTGGAATTCGCTGAAGTGGATCGCCGCGCCCGGTGTGTGCTCCTGCACGAATTCGACGATGCTGGCGCTCATAAAGTCCGGCTGGGTGCTGCTCAGTATGCCGCTTTCGCCTGGCTTGACCGTCATGAACGACACTTCAAGGTTGCTCAGCGAGCTCAATTCATGGGCAAACACGTCGTCCATCGGCATCCCCGAGACCACGCGCACTACTGGCAAAGGCCCCAGCACCACCCCTTGCACCAGCATGTAGGGGCGCCCCGCAAGGATGCCGATGACCATGGTTTGCGTGTTGCGACGGGCCAGCCGCAGTGCCTTGGCATAAGGGAACTCCTGCCCGGGGGGCAGGCCCTTGAGGGTGCTGGTAATGATATTGCCGTCCAGGTCCAGCACAAACAGCTCACTGCCATGCAGGCTCGACTCGAACTCCCGCAGGGCGTGCTCTATAAGCGAAGGGCTGCCATTGATCGTCGCCTCACGAAAATCCGAGTCATTGGTCAGCCAGTTGAGGCCGTACTGGATACGGCGCCAGCGCAACTCCATAAAGCGCTCAAATACCCGGGTGCCGGTTTTGAGCTGCTCTTGCGCCTGGTCGCTGGCCACGGTAATGGTTACGGCTTTAACGGCGAAGTACACCGCACCTATTACCAGCAGCAGGAGCAAGGCAAGAAACAGGCTGATACGCGCCTGAAAACTGTTACGCAGCTTCATGCTGCATCCTCAATCCGTTGAGTGAATGCCAACTTCCACATAAGCGTTCCCTCTGCATCCTGACGAAAGTCAAATAAATGACTTTCTGATCCGTCTTTTTATTTTTCGCTGTTCCGCGTCCGCACAACAGAAGATCACCTAATAAATGTTGGGCGTCTACAGTCAAGTTATTGGCGATCAAGGTTTGCAATTCGCCTCTAAATAATCCGCACAACGCCCCTCCCAGGGCAATTCAGGATGAAAGTCTCTTCACCATTGAAACCACTGGCACCACGCCCCATCTAATCCTCATACCCAATTGCGCAGGTGCCCCATGAGCGACCAGCAAGAGTTTCCGGACAATACAACCGAGTACACCGATGTAGAACATACCGAATCCGTACATCAACCCCATTCTGGAGGGACTGAATTGGCGTTGCCTGAGCAGAACTTGCCGGACAAGGTTTACATCATCCCGATACACAATCGGCCGTTCTTCCCGGCGCAAGTACTGCCGGTCATCGTCAATGAAGAGCCTTGGGCCGAGACCCTGGAACTGGTCAGCAAATCCCCTCATCATTCCCTGGCGCTGTTTTTTGTCGACACGCCACCTGATGACCCTCGTCATTTCGATACCAAAAGCCTTCCTGAATACGGCACGCTGGTAAAAGTGCATCACGCCAGCCGCGAAAACGGCAAACTGCAGTTCGTGGCCCAGGGCCTGAGCCGCGTGCGTATCAGCATGTGGCTCAAGCATCACCGCCCGCCGTATCTGGTTGAGGTCGAATACCCGCAGCAGCCCAAAGAGCCCACCGATGAGGTGAAGGCCTACGGCATGGCCCTGATCAATGCGATCAAGGAGTTGCTGCCACTCAACCCGCTGTACAGCGAAGAGCTGAAAAACTACCTCAATCGTTTTAGCCCAAATGATCCATCGCCGCTGACCGATTTCGCGGCAGCCCTGACATCGGCCACAGGCAACGAGCTGCAGCAGGTGCTCGATTGCGTGCCGATGCTCAAGCGCATGGAAAAAGTCCTGCCCATGCTGCGCAAGGAGGTTGAGGTCGCGCGGCTGCAAAAAGAAATTTCAGCCGAAGTTAACCTCAAGATCGGCGAACATCAGCGCGAGTTCTTCCTCAAAGAGCAGCTCAAGGTAATCCAGCAGGAACTTGGACTGACCAAGGATGACCGCAGCGCCGATATCGAACAGTTCAAGCAGCGCCTTGAAGGCAAAACGCTGCCGGCCCAGGCGCAAAAGCGCATCGATGACGAGCTCAACAAACTGTCGATCCTGGAAACCGGATCTCCGGAATACGCCGTCACCCGCAATTACCTGGACTGGGCCTCGGCGCTGCCATGGGGCGTGCTGGGGCAGGACAAACTTGACCTCAAGCACGCGCGCAAGGTGCTCGACGCTCACCATGCGGGGCTCGATGACATTAAAGAGCGCATCCTCGAATTCCTCGCCGTGGGGGCCTACAAAGGCTCGGTCAGCGGTTCAATTGTGCTGCTGGTCGGCCCGCCGGGTGTGGGTAAAACCAGTATCGGCAAGTCGATTGCCGAGTCCCTGGGCCGTCCGTTCTACCGTTTCAGCGTCGGCGGCATGCGCGACGAGGCCGAGATCAAGGGCCATCGCCGCACCTACATTGGCGCCCAGCCGGGCAAGCTGGTGCAGGCACTTAAAGATGTTGAAGTGATGAACCCGGTGATCATGCTCGACGAGATCGACAAGATGGGCCAGAGCTTCCAGGGCGACCCCGCCTCGGCCTTGCTTGAAACCCTCGACCCTGAGCAGAACGTCGACTTCCTCGACCATTACCTGGACCTGCGCCTGGACCTGTCCAAAGTGCTGTTTGTATGTACTGCCAACACCCTGGACTCGATCCCTGGCCCGTTGCTTGACCGTATGGAAGTGATTCGACTCTCGGGTTACATCACTGAAGAGAAAGTCGCGATCGCCAAGCGTCACCTGTGGCCCAAGCAGCTGGAAAAAGCCGGCGTGGCCAAAGACAAACTGAGCATCAGCGACAGCGCCCTGCGCGCCGTGATTGACGGTTATGCCCGCGAAGCCGGGGTACGCCAGCTGGAAAAACAACTGGGCAAACTGGTACGCAAGGCCGTGGTAAAGTTGCTTGCCGACCCCAAAGCCGTGATCAAGATCGGCCCCAAAGACCTTGAAGCCTCACTGGGCATGCCGGTGTTCCGTAACGAGCAGGTAATCAGCGGTACCGGGGTCATTACCGGCCTGGCCTGGACCAGCATGGGGGGAGCAACGTTGCCGATCGAGGCAACCCGCATTCACACCCTCAATCGCGGCTTCAAGCTGACCGGGCAACTGGGCGAAGTCATGAAAGAGTCGGCTGAAATTGCCTACAGCTATATCAGCTCCAACCTTAAGCAGTTTGGCGGCGATCCCAAGTTCTTCGATGAAGCCTTTGTCCACCTGCATGTACCTGAAGGCGCCACGCCCAAAGACGGCCCAAGCGCGGGCGTAACCATGGCCAGTGCCCTGCTGTCCCTGGCACGCAATCAGCCGCCGAAAAAAGGCATCGCCATGACCGGCGAATTGACCCTGACCGGGCATGTGTTGCCGATTGGCGGCGTGCGCGAAAAAGTAATTGCCGCACGCAGACAGAAAATCAACGAACTGATTCTGCCCGAACCGAACCGCGGCCATTTCGAAGAACTGCCCGAATATCTGAAAGAAGGCATCACCGTACACTTCGCCAAGCGCTTTACCGATGTGGCCAAGGTGCTGTTTTAAAACTGTTTGTAGGCCCCGACTTGCCTGCGATCGCATCACTGCAGGCAAACAGGCAAGTCGGGCTGCCTGTATCAACACCCAAACATTGGATCCAAAAAACCGCGTAAGTCGCGAACTAGACAGGTCTACTGTCATTTATGACAGTAGACGATTGTTCATTTCCCATCCTTAATAGAGCCAATTCCCACAAAAATAATGCAGGAAAAGAATATGGCACTTCATCATCCTGTATATGAGAACCCGGATGTCCTGAGGCTCAAGGAGTCAGGACAAAAAATCTTCAATCCCAGAACCCGGGGCGAACTCAAGGCAGATCTGCTGGACCGACCCGCGTTTACCGCGCAGGAAATGACCTTTGCCAGCAGCCAAAAGAAAATCGTCATTACCGGCGAGTTCGATGACTTTGGCTCAACCGCTTATCGTGCGGTGGCCTTCACGCTGGATATCAATATCCAGTCGGGCATCTACCTGTACAAAAAAGACGAGCACGGCCCCATCCTATCCATGTCCTACATCGAGTGCGTTGAAATCGACGGGCGCCAGGTTTATCACTTGAACCAGGCCGATGTCGGCAGCCTGCACCTGAGCGTGGTCGAGAGCTGCTACAGCGCCCGGCTATTCACCATGGAAGGGCTGGACCACAACGGCAACAGCATGGAGATGTGCGGCGACTTCAGCATCAGCCCGCCCCATGCGTCTTTCTAGCCGGCCGAGGACAAATGGCACAGCGCCCGTCATGGGTTATGCTGCGCCATTGTGTTTGCCCGACCGGAGCCTTCAATGCCCCCAGTACGCCTTATTCCCCTGCTCGGCCTCAGCCTGCTGACGGCCTGTGCCCAACAGCCTGCACACAACGTTACCCTCGAAGATCAAAGTGACTGCCCCCAGCAACTGCATGTGGGCCAGCAGCTGATCGTCTCCCTGCCCAGCAACCCCACCACCGGCTACCGCTGGGCCATTCAGGACTCTGCAGGCGGCGTGCTGCGCAGCCTGGGCCCGGAGGTCTACACCAGCAGCGACAATGGCCAGTTACTGGGCAGCGGCGGTCAATCGACCTGGCGCTTTCAGGTATTTGCCCCTGGCAGCGGGCGTCTGCGCCTGACCTCTCAACAACCGTGGGAACCCGAAGCCGAGCCGGCACAGGTGTTCGACTGCCCGATTACGGTCAACTGATATGGCGTGGCTGATCCTTGCAATCATGGGTGCTGCCACCTACCTCTATGGCGTCAGCACGCACGCCATGTTGCTGTGCCTGCTGACCAAGCCCATTCCGGTACTGGCGTTACTCGGCTGGCTGCACAGCGGGCCTGCAAGCACCTATCGGCGCTGGATCAGCATCGGCCTGGGGTTTTCCCTGCTGGGTGACATTCTGCTGGCCTGGCCACAGGACCTGTTTGTATTTGGCCTCGGGGCGTTTTTGGTCGCCCACCTGGCCTATCTCAAGGCCTATCTGGTGGACTGTCGCCGCGCAGCCGTGCCGGCATTGATCCTGGCGCTGCTTGCCGGTGGCAGTTTGTTGAGTGTCATGGCCAGTCAGGGCCTGGGCGATTTGCTGGTGCCAGTGAGTGTCTATGCCCTGGCCATCAGCGCCATGCTCTGGCGTGCCCTGGCCCGCCTGGGCAGCAGCGTACCGAAACGCTCGGCCGGGCTGGCCGCCGCCGGGGCGCTGGCGTTTGTGATATCGGATAGCCTGATTGGCATCGACCGCTTCGTATTGCCGTTCACCGCAGCGCCCTACCTGATCATCCTCAGTTACTGGCTGGGCCAATGGGGCATCGCCGCTTCGACATTCAGCCAGGACAGACGCTGAACGGTTTATCAGACAGACCGCGCATCCCGGCGCCAACTTGGCTAAAATGCCGCCCCTTTTGAAAATTCCACCGCCGGAACCGCCGTGAGCAAAGAACCCGACCGTATTTTCGCCCAGCCCCTGACCCAGGTGCCGGACTTCGCCTTCAACGAAGACGTTGTGCGGGTGTTCCCGGACATGATCAAACGCTCGGTGCCCGGCTACCCGACCATTGTCGAGAACCTCGGCGTGCTCGCCGCCCAGTTCGCCCAGCCCGATAGCGTGCTGTACGACCTGGGCTGTTCGCTGGGCGCGGTCACCCAGGCGCTGCGCCGCCATGTGCGCACTGAAGGCTGCAAGGTGATTGCGGTGGACAACTCGGCGGCGATGGTCGAGCGCTGCCGCGAGTACCTCAATGGGCAGAACTCGATGTTTCAGGAGCTGCTGCCGGTTGAAGTGATCGAAGGCGACATCCTGGCCCTGGCGTTCGAGCCTGCATCGGTGGTGGCGCTGAATTTCACCCTGCAATTTATCGCCCCGCAAGAGCGCCTGGCGCTGCTGGGCCGTATCCGCCAGTCGCTGCTGCCGGGTGGCGCCCTGATCCTCTCGGAAAAGCTGCGTTTCAGTGATCCCGAAGAGCACGGGCTGCTGACCGACCTGCATGTGGCGTTCAAACGCGCCAACGGCTACAGCGATCTGGAGATCGCGCAAAAGCGCAGCGCCATCGAAAACGTCATGAAGCCCGACAGCCTCGAAGAACACCGCGAACGCCTGTTGGCGGCCGGGTTCTCGAAAGTCGTGCCGTGGTTCCAGTGTCTTAACTTTGCCTCGTTGATTGCCTTGCCATGATTGATCTGTCCCCTCTTGCCCGGCGTCTGGCCGGCACTCCATTGGCTGAATGGGCCAACACCCTGCAAGCCCAGCTCGACGTCAAAATGGAGAAAGGCCACGGCGACCTGGAGCGCTGGCAAAGCGCGCTGGATGCCTTGCCCGACGTCAAGCCGAGCGAAATCGACCTGTTGAACGGTCTGACCCTAGACACCGACTGCGACGACGCCACCCGTGCACAGATGCGCGAAGCCCTGATGGGCCTGTCACCGTGGCGCAAAGGCCCGTTCGACCTGTTTGGCGTACACGTCGATACCGAATGGCACTCGGACTGGAAATGGTCTCGGGTTGCGCCGCATATCGACCTCAAGGGCAAGCGCATCCTTGATGTGGGCTGCGGCAACGGCTACTACATGTGGCGCATGCTCGGTGCAGGCGCCCATAGCGTAATCGGTGTGGACCCCAACTGGCTGTTCTTCTGCCAGTTCCAGGCCGTGCAACGCTTTTTGCAGCAGGAAGCGGCCTGGCACCTGCCGTTCCCGTTCGAAGACCTGCCGCCGAACCTGGAAGGTTTCGACACTGTATTTTCCATGGGAGTGTTCTACCACCGCCGTTCGCCCATCGAGCATTTGCTGGCATTGAAAGACTGTCTGGTCAAAGGTGGCGAACTGGTGCTGGAGACCCTGGTGATCGAAGGTGACGTGAACCAGGTGCTGGTGCCTGAGGACCGTTATGCGCAGATGCGCAACGTGTGGTTTCTGCCCTCGATCCCGGCGCTGGAGCGCTGGTTGCGCCGTGCCGGTTTCAGCGATGTGCGATGCGTGGACGTGAGCGTCACCACGGTTGAAGAACAGCGCGCCACCGAATGGATGAAATACCAGTCGCTGAGCGATTACCTGGACCCGAACGACCACAGCAAAACCATTGAAGGCCTGCCGGCGCCGATGCGGGCGGTGATCATCGCGAAGAAATAACCACGACCTGTGGGAGCGGGCTTGCTCGCGATAGCATCACCTCGGTGTATCAGACATATCGAGGCGTCTGTATCGCGAGCAAGCCCGCTCCCACAGGTTCAGCGAGCCCTGCGGGCCTTGAAGAACTCGCTGAGGATAGCCCCACATTCTTCAGCCAGTACCCCGCCTTCAAACAGCACCCGATGATTCAGAAAGCCCTGGGTAAAAAACTGCCCCTGGCTCTGCACAATCCCGGCCTTGGGCTCCAGCGCGCCATAAACCACCCGCGCCACTCGCGAATGCACGATCAGCCCCGCACACATGCTGCACGGCTCCAGCGTCACGTACAGCGTGCTGCCCGGTAACCGGTAGTTGTTGACTGCTGTGGCAGCGGCGCGAATGGCCATCATCTCGGCATGGGCGCTGGGGTCGCTGCCGCTGATCGGGCAGTTGAAGCCACGACCAATGATTTCACCGTCCTGCACCAGTACCGCACCCACCGGCACTTCGCCCAGTGCTGCGCCTTGGGCGGCCAGGGCCAGCGCTTCACGCATAAAGTCTTGATCGCGGCTACGGTCGATAATCAGGGGTTGACGCCCTTGTCGCATCAGGAAACCTCAATGGCGGCCATAAGGCCGGTTTCCATGTGATCAATCACATGGCAGTGGAACATCCACACACCGGGATTATCCGCCACCAGCGCCACGCGGGCACGTTCGTTTTTGCCCAGCAGGTAGGTGTCAGTGAAATACGGGATGATCTTTTTGCGATTGGACGCCAACACCTTGAAACTCATGCCGTGCAAGTGGATCGGGTGCTGGTACTGGGTCATGTTCTTCAATTCGAAAATATAGCTCTGACCCAGCTTGAGCTTGGCGATAGGACGATCGGCACAGGTCTTGTCCTTGATATCCCAGGCCACGCCGTTGATCTGCCACAGGCTCGGCGGCTGATCGGGGCCCAGGTCCTCGGACATCGAGCCGACCCACTCAAAGTTGAAGTTGATCTTCTCGGCTTTGGCCACGTCGGGTTCGGCAATCGGGTTGGCGGGCAACGCCGGGGGCCATTCGCCCGGTGCATCGGTGCTGGCGACCGAACGCAAGGTGCCCAGGCGCACCGGGCCGTCACGCAACGACAACTCCTCGCCCGCCGCCGGGGCCTTGATCCCCAGACAAATACGCATGCCCGGGCCCAGCCAGTAATCCTTGCCCAATGGCCTTGGTTCAACGGGATTACCGTCCAGCGCGTAGATCATCGCTTCCACACCAGGGATATTCAAACGATAGGTCAGGGTGTTGTCGAGGTTGAGAATGCGTACGCGAGTGATCTGCCCGGCAGGCAGGTCGATGGTCGGCACATGGCTGCCATTGATGGTCGACAGGCGCCCCGCCGTACCACCCCGAGCGGCTTCGCGGGTGATGCTGAATGGCAGGAAGCCGCCCTCTTCATCGACGTGCCAGTTCTTGATGCTCAAAGTGCGCTCATGCTTGAAGCCGGTGGGCTCGCGCTCTTCGACAATCAGTGGCCCCACCAGGCCACGGCCCAGCTCTTCGCTGCTGTTGACGTGGGGGTGATACCAGTAGCTGCCCGCATCGGGCACCCGGAACTTGTAATCGAAGTACTCACCGGGCAGAACCGGCAATTGCGAGACGTAAGGCACGCCGTCCATTTCCAGGGGCAGGCGGATACCGTGCCAGTGAATGGTGGTCGCGACCGGCAGGTGATTGATAAACCGCACCCGCAGCCATTCGCCCTGACGTACCCGCAGCTCGGTGCCTGGAGCCGATGGACCGAAAGCCCATGCCTGGGTGATATGACCTGGCACCAGCTCGACGTCCAGTGGTGCGCTGATCAGTTCGTAATCGTGACCGGCGTTCTCGGCGGCCACCTTGCCCAGCCAGTAACGCGAAGCGCCTCCTGCGCCAACACCCACCACTACCAGGCCGGCCAGACCACCGAGTATTTGTCGACGGGTAAAGGACATGGATTCAACTACCTCTCGTATCCGGCGCGGGCGTTGGGCCCGCAAAAGGCGAATACGATACACCTGCAGTTGCGAAACAGTAAGGGCAACAGGGTGCGGCCCTTTGTAGCCGCTGACGAGGTACGAGGCTGCGATCGGGGGTGAAGCGCCCGTAAACCTTTAGCATTCAATGCATCTGATGCACCGAACCCGCTGATTTACGACTGCTGCGCAGCCGATCGCAGCCTCGTACCTCGTCAGCGACTACAGGTTTACACCCCCACCACCAGATGCACCACCCCGTCCGGCAGGCTCAAGATTCCAGGCACCCCTGCCACACGCAGGGCTTGCGGATCGAGGCGGGTAATATCGGCCAGCTCCACACGAATCCGGGTCAAGGCCACCCGCTGTTCGGACTTGACGTTACTGGCGCCGCCAAGCGCCGTGATTACAGTTTCGTCCAGAATCGATGCCGACTGGCCTGTTTCATCAGCCACCAGATCCGGGGTCAGGGCCTTCCAGAATGCTTTGAGCGCTTTATCGAACATGTTCAATACTCCAACTCGGTCATGGGTTGCACCATTGGCTGCAATGCAGCCCGTACCTGCCCTGCACTCTCCAGGCCCAGCACGCGCTGCGCCAGGGCCTTGCATGCGGCAAAATCCAGCTCCCGGACCCGCGCCTTGATACTCGGGATCAAGGGCACGCTCACCGATAACTCATCAACACCCAAACCCAGCAAAACTGGCACTGCCAGCGGCTCGGAGGCCAGCGCGCCGCACACCCCGACCCATTTGCCATGGGCATGGGCGGCCTTGACCGTGATGTCGATCAGGCGCAATACCGCCGGATGAAAGCTGTCGGCCTGGCTGGCCAGGCGCGGATGGTCACGGTCCATCGCCAGGGTGTACTGGGTCAGGTCGTTGGTGCCAATCGAGAAGAAGTCCACCTCGGGGGCGAAAAGGTCCGCCATCAACGCCGCAGCCGGGACTTCAATCATGATCCCCAGCTTGGGCAGAGTCGTGATCCCCAGCGCCAGCGCCTGCTCCTCAAGCAACTGGCGGGCCATACGCAACTCGGACAGCTGCGTGACCATCGGCAGCATGATATGCAGACGGGTCAGGTCGGCGCTGGCCAGAATCGCGCTGAACTGTTCGCGCAACAGTTGCGGGCGCTCCAGGCACAGGCGAATGCCGCGCATCCCCAAAAATGGATTGGCCTCGTGTGCCATCGATACATAGGCCAGTGGTTTGTCGCCACCCACATCCAGCGTGCGCACCACCAGGTTGTATTCAGTACCTACGGCACGGGCGATGGCGCTGTAGGTGGCAACCTGCTCGGCATGGCTGGGGGCGCTGCTGCGTTCCAGATAGAGGAACTCGGAGCGCAGCAAGCCAACGCCTTCTGCCCCCAGGGTCAGCGCTTGCTCTGCCTCGGCCAGGGACGCGATATTGGCGCTGACTTCGACACGTACCCCGTCACGGGTACAGGCTGGCAGTGCCGCCTGTTGCAAGTCCTGCTGCTGGCGCTGGTGCTGGCGGGCGCGCTGGAGGGTCAACTGCTGCACCTGCTGCGGATCCGGCTCCAGGTGCAACCGCCCCTGATCCGCATCAAGCAACACCGCCGTACCATTGGCCAGCGCCAGCACCTGCGGCGACATCCCGCAAAGCGCCGGCAAGCCCAGCGCCCGGGCCAGAATAGCCACATGACTGGTGGCACCGCCACCGACCGTGGCAAAGCCTGCGACCTTGCGGGTATCCAGGGTTGCGGTCTGTGACGGGGTCAGCTGTTCGGCAATCAGGATGGTCTGCTCCGGCAACTCCAGCGCACTGTCCTGAACCCCGAGTATCAGTTTGAGCACGCGCTGGCCGACATCTTCCAGATCCAGCGCCCGCTCGGCCAGCAAGCGGTTGCCCAGGCCTTTGAACAGGGTCGCGGTTTCGTACGTGGCACTCTGCCATGCGAATGCTGCGCTCTTGCCCTGCTTGATCAAGCCTAAAGCCTGCTCCAGCAAACCCGGATCTTCGAGCAGTTCCTGGTGGGCTTTGAAAATCTCGGCCTGAGCCTTGCCCGGCGCGTTGTCGCACAGCGCTTGCAACTGCGCTGCAGCATCTGCCAGGGCCAGTTGCAACTGCTCGCGTTCGTGGGGCTGGTCGGTTGCCAGTTCGCTGATCTGTAACGCACTTGCAGTCAGTTGCACCACATGACCGAAGGTCGAGCCGGGTGACGCACAGACCCCGCGCAACTCGTCACTGGCCACAGGTTCTGGCGCGGCCAGCGGCGGTGCTTCTGGCGCCACAGCCGCGACCGATTCACCGCAACCGCCAGCCAGCAGTTCACACAGCACCTTGAGCGCTTGCTCGGCATCAGAGCCACAGGCACTGAGATGTACGCTGTCGTCGTAAGCCGTCTGCAGGGCCATGATCGCTACCAGCGACTTGGCATTGGCGCTCTCGCCCTGCTTGTGTAGCTGGATGCTTGCCGCAAAGCCTTTCGCCGCCTGGGCCAACACCGCTGCTGGACGGGCGTGCAAGCCGTTGGGATTGGGCAGACGCTGCGGCTGCGAGTGCTGTGAGCTGCCGGTTTGCGTTTCGGTCTGCGCCCGGGCCTGCTGCCGTTGCAGGCGCAGCAGCGGCTGGCCAGTTTCGACCTGAACACTGCCGGGCGGCGGAGCCTCAAAGGGTTCGCCGCTGACCACCAGCATCAGCGTCAACAAGCTGCGTGCGTGCAGGGCAATGTAGTCAGCATCGAACTCGATAAGCGCCTGCCCCGCGCTCACCTGCTGACCCTCCTCGACCAGCGCGGTGAAGCCCTTGCCCCCCAGGTTGACGGTATCCAGACCAATATGCAGCAACACCTGCACGCCATCGGCATGGGTGATGCTGATAGCGTGACCGCTGTGCTGCAAGTTGCTGATCACCCCGGCCAGCGGTGCACAGAGCACCTGCGATGTCGGATCGATACACAGGCCGTCGCCAATCAGACGACTGGCAAACACCGGGTCGGGCACGTTATCCAGCACCATCAACACACCGGACAACGGTGCCAGCAATTCCACTTGTTGGGATGTGACCATGACTTCACCTGCAGTTGATTCGGTTAAATGCCGATGGAGCGCGAGCCCCGACAGCTCGCTTACTTCCACCAGTACTCGACTTGCAAACCTGCGTTGGAACCGTGCCGGGCCGAGCCGAATGCACCGCTGTCGGACAGCGCCGAGCCTGCGTCGAACTCATTGGCCGCACGCTGTGCCGCGGCGTTCCAGCTGGCATAGGTGTAATACAGGCGTAATTCCGGGCGCGTCCAGAAACCCGGGCCCTTGGGTGACCAGGTGGGCGCAAAGGTGAACTTGCTCAGCTTGCGCGTACCGTCCGCCGCTTTTACCTGATCATGCCCCAGCTCGGTGACCAGCTTGAACTGCTCGCTGATCGCATAGGTCGGGCGCACGCCCAAAGACAGCCACTCCTGATTGCCACCGTCGGGGCGAAAATCCTTTTGGTACACCGCCTCGACCTGCCCGCCAAAACGGGGCGTCACTTGCCAGTCGAAGAATTCGACAATCCGGTAGCGCTTGCTGCTGTTATCCAGACGGAAGTCGCCGGTATAGCCCAGGCCGGTGCCCGAGCCTTCACCGTACTGCACGGCAAACTTGTTTTTGCCGCCCAGAAACTCGCTTTGCACATGTTGCGCGGTGATGGCCCAGCCGCTGTGGGCATCGGTGCGCTCGGGTTTGTCCAGATAACTGAGGCCCAACTCCAGCTCCCCGCCGGGGTTGGTATTGAAACCGGCCACGTTGAAGTCGTGGCGGGTGACGTAGTTTTCCTGGTAGAGATTGTCTTTGCGCGACAGCGCGTAGCTGTATTTCAGACCGCCGATCAACACGTCCTCGATACCGGCACCGGTGGCGCTCTGGTTCCAGTAGTAGAAGTCGGAAATATGGATATCATTACGTTTGTAGTAGCGACGCCCGGCCCACAGCGAGCCGCCGTTGAGGCCCGGCAGATTGGACCATTGCGCATACAACTGCGGCAGGCGCGCCGAACCGTTGTCACCCTGAAAGGTCAGCTGGCGATCGTACTGGTTGTACAGCGAGGCCATGCCATCGACGCTCAATACCGAGCCATCGTCAAAGCTGTACACGTCCTCGCGCAGCTCCAGCTCGGCGTATTGTTCGCATTCGTTGCCCAGCCGGTACTTGGCCTCGGCGCCGGGCAGTTTGAAGCAGGATTGCTTGCCGCCATTGAGCGAGTTGCCCACGCCACTGCGCAAATACCCGGCGAACTCCAGGGCGTTGGCCGACAACGGAGCCAACAGGCACAGGCTGGCGATACAGATGCTGTAGTTGAGTGATGATTTCATGGCACGACCTTTTTTATTGTTATGGGTAAAACCGGTAGTCAATTTTGTGGGAGCGAGCCTGCTCGCGAAGACCAGGTAGCCTTTTTCGCGAGCAGGCTCGCTCCCACAGAGGGTTACTTCAGATGCAGGACGAAGGACTCGTAGGGGCGCAAATGCACGGCGCTTGTTCTCACGGGGCAGTCGTCGTAATTGCTGATCAGCAGCCGCTGGCTCATGCCCGCGTCAATCACCCCTTGCGGCAATTCGATGTCGCACGGCGTGCCGTAGAAGTTGTTGATCACCAGCAAACTCTCGCCATCGCCCTCACGCACATAGGCCCACACCTGCTTATGCTCGGGCAACAACAGACGGTATTCACCGTGCTGCAGCAACGGCTCCTCGCGACGCAAGGCAATCAAGTGACGGTAATGATGCAGCACCGAAGCCGGGTCATTGCGCTGGTCTTCAACGTTGATAAACGCAGCGTTGGCAGGGATGCCAATCCACGGCTCGGCGCTGCTGAAACCGGCGTTGAGCTGATGGTCCCATTGCATCGGCGTGCGGCTGTTGTCCCGCGACTTTTGCTTGATCGCGGCCATGCACTCGTCGTGGGGCACCCCGGCTTCACGCTTGAGGCGATAGATATTCAGGGTTTCGACATCACGGTACTGCTCGATACGCTCGAACCCCGGGTTGGTCATGCCGATTTCTTCACCCTGATACACATAGGGTGTGCCTTGCAGGAAGTGCAGCGCGGTGGCGAGCATCTTGGCCGAGACCACAGGGTATTCACCGTCATCGCCAAAGCGTGAAAGCACACGGGGCTGGTCGTGGTTGCACCAGAACAGCGCGTTCCAGCCGCCACCGGCCTGCATGCCAACCTGCCACGCCGAGAGGATGCCCTTGAGCTGCAGGAAATCGAAATCAGCCCGCACCCACTTCTGCATGTTCGGGTAATCGACCTTCAGGTGATGGAAGTTGAAGGTCATCGACAACTCCTGGCTGTCGGGGCACGAATAACGGATGCAGTGCTCCAGGCTGGTGGACGACATTTCGCCGACGCTGACCAGATCGTGGCCGGCAAACACTTCGCGGTGCATCTCCTGCAAGTACTCATGCACGTTGGGGCCGTCGGTATAGAAGCGGCGCCCGTCGCTGTCATCCTGGGGGAAGTGCGCCGGTTTGGAGATCAGATTGATCACGTCCAGGCGGAAACCGCCCACCCCCTTGTCCCGCCAGAAGCGCATCAGTTTGTAGACCTCTGCGCGCACCTTCGGGTTGTCCCAATTGAGGTCGGCCTGGGTGTGGTCAAACAGGTGCAGATAGTACTGCCCGGTTTGCGCCTCGTATTCCCAGGCCGAGCCGCCGAACTTGGATTCCCAATTGTTCGGCTGGTCGCGCCAGATGTAGAAGTCACGGTAAGGGTTGTCGAGGCTGCTGCGCGCCTGCTGGAACCATTCGTGCTCGATGGAGGTGTGATTGACCACGATATCGAGCATCAGCTTGAGGCCACGGGCGCCGGCTTCACGGATCAGCAACTCGCAATCGGCCATGCTGCCGTAGCTCGGGTCGATGGCGTAGTAGTCGCTGATGTCATAACCGTTGTCGCGCTGGGGCGAGCGCAAGAAGGGTGTCAGCCATAGGTAATCGACGCCCAGCCACTGCAGGTAATCGAGCTTGTCGACCACCCCCAGCAAGTCACCGGTGGCGTTGCCGGCGTGGCTGTAAAAGCTTTTGGGGTAGATCTGATAGATCACCGAGCGCTGCCAGTCTTGCATGGGGATTCCTTGAAGTGGGGTGATCGATCAGGCGACGCGATAACCGGGGCGAATGATTTTCAGGCTCAGGGCGCAGGTCAGGACAAAAGGCACGGCAATGGCTATGAGCATGCCGATCACAAACATCGGGATGTACTGCGGGATGATCGAGATAAAGCCGGGCAAGCCGCCGACACCGATGGCCGAGGCCAGCACCTTGTTCAGCGACAGGAAAATACTGCCCAGTGCCGAGCCGATAAGCGCCGCGTAGAACGGGAATTTGTAGCGCAGGTTGATCCCGAACATCGCCGGTTCAGTGATACCGAAGTACGCGGATACTGCGGAGGTAGAGGCCATGCCGCGCTCACGCACATTGCGGCTCATATAGAACACCCCGAGCGCGGCACTGCCCTGGGCCAGGTTGGACATGACGATCATCGGCCAGATAAAGGTGCCACCGTGGTTGGCAATCAGCTGCAGGTCCACGGCGAGGAACATGTGGTGCATGCCGGTAATCACCAGCGGCGCATACAGCAGGCCGAAAATCATCCCGCCGAGCACCGGGGCCACGTCAAACAACAGCACCACGCCTTCGGTAATCAGGATGCCCAGGTGACGGGTCACCGGGCCGATGATCGCCAGCGCCAGAACACCGGTGATAACGATGGTGGTGATGGGCACCACCAGCAACTGGATGGCATTGGGCACCCGTGCCCGCAGCCATTTCTCGATCACGCTCATCACATAGGCGGCCATCAGGATCGGCAGGATCTGCCCCTGGTAGCCCACCTTCTCGATCTGGAACAGGCCCAGGATGTTGAAATACGGCAGGCTCTGGCCCTCCAGCCCGGCCACGGCCTTACCGTAGTTCCAGGCATTGAGCAGGTCGGGGTGAACCAGCATCAGACCTAGCACAATGCCGAGGATTTCACTGCCGCCAAAACGCTTGGCCGCCGACCAGCCCACCAGCGCAGGCAGGAATACAAAGGAGGTATTGGCCATGAGGTTGATCAGGCTCCACACCCCGTCCAGTTGCGGATAAGCGTCGAGCAGGGTTTTGTCGTCGATAAACATGCCCTTGGCGCCGAGCAGGTTGTTAACACCCATCAGCAAGCCGGCAATGATCAGGGCAGGCAGGATGGGCATAAACACATCGGAGAACACCCGTACCAGACGCTGCATGGCGTTGGCCTTGTCGGCGCCCTGCTGCTTGACGTCAGCGATGGTGGCGGCGGCCAGGCCGGTCTGCTCACGCAGGGCGGCGTAGACCTTCTCGACTTCGCCGGGGCCGATCACGATCTGGTACAGGCCGCCGTTAAAGAATGAACCTTTCACCAGATCAATCTGGTTAAGGGTGGCGCTGTCGACCAGGTCCGGGTTTTTGAGGGCCACGCGCAAGCGCGTGACGCAATGCGCGGCCTGCTCAACGTTGGCGGCACCACCGAGGCTGTGCAGCAGCTCGCTGGCGATCTGGGAATAGTCGTGGCTCATGCGTGTTCTCCGCTTGATTTTTATTATGGAGCGTCGTTGTGGCAGCACGCCGAAGTAAAAAATACTCGTCTGTACGAGTTAAAGCAACAACTGGTACAGACGAGTTTGCGATTTATCCGCCGCGCACTTGCGCTGCCTTCCCTTCAGCCCTTAAGGTTCCGGGCCCCGAGCCCAATCGGTATAGAGCCCTCGCCATGACTAAATACAATCAGATCTACACGGATCTGCTTGCCAGTATCACCACTGAACGCCTGGCCCGCGGTGCCCGCCTGCCGTCCGAAGCCGAGTTGATGGCGAGCTACGGGGCCAGCCGTGGCACAGTGCGCAAGGCCATAGAACAACTGCAGGAGCGTGGTTTTGCACAGAAAATCCACGGCAAGGGCACCTTCGTGTTGTCATCCAGCCCGATCGAGTTCCAGTTAGGCGGTATCGTCAGCTTTCAGGAGACTTACCCGCGCCTGGGCGGCAACGTCTGTACCAACGTGGTGGAGTTCACCCGTTTCCCGCTCGAAGGCGCACTGTGCGAAAAGTTCGATGCTGAAGCGGGCAGCCTGATCACCCGGATCAAGCGTGTACGCCATATTGATGGCAAGCGCGTGATTCTGGACATCAACCATTTTGTCAATGACTTGATCCCGGGGCTGGATCAGGACATTGCCGAGCACTCGATCTACGCCTACATCGAGCAGACCCTGAACCTGCAGATCAGCTATGCCCAGCGCACCATCGAAGCGGTGCCGCGCAGCAAGGACGACCAGCAGCACCTGGACCTGGACGGTCAGAGCCATGTGATCGTGGTGAGCAACCAGACGTTTTTACAAGATGGGCGCCAGTTCGAGTACACCGAGTCACGGCACACGCTGGACAAGTTCTACTTTTCGGATGTGGCGCGGCGTTGACATCAAAAGCACCCTTGCCCCAGCCCTCTCCCTCCAGGAGAGGGCTGGTTGAGGGGCTTTTTTACTTGGTCGCAAACTTCGAGCCATGCCCCCCATCAAGCTGCGCCTGCAACATCCGCCATTCGCGGGCAACAATAGAGTACGGAATAAAGATGCTGACCCTCTGCGCGCTTTTCAGCTCGGGCAACGTTATCGCACTGTTCAGGCTGGTCGAATAGAAACCGGCATTGATCCCCACCACACAACCGTCACTGGCGATTACCGGCCCACCCGACATGCCCTTGACCAGCGGGGCATCATGGATGGCATACAGGTCACCGCTACGTTCTTCGGTATTGCTGAAGGGTGTTTTATAAACCCTGCCCTTGCCCGTTGTGGTCACAAGGTAAGGGCTCACGCCCACGGCCGTAATGCTCTCGCCCACGCGCGATGCACGCCATGCAGGGTAGTGGCCATTGGCTTTATGCTTGATAAAGACCAGATCGCAGTGTGTGCTGCAACGGTATGCAACGTTGGGGATAAAGGGCGTGTGCCCTGTTGTGACGGCGTAATCCTCATTCCATTGCACGGCCGAGGCCATGTACATAAACGGCATGGGAAAGCCTGAAAAGACTGGAAAGTACGCGTCATTAACCGGCCCCGACAGGTCGGGTTTCACGAATCCGTTGCATCCTGCAGTAACAACTCCTATTAACAAGAAGGCCATGATCTTGATCATGATAAATCACCGACTTATAGGGAGGATGCAACTGGCTTTTATTGTCAGTATTTTGACTTCAGCAAAAACAGCACGCCTAACCAATTGTTTTGGTTGATACCTTATTATTTATGGATGAAGTTTTAATAACGCGTATGAATCAATCGAACTAAGCTCAATTGCCTTTTGAGCAAGTGCGACGTTCAAATAATTGGCGTCGAAAGTTTGATGGTTTAGAACGCCGACCACAAAAAAGGCGATCAACACCAAGGGATGATCGCCTTTTTCACATCACACCGGACTTATGCTCTTGCCTGCTCAGTCAGTCTGCGGCGCCATCATTTTTTCGAACGCCAATACTTTTGCGCTCACCGGTGGCGCTGACTTCATACACGCTCATGACCCAAGTGTCGGCGATAACGGTTTCAACCACGTAATTCTTCTTGGCTTGTGGCGTGAATTGCTGCGCAACAGGCTGCTCTTTGTCGAACGGCGTAGGCATTGGAATACCGTTGAAGGTGAACTGCTTGGCCTTGACCGTCCCTTCCACGTGCACCACTTTGTCTGCATCGACCAGCTTGCTGATGCTGTCAGTGCCACCGCCAATTCTCTTCAGATAGGCCGGTATGCGTTTGAAGTAAGCCGTGTCATAAACACGATCACCCGCGTCATCCATTCGACCGTCGGAATACCCGTACATGTAACTGACAGGGTGATCACCCTCCCCGCCGATGGTACGGAAGGTCAAGCTGGCTTGATGGTCATTCATGACCAGTGGTACGACCGGCGTTGAAGTGAGATCACCCGCCTTACGGCTACTGCAACCGGTCATCACAAGGGCGAGTGTGATTGCTAACGGAACTGCCAGATAAGTTTTCATTCGATCCTTGAACAGTCTGAGTGAAGGACAGTATGGAACCATTTGTTGAATGAAAGTTCCCTATACGATGTTGGCGCATCACACTCTACCCGCGTCAAAACCCAAGGAAGAACGCCATGTGCACGAAGGGCCTGTTGCTGAGTTTTTGCGCTGTGTTACTGGTTGGCTGCACAGGAAGAGGCTTTCAACCTCCGCCAGGCGACTACACGCAGTGGTACAAAAAGGGGGTCACTCAATCAGGCGTCGACAACGCCATGCGTGCTTGCGGATATACCAATCTTGATGGCGTGGGAGATACCTCGCCGATTGATGTTGTGCTGACCCGGTTCTACTGCATGAAAGATGCAGGGTTCTCGCGCAGGGATAAAATCGACCTGTGCAAGCTAGGCCGTATTGGCGAGTCACCCGTGTGCGAAGGCCGCCGGTAATGATCTGCGCGCCGGAATGCTCTGGCCTGTCCAGAAAGCATCAGGCAACGGCGTATCACAGGTTGTCCGAGTCATATCATGAGGAAGGACGCCATGTTTAGCAGAAACCTGCTGTTGAGTTTTTGCGCTTTGATACTGATCGGCTGCACAGGCAGGGGCTTTCAACCGCCGGCTCCGGATTACACAAAATGGTACAAGGAGGGCGTATCGCAGACCGGGATCATTGCTGCGATGCGTGCGTGCGGATATACCAATGTTGATGGCGCAGGAGACAGGTCGCCAATCGATGTGAGGTTACTGAACTTCTATTGCATGAAAGACGCAGGCTACAAACGCAAAGATAACGTGGACATGTGCAAGCTCGGTCGTATCGGAGAATCGCCGGTGTGCGACGGCCGCCGTTAATCCGTCACCAAAAGGACACAGGGAATGAACGATCTACGCAACGGACTGTACGGCACCGCATTGGTGTTGGCGGCAGCAACACTGGGCGGCTGCACCTCCTCGACCGCCATCACCGGCGAACCCGGGGTCAACATGGGGGACAGCTATCAAAAAGTGCTTGAAGTGGTCAGCCGCAACAATACCGTGACCAAACAGGTGGACGGTCAAGGCTTCCGGGCCGAGGGTTACTCGACAATGTTCAAGGACTGTCGCACCAAGTACTTCCTGTTCCAGGACGGCGATGGTTTGCAGCGCGTGACCTATGAACCTGCGCCGCATCTGTCAGTCAGCCAGAACTGCCGCCAGCCTTAACCTGCCCCTGCGAGTCGATTGCCTGATGAGACTGTTCACTGTAATCCCCGCGGTTCTGCTAGCGCTCAGTGGCTGCGGCCAAGTGGCAAACGTGCGTTCGCTGTCCTCCGGCTACATACCCCCGCAGAGCGGCGAGACTGCCCGTATTCGTCTGCTCACCGACGGCCTGGTGCGCGCCGTGCCGGGGCGTGATTGCCTGGACTGGAATGTGCCCGGCGCGGGAGTGATGGCATCGGCGAAATCCGGCTTCCCCGACCATAACGGCGAAAACCTCGGCATTGCCGGGCCGATCTATTCGTTGGCAGGTGCAGTCTCGTCAGAGCTTGTGGTGCCGGCGAACAAGCCGATCGCGTTCCATTACCTGGGGCGCCTGCAATATGCCCGGCAGTGTGCCAAAACCATGACCTTCGTACCTCGGCCCGGGGTGGATTACCAGGTGCAGGCATCGATGTCGGCAGACTGTTCATTCCTGCTGGATGAGCTTTCAGCTGACGGCAAGCAATGGGTAGCTGTCGAGCCTAAGCCTGATGGCAAGGTGTCGATGTGTAACGCGATTGATAACTTCTAGCCCGTAATCAGCGCGGCTCCATACCAAGCCACCTAAACACAGTGCCTGGCGATGCACACAGCTGCCAGAATTTGCCAGACCCAAAAAGCCAAAAGCCCGCAATTAAGCGGGCTTCAGGGTGTTTCTTGCTAGATCGTGCCGGTCAGTGCCGGACGTCTAATCATTCCCACTCTATTATCAACAAGCGCAATAAAACCTTTAAAAGCAGATAACTATCAAACAAAACAAAAGGCATACCATGAAAAGAACCATTCCCGAACGACGCTCTAGATGCTCAGCCCTCCCGCCTCTCATCGCATGACAAGCACCTGTAGAGGGGGTATAGCGCTCTTTGATAGGGCGCACGTGACTACGGCACGATCAGGGCCTACAAACATCCGAGTCAAACCATGAGGAAGAACGCCATGTTCACGCGGAGCCTATTACTGAGTTTTTGCGCGGTGTTACTGGTTGGCTGCACGGGAAGGGGCTTTCAAACCGGCGGTCTAGGAAACACTCCCCTAGTCCTCTACGGCTCAGCCGTTTGCCAGCGAGGAAAAATCACAAGCGAAGCGATGATCGCTAAAAGTGCACCACCGGTGCTGTAGAGCATTCGTAGAAATACCAAATCCAGCTCCGATCCTCCTGACTGGCCAACCTGCGCGACCAGTATGAAATGTGGAGTGAGGAACATCAAATAGCTGATGTGGCTCACAGAGCGCCCTGCCAGGGTGCCAATAGAAACAGGCAGTATCAGTGCAGCCAACAAAAACGGATCATGGATTGCGTAACCAAGAACGGCAGCAATGGCTCCCCCTAAGAAGGTGCCGCCGACTCGCTCCAGAGACATCCTCAACGTTGAATGCATGTAGGGCTGCATGATCAGAAACACCGTAAGGGTCATCCAGTATCCGTAATGCAACGACCACAATTGAACCAACCAAACTGACAGTGCTCCCGACAGCGCAACGCGAAGCCCATGCAGAAAGAAGTTAGATTTCGGTGTGAAATTTGTTCTGAGTGCCGACCATAAAACTGGCCGCTTTGCAGCATCAGGCTGGTCGTACTGACACCATTGGAACAGCAATGCGGAGCCTGTAGCCCATAGGCTGCCATATAGAAAGTAACGTGCATAAGCAAATCCCTGGGCAAAGTCCTTTGCCGGGAATGCAGTGGATACCGCAAATGCCGTCGCTGTCAGCAAAGCGGGAATGCTAATGCGCGCGCCGCAAACCTGGGCGTAAGCGCCAGCAAACGCAAAGAGGGCCGACAGTGCTATAGCCAGTTGCGGCCATACCATCGTCCAAGCACCTAGCCCTGACGCCACGGCGCCGGTGATGCCGAAAACCAGGCCGAAGATACAACCCTTTGGGGACTTATCGCTCGGAATCGACAGATAGCTCCAGAATGCGGCAATCGCTGACCAACAGAACAAGGGGTTGTGTAAGCGAGCCGCGAGGAGCGCCGGCACAGTACAGACAACACCACCACACACTACGTAGCCAATCGGTACATTGCGTACCGCTTCCAACATCTTAACGGTCAGTGATTGCGACATGATCGAACCTTCATTACTCAACTGGAACCAATGCGGTTCGATCGATCTTGTCAATCGAGGTAACACCAGTGAGCGTCATTGCCACGCGCATTTCTTGCGAGAAGATATCCAGCATATTCTCTACCCCGTGCTGTCCGTCGGCGGCCAGAGCGTAAACCGTCGAGCGCCCCAGCAGGCATGCCTTGGCGCCTAAGGCGAGCATGCGCACAACATCCAGCCCGGAACGAATGCCAGAGTCCACCAGCACCGTCAGGTCATCACCCACTACTTCGGCGATGGGAGGCAAAGCCCTAGCGGTGGACAGCACACCGTCCAATTGGCGACCGCCGTGGTTGGAGACCACGATGCCATCAGCGCCGAAACTTACTGCGTCCTTGGCGTCCTGTGGATCAAGGATGCCCTTGATAATCATCGGGCCCTTCCAAAACTCGCGGATCCATTCCAGGTCCTTCCAGCTGATAGAGGGGTCGAAGTTATTGCCTAACCAGCCAACATAATCTTCCAGGGTGGTGGCTTTGCCCAGGTACTTGGAGATGTTGCCCAAATCATGCGGACGACCGAGGATACCGACATTAAACGCCCAATCCGGCC
Organism: Pseudomonas fragi; assembly: GCF_002269505.1. Lineage (GTDB taxonomy): Bacteria > Pseudomonadota > Gammaproteobacteria > Pseudomonadales > Pseudomonadaceae > Aquipseudomonas > Aquipseudomonas fragi_D. The sequence goes on along the minus strand of NZ_NQKQ01000005.1, from coordinate 159,463 downwards.
TAGTGGTGGCTTGCAGGATGCGCCGTGAAGCTGCGAGTGGCCCAGACATGCCCGAGTGGGCATCACGGTAACGAGCGCCTGGCGTCGGCATGTCTACGGTGAACACCAGCGTGGTAACGCCGGCTGCTTGAGCACGCTCTAGGGCATTACGCATAAATCCGCGATCCTTGAGCACATAGAGTTGAAACCAGATCGATTGCGAACTCTGGGAACTAACCTCTTCAATCGAGCAGACCGATACTGTGGACAGGCAAAAGGGAATGCCTTTCGTGGCCGCAGCCTTGGCCGCTTGTACTTCACCACGACGGGCATACATACCGGTCAGTCCGACGGGGCTGAGGATGATCGGCAGACTCTGTTCCTTTCCAAAGAGCGTCGTCTTGAGACTCAAACTGTCAACATTTCTCAAGATGCGTTGACGCAAGCTGATGCTGGCGAGGTCAGCGCTATTGGCACGCATTGTGTGTTCGGCATAGGCGCCGCCGTCGATGTAGTCGAACAGAAATCGCGGCAATTTGCGTCTCGCGGCTTCTCGATAGTCGGATGCCGATGAAATAATCATTATCTACAACTCCTAGGTCTCTAGAAAATTTCAGCGACGTAGGACGTTGCTGAGTGAATTTCACGATAAGGGATTGTTGAGTATGATAAAAATAACTTTTTCTACTCGAATTGAGTCGCTATTGGAATACACATGAATCTCAGAACGCTGCGGGTGTTTGTAGAAGTGGTGCGCCAGGGAGGTTTCTCCCAAGCTGCGGAGGTTGTGTCTTTGACTCAGTCCTCAGTCAGCAAGGCAGTCAGGACGCTCGAGGATGAGCTAGGTACGCCACTGCTGAACCGTATCGGCCATAAAAGCGAGTTGACGGCCGCAGGTGAGATTGCCTATCGGCGCGCACTGGTATTACTCGCAGAGCGGAACGATCTGATCGCAGAGATCAATGAACTGCGCGACCTGAAGGGCGGTACGCTGCGGATCGGCTTGCCGCCTGTAGGCTCCGGGGTATTGTTCGCTGAGATGTTTGCTACTTATCGCAGCCGCTATCCGATGGTGAATATAGAACTGATAGAGCACGGTAGTAAGAAACTGTGTGAGTGCCTGGAGGCCGGAGAGGTGGACTTGGCAGCACTACTGATTCCGATCGATGAAACTTTCGCTTATCAGGAAGTGCGCAACGAGCCTTTAGTGGTTGTGCTGCCTAGCGCCCATTCGCTTTCGCGACGCAAGCGAATGAACTTCAGTGATCTGGCGGATTCGCCATTCATCCTCTTTGATGAGGGGTTTGCGCTTAACGCATTAATTATGGCCGCTTGTGATCGAAGAGGGATTGTGCCCCGGGTGACGGCCCGCAGCGGGCAGATTGATTTCATCGCCGACCTGGTAGCTGCAGGTTTAGGGGTGGCATTTTTACCGCGAATGCTTGCGCAAAAACATAAACATGCGGGCATCGCTCTAGTACCTCTTGAAGAGCCACACACGGATTGGAATATTGCACTCGCTTGGCGTGCCGGTGCGCATTTGCCTCCGGCTGCAATGGCTTGGTTAGATCTGGCCAAAGAGCTGAGATAGTGCAATGGCTTTTGCTCGGATATCCAAGCGCTGGTAGTCAATAAAAACACCGGCCTACCTGGTGAAGGGGTCGGGTGGTTTTTAGTTAAGGAAGAAGAGTTCGCTACTCTGCCCCGCCATCAGAAGCAGGTAATTGTCAAAGCCGAACTCAATCACGTTTTTACGTTTCCACAATGGGACAAGGTCCTAAAAACTTTAGACCTTGAACTGACCGAAACCGATTTCTCGCACGCTCTTGAGTTGGCTTGTCAAATCGCCGGAGGAGGTGAAAGCGAGCACCATAAGAAATTAAAGGATTTCGTAGCACACAACCCCCTCTCAATCTCTTCGGTCCCCGATATCACTAGAGGCCTGTTCCAGTGCGTAAAATACCGGACTGTGATGGAGGCAGTACTACTTGCGCATTCGCAGATAAAGGATGTCCGCGCACTACTAGTATTGGAGTCTAAATTTCCTGCTTCCCGACTGCCATTAAAAACCTTCTTGGTGTTGAAGTCATTGACCTTGTCACCCGCGAATAACCCGCGATAAACCATGACATCTTATCGCATGACGAGTGCCTTTAAGATGGAGTTAGAAAACAGCGCCAACTTACGAGGCATATATGACTACACTGCGATCAAACTCCGCAGATAAGCGCTCATGAATTTAGCAACCAGGTACTCACACCGGTTTAGGCTAACCAAAATCAAGCCAACGCTGGGCACAGCTCACAACAATGGGAATACTCGCCTCACTACAGACTTGCAAAAATAAGGCCCGCAATTCGCGGGCCCTATATACATCAGAAAACGACTAAGTTCGCATATACCAACTTCAGGCTAACTCCCACTCTATTATCAATCGACCAATAAACGCCTTATAAAACAATACATTCAGACATAACAAAATGAAAAAACCATGGAAAATGCCATACAGAGTCAAACCCCGCTCAAGAAGCAGGGTTAGCCTCTCTCGTAGCAAAAGCTGCCGATAGCTGCCGTTCCAGGATGACCAACTCACCCGCATTACCATAACGAACAACCTCGGCTAGCAGTTCCGCCGCATATGACGGATCAGCCTGGAAAAGCTCTGCCATTGCCTCATCGTGACTACGGTCTTTCATCGCTACCTCTGCATTCTGCTCGGCGCATCACACGCTCAATGGTCAGATATCGAGAGCCGGTAAACCGTTCACGATGTCCTGGGTTCTCTGGCTCACGGTCACTACTCGCTGGAACAACTCTAGCGGGTACTTGGGATTACCCATAGTCTCGACAGCCCAATCATTCGCATCATTGACGATTCCACTGGCCTTGTCGGTACGCACCGCCTGGCGTTCCATCACCCATTCCAGTGCGGCCTTGCCGTTCACCACATAGTCCCAGGCCGCCTCGGGGATGCCCTTGAGGGTGATGCGCTGGTTATAGATGACCGTGCTCTTGTCGCCCTTCTTGGCGAACTTCATTTTCTCCACATGGTAGTCGGCATTGGTGAGCGGAGCCTTGGCTTCGATGGTCAGTGGATACGGCTCGACAGTTTCGTAGTCCAGATGGAGCTCAGCCAATGTGCGGCCAGCCTTGCTGAAAGCCCAGAAGTCGGCGGCCTTCTTCACTGCCGGAATGCGTGGCAGTTCCTTACTCAGATTGTCTGCATAGCGTTGCCGGTAGTCCGACGAATGAAGGATGCCGTAAACGTAGTAGAACAGGTCTTCTTTGCTAAGCGATTCGCCGGGATAGGCGCTCTGGAAATGCGCCAAACCCACGTCGGTGACAGCATCACGGCGGCGCAGGCCGCCTTCAAGCGGCTCGCCAAAAAGGTCGTCATCTGAGGCCTGAGCTGCTTCGTCATATAGGTAGAGAGGGAAACACTGAGTACCACCATCACCGACGAACTTTAGATTCACGACAGACGCTGCAATCATCACACTGAACCCAACGGTGCCGCCGGATGAAGGAACGCAAATAACGCTATTATTCGCAGATTCATTTGGAAAAATTTTCGGCATTTGCAGCACCATCTCATTGAGGTCCCTGCTGAAGTACAGCCACTGCCTTGAGAAGGGCTTGATTACGCTCCGGGCAATAAGCTCCGGGGCGAACTGATATCGCTTATTTAGAGCAACAGCTTGCTTAAGACCCCGAGACCAACTAATACGAGCCGGATTGGTATCAATAAATTCATCTACCTTCTTCTGCCGAGCCTTTGTATCCAACTCTTTATTAACTAGATTAAAACTCTCAGACTCAGCATTATAAAATCCAATCATATTACTCATGTTGGTCGCCAGCTTTTTCGAGCTGGAGTTATAAGCCCAGGCATCGCGATTAGTTACCACCCCGAGCGAGAAATTCTCGAATAGCTTAGGTGCATCGCCCTTCTTGTCACCTAATACAATGAACTGACTGAAACTGTTATCACGTTGCTTTAGCCAATCGCCGTGTTCATCGGGATTGATTTGCTGCCATTGCGGAATACCTGCCACGCTGACGTAGCTACCGATTTTCTCCAGTTTCTCTTCGCGACTCAGGTAATCCCCAATATCATGAAAGTAAATCTGTCCAGAGGCCTGTGAGCTAGGATTCTTTACCAATATTGATATGGCAATGGGTGCACGACTGCCACTGCCAAAAATCTTGCCGCCTTCCTTGCGCGAGATTTCACCACTGGTGCGCTGATTACCACGCAGATGAAATACATAAAGACTGGAGAACTCATCTGCTAGGCACTTACGCAAACCATCTGCGGTATTAGCCTCGAGAAAGCCCGCATTGGTGACAAATCCGATAATACCTGCATCACCAACCCGGTCACTAGCCCAACGAATTGCCCGGATATAGCTATCGTACATCCCTTTGGACAGGATTGCTTCAGAGCGCGCAACGTAGCTTTCTTCGATGCGCTTATCCAAAGAAGGATAACTAACGTTCTGGTTATTGTCGTTCTGGCTACCTTGACCAATTGAATACGGCGGATTCCCTACAATTACCCTAATATCCAGTGCTTTCTGCCGCTTGCGCCGGGCGCTATTGTCCTCCAGCAGTACATCTACCAGATCGTCCTTCTCATACATTTGGAAGGTGTCGGTCAAGCAGATACCTTCAAACGGTGTGTAGTCGGCTAAAACTTCGCTGTGGTAGGCCGCCTCGATATTGATCGCGGCAATGTAATAGGCCAGCAGTACAAGTTCGTTGGCGTGTATTTCATGCCGGTATTTGTGTGGCAGCTCATCCGACTTGATCAAACCCGACTGGATCAGGCGAGTAATGAAAGTGCCGGTGCCGGTGAACGGATCGATGATATGGACACCCTTACTACCAAGGGTTTGGCCAAACTCCTGTTGCAGCAGGTGGTTGACGCTGTGGAGGATGAAATCCACCACTTCGACCGGGGTGTAGACGATGCCCAACCGCTCGGTCATTTTTGGGAACGCGTTGCGGAAGAACTTGTCATATAGCTCGACGATGATTTTCTGTTTGCCCTGAGCGCTGTCGATACCCGCTGCGCGCTGACGCACACTGGCATAGAACTTCTCTAGGGTATCCGCTTCCTTGGCCAGGTGGTGCTCGTGGAGTGCATCAAGAACGCCTTGCATGGCCTTTGACATTGGGTTGTGGCTGGCAAAGCTGTACTCATCAAACAATGCGTCGAAAACTGGCTTGGTAACCAGATGCTGAGCGAGCATTTCGACAATCTCGCCATCAGTGATGCTGTCATTGAGGTCGTCGCGTAGCTCGGCGGCGAACGCTTCGAAAGTGGCTTTTTCGTTGGTGTATTCCGGGTTCTCCAGAATGCCCTGAATACGGTCGATGTGGGTATGGGCGATCTTGGCAATGTCGTTGGCCCAGTCTTCCCAGTGGTGGCGGTTGCCGCACTTCTCGACGATCTTGGCGTAGATGGCCTTCTCGATTTCGCCTACTTCGTAGGTCAGTTCGGCCTGTTGAGTCATCTGGCCGGGAGCATCATGGTTCTTGCTGCCGATGCCGTACTGGCCTTTACCTGCCTTGCCGTTACTCGTGCCAGTGGCTTTCTTGGCCTTTTTCTCAGCCTTGTCGGTGATGGCGATGACTTCCATTTTGCGCGGGTCTGAGCCAATCAGATCGAGCTTGTTGACCATGGCGTCGAAGCTGTCGTCGTGCGAGCGTAGCGCCTGGAGCACCTGCCAGACCACCTTGTAGGTCTGGTTGTCGTTGAGCGCTTCGTGAGGCTCCATGCCGGCCGGGATAACCACCGGCAACACCACATAGCCACGCTTCTTACCCGGCGCGTTGCGCATCACCCGGCCAACGGACTGCACCACATCAACCTGGGAGTTACGCGGGGTGAGGAACAGAACCGCGTCCAATGCCGGCACATCCACGCCCTCAGAAAGGCAGCGCACGTTGCTGAGAATACGGCAAGTATTGGCAGGTGCTTCAGCCTTCAGCCATTTCAGCTTGGCTTCCTTCTGGCTGGCATTCATGCCGCCATCAACGTGCTCGGCCTCGCAGGTCAGACGCGCAGCCTCGTCGATCTCCTCGGACTCCTGATAAGCCTCTACGACCGACTGGAACATGTCGGCAATGTTGACGGAGCTGACCTTGTGCTTGGTGCCCTTGTAATTGGGCGAGATGACCTGGCAGAACGCGACCGCACGCTTCATCGGCTCATCATCACCGAGTAGCTGCTCATGCAGGCCCTGCTTGGCCAACGCCTTCCAGCAGCCGACGATCTTGGCCGCGTCATCTACTTTGAGCTGGTTGTTCTCGTCCTTCAGCATGTCTTGAAGGCGGCGACTGATAGTGCTCTCCTCGACGGTGAGTACCAGCACCTTGTAATCGGTGAGCAGGCCACGCTGGACAGCCTCGGAGAAGTTGATGACGAACAACTCCTTGCCGTACAGGGCTTCGTCATCCATCGAGCAAAGCGTGACTTCGCCGGATTCAGCCTTGACCTTGGCAGTGTCACCGTAGATGCGTGGCGTGGCTGTCATATACAAGCGCTTGGCAGCGCGAATATCGGCACCATCGTGAATCCGTACGAAATTGCTTTCGTCGTCGTCACCGAAGGTCGCGCCAGTGGTGCGGTGGGCTTCGTCGCAGATCACCAAATCGAAGTCAGCCAAGCCATGCTCATGCTGAGCACGGCTGATCACGTCGATTGAGTGATAGGTGGAGAACACCACGCTCATGTGCTCCGCGTCATGACGCTTGAGCATTTCCGCAGCCAGACGATCCGCCTTGGTGGTGGCCGGGTAGCGCAGCTCGTGGGTGAACACCTGAACCGCGTCATCCTCGGCCTTGCGCTTCTTGCCTACGTCACTGTCAGAGCAGACTGCGAAGCTGTGCAGCGGGGTTTCAGTTTCCTGCGTCCACTCCGTTAGTGTCTGCGACAGCAGGGACAAGCTAGGCACCAAAAACAGCACACGCTTGCCCTTACCAGCTAGGCGCTCAGCAATCTTCAAGCTAGTAAAGGTTTTGCCAGTGCCGCAAGCCATGATCAGCTTGCCGCGCTCAGCATCCTTGAGGCCTGCGGCTACAGCATTCAATGCTGTCTGCTGGTGCTCACGCAGTTGCTTCTTGGATTTGAGTGCGACCGCTTTGCTGGACTGGTACTTGGCCCAGTCAATCTGGCTGTCTTCCAAGGCTTGCAGATCGATCTTGCTGACCGGAGGCTGTTGGCCCTGCAAGGCATCCTCGGCGTGCTCGCTCCAGTTGTTGGTGGTGGTAACGATGATGCGGTGCGAGAACGGCGCTTTGCCCGAGGCGGTGAAGAAACTGTCGATGTCCTTCTTCTGGACTTTGTAGTCCTCGGCGAACAGCTTGCACTGGATGGCGTGATACTCGCCGGTGCCCTGGGTACGAGCCACAAGATCAATGCCTGCATCCTTACCACTCAAGCCCTGCTCCTTGGCCCAGTCGGCATACGTCCATACTTGATCGTACAGATCGCGGTAGGTCGCTTCATTGCGCAAGTAAACGCAGATCAGTTCCTCAAAGTAGGTGCCCTTCTCGCGCTCGGTGACAGAGGCAGAACGATAAGAATCCAAAAGCGCAGCAAGAGCCGACATGTGCATTTCCTTTCAAAGCGGCTAACGGGAAAAATGCGCAATTCTAGCAACTTTCAGCACTGAATTGGATTGCACAATCCAAAGAGTTTCGGCGTCAAGCCCTACGCTTTTCTAACAAAAACGACAGCGCTCATCTTTTCCCGAACACCCGCCTGCAGCTCTCGAAACTCGACCATCATCCGCTCGATCTCGACCGAGCTTGCTCCCTGCCCGTTTTTCTCCAAAAGCCACAGCTTCAACAAACCGGCAACCCGCCCCAAGTCGCCGTTAATTCTGCAAAGATCAGCCACCGCTTTCAGATCGACGACCGAGCGAATGGGTGTATTCAGACCCAATGCTCGGAGGTAACCGGAGCGGGACATACCAGCCTCTTCGGCACGCTCACTGATGGTCGCCTTTTCCTCATCTGTAACCCACACCTCTATCGGCTTTCCGCGCCGTCGAGGCTGGGCTTTTCCTTTGGTGTCCTCTGTCATTGCTTCTGCTCCTGTTGTTGCTTTTCGCTCTTAGACGAGGCAGCGGCGGCGGGCCTCGCAGAGCAAGATACCGTTGAGCCGCAGGCGAATAAGGGGCGGTGTTGGATGGGTTCGGGCTTGCCCGTACCCGTACAACACACATCTTGCCATACTGTTGTAAGCGATTTAATGCGATTTAAAACTAAAAACTCATCAATCGCTTTGAATTTCGCTAAATCGCATACAGTCGCATTGAATTGCCTAGAGTTGCCTTAAACTTCCTTGAGCTGCATACAATCACGCTAAATTTCATTAATTTTAGCTGCGCAGTTATTGTATGTTTCCCTAGGCTTTTATCCGTGCTAAAACCAATAGGAACAAACGGAGAAAGTCGATGCAAAGTAATAGTCTAAAGCCTATCAAAAGAAGAGCTGGCCGTGCTGAGTTCTTCTCGATCAGGAAGGAGTTAGAAACGAAAATACTGCTCGGCCACCCCCTTACTCGGCTCTACACCGAATACGCTGATCGATTTAGCTTTGGATATGTGCAGTTCACACGTTACGTCGCTCGCTATTGTAAGCAATCGCGTTCATTTATCATGACAGGCTCGCATTGGAGACAAAAATGATAAATGGATGGAGATTATTAATAACAGTTTTTACTTTGCTTTTTACATGGCAGAACGCCTTTGCTATCTACTGCACAAACTGCTCTACATTCTATCAACAGATGTTCGAGTACGCAGAAGCAGTCAATACGGCGTTGAACACTGCAGAGCAGCTTTCGACACAAGTTCAGCAATACAACAATATGGTCACGCAGGGGACTCCGTTGCCAAACAGCATGTTTGGCCGGATCACCCAAGACATGCAGCGTGTAACAAGCATCTACAACAGGGCGCAGTCATTAGGCCGCAATGTGGCGAATCTCGATTCGCAATTCAATACGCAGTTTCCCGGGTATGAGGCGTATTTGCAGAAATTTCTCCAGTCGAGCAGTAAGGCGACTGACGTAATGCCGGATCGCTACGAAAAATGGTCGGCGCAAGGCTTTGATAACGCAAAAAGAGCTATGCAGGCAGCAGGCATGAATACCAGCACATTTGAGACGGAAGATGCACACTTGGAACAACTGGTGAACCGTTCGCAGTCATCATCGGGTCGGATGCAGGCCATCCAAGCTGGGAACGAGATTGCCGCTTCAAACGTGCAGCAGCTTCAGAAACTGCGCGACTTGGTGGCGACTCAAATTACCCTGCAGGGCAATTACATAGCCCAAGAAACCGCGCGTCAGTCGGTCGGCGACGCCGCCTCCGAGCAATTCAACAAGCGCCCAAATACTCGCGGCGGCGCGAAGGGGTACTGACTATGAAGTTCTCTAAATGGCTTCTTATTGTGCTGTGTGTAGCATCTGGACTTGGAGGGGCAGCTCTGGTCGGCATCATATGTTCCATCTCTAATGACCGCATAGTGGTTACCGAAAAGATCAACCAGTCTCATGCCGCCGACAAACAATTCAATGAGCGCCCGAACAGTCGCGGTGGCGCCAAGGGGTACTGACATGCGCGTACCTATGATTGCTGGCTGCAGCGGACTATTTCTAATGCTGCTTGCAGGGAGTGCAGCTGCAGGAGTCGATCTAGCCCAAAGCGACACCTCAATGCAGGGCTTGCTGGACATGATTCTTGAGGCTTCTAACGAATGGGCCCCTCGCCTTCATGGCTATGCGGTGAACCTATTTTGGAGTCTGGCACTCATCCAGTTTGTGTGGACATTCTTCCCGATGGTATTCAAACAAGTCGACTTCGGCGAGCTAGTTGGCGAGCTAATCCGCTTCATCATGGTCATCGGTTTTTTCCTGATACTGCTCGATCACTCAACGGAGTGGGCAAGCGCGGTTGTGAACAGTTTCCGACAAGCTGGGGCACATGCAGCAGGCTTGCCAAGCCCTGAGCTAATGCCAGGAGATATGTTTGCGACGGCGGTCGAGTTTTCTCGTGCCATCCTGACCGGAATGAGCGTTTTCAACCCTTCGCAGAGTATCGTCGTTGCCTTGGCTGCCATCCTCGTTCTGATGGCTTTTGCTTTCATCGCGGCATTCATTTTTGTGACATTGGTCGAGGCTTATGTCGTTATCAACGCCTCTGTTCTATTCATGGCTTTCGGCGCATCGCAGTGGACACGGGAATACACGATGGCTGTTATTCGCTACGCAGTTTCCGTGGGTGCCAAGCTATTTATGGTGACGTTGATAGTCGGCTTGATTCTGACTGTCGCGAAGAAGTGGCAGGTTGCTTATACCAATGACGAAGCCTCTCTGATGACCTTGGTGGGGTTATCGCTGGTATGCGCCTACCTGACCAAGACCATTCCCGAACTGATCGCGGGCATGATTAGCGGCGTTTCTTCGGGTGGCGGCGGTGCGATTGGCGGCATGGCCGCGGCTGGTGTAGCTGGTGCAGCAGCCGCGGCGGCTACCATTGCCACGGCAGGCGCATTAGCTCCGGCAGCGGCCAGGGCAATCGGTGCGAGTGGTAGTGGTAGTGGCGCAAGTGTAGCGGCCGCGCCCGGGGGTATTGGCACCGGAGGTCTGGCCAGCGCAATCAACTCCAGCTTTGCCGGTGGTGGTGGCACAGCCAGCACTGGCGCTATTAGCTCGGGCCTCGGGTCCAGCACTGGCGGTAGTTCTGCCGCTAAATCAGCCGGAGCTAAAATCGGCGGTAGCGCCTCTAGTGGCCCTAGCGGCGGCAGCCCACTGACGCAGCCAAGCCAAGGCGTGCAGCAGGCAGCCAAAAAGGCGGCGAAAGCTGCGCTAGGCAACGGCGACGATTCCAAGGGCAAAGCCGCCGCGCAGCCGCAGACGAATCCACAAGAGGATCAGGGCGGCAGTAGTTTGCAATCGACCTTGCAAGCCTCTCAGCAGTACGCAGGAGGTGCGCAAGACAATGGTGGAGGGTTGTCTGCCCATAACGTGGCATCAGCCGCAACCCGAGCAGTTGGACTCATGGCCGCTATGTCTGTGCCCGGTATGGAGGGGACCGCAGGAATTTCGCTGGGCGCCGGTACTCCACAAGCTGTTCCTAACTCAGGTGGTGACAACGTGGACAACGGAGAAGGAAGGGAGCCTGCAAACGTAATACATGGAGCTGACTTGGCCACAGCTGCAGAAACTGAAAGCGGCACCAAAGAAGCGGCTCCGTCGCCTAAGACTCAATCACCGGGTGAACAATCATGATTGCAGACATTCTGTTTGGCTTTTTCATGCTGGGTAGCTTCTTCGTTCTTGGTGTAGGTTTCTGGGCGCTTGGACGACTTCTGCGAGCCAAAGGGCATGGCCCTTTACTAGATACGCTTGACGGACGTTACATCCGCCTACACGCGGAGGTGCAACTGGGGATGGTACCTGTGGGGATAAAGACATTTTCCGACTTGGGCGATCTTCATCTGTTGCCATTCTTTGGTTCCAGACGTCAACGCAAGCACCTCGACGAAATCCGGCTGGACCTGCTTGCTGAACAGCAGAGGCTCAACGAATCCAAGCATTGATGACATGCCCCGCTTTGCGGGGCTTTTTATTCCCGTCTATTACACACCACCAAGACTCTCTAGACCATCTTGTGCGAAGCCCGAGCCAGAAAGTGCGCCCTTGCATTGCCAATGAAATCACTGAATAGATCGAGAGCTCGTCCAGTGTGTTACGTAATAGTCGGTGCTGGCTGCTTGGCTGCCAAATTACCTGAAATCGCTCACATGCTCTCTTTTTGGTGTCCGTCGTTGCTCTCTACGATCTGTCTGGTGGCAGACCTGCCGGAATCTGGTTCGATGATATGGATGTGCGCTACGACGGCCGCAGTCGATCTCAAGCAACAGTTTGTGAGCGTAGGGAACGCTTTTTCATATCAGAGAGGGCAGGTGCTTAGAGGACGGACACTGCCAAAGCAAAATAGGCTTTAAGAGATTTAATAGATTTAAATAAAGATTTAGGAAGAAAAACGGTTTTATTACCCATTGATTTCAATCACTTACAACAATATGCAGTCCCTGATAGACGGTGATGCGCCCCCTAATAGACGGTGGATCAGCCCCTAATGGACGGTGAATGGCCCCCAATAGACGGTCTATCCACAGGAGTACACATTCAAACGGAAAAATGGCCATCTCCGGGCCTTTAGTGTTCTGGAGTACCGTCTATTAGGGAAACTCTGAAAAAGACTTCCAAGTCTGGTGAAATACGCCTGTCCCACGAACTGAACGGTTGAGCCCCGATGAAGCAAATGTCTTTCGCTGATGCCGAGTACGCAGGCAAACCTAAGCAGACCCGCCGTGAGCGTTTCCTGATTGAGATGGATCAGGTCGTGCCCTGGAAAGGCCTGATTACGTTGATCGAGCCGCATTATCCGAAGGGTGAAGGCGGTCGTCCGGCGTATCCGTTGATGGCCATACTGCGGGTTCATCTGATGCAAAACTGGTTCGGCTACAGCGACCCGGCGATGGAAGAGTCCCTCTACGAAACCACGATTCTGCGCCAGTTTGCCGGGCTGCATTTGGATCGGATTCCGGATGAAACCACTATCCTCAACTTCCGCCGGCTGTTGGAAAAACATGAGCTGGCCGGTGGGATTTTGCTGGTCATCAACGGCTATTTGGGCGACCGAGGTTTGCTGCTACGTCAAGGAACTGTGGTCGATGCGACGATCATTCATGCGCCCAGTTCGACCAAGAACAAGGACGGTAAACGCGACCCCGAAATGCACCAGACAAAGAAAGGAAATCAGTACTATTTCGGGATGAAATCGCACATCGGTGTCGATGCTGAATCCGGTCTGGTGCATAGCGTAGTGGGTACGGCGGCGAATGTGGCGGACGTGACTCAGGTCGATCAGTTGCTGCATGGCGAGGAAATTTACGTCTCTGGCGATGCCGGTTACACCGGCGTGGAGAAGCGTGCGGAGCATCAACATCGCCAGATGATCTGGTCGATCGCAGCGCGACCCAGCAGCTATAAGAAGCATGCAAAAAAGAGCCTGATCGGTCGCATGCGCCGCAAAATCGAATACGCGAAAGCCCAAGTCCGGGCCAAGGTTGAGCATCCCTTCCGGGTAATAAAGCGCCAGTTTGGTTATACGAAAGTCCGCTTCCGAGGCTTGGTGAAAAACACCGCGCAGCAGACCACACTGTTTGCCTTATCGAACCTTTGGATGATGCGAAAACGACTATTGAATGCAGGCGAGGTGCGCCTGTGATGTGGACAATGAGCCCTGAAAAGGTGCTCTTCCGCAAAAAATAGTGAACTGACAGGAGGAAAGGTCTGTTTTTCGATTAAGTCGGTGTTTTTTGCACCTCAGACAGCGAGACCGTTAAAAACGGCTGCTTACTTCAGACCTTCCTTAGGGACCTTATTTCAGTATTTTCTTATCTGATCGACGCATCATTACAAGCTGCGGCCCACTCAGGCCAACTTCTTCCACCAAGCCGTACTCGGGTAAATCATCTGTTGCGATGACCTTGCGCAGGTTCTCCGAGAACTTTTTGAGCGTCCCGGTGCTGCCGCTACGCGCATATAGAGTTTTAAATGCCCACTTTGCATCGTCTTTACCTGCGGCACGGCGCGCCAATCGGTAGACAAAACGCCCTATTCCCGATTCGATCAGGAAATAATCAGGGTGCACTGTCAGAATGTCCGGCTTTGCCCCCGAAGTGACTTCCCGATATATCCAGTTAGGTGCCTCAATCTCGACACTGGCCACCTTGCCGGTGTCAGTACGCGAAATTACGCGATAGTGGCTAATCAATCCCTCGGACTCTACCTCCCGCATGCTGCGCTTACCGTTTCGTGGGGAGCTTTCCCGCACGCTTTTGATAGTCGTACCTTTGAGGCGATCTAGAGCACCCTCTACTTCTTTAAATTGGCGGCTTCCGTCGCCCTTCCGGCAGAATTTCAAAATGTCAGACACGTGCGATTTGAACACACGACACGGCTTCTCACCCTTCCCTTCTCGGTAGCGATTCATAGCCTCTGTTAGATAAGAAATCAGCATTAGCACGATGTCATAATCCCAAATTGACGCCATGCCATATGGGCCAGCTGTGACCTCGACGTAACCGTCTGAAAGGTTGTAGCGGCTGATTTCTCCCGCCCGTTTTTTCTGCTTGGATATTCGGAACACAGCCACATCCATCATGCTGCGGCTATCGCGGGCGCTTACTTCGTACCGCGAAGGTACAACGGAATCAGCCTGCCTTTCGTGTTCACGCGGGCAAGGTATCGCCTTTTTAGCTGCAACTGGCGACCTTGGCGTTGGCAGATCCTGGCGTGGAGGCCTCTTTTTTTCTTCGGTACGCAGTCGCTCCTCTATTTCCCTAATCGACTCGCCCGGAAGTGCTGCGGCCTCCAGCTTCTTGCGGTACGCGGCGTGATTTTCTTCGATCCGTGACAACAGACTGCCAACTAGAAGTTGCCCATGGCCGCCGCTAGTCAAGGGATTGGCCCAGCATATGACGCGATGCATGCCAACAGCTCATCCCGCAATCAAGTTCAGATCCATCTACAACCGGCAGCATAAAACTCAGCACAAGCGGTTCATTCCCGGACACCGCCAGTACATCACTCGCCACGGCTAAACCCCCATTCCTGGGCGAATAGCGTGAGTGCCCGACGATTTGCGCGCGTCAATCCATTCTTCGATTTCAGTCAGATCCCACGCAACGTTCCGACTGGTTAGTGCGATACGGCGCGGGAACTCGCCCCGCTGCTCCATGTTGTAGATGGTGCGCTCAGCAAGCGGGATCATCGCGTGCAATTTCTTGCGGTTGATGAGCGTCTTACTCTTTGGCTTGTTCTCCATGAGGTCACTTTCCTTCAGAGTTATCAGATGCTTGACAATGCCTTCTAACGCCAGAATCAGGACGCAAAAAAGTTAGAATTTAGTTGTCATCCAGAGCTATCATCGGGCGATGGGAAAATATGAAAAAGCGTCGAGCACATACGATCCGCTTCTGAAAGTGCTGGTTAGAGAAAGCGATACATCGTCTGATCGCATCCGTGCGAAGTTGAGCAACCACTACGAGTGGTGCTTCTGCGAGCTATGCTGGCGATCTACCGAATATGCGATCAGCATGGCGGCGCCAAAGGTCTTCAAGCGTCTAAAACGCGGAAATATCAAAGCAGTGCCGCTAACAGAATCTATTCGTACAGAAGCCCGGAAAAAAACCGATACCTTGGTGGCTCGCTATGAACGAGCATTGAAGGGAGAGTTCGGCAAGTACGAACCCCCGCGCATGCTGGGGAGATACTGCGACATGCAGGAGTTGCGCGGGGACTTTTCGGTCGCAGCATTCCGTGAGCATGTGGAGCGCCGAATGCTGGTTTCTACTTGGGCACGCCACGGCGAATTACTGCGGCCTTCAGCCCTACCGGCCCATCCCGAGGGCGCAGCGAGACCGAGTAAACTCTACTGTGAAGTTCACAATCCGCGGCGTAGCGATGAAGCTCGCCGCGCTTACCAGCGCGACCGGAGGTTCACACTAGAGTATGAGGATTTAATTGAAAAAATCTGGTCCCAAGGAGCTGCCGTCCTCCCTAGGTGGGATATCGAGACATGGGCAGAAGTCAGGAAAAATGCCTATAACCAGCTCCAGGCACTCAAGTCACCAACAAGCTCAATGGATGATTTGTTAAACCAAGGCATTACGAATCAAGCGGAAATCGCCCGCCAACTTGGCGTATCACGCCAAGCAGTTTCTGCCGCCATCAAGCGACGGGGGCGAAAACAGGCAATGAGATAAAAACGACCGAAGCTCTAACTTGATTATCTGTAACCGTCGCCCGAACGGGGCCGATTGGCTGTCCACTCATCAATCATATCGGCCCAGTCCTGTAACATCGCAGTACGCTGCTCTCGATACTCGGCCTTGTTATAGACAGCCCTAACACCCTTCTGCTCGTGTGCAAGACATTTCTCAATCCAGTCTGAGTTGTAGCCCGCCTCGTGCAGCAGCGTGCTAGCTGTCCGTCTCAAATCATGCGGTCCGAACTTACTCAGCGGCTTCCCTTCTTTCTGCGCGAGCCGATAGCTCAGCGTCAGTACCTGATTGATGGTTGCGGTACTCATTGGCAGATCAGAATCGTACCGGGAAGGAAAGACGTATTCTGAACCACCGGCAAACGTCTTCAACGCGATGAAGAAATCCAGCACCTGCCGAGACAAGAACACCAAATGGGGGTTGCGTCGCTTCATCCGCTCTTTCGGAATGGTCCACAGGGCTTCACTAAAATTGATCTCATCCCAGGTGGCGTTGGTCAGCTCACTTTTTCGAACCATGGTGAGCAACAGCAGTTTAGCCGCCGCTCTCACGGAGGAGGCGGTGCCGATACGGTCCAAGTACTGGTACATCAACGCGATTTCGTCTGGACCCAAAGCGCGGTCACGAGGCTCAAATTTAGCGATGCTCGCAGAACGTACCAGATCGGCCGGGTTCTCGACCTTCTGGCCACGCTCAATCGCCCATCGGAAAACCTGCATTACGATCTCACGGGAGTGCACCGCCGTTGCTGGAGCACCTCGCTCCACGATTGCATCGGTCAGCGCTCGCAGGTCCTCATGGTTGATTTCCACCAGCTTCTGATTACCAAACTTCGGTTTCAGCTCACGCTCATAAACAGAGCGCCGCATATCACGGGTCGAGTCAGCCATCTGATACCCGCGAAGCCATTTCTCGGCCCAGGCATCAAACGTTTCTGCTCCCTTGCTACGTGCCTTGTCACGGGCTTTCTCCTTGGCAGGTGACTTGCCAGCCGCAACCATCTTTTTGGCTTCACCAAGCCGCTCTCGCGCTTCTGCAAGCGTGATTCCACCTACACCATAGCGACCAAACGTGATCGTCTCCTGTCGTCCATTGATGGAGTAGTTGTAGCGAAACGAGATTGCGCCCGCAGCCGTGACAGCTACGTAAAGTCCATCACGGTCGTTCACTTTGTAGAGTTTTTCTTTCGGTTTGAGATTACGTAGCTTGGTATCGGTCAGCATGAGGCTCGCGAATTCCGTTCAAAAAATACCATGCTCAGAAACACACCCAAAACCGCGAGAAAACCCAATAAAACCGGGTGGATTATGAGTCTTGATACCATGCCCTTACCCACAAAGGCGACATGGTATCGAACACCGAGCATGGCATTTGGCTCAGTCAATGCCCCGTACCATGCCACATAAACACGGTGCTTGGCGATGCACAAAGCTGCCAGAACTTGCCAGACCCAAAAAACCAAAAGCCCGCAATTACGCGGGCTTCAGGGTGTTTCTTGCTAGTTGGTGCCGGTCAGTGCCGGACGTCCAATCATTCCCACTCAATCGTTGCCGGCGGCTTGCTCGACACGTCATAAGTTACGCGGGAGATGCCTTCGATTTCGTTGATGATCCGGCCGCTGACGGTTTCCAGCAGTTCGTAAGGCAGATGCGCCCAACGAGCGGTCATGAAGTCGATGGTTTCTACGGCACGCAGGGCAACTACCCAGGCGTAACGACGGCCATCGCCTACAACACCAACCGATTTCACCGGCTGGAACACCACGAATGCCTGGCTCACTTTGTGATACCAGTCGGCCTTGCGCAGTTCTTCGATAAAGATATGGTCAGCACGACGCAGGATGTCGGCGTATTCCTTTTTCACTTCACCCAGGATGCGCACGCCCAGGCCCGGGCCCGGGAACGGGTGACGGTAGACCATGTCGTACGGCAGGCCCAGTTCCAGACCCAGACGACGGACTTCGTCCTTGAACAGCTCACGCAGCGGTTCAACCAGCTTGAGGTTCATTTCGTCCGGCAGGCCGCCCACGTTGTGGTGCGACTTGATCACGTGAGCCTTGCCGCTTTTGGCGCCAGCTGACTCGATCACGTCCGGGTAGATGGTGCCCTGGGCCAGGTACTTGATGTTGTCCAGCTTGCAGGATTCGGCATCGAACACGTCGATAAAGGTACGGCCGATAATCTTGCGCTTTTTCTCCGGGTCGCTTTCGCCAGCCAGGTTGTTCAGGAACTGGTCGGCAGCGTTGGCACGGATCACCTTGACGCCCATGTTCTCGGCGAACATGGCCATCACTTGCTCACCTTCGTGCAGGCGCAGCAGGCCGTTGTCCACGAATACACAGGTCAACTGGTCGCCGATGGCCTTGTGCAGCAAAGCCGCAACGACCGAGGAGTCAACGCCGCCGGACAAGCCCAGCAATACGTTGTCGGTACCGACCTGGGCACGGATGTTGGCAATCGCGTCTTCAGCGATTTTCGACGGCGTCCACAGGGCTTCACAGCCGCAGATGTCGAGGATAAAGCGCGACAGGATGCGACCGCCCTGCTTGGTGTGGGTCACTTCCGGGTGGAACTGCACGCCGTAGTAGCCGCGCTCGTCGTTGAACATACCGGCAATCGGGCAGCTTGGAGTGCTGGCCAGAATGTGGAAGTCGGAAGGCATTTTGGTGACCTTGTCACCGTGGCTCATCCACACGTCCAGGCCGAACAGGCCGTCGGCGTCGATATGGTCTTCGATGCCGTCCAGCAGGCGGCTTTTGCCAACCACGTCAACGCGGGCGTAACCGAACTCGCGCAGCTCGGAACCTTCAACCTTGCCGCCCAGTTGCTCGGCCATGGTCTGCATGCCGTAGCAGATACCGAAAACCGGTACGCCCAGGTCAAATACAGCTTGTGGGGCGCGCGGGCTGCCGGCTTCGTGTACCGACTCCGGGCCACCGGCCAGGATGATGCCTTTAGGGGCGAATTCGCGGATCGCTGCGTCGTCCATGTCGAACGGGTGCAGTTCGCAGTAAACGCCGATTTCGCGCACGCGGCGGGCGATCAGCTGGGTGTACTGGGAACCGAAGTCCAGGATCAGGATGCGGTGAGCGTGAATGTCGAGGGCCATGACAAAATCTCGATTAATTTCAGAAACGACACGGGGCTGAATCAAACAGCCCCGGTGATTTAATTCGTATCGCACCCGGGCGTGAACCCGGGCGCGACCACTATCAACCTACGCGATAGTTAGGTGCTTCTTTGGTGATCTGCACGTCGTGGACGTGGGATTCAGCCATGCCAGCGCCGGTGATACGCACGAACTCCGGCTTGGTACGCATTTGCTCGATGTCGGCACAGCCGGTGTAACCCATCGAAGAACGCAGACCGCCCATCAGTTGGTGAATGATCGCCGTCAGCGAGCCTTTGTACGCCACACGACCTTCGATACCTTCCGGTACCAGCTTCTCGGCACCCGCGGAGGAGTCCTGGAAGTAACGGTCAGAGGAGCCCTGGGACTGCGACATCGCACCCAGCGAACCCATGCCGCGGTAAGCCTTGTACGAACGGCCCTGGTACAGCTCGATTTCGCCCGGCGCTTCTTCAGTACCGGCAAACATCGAACCCATCATCACGCAGGAAGCACCGGCAACGATGGCCTTGGACAGGTCACCCGAGAAACGGATGCCGCCGTCGGCGATCAACGGTACGCCAGTACCTTCAAGGGCAGCGGCCACATTGGCAATTGCGCTGATTTGCGGAACGCCAACACCGGCAACGATGCGGGTGGTGCAGATCGAGCCAGGGCCGATACCGACCTTGACTGCGTCAGCGCCGGCTTCAGCCAGGGCCAGAGCGGCAGCGCCAGTGGCGATGTTGCCGCCAATGACCTGAACTTGCGGGAAGTTCTGCTTGACCCAGCGAACGCGGTCGATCACGCCTTTGGAGTGACCGTGAGCGGTGTCGACTACAACCACGTCAACGCCGGCAGCCACGAGGGCGGCCACACGATCAGCGGTGTCCTTGCCGGTACCGACCGCTGCGCCCACACGCAGACGACCCTGGTCGTCCTTGCTGGCCAACGGGTAAGCCTTGGCTTTTTCGATGTCGTTAACGGTCATCATGCCTTTGAGGGCAAAGTTGTCGTCGACGATCAGCACGCGCTCGATGCGGTGCTTGTGCAGCAGCTCACGGGCTTCTTCCTTGTCGGCGCCTTCCTTGACCGTGACCAGACGCTCTTTTGGCGTCATCACGTCACGAACGGTAGCTTCCAGACGGTTTTCAAAGCGTACGTCACGGGACGTCACGATGCCGACCAGGTCGCCATTGTGCAGTACAGGAACGCCGGAGATGTTGTGCTGGCGGGTCAGTTCAAGCAATTCACGTACCGTGGCATCCGCCTCGATAGTGATCGGCTCTTTAACCACACCGGCTTCGAAACGCTTGACCTTGCGAACTTCGTGAGCTTGCTGCTCAATGGTCATGTTCTTGTGAATGATACCGATACCGCCTTCCTGAGCCATGGCGATTGCCAGACGGGCTTCAGTTACGGTGTCCATTGCAGCGGAAACCAGCGGAATATTCAGTTCAATGCCACGGGTCAAACGAGTCTTTAGATTGACTTCGTTCGGGAGAACCTCGGAATAACCGGGGACGAGAAGGATGTCATCGAATGTGAGTGCTTCTTGGCTGATACGCAGCATCGCTGGGGCTCCCGAGCGGGAAAATGGAAGCGCGCCATTGTACTCAAAACACCTGAGTCTCTCAACGGAAACCTTTAGAGAGTTTTTCGCTAAGGGCCAATGATTAGCTGACTTTGAAGGCAGAAAAACAGTCGTGTAGTCGCTGCCGAAGGCTGCGAAGGGTTGCGGAGCAACCCGTTAACTGGAGGCCGCGCGATGCCCTTCGCAGCCTTCGGCAGCGACTACAGGTTCACAGCTCGACTTTCACCCACGCCACCGGCTGGTCGAGCCAGTCGGCAAACTCGTCGAGAAAGCTTTGCTTGAACCCCGCCTCGGCCCAGTTGTTGAAAATAAAACCCAGATTGGAAAACGCACACGGCTGTAAAAACAGAAAACCGTTGATGTCGTCTTCATGGGTACACAGCGGGCAGATGAAATTGTCGGTACGCCCCGGCATCCAGTCTTCAAGGCTGTCGAACAGCGCCTCACCCACTTCCTTGCGGCACTCGGCGCAACCAGCTTCTTCAAGAAAGCCTTTGGCCGGTGTGTAGATGCAGCGCTTGGTGATGATCTCCAGGCCATTGACCGGCTGCCCGAAAGGCAGCGCCTCGGGGTGCAGCACCACCTCACGGGCACCGGGCGCGATGGCGTAGGCCATGCCATTGCCAGTACGGCCGCAGGTGGTGAGTTCTTCTTCGATGATGTTCTTGCGCACCAGCCAGCGCACGATGGCCCGGGCACGCGGCTCGTGTACCGGCAAGGTGGAGATTTTGGGAACGATGATGCTTTGCGAGTTCATGGGGTACGGCACATATGGATGAGAGCGACTGCAGGGTTCGGCCGCGCAGTTTAACTCAGGTAACGCGCAATCAGCGCAATCCCGCTGGCCAGCACCAACCACGTCACCACTCGCACAAAAGCCTCACGGGATAATTTGCGCGTCAGTCGTCGGCCGACCCACAACCCCAATGCCATTGCCGGTAACAGGCAGGCGCCCAGCAACAGCAACTCGCCGTCGGCATATACGCCCGCAAGCACAAACAGCGTCAGGCGTACCACGGTGCTGCAACTGATCAACGCACTCTGGGTAGCGCGGGCAGCGTCTTTGGGCAAGCGTGCATTCAGATAAAGCGCATACAGAAAACCGCCACTGCCAAACAGCGCACCAAACAATCCGCCCGTGATCCCCACAGGGATGGCCCAGCCGGCAGCTACCTGTGCCGGTTTCACCTTGACCGCCAGGCTGTACAAGGCGTAAGCGGTGATAAAAAGCCCCATCAACAGCAGCAACAGGTCGGACTTGAGGTTAAGCAAAAATGTCACGCCGACCACACAGCCGATGGCCATGCACGGCAGCAATCGCAGCAGCTCGGGCCGCGCCACATCCCGGCGCGACGGCAGCCAGTTGCCAAACGCCGCGACGAAATCCAGCAGCACCAGCAGCGGAATGATTTTCGACAGCGGCAAGCACAGGATCAGCAGTGGCCCGGCCACCAGCGCGGTACCAAACCCCGCCACCCCAAACACGATATAGGCCAGGGCAATGGCCAGCTCCAGCAACACCCACTCACCACCACTAAACGGCAAATCCATTGCTCTGCTTCCTTGTTTTTAGTGCGCAGACTTCTATCAGACAGGTGCAGTGATAACAATCCGCCCTTATGATGGCCCGCATGATTAAAGACCCCTTTGCAAGACTCAATCTCGACCGGGAAGTCCTGACCGTCAGCCAGCTCAATGGCCGGGCGCGGGTGCTGCTCGAAGACGTATTCAGCAATATCTGGGTAGAGGGCGAAATCTCCAACCTCGCCCGCCCGGCCTCTGGCCACGTGTATTTCACCCTCAAGGACAGCGGCGCCCAGGTGCGTTGTGCGTTGTTTCGCAACAACGCGGCACGGGTGCGTCAGGCCTTGAAAGACGGGCTGGCGGTCAAGGTACGCGGCAAGGTCTCGCTGTTTGAAGGCCGTGGCGATTACCAGTTGATCCTCGACACCGTGGAGCCCGCCGGCGATGGCGCGCTACGTCTGGCCTTCGATGCGCTGAAGGAAAAGCTCAGCGCCGAAGGCCTGTTCAGTCCCGAACGCAAGATCGCCCTGCCCGCTCACCCGCAACGCATCGGCATCGTCAGCTCGCCCACCGGCGCGGTGATCCGCGACATCATCAGCGTGTTCCGTCGCCGAGCACCGCAAGTTGAGCTGACGCTGATCCCCACCGCCGTACAAGGCCGCGAAGCCACGGCGCAGATCGTCCGGGCGCTCAAGCTGGCCGATGCACGGGGCTTTGATGCGCTGATCCTGGCCCGTGGCGGCGGTTCGCTGGAGGATTTGTGGTGTTTTAACGAAGAAGCCGTGGCCCGCGCCATCGATGCCTGTGTCACGCCCATCGTCAGCGCTGTCGGCCATGAAACCGACGTATCGATCGCCGACTTTGTCGCGGATGTGCGCGCCCCGACTCCGTCCGCCGCAGCCGAGTTGCTGGCACCGGACTCCAGCGACCTGCAACGGCGCATCGACAGCCTGCATCGTCGTCTTGTGATGCGTATCCGCGACCGCCTGATGCGCGACCGCTTGCGCCTCGACGGCCTGGCGCGACGCCTGCGTCACCCCGGCGAACGCCTGCGCCAGCAGGCCCAGCGCCTGGATGACCTGGACATGCGTATGCGCCGGGCTTTCGAGCGTAGCCTCAATACTCGCCGCGAACGCCTGATCCGCCTCGAAACACGGTTGGCCGCGCAGCATCCGGGCCGCCAACTGGCCATGCTGCGCCAGCGCCTGGACAGCCTGGCCGAGCGCTTGCCACGGGCCATGCGAGAAGGCCTAAAGTCGCGCCGCATGCAACTGCAAAACCAGATGCAAACCCTGCATGTGGTCAGCCCGCTGGCCACTCTGGGCCGTGGCTACAGCATCCTGCTCGATGAAAAGGGCAATGCCATCCACAGCGCCGCGCAAACCCAAAACGGTCAACGTTTGAGGGCCAAGCTGGGCGAAGGCGAACTGCAAGTGCGTGTCGAGGACAATCACCTCACGCCCGTCACCCTTTCTCTACTGGACTGACCAATGCCGCGTTTTTTCTCTGTTGTGCTGTTGCTGTGCCTGACCCTCAATGCTCAGGCGGCTGACAGCTATATCACCCGCTTGCTGAACAAACCGGTGCCGGGCGGTGTGGCCGTGATTGATTTGGGCTCCGGCGCCCAAGCGCCCAAGGCCAGTTATGACGGCAAGCCGGTCATGGTGATCAAGGAGCAGGACACCTGGCGGGCGATTGTCGGCATCCCGCTGACAGTCAAACCCGGTACCCAGCAGATCACCTCCGGCGGGCGCAACCTGAGCTTTGCGGTGGGCAGCAAAAAATACCCCGAGCAGCACATCACCTTGAAAAACAAGCGTCAGGTCAATCCCGACCCGGCCGATATCAAGCGCATCAACAACGAACTGGCGATCCAGATCAAGGCTTACCGCACCTTCAGCCCCAATACCCCGAGCAACCTGTTGCTGGACAAACCGGTCAATGGCCCGCTGTCGAGCAAGTTCGGCGTGCGCCGCTTCTTCAATGGCGAAGAGCGCAACCCTCACGCCGGTCTCGACTTCGCGGTGCCTGCTGGCACACCGATCAAGACCCCGGCAGCGGGCAAGGTGATCCTGATCGGCAATTACTTCTTCAATGGCAATACCGTGTTTGTGGATCATGGCCAGGGCTTTATCAGCATGTTCTGCCATATGTCGAAAATCGACACCAAAGTTGGTCAGCAACTGGCGCGCGGCGATGTGGTCGGCAAGGTCGGCTCGACAGGCCGCGCTACGGGCCCGCACATGCACTGGAATGTCAGCCTCAACGATGCCCGGGTCGATCCGGCGATTTTCATTGGTGCATTCCAGCCCTAACGCAACCTGGGCATCAGCCAACCCTGCCTGCCCTGGCAGATCTGCCGGGGCATGCCCAGGCCACCAAACGAATAGGTGCTGGGGCCAAGTTTCAGCACTTGCATATACACGTCCTCTCCCGGTGAACTGATAAACACCAGTTCCTGCCCGTCACTCAAGGTGTCACCTTTTTTGCGCGTGATCTTGGCGACGGTATTCTTCAGATAAGGCCCGGCCTGCACATACTTGAAATCGACAAATCGGTGAAAGTTCTGTACCCGGGTTTGACCGTCCGCAAGGGTGCTTACCTTACGGCCGCTGATCCGCGAAAAACCGCTGTGGTTTCCGTGAAAAAACTGGCTGTACGAGCCCAGTGTGCGCTCGGCAGTCTGATCGGATGCAATGGCCAATACTTCAAAGTCCAGATGGCACTCCCACACCACCTGATCTGCCGAGTAAATCCAGGCTGCCGCCAGCCAGGGCAAACTGATGAGAGCAAAGACCATCACCCCCAACGAGCTCCACTTAGCAGCTGCCATTACTCGGACTCATCCACAACCATATATGAAATACACCCCGACATACTGACCTCTATCGGATCGCGGCATAAAAAATACCCGTAGGCGTTATCTCTTAACGCACCGTTCAAATACACATAGGCGTAACTTGCCAACCCGGTAAACGCGGGAGGTTTATTCTTTAACTTAAACAAATGGGCATTGATGCGTTCAGGGCTGATATTTAAGCCCGGTGCTGAAAACAGATGCAGGTTGGCCGTACCCGGTATGGGTAAGTAGCTGAATTCGATAGCCGGCGCCAACGGTGAACTCAACTGCCCACCTTGCCAGCCAAAGGCCAGCAACGCGTTAAACAACAATAATCCGCTCAAGCAAAGCAGCGCTTGGCGCCCCCTATACTTGACGACTGTCGCCACTGAAGCCTGATCAGCCATCAATTTCGGCAAGGGTGCACTGTCGACTGAAGGTGAGCTCTCACCGAGTTTCTCAATTGACAGGGTATCGCTGATTTTGTAGCCGATTCGCGGCACTGTCACCACGAAATCGCTATGCCCGACGGTGGACAGACAGCGGCGGATCTGGGCAATGGACTGGTTTACACTGTTGGTGGACACTTGCTGCCCATAGCGTTCCCACCCCGCATGCAACAACGCCTTTTTAGTGACAATCGCCCCCTGGGCTTCAAGCAATGTAGAAAAACAGCGGCTGGCTGCCGCCCCTATTACCACAGGTGCGACAGTACTGCCCAAATCTGAAACTTCGTACAACTCATCATCAAACAACATCACATTGGCTATTAAATACCGGGCCATATTGCAGCCTTAAAATTCGGTCCGCTGAAGTGTAAACCCCTCGCTTACAGACTTATATAACAAAGACCAAAAAGCTTTAATAGCACCCTAACCAGCCACCTACAACACGATGATTCGTTACACACCGCGCGATCATGACGTGTCAGATATAACCGATATTAAGACCCATACTTTCCACCTTTATGAAAATTGCCGACACGCCATAAACCCACCTTGCAAAAAATGTTTAATGCGGTTAATCACCGTCACAGGTTCACATCAAAGATAATAGTCGCCAGCCCCCTGTACGTACTGCCCGGATTTTCGACCATTTCAGCCACGTGCTCGGCACGCACGTCATAGTGCATTTTTGCCGACTGCGAGCCGTGTAAACCGCCCATTTTGAACAGCGCCGCATTTTCAACGCCATACTTTAAAGGCACCTTCAACGCAGGCTGATTACCCGGCCACTGCACGATACTGGCCGGTAAGCTGACCGCAATATCCACTGGTACCTGCGAGGCGCCACTTTGCGTATCGGTACTAATGGCACAGTCCTGACCGATCAAATGTTCACAGTTCAGATAGGCCTTGAAAAAACCGGTCCCGGCGATTCTGAACACATGACTGGCACTCAGCGATGGCACTGGCTTGCCACTATTCATCCAGCCTTGCCAACCTTGTACCGGTTGTAAAACAGCCCGATAAGCCCCCGGCGGAAAATCGACTTTAAGCGACGCATTGACCTTCAACTGAAAGTTGATAGTCAGGCTGTTGTCATTGGCAACCGTTCGATCACCAAAATCGATATCGCCCCCCGGGCCTACGCTATACACAAGACGTCCGCTATAAACACCGGCATCCATATCCAGCGGGTTGGGGGTCAGCAATGAATACGCCAGGTTGAAATGGGTGTATTTGAACGGCCCCGGAATATCAAAGACCGGAAGTTTCACACACGAACGTTTTTCATGCGGCGTTCGCCAAAAGAAATCAAAGCTCAGGTTGGTATACCCGGGCGTGCCACCGCCGAAACAAGGAATGGGCGCCTGCCACCAGGCACCGCCCGGCTCAGTTTTACCCCACCATAAAGCGTTGTGCCCACTGCCACCGTCCACCGATTTACTGAGTTCATAGCGCCCTCCATAGCCGGCCACGGCAAACCTCAGAGTCCGCGTGCTGCCAGTGGCTTCGTTGGTCAAAGTTACAAACCGGAAAAGGCCGTCGAGGCTGAAAAAAGCACCATAACGTTCATTGGTATATGCCTCTCTGGCAATAAGCCCAACGTCCGAAACAGCGTCAATCGAGGTCATAAAGCTCCTCAACCTGTCCGCCGTACAGAGACGAGGCACTTCAGCACACACCCCGCTGTCGACGCTGGTGTTGATAAACATCGTATTGCCGGGGTTGCCAGGGTCTGGCGTGTACTGCGCCGTGACGGTGTATTCGCTGGCCATCAACGATGCAGTGCATATCCATACCAGGCAAACAGCCCCTGCCCGCACTAACAGCCGTTTAAGCCAACCTTGCATACACCTGCCGGATAAAAAATTCACCAATCAAACTCCCTTGGAGGCAACGGTTGAAACCGACGTACAAACGATATCGGGCACTACCAGCACATTGTTTTCGCGCTTGTGTTTAGTCGGCTCCAGCACAACGCTGCAGGCGGGTTGCCCCCTGTGGCGAACATGCAGGGTTGGCGAAGACTCGCTCATCTCCAGAACAAAGAACCCGTCGGCCTCAGAGACACTGCTACTGGCGTGATTGAGGATATGGGCGCCCCCCAACGGGCGCCCCTGCGGATCCACCAGGCGGCCCAGCACCGACAATGTTTTAAGCACACGCACCTGTTGATAAGCCACGCCACCCTTGTTGACGTGATAACGGCTGACGTTGGGATGAATCGTCGCCGCATGAGCGTCGCTGCCGGCAAAGTCGAAATGCACCGAGCCACTTTTATAGGCACTCACAGGCACCATGTTGCGGCCGGGCTTGAGCTGCGCGCCATAACTGCCGCCCATGTCATCAGCGCGCAATATCAGGTTGTCGATGTCCGAGTCCAGATCGACAATCATTGCCCCCTCGCCCCCATAAAAACTGCCGCTGGCCGCCAGGTTGCCCGCGCCGACAGCTACGGTGCTGTTGAGGTTCAAGCCACCGCTCAACTCACCGTCATAAGAAGAGCGTTGAGCGTAGGCATCGCCGTTAATTACCCGGGTTTCAAACTGGGTCGAGCCATTGAGACCTACGCCGTAACTGTCGGCGGTAAGGCCGGTGGCGTAGCTCTTGAAAAAGTCGCCGCTCAGGGTCTTGTTGTATCCCAGCGAACCATTGAGCTCACGCTCGCCATCGCGGGACGTGCGACTGCCGATACTGGCCGACAGACTGCCGCCAGGCTTGCCCAGCGCCATATTGATGCTCAGGTCGATCCCGCGATTGCGCCGGCTCCCGGTGCTGATGCTCGCAGGCCGGTCAAACACCGACACCTGCCAGCTCATGTCGCTGCCAAACAGCTTGCCATTGCGCAACCAGCTCAGATCAACCCCCGTGCCGTTGGTATTACCACTGCTGTGGCTGACCCGCCCGGTCAGGCTGCTGGTCAGGCTCAGGCGCTGGGTCACCGACAGGGCCGAGTTTTGCGTACGGCCGGTGTAGCGGCTTTTCGCACGGATCGCGACGGTATCCAGATAATCAAAATCATCGCGGGTATCCAGCCAGGATCGCGAATGGGAAAACATCACACTGCCGCCTTGGTATTGATAGCGGGCCTGCACATCCATGCCGGTACCGTAACCGGCCGTTTGATACACATTGGCATACAGGCTGAAATGGTCCGACAGCCCCCAGTCTAGCGAGCTGCCATACTGCATTTTTTGTGCAACGCGCTGCGCGTCAACGCCCAGGATCACTCGCGGATGCAGCAGGTAATTGACCAGAGCACCGTAGGTCAAACCCTGATCGTAACGAACGTCATCGCCCCAGTTATTGAATAACTGACGCCGCTTGCCGGCAAAAAAACTGTACCGCCAGGGTTGATCGGCATTACGCCAGTTATTGGGTTTGTAGATCATTTCTTCGCTGCTGGACGTTACTTGTCCGTCTTCAATCAGGCGCACCTGCACCGGGTAAATACCACCGGGCAAACGGCGGGTGTCCAGGGTCTGCAAACCGCTGGCGACGGCCTGGCTGTAAATCAGCACTCCATCGCGATACACCTCGACAAGGCCCTGACGGCTTGGCGTCACATAGATGGGGTAGGTGCTGGGGCTGGAGCTGTTGACGGCCAGGCTGTCGCTGGTGCCGTACATGAAACCGAGGGTGGTGTCCGGGCTGGCGCCAAAATTTCGCGGTCGTCGATAAACCCCCAGCGCATCCGGGGTGAAGTACCCCAGACGGAAAAAATTGCCGGCAAATTCGCGCTGACCATAAAGCTGGTTAAGCGAATGGTAAGTCGGGGCGTCGGGGTCGCCGGTTCGTGCCAGTTCGGCTGACGCCACCTGGGTCCAGTTACCCAGGCTGCCAGTGGCCTGGACGTTATAGCGCGCCGCGGTGCCGGTGGCGGAACCTCCACTGCGGGCAATATTCAATTGGTTGTGCAGAATCAGGCCATTGCTGCCGTCTTGGGGCAGGTCATGGTATTGAGCGGGAGCGCGCTCGCGCTCAGCCGCATCGGTCAAAATCGACAGCTGTGAATCCTGCAAGTTGTAATGCAGAGCCACCAGGCCATTTGCACAGTTTTGCGTACAACTGCCCAGCGCAGTGGCCGTGGACAACAGCGCCAGCCACTCGGCGCGATCGGCCTCGGGCAATGGGCTGTCCCCGGTATCGGTAAAGCTCAGCAGGCGGACTGTCTCATCACGGCCGAGGATGACCAGAGCGTCCCCGAGCATCGTGGCATTCACATCGATGCGCACGGCCAGGGGCACATCGAAGAAGTGTTCCTCAAAACCGGCAGGCAAGTGTTCGGCCTGACTTAACACACCCAAAGTTGACGGTGTATCAACGTCAGCCTTGATGCCAACCGAAAGAATTATCGAGCAGCACACAATCAGGGTTCGACCCATGACAGAGTTCAATAGTAGTTATCCAAAACGAACGGACTTCGTTTATGTAAAACCCGCTTGATTGCACTTTTCAGGCGGCCGAAACTGTCAGCCGTTGTTCGACCACCTGAAAAGAGAGCGCAATGACTCAGGTATTACTAAAGACGGTTTACAGTGCGACAGGCGGAACGGCGTCGAAGGTCATGTTGACAATACCGGTGTATTCACCCGGCGGGATCGGGCTCCCCGTTTCGACAGCGGCAATACTCAGGTCAACACGTTTTCCGGCAGCCGCTTCAGTGGCACTGACAACTTCCTGGCTGGTAACCTGATTCAGTTCCTTGTTATTGAAATAAACGTCAAGTGGCACCATTCGGTTCGCACCATCGGACAAATACGCACCCGTACTGTCGGTCAAACGAGCGGCGATTGCACCCGAACTGTTTTTGACGTCAAACGCCTTGCGCAGAGTGCTCAATTTACCGCCCAGAACTGGATCGGGTGTCCACTCCATACGCTGCGGAACACCAATCCAGCCGGTTTCAGCAGGTACGACATAAAATGCGGTGGTGGGAACACTGGCGACCAATTGAACTTGTATTTCAACAGGGTCGGCTGCAGACACCTGGGTCGCGCCCAGCATGGCGGACAAGGCAAGGGCCAGTGGACTGATAGTAGCCATAAAAGTGCGTTGCATTTTTGCATCCTTTTTTCAGGTTTATAGTTAGGGGTGTTACATTTTTATTGCGATTTATACTCACGTTCGGGTGAATGATATTTTTCGTTCCGCCGTGCCTTCTTGAAGTACAAAACTGTGAAGTTTATTGTCTTCTTTGGTGAAGATATAAGTACTGCCGGGCAGTACATAGTGTTGGGCGATACCCGAACACTCGGCAGTTCTTTCAACATGACAAGTTTTCACGAAATCCAGTGCGATGACACTGTTGCCAGCGTTATGAACACTGTACGTATCTTTGCCATCATTAAAACGCGTATCAAACGTGACCTTGTCCGGCCTGACAAATAAAAAAGTGCCAAAGCCCGTTAACAGCGTTACTTGTGCAGCCAGTTCTTTTTCGTAGCCCTTCTGATCGTCAGCACTCTGATCAAAACTGTCGGCACTGGTCGGTAATACGGGAATAAAACGCACCCGGTAATAACGCTCATGCTCACGTTTGCCCATAAACAGCAAACGGGTGGACTGCATGCCATTGGCGGGAATTATCATCCGCGCCGGGCTCGCCAGCAGGGTATTTTGCGCGGTCAAGGGCCCCGCCGAGAGCGCCTTGGCTGGCTGCTCTGCAGGCTGGCCATGGGCGTCGTAAATAATTTCCTGAACCACGACCTTGACGAACGCAGTACTGCTTCCCGAGTTGTAAATACGTTTCAACACAGCGCTTTTGCCACTTTCCAGAAAACCGAACATCGGCCCAGGGTTGATGGCTGGCGAAGCAATTGCCTGTGCACTCAAGCACCATATGCAACCCATCACAAAGAGAGAGCTATAGATACGCATCGTCATACTCGGCAGCTGATTACAGTTCTCTTCAACAGCACTGTTTGCTGCTGTGGAAGCGGAATCAAGTATTGCGACAATTTGAGCAGTGAAGCTAAAAGCCTCATCAGCGCTCACGCTTGAGCACTGCAAAACAAGGCTTTTCACGGGTTTTCATGGTTTATGACAACGACTGCACGCGGCTTTGGGACGCTCAAACCCCTGTTGATCTGCAAACACCTTTGACAGGCTCAACCGGTGAAGACCGATATTGCCTGCCGCGAACAGCATCGAATGCAAGCTAGACACTAAAGCCGCGCAACATTAAGGATGCCTGTAACTTAAAAGCGCGATAAAAAACCGAATTCGCTCAATATACGAGCAGTTATCTCAATCTTTTTTGTTGGCTTGCCATCCTTCTCACCAATGGTTAGGGTTGAGGTCATGAACACATCACAGACCCTCATTCTGCTTCGCCAACATCGCAGCCTTTGCCTCGTCAGTGCACGACTGCAAAGCTAGTTGCGGTGCCTCGCCTTCTGCTTTGTATTTTTCCGGCTGGCCGCGTCTGAATCGTCGGCTCGCATATTAAGGATTGCCTGATGACCATGCTCAAAGACCCCTCTTCCAAATACCGCGCCTTCCCGGTCATTGATTTGCCCGACCGCACCTGGCCGTCTAAAACCATCACCCAGGCGCCAATCTGGTGCAGTTCCGATTTGCGCGACGGCAACCAGTCGCTGATCGAACCGATGGATGCGGTAAAGAAGCTGCGTTTCTGGAAGACCCTGGTCAGCGTTGGCGTTAAAGAAATCGAGGCATCGTTCCCGGCTGCGTCGCAAACCGACTTTGATTTTGTGCGAACCCTGATTGAAGACGGTCACATCCCGGACGACACCACCATTCAGGTGCTGACCCAGGGCCGTGAAGACCTGATCGCCCGTACATTCGAGTCACTGCGCGGGGCGAAAAAAGCCATCGTTCACCTGTATAACGCCACCTGCCCTGCTTTCCGCCGCATCGTGTTCAACCAGGACAAAGACGGCATCAAGGAAATCGCGGTCAGCGCGGCCAAGCTGTTCGTCAAATACGCCGCCCAGCAGCCGGACACCCAGTGGACGTTCGAATATTCGCCAGAGACTTTCAGCGCCACGGAGCTGGAGTTCGCCAAGGAAGTGTGTGACGCGGTGATCAAGGTGTGGAACCCGACCCCTGAGCACAAAATGATCCTCAACCTGCCTGCCACGGTTGAATGTGCAACGCCGAACATCTACGCCGACCAGATCGAGTGGTTCGGGCGCAATATCAACCGCCGTGACAGCGTACTGATCAGCCTGCACACCCACAACGACCGTGGCACCGGCGTTGCCGCCACCGAGCTGGGTCTGATGGCGGGTGCCGACCGCGTCGAAGGTTGCCTGTTTGGTAATGGCGAGCGTACCGGCAACGTCGATCTGGTGACCGTGGCCCTGAACATGTACACCCAGGGCCTGGACCCGCAACTGGACTTCTCGGACATCGATGGTGTGCGCAAGGTTGTCGAAGAGTGCAACCAGATCCCGGTTCACCCGCGTCATCCGTATGTGGGCGACCTGGTGCACACCGCGTTCTCCGGCTCGCACCAGGATGCCATTCGCAAAGGCTTCGCCCAGCAAAAACCGGACGCCCTGTGGGAAGTGCCGTACTTGCCAATCGACCCCGCCGACATCGGTCGCAGCTACGAAGCCGTGATTCGGGTTAACAGCCAGTCGGGTAAAGGCGGGATTGCTTACCTGCTGGAGCAGGAATACGGCATCAGCTTGCCACGCCGGATGCAGATCGAATTCAGCCAGGTGGTACAGCGCGAAACCGACCGCCTGGGCCTGGAAATGACAGCCCAGCAGATTCACAGCTTGCTGCGCACCGAATACTTGCAGGCCAACACCCCGTACGCGCTGGTCAGCCACCGCCTGCAGGAAGAAAACGGTCACAGTGCAGTCGAAGTCGAAGTGTCGGCCAAGGGTGATGGCGAGACCAACCTGCGCTGGAGCGGCAAAGGTAACGGCGCGCTGGAAGCCCTGGTTGCCGGCCTGCCAGTGAATGCCGAGATCATGGACTACAACGAGCATGCGATTGGCGCGGGTACCAACGCCAAGGCTGCGGCCTACATCGAACTGCGGGTCAATGGTGGGCGTGCCGTGCATGGCGTGGGCATTGATGAAAACATCACCACGGCAAGCTTCAAGGCCCTGTTCAGCGCCCTGAACCGCTCCTTGAGCGAAACCGAGGCGAAAGCTGCGTAAGCAGCTGGCCTGAAACGCAAAAGCCCCCAAGGCGAGAGCCTTGGGGGCTTTTTATTGCATGACCGGCAATCACTAGCCCCTGTGGGAGCGGGCTTGCTCGCGATTCAGGCGGCGCGATTTGGCAGGCAGACCGCGGTGAGGCCATCGCGGGCAAGCCACGCTCCCACAGGTTTTACGTCGTACACACAGTCTGATAACTGCTTCTACAAATCAGCGCAGCACGAAATCGTCCGCATCCAGATTGGCCGGGAACCGCTCACGATAGGCGCCCAGATCAGCCGCATTGAGGCTCATGGTGAACACGCCGTCCGCCTCCCCGGCACTGAGCAACGACTCGCCCTGAAAATCGAGGATATGGCTGTCTCCGGTATACACCAGACCCTTACCGTCCGTGCCCACCCGGTTTACCGCAGCGACATAACACAGGTTTTCGATGGCCCGCGCAGGCAGCAAACGGTTCCAGTGCAGCCGTCGCGCACCTGGCCAGTTGGCGGTGTATAGCAACAGATCAGTGTCATGGGGGTCACAGCTCC
Source organism: Pseudomonas fragi (assembly GCF_002269505.1). Classification (GTDB taxonomy): domain Bacteria; phylum Pseudomonadota; class Gammaproteobacteria; order Pseudomonadales; family Pseudomonadaceae; genus Aquipseudomonas; species Aquipseudomonas fragi_D. Next base: position 125,423 of record NZ_NQKQ01000005.1, on the reverse strand, counting down.
ACACCGGGAAGCGCAGGTCATAGCAAATCAGCGGGCGAATACGCCAGCCCTTGACCTCAAACTGGACCTGACGCTCACCCGGGGTGAAATGCTCATGTTCACCTGCCATGCGGAACAGGTGGCGCTTGTCGTAGTGCAGCACTTCGCCATCTGGACGCGCCCACAACAGACGGTTGCGGTGGCTGCCATCCGCAGCGAGCACAATCACGCTGCCCGTCACCACGGCATTCAGCCTTTTGGCCTGCTTGCGCAGCCAGTCAGTGCTCGGGCCGTTTTCAGGCTCAGCCAGGGTGCTGGACTCCATGCTGAAACCGGTGGTGAACATTTCCGGCAACACCACCAGGTCGGCGCCGCGGGCCTGCTCCAGCAGCTCGTCAAAATGATCGAAGTTGGCCTGACGGTCATGCCAGGCCAGCGTGGTTTGTACCAGCGCCACAGTTAGATCGGGTAATCCCTTTAGATCACGCATAGTTTTTCTGCTGCTTCACGCAGCGTCTCCTCGCGTTTGGCAAAACACAGGCGAACCAGCCGCTGCCCTGCGGGCGGGGTCTGGTAGAACACCGATACCGGAATGGTCGCCACGCCGTGCTCGCGGGTCAGCCACACAGCCATGTCGACATCATTCAGGTCCGGACGAATACGGGAGTAATCCACCAACTGGAAATACGTCCCTGCCACCGGTTTGAAGGTAAAACGCGATGGGCTCAGCAAATCACAAAACAGGTCTCGCTTGGCCTGGTAAAACCCGGGCAACTCTTCAACGTGCTCGGGGTGGGCGCTCATAAAGTCAGCCAAGGCATACTGCAGGGGCGTCACCCCGCAAAAACTGACGTACTGGTGAACCTTGCGCAACTCGGCGGTCAGGGCCGGCGGAGCCACGACATAACCGGTTTTCCATCCGGTTACGTGGTAGGTCTTGCCGAATGAGCTGACAACGAAAGCGCGATCGTACAGTTCAGGGTGGGACAAAACACTGACGTGGGGCACGCCATCGAACACCAGGTGTTCATACACCTCATCGCTGATGATGTAGATATCGCGGCCAGCAATCAGGCGGGCCAACTGGTCCAGCTCGGCACGGCTGATCAACGCACCGCTAGGGTTGTGCGGGCTGTTGAGGATGATCATGCGCGTGCGCGGGCTCAGCGCATCTTCAAGTTTTTGCCAATCGATCGAAAAGTCATCCAGCCCTAGCTGCACATGCACGCAACGACCACCCGCCAGCTCGACAGAAGGCTCGTAACTGTCGTAGCACGGATCGAACACGATAACTTCATCGCCTGCATGAATCACGGCCTGGATCGCGCAGAAAATGGCCTGGGTCGCACCGGGAGTGATGGTCACTTCGGTATCGGCATCGACCTGCACGCCATAACTGCGGGCGATCTTGGCCGCCACTTGCTGACGCAACGCGGGCAGGCCGGTCATAGGGGAATATTGGTTATGGCCACTGGCAATGTGCTGGCCAACGGCATCACGCAACGCCTGCGGGCCATCGAAGTCAGGGAACCCCTGAGACAGGTTGATTGCGCCGGTTTCTGCCGCGAGCTGCGACATGCGCGTGAAGATGGTGGTGCCGACGTTCGGCAACTTGCTGGTGATCATGGCCGTTCCCTGTTGAGTTCCCGGCACTGACTGCGGCACAGGACCCACCGAGAATAGCCCAAACGCCGGACACGAAAAAGGGTCCTTTCGGACCCTTTCTCATTACGCTTTGACCTTACGCGATTAGCGTTTGTCTTTGCGATTTTTCTCGGCTTTCTTGTGGTGCGACATCATGCGGCGTTTCTTGTTGACCTGACGGTCGGTCAGCGAGTTCTTGTTGCCTTCGTACGGGTTCTCGCCACCTTTGAACTCGATGCGAATCGGCGTACCGACCAGCTTCAAGACACGACGGTAGGTGTTTTCGAGATAACGGACGTAAGACTTCGGAACCTTCTCAACCTGGTTACCGTGGATCACGATGATCGGCGGGTTGGCACCACCCAAGTGGGCATAACGCAGTTTGATCCGGCGGCTGTTAACCATCGGTGGTGCGTGCTCGCTGACCGCGTCTTCCAGAATCTGGGTCAGACGGTTGGTCGGCCAGCGGGTGACCGCCGACTTGAAGGAGTTCTGCACCGACTGGTAAAGGTTGCCCACGCCAGTGCCGTGCAGCGCCGAGATAAAGTGGATATCGGCGAAGTCGACGAAGAACAGGCGACGGGTCAGCTCAACCTTGACGAACTCGCGCTCGCTCGGGGTCATGCCGTCCCACTTGTTGATCGCGATAACCAGCGCCCGACCAGCCTCAAGGGCAAAGCCCAACAGGTTGAGGTCGTGGTCAACCACGCCTTCGCGGGCGTCCATCACAAAGATCACCACGTTGGCGTCTTTGATCGCTTGCAGGGTTTTGACCACGGAGAATTTTTCAACTTCTTCGTGGATCTTGCCGCGCTTGCGCACACCGGCGGTGTCGATCAGCGTGTACTTCTCGTCGTTACGCTCGAACGGGATGTAGATACTGTCGCGAGTGGTGCCGGGCTGGTCATACACGATAACCCGGTCTTCACCGAGCATGCGGTTGACCAGTGTCGATTTGCCGACGTTTGGACGACCGATGATGGCTATCTTGATGCCGTCTTTTTCGCTAGGGCCAGGAATGCGCTTGGCTTCCTCACCTTCGAGAACGACTTCTTCTTCACCGTCTTCCGGCTCTTCTTCGTCACGCGGGAAGTTGCTCAGGGCAATTTCCAGCATCTGCGTGATACCACGGCCGTGGGCACCGGCGATCGGGATCGCGTCGCCCATGCCCAGCGGTGCGAACTCGGCGCGAGCCATGTCCGGGTCGATGTTGTCGACCTTGTTGGCCACCACGTAAGAACGCTTGTTACGTTTGCGAAGGTGTTCGCCGATCATCTGGTCAGCGGCGGTGAAGCCGGCCTTTGCATCTACCAGGAACAGAACGACGTCAGCTTCTTCGATGGCCAGCAGCGACTGCTCGGCCATCTTTTCGTCCATACCGTGCTCGTCACCGGAGATACCGCCGGTGTCGACCAGAATGTAGGAACGCCCTTGCCACTTGGCCTCACCGTATTGGCGATCACGGGTCAGACCGGACAAGTCGCCAACGATGGCGTCACGAGTCCTGGTCAGGCGGTTGAACAAGGTGGACTTGCCGACGTTTGGTCGGCCCACCAGGGCGATTACGGGAACCATGCGGCTCTCCACTTCGTTATTTCAGAAAATACAAAAGCCGCTGCAAGGCAGCGGCCAGAGTTCGGAACAGCACAAATGTGCCGCAAACCTTGCCAGAGCAAGGCTGCCCGAGGCCCTGAAGCCTCAAGCATAGACGCCTTAGCGAATGGTCAGGGCTTCCAGTTTGCCGCTGTTACCAAACACGTAAATCATGTCACCGACCACCAGCGGACGTGCCCGAAGGCCATCACTGTCAACGCGGGTACGGCCCACGAAACGACCATCGACCTGGCTCAGCAGGTGCAGATAGCCTTCCATGTCACCGACCGCCACGTAGCTGGAGAAGACTTCCGGTGCCGACAGTTGGCGGCGAGCCAGAGCATCGTTGCTCCACAGTGCGGTGGTCGAACGCTCGTCAACGCCTTCTACAGTGCCCGACGCCAGGCTGACGTAGACGCTGCCAAAACCTTGTGCGACACCGGCATAGCTGGAAGCATCGCGTTGCCAGAGCACGCGACCCGATTCCATTTCCAGTGCTGCCATGCGGCCCTGATAGCTGGCGACGTACAGTGTACCGCCGGACATCAGCAGGCCACCGTCGATATCGACAATGCGTTCAAGCTCGGAGCGACCCTGCGGGATGGCAACACGTTGCTCCCACACAGGTACGCCGTTGCGCGTATCCAGAGCGACCACTTTACCCGTCGACAAACCGCCGATGGCCAGGTGATTGGTCACCAGTGGCGCCCCCGTACCACGCAGGGTCAGCACGCCCGGCGTGCTGTCATACGTCCAGCGCTGATTGCCGGTGTCAGCATCCAGGCCGATCAGGCGATCGTCCTGGGTCTGTACCACCACCACATCACCGTTGGTCGCAGGAGGTGCAAGCACTTCGCTGTTAACGCGAGAGCGCCATTTTTCTTCGCCGGTGCTGGCATCCAGGGCAATCACGTCACCTTGCAAGGTGCCGAGCATGACCAGGCCATAGCCCAGGCCAACTGCGCCGGAAACAGGCAGATCAAGGTCTTTTTTCCACTCAACGTCGCCGTTCATGCGGTCCAGAGACATCACCACGCCCGTTACGTCAGCAGCGTAGATATTGTTGCCTTCAACCGCTGGCACCAGCATGTTGTAGGTTTTGCCCTGACCGTCACCGATCGACCGGCTCCACTGCTTTTGCAGCACGACTTCTTCTTTGAAGTCGGTCAGCTCGGCCGGTGGCAGTTCTTTTTTGCTGTTGCTGCTGCAACCCGCGGCCAAAACGACCAGAGCCAGCAATGCCGCATGTTTCCATCGCATCACGTCACGCATCCCCTTTGGCCAGGTCATCAAGCTTGATTTGCAAGCCGCCTACTGCTGCTTCATCCGACAATCCGGCCTTAGCCTTTTCGTAAGCTGCACGAGCGTCGTCAGTACGGCCCTGCTGCACCAGCAGGTCGCCCTTGAGTTCTTCACGGCTGGCCTGGAATGCCTTGTCCGAATCACCTTCCAGCAGCTTCAGGGCATCGTCAACCTTGCCCTGTGCCGCCAGCACCTGAGCCAGACGCTGACGCGCCACTTCACCCAGAGTGGCATTAGCCGGCTTGTCGACAATGGCTTTCAGTTCGGCTGCTGCGTCATCGAGCTTGCCGTTGTCCACTGCCACCTTGGCCACGAACAGGCCGCCAAATTGCGAGTAGGCAGTGCCTGCGTATTCGCTCTTCAACTTGTTGGCCAGATCTGCCACACGGGCCACATCCGGCTTGCCGTCAGGGGTAAGCGTGGTTTCCAGCAGTTGTTGGTAGAGAACCGACGCACCTTGCGACTGATTCGTCTGATATTTGTGCCAGAGCTGCCAGCCGGACACCACTACCAGCGCAAGCAAGCCGCCAGTCAGCAGGGGTTTGCCGTTGCGCTGCCACCAGTCTTTCAACTCGCCCAGCTGATCATCTTCGTTACTCGACACCCCAACACTCCTTATTCGCTAAATCGGCTGTTTTGCAGCTTCAACCCTGCACAATGCAGGTGGCCAAGTGCTCAGCTAGAGCATCCCAGGCAATCGTTTGTTGTTCGCCCTGGCCACGCAGGGGTTTTACACCTACCACTTGCTGGGCCAATTCGTCGTCACCCAGGATCAGCGCATACAGTGCGCCGCTCTTGTCAGCCTTTTTGAACTGGCTTTTAAAGCTGCCCGCACCGGCATTGATCTGCAGGCGCAGGTTCGGCAGTTGGTCACGAACACGCTCGCTCAACGCCAGGGCGGCCAGTTCAGCGGCCTCACCGAAAGCGCACAGGTAAACATCGACCTGACGTGCGATTTCTTCGGGGATTTGCTCAAGGGTTTCGAGCAGCAGGATCAGGCGCTCGATGCCCATCGCGAAACCGACACCGGCAGTAGGCTTGCCGCCCATCTGCTCGACCAGACCGTCATAACGGCCGCCCGCACAGACGGTGCCCTGGGCGCCCAGTTTATCGGTCACCCATTCAAATACGGTTTTGCTGTAGTAATCCAGGCCACGAACCAGTTTCGGATTGATCGTGTACGGGATACCGGCGGCATCGAGGCGTGCCTTGAGGCCCTCGAAGTGCACGCGGGACTCTTCGTCCAGATAGTCCACCAGCTTCGGTGCATCGACCAGAACAGCCTGGGTATCGGCATTCTTGGTGTCGAGCACACGCAGCGGGTTGGATTTGAGACGGCGCTGGCTGTCTTCGTCAAGCTCGCTCAGACGCGAGGACAAATACTCGACCAGGGCGGCACGATAGCGCGCACGGGCTTCGCTGGTGCCCAGGCTGTTGAGTTCGAGCTTGACCGCGTCGCGGATACCCAGCTCGCCCCACAGGCGCCAGGTCAGCACGATCAGCTCGGCATCGATGTCCGGACCATCAAGGTTGAACACCTCGACACCGATCTGGTGGAACTGGCGATAACGGCCTTTTTGCGGGCGCTCGTGACGGAACATCGGGCCGATGTACCAGAGTTTTTGCACTTGGCCGCCACCGGTGATGCCGTGCTCAAGCACAGCACGCACGCACGCCGCGGTACCTTCAGGACGCAGCGTCAGCGAATCGCCGTTGCGGTCTTCGAAGGTGTACATCTCTTTTTCGACGATATCGGTCACTTCACCGATCGAGCGCTTGAACAGCTCGGTGAATTCGACAATTGGCATGCGGATCTGCTTGTAACCGTAGTTATCCAGCAAACGCGAAACCTTGCTTTCAAAGTAGCGCCACAGAGGCGTCTGCTCCGGCAGGATGTCGTTCATGCCACGAATGGCTTGCAAAGACTTGCTCACAATAAATCCTTTATTCGTCTGGTTAGCCGCGCGCGATAACGGCTGCGTCAGCTTCGACCTTTTCGGCCGCCTTCTGCCGGATCAGTCTTTCGAGCTCATCCACCAGATTGTCATTCGTCAGTTTCTGCGACGGCTTGCCGTCGATGTAAATCAGGTTGGGTGTACCACCGGTGAGCCCCACATGGGCTTCCTTGGCTTCACCCGGGCCGTTGACCACACAACCGATCACGGCAACATCCAGCGGCACCAGCAGGTCTTCGAGGCGAACTTCAAGTTCGTTCATGGTTTTCACCACGTCGAAGTTCTGCCGCGAGCAGCTTGGGCACGCAATAAAATTGATGCCACGCGAGCGCAGGTGCAAGGACTTGAGGATGTCGTAACCGACTTTTACTTCCTCAACCGGGTCTGCTGCCAGGGAGATGCGGATGGTATCGCCAATTCCTTCGGCGAGCAGCATACCTAGGCCCACGGCAGATTTCACTGTGCCTGAACGCAAACCACCGGCTTCGGTAATGCCCAAATGCAGCGGCTGGACGATTTCCTTGGCCAGCAGACGGTAGGCTTCAACCGCCATAAACACGTCGGAGGCTTTCACGCTGACCTTGAAGTCCTTGAAATTCAGGCGCTCAAGGTGCTCAACGTGACGCAGTGCCGATTCGACCAGAGCGGCCGGCGTCGGTTCGCCGTATTTTTTTTGCAGGTCTTTTTCCAGGGAGCCGGCGTTTACACCGATACGGATTGGGATACCCCGATCGCGTGCAGCATCAACCACGGCACGCACGCGGTCTTCACGACCGATATTGCCCGGGTTGATTCGCAGGCAATCCACACCCAGCTCCGCAACGCGCAGGGCGATACGGTAATCGAAGTGGATATCGGCGACCAATGGCACCTTGACCAGTTGCTTGATCCGGCCAAACGCCTCGGCCGCGTCCATATCAGGCACGGAAACCCGCACGATATCGACGCCCGCAGCTTCCAGACGGTTGATTTGCGCAACGGTTGCAGCGACGTCATTGGTGTCGCTGTTGGTCATGCTCTGTACAGCAATAGGGGCGTCGCCACCTACAGGCACATTGCCGACCCAGATTTTGCGAGATTCGCGACGCTTGATTGGTGATTCGCCGTGCATGACTTATTGACCCAACTTCAGGCGAGCAGTCTCGCCACTGGTGAAAGGAGCGACGTCCACAGGCTGGCCGTTGTAGCTCACCTGAGCACCGCGGGCATAGCCCAGGCGCAAGCTCAGTGGTGGCTTGCCGCTCACTTCTAGATTTTCGCCCTTGCGCTTCAAGCCGCCGAACAGCACTTTGCCCGTGCCATCGGTGACTTGAGTCCAGCAATCAGCGGTGTATTGCACGCTTACTTTGCCAGCACCGGCTACCGGGGCGCTAGCCGTGGCTGCAGGTGCGGCTGGCGTTGCAGGTGCCGCTACCGGCGCAACAGCAGCAGGTGCAGGTGCAGGCGCCGTTACAGGAGCAGGCTGAGCTGCAGTGGCGGCTGGCGTCTGGGACTCAGCGGGTGCAGCACCCGGCAGCGCCAGTGCGGTGGTTGCACCCTGCTCTGGCATCGTTTCAGTCACTGGCGGGGTTTCGCCTTCGGCCTTGGCCTCGGCGACTGCCTGATCTTCAGGCTCGTCCAGCGGATGAATGCGGGTTGTGCCGTCAGCGCCTTCGACTTCAACGTGTTCCGGGGCCAGGCCGATCAGGTCCTTGGCGCGCATGGACGTCTGGTCTTGCCACCAGATAAAGCCGCCACCGATTACGGCAATCAGCAACAACAGGCTGACGATACGCAAGATGGTATGCGACACACGCACCGGCTCTTCTATGCGACCCAGGCTGTGCACGTTGCTGCCGTTGGCGTCAGTGCCGGTGTACAGGTCAAATTCACGCACCAGGGCTGCCTGGTCCATGCCCAGCAATTTGGCATAGGCGCGGATGTAGCCACGGGCAAAGGTATGCCCGGGCAGCTTGTCGAACGCGCCCGTCTCAAGGTTGCTCAGGGAGCTGGCCGTGAGATTGAGTTTCAAGGCGACTTCAGCCAGCGTCCAGCCATTGTTTTCACGGGCCTGACGCAGGGTCTCACCGGGATTGACACGAGTCGCTGCTAGAACTTCGGGTTGCGCCGCTTTCATCATTGCTCCGACAGGTATTGCTGATATTCCGGCGTGCCGGGATAGAGTCGTTGTAGTTGCTGGCCAGGGTTGGCAGTTGGGGTGCGCTCGTCGAAAACACTCGCCAGTCGCGCACCGAGCAATAGACTACGTGCATTTTGCCCGCTAAGCAGGCTAAAACGATCGTAAAAGTCACGCGCCGTCACATATTGCTTGTCCTGATAGGCCATCTCGGCCATTTCAAGCAGTGCACGGGGTTGCCGAGGGTTCAGGCGCAGGGCTTTTTCAAGCTGCTGGCGCCCCGTTTCACGCTGCCCCAACTTGAGCGACGTTATACCCAGATTTTCGTAGATACGGGAACGTTCCGGGTAAAGGTTGTCTGCCGCCGCTTTTTGAAACTGATCGCTGGCTTCCAGATAGCGCTGACGCTCAAACAGGAAGCTGCCGTAATTATTCAGAATCCGGGCATCGCCAGGCCGACCGTTCAGCGCGGTACGAAATGCCTGCTCGGCCAGGGCATATTCCATTTCAGACTGAAACACCAAGGCCAGTGCGGCGTTGGTGTCCGGGTCGTTCTTGTCGAGTTCAAGTGCCTTGCGCAAAGGGATTTTGGCCTGTTCGGTCATCCCTTGCTGCAGATAGCCCAGGCCCAGTTGAACATAGGCCTGACGCGCCTCGCTACGCCCTTTGTCGCCAGCCATCGAGCTTGAGTCGCCCGATGACACGCAGCCAGCCAAAAAGCCGACCAAAACAACCGGGAGCGCAGCGCGCAGGATCATGGATGTCCTCTCTCAGGGCGCAGAGGCAGCGTTTTGCGCTGTATCGGCGTCGGCACTCAGCTCACGGGCCGCGATCAGGCGCGAACTGCGGCGAGTACGGTCATTGACCTGCCCTACCAGTTGCCCGCACGCCGCATCGATGTCTTCACCACGGGTGGTGCGCACAGTCACGTTGTAGCCGGCCTGTTGCAACAGTTCCTGGAAACGGCGAATGGCGTTGTTGCTCGGGCGCTCATAGCCGGAATGCGGGAACGGGTTGAACGGGATCAGGTTGATCTTGCACGGTGTATCTTTTAACAGCTCGATCATTTCGCGGGCGTGATCAACATGATCGTTCACGTCCTTGAGCAAGGTGTATTCCACGGTCAACACGCGCTTTTCGCCCAGGGTCGCCATGTAGCGGCGGCAGGAATCAAGCAGCATGGCCAGCGGGTACTTCTTGTTGATCGGCACCAATTGACTGCGCAATGCGTCATTGGGTGCGTGCAGCGACAACGCCAGAGAGACGTCGATGTGCTTGGCCAGCTCATCGATCATCGGCACCACGCCCGAGGTAGACAGGGTCACCCGGCGCTTGGAGATGCCATAGCCCAAATCATCCATCATCAGATGCATGGCGGCGATGACGTTGTCGAAGTTCAGCAGCGGCTCGCCCATGCCCATCATCACCACGTTGGTGATGGCACGATCGATGGTTGCCGGGACGCTGCCAAAGGATTTGTTGGCAATCCACACCTGGCCAATCACTTCGGCGGCGGTGAGGTTGCTGTTGAAGCCTTGCTTGCCGGTGGAGCAGAAACTGCAGTCCAGGGCACAGCCAGCCTGGGACGAAACGCACAAGGTGCCACGTTTGCCCGAGGGAATATAAACGGTCTCGACGCAGCTGCCGGACTCTACACGTACCACCCATTTACGGGTGCCATCGCTGGAGATGTCCTCGCTGACGACTTCAGGTCCACGAACCTCAGCAATAGCCTTGAGCTTGTCGCGCAAGGCCTTGCTGACGTTAGTCATGGCGTCGAAATCATCGACGCCAAAGTGGTGAATCCACTTCATGACCTGACCGGCACGGAAACGCTTCTCCCCGATTGAGTCGAAGAATTTCTCCATTTCCGGTTGAGTCAAACCCAACAGGTTGGTTTTGCCAGTCGTTGCAATCATGTCTTCACCCTCACTCACAAGCCAATACTTAGCGAGTGGTTACTTCAGTAGCTGCGAAAAAGTACGAAATTTCACGAGCAGCAGCGGCTTCAGAGTCGGAACCGTGAACAGCGTTAGCGTCGATGGATTCAGCGAAATCAGCACGGATAGTGCCGGCAGCTGCTTCTTTAGGGTTGGTAGCGCCCATCAGCTCGCGGTTCAGAGCGATAGCGTTTTCGCCTTCCAGAACCTGAACAACAACAGGACCGGAGATCATGAAAGCAACCAGGTCGCCGAAGAAGCCGCGCTCGCTGTGCTCAGCGTAGAAGCCTTCAGCTTCAGCTTTGGACAGTTGCTTCAGTTTGGAAGCTACAACCTTCAGGCCAGCGTCTTCGAAACGGGTAACGATCTTGCCGATAACGTTTTTAGCAACGGCGTCAGGCTTGATGATGGAGAAAGTACGTTGAACAGCCATGGTGTAACTCCAGAAACAGTGATTTAAGCGAAAAATTAAACCCGCGAATTATACGCGGGTTCTTGGGTATTGCATAATTACGTGCGTTGCAAGCTTAGTCGGCTTCTTCGATCCACAAACCCTGGATGGCTTCGAGAACCTTCTCGCCACCCCGATCAGGGATATCGTCAAACTCCGGCAGCGCCATGACCAGATTGCGCAGCGTGACGAAATTCACCGAGAGCGGATCGACATCCGGGTGAGCTTCAGCCAGCTGGATCGCGATTTCCTGCACATCAACCCATTTAAGGCTCATGACAATTCCTTATCAGTGCGGCGCTTCGGCAGCATGGTTGAGCGAGTACTTCGGAATCTCGACAGTGATGTCTTCAGTGCCAACGCGGGCCTGACAGCTCAGGCGCGAAGTCGCTTCCAGACCCCATGCTCTATCAAGATAGTCCTCTTCCAGCTCGTCAGCTTCGTTCAGCGAGTCGAAACCCTCGCGAATCACGCAGTGACACGTTGTGCACGCGCAAACACCACCGCAGGCACTTTCGATTTCAATGTGGTTGTCGTGGGCCACTTCGAGAATGGTCTTGCCGGTCTCAGCCTCTACAACCATACCGTCCGGGCAATGCTCGGCGTGTGGCAGAAAAATGATCTGCGGCATCAGTTATTCCTCGATTTCATTCAGGTTGCGACCCGACAGGGCGGCCTTGACGGTCAAGTCCATGCGCCGGGCAGCAAAGGCATCGGTCACTTGCGACAGACGCTTGGTCTGCTGCTCGATGGCGTAACCATCGGTGCCTTTCAACAATTCGGACAGTTCCTGCATTCGCAGCTCGATCACCATGCGCTCTTCGGCATCCAGCAAACGCTCGCCATCGACTTCGAGGGCTGCTTGCACAGCCTCGATCAGACGCTGGGCATCCACCTGATGTTCACGCAATACGCGGGCAACCTTGTCGTCGCTGGCGTACTGGAACGAATCCTTGAGCATTTTGGCAATTTCGCCGTCAGTCAGGCCATAGGAAGGCTTGACCTGGATATTGGCCTCAACGCCTGAACCCAGTTCACGAGCCGACACACTGAGCAAACCGTCGGCATCGACCTGGAACGTCACGCGAATTTTAGCGGCACCGGCTACCATCGGCGGAATGCCACGCAATTCAAAGCGCGCCAGGGAACGGCAATCGCTGATCAGCTCGCGCTCGCCCTGCAGTACGTGAATCATCATGGCCGTCTGGCCATCTTTGTAGGTGGTAAAGTCCTGCGCGCGCGCCACCGGAATCGTGGTGTTGCGCGGGATGACCTTTTCCATCAGGCCGCCCATGGTCTCAAGACCCAGCGACAGGGGAATCACATCAAGCAGAAGCAGCTCGCCGCCATCGCGCTTGTTGCCGGCCAGGGTATCGGCCTGGATCGCAGCACCAATGGCGACCACTTGATCAGGGTCGATATCGGTCAGCGGCTCACGGCCAAACATCTCGGCAACCGCTTCGCGCACGCGAGGCACACGGGTCGAACCGCCGACCATGACCACGGCCTGAACGTCTTCAATTTCGATATTGGCGTCGCGTACGGCACGGCGGCAAGCCTTCAGGCTGCGCGCAACCATAGGCTCGATCATGGCGTCGAAGGCTTCACGGGTCAGCTCCGCCTGCCAGTCACCAAATGCAACGGCTACAGAGGACGCATCAGTCAGCGCTTCTTTTGCGGCGCAAGCAGCTTGCAACAAGGTGCGCTGGGTGCCCGGATCGAGATCAGCCGACAAACCGGCTTGTGCCACCATCCAGCTGGCGATTGCATGGTCGAAGTCATCGCCGCCCAGGGCGCTGTCGCCACCCGTGGCCAGCACTTCAAACACCCCGCCGGTCAGGCGCAGGATCGAGATATCGAACGTGCCCCCGCCCAGATCATAGATAGCCACCACACCTTCAGCCGACTGATCCAGACCATAAGCCACCGCGGCAGCGGTCGGCTCATTGAGCAGGCGCAGCACATTCAGACCGGCCAGCTTGGCAGCGTCTTTGGTGGCCTGGCGCTGAGCGTCATCGAAATAGGCCGGAACGGTAATCACCGCGCCTACCAATTCGCCACCCAAGGTCTTTTCGGCGCGCTCACGCAGCACCTTCAGGATTTCGGCAGACACTTCAACCGGGCTTTTCGGGCCTTGTACCGTGTCGATAAACGGCATGTGCGACTCACCGCCGACAAAGCGGTAAGGCAACTGCTCGCCCAATTGCTTGACGTCGGACAGACCACGACCCATCAAGCGCTTGACCGACAGTACGGTATTGAACGGGTCGCTGGAGGCCGCCAGACGTGCCGACTCGCCAACCTCGACGCGATCAGCGTGATAGCGCACGGCAGACGGCAAAATGACATTGCCATTGGCATCGGCCAGAGGCTCGGAAAGGCCGCTGCGCAACGCAGCAACCAGCGAATTGGTAGTGCCCAAGTCAATCCCCACAGCCAGACGACGCTGGTGCGGTTGAGGACTTTGGCCGGGTTCGGCGATCTGCAGTAGGGCCATCGTAATCAGGACTTATCTGTAATCAGGCGTGCCATCAGGGAAGCACGGAGTTAATCGTCGAGGCGCTCTTCTAGCTGGCGCACTTCGTAAGTTAGCTTGTCGAGGAACTGCATGCGCCGCATCAGGCGCTCGGCCTGTTCGCGCTGCGCAGCGTCATCCCAACAAGCAGCGAAGCTGTCGTTCAGTTGTTCCTGAGCGACTTTCAGTCGACGCTTGAATGCTGCAATACCGGCCATATCGGCGCTGTCATGCAAATCTTCAAGTTCTTCGCGCCACTGCATCTGCTGCATCAGAAACTCGGGATCGTGCACCGTAACTTCCAGCGGCAACTCGCCACCCTTCAACGCCAGCAGATAACGCGCGCGCTTGGCAGGGCTTTTGAGTGTCTGGTAGGCCTCATTGAGGCTGGCGGACTGTTCCAGCGCCAGACGTTGCTCGCGCTCGGAAGCATCGGCAAAACGATCCGGGTGAACACCGCGCGCCAACTCTCGATAACGCACAGCCAGCTGATCGAGGTCCAGATTGAAACCCGGTTGCAGCTCAAACAAAGCAAAATGACAAGGAGTACCCACGACTAGCCTCAGATGTTGAAGCTTTCGCCGCAGCCACATTCACCGCGCACGTTAGGGTTGTTGAACTTGAAGCCTTCGTTGAGGCCTTCCTTGACGAAATCCAGCTCGGTACCGTCGAGGTAGGTCAGGCTTTTCGGATCAATGATCACTTTTTCGCCATGGGTTTCGAAGACCTGGTCTTCTTCGCCCACTTCATCGACAAACTCCAGCACATAGGCAAGACCGGAACAGCCTGTGGTGCGAACACCCAGACGAATCCCCTCACCTTTGCCGCGCCCATCAAGGGAGCGGCGAATGTGTCGCGCAGCCGCTTCTGTCATGCTGATAGCCATCGTGACTCCTTACCTTTTGCCAGTTTCTTCACCTTGCCCGCACCACCAAGGGCACAGGCAGCACGGATCAGATCAAACCTTTCTTCTGCTTGTAATCGCGAACGGCGGCCTTGATGGCGTCTTCAGCGAGTACCGAGCAGTGAATTTTTACCGGCGGCAAAGCCAGTTCTTCAGCCAGCTGAGTGTTCTTGATGGTCTCTGCTTCATCCAGAGTCTTGCCTTTCATCCACTCGGTAGCCAGGGAGCTGGAAGCGATTGCCGAACCGCAACCATAGGTCTTGAACTTGGCATCTTCAATGATGCCCTGCTCGTTAACCTTGATCTGCAGGCGCATTACGTCGCCGCACGCAGGAGCGCCGACCATGCCGGTGCCGACATCAGGATCTTCCGCGTCCATCTTGCCGACGTTGCGCGGGTTCTCGTAGTGGTCAATGACCTTTTCGCTGTAAGCCATGGTACTAATCCTCACTCATCAGAGAGTCGCTCTTGAGACGCTGTAAAAGCTGCTGTTCGCTACGCTTACAGCGTCTACTTACGGCGACTTAAATTGTTAGTGCGCCGCCCATTCGATTTTCGAAATGTCGATGCCGTCTTTGTACATGTCCCACAGCGGCGACAAGGCGCGCAGCTTGGTAACAGCCTCGCAAACCTTCTGCGCGGCGTAATCGATTTCTTCTTCGGTGGTGAAGCGACCAAACGTGAAACGAATCGAGCTGTGCGCCAATTCGTCATTGCGGCCCAAGGCACGCAGTACGTAGGACGGTTCCAGGGAAGCCGAAGTACAGGCCGAACCGGACGACACAGCCAGATCCTTGAGCGCCATGATCAGCGACTCGCCTTCAACGTAGTTGAAGCTCAGGTTCAGGTTGTGCGGAACGCGGTGGACCATGCTGCCGTTGACGTACAGTTCTTCAAGGTGTTCAACCTGCTTGAAGAAGCGATCGCTCAACGCCTTGATACGAATGTTTTCAGCGGCCATTTCTTCTTTGGCGATCTGGAACGCTTCGCCCATGCCCACGATCTGGTGGGTGGCCAAGGTGCCCGAACGCATGCCGCGCTCGTGACCGCCGCCGTGCATGGCCGCTTCGATACGTACGCGAGGCTTACGGCTTACGTACAGTGCGCCAATACCTTTAGGGCCGTAGGTTTTGTGCGCCGAGAACGACATCAGGTCGACTTTCAGCTTGGCCAGGTCGATCTCTACCTTGCCGGTGGACTGCGCCGCATCGACATGGAACAACACGCCGCGCGAGCGAGTCAGCTCACCAATGGCAGCGATGTCGTTGATTGTGCCGATTTCGTTGTTCACGTGCATGATCGAAACCAGGATGGTGTCGTCGCGCATCGCAGCTTCAACCATGGCTGGGGTTACCAGACCATCGGTACCCGGCTCGATGTAGGTCACTTCAAAGCCTTCACGCTCCAGCTGACGCATGGTGTCGAGAACGGCTTTGTGTTCGATCTTGTCGGTGATCAGGTGCTTGCCTTTGGTGGCATAGAAATGCGCAGCACCCTTGATTGCCAGGTTGTTGGCTTCGGTCGCACCGGAAGTCCAGACAATTTCACGCGGGTCGGCATTGACCAGGTCAGCAACCTGGCGACGGCCGTTCTCAACCGCTTCTTCGGCTTTCCAGCCAAATACGTGGGAGCGCGAAGCCGGGTTACCGAAGTTCCCGTCAACCAGCAAGCAATCGCTCATTTTTTGAGCAACGCGCGGATCAACCGGGGTAGTGGCTGAGTAATCGAGGTAAATTGGCAATTTCATGGACTATCTCCTAAATCAGGCTGGCTGGCGCACCGTCGTATTTATGCAATCACTCGACGGCGGACGCTTCGATCTTATCCAGGTGCGGCGCCTTGCCATTACAGCGGCGCTGATCCTGACGCTGGGCTACTTCTTGTACCTCACGGCGAGTGACAAGATCAGCCAAGCTGATACCGCTGAGAAAATCGTGTATTTGCAAGCTGAGGTCGCACCACAAGTGGTGGGTCAAGCAGGTGTCGCCGGCATGGCAGTCGCCAAGGCCCTGGCAACGCGTTGCGTCGACCGACTCGTTCACGGCATCAATTACCTGAGCGACTTGAATGCCCTGCATGTCGCGCGACAGCTGATAGCCGCCACCCGGGCCACGCACACTGGAAACCAGGCTGCTGCGGCGCAATTTGGCGAACAGTTGCTCAAGGTAGGAAAGAGAGATGCCTTGGCGCTCGGAAATATCGGCCAGGGACACCGGCCCGTGCTGTGCGTGCAACGCCAAATCGAGCATTGCAGTTACGGCGTAACGGCCTTTTGTAGTCAGTCTCATGGACAGGTACCACGGAATTCGGAATGAGGGCGAGTATGTTATACCCGACTAATTAAGTCAACTATTAGACCTAGTACTTTAGTCGGGATTACCCGCAAAAGAGCGCGCGCATTGTAGCAGGGTCTGCGGCGTAATGGCACATGAAGCATCTGGTGTGGGAGCGAGCCTGCTCGCGATGGCGGCAGCTCGACCAGCCTCAAAGACTGCAGCGCCAGCATCGCGAGCAGGCTCGCTCCCACAACACCCAGAATCTAGACCGCCTTGCTTTCGTCCTTATCCTTAACACTTGCGAAGTCTTCTTCGCGCAGCTCAGGGAGATCTTTCGCACAGTAAGGACTGCCCAAGTCTTTTAGCGCACCGCACATCCCGTCCAGCTTGCCGTCAACCGCCTGCAAATGATCCAGCAACTGGCCAATGGCCCGCGCGACCGGGTCCGGCATGTCTTCGCTGACACCGTAGGCGTCAAAGCCGATCTTCTCGGCCATTGCCTTGCGCTTGGCCTCGGTCTCATCGTCATTTTTGATAATGATCCGCCCCGGAATACCGACCACGGTCGCACCCGGCGGCACTGCCTTGGTCACCACCGCATTGGAGCCGACCTTGGCACCCGCCCCCACCGTGAACGGGCCCAGCACTTTGGCACCAGCACCAACAACAACGCCATTTTCCAGCGTGGGGTGGCGCTTGCCCTTGTTCCAGCTGGTGCCGCCAAGGGTCACGCCCTGATACAAGGTCACGTCATCACCAATTTCGGCGGTCTCACCGATAACGATACCCATCCCGTGATCGATAAAGAAACGACGCCCGACCTTGGCCCCCGGATGAATTTCAATCCCGGTCAACCAGCGCCCGAAGTTCGATACCAGGCGCGCCAGCCACTTCCAGCCGGCCTGCCACAGTAGCGCCGACAGGCGGTGAATCCAGATCGCATGCATCCCCGGATAGCACGTCAGCACCTCAAAAGCATTGCGCGCAGCCGGATCACGGTGAAACACACTTTGGATATCTTCACGCAGACGCTCGAACATCATTAATCCTTGCGCTTAAGCAGCTCGCCACGGGCTGCTTTTTGGGTTTCGGTGAGAATGCCACGCAAAATATTCATCTCGGCACGACTGACAGCACTGCGACCATAGAGCCGACGCAGGCGCGCCATGAGGTGGCGCGGCTTTTCCGGGTCCATAAACTCAATGGCCACCAGGGTTTGCTCCAGATGCTCATAAAAGCGCTCCAGCTCATCCATGGTCGCCAGCTCGCCACTTTTAGTGGACGCCACTTCTTCTTTCTCGATCTTGCTTGGCTGCCCCTGGGCTGCCAGCCACGCCATGCGAATCTCGTAGCTGAGGACTTGCACGGCAGCGCCCAGATTCAGGGAACTGAACTCGGGATCAGAAGGGATATGTACATGGAAGTGACAGCGCTGCAACTCGTCATTGGTCAGGCCGGAGTCTTCACGACCGAACACCAGCGCGATTTCAGCGCCCTGGGCCGCCTCTGCAACCACTTTCTGCCCGCACTCGCGCGGGTCCAGCAGCGGCCAGGGGATACGGCGGTCGCGAGCACTGGTGCCAAGCACCAGATTGCAGCCCACCAGGGCATCTTCAAGGGTCGCGACAACCTGTGCATTTTCCAGAATGTCGCCCGCACCCGAGGCCCGCGCGTCGGCTTCATGGTGCGGGAACACCCTTGGCTCCACCAGAACAAGCCGCGACAACCCCATGTTCTTCATGGCACGCGCAGCACCGCCGATGTTCCCGGGATGGCTGGTATTGACCAGAACGACACGAATATTAGGCAGCAAAGGAAGCGCTCACAGACCAGCAAAAGGGAGCAAATCTTACCTAAGCAAAACGTCATAAGCTACGAAAGCTAACGCAAACCTTCATCTACCAAAGTTTTCTGATAGAATATTCGGCTTTCTTTAACAACCTTAGGTGAAACGTCCATGCAGCCCATGCTGAATATCGCGCTGCGCGCCGCCCGCAGCGCCAGTGAATTGATTTTCCGCTCCATCGAGCGCCTGGATACCATCAAGGTTGACGAAAAAGACGCCAAGGATTACGTCTCTGAAGTCGATCGTGCTGCTGAACAGAAAATCATCGACGCCCTGCGCAAGGCTTACCCGACGCACGGCATTCTCGGTGAAGAAACCGGCATGCACCCAGGCAGCGGTGAAGGTGAAGACTACCTGTGGATCATCGATCCACTGGATGGCACCACCAACTTCCTGCGCGGCGTTCCACATTTCGCCGTCAGCATCGCCTGCAAATACCGTGGCCGCCTTGAGCACGCAGTGGTACTCGACCCGGTTCGCCAGGAAGAATTCACTGCCAGCCGTGGCCGTGGCGCACAACTGAACGGTCGCCGCCTGCGTGTAAGCGGTCGCACCAGCCTCGAAGGCGCCCTGCTGGGCACTGGCTTCCCGTTCCGCGACAACCAGATGGATAACCTGGACAACTACCTGGGCATGTTCCGCAGCCTGGTTGGCCAGACTGCCGGTATCCGCCGTGCAGGCGCTGCCAGCCTGGATCTGGCCTACGTGGCTGCTGGTCGTTTCGACGCATTCTGGGAGTCGGGCCTGTCCGAGTGGGACATGGCTGCAGGCGCACTGCTGATTCAAGAAGCAGGCGGCCTGGTCAGCGACTTTACCGGTAGCCACGATTTCCTTGAAAAAGGTCATATCGTTGCCGGTAACACCAAGTGCTTCAAAGCCGTTCTGACTGCAATCCAGCCACACCTGCCAACCTCGCTGAAACGCTAAGCGAATACCGCAGACAAAAAAAGCACCCTTCGGGGTGCTTTTTTTTGGCCTTGAAATTGCCCCCTGTAGGAGCGGGCTTGCTCGCGATGACATCACCGCGATTTGCCTGACAGCCCGCGCCGCCTGCATCGCGAGCAAGCCCGCACCCACAAGAACTTAATTCAGGATCAGCTTGCCTTCCTTGTCCACGGCAATTTCATTGCCTGGCTCGTGATCCATACGCACCTTGCCTTCCTTGCCATTGAGCGAATAGCGCACGTCGTAGCCGACGACCTTGCTGCTGATGTCATTGACCGTATTGCAGCGCGTCTGGGTCGTGGTGTAGGTATCACGCTCCTGCATGCCTTCCTGCACCTTGTTACCGGCATAACCGCCACCCACCGCACCGGCAACCGTGGCAATCTTTTTGCCGTTACCGCCACCCACCTGATTACCCAGCAAACCGCCTGCCACTGCGCCAATCACGCTGCCGACGATCTGATGTTGATCCTTGACCGGCGCCTGGCGCGTCACAGTCACATCCTTGCACACCTCACGCGGCGTTTTGATCTGCTGGTTGACCGGCACAACGGCCAGCACCTGTGCAGACTCAGGGCCTTTCACCAAGCTGTAAGTGGCAAAAGCACCACCGGCTGTAACACCGACAGCACCCAGTACAGCACCCACCAGCAATGACTTGTTCACGTGAACCTCCAGACCATCTTAAGTGGGAACAGTCCCACACCAATCCTGGACTTGGAGCACAAAAAAAGGCGCGAGTTCAATAACTCGCGCCTTTTAGATAACAACGTGTCGATAACTGATGGTTATGGACGGTCGTCGATTTCCTTCTCGCTCGCCGCAGGCGGAATCAGATCCTCTGCACTGAGCTTCAGCCAGATCAGCACCACGTTAGCGATGTAGATCGACGAGTAAGTACCCGCCAGAACACCCACGAACAGGGCAATCGAGAAGCCCCACAGGTTGTCGCCACCGAAGATCAGCAATGCGGCAATGGCCAGCAAGGTGGAGATCGAAGTCGCCATGGTGCGCAGCAAGGTTTGCGTGGTCGAGATGTTGATGTTGTCGATCAGGCTGGCCTTGCGCAGCACCCGGAAGTTCTCACGCACCCGGTCAAAGACCACGATGGTGTCGTTGAGCGAGTAGCCGATGATCGCCAGCACCGCCGCCAACACCGTCAGGTCGAAGGTGATCTGGAACCACGACAGCACGCCCATGGTCACGATCACGTCGTGAACCAGGGACACGATCGCGCCGACAGCGAACTTCCACTGAAAGCGGAAAGCCAGGTACAGCATGATGCCGCCCAGGGCCATCAGCATGCCGAGGCCGCCCTGGTCGCGCAGCTCTTCACCCACCTGCGGGCCAACGAACTCGACGCGCTTGATGACCGCCGGGTTGCTGGTATCTGCCTGACCCAGCGCAGCCGCTACCTTGTTACCCAGCAACGGATCATCGCCGGGCATACGCACCAGCAAGTCAGTCGTCGCACCAAAGCTCTGCACCACGGCATCGTGGAAGCCGGCCGAAACCAGCTCGTTACGCACCTTGGTCAGGTCAGCCGGCTTCTCGTAGGTCAGCTCGATAAGCGTACCGCCGGTGAAGTCCAGGCCGTAGTTCATGCCCTTGTGGAACATGCTGAACAAGGCCAGCACGGTAAGCAGTACAGTGACGCCGAACGCTACGTTGCGAACGCCCATGAAGTTGATTGTACGTAACATGGCAGCCCCTTAAATCCACAACTTCTTGAAGTCCCGACCGCCATACACCAGGTTGACCAGTGCGCGGGTGACCATAATGGCCGTGAACATCGAGGTAAAGATACCCAGCGACATGGTCACCGCAAAGCCTTTGACCGGCCCGGTACCCATGGCGAAGAGGATCCCGCCGACCAGCAGGGTTGTCAGGTTGGAGTCAACGATGGCCGTAAAGGCACGGTTGAAACCTTCGTTGATCGCCCGCTGTGGTGTCATGCCATTGGCCAGCTCTTCACGTATACGCGAGAAGATCAGTACGTTGGCATCGACCGCCATACCCATCGTCAACACGATACCGGCAATACCCGGCAGGGTCAGGGTTGCACCCAGCACCGACATCAGCGCCAGCAGCAAGACCATGTTGCCCGCCAGTGCCACCGTCGCGATCACACCGAAGAAACGGTAGATGGCGATGATGAAGATAGACACGAACAGCATGCCCCACAGCGATGCATCGACACCCTTGGTAATGTTGTCAGCACCCAGGCTCGGGCCAATGGTGCGCTCTTCAGCGAAGTACATTGGCGCTGCCAGACCACCAGCACGCAACAGCAGGGCCAGCTCGGAAGCCTCACCCTGGCCATTCAGACCGGTAATCCGGAACTGGCTGCCCAGCGGCGACTGGATGGTCGCCAGGCTGATGATCTTTTTCTCTTCTTTGAACGACTGAACCGGTACGTCCTTCTCGACACCGTCAACCACTTGCTTGGTGTAAGTCGTCACCGGCTTCTGCTCGATGAAGATTACCGCCATGCTGCGGCCAACGTTGCTGCGCGTCGAACGACTCATCAACTCGCCACCGTGACCATCAAGCTTGATGTTCACCTGTGGACGGCCATGCTCGTCAAAGCCTGCCTGGGCATCGGTCACCTGGTCACCGGTGATGATCAGGCCACGCTCGATTTGCGCTGCAGGACGGTTGCCTTCACGGAACTCGAAGGTTTCGGAAGTGGCTTTGGAAGCGCCCGGCTCGGCGGCCAGACGAAACTCAAGGTTGGCCGTCTTGCCCAGAATACGCTTGGCTTCGGCGGTGTCTTGTACGCCCGGCAGCTCAACCACGATGCGGTTGGCACCCTGACGCTGAACCAGAGGCTCGGCAACACCCAACTCGTTGACCCGGTTACGGACGGTTGTCAGGTTTTGCTTGATGGAATATTCACGGATTTCCGCCAGCTTGGCCGGGGTCATCGCCAGACGCAGAACCGGCTGACCGTTCAGGTCTGCAGCGGTAATGTCGAAGTCATTGAAGCTTTTGCGGATCAGGCTACGCGCTTGCTCACGGGCAGCTTCATCAGTGAAGCCCAACTGAATGGCACCGTTGAGTTGCGGCAGGCTGCGATAACGCACTTTTTCTTTGCGCAACAGGCTTTTGACATCGCTCTCGTACACTTTCATGCGTGCATCGACAGCTTTGTCCATGTCCACTTCCAGCAGGAAGTGCACACCACCCGACAAGTCCAGACCCAGTTTCATCGGGTGAGCACCCAGACTGCGCAACCATTGTGGCGTGGTCTGTGCCAGGTTGAGCGCTACGACATAGTCGTCACCCAGGGCCTTGCGTACAACATCCTTGGCCGGCAGCTGGTCGTCTTTCTTGACCAGGCGCAACAAGCCACCTTTGCCGTTCTGGGCCAGGGAAGCACCCTTGACTTCAATGCCTGCATCCGTCAGCGCCTTGCTTGCGCGATCCAGATCAGCTTGAGTGACCTGCAGGGCCGTGCTCGCACCCGACACTTGAATGGCCGGATCATCAGGGTACAGATTGGGAGCGGAATAAATAAAACCGATCGCCAGCACTGCCAGGATCAGTATGTATTTCCACAGAGGGTATTTGTTCAGCATCAATCACGCCGCCCGCTTAAAACGCGGGGCGCCTTGCGCGCCCCGTCGATTGTTGAAAGTTGAAACTTAGATCGCTTTCAGCGTGCCTTTAGGCAACGTGGCTGCAACCGAGCCTTTCTGAATTTTCAGCTCGACAGTGTCAGACACTTCGATGACAACAAAAGCATCGGAAACCTTGACGATTTTGCCGGCGATACCGCCAGTGGTCACGATCTCGTCGCCTTTTTGCAGGTTACCCAACAGGGCTTTCTGCTCTTTGGCGCGCTTGGCCTGTGGACGCCAGATCATCAGGTAGAAGATGACCAGGAAGCCGACCAGGAAAATCCATTCAAAACCGCCGCCCATAGGGCCAGCAGCGGCAGGTGCAGCAGCGTCCGCGAAAGCGGAAGAGATGAAAAAGCTCATTAAGCACTCCAGTTGCAATGTTGTTTCTTAAAGGTCCGAAACTCAGTCCAAGGGCGGCACAGGCAGCCCGCGCTTGGCATAGAAGGCGTCGACAAAGGTGGCCAATGTACCCTGTTGAATAGCCTCGCGCAAACCAGCCATGAGCACCTGATAGTGGCGCAAATTATGGATGGTATTGAGCATGCTCCCCAGCATTTCGCCGCACTTGTCCAGGTGATGCAGATAAGCGCGGGAGAAGTTCTGGCAGGTGTAGCAATCGCAGGTCGGATCCAGCGGCGAATCATCATGGCGATGGAACGCATTGCGGATCTTGATGACACCCGTGTCGATAAACAGATGCCCATTGCGGGCATTGCGGGTTGGCATCACGCAATCGAACATGTCCACACCGCGGCGCACACCCTCAACGAGATCTTCCGGCTTGCCAACCCCCATAAGGTAACGAGGTTTGTCAGCAGGCATCATCGCCGGCAGGTAATCCAGCACCTTGATCATTTCGTGCTTGGGCTCGCCTACCGACAAACCGCCGATGGCCAGGCCATCAAAGCCGATTTTGTTCAGACCTTCGAGCGAGCGCTCGCGCAGGTTCTGGTGCATGCCGCCCTGAACGATGCCGAACAGGGCCGCCGTGTTGTCGCCATGGGCATTCTTGGAGCGCTGCGCCCAGCGCAACGACAGTTCCATGGAGACACGGGCAGTGTCTTCATCGGCCGGGTACGGGGTGCATTCGTCGAAAATCATCACCACGTCAGAGCCCAGGTCGCGCTGGACCTGCATCGACTCTTCGGGGCCCATGAACACCTTGGCACCGTCTACCGGCGAAGCGAAGGTAACGCCTTCTTCTTTAATCTTGCGCATGGCGCCCAGGCTGAACACCTGGAAACCGCCGGAGTCGGTCAGGATCGGGCCCTGCCACTTCATGAAGTCGTGCAGGTCGCCGTGCTTCTTGATCACCTCGGTGCCCGGGCGCAGCCACAGGTGAAAGGTGTTGCCCAGGATCATCTGTGCGCCGGTATCAACGATATCGCGGGGCAGCATGCCCTTGACCGTACCGTAAGTGCCGACCGGCATGAACGCAGGGGTTTCAACCACACCACGGGGGAAGGTCAGGCGACCGCGACGAGCCTTGCCATCAGTGGCCAGCAGCTCGAAGGACATACGACAGTTGCTCATGCTTGATCCTCTGGGGCCGGGGCTGGAGCCGTCGGCGCAGGATTGCGGGTGATGAACATTGCATCACCGTAACTAAAGAAGCGGTACCCATGCTCAACCGCAGCCTTATAGGCCGCCATGGTTTCGGGATAACCGGCGAACGCCGAAACCAGCATCAGCAGCGTGGATTCCGGCAGATGGAAATTGGTCACCAGCGCGTCGACCACATGAAAGGGTCGACCGGGGAAGATAAAGATATCGGTATCGCCACTGAACGGTTTGAGCACGCCATCACGCGCGGCACTTTCCAGCGAACGCACGCTGGTGGTACCCACGGCGATCACCCGGCCGCCGCGCGCACGGCAGGCAGCCACGGCATCGACCACATCCTGGCCCACTTCGAGCCATTCGGTGTGCATATGGTGATCTTCAAGGCGCTCGACCCGTACCGGCTGGAACGTACCTGCGCCCACGTGCAAGGTCACGAATGCCGTCTCGACGCCTTTGGCGGCGATGGCCTGCATCAGCGGCTCATCAAAGTGCAGCCCTGCCGTTGGCGCCGCGACGGCACCCAGGCGCTGGGCGTAGACCGTTTGATAGCGCTCGCGGTCCGAACCTTCGTCCGGGCGGTCGATATAGGGCGGCAATGGCATATGCCCGACACGGTCCAGCAGTGGCAATACCTCTTCGGCAAATTCCAGCTCGAACAATGCATCATGACGGGCCAGCATCTGGGCTTCGCCACCGCCATCAATCAGGATCTTCGACCCTGGTTTTGGCGATTTGCTGGAGCGCACATGGGCCAGCACACGGTGACTGTCGAGCACCCGCTCAACCAGAATTTCCAGCTTGCCGCCCGAGGCCTTCTGACCAAACAGACGGGCTGGAATTACCCGGGTATTGTTAAACACCATCAAATCGCCTGGACGCAAATGTTCAAGCAAATCAGTAAATTGACGATGTGCCAGTACGCCGCTCTCCCCGTCCAGGGTCAGCAGGCGACTGTTGCGGCGCTCCGCCAAAGGATGGCGTGCGATGAGCGAATCAGGGAGTTCGAAAGTAAAGTCAGCAACGCGCATGATAGGTTTCGTCTAGCAGGGCCGGGGAGTTTAACGGACTTGGCAAAAATAGACCAATAAGTTGTTGACCGACCTAAACCTCATCTCTATACTTCGCCGCCATTGAGCCCTGATGGCGGAATTGGTAGACGCGGCGGATTCAAAATCCGTTTTCGAAAGAAGTGGGAGTTCGATTCTCCCTCGGGGCACCAAACATAGATTCAAGGTGCCGCTCAATGCACCTTGGATACACAGAGAAACCGGCCACCGTGCCGGTTTTTTTGTGCCTGCGATTTGTCCCGCCCGGGCTGACCTGCCTGCCCCCAGCCCGTACCTCCGTCGCTCACAGGTTATGGCGTTCAAGATTGCGGAACACGCTCGATATAAGACTTGAAACACTGCCCCTTCACCTTGTTGCTGAACTTCTCTGCAGCAGCCCATTGTTTTTCTTTTGTATCTTCTACCGGGTAGGCCTGGGCTTCGCGCAAAAACAGCACGCGCATTTTCCTGGTGATGTCCGAAGGCTCATGGTAGGCATCGTAGACATAATCAACGGGCCTGCCCTCCTGTCGACTCAACATGATTGAGGCCGCATCAAGTGCCCAGCCGTCGCAATAAGACACTTCGCCGTTACTGAACTGGATAACGCCGTCCTTCATGGTCCAGGCCCCCGCTGCGCCCGCTGCGAGCAAGCCTATTGCAGCTACCAGGGCTGACGCTGTCTTGCGCATGTTCATCTTCCTTCCCTGAAAAAACCGGAGGGTATCACCGCATCAACATAAATGCTGAAAGCCTCTTGCGCTGCCCCTTGGCCTTTTTTTTCGCCAGCAGAAAAGCGATGATCGCCGCCCGGCATCAATGTAGAGGATCTTGTCGATGGAATTGCCACTGGAATCAGTCGCCCTTTATGCACTCAAGCTGGCGTACGAGTCCGAAGGGTCGAGCCCGATTTTGCGCGACGACCCGGCCATGAGCGACTATCAGCGCGATGTCTTTGCCTTTGACTTGCGCAAGGGCGATATGGGCGCCATCCAGGACAAAATCGAGCGCTGTGTGGCGCTGGCGCTGGACGCCCTGGGCGGCGCGCAAACGGTCATGGGCCGCGAACTGCAAAAGCTGGCCGCCGGTTTCAGCAGTGCACAGACCCCGGAGCAAATGCACCCGGCGCTGCTGACGCTCAATGCTTACCTCAAGGACGTGCAGTAATCACTGCCCCTGGACGGACTCAATATAGGCCAGCAGGTTATCGATCTTCTCCTGGTCGCTGATGCCCCAGAAGATCATCCGCGTGCCGCTCACCACTTTTTTCGGGGCTTCAATGTAGGCGGCCAGTTTTTCCCGGGTCCACACCACGCCTGAATTTTTCATGGCGTCGGAGTACAGGTAGCCCTCGCTGGTGCCCGCCTGGCGCCCGATCACGCCATTGAGCTGCGGGCCAAAACCATTGCGCGCGTTAACCCCGATGCTGTGGCAACCGCCACAGGTTTTGGTGAACAGCTTGCCCCCGGCTTCAGCATCCCCCGCGGCTATCGCACCGTTACTCAAAAACACGGCACAAAAGCTCAGGGTCAACACGGCTGGGTACTTCATCGGCAGCTCCATCAGGTGAGGGTGTTCAGGCTCAGGCGGCAATTATGCCTGCACGGCTGGGTCAACACCTTGCTGGTGGTCAAATTCTGCTGTTACCCCGCAAAACCGCCTTCATCCAGAAACTTGCGCTCCTGCTCGCTGGTCTCGCGCCCAAGCACATCATTGCGATGGGGAAAGCGCCCAAATCGCTGGATGATCTCGGCGTGCTCTTGTGCCCATACGCTGGCTTGCGGGCCAAGGCTGTGATGCAGTTGCAACGACAGCTGCTGGTCGGCAGCGTCTTCGGAATGCTCGAACGGCAAATAGCAGAACAGCCGCAAGTCAGCCTCAAGCGCCTTGTCCATGCCGCCATCGATCATGTGCCGGGCGTAAAAGCGCGCCAGCGAGTCGGTGGCAAACATATGTGCGGTTCCACGAAAGGCATTGCGCGGATATTGGTCCAGCAGCAACAGCAATGCCAGAGCCCCTTCTGGTTGCGCCAGCCAGTGCTCCAGCTGGCGACTGGCGGCCAGGAAATGGGCGCTGTAAAAAGTGTCGCGAAACAAGGTGTCGAAGGCTTCATCCTTGGCAAACCAGTACTTGGGCCCAGCCTGTTTCCAGAACTCGATGACCGCCTGCGGTGTTGCCTGCTGATCCTTCTCAGTCGCTGCCACAGTTTTATCCTCGGGTAGTTGGCCAAGCCTCAACTGTAGGCCTGCTCCGCCAGCAGCACCACCGCAATCAGGATCATTATCGCCCCCGATACCCGGCTGACGTTTTTTGCCGCGCCAGGCCTGGTGCGCAACACGGCGTGGGCACTGAAGCCGACCGCCAGATACACCAGCGCGCAACTGACTGCATGCAGCCCGCCCAGGGCAATGATCTGTGTCGGTATCGACCAGTTCGACAGCGGATCGGTGAACTGGGGCAAAAGCGCCAGAAACAATAACAACACCTTGGGATTCAGACCGCTGACACACAACCCCTTCCACGCCCAGCGCGACCATGAATCAGATGCCTGCCCCTGCCCGGACTGGGGCGTTGCGGGATCCCTGAGCATGCACACACCCAGCCAGAGCAAATACAGCGCCCCCGCAACGGTCAGCACGCTGAGGATCATCGGGTTACGCGCCACCAGCCCGCCCACGCCTGCCGCCACAATCACCGTTGCCAGCAAATGCCCCGAGAGCATGCCCGCCACCGCTGGCGTCACCAGCCGACCGCGCATGCCCGCAGAAATCGCATAGGCCCAGTCTGCGCCGGGGGTGATGATAAACAAGAACGATACCGCCCAAAACGCGGCCAGGACGCTGAGAGTCACGGGACATTTCCTTTCTACGCTGCAACTTTGAGGATGAGAGATGGGCCACAAGCCCCCTCGCCGCCGCCACCTGAAAAGGGGTCAGCGGGCAAAAGAAGAATAAGCAAATGCCGTCAGGATTATCTTTCGTTTATCCTAATAAAAAGCCACAACCGGGGAAGGTTCTTCCATATGGATCGCATTGACAGAAATATTCTTGCGCAACTGCAAGCCGATGGCCGACTTTCGCTCACTGAACTGGCAGATCGGGTGGGCTTGAGCCTCTCCCCTTGCCATCGGCGGGTGCGGGCGCTGGAGGACTCAGGCGTGATCCTTGGCTATCGCGCCCTGCTGGCGCCGAGTGAGCTGGGGCTTAACTTTTCCGCGATGGTGTTTGTTACGCTGCGCGAAGTAACCCGCCAGGCCATTGCCGACTTTGAAGCAGCCGTGATCGAGACCTCGCAAATCGTCGACGCACAAAGGCTGTTCGGCGACCCGGACTATCTGCTGCATGTGGTCGCCGCCGACCTGCCGGCCTTCCAGCAGCTCTACGATGAGCGCCTGACCTCACTGCCCAATGTGCAACGCCTGACTTCCACACTGGTGATGAAACGGGTTATTCAGGACCGGATGCTGCCGTTGTAAACCCCAACGGCATCAACCCGACTGTCAGGGCATCGAGCAAGGCGCTGACCTTGGGCAGGGCCGTGCGGCTTTTTGGCCACACCAGGTTGATCGCCAGCCCCTCGCTCGCCAGATGCGGCAGCACCTGCACCAGTGAACCATCAGCCAGATGCTGCTTGATCAGCCAGGTGGGCAGTTGGGCGATACCGCACCCCGCCAGCACCGTCATCACTTGCCCTTCCCCATCTCCTACTATGTACCTGGCGGGCATCACTCGCCGCTCTATGTCTCCTGGGCGGCTGCCTGCGAAGTTCCAGGGGCTGACCGTGCCGTCGGCCCGCCCATAGGCCACACACTGGTGGTGTTCCAGATCGCGGTCGGTCAAAGGCGTGCCGTGAATGCTCAGATAAGCCGGCGCAGCACAGAACACATGCCGCTCGCGCCCCAGAAAGCGATGCTCCAGCGCCGCGGGCCAGATATCCGGGCCACCCACTCGCACGACGATATCCACGCCCTCTTCGACCGGATCGATAAAGCGGTCGGAGAAGGAAATATGCGGCAGCAGCAAGGCATGCGCCTGCACAAACTGCAAAATCACCGGCAACGCCTGCAAACGCCCGAAGGCCGCCGGCAAGTCAATGCGGATCCTGCCCTGCGGCTCGGCGTTGTCGGCCTGCATGGCCAGCTCGGCCTCCTCCAGTTCGGCCAGAACCCCGGTACAAGTCCGGTAAAAAGCCGCTCCGGCATCGGTCAATGCCAGGCGCCGCGTGGTGCGCTGGAACAAGCGCACCCCAAGCCTGCCTTCCAGCCGGGCAATGCCCTTGCTGATCGCCGAGGCCGTCAGGTTCAGCCGCTCGGCGGCGGCCCTGAAGCTGCCCGAGTCGGCGACACAGACAAATACATCGATACCTTTCAGGCGCTCGGAGGCGAACATGCACGGCCCTCATTAGTGAATTCAGTTCATCTTATTAGGTAAAAGGCATCGTAAATACGCCATGAGTTCCCCAGTAAGCTTTACACCAGGAACTTACTCAAGCATCAGGCGTATTTATGACTTCGCACAAACCCACCGTTTTAATCACCGGCGCCACCGGCCAGATCGGCGGCGACACGCTGCGCAACCTGCAGGCCGACGAGAGCATTACGCTGGTCGCGGCCGTGCGTTCCCACGCCAAGGCGCAGCCCTTTGCAGCACAGGGCATTCGCACCGTGATCATGGATTTCGACCAGGAACACACCCTGGCCCCGGCGCTTGAGGGCATCGACCGCGCCCTGCTGGTCACCGGTTACACCGTGGACATGCTGCGCCAGAGCAAGGCATTTATCGACCAAGCGAAAAAATCCGGCGTGCAGCATATGGTGCACTTAGGCGCGTGCGGGCGGGACGACACCACCATCGGCCACTGGGCCTGGCACCAGTTTGTAGAGCGCTATATCGAGTGGTCGGGGTTCTCGTTTACCCATTTGCGCCCCGAGTGTTTTATGCAAAACCTGCTCAGCTACGATGGCACCCGGGCAGTCATCAACGGAGTGATCGAGCAGTACACCGGCGATGCAAGGTTCAGCTGGGTAGACGGCGAAGATGTGGCCCGGGTTGCCGCGCAAGCCTTGTTGCATCCGCAAAAGCACGCTGGCCAGACCTATCGACTGGGCTACGACGTGCAGTCCTACGGCGATATTGCGGCCATCATGAGCCGGGTGCTGGGCCAGCCATTTCGTTATGACGCGCAGTCACCAGAGGTATTTGCGCAGAACATGCGCGCAGCCGGGGCCGAAATGGCTTACATGAATTGCGTGCAGGACAACTTCACGCGCATGGCTGCCGGACAGATCCCCGGCGTAGAAGAAACCTTCGACAACTTCAGCCAGATCACCGGGCGCCAGCCGGTGCGCTGGGAAGACTTTGTAGAAAAGCACCGCAAGGTGTTTGCCTATTGATTCCACCTGTAGCCGCTGCCGCAGGCTGCGATGGGATTAACGCAAATTAGCAGCGTCTTCTGGATAACGGGTTGCTCCGCAACCCTTCGCAGCCTTCGGCAGCGACTACGCAAGATGGGCACTCTTCGATTGCAGTTGCCATCATCTTGCCGCTACCATTGTGAACGATTCGCACTCACATCTGGAAGCTCGACCGGTGCCCTCTCTCTCGACTCAAAAGCTGGGCTTTTTTTTCAGCCACCACCACCGCTGGTTGCTGCAACATATTCAGCGTCGGTTGCGTAATCACGCAGATGCAGAGGACACCGCCGCCGATACCTTTTGCCAGATGCTCGCGGCACGGGTCGACCCGGACAGCATCGAACAACCCCGGGCCTACCTGTCCACCATCGCCCGGCGCCTGATGTTCGACCGCCATCGCCGGCGCAAGCTGGAGACCACCTACCTCGATCGCCTGGCCTTGTTGCCCGAGGCCGTAGCGCCTTCCCCCGAGGAACAACTGCAACTGATCGAAGCACTGGTGGCCATCGACCGTGCCATCGACGGCTTGCCGATGATCGTCAAGGCCACCTTCCTCTACAGCCAGCTCGATGGCCTGAGCTATGTGGCCATCGCGCAAAAACTGGGGCTTTCGGAGCGCACCGTCAGCCGCTATATGAAACAGGCATTGCGCCAGTGCTACCTGAGCGAGGCCAGCCTGTGAGCAAACAACGTCTGGACCCCTTGAGCGAGCAGACCATCGACTGGATGGTAAAGCTGCGCGCCGGTACGCCCGATACCGCGCTGCAAGAACGGTTCAACCTGTGGCTGGCCAAGGACCCGGCCCATGCCCAGGCCTGGGAGCAATTGAACAGGCGCCTGGGCGGCTCCTTCAAGACCCTGCGCGCGCTGGACCAGCGCATCCCCGGCCAGGCGGATGAAGCCCGTCAGTTGCTGCTGCAACCCACTGCCTCAAGGCGCGACGCACTGCGTGCGCTCACCGGTCTGGGCCTGCTCGGCGGTGGTTTATGGCTGGGCGCCAGCACTCCGCTGGGTGACTCGCTGCTGGCGGACCTGTCCACCGGTCGCGGCCAGCGCCAGGACTTCAACCTGGCCGACGGCAGCCGCCTGAGCCTGAACGCCAACAGCGCCGTGGACTTGCACTTTACTGACCGGCAACGGTTGCTCATCCTGCGGCGCGGAGAACTGGTGATCAACGTCGCGCCCGACCCGGAGCGTCCATTGTGCGTGCGCACCGCTGAAGGTGAAGTTCGCAGCCCCGCCGCCCGTTTTCTCGTCGCCCGGCAGGAGCAGGCCAGCCGGGTGGTGGTGCTCCAGCAGTCCGTCCAGACCCGGCTGTTCAGCGGCGTGACCCGCGATCTGCAAGAAGGTCAGGCCGCGATCCTGTACCCGCGCAGCATCGTGCCCATGGTCGGTGACCAGCGCCATCGCGCCGACTGGCTGCAGGCAAAACTCAATGTGCTGGACGACCCGCTGGAAGACGTGGTCGCCGCCCTGCGCCCCTACACTCGCGGCTTTGTCCGGGTGGCCCCGGAAATTCGCGGCCTGCGCGTTCAGGGCGTGTACCCGCTGGACAACTCCGCTCGCGCCTTTGCGGCACTGGCAGAAACCCTGCCCATTCGGGTGGATCATTACAGCCCCTGGTTAACCGCGATTGGCCCGGCATAAGCCCCGCGCAAAAAGTTTTTTTGATAATTGATCCCATTCGTGTCCGGTTTTCAAATCTCAGCCCACCTATCTCCTGAGACTTCCACACGATCAGGAGAATGCTGTGCTCAACCCGTGGCCCCACACTCTTAGCGTCGCCGTTGCCCTGGCAACTCTGGCCAGCCCTGCCCTGGCCCAGGACATGACCTTCAATCTGCCGGCCGGACCGCTGGCCAACACCCTGAATGCCATTGCCAGCCAGAGTGGCCAGATCGTCTCGCTAGAACCTGCCCTGGTGCAGGGCAAACAGGCCCCGGCGGTGATCGGCCAGATGTCCGCGGAGCAGGCAATGGACACGGCCCTGCGCGGCAGCGGTCTGCAATTGCGCATCACCGGGCAAGGCAATTTCAGTGTTGAACCGGCCCTGCAAACCGGCGCGGCTCTGCAACTGGGCGTCACCAACGTCACCGAGCGCAGCCTCGACACCATCACCGAAGGCTCGGGTTCATACACCGCTCAGGCGGTGACCATCGGCAAGGGTGCGCACTCGCTCAAGGAAACCCCGCAATCGGTCACCGTCATCACCCGCAAAATGCTCGATGACCAGAACCTCAACACCATTGAGCAGGTGATGGAAAAGACTCCGGGCATCACCGTCTACGACTCGCCCATGGGCGGCAAGTACTTCTACTCCCGCGGCTTTCGCATGACCGGCCAGTACCAGTACGACGGCGTGCCGCTGGATATAGGCAGCAGCTACGTGCAGGCCGACAGCTTCAACAGCGATATGGCGATCTATGACCGGGTCGAAGTACTGCGCGGCGCAGCCGGCATGATGAAAGGTGCAGGCGGCACGGCGGGTGGCGTGAATTTTGTGCGCAAGCGCGGCGAAGCGACTCCGCACACGCAACTGGCGCTATCGGCCGGCACCTGGGACAACTACCGCGGGCAGGTCGATACCGGCGGCCCGCTGAACGATGCCGGCACCCTGCGCGGCCGTGCCGTGGTCACCCAACAGACCCGCCAGTATTTCTATGACGTTGCCGCCCGCAAGGATCAGGTCTACTACGGCGCGCTGGACTTCGACCTCAGCCCCGACACGACCCTGGGGCTGGGCCTGGCCTATGAAGATGTCGATGCGACGCCTTGCTGGGGCGGCCTGCCGCGCTATGCCGATGGCAGCGACCTCAAACTCAAGCGCTCCACCTGTCTGAATACCGCCTGGAACAACCAGCGCAGCAAGCGCACTACCTGGTTCGCTGATCTCAAGCAGCAAATCAATGACGACTGGGCACTGAAGGTGGCCGGGGTCTATTCAAAAAACACCCAGGACATGGAGTACGCCTTCCCCAGCGGCGCGGTGCCCTTGGGCGCAACCAGCAGCAACACCCTAATGCTTGGCAGCATCTATGACTACAACCAGACCGACTACGGCTTCGATGCCTATGTCGACGGTAAATTCGACGCTTTTGGCCAGCAGCACGAACTGATCGCAGGTGCCAACGCCAGCCGCTCGCACAAGGATGACTTCTACGCCGTGGCCGCGCTGGCCGATCGTCAAAATGTGTTGAACCCCAATCACAACCTGCCGCGCCCCGATGAAAGCTACTACCTGGCCAATGCCTCACGGGGCGGCCCGGTGGACATACACGTCAAG
This sequence comes from Pseudomonas fragi, assembly GCF_002269505.1. Classification (GTDB taxonomy): domain Bacteria; phylum Pseudomonadota; class Gammaproteobacteria; order Pseudomonadales; family Pseudomonadaceae; genus Aquipseudomonas; species Aquipseudomonas fragi_D. The sequence goes on along the minus strand of NZ_NQKQ01000005.1, from coordinate 91,026 downwards.
CAGTACGGCGCCTACTCCCTGGCCCGGTTGAAACTGGCCGACCCGCTGACCTTCGTGCTGGGCAGTCGGGTGAGCTGGTACTCATCGACTAACGACGCCATCTCCTACTGGCGTGGTGAAGGCACCCCGGTGTACTCCGAGGCCAAAGAGAGCGGGCAAGTCACGCCGTTTGCCGCCTTGTTGTTCGACCTCAGCGACAACCTGACCACCTATGCCAGCTACACCGATATCTTCACCCCCCAGGGCGGCTATCGAACCATCAGCGGCGCCACCCTCAAGCCGCTGATCGGGCAAAGCTACGAACTGGGAATAAAGGGTGAATGGTTCAACGGTCGCCTCAACAGCTCGTTCAACCTGTTCCGCACTGTCCAGAAAGACGCGGCCCAGACCGACCCGCTGTGCCCGGACGGTGGTTGCTCGCTGAACTCCGGCAAGGTTCGCGCCCAGGGGTTTGAGGCCGAGATCAGTGGCGAAATCATCGAACGCTTGCAACTGCTGGCGGGGTACACCTACACCCAGACCAAGGTGCTGGAAGACGCCGATGCAGACCAGGACGGGCTGGCCTACAACTCCTATGTGCCGCGCCACTTGCTGCGTGTGTGGGGCGATTACGCCCTGACCGGTGCGCTGGAGCGCGTCACAGTGGGGGCCGGGGTCAATGCACAAAGCAGCAACTACCGGGTTTCACCCATCAGTGGCAACGACATTACCCAGGCGGGCTATGCCGTGTGGAACGGCCGGATTGGCTATCGTATAGACGACATTTGGTCGGTGGCACTGAACGGCAACAACCTGTTCGACAAGCGCTACTACGCCACCGTTGGCACCGAAGGCTTCGGTAATTTCTATGGTGAGCCGCGCAATTTCGTGATGTCGCTCAAGGCTGATTTTTAAATACACCCTCCTCACCCGTAGTAGCTGCCGAAGGAACGAGGCGGCGTTCGGCGACGAAGTCGTAGCAAATCAGGCGCTGCGCAGTGTCAACCAAACCGCAGGCTCAGGTTTTACGATCGCTTCGCAATCGAATACAGCCTCGTTCCTACGGCTGCTACGAGTTATGTAAGCTCCAGCTATATCACGCCAGTTGCTGGCGCATCGCCAATTCAACCCCGCGAATCTCGGCCAGGCCCTTGAGGCGACCGATCAGCGAATAGCCGGGGTTGCTCTTGCGGTGCTGGTCATCCAGCAACTGGTGACCGTGGTCCGGGCGTAGTGGCAAGCGCGGGCCGCCTTCACGCTCGCGACGCAGGTCCTCAGCCACCAGCGCACCGATCACCCCGACCATATCCACATCTCCCCCCAGGTGATGGGCTTCGTGGAAGCTGCGCGGATCAGCCTCGCGACGGGTCGAGCGCAGGTGGGTGAAGTAGATGAAGGGTGCAAACTGCCTGGCCATCGCCACCAGATCATTGTCTTCGCGCACGCCGTAAGAGCCGGTGCAGAAAGTCAGGCCGTTGGCCGGGCTAGGCGCGGCATCCAGCAACCATTGCGCATCTGCAGCGGTGGACAGGATACGCGGCAGACCCAGCAACGCCCGCGGCGGATCGTCCGGGTGGATGGCCATGCGCACACCGACCTCTTCTGCAACCGGAATGACCTCACGCAAGAAATGCCCCAGATGCTCACGCAACTTCGCCTCGTCGATCTCGGCGTAGGTGCGCAGCAAGGCGCGAAAATCTTCCAGGCTGTAGTGCTCTTCGGCGCCGGGCAGACCGGCAATCAAGGTGTTGACCAGCTTCTCGCTCTGCTCCGGGGTGAGCTTGTCGAAATAGGCCTTGGCCTGCTGGATATCATCAGCGCTGTACTCGGCCTGCGCCCCCGGACGCTGGAGAATGAACAGATCGAATGCGGCAAATGCAGTCTGGTCAAAACGCAGCGCCCAGCCACCGTCGTCCATCTCCCAGGCCAGGTCGGTACGAGTCCAGTCCAGCACCGGCATAAAGTTGTAGCAGACGATATCGATGCCGCAGCTCGCCAGGTTGCGCACGCTTTGCTGATAGTTGGCGATGTACTCGTCACGGCGACCACAGCCGCGCTTGATGTCCTCATGCACCGGGATGCTTTCCACCACCGACCAGGTCAAACCAGCTTCTTCGATCATCTGTTTGCGTGCCGCAATCGCTGCCACCGGCCATACCTCACCATTGGGGATGTCGTGCAACGCCGTGACAATCCCGGTGGCTCCGGTCTGGCGTACATCCGCCAGTGAAATCGGGTCCTGGGGGCCAAACCAACGCCAAGTCTGTTCCATGTCTATCTCCTTTCTTGTTAGTTGTGTGCTGCAAAGTTTTTTAAGTGGCCAGCCATACCGGTGTGTTCAACGGCGCTGTACGCGCGGTGAACCGCATCACGAAAGGCTGGACGCGCCGACAGTTCGGCCGCAAATACCTGCTGCAGATCAAGAAACCCGTCGACTCGCTGCGCACCTTCCAGGCTGCCCGCCAAGTCGGCGAAAACGGCGTTTAGCGGGTCTTCAACGACATGCGGCAAAGGCTGCGTGCAGTAGCGGATCCAGGCCGCAATCCCCAATGCTATGCAGTCAATGTCACGCCCAGCATCAAGCAGCTGCTGCGCGCCTTGCAACCACCGCTGCGGCAGTTTTTGCGAGCCATCCATGGCGATCTGGCGCAGGCGATGTTGCAGGCTGTCGTTGGCAAACCTCGCGCAGAGGTCACGGGCGTAACCTGCGATATCAATACCCACGGGCATGGACAGGGTCGGCGCTGCTTCCTCGCCCATGTAACACTGGATAAACCGCAGCAGATCAGGATCGCCGATCGCGTCGAACACCGTCTCGTGCCCCGCAAGCAAGCCGATATAGGCCAGCAACGAGTGACTGCCGTTGAGCATGCGCAGCTTCATGGTTTCGAACGGCCGCACATCAGCGACCATCTGCACGCCCTCCACTTCCCAGTCGGGGCGGCCCTGAGGGAAGTGGTCCTCGATCACCCACTGGCTGAAGCTTTCGCACACCACTGCCGCGGGGTCCTGGCAACCGAGCTGCTGCAGACCGATGAACGCCTGCGCGTCCATGGCCGGAACGATGCGGTCGACCATGCAACCGGGAAACGCCACCTGTTGCTCGATCCACTGCGCCAGCTCGCTGCCTTGCTCCTCCAGCCCCATAACGGCCTGACGGGTACGCTGACCGTTATCCGGCATGTTGTCGCAACACAGCACGGTAAAAGCCGGGATGCCTGCCGCATGTCGGCGGCGCAAGGCCTCCAGCACAATTCCCGGTGCCGTACGCGGTGTTTGCGGGTGGGCAAGGTCATGGACAATCGCCGGATCCTGCAGGCGCAACTGCCCCGTAGCCGGGTTCAGGCAGTAGCCTTTTTCCGTGACAGTGAGGGTGACAATCCGCGTGCGCGGGTCGGCCATACGCTGCAACAGTTGCTGCAGCTCCTCACCGCCATCACCCACATACAGGGCTTCGCGCATTACCCTGATATCGCGCAATGTCACCTGTTCGCGGTCACGGTACTCAGCCACCGTATAGCGGCATTGCTGCTCGCGCAGTTGCTCCACCAGCGTGCGATTGGAGCGCAAATTGGCACTGCACACCCCCCACGGACTTGCACCGTGGCGATTGAGATGGCGCTGCAAATAGACCGCTTGGTGGGCGCGATGAAACGCCCCCAGGCCCAGGTGCACAATCCCGATATCAGCCGCTCTGGCCACAGAAGGTACTCGTTCAACGACAGGCATCGACCTTCTCCTCACGCCGAAGCAGGCAAGACGCTGCCTGCTGGCGGCAGGGCTTCATCGATGACCGGAAGCGGTTTGACATAGCGCGCCACACACACTGCACCGATGATGGTCAGCAACCCCGCCAGCAGGAAAGCGCTGGTGAACGAGCCGGTGAACTGCACCAGAAAACCGGTCAGGGTCGGGCCGATGATGCCCGAGGTATTGGCCAGGAAGTGCATGAAGCCGCTAACACCACCGACGCGGGCGGCAGGCACAGTGTCCTGGATGATTGCCCAGTAAATGGCACCGGTGAGGTACAGGAAGAACACCGCCAGTGCCACCAGAGCGACCGCCGGATACAGGGTTTTGACTATCCCGGCAAAGCCGATGCACACAGCACACGCCAACAGACAGGTCACCAGCACTACCTTGCGCGAAAACATCATGCGCCCGGTTTTCTTGAACACGAAGTCGGAGATAAAGCCGCCCAACGCCAGGCCAAGGAAGCCCAGTACCCAAGGAATAACCGTGGCGATACTCATCTCCTTGACGTTAAGGCCGTGAGCCATGGTCAGGTAGCTGGGGAACCAGGTGAGGAAGAAGAACAGCGTGTAGTTGTACGAGAAGAACGCCAGCGAAGTGAACAGTACTGTCGGTTGCTTGAGGTAGTAGCGCAATGGATGAACCGGCTGGGCCGCCAACTCGCTCTGGCCTTCGCCCTGTGCGATCTCCTCAGCGATTTTGCCGGTTGGCTTGTCCTTGACGAACTTGTACCAGACCGCGGCCCATACCAGGCCAATCAGCATGATGATGATAAACGACACTTTCCAGCCGTAGCTGATGGCGATAAAACCCACTACCGGCCCGGAAATCGCACCACCCAAAGGGGTACCAGACATGGACGAGCCTAGTGCCCGCGCCCGCTGCTTGGGGGTGTACCAGTTGTTGACCATCTTGCTGGTGGTCACGCTGAGCGGGCCTTCACCCATGCCGAACAGGATGCGGATAAACACCAGCGACATAAAACCCACGGTCAGCACCGTAAGACCACTGAACAGCGACCACAGCACCATGGCCAGCAGCAGCGTGGTTTTTGCGCCGTAGCGGTCGGCCGCCCAGCCGCCGATAAAGTTGAATGCCGCATAACCGACAAAGAAACTACTGAAAATCATGCCCATCTCACCCGTGGTCAGACCGTAGTCTTTCTGGATGAAGGGGGCGGCGACGGACAATGCCGAGCGATCCAGGTAGTTAATGACGCCTGCCAGGAACAGCATGATGATGACTAAGGTACGACCTTGACCAAACATTGGAACCTCCCGCTTGTTGTTTTATTCGGTGAGGGTGCTCGCTGGGAGCACGTGAAACTGTGTGCGGTACGCAAAACTCGTAGCAGTTGCCGAAGACTGCGTCCGGCAGCGAAGCTGTCGTAAGGTCAGGTTCTTCGGTGTGCCAGGCAAACCTGAAACGCTGGGTTTACGATGGCTGCGCGATCGGACATAGCCTGCGGCAACTGCTACAAAATCTCCTTGGGGTTGAGTTGCACCAGCACCTTGCGCGTCTGCTCGGGATGGTTCTCGATCAAGGCAATCGCCTGCGGCATTTCATCGAAGTGGATGCGGTGGCTGATCATTTCCTGAACCTGCAATTTGCCGCTGGCGATCAACTCGATCACCCGGGCGAACTTGCGGTTGTTCAGGCGCGAACCCACCAGGGTCAGTTCTTTCTTGATCATTTCCAACTGCACCAGATCGGTTGGCGTGGTGCTGAACCCCAGCAGCCCGATACGCCCCGCCGCTGAGGCAATGCGCACCATTTGCGGCATCAATGCGGGAATGCAAGCGGCGTCGACAATCAGCGGCACACCTTCGCCAGCGGTCAATTCGCGCATCGTCGCTTCGACGTCCACGTCCTTGCCGTTCAGGGTGCGGCTGGCCCCAAAGGCACGGGCGGTTTCAAGGCGTTCGTCAATCACATCGGTCACGGTGATGTCGGTCAGGCCCAGTGCCCGCGCCATTTGCACCAGGGTCAGGCCGATCACACCAGCGCCGTAAATCAGCAGGCTGTCACCCGGGTGCGGCTGCATACGGTCAAGCACGTTAAGGGCGATGGAGTACGGCTCCACTAAAGCCGCATGGCTGAGTGACATGCCGTCCGGCAAGCGATGAACATTGCTCGCCGGCACGCAGACCTGCTCACTGAAACCGCCGTCACGGTGTACGCCGATCACTTGCAGCTTGGTACAGACGTTGGGGCGATTGATCCGGCAGGGGTAGCAGGTGCCGCAGCTGATCACCGGGTCGATGCACACGCGATCACCGACCTTGATCTGGGCCACATCCGCACCCACGTCGCTGACCACTCCGGAGAACTCATGGCCAGTTACCCGCGGGAAGCGCACAAAAGCGTTCTGGCCGTGGATGATATGCAGGTCAGAGCCGCAGATACCGGCATAGGCCACATCGACCTTGACCTCATTGCGCGCCAGTTGCGGGGCGTCGACCTGGGCCAGGCCGAACTCAAAGGGAGCTCTTACTTGAAACGCTTTCATCGGGTAACTCCTGCCAGGGCAAGACGCCCCGTTTTTTATAGTTATTAAACAGTCGAGCAATACGCTTTTACTCGGTATTACCAGTGCCAGAGCGTGCCGTCTTCCAGGCGGTTGACCGGCAGGCTGGCGCGTTTGTAGGGGTATTGGGCTGCCAGTTCTTCATTGATATCGACGCCATGCCCCGGTGTTTCACCTGGAGTGAAATGACCGTCCTCAAAGCGATAGGCATGGGGGAAGACTTCATCGATCAGCGGGTCGTGAGGCATGTGCTCCTGGATGCCGAAATTAGGCACCCAGGTATCGAAATGCAGCGCCGCGCCCATGGTCACCGGCGACAGGTCGGTGGCGCCATGAAAGCCGGTACGCACCTGATACAGCGCGGCAAAATCAGCGATCCGCCTTACATGAGTGATGCCACCCGCGTGAACCAGGGTGGCGCGGATGTAGTCGATCAACTGCTCCTGAATCAGCTCGCGGCAGTCGTGGATCGAGTTGAACACTTCGCCCACGGCAAGCGGTGTGGTGGTGTGCTGGCGGATCAGACGGAAGGCTTCCTGGTTCTCGGCCGGAGTACAGTCTTCGAGCCAGAAGAGATTGAACGGCTCCACCGCCTTGCCCAAGCGCCCCGCTTCAATCGGCGTGAGGCGATGGTGGACGTCATGCAGAATGTGCAGGTCGTCACCAAAGCGCTCGCGCACGGCGGCAAACAGCTTGGGCACATGGTTGAGGTATTTGGCGGTGTCCCACACATGCTCTGCTGGCAGGTCACTGTCGGCTGGTTCATAGCGTTCGCCGCTGCGTTTGGCTACGCCATAGGTGGTGGCAATGCCGGGTATACCGCATTGCACACGCACCGCCTTGTAGCCCAGTTCAACATGACGGGCGACTTCGTCCAGGCAACCTTCGATGTCCTTGCCGGTGGCATGCCCGTACACCATGACCCGCTCGCGGCTCTTGCCGCCAAGCAACTGGTACAGGGGCATATTGGCGGCCTTGGCCTTGATGTCCCACAGAGCCACGTCGACAGCGGCAATCGCGGTCATGGTGACCGGGCCACGGCGCCAGTAGGCACCGCGATACAGGTATTGCCAGATATCTTCGATGCGTTGGGCATCCCGCCCGATCAGCGCGGGTAGCACGTGTTCTTCGAGGTAGGCAACGACTGCCATTTCGCGGCCATTGAGGGTGGCATCGCCGATGCCGTAGACCCCGGAATCGGTGACAATTTTCAGGGTGATCAAGTTGCGACCCGGGCAGGTAACAATCACGCGCGCTTCAACAATCTTCATGGGTTCAGGCCTCGGCGACAGAAGAAAAGACAGGCATGTGCGGATTCGGCATGGCGGCTGCAGGGATCAGTGCGCCGGGATGCTGCACCACCTCCGCCGCCAGCTGGTGCCCCCAGCGCGCGGCCAGTTGTGGCGTACCGCCTTGCAAGCGGCAGGCAAGGTAAGCCGCACTGAATGAGTCGCCTGCCGCCGTGGTATCAACGATTCGCTGCACCTTCTCGGCGGGCACCTCGAAACGACCGGCGGCGCACTGGATCAAGCACGAATCCGGACCACGCTTGAGTGCCACCTCGCCCACCCCAAACTGGGCATAAGCGCGAAACAAGGCCTCGTGATCGGCATAACCGAACAACGCGGCGTCATCTTCCCAGGTGATCAGGGCCAGATCGGTCAAGCGCAGCATGTCGCTGTATGCCTGGCGCGCTGAAGGCGCATCGGACCATAAATGGGGGCGGTAATTGTTGTCGAAGACAATGCGCGTGCCGCTCTCGCGGGCCAGACGCAGGGCCAGCATCAGGCGTTCGCGGCCGCCGGGGGTAAGGATCGCCAGGCTGATGCCGCTCAGGTAGACATAGTCGTAATCGGCCAGAGCACGCAGTACGCCATCCGCCTCAGGCCCGTCGAAAACCCGCCGGGCGGCGGCTTCGCCACGCCAGTAGGCAAAACGACGTTCACCCTGGTCATCGGTCTGAATGAAGTACAAGCCCGGCAGCGCATCCTTGATCACCCGCACATGCTGATCGCCGACACCTTCATCGCGCCACAACTGACGCATGGCCGTGCTGAAAGCGTCCGCGCCAATGGCGGTTACATAGTCGGCAACAATTCCGTTACGGGCGCCCAGGCGGGACAAGTACACCGCCGCATTGAGCGTATCGCCACCGAAGGTCTGGCTGAACACGGCACCCGGCTGGCCGCGCATCTCAATCATGCACTCGCCCACCAGCGCCACACGCAGGGGCTGGGTCAAATTGGCCTGTGGGCAATGCCCGAGGGTTACCGTCATCTCTGCGCGCCTTGTTTTTATGGGTCGCTTTGCGTCGACACAGGCACCGGAGAGTGACAGTGCGTCGAGCTGATTATTATTTTTGGAACGGCGTTTCATTTTTTCGCTTAAGGCCGAGTTTAATCAAAATCCGAACACCGTCAAGAAAAATGAAACAGCGTTTCGATTCCCTACGGTATATCCTTGGTTTTTTAAATTGCGTTGGAGCCTTCATGGACAACAGCACCACCCAGAACAACGAACTCGTCTCTGCCGTCGGCCGAACCATGGCTGTGCTTGAAGCCCTGGCCGAACATCCGCAAGAGAGTGGCGTTTCCGAAATTGCACAGAAGCTGGACATGTCAAAGAGCACGGTCTATCGCTTTTTGCAGTCACTCAAGGCGCGTGGTTATGTGGTTCAAGATGCGGAAGACCGCTACCGCCTGAGCGTGCGCCTGTTCGAACTCGGTGCCCAGGCCCTGCCCCATCTGGATATCGTGCGCGAAGCCGAACCGGGTATGCGCCGCATCAACGAACTGACTGGCGAGACCGTGCACCTGGGCATCCTCGACGAAGGCAGCATCGTCTACGTGCACAAAATCGACTCCAAATACAACCTGCGCATGTACTCGCGCATCGGTCGCCGTGCGCCGTTGTACTGCACCGGCATCGGCAAGGTACTGCTGGCCTGGCTGGAAGAAGACGAACTGCTTGCGCACCTGCGTGAAGAAAGCTTCGAGCGGCGCACTGCCAACACCCTCACCAGCATCGACGCCTACCTGCAGGAACTGGCGCTGGTTCGCGAGCAGGGTTATGGCGAAGACCATGAAGAATTCGAAGACAACATGCGTTGCCTGGCAGCCCCGATCCGCGACCGTTTCGGCCATGTGATTGGCGGCATGAGCGTGTCGTTCCCGTGCTTTCGCTTTCGCGAAGAACTGAAACAGGATTATGTGAAACAGCTGATGGTGGCTTCGCAGCAGGTTTCAAGTCAGTTGGGCTGGCATGCGTAAGGGTGAAGCAAGGGTCTGCTGCGCTGCACAGGAAAGTGCAGCACTTGCCGCTAACGCGAATAAAACCCAACTGCAACAAGAGCCTTGAATGGGATAAACTGCCCGCCGTTTAAAAGTCGGCAAGGACTTTACCCGGCCAGTCTCTCGTACAAGGATTGTCATGTTCATACGCTTATTCACCTTCGCTTTTTCCGCGCTGTTGCTCGCTGGCTGTCAGTCCGGCGCCAACAACCCCGACAGCCCGTCCAGGCTCACTGCGGCCCAGGAAAAGGAGCAGGCGCTGCAACGCGATGTGTATGAAAAGCTGATCAGCAGGGTGCTCGCCCGCGAAGGCGATCTAGCCAATACCCAGGGGCGCGACGGCAGTTTCAACCTGATGCTGACCCTCGATGACAAGAACCGCATCATTGGCTGCGGCACGCGGCCCAACAAAAAAGTGGATGCCCGGGTCTACCCTTACAACCGCAAGCTGGCCGAGGATCTGCGCTCGATCTGCTGGACAGCGGTGTTCCCCGAACTGCCCTCGTCGCTGATCGACCCCGAGACCAAAACCGCAAGGGTCGCGGCGCCAGTTCTGGTCTACCCCTTGGTGGCGCTTTCCCCGGACACCCGCGCACGGCGCGAGGCCGCTTTGCACGACAAGGCGCAAAACGATTTTCTGTTCCAGCAACTGCTCGCCCCGCTGCCCATCGACAGCATTGGTGTCGCCACGCTGCTGATGATGACTGACAGCACCGGCCATGTGCGTGAATGTGCCGCCAGCCTTGATCCGCATTCCTTGCGAGCTTCAGAGTTCAGGCAGGACGATGCTTTGCTTGCCGGCCTGGTCCAGCGCTGCAAGCAGCTGGACATGAGCACCATGCCGGGCTTTGTACCCAACACCCAGGGCATGACCAGCGCCTTCCATCGTATCGAATACACGCCCTGGAAAGCCGGACTCAAGCCCGCTCAATCGCAAAGTTGCTCCACGACTGGCTCACAGGCATCAACTCAAGGCTGTTGATATTGATGTGCGCCGGCTGGTTGAAAATCCAGAAAATCGTCTCGGCTATGTCCGCCGGCTGAATAGCCTGGGCGCCGGCGTAGACCGAGTCGTACCTGGCCTTGTCCCCGGCAAAGCGCACCAATGAAAACTCGCTCTCGCACAGGCCCGGTTCAAGGTTGGTAACGCGTACCCCGGTGCCCTGCAGGTCACAACGCAGGTTCAAGGAAAACTGCCGGACAAAGGCCTTGCTCGCGCCATACACATGGCTGCCGGGGTATGGCCAGTTACCGGCAATTGAGCCCAGGTTGACGATGCCCGCCCCGGCGCCGTGGGCGATCAGCCGTGGTAATAGCAAGCGCGTGCTGTACAGCAGGCCCTTGATATTGGTGTCTACCATGGTCTCCCAATCATCCAGCGAGCACTCGGGGGCTGGGGTGGTACCCAATGCCAGCCCGGCATTGTTGATTAACCCGCGCAGGGTGCTGAATTCTGACGGCAGTTGTTCAATGGCCTGCTCCATCGCACTGCGGTCACGTACGTCCACTACCAGCGGCAAGATTCTGGCTTGCGCGCACAGTTCGTCAGCCAGTGCATGCAGGCGCTCGGCCCGGCGCCCGGTCAGCACCAGCGACCAGCCTGCAGCCGCAAAACGGCGGGCACAGGCTTCGCCAAAACCGGACGTGGCGCCGGTGATAAAAACCGTTGGCATCATAAACAGCTCCTTTGCATGAATCAGGACCATGCCCGGCCCAACAGGCCCACGCCTGCCAGCACCAGCAATAGCCATTGGGTAAAACGGGCGGCCTGCTCGGCCTGAATACGCACGAACAATTGTTGCCCCAGCCACAGCCCCAGCAGCAGCGCAGGCAGCATCAGCAAAGCTTGCTGGCCAGTGCCGGCGGGAATGGCCGAGACCGCCGCCAGCCCGGCCAGCGCCGCAAGATCGACGGCAAAAAAGAACATGATCAGCGTCGCCCGCAACGCCCGGGCCCGCAGCCCGCAGTGGCTGAGCCATGCCACCACCAGGGGCCCGCCAATACTGAACGCGGCGATCAACGCCCCGCTGCTGCCCCCCACCAGCCAGGCACCGGCGCGGCCCTCGCCCATCGGCAGGCGTATACGCGCCAGGCCCAGAACCGCCAGTAATGCCACTAGCAGGTACACCCCCACGGTCAGCCCGCTGCTGTCGATGCCGGTCAGCAGCCAGATACCGCACGGCACTCCGCACGCGGCCGCCAGCAACAGGCGTTTGAGCAGCGGGTAATGGGCTTCACCCAAGGCGCTGCGCAACAGCATCAGGCTGGACAGCACTTCCAGATACAGCACCAGCGGCACCGCCTGTTGCAGCGACCCGAGCATCGCCAGCCCGACCACGGCAATGGCCGCAAAACCAAAGCCCGTGAGCCCGCGTACCACGGCCGCCACCAGCACGCACAGGGCACTCAAGGCCCAACTTGCTTCAGGGTTCATACGTAACTCCGGGGGGGCTCAATGGCGCCACTGTAGTCAGCCGCGCCCACCGGCCTTAGATCCAGCCAGGGCTTTCGATGGGGCCAGAACTGGCCCTATCGAAAGGCCCATCTGGATCTAAGGATCGTCCCAAGCCGTGACTAGTCTGCGAGCAACTGGCCGCACCGGACCGACCCTCAGGAGTGATGCACATGGCAACGAATCTGAACCACCAATGGATGCCTTTCACCGACAACCGCGAGTTCCAGCGCTCGCCGCAGTTGTTTGTTCGCGCCGAGGGTGTGCGCTACTGGAATGCCGAAGGCCGCGAGTTGCTCGATGGCAGCTCAGGGCTGTTCTGCAGCGCTGCCGGCCATGGCCGCACCGAGATCGCCGAAGCGGTGTGCAAGCAATTGCTGACCCTGGATTTCACCCCGCATTTTCAGCGGGCTTCGCCGTTGTCTTTCGAGCTGGCGCAACGGTTGAGCGAACTGCTGCCCGAGGGACTGAACAAGCTGTTTTTCACCAACTCCGGCTCCGAGTCAGTGGACAGTGCCATGAAGATTGCCCTGGCTTACCACCGTGCCCGCGGCGAAGCCCAGCGCACCCGATTTGTGTCCCGCGAGTGGGCCTATCACGGTGTCAATTTTGGCGGCGTGGCTCTGTCGGGGATGATGCGCAACCGCCAGGCCTTCGCCACCGGCGGCCTGCCCCACGTCAGCCATATGCGCCACACCTGGCAGGAAGACCAGCGCTATCAGTTGGGCGAACCGCAACAGGGCGCCGATCTGGCCAGCGATCTGGAGCGAATCATCGCCATGCATGGCGGCGACAGCATTGCCGCCTGTTTTGTGGAGCCGATTGCCGGTTCCATCGGCGTGTATGTGCCGCCTGCGGGTTACCTGAAACGCCTGCGCGATATCTGTGACAAACACGGGATCTTGCTGGTGTTTGATGAAGTCATCACCGGCTTTGGCCGCACCGGCCAGGCGTTTGCAGCGCAGAGCTTTGATGTGAAGCCGGACCTCATCACCCTGGCCAAGGCCCTGACCAATGGCGCGATACCGATGGGCGCCGTGGCGGTGGACGAGGCGGTTTACGATACCGTGATCAATGCCAGCAAGGGCGGCGGTCCGGAGCTGTTCCACGGTTATACCTACTCCGGGCACCCGGTGGCCTGCGCCGCGGCGCTGGCTTCGCTGGATATCTACCGGGATGAAGACCTGTTCAACAAGGGCGCGCAGTTGGCGCCGTACTTTCTCGAATCCTTGAGCGGTTTGAAAGGTCTGGCGCAGGTCAGTGACCTGCGCGGTTACGGCTTGCTCAGCGGTATCCAGCTGACGCCAGGGGACGCACCGGGGGCCACAGGGGCACGGGTGCAACGGGCGCTGTATGACGCCGGGCTGCATGTGAAAACTACCGGCGACGCGATCATCTTTGCCCCGGCACTGGTGACCGGGCGGGCCGATCTGGACGGAATGTTTGGCATATTGAAGGACACGCTGGGGCGTGAGGTTTTATAGCGCCAATCAAGAGCGCCCTCACCCCAACCCTCTCCCGCAGGGAGAGGGAGCTGATCTTTAGCGTGACGAAAATTTATGACCTACCACAATCAGTCCCCTCTCCCTCTGGGAGAGGGTTAGGGTGAGGGGCTTTGGACGCCCCCTGCATCTCCCGCCATGCCTCGCCCAGCGCCGCGATCCCCGGCTCGATCAACTCTTCGGCAATCGCCCCGAAGCCCAGCCGAAAGCAGTTGAGCGGCCGCTGCTCGCTCAAGTAATGAATATCCCCCGGCTCAATCAACACACCACGCCTGGCCACCAGCCGCTGCAACACCCAGGCATCCACATCGGGCGGGCAACTGACCCACAGGGACGAGCCCCCTGCCATGCCGCTGGCATTGAGTTGCGGCAAATGCTCGGCCATTGCCCGACTGATCACCCGCCACTTGCGCGCCAGCCGATCGCGCAACCGCCGGGCATGGGCATCGTAATGGCCCATCGATAAAAACAGCGCCAACGTGCGCTGGTTGTTCGACGGCGGATGCCGGTAGATATAGCGACGCAGCGCCCGCAGTTCATGGATCAATTCGGCATCCGCAGCAATAAATCCCAACCGTACCCCCGGCAGCAGGCTTTTGGTCAGGCTGCCCAGATAGATCACCCGCCCGCTGTCATCAAAACTCTTCAACGCAGGATGGTTACTGCCCAGGAAATTCTGCTCGTTTTCGTAGTCGTCCTCGATGATCAAAAAGTCCCGCTCGCGGGCACTGGCCAGCAACTCCAGTCGGCGGTACAGCGGCATCGTGACGCCGGTGGGCGACTGATGACTGGGGGTGCAAAAGATCATCTCGCAGTCGGCCAGTTGCTCATTGACCACCAGCCCCTGGCGGTCAATGCGCAGGGGTTTTAGCTCACAGCCGCTCAGGCCGAAGATGTTGCGCGCATCAACATAACCCGGCTCTTCAAGCCCCACCACCAACCCAGGCCGACCAAGCAGCCGGGCGAGCATATACAGCGAATTCTGCGTGCCAATGGTGATCATCACTTCCTGTGCCGACACGCTGATCCCGCGTTTGGGCAACACACGCTGGACGATCTGTTCGACCAGCAGAGGGTCGTCGAGCATCACTTGATCGTCGACCCAACTGCGCATATGCGCGCCAGTGCTGGCGATGCGCGAACAGTCGCGCCAGCGGGCTGCGGTTTGCTCATCGGCCTCGACCTGACCATAGATAAACGGGTAACGGTACTCACGCCAGTTGCGCGGTTTGACAATGGCCCGCAGCTGCGACGAGCTGCTTTGCAGCCGCGCCTCCCAGTCCGGTGCATGGTCGGGGCGCTCAAAGATTTTTTGCGTGGCGGGCTTGAGGCTGACATTGAGCTGCTGGCGCAGGTACTTCTCGTTGATGAAATATCCGCGCCGGTCCGACGGGATCAGATAACCATCCTGCACCAACTGCTCGTACACCAGCACCACGGTATTGCGCGACACCCGTAGCAGCTCGCATAGCTTGCGCGATGACGGCATCGGCTCACTGGGCGGCATGGCTCCGTCGAGGATGGCGCTGAGCAGATTCTCGCGCAGTTGCTCCTGCAAACCCCGCCCAGCTTCGAAGGGCCGAAAATAACGCTCCAACATGGTTCAAGCTCCTGGCCCGGCGCCCCGTCATGGCGCACCCGATGGGCTGCAGCCCTTGTCCCATAAGGCCTGCAACGGCCTCTGGCACCACAGCTTGCAGCAACTGGATCTAAAGCAAGCGTCGAGCCAGCGCCTAAGATCGGGCTGACAAAAAACAGACCTCCCCCCAGCTCGGAGTCTCACCATGCTCAAGCCCCTGAACAAATGGATCCGTCGCGCTGTGTTGTTGCCGCTCACCGTCTTGACCCTGGCGGCCAATGCCCAGGCGCAGACTGTCACCATCGGCGTGCAAAGCATGTTTGCACCCTGGAAGGACGCCATCGCGAAACAGCAGTTCGAGAAAGCCACCGGCTGGGATATCCAGTGGCGCAACTTCGACAGTGGCGGCGACGTGATGATGGCCATGGCCTCGGGCGATGTGCAGATCGGCGTGGCGGGCAGCAGCCCGATTGCCGCGGCGGTGAGCCGTGGTGTGGATGCACAGTTGTTCTGGGTGCTGGACAACATCGCCGACGCCGAGGCGCTGGTGGTACGCAATGGCAGCGGCATCGTCGCGCCGCAGGATCTGGCCGGCAAGACGCTCGCCGTGCCCTTTGTCTCCACCACCCACTTCCATGCGCTATTTGCCCTTGAGCAGTTCGGCCTGACCGGCAAGGTCAAGGTGATCAACCTGCAACCCTCGGACATCCCGGCGGCCTGGGAACGCGGTGATATCGATGCAGCGTTTATCTGGGACCCGGCCCTGGGCCGCCTCAAGCAAAGCGGCCATGTGTTGCTGACCTCGGGCCAGTTGACGGATTGGGGCAAAGCCACTTTCGACGGCCTGGTGGTGGACAAGCAGTTCGCTGCTGCCAACGGCCCCGGCATGCAGGCGTTTGCCCAGGTGCTGCAAGACAGCACCGCCAATTACGTCGCGGCCCCGAAAACCTGGACCGCACAATCGCCTCAGGTCATCAACGTCGCCAAACAGTCCGGGGCCAAGCCTGAAGAAGTGCCGCCGGTGCTGGCGCTGTACCAGTTCCCGCTGGCCAGCGAGCAGGCCGGCCCGGCGTGGCTGGGCGGTGGCGCAGCCAAGGCACTGGCCGCCACCGCCGAGTTTTTGAAAGCGCAAAAGAAAATCCCGGCATTGCTGCCTGACTACAGCGCGGCGATCAACCCGACGTTTGTGCAAAACGCCCAATAACACCTGTAGTCGCTGCCGCAGGCTGCGATGGGCTGCGAAGCAGTCCTGCTTTTTAAACCCCTGCGGAGCTTATCGCAGCCTTCGGCAGCGACTACAGAGAACAAAATCAGCACGAGGAATCAAGCATGCCCCTCAGCCTTAAAATCCATGATGTGTCGGTACTCTATCCCGGACAGCAGAAAGGCCAGCCGGTGCGGGCCCTGTCCGGGGTCAATCTGGACATTGCCGCCGGTGATTTTGTCGTCGCCCTCGGGGCCTCGGGCTGCGGCAAAACCACCCTGCTCAACCTGATGGCCGGGTTTATCCAGCCCAGTAGCGGAGTGATTACTCTGGGTGATTATCACGGCCAGGTGCCACAGCGCATCGACGGCGCCGAGCTGCGTGACCAGGTCACCGGCCCCGGTGCCGAGCGCGGTGTGGTGTTCCAGAAGCACGCGCTGTTGCCGTGGCTTAACGTGATCGACAACGTGGCCTTCGGCCTCAAGTTGCGCGGCATTCCCAAGGCCGAACGCGAAGAACGCGCCCTGCATTTTTTGCAGCTGACCGGGCTGGCGGAATTTCGCGATCACGCCACCTATCAGCTGTCGGGCGGCATGCAGCAACGTGTCGGGATTGCCCGCGCCCTGACCAACGACCCAAAGATGCTGCTGCTCGACGAGCCGCTGGGGGCGCTGGACGCCCTGACCCGCGAACGTCTGCAGGAGCTGATTCTGGAGATCTGGCAGCGCACGCAAAAGATGATGTTCTTTATCACCCATGACGTCGAAGAGGCACTGTTCATGGCCACCCGACTGATCATCATGTCCCCGCGTCCGGGGCGCATCACCCACGAGTTTGCGGTGGATTTCGGCCAGCGCTTCCTCAAGTGCCGCGACGCTCGCGCAGTAAAATCCAGCCCCGATTTCATCGCCCTGCGCGAGCAAATCCTGAGCATCATCCACGGTGACGAGGAGGCTGCATAATGAGCCTGCTGGACGAGAAACAACGTAATGCCGTGCTGCGTACCCTCAACGAACTGCGCCGCGCCGCTCCTGCAAAGCCCGGCGAGCAATATGGTGCACCGGGCAACGGCACCAGCATGGGACTGAGCCTGGGCACCGTCGTAGTGGTGTTCGTCTTGTGGTATCTCGCCACCAACGGTGGCTGGATCAAACCGCTGTTTTTGCCCTCGCCGCAAGCCGTGTGGGCGCAGATCGTGGATGTTAGCCGCGACGGTTTTGCCGATGCCAGCCTGTGGACACATATTGCCTGGAGTGCCCTGCGGGTGTTTGGCGCCTTTGCGCTGGCCGTGGTAACGGCGATTCCGGTGGGCATTTTGATGGGCGTCAATCGGGTGTCCCGTGGCGTGTTCGACCCGCTGGTGGAGTTTTACCGCCCGCTGCCGCCGCTGGCGTATTTGCCGTTGGTGGTGATCTGGATGGGTATCGGTGAGGGTTCGAAAATCCTTTTGATCTACCTGGCGATGTTTGCGCCACTGGCACTCAGTGCCCGGGCGGGGGTCAAGTCGGTGGCCATTGAGCAGATCCACGCAGCCTACTCGATGGGCGCGAGCCGCGGGCAAGTGCTCAGGCAGGTGATCATGCCCGCCGCCCTACCGGAAATCCTCACCGGCATGCGCATCGCCATCGGCTTTGGCTGGACCACCCTGGTGGCCGCCGAGATGGTCGCGGCCACGGCCGGGCTGGGCTTTATGGTGCTGACGGCGTCCAAGTTCATGGCCACCGATGTGGTGATCATGGGCATTCTGGTGATCGGTGCGCTGGCCCTGCTGTTCGACCTGGGCATGCGCTGGCTGGAACGCAAACTGGTGCCATGGAAGGGCCGGGGGTAAATGAAAACCCGTAGCCGGCCCAGTGGGAGCGAGCCTGCTCGCGAAGGGCGTTCGCGAGCAGGCTCGCTCCCACAGTTGCAGGTCTTAGCGCGCCAACCCGCGCAACAAGGTTACCGTCTGCTCACGCACGATGGCCATCAGCATGGCGTAGCGCTCGGGCGTCAGTGTGTCCCAGCCCAGTGACTTGAGCGAGCTGGTGCGGGTCAGGTGAAACGGCAGCAACTGCCCGGTCAGGGTCATGGAACGCAGGATGCATTCTTCATCGCTGGCATCCGGGCCCATCAGCCGCGAAATAATTCCGCTGGTTACACCGATGATGCGCTGGCCAATACGCTGGCTGATCATCTCTTCCCCGGCACTGGGCCCCAACCCCGCCTGCTCACGCGCATAGAACTTGCGCCAGCTGTTGGTGCGGTTGGACACCAGCATGAACTCCGCAATCTTGCTCTGGATGGCGCAGAAGGTGTCGATCAGTTGTTCAGTGTCCGGCCGTGTGCCCAGCAACGCCTGAGCCGCTTCAATCGTCGGCGCCAGGTAATCCCAGATCCGCTCCACCATGTACTCGGTGCAGGCGCTGTACACCCCCTCCTTGTTCTTGAAGTAGTAATTGAGCGCGGGTGCATTGACCCCCGCCAGCTCGGCGATATCGCGGGTCGAAGCGCCCTCGTAGCCGCGCTCGCCAAACAGGTTCAGGGCCGCTTCGATGATCCGCGCACTGGTTTCATCCCCACACGTATAGCCGCCTTCGCTGGCAGGTCGGCGCCGGTGAATGGTGGTCATGGGCTTCTCCTTGATCGATGAAGCGGCGAGTGTGCCTGAATTTATATCGATTGACATAATTTTACCGATCGTAATAATTGTTACAACCGCTAACAATTGAGAACACCATGACCGCACATCAGGCGCTAGACCCATCGATCAAGGCCAGGCCCAAACGTAAGCCTGGCAAAACCCTGGCGCTGGGCGTACTCGGCCTGGGGGCGCTGATGGGTGCTGCTGTGTGGGCCGGACAATGGTGGAGCGTAGGGCGCTTTATCGAGAGCACCAACGATGCCTACCTGCAGGCCGACAGCCTGAGCGTCGCCGCCAAGATCTCGGGCACGGTGAGCGAGGTGTATGTCAGCGACAACCAGACCGTCAGCGTCGGCCAGCCGCTGGTGCGCCTCGATGTGCGGCCTTATCAGGCTGCGCGGGAAAAATCCGAAGCGGCCATTCGTGCCGCCGAGGCCGATATTGCCCGGGGTGAGGCCGAGCTTGAACAGCAGGGTGCGTCGATTGCCCAAGTGCAGGCGCAACTGGAAGGCGAAAGTGCCAACGAGCAGTACGCCGCCGCGCAAGTCAAACGCTACGCACCCCTGGCCCAGAGTGGCGCCGAGACTCAGGAGCGCATGGCTGAACTGCGTAACGCATTGCGTCAGGCCAGCGCTCAAAGGGCTGCGCAGGCCGCCGCACTGAACGTTGCCCAGCACCAGTTGCACACCCAACGCGCCGCCATTGAACAGGCCCGTGCACAGCTGGCCAGTGCCCAGGCCAGCACCCGCCAAAGCAGGCTCGATGAACAGGACACCGTGGTCTACAGCACTCTGGCCGGCCGCGTCGGCAGCCGCTCGGTGCGGGTGGGGCAATACCTGCAACCCGGCACCCGGCTACTGACTATCGTGCCGCTGAGCGAGCTGTACCTGACCGCCAACTTCAAGGAAACCCAGATCGAGCGCATGCACCCCGGCCAGGCCGTGGCCGTGCACATCGATGCCTGGCCGGGGGTCAAGTTTGAAGGCGTGGTCGAAAGCCTGTCCCCCGGTACCGGCTCACAATTCGCCTTGCTGCCGTCCAACAATGCCACCGGCAACTTCACCAAAATCGTACAGCGCGTGCCAGTACGGATCCATCTGCAAGCACCGCCAGATGCCAGCATCGAATGGCTACCCGGGTTGTCGGCCACGGTTGATGTCGACACCAACAGCATCGTAGCCCAGCCCCGTGGCTAGTGCTGGCGCTGCATCCGCAGCGCTGCAGCCGCCCCGCGCCAATGCCAGCACCAGCGACTGGATCGTGGTGTTTGCCGGTGCCTTGGGGGCTTTGATGGCCACACTGGACATCTCCATTACCAACTCGGCCCTGCCACAGATTCAGGGCCAGATCGGCGCATCGGGCACCGAAGGCACCTGGATTTCCACCGGTTACCTGATGGCCGAAATCGTCATGATTCCGCTGACCGCCTGGCTGACCCGGGTGTTCGGCCTGCGCAATTTTTTGATTGGCAACGCGATCCTGTTCAGTCTGTTTTCGATCCTCTGCGGTATCAGTGAAACCCTGCCGCAAATGATCATCGGCCGACTCGGCCAGGGCTTTGCCGGGGGTGCCATGATCCCCACCGCGCAGGTCCTGGTGGCAACCCGGCTGCCACGCCATCAGATGCCCATCGGCATGACGATGTTCGGTTTGATTGTGCTGCTGGGGCCGCTGCTCGGGCCGGTGCTGGGTGGCACCCTGACCGAAAATTTCAGCTGGCGCTGGTGCTTCTTTCTGAACATCCCGGTGTGTGCACTGTTGCTGATAATGCTCAGCCAGGGCCTGAAGAAAACGGCGGGCGACTGGCAGGCGTTTATCAAGGCCGACTGGCTGGGGATTATCGGCCTGACGGTGGGCCTCAGCGCCCTGACCGTGGTGCTCGAAGAAGGCAATCGCGAGCGCTGGTTCGAGTCCTCGCACATCATCGGCCTGAGCCTGCTGGCGGTGGCTGGCATCGCCTTGTTGCTAGTGGCGCAGAAGCTGTCGAAGACACCGATTGTACGTCTCAAACTGCTGCTCAATCCGCGCTTTGCCAGCGTGATTGCAATCGTCTTTGTGGTGGGTTGCGGGCTGTATTGCGTGGCCTTCGTGCTGCCGCAGTTCTTGAGCAATATCGCCGGTTTCAACGCTCAGCAATCCGGCGCGGTGATGCTGATGTCGGGGTTACCGGCGTTTTTGATGATGCCTGTTTTGCCGCGCCTGATCGGCCGCGTGGATACCCGCATCATGGTCATGCTTGGCCTCGGTTGCCTGGCCAGCAGTTGCCTGTTGGCCATGGGGCTGACCGCCGACAGCGTGGGCGAGAATTTCACTCGCACCCAGCTGCTGCTGGGCCTGGGCCAGGTAATGGCGATGATGCCGCTCAATCAGGCCTCCATGAGTTGCGTGCCGGCCCACGAGGCTGGTGAGGCGGCGGGTATCTACAACATGGCCCGCAACCTTGGCGGCTCGGTGGGGCTGGCGTTGCTGGGGACGTTTATCGAGCGGCGCAGCAGCTTTCATGACGCCACCCTGCGCGATGCCGTAAGCGTACAGTCGGTCGAAGCGCAAACTCAGCTTGGCGCATCCGCCCAGCGTTTTTTCGCTGATCACGGCGACCTCGCCCATGCCCAGCTTCAGGCTTTGAGCCAACTGGCCGGGCAGATCCAGGTACAGGCGCAAGTGATGACCTATAGCGAGACCTTCTACGTGCTCGGCATCGCCTTGCTGCTGTGTCTGCCCCTCGCCCTCTTTCTGAAAAAACCGCCTGCCGGTACGCCCTTGAGCACAGGACACTGACCATGATCGCTTTCAAACCCTTGAGCCTGTTGTGTCCGTTGCTGCTGGTGGGCTGCACCCTGGGCCCGGATTACAACGCGGCGCCCGACAGTCACCTGCAAGGCAAGGCGTTTGCCCGTCAGGTAGCCGGCACACAGGCGCAAATACCGCAGGTTGCCGATTGGTGGCGCGCCCTCAATGACCCGGCCCTCAACCAGTTGATCGACAGCGCGCTGGGCAACAGTCCCGATCTGCAAGCCGCCGCCGCGCGATTGCGCCAGGCCCGCGCCGGACTGGCGGAAAAACGCAGCGACCTGATGCCCAAAAGCTCGGCCACGGCAGCAGCGCTGTACACCGGCTCGGGAGACAGCCAGACCGACGCCACCCACCTGTACCTGAGCGGTTTCGATGCCAGCTGGGAGCTGGATATTTTCGGCGCCAGCCGCCGTGCGGTACAAGCCGCCAGCGCCGAAGCCGATGCCGTTCAGGCCGATATGGCCGACGCCCATGTGCAACTGGCTGCCGAAGTGGGCCAGGCCTATATCGGCCTGCGCGACCAGCAACAACGGCTGCGCATTGCCCGCCAGTCCGAGCAGCTTGAGCGCCAGTTGCTGGACTTTACCGAACAACGGCTGGCCCAGGGTACAGCCTCGGAACTGGACCGCGAACGCATCGCCACCCAGGTCGAAACCACCCGCGCCGCGTCCATCGCCCTGGAGCTGGAAGTGATTGAATCCCTCGACGAACTGGCTTTGCTCAGTGGCCTGGAACCCGGTGCCCTGGATACCCGCCTGAGTACCGATGCCGCACTGCCGACACTGCCCGCAACCGTCAATATCGGCGACCCGGCGCAGTTGCTGCAACAGCGCCCCGATATTCGCGCCGCTGAGCGCCGACTGGCCTCCAGCACTGCGCAAATTGGCGAACACAAGGCCGCCGCCTTCCCCAAAGTCAGCCTGTTCGGCTCTTTGAGCTTTAGCGCCAGCGCACCGGGCCACCTGTTGCGCAAGGACAATTTCAGCGCCCTGGGGGTGCCGTACCTGCAATGGAACTGGCTGGACTTTGGCCGCGTGCAGGCTCAGGTCAAACAAGCTGAAGCCGGCCGCGACGAAGCCCTGGCCAAGTACCGCAGCAGCGTGCTCAACGCCCTGCGCGATGCCGATGTAGCGCTGGCCCGTTACGGCAATGAGCGCCAGCGCCGGGCCACCCTGGGCCGGGTCGAGACCAGCGCCGTACGCGCATCGGCCCTGACCGAACAACGCTACCGCGCCGGTACCAGCAGTGTGCTCGACTGGCTGGATGCCGAACGCACCCGCTACCACGCCGAACAGGACCGGGTTCACAGTGACGGTCAGTTGATCAAGGACTACATAGCCCTGCAAAAGAGTCTTGGGTTAGGGTGGCGCTCCCCGACCTGATTCCCGGATAAGCCATGCGTTCCAGCCAGCATGATTTGATGTGGCGCCAGCTGCTGCCCAAAGTGCGCAAGCACGATGAGCCGTTGCAAGTGCAGTTGTGCACCGCGTTTGTCACGGCCATGCTCGACGGGCGCTTGCCCGGCGGCACGCGACTGCCATCGAGCCGTGATCTGGCAATGCTGACCGGGGTTTCGCGCAATACCGCAGTACTGGTCTACGAACGTCTGGTGGCCGAGGGTTATGTCGATTCACGGCCCCGTGACGGCTTCTTTGTAGCGGGAGCCATCACCCCGACCAGCAGGGCCCAACCCTTGCCCGAGCAGGCTGCGCAGCCACCTGACTGGGCTGCCCGCATGCACCGGCCGGCCACGCCCCTGGTGTTTATGGATCGTCCGCCGACCTGGCGCGAAGTGCGCTACCCGTTCATCTACGGCCAGTTCGATCCCAAGCAGTTTCCACTCACCCAGTGGCGCCAGTGCAGTCGTCAGGCGCTGGAGCTGAAGGCCGTGGATCGCTGGTGGCAGGAAGGCGAAAACGTCGGCGCCAGCCAGTTGATTGACCAACTGATTCGCCGCGTACTGCCACGCCGGGGCATTGCCGCCACTCACGATCAAGTGCTGCTGACCCTGGGCCGCCAGCAAAGTTTTTACTTGCTGGCGCGCCTGTTTGCCCACCCCGGTAGCGTGGTAGGCGTTGAAGATCCGGGCTTTCGTGATCCGCGCAATGCCTTTGCCCACGACGGCGCGCAAATTGTCTCGCTGCCCATCGACGAACACGGCTTACAGATCTCCCCGGCACTGGCAACCTGCGACTACCTGTATTGCACCCCCGGTTATCAGTGCCCCACCGGAGTGACCATGAGCCTGGGGCGACGTCAGGCATTGCTTGACCATGCGCAAGTCCACGATCAGGTGATTTTCGAGGACGATGACGACCCCGAAACCGAATACGACGGCCGCGCCCTGCCCGCCCTCAAGGCCACTGATCCGGCTGAGCGGGTGATCTACCTGAGCAGTTTGTCCAAGCTGCTGTCACCGGGGCTGGGCATCGGCTACATCGTGGCCCCGGCGCCGGTGATCGAGCAACTGCGCCAACTGCAACGGCTGATGATCCGTCAGATTCCGGGCAACAACCAGATCACCGCTGCGCTGTTTATCCAGCAAGGTCACTACGATCGATTGCTGCAGCAGGCCCGCGAAAAACTGCAACTGCGAGCAGGCGCAATGGCCACGGCATTGCGTGAAGTACTACCCGATGCCCAGTTCGTCATGCCCAGCGGCGGCGCCACGCTGTGGCTCAAACTGGCGAGCGAGCATGACCTGCAGAGTTTGTACTACGCCGGTGCGGCCAAGGGCGTGCTGTTTGATCCGGGCAATGCCTTCTGTCTTGAGCCCGGAACCCTGTCCCGATCCTGCCTGCGTCTGGGGTTTGGCTCCATTGCCCAGGAACTGATCGCACCCGGCATTCGCGAGCTGGGGCTGGTGATCAAGGCCCATGAAAAACGACCTGCAGTTGTGCGCCGCTGAGCCATTTGCCCCACAACAGAACCTGTTGCCCGCATCACTTTCTGTGGGAGCGAGCTTGCTCGCGATACAGACACCTCGCCCCGTCAGGCAAACCGCAGCGGACAAGCCCGCCTCCCACCCGGTAATCGCACTGCCAGCCCCTGGCCCTATCGATAGTCCCCGTTGGCCCCATCCGCTGGTCACGGATATGCAGTACTACTGCTGACCACCAAAGCACTTGGCGTCGTCCTGAAAACAAAATGTTAAGGATGGGAAACTCTCACTATGTTTTACGCAAAGTATCCGTTAGCCGTCAGCCTTGCCGCCTTCGCTTTTACCCAGCCTGCGCTGGCAGCCGACACGCCCGCTGCCCCCGAATGTGCCCAGTATGAAAAACTGCTGACCCGCGCCGAACTGGCCTTCAAGAACGTGCCCATTTGCGCGCGGATCAAGCCCGACCTGTGGGGGCTGCGCAAGGAGCTGGCCGAGCATGGCATCGGTTTTACCGCCACCTCGTATAACGGTTACACCTATGACGTACTGGGCAACAACGCGAAAAAGCAGGTGTATAACGGCCAGAACCCCAGCTACAACACGTCGCTCAATCTGTACCTGACTTACGATCTGACCCGCATCGGTTTTGCCAATGACGCGCAGCTGACACTGGCCGGCAACTGGGTGGACTCAACCTACACCCCGGCCAACCCACGGGTTAAAACCGTCTCGGTGTTTGCCATCAACCAGTCCTTTTTCAATCACCAGCTGGAACTGGAGTATGGCTTCATCCCCGGCGTGCGCCTGTTCTACGGCATGGCACTGGGGGGCAGTGCCTCAACCGCCGCCCTGGGCCCGAGCAGCGTGGTGCCGTTCCAGGTCGGCATGTCGGCCACCGAGCCGACGCCCACCGTCAACGTGATCGTGCGCGACCCGTCCCTGCGCTTCTACAACAGCACCGCCCTGACCCGCAGCGTCAGCCCCGAAGGCATTCAGAAAGATGTGGACCTCAACCCCAGCGGTCTGCGTCTCAAGGTCCCGGATGCCCGCGCCATGCTGATCAATGAATTTGGTTACAAGCAGGCGCCGTCGGCCACTTCCAACGCCATGTGGCTACGGGCAGGCGCCATGTACAACACCAGCCATTACACCGAATTCACCACCGGCGAGAAATCGGACAACAACTACGGCGTGTACCTGGCCGAAACCGTGCAGGTGACCAAGCCCTACGGCGATGCCCGCGGCTGGTACCTGGACAGCAAGCTTGATTACTCGCCGGACTCGGTCAACGCCATCAACAAGGCGTTCCAGGTCAGTGCCTTCAATGTCGGCCCCTTTGCCAGCCGCCCGGCCGACATGGCCGCCGTGGGCCTGACCAAGAGCTACTACAGCAAGGACTTGCGCGACGTGACCAAGAGCTACGGCCTGGAAGCGGCACCCTACACCCTGGCGGTGACCGCTTCGTATGCCGCCCGACTGATCCCCGGCGTGTATTTGATCAGCGGCCTGACCTACACCAAAAACCCGGTGTTCACGCCAATCCACTCCGATGCCCTGTTGCTGCAGGAGTCGCTGAACTTCCTGTTTTAAAACTCCAGCCAACTCCCGTGAACAACCTTCACTTTGCCTTGGATTGTCGGGCCAAAGTGCTTTTGCGAGGTCGTAGAACATGAGCGATGAACGTGATCAACTGTCCACCAATGACTATCTGGCGCTGGATGCCACGGCAATGGCAGACGCGGTAAAAACCGGCGAGCTGACCGCCCGGAT
Organism: Pseudomonas fragi; assembly: GCF_002269505.1. Taxonomy (GTDB): domain Bacteria; phylum Pseudomonadota; class Gammaproteobacteria; order Pseudomonadales; family Pseudomonadaceae; genus Aquipseudomonas; species Aquipseudomonas fragi_D. The sequence continues at coordinate 64,673 of NZ_NQKQ01000005.1, read as the reverse complement.
GCTGCTCGGCGCCGCCCAGGCGCGCTGCGATGCGGTGAACCCGCACATCAATGCCGTGAACATGCGTCACGATGCACATGCCGACGCGATACTGCGGGCCCGCCACCACGCCGGTAGCGAGCTGCTGGGGGCGCTGGCCGGGGTACCGATGCTGCTCAAGGACCTCAACACCTACCTCACGGGTACCGTAACTACCAACGGTTCGCGGATGCTCGCCGATGCACCGCCGGCAACGCGCAACAGCACCATCGTGCAACGTTACGAGGCCGCCGGTATGCTGATTTTCGGCAAGACCACCAGCCCCGAGTACGGCCTGACCACCACCACCGAGTCCTCATTGTGGGGCCAGACGCGCAATCCGTGGAGCCTGGCCCACAGCGCAGGCGGCTCATCCGGCGGTGCAGCGGCAGCGGTGGCCGCGGGCATCGTACCCGCGGCCCATGCCACCGACGGCGGCGGCTCGATTCGCATCCCGGCGTCGTATTGCGGCCTGTTTGGTCTCAAGCCCACGCGCTATCGCACCCCTCAGGGTCCGGACACCTTCGAAGGCTGGTTCGGTGCCAGTTGCGGCCATGTGGTTTCACGCAGCGTGCGCGACTCGGCACTGCTGCTGGACGTCAGTCACGGTCATGAAAAAGGCAGCCCCTACTGGCTCGCACCACAGACCGGAAGTTTTAGCGAGGCAGTACGCCGCAGCCCCGGTTCATTGCGCATCGGCGTGATCGATCAGGCCATGACCGGCCTGGAACTGGACGCCGATATCCGCAGCGTTTTGAACACTACTGTTGATTTGCTGTTGGGCCTCGGACACCAGGTCGACCCCGTGACCCTGCCTGTCGACCCGCAGCAGGTATACGGCGCTCACGGTGCCGTGGGCGCGGCCGCGCTGCTGGCCGCCGTGCGTGATCGCGAAGCCGCCCTGGGCCGGCCGTTGCACGACGACGAACTGGAGCCGGTCAGCCGCTATCTGGTAAACAACGCCACTTCCGCCAGCGCCGAAAACCTGTACCGTGCCCGACGCAGTTTCGAGTTGATCGGCAGCCGCATGGAGCATCTGTTTGACGACTACGACCTGTTGCTCAGCCCGGTCACTTCACAGCTCACCCCCGAGCTGGCGCAGGCCAGTCTGGATCAGGATTATGAGCACTATATTCAGGGCATTATCGGCAGCATCGGCTTTAGCGTGCTGGCCAATGTCAGCGGCCAGCCGTCCATGTCGGTGCCGCTAGGAACCAGCCGTGGCGGGCTGCCCATTGGCATGATGTTCAGCGCCGGGTGGTGCCGTGAAGACCTCTTGTTGCAAATGGCCGGGCAACTGGAACAGGCCTGCCCCTGGGCTGATCGACGCGCACCGCTGTAAGCCCTTCAACCGATGAACACTGCTCGATGGGATTGAAATGATGAATACCCAAATCTCCGGATTTCGCCGTCATTACACCTTGTTTGTGTTGTTCCTGATTTCGGCGGTCAGCCTGATCGACCGTCAAGTCATGGGCGTTGTGATTGAACCGATCAAGGCCGAGTTTCACGTCTCCGACACCCAGATCGGCCTGCTCACGGGGCTGGCATTTGCCCTGGTCTACTGCCTGTTTGCAATCCCGCTGGGGCGCTTTGCCGACCGAGGGCATAGACGCAACCTGATTGGCTGGTGCTGCGCGTTCTGGAGTGTGATGGCCATGCTTTGCGGCTTTGCCAGCAACTTCTGGACCCTGGCCCTGGCGCGTATCGGTGTGGCGGTGGGCGAGTCCGGCAGCGGTGCGGCTTCGATGTCGATGATTGCCGACCTCTACCCGCCCCATCAGCGCTCCAAGGCCATCAGTGTATTTATGCTCGGAGCCCCTATCGGCGCACTGCTGGGCATGAGCCTGGGCGCCTATATCGCCTACTACCACGGCTGGCGCGAAGCGTTTATCTGGATGGCACTGCCGGGCATTGCAGCCGCTGTGTTACTGCGGTTTACGGCTGCCGAGCCCTTGCGCGGCCTGTGGGAGAAAGCCCGCGAGGCGCGCCCTGCCGTGCCCAACGAAAGCGTGATGCAAGTGATGCGCGTGGCCTGGGAGTCGAAAACCTTTGTGCGCATTGCCCTGGCCGGCGCGCTGCTGGCGTTTGCCAGTTATGCGTTCAGCATCTGGAGCACGGCGTTTCTGGTGCGCAGCCACGGCCTTACGCTCAAGGACGCGGGCATCATCATGGGCCTTGCGGCCGGGCCGGGGGCCATTATCGGCTCGCTGTCCAGCGGCTGGTTGAGTGCCCATCTGGCCCGGCGCGACAGCCGCTGGCAATTGGGTGTGCCTATTGTCGGCGCATTGCTGGCGTTGCCGATGTCGATAGCGTTCGCCCTTTATCCTGCCGGCCATCCCTGGGCGCTAGGCGCGTTGCAAGTGCCACAGGCCACGGTATTTATGTTCGGCATGTCGGTGTTCGGCATGTGGTGGATGGCGCCGAGCTACACCGCCATTGCCCAACTGGTAGTACCTGAGCGCCGCGCAACCATGATCGCCCTCTACAACTTCGGGATCATGGCCATCGGTGCGGGTTTCGGGCCATTGGCCGTAGGTGTACTGAGTGATCACCTGACCCCGCTAATGGGCGTCAATGCCTTGCGCTGGTCACTGGTGATCTGTTCCGGCGGTTACCTGCTGGCGAGCGGGTTGTTGTTCAGTGTATTGCGCCCTTACGGGATTGCAGCCGGGCTGGCCAATGTGCTGCCCATGTTACCGGCGGGCAAGCTGCGGACTGCCTGAACCCGGCTTCACAAGGTTTCACACCGGCATAAAAAAACCCCGCTCTTCTTGAGAAGGCGGGGTTTTTTCAGGTCTGGCTAAATCAATGCGCGTAAGTCAGCAACAACTCGGCAGGCGCTTTGAAATCCAGGGACATCATGACGCTCAGTGCGGTGATGGTGAAGATCGAGAACACGAACAGCTTGCGTGCCCATACCTTGTCGTCGACGGCCTTGTAGCCCGTCCACGCCATGTACAGCCAGTACATGCCCATCGCAGCTGCCACGGCCATGTAGCTCATGCCGGCGTAACCGCCGAGGGTGAGCATCAGGGTCGCGATCAGGAACGCGAGGATGTAGAGCAGGATGTGCTTCTTGGCAACCTTGATCCCGCGCTTCACTGGCAACACCGGAATCGATGCAGCCAGGTAATCGTTGAAGCGGAAGATCGCGATGGCGTAGGAATGCGGCATCTGCCACAGGCTGAACATCACCAGCAGGGTCAGTGCGGCCATGTCGAAGCTGTTGCTCACAGCTACATAGCCGATGACCGGCGGCATTGCACCCGACAGACTGCCGATAAGCGTGCCGTGAACCGACTTGCGCTTGAAGTACAGGCTGTACAGACCAACGTAGATCACGAAGCCGATCGCGGCGAACAGAGCCGCCAGCGGGTTGGCCACGCGATACAGCAGGTACAGGCCGGCGCCCCCCAGCAAGGTGGCGTAAACCAGGGCCACCTTGAGGGAGATCAGGCCTTGAACCAGTACGCGGTTCTTGGTGCGGTCCATCTTGATGTCAATGTCACGGTCGATGCAGTTGTTGAACACACAACCGGACGCTACCACCAGGGAGGTGCCGATTACCGCAGCCAGGAACAGGGCAAGATCGAAATGCCCCTTCGAGGCCAGGAAAAACCCGCCTGCCACAGAAAGCACGTTACCGAAAATGATCCCCGGTTTGGTGATTTGGATAAAGTGCTTGAAGGACATCGGGTCTTACCTCACTTCGCCATCATTTCAGTGTGGATGCTGAACATGATCCACAGGGACAAGCCCACCAGCAGCACAATTACCAGCGCAGCAAATACCAGCGCGGTGACGTTGTTGCGTTGTGCAGGCGAGCGGTCCAGGTGCAGGAAGTACACCAGGTGAACAACCACTTGCACTACGGCGAACAACAGCACGATCGCCAGGGTGGTGAATTTGGGCAGCGATGGGTACATCACCAGCCCGAACGGAATAACGGTCAGGATCACCGACAGGATGAAGCCGATCGCGTAGGACTTCACGCTGCCGTGGTTGGCGCCGTCGGAATGTGCGTTAGCCATTACAAAGTCCCCATCAGGTAAACAACGGTGAATACGCAGATCCAGACCACGTCCAGGAAGTGCCAGAACAGGCTCAGGCAGCTCAGACGGGTCTTGTTGGTCGAGGTCAGGCCGTTTTTCTGCACCTGATACATCATGATCGCCATCCAGATCAGACCGCTGGTCACGTGCAGACCGTGGGTACCGACCAGGGTGAAGAAGCCAGACAGGAAGCCCGAACGGCTAGGGCCGTAGCCCTCGGAGATCAACAGGTGGAACTCGTTGATTTCCATGGCGATGAAGCCTGCACCGAGCAGGAAGGTCATGCCCAGCCAGAACAGCACCTGCTGTTTCTTGCCCTTGAACAACGCCAGCATGGCGAAGCCGTAGGTGATCGAACTGAACAGCAGCAGGGCAGTTTCACCCAGTACATAAGGCAGTTCGAAGATGTCGTGGCCCGACGGGCCACCTGCAACGTTGTTCACCAATACCGCGTATACCGCGAAGATCGACGCAAACAAGATGCAGTCGGTCATCAGGTAGAGCCAGAAACCGAATACGGTAGTCTCGCCCGAGTCGTGGTGATGGTCGTCGTGCCCATGGTCATGACCATGAGCGTGTCCAGCAGTGGTCGCTAAGTTCGACATGGTTTAAGCCTGTTCCAACTTGGTTTCAACACGAGTAGCCGGGATTGCTTTGGCGGCTACCAGACGCTTGTGCTGCTCGGCCTCGATGCGCTCGATAGTCTCTACCGGCACCATGTAGCCCTGGTCGTCACGTGCAGCGTGAGCCACGAAGACCACGACGGTGCCAACCAGACCAGCGATGGCCAGCCACCAGATGTGCCAGATCATTGCAAAACCGAAGACGGTCAGCAGTGCACCCATGTACACACCCGTTGCCGTGTTGTTCGGCATGTGGATCGGCTCGTACTTGGCCGGAGCCTGGTACGCAGTACCGTTTTCCTTGGCTTCGGTGAACGGGTCGATACCGTCGACTTTTGGCAGTACAGCGAAGTTGTAGAACGGTGGTGGCGACGAAGTCGACCATTCCAGCGTGTGTGCATTCCAAGGATCGCCGAATTCGCAGGCGTTCTCTGGCTTGTTGCGGTCACGGATACTGACGTACAGCTGGATCAGCTGGCTGGCGATACCGCAAGCGATCAGGATTGCGCCGAACAGGGCAACGTACAGGTAAGGCACCCACTCAGGGTTGGTGCTGGCGTTCAGACGACGGGTCATGCCCATGAAGCCCAGTGCATAGAGCGGCATGAAAGCGATGAAGAAGCCGACGATCCAGAACCAGAACGCTGCCTTGCCCCACTTCTCGTTCAACTTGAAGCCGAACGCTTTAGGGAAGTAGAAGCTGAAGCCTGCGATGTAACCGAATACTGCGCCGCCGATGATCACGTTATGGAAGTGAGCAATAACGAACAGGCTGTTGTGCAGTACGAAGTCAGCACCCGGGATGGCCAGCAGTACGCCGGTCATGCCGCCGATGGCGAAAGTCACCATAAAGCCCAGGGTCCACAGAACCTGGCTGGTGAAGCGCAGACGGCCCTGGTAGATGGTGAACAGCCAGTTGAACAGCTTCACACCCGTCGGGATGGAAATCAGCATCGTCGCCAGACCGAAGAAGGCGTTGACGCTTGCACCCGAACCCATGGTGAAGAAGTGGTGCAGCCAAACCATGAAGCCCAGCACCGAGATCGCGCCGGAGGCGTAGACCATCGAGTGGTGACCGAACAGACGCTTGCCGGTGAACGTGGAGATAACTTCGGAGAAGATACCGAACGCTGGCAGAATGAGGATGTAAACCTCAGGGTGACCCCACGCCCAGAACAGGTTGACGTACATCATTGGATTGCCACCAAGTTCATTGGTGAAAATGTGGAAATCCATGTAACGGTCAAGTGTCAGCAGTGCCAGGGTAGCAGTCAGGATCGGGAACGAAGCCACGATCAGGACGTTTGCCCAGGTGCAGGTCCAGGTGAAGATCGGCATGTCCATCAGTTTCATGCCAGGGGCACGCATCTTCAGAACAGTCGCCAGGAAGTTAACCCCGGTTAATGTCGTACCTAACCCCGATAGCTGTAGCGCCCAGATGTAGTAATCCATCCCCACGCCCGGACTGTACTGCAAGCCCGACAGCGGCGGATAAGCAACCCAACCGGTCTTGGCGAACTCGCCGACGCCCAGCGACAGGTTGACCAGCACAACGCCGGACACCAGCAGCCAGAAGCTCAGGGAGTTCAGGAACGGGTAGGCCACGTCACGGGCACCGATCTGCAGCGGCACTGCAAGGTTCATCAGGCCGGTGAAGAATGGCATTGCCATGAAGATGATCATGATCACACCGTGAGCGGTGAAGATCTGGTCATAGTGTTCAGGTGGCAGGTAGCCAGGCGAACCCTCGGTGGCCATGGCCAGCTGGGTACGCATCATCACGGCGTCGGCAAAGCCGCGCAGCAGCATGATCATGGCGACGATGATGTACATCACGCCGATTTTCTTGTGGTCGACTGACGTTAGCCATTCGGTCCACAGGTAGGTCCACTTCTTGAAGTAGGTGATTGCTGCAAACAGTGCCAGACCACCCAGCGCGATCATGGCGATGGTCACCATCACGATCGGCTCATGGAACGGGACCGCTTCCCAACTTAATTTACCAAACATCGTTTACTCCTCTGCCCCGGCAGCTGAATGCTCACTCGTGTCCGCCACGTCGTTCCCGGCCACTTCTTTCTTCTCGTGCTTCACCGGTTTGCCTGGTGTCATACCTTCGTACTTGTCGACGATTTTCTGAAACAGGTTCGGTGTGTACGAGGAGAACAGCTCAACGGGATTGTTCTGACTGGATACGGACAAGGCGGCATAAGCAGCTTCATCAAGCTGTTTAGGTGACGCTTTGACTTCACTTACCCAGGCATCAAAGTCAGCCTGAGAAGTCGCGATCGCTTTGAATTTCATGCCAGTGAAGCCGGCACCGCTGTAGTTGGCAGAGATGCCTTCCATTTCAGCGTTGCGGTTGGCAATCAGGTGCAGCTTGGTCGTCATGCCGGCCATGGCGTAGATCTGACCGCCCAGGCCCGGAATGAAGAACGAGTTCATGACCGTGTCAGAGGTGATACGAAAATTGACCGGGGTGTTGGCCGGGAACACGATCTTGTTGACGGTGGCGATACCCTGTTCCGGATAGATGAACATCCACTTCCAGTCCATTGCCACCACTTCGATGGTAATCGGCTTGACGTCAGACTCGAGCGGACGATACGGGTCCAGCGCGTGGGTCGACTTGTAGGTGATCACGCCCAGGGCGATGATGATCAGAATTGGCACAGTCCAGATCACGACTTCGATCTTGGTGGAGTGCGACCACTTTGGTGTGTAGGTAGCGCTGGTGTTCGACGCGCGATATTTCCACGCAAATACCAGGGTCATAATGATGACCGGCACCACGACCAGAAGCATCAGCAGTGTTGCAGTGATGATCAGATTCCGCTCTTCGATCCCGACCTGCCCCACCGGATCGAGCAATGTCATGTTGCAACCTCCCAGCAACAACGTGCCGAAAAGTGGCAATAAGCCAAGGAGTCTGGGGTACCTTTTTTTAGTCATCTCACGACCTCTAAAACAGCTTGCACAATGCAGTTGGTTTTTTTCGCCAACACTTCGCCCTGCCAAGGGTTGGCTCTTTTCCGGAATTGAATGAAAGCCTGCTCTATCACCATCTGGCGAACGGGCAAATTCCGGGTTAGCAGTGATTTCTTATTCGATACGTGGTCAATGGCCTTGTCGACCAATTCCATTTGGTGCGGAACTTAGAAGGGTTGCCAGTACCTGGGAGTCGCATGGGACGCCTGTATTGAACAACCCAGTCGGCCTTCAACTTCCCGCTTGGGCTCAGGGATGAGCAGGCTGGACGTTCAGTGCGGGCGATTGTAGTTAGGTAGCTCTCTATAAACCACGTCTCATTCGGAAATAATTCTTCTCGGCCCCGGTAACAATCCCCACCTATTATTACGCCCCGCGTTGAAACGCCCATGAAAATCAGGGTTGTAGCACGCCATAACCCCTCAATCAGAACGCCCCTTTTTAGCGCATTCCCCCTCCCCCCGATCTCGCTTAAACGCCCAAATAAAAAGGGCTTGAGCCAATTTGCATGGAGTCTCTCCAGGCACTTTTCAACCCCTCCCCCAGCGTCAAAACACCTCAGGTACGTTACACAAAGTCATACGTTCGAAAGACCGCCGGTCAGACCAATACACGACCTGCGACACGCCTTCCGTGACAATATGTCGCAGTGTCGCGCACCCGTTTTCGACGTTCGGCTCACACCCTCTTTACATTTGTGTGCGGACAAAAAAACGCCCCGCACATCCTGAGGAGGAACGAGGCAGCCCAAACATAATTTAGGCGTTACTCAGTTCGATTTTTTCCGGTTGCGGTAGATGCCCAGCGGCACCAGCACTGCAGTCAGTACAAAGGCTACCAGTGCCCACTGCGCCAGCGACATGCCGAGTACCGGCGGGTACGGGGTGGAGCAAAACCCGTCGACCTGAAACCCCAGAGGGAACACGGCGGCCAGCGGCAGGCCATCGACGATGGGCTGCAAGACATCAAGACCGCAGCTCACGGCCGGGTTGGCGAGAATATAAACATGACGCCCGGCGGCGACAATCCCGCCAATGGCACTGAGTACCACCAGCACTTCAAACACCGTAAGGCTGCGCCGGCTCGGCATGGCCGCACCGATAAAAGCAAAGATAGCGATCAGCAGCAGGGCATAGCGTTGCAGGATACACAGCGGGCACGGCGCCTCACCGAGCACGATCTGCATATAGAGCGCACCGCCAATCAGCGCCAGGCAGATCAGCCCGAGCAGGACCAGAAAGCGCTTCTCCCGGCCCAGTTGCAACATGTCATTGGTCATCCCGCATCCCTTAGCCTGATTATGTGTAAGGCGCACAGTTTACACCCAGACCCTTTGCCTGGATGTATCTGAACGTTACAGGGAAACTGTCGCAGGGGGATTAATGGGGGATTAAGGTCTTGCCTGTTTGCTGTAGATACTCTGTTGCAGGTCAAGCCCTATTGTGGGAGCGAGCCTGCTCGCGAACGGCCTTCGCGAGCAGGCTCGCTCCCACAGTTGCAGTGTTCCTGCAGCTGCCGAAGGCTGCGAAGGGGACCGCGGGGCCTTTGGACAACGGGTTGCTACGCAACCCTTCGCAGCCTGCGGCAGCGACTACAGGCTTTATTTCAGCTCGGCAGCCGGGCCGAAGAACTCGTAGCGGCTCTGCTGCTCCGGCACACCCAGCGCTTTGAGGTGACGCTTTACCGCCCCCATAAAGCCTTTTGGCCCCAGGAAGTAGGCGTCCAGGTCACGTTCTTGCGGCAACCATTGCGCCAGCACTTCCTCAGTCAGAAGCCCGACATGATTTGCAGATTCGCCCTGCTCGTCATAGCAGTAAAAACGCTGCAGTTGCGGGTGCTGTGCGGCCAGTTCATCGACCCAGGTGCGGAAGGCATGCACATCGGCATTACGGGCGCAGTGGATAAAGTGGATCGGGCGTTTTGTCGCCAGCGCCGCTTCAAGCATCGCCAGGGTCGGGGTAATGCCCACGCCGCCACTGATCAGCACCAGCGGTTTGTCGCTGTCAGTAAGGGTGAACTCGCCAGCAGGCGGAAACAGTTCCACGATGTCGCCCACGTTCAACCGGTCGTGCAGGAAGTTGGAAACCACCCCGCCGCTCTCGCGCTTGACGCTGATACGGTAGCGACCGACCTGGGCCAGTGCCGACAGGGAGTAGTTGCGGCGCACTTCTTCACCATCGATCATCATTTTCAGGCCGATGTACTGGCCCGGGGCAAAGTCGAGGATCGGCTGCTGGTCGACCGGACGGAAGTAAAACGAGGTGATTTCAGCGCTTTCTTCAACCTTGGCTGCCAGTTTGAATTCACGCCCGCCACGCCAGCCGCCCGGTGCCGCTGCTTTTTCGTCGTAAATGGCCGCTTCGGCACCGATCAGGATATCGGCCAGCTGGTTGTAGGCCGCGCCCCAGGCACTGAGCACTTGTGGCGTGGCGATGTCGCTGCCCAGCACTTCCTCAATCGCCCGCAGCAGGCAGCTGCCGACAATCGGGTAGTGCTCGGGGAGGATTTGCAATGCAACATGCTTGTTGATGATCCGGGCCACCAGATCGCCCAGCTGGTCGAGCTGATCAATATGCCGTGCATACATCAGCACGCCGTTGGCCAGCGCTCGCGGCTGGTCGCCACTGGCCTGGTTGGCCTGGTTGAACAGCGAGCGCACCTGCGGGTATTCCGAGAGCATCATGCGATAAAAGTGTGTGATCAACCCTTCACCGCCGCTTTCCAGCAGTGGCACGGTGGATTTAACGATGGCACGATCCTGAGCAGTAAGCATAAGGGTGACTCCTGGCACGTAGGCTTTAACAATTACCCTTTACATATCAGTTTCCGTGCCAACTATTTAAGCCTTTAAAAACAAGCACTTAAATAATATATAGTCATTATGACTCATGCTTACTTATAGTCTTAAGGACTACACGAGGTCAAAATGACTGCAAAACTGCTGCTGACCACCCTGCTGCCGCTGGTGGACGATCTGTCCCGCGACCTGCCCGAGAGCGAGCGCTATCGGCGCCTGCTGCATGCTTTGCGCACCCTGCTGCCCTGCGACGCCGCAGCCCTGCTGCGACTGGACGGCGAATGGCTGGTGCCGCTGGCCGTCGACGGCTTGAGCCTGGATACCCTGGGGCGACGTTTCAAAGTCAGCGAGCACCCGCGCTTTCAGGCGCTGCTCGCCAGCCCCGGGCCCACGCGCTTCCCCAGCAACTGCGAGCTGCCTGACCCCTATGATGGCCTGGTCGACGGGCTGGCCGAGCACCTGGAAGTCCACGACTGCATGGGCTGCCCGCTGTTTGTCGATGAACGCCCCTGGGGCCTGTTGACCCTCGACGCACTGGACTCCAAACGCTTCGAACCGGTCTCGCTAGATGACCTGCAGGCCTTTGCCAGCCTGGCCGCGGCCACGGTCAATGTGGCTCAGCGCATCGAGCGCCTGGCGTTGCGGGTCGAGGATGAACAGCGCAAGGCCGAACTCTATCGGCAGGCCAACGGCTCGCCCAACAAAGAGCTGATTGGCCAAAGCAAGGTGCACAAACGCCTGCTTGAAGAAATCGCCCTGGTGGGTGGCAGTGACCTGACGGTGTTGATTACCGGCGAAACCGGGGTCGGCAAGGAACTGGTGGCCCAGGCCATTCATGCAGCCTCGCCACGGGCGGATAAACCGCTGATCAGCCTCAACTGCGCGGCCCTGCCCGACACCCTTGTGGAGAGCGAGCTGTTCGGCCATGTACGCGGAGCCTTTACCGGCGCCACCAATGACCGGCGTGGCAAGTTCGAACTGGCCAACGGTGGCACCCTGTTTCTGGATGAAGTGGGCGAGTTGTCGCTTACCGTTCAGGCCAAGCTGCTGCGGGTCCTGCAAAGCGGACAGTTACAGCGCCTGGGCTCGGATCAGGAGCACCGGGTTGATGTGCGCCTGATCGCGGCCACCAACCGCGACCTGGCCGAAGAAGTACGCAGCGGGCGCTACCGGGCCGACTTTTATCATCGCCTGAGCGTTTACCCGCTGCGAGTGCCGGCCTTGCGTGAACGCGGCCGTGATGTGCTGCTGCTGAGCGGCTTCTTTCTGGAACAAAACCGCTCGCGCATGGGCCTGGGCAGCTTGCGCCTGAGCCCCGACGCGCAAACGGCGCTGGTGCACTATTCGTGGCCGGGCAATGTGCGCGAGCTGGAACACCTTATAGGCCGCAGCGCCCTTAAAGCCCTGGGCAATTGCAGCACGCGGCCACGTATTTTGACCCTGACCGCGGCGGATCTGGACTTGCCGACGACCAGCCCCGGCACGGCGGTGATCGAGCACCAGAGCGTGCCGGACGCCGTGGGCGACTTGCGCCAAGCCACCGAAAACTACCAGCGCCAATTGATCAGCGCCTGCCTCGAACGCCACCAGCACAACTGGGCCAGCGCGGCACGGGAGCTGGGGCTGGACCGGGCGAACCTGGGGCGCATGGCCAAACGGCTGGGCCTGAAATAATCCCTGTAGTCGCTGACGAGGCACGAAGCTGCGATTGGCTGCGTAGCTGCCCTAAACAGTGGTCCTGCGGCCCACATCGCAGCCTCGTGCCTCGTCAGCGACTACAGGATTCTTTATTCACGCCGATAACCCTGTATCGCTCCCACCACAGAAGATTTATATGTCATCGAACAATGCCCGCGCAGACTCACTCTCCCTTCTGCTCTTCACTCTGCGCAGCGGCAAGTTGTTGGCGATCAACCTGCTCAAGGTCAGCGAAATCATTCCCTGCCCGCCCCTGACCAAAATGCCCGAGTCCCACCCCAACATAAAAGGCATCGCGGTGTTGCGCGGCGCTTCACTGGCGGTGATCGACCTCAGCCGTGCCATCGGCGAGCAACCGCTGCTCGACCCCGATGGCGGCTGCCTGATCGTCACCGATGTCAGCCGTTCCAAGCAGGGGCTGCATGTGCAGGCCGTCAGCAAAATCGTGCATTGCCTGAGCACCGACATTCGCCCGCCGCCCTACGGCTCCGGCAAGCGCTCGTACATCACCGGCGTAACCCAGGTCGACGGTGTACTGGTGCAGGTGCTGGATATCGAGAAAGTCATCCACGGCATCGCCCCGGCAAAGGTTGAAGGCACTGGCGAAACCCTCAGCAAGGAAGAGTCAAAGCTGCTGGCCAATGCCCGCATTCTGGTGGTGGATGACAGTCAGGTCGCTCTGCAGCAGTCTGTGATTACCCTGCGCAACCTGGGCCTGCATTGCCACACCGCACGCAGCGCCAAGGAAGCCATCGAGCGTTTGCTGGAGCTGCAAGGCACGCCGGATCAGATCAACGTGCTGGTATCGGATATCGAAATGTCCGAGATGGACGGCTACGCCTTTACCCGTACCGTGCGCGACACCCCGGACTTCGCCCATCTGTATGTGCTCTTGCACACCTCGTTGAACAGCGCGATGAACAGCGAAAAAGCGCGTCTGGCCGGGGCCAATGCGGTGCTGACCAAGTTCTCTTCGCCGGAGCTGACCCAGTGCCTGATCCTCGCCGCGCGCACGGTGGCCGAGCAAGGTTTCTGAGCACGATGAGCGAATATTGCCTGTTGCTGCGCAAAGACCTGCGCAAGCCATTGCCCGTCGCGCAATGGCCAGAAGGCTTTAGCCTGGTGGCACTCACCGAGGAGCTCATGCAACCCGTCCATGCCCTGCTCTGCCAGGGTTACGCCGACGGCCGAGGCAGCGTCGAACCCTTGCTCAGCTGGCAACACGACCTGCTGCATGACGCCGAGTACGACCCGCAGCTGTGTTTTGTCATCCTGCACCAGGGCGAAGTGGTGGCGGTGGCGCAAGCCTGGACCAGCGCTTACCTCAAGGATCTGGTGGTGCACCCGCGCCATCAGGGCCGCGGCCTGGGCAGCACGCTGCTGCGCCATGTGTTCGAAGTGTTCCGCCAGCGCCATGAGGCCTGCGTCGACCTCAAGGTCATGGAGCACAATCACAGGGCGCGAAGCCTGTATGAGCAGCACGGCATGACCCTGATCCGGCGCGAGCAGCTCTAACGCCGGGTCTGCCAGAACTCCTGCGCCAGCGAGCGCAGGCTTGCGGCCAACGCGGCCACATCGCCTGAATGACGATGACTCTGCTGGCCGGCATCCACCGTGACCTCACAGGCACTGCGGATCCCGGCGATATTGCGGTTGATATCTTCACTGACCACACTTTGCTCTTCGACCGCCGCAGCAATCTGCACGCTCATCTCGGTAATTTTCTGCACCTGCAGGCTGATCCCGTCCAGCGCACAACTGGCCATCTGCGTTTGGTTAACGCTGTTTTGCGCATATTCACTGCTTTGCTGCATTACCTGCACCGCCGCCTGCGCGCCCTCTTGCAGGGCACTGATCATCGCCTGGATTTCACAGGTCGACTGCTGCGTACGCTGGGCCAGACCACGCACTTCATCGGCCACAACGGCAAAGCCGCGCCCCTGATCGCCCGCCCGTGCCGCCTCGATGGCAGCATTGAGCGCCAGCAGATTGGTTTGCTCGGCAATACTGCGGATCACCTCCAGCACCGAGGAAATATCGCTGCTGTGGCTTTGCAAGTGATGCACCACCTGTGTGGCCCGCTCCAGCTCGGACGCCAGATGCTGCACCGTGCTACGGCTTTGCATCACCAGTTGATGGCCTTCACGGGTTTCGATCTGCACCTGGTCGGCCGTTTGCGACGCCTGCTGGGCATTGGTTGCGACCTGCGCCACGCTGGCCGCCATTTCGTTGATGGCAGTGGCCACCTGGTCGGTCTCCAGTTGCTGGCTCAAGGTACTGGCGTGGCTGCTTTGCAGGTGTTGAACCAGCTCGCTGGCATGCCCGGCCAACCGCTGCGAGGCATCACCGATGCGCCCTACTACAGCGCCGACCTGCGCCTCCAGCATATGCAGGGCAAACTCGATCTGGCCGAACTCATCATGCCGACCGGTATAAATCTGCTGGCTTAAAGGGTTGTCGCCCACATCTTTGGCGCGACGGGTCAAGGCATGCAAAGGCCGCAGCAGCCAGGCGATGGCTGCCGAACTCAATAGACTGCCCAGCAACCAGATCACCAGCCCGGCCCGGGCGTCGACACTGGCCAGCAACAGCGTGCCCACCGCGGTAACGGCGGCAAAGACGGCACTCACCAACAACGCCAGCTTGCCCCCGAGCCCAAGGCGCAAGCAAACCGGCCACAGCGGCTTGCGACCCGAGCGCAGAGCGGCGTAACGCGCCTCGGCCACCGCCACCCGCTCGGGCGCGGGGTGAGTGCGCACCGATTGATACTCGACGGTTTCGCCGTTTTGCATGACGGGCGTGACATAGGCGCTGACCCAATAGTGATCACCGTTTTTACAGCGGTTTTTCACCATACCCATCCACGAGCGCCCCGCCTTGAGGGTTTGCCACATATGACTGAAGGCGGCGGGCGGCATGTCGGGGTGGCGCAACAGGTTATGCGGACTGCCCAACAACTCGCTCAACTCGTAACCACTGACCTGGATAAAGTCCGGGTTGGCGTAAGTGATAGTGCTGTCGAGATTGGTGGTAGAGAGGATGTTGGCGTCGGGGGCGAAATCAACGGGTCGGCCGGTAATCGGTAGATTGATTTTCATGACAGGCGCGCTCGGATTGTTAGGAAGAGTCGGCAGGGCCGTCGACTCTAAGCGCACCTATTAAGCAAATACTGATCTGGCGCATGACTAAAGGAGTTAATCAGGCCTGAACAAACACTAATGGCATAATGCCACTTTTTGGGGCATTAAATCAGCGTTTGCCCATGGTTTTACGGGTGCCATGAGGGGGAGCGTTCGGGGTTTTATCGTGACCGCCCAGGCCGCTTTTCTGGTAGTACGCCTTGCCCTGGGACTTGGCCTTGGCAAACTCGGAAGGCTTGAACGGGAAGGTGAACGCAGGGATTACCGGTTTTTCCGGGGTATCGAGGTTGTCGGCGCTCACGTCATCAGGAGCGGTCGTTGGTGTAGGAGAAGTCATGAAAGCTCCGAAATACGGGAAATAAACAGGCCAAGTGGCGCAATGCCGCGCAGTATACCTGCGCACTCTGTATGCGTTGCACTCGCTGGTCGTAATTTTAAATGCAGTCGCTGCCCAAGATTACGGCGCGCCGCGTTTCTGTGGGAGCGAGCCTGCTCGCGAAAGTCTTACTCTTGAGGCCTTCGCGAGCAGGCTCGCTCCCACAATTGCGGTCAAACGAGCTTGAGTGATCGGCATGAAGGTCTTTCAGCTGTCAGCAATGTCAGTTAGCCGTCACTGTACTGACCGTGTCTACACGCTATAACCCTTATATAAGCCCCCACTCCACGCACACGGCGTTTATCCCGCATGCCCAATAAAACCAAAAACATCTTGCTGGGCACCTTGGTGCTTGCTCTGATCGGCGGCGGTGTCTGGTGGTTGAACCGCCCTGCTCCTGGCAAAGCAGTGGCTGGCGCCCCCATTCCGGTGCGGGTTGCCCATGTGCAGCAGCAGGATGTACCGCGTTATATCAACGGGATTGGCGCCGTACTGTCGCTGCACAGCGTGATCATCCGCCCGCAAATCGACGGCATCCTCACTGATATTCGGGTCAAGGAAGGCCAAACGGTCAACGCGGGCGACCTGTTGGCGACACTCGATGACCGCTCGATCAAGGCCAGCCTCGATCAGGCCAGGGCCCAGCTGGGGCAGAATCAGGCACAGCTGCAAGTGGCACTGGTCGACCTCAAGCGCTACCAGTTGTTAAGCGTGGACAATGGTGTGTCCAGGCAAACCCTCGATCAGCAACAAGCCCTGGTCAATCAGCTCAAGGCTTCAGCACAGGGTGATCAGGCAACCATTGCGGCAGCGCAGGTGCAGTTGTCCTATACGCAAATACAGTCCCCGGTCAGCGGCCGCGTAGGCATTCGCGCGGTGGATGCGGGCAACTTCCTGCGGGTCAGCGATGCCCAGGGGCTGTTTTCCGTGACCCAGATCGACCCCATTGCCGTGGAATTCTCCCTGCCCCAGCAGCAGTTGCCCCTGCTCCACGACCTGCTTACGGCCAAAGAGCCAGCCCGGGTCAAGGCCTTTATCGGCAACACTGACAGCAGCGGTACGCCACTGAGCGAGGGCCGTCTGAGCCTGATCGACAATCAGGTCTCGGCAACCACCGGCACGATCAAGGCCAAGGCTCAGTTCGACAACCCCACGCAAAGTCTGTGGCCCGGCCAGTTGGTCAATGTCGAGATCCAGACCGGCTTGCAGCGCAACGCGTTGGTGGTGCCACCGCAGGTGGTGCAGCGCGGGCTGGACAACTATTTCGTGTACCGGGTCAACGGCGACACAGTCGAAACCGTCCCGGTGCAGTTGACGTTTCAGGATACCGAACTGAGCATCATCACCGGGGTAAACCCCGGCGATGCACTGGTCAGCGATGGCCAGTCGCGGCTCAAGCCCGGCTCGCGGGTTGAAGTGCTGAGCGAGCCCGCGGCCGCCCGGGTGCAGCCATGACCCGCAGCCGCTCGCTGTCCGCCTGGTGCGTCGATCACCCGGTGGCCACCGTGCTGCTGACCTTCGCCCTGGTGCTGGTGGGTTTGATTGCCTTCCCCCAGTTGCCCGTGGCGCCCTTGCCCGAAGCGGAGTTCCCGACCATTCAGGTGTCGGCGCAACTGCCCGGTGCCAGCCCGGACACCATGGCCTCATCGGTGGCCACACCGCTGGAGGTGCAATTCAGCGCCATCCCCGGCATGACCCAGATGACCTCCAGCAGCGCGCTGGGCTCGACCACCCTGACCCTGCAATTTACCCTCAACAAAAGCATCGACACCGCCGCGCAAGAAGTACAGGCGGCGATCAACACCGCGTCCGGCAAACTGCCCAAGGACATGCCGACCCTGCCGACCTGGAAGAAGGTCAACCCGGCCGACAGCCCGGTGCTGATCCTCAGCATCAGCTCGCTGCAAATGCCCGGCACTGAACTGAGCGATTACGTTGAAACCCTGCTGGCCCGGCAAATCAGCCAGATCGATGGCGTGGGCCTGATCAACATCACCGGCCAGCAACGCCCGGCGATCCGCGTGCAGGCCTCGGCCGACAAGCTGGCCGCCATCGGCCTGACCCTCACCGATATCCGCCTGGCGATTCAGCAAACCAGCCTCAACCTGGCCAAGGGCGCACTGTATGGCCCATCGAGCATTTCCACCCTTTCGACCAACGACCAGTTGTTCGACGCGGATGAATACGGCCAGTTGATCGTCTCCTACAAAGATGGCGCCCCCGTGCAGTTGCGCGATGTGGCACGGGTTATCAACGGTTCCGAGAACGACTATGTACAGGCCTGGTCGGGCCATCAGCCGGGGCTCAACCTGGTAATTTCGCGCCAGCCGGGGGCCAATATCGTCGACACGGTAGACCGCATCCAGGCCGCCCTGCCCGGTCTGCAGGCCATGCTCCCGGCCTCGGTCGAGGTCACGGTGCTGAGCGACCGCACCAAGACCATCCGCGCATCCCTGCATGAAGTGGAAATCACCCTGCTGATCGCCGTTCTGCTGGTCGTTGCGGTGATGGCGTTGTTTCTGCGCCAGTGGTCAGCCACGTTGATCGTGTCGGCAGTCCTCGGTGTGTCGCTGATCGCCAGCTTCGCGTTGATGTATGTGCTGGGCTTCAGCCTGAATAACCTGACGCTGGTGGCGATTGTGGTGGCTGTGGGGTTTGTGGTCGACGATGCCATTGTGGTGGTGGAGAACATCCACCGTCACCTGGAGGCCGGCGAAAGCATGCGCGACGCGGCAATCAAGGGCTCCAGCGAGATCGGCTTTACCGTGGTGTCCATCAGCTTCTCGCTGGTGGCAGCATTTATCCCGCTGCTGTTTATGGGCGGGGTGGTCGGGCGTCTGTTCAAGGAATTCGCCCTGACGGCGACCTCGACCATCATGATTTCGGTGCTGGTATCGCTGACCCTGGCGCCCACCCTGGCCGCGCTGTTTATGCGCTCACCAGTACACAAGCCCGACGCCAGGCCGGGCTTTGGCGAACGTCTGCTGGCCTTGTATGAAAAAGGCCTGAAGCGGGCTCTTGCGCATCAGCGATTGATGCTGGAGATTTTCGCTGTGACCCTGGCCATGGCCATCGCCGGATATGTGCTGATCCCCAAGGGCTTTTTTCCGGTGCAAGACACCGGCTTCGTGCTCGGTACCAGCGAGGCCGCATCGGATATCTCGTTCCCGGACATGACGCAAAAGCATCTGGCGCTGGCCGAGATCATCGGCAACGACCCGGCCGTGCAGGCGTTCTCCCATGCCGTGGGCGTGACCGGCAGCAACCAGACCATCGCCAACGGCCGCTTCTGGATTGCCCTCAAGGACCGTGGCCAGCGCGATGTGTCGGCCAGCGAGTTTATCGACCGCATCCGCCCGCAACTGGCCAAGGTACCGGGCATCGTTCTGTACCTGCGCGCGGGCCAGGACATCAACCTCAGCTCGGGCCCAAGCCGCAGCCAGTATCAGTATGTGCTCAAGAGCAACGACGGGCCGACGCTCACCACCTGGACCCAGCGCCTGACCGAAAAACTGCGCGCCAACCCGGCCTTTCGCGACCTGTCCAACGACCTGCAACTGGGTGGCAGCATCACCCATATCAGCATCGACCGTAATGCTGCGGCGCGCTTTGGTCTTACGGCCACCGATGTCGATGAAGCACTCTACGACGCCTTTGGTCAGCGCCAGGTCAATGAGTTCCAGACCGAGACCAACCAGTACAACGTGATTCTGGAAGTCGACGCGCAGCAGCGCGGCAAGGCCGAAAGCCTCAATTACTTCTACCTGCGCTCGCCGCTCACCGGGGAAATGGTGCCTTTGTCAGCCGTGGCCAGGGTCGATGCGCCCGTCAGCGGGCCGTTGTCGATCAGCCATGACGGTATGTTCCCGGCCGCCAACCTGTCGTTCAACCTCGCGCCCGGCGTGGCCCTGGGCGATGCGGTGCTGATGCTTGATCAGGCAAAAAACGAGATCGGCATGCCGAGCACCATCAGCGGCAATTTCCAGGGCGCAGCCCAGGCCTTTCAAAGCTCGCTGGCCAGCCAGCCCTGGTTGATCCTGGCAGCACTGGTGGCGGTGTACATCATTCTGGGGGTGCTCTACGAGAGCTTTGTGCACCCGCTAACGATCATCTCCACCCTGCCTTCAGCCGGGCTTGGCGCGCTGCTGATGCTGTGGATCTGCGGCCAGGATTTCTCGATCATGGCCCTGATCGGGTTGGTGCTGCTGATCGGCATCGTCAAGAAAAACGGCATCCTGATGATCGACTTTGCCCTCGATGCCCAGCGCACCCGTGGCCTGAGTCCCGAAGAAGCCATCTATCAGGCGTGCCTTACACGGTTTCGGCCGATCATCATGACCACCCTGGCCGCCCTGCTCGGCGCATTGCCGCTGATGCTCGGCTACGGCACCGGCGCCGAACTGCGCCAGCCACTGGGGATTGCCGTGGTCGGCGGGCTGCTGGTGAGCCAGGCGCTGACGCTGTTTACCACGCCGGTCATATACTTGTGGCTTGAGCGACTGTTCCATCGTTCCAAACCCGTCAGCTTGCTGGCGAACGATCACTGAGGCGGGTTATGCGCGTTCTGATTATTGAAGATGAAGAGAAAACCGCCGACTACCTGCACCGCGGGCTGACCGAGCAAGGTTACACGGTGGATGTGGCCCGTGACGGCATCGAAGGCCTGCACCTGGCGATGGAGAGCGATTACGCGGTAATCGTGCTCGATGTCATGCTCCCGGGGCTCGACGGCTTTGGCGTATTGCGGGCCTTGCGGGCACGCAAGCAAACCCCGGTGATCATGCTCACCGCCCGTGAGCGGGTCGAAGACCGTATTCGCGGGCTGCGTGAGGGTGCCGATGACTATCTGGGCAAACCGTTTTCGTTTCTCGAACTGGTCGCCCGCCTGCAAGCCCTGACCCGCCGCAGCGGCGGTCACGAACCGGTGCAGGTGACCGTCGATGACCTGTGGATAGATCTGATCAGCCGCAAGGCCAGCCGCGCCGGCACCCGCCTGGACCTGACCGCCAAGGAGTTCTCCCTGCTCAGTGTACTGGCGCGCCGCCAGGGGGAAATCCTGTCCAAGACCGCCATTGCCGAGATGGTCTGGGATATCAATTTCGACAGTGACGCCAATGTGGTCGAAGTGGCGATCAAGCGCTTGCGCGCCAAGCTCGACGGGCCATTCGAACACAAGCTGCTGCACACCATACGCGGCATGGGCTATGTGCTGGAGCGGCGCAGTGTTTAATCGCCCTGCGGCCCTGAACTCCATCGCCATGCGCTTGAGCGCAATGTTCGCCCTGGTGGCGTTGCTGGTGTTTGTGCTGATCGGCGGGGCCTTGTACCAGCAGGTCGACAAAAGCATCGGCCGCCTGCCTGAAGCGGAGCTGGATGCCCGTTACAGCGTGCTTGAATCATCGATCAATCGCTACGGCAACGCCGAGCACTGGGCCAAGATGAGCGCCAAGCTCAAACTGCTCAGCGAAGAGGACAAACGCATCCGGTTTTGGGCAATCAGTTCAGACCCGGCCTATGAGTACGGTAACCCCGAGGCCGCCGTGCGCAAATTTGCCCAGGGGCCTGTGGGGGTTCGGGACTTGCACTTGCCGGGCCAGGCTTACCCGTTCAAAGTGTTGATCAGCGAAATTCCAGCCAAGGAGCAGCGCCCGGCGCTGCGCTTCTTGATTGCCATCGATACCCAGACCTTTCGCCAGACCCAGCACCACCTGCTGATTGCGTTGGTCAGCCTGGCGAGCATCGGCGTGCTGCTGGCCTCATTGCTCGGCTACTGGGTGGCGCGCATCGGCCTCAAACCGCTGGTCAAGCTGTCCGAAGAAGCGCAAAAACTCGCACCGCCGCGCTTGTCCGGGCGTTTGCACCTGGCACCACTGGCGCCGGAACTGGACCAACTGGTGAGTGCCTTCAACTCGACCCTGGACCGCGTTGAGCAGGCATGGACCCGGCTGGAATCATTCAATGCCGATGTGGCCCATGAACTGCGCTCGCCGCTGACCAACCTGATTGGCCAGACCCAGGTGGCGTTGACCCGCGGGCGCTCGGCCGAGCATTACTTCGAGGTGTTGCAATCGAACCTCGAAGAACTGGAACGGCTGCGCAGCATCATCAATGACATGCTGTTTCTGGCCAGCGCCGACCAGGGCAGCAAGGCCAGCAAACTGACCAGTGCCTCTCTGGCTGACGAAGTGGCGACGACCCTGGAGTATCTAGAATTCATTCTTGAGGATGCGCGGGTTGAAGTGCGGGTCAGCGGCGATGCCCGGGTCAATATCGAGAAGGCGCACCTGCGCCGGGCGCTGATCAACTTGCTGAACAATGCCGTACAGCACACCGAAGCCGGGCAAGTGATCGAGGTCCTGATCGAGCAAACCGCCGGGCAAGCCATGATCAGCATCAGCAATCCGGGCCAGCCGATTGCTGAAGAGCATTTGCCGCATTTGTTCGAGCGTTTCTATCGTGTAGACGCCGCTCGCCATAACAGCGGCGCCAACCACGGCCTGGGGTTGGCCATCGTCAAGGCGATTGCACAGATGCATGCCGGTGAGGTGTTTGTGCACAGCGGCGGCGGGCGCAATACGTTCGGGTTGTATTTGCCCGCTTGACCTGTAGACCTGTAGCCCTGTAGCCGCTATGCGTCTAGCCCGCTGCTCTGAGCATTTGTTACTCAAAACGCAAAAGTCCTTGTCGCAAACATGGCTTTTTCGCCCCCGCCTGGCGCTATAGATTTAACCCATCACACAGCACTTGCTAAGCAAGAAGGTCTTTGAAATGTCCAGCAGTATGGGTATGGCTAGCGTTTTCGTTTTGTCGTCTTTGTTGTTATCGCCCCTGGCCATGGCGGAAGAGTCCCCTGCCTTCGTCGCACAAAATGCGGCCCGCGCAGCTACGTTTGAGCAGCACCAGGCAGAGCAGACAGCACGCCATCAAAACGACGCAAAACCGCAGCCTGAACAGGCCAAAGCCAGCGTCAGCAATGATGCCCAAGACAGCTGATCGCACACCCGCAGACTTCCCGACCCAGTCAGTCACGGCCTACACATGTGACTGATTGTTTCAAAAGCCGCTATCATAGCGGCTTTTTTTTGTTTTAAAAAAACATGCCCGGCACTGGCGTGTCCTCAAACAAGAACAGCATTTGCAAAGAAAACAACAACTGCCGCCACTCTCAAGGAGCAACAAACTGGTGAAGACATCACTCAAACTCAGTCCGTTATTCATTGCCCTGGCTGCAACGATCCCCACCTTCGCCCACGCGGATGAAGAAGCGAGCAAAGACGGTTTTATCGAAGGCTCCAGCCTTAAAATCCACGCCCGCAACTACTATATGAACCACGATATCCGCAGCCCCCATGCCGATGACAGCAAGGAATGGGGCCAGGGCTTTATCGGCAAGTTCGAATCGGGCTTCACCCAGGGCACGGTCGGTTTCGGCCTGGACGCCTACGGCTTGCTCGGGCTCAAACTCGACGGCGGTGGCGGCACAGATGGCAGCAGCATCCTGCCGGTCAGTGATGGCAACGGCAAAGCGCCTGCGGCCTTTTCGTCCGCCGGTGCCGCGCTGAAAATGCGCGCGTTTGATACGGTATTGAAAGCAGGCGACATGTTCCTCACCAATCCGGTGATAGCTGGCGGTGAAACCCGCATGCTGCCGCAGACCTTTCGCGGTGTCAGCCTGACCAACACCAGCTTCGAAGGCTGGATGTTCGAGGGTGGCCAGGTCAGTTTCGACAAGCCCTATAACCAGAGTGGCATGCGCCGCCTGACCACCACCTACGGTGACCTGGGCGACCAGAGCAGCAAGCACATCACCTGGGCCGGAGCCTCCTGGAGCGGCATACCGGAGATCACCAGCAACCTCTACGCCGCCCAGTTGCAGGATATCTGGAACCAGTACTACTACGACTTTGACTACACCTGGGATCTGAGCGAGGGCATCACCCTCAACCCCGGCCTGCACTTCTATCACACCCAGGACACCGGCAAAGCGCTGCTGGGGGATATCGACAACAACACCTTCAGCCTGCACCTGGCCCTCGGCATCGACGGTCACAAGGTGACGGCGGTGTACCAGCGGGTCAACGGCAATACGCCCTTTGACTATATCTATCAGGGCGACAGCGTATATCTGGACAACTCCCAGCAGTACTCGGACTTCAACGGCCCGAACGAGCGCTCCTGGAAGCTGCAATACGAGTATGACTTTGCCGGCCTCGGCATCGCCGGCCTCACGGCCAGTGCGTCGTACTCACGCGGTGAGCTGGACCTGACCAAGGCCGACCCCAACAGCATCGGCTACAGCAACTGGTACAACCCCGAGGGCAAGAATGCCCATCACTGGGAACGTGACCTGGGCCTCAAATACGTGATCCAGGAAGGTAAGGCCAAGGATCTGGCAGTGACCCTGCGCTGGGCTACCAACCGCGGCAACACCGCGTACCAGAGCGTGGACAACGATGTTGATGAGTACCGGGTGATCGTCGACTATCCTATTGATGTGTTCTAATCCATGATCAAAGGGCCAGCTTTTAAGCTGGCCTTTTCATATGATTGCGTTCATTTTATGGGGCTGCACCCAGAGCGACAGCGAGCATGGCCATCAAGCATATCTTGCGCAATAACGTGCTTACCCTACGCCTGCTGATCGGCGCCACAACCGTTTCAATCATTGCCATTCTGAGCATCGTCAGCTACCTGCTGGTACGCGAACACCGCACCGCTGAACTGGCTGCCATCCGCACTTCACTCAATATCGTGCAACTGGTCGGACGAGACGTTCAAAACACGGTAAACCTCTACGACTCGGCGCTCAACGCACTGATCGACGTATCCAAACGCAGTGACCTGAACAGTGTATCCCTGGCGCTGCAGCATATGCTGTTGTTCGACAAAGCCGAACAGACCCCGGCCAATGGCGGCTTTTACCTGCTCAATGCGCAAGGCGACCTGGTGGCCGACTCCCGCACTGAAGTTACCCCCAAGGAGAACTTCAGCCACTGGCCAAGTTTTATCGAACACCGTGATTCGGCCAGCAACAAGCTGTTTATCTCTCACCCGTTTCCCTCGGCCGAAAACAAGGGCACGTGTTGCATCAGCTTCAGCCGGCGGATTTCCGGGCCCGATGGCAGCTTTCTCGGCGTCGCCGTGGCGCAGATGCAGCTGGATTATTTCAAGACCCTGTTCCAGAGGCTCGACCTGGAACCCCACGGGTTTATCCGCCTGATCAGTACCGATGGCACGCCACTGACCCAGCATCCCGAACCGGCATCCGCCGACGCGCACACCAACCTGAGCAACAACCCCGTGTTTGTCCGTTTTCTGCAAGAACACAGAGGTAGTTTTATCGCCCTCTCCAGCATTGACGGCGAAGAGCGGCTATACAATTTTTCCGAGGTCGGTGACCTGCCGTTGATTGTGGTGGTCTCACTGGCCACTGAAGATGTGTTCAGCGCCTGGCGGCGCAACGCCATTTTGGTCGGTATCGGTACGCTTCTGTTGTGCAGTGCCCTGCTTGTACTCACCTGGCTGCTGGGCCGTGAATTGCATTTGCGTCAACGTGCCGAGCGCCAGCTTGAGGCGCTGGCAACCACCGATCCGCTGACCGGGCTGGCCAACCGGCGCAAGCTGGACCAGGTGCTGGAACAGGAATGGCGGCGGGCGCAGCGTTCTGGCAAGCCGTTATCGCTGATCATGTTTGATATTGACCATTTCAAAAACTTCAACGACACCTATGGTCATCAGGACGGTGACGAGGCCCTGAAACGTGTGGCGCAGACAATCAAACACTGCATGCACCGCTCCACCGATCTGGCGGCCCGTTATGGTGGCGAAGAGTTTGCAGTAGTGCTGAGCGATACCGATGCCAGTGGCGCATACAACCTCGCGCAGAGCATCCGCCAGGCCGTCGAGCAATTACAGCCGTTATCGCCCGGCCATCGGCAGATCACCACCAGCATGGGGGTCAGTACCCGCCTGGTGAAACCTGGCGACCAGCTTGCAGACTTGATCAACAGCGCCGATCAGGCCCTGTATCAAGCCAAGAAGGCCGGGCGCAATTGCGTCATCAGTGCTACAGAGTTGTCCTGAGTGAGTGTCAGCCTTGAATGAAAGGCCCGTGGTGCATGGTTTTTTCTTCAGAGGGTCAAGCCATTAAATATCATCTGCGCACACCGGTTATCACCCGCCGCATGCTGGTCTGGGCCAGCGTGTTGTCGGTGGTTGCCATTCTGAGCATCGTTGGCTATCTGCTGGTCAGGGAATACCGCAATACCGAAAATGATGCGGCACGCTCTGCCTTGAATATCGTGCAGCTGATCAGCCGTGATATCCGCAATACCATTTCCATCTACGACTCGGCGCTCAACAGCCTGGTCAGCCTGGTGCAAAGCCAGGCACTGGCCTCGCTCTCGCCACAGACGCAACAACCCCTGCTCTTCGACAGAGCGGCCGAGGCACCGTCCAATGCCGGCTTTTATGTGCTGGATGCCGAAGGCAAGGTGATTGCCGGCTCTCGCCCGGTCGCCCCCCTGCTCAACAACGCTCGCCAACAGCCCTGGTTCAAGGTTCACCTCAAGGCGCAAAACGAAGGCATCTTTATCAGCCGCCCCTTGCCTGCCAGCGATACCCCCAATGACTGGAGCCTGGTGCTGAGCCGCAGGATCAACACACCGGACGGCAGGTTTGGCGGCGTCGCCGTGGCCTTGATGAAGATGAGCTACTTTCAAAACCTGTTTCGCGGCCTGGACCTGGGGCCTACCGGCAACATCAGCCTGGTCAGCAGCGAAGGCATCATGCTGATCCAGTACCCGACCACCACCATGTTCTATACCGGCCAGGACCTGGGGCACACGCCGATCTTCCTGCGTTTTCTGACCGAACGCTACGGCAGCTTCACTGCCCTGTCCGGCATCTATCATCTGCAGCGCCTCTACAACTTCGCCCAGGTCAGCGAGCTGCCCTTGCTGGTGGTAGTGGCTTTGTCCACCGAGCATATCTTCAGTAACTGGCGGCACACGGCGCTGTTGATCGGCAGCGCAACCCTGCTGCTGTGCCTGGGCTTGTTGTGGCTGACCTGGCTGCTGGTTCGCGAGCTACGCCTGCGTCAGCGCGCCGAACACGAACTGGCCGCCCTCGCCTCCACCGACCCGCTGACCGGGCTGGCCAACCGGCGCATGCTCGACAGGACCCTGGATCTGGAATGGCGCCGGGCACAACGCACAGGCGCACCGCTGTCGCTGATCATGATTGACATCGACCAGTTCAAGCCCTTCAACGATGCCTATGGCCATCAGGCCGGGGATGAGGCCCTGCGTCAGGTTGCCCAGGTCATCAAGGCCAACGTGCGGCGCCCTGCCGACCTCGCGGCCCGTTATGGCGGCGAGGAGTTCGCGGTGGTGCTGACCGAAACCGACGCAGCAGGCACGCGCCTGCTCGCGGAAAAAATCCGAGCGGCGGTCGAGCAGATGGAGCCTGTCAACCCGGCAACCACAAAGCTCACCGTCAGCCTGGGTGCCTGTACTCGCTATGCCAAACCCGGCGACTCCCAGGAAGAACTGCTCAGCACTGCCGACAAGGCGCTTTACCAGGCCAAGAAGCGTGGCCGCAACCGGGTGATGGATATCAACGAGACCGGCCTCAATGCACTGAAGCCCAAAACCGGGCCATAAAAAAAGGCCACCCGGGGGTGGCCTTCAAAAACTAGAGAAAGAAGTTTTACTTAAACTGCCGCAACCGGACGCATGTACGAGATCGGTGCAGTGCTGGCATCTTCAAAGGTCACGACTTCCCACGCATCGGTCTGCTCAAGCAGCTTGCGAATCAGCTGGTTGTTCAGTGCATGGCCAGACTTGAAGCCCTTGAATTCACCAATCAGGCTATTGCCCAACAGGTAAAGGTCGCCAATTGCGTCGAGGATCTTGTGCTTCACGAATTCATCTTCATAGCGAAGACCGTCTTCGTTCAGTACACCATCCGCGTCGACCACGATGGCGTTTTCCACGCTACCGCCGAGTGCGAGGTTGTGCTTGCGCAGGTACTCGATATCACTCATGAAACCAAAGGTACGCGCGCGGCTGACTTCTTTTACAAACGAAGTGCTGGAAAAATCCACGGTTGCACTTTGGGTGCGGTTACGGAAAACCGGGTGATCGAAATCGATCTCGAAACTCACCTTGAACCCTTCGAAAGGGACGAAAGTGGCGCGCTTGTCGCCATCTTCCACTGTCACTTCGCGCAGGATGCGGATGAATTTCTTCGGCGCGTCCTGTTCTTCCAGGCCGGCAGATTGAATCAAGAACACGAAAGGTCCGGCGCTACCGTCCATAATCGGGACTTCAGACGCGGAGAGTTCGACGTAGGCGTTATCGATCCCCAGGCCAGCCATGGCCGAGAGCAGGTGCTCTACCGTGTCTACTTTTACGTCGCCGTTGACCAACGTGGTCGACATCGTTGTCTCGCCGACGTTTTCCGCGCGCGCAGGGATCTGCACAACAGGGTCAAGGTCTGCACGACAAAACACGATGCCGGTGTCCACAGGCGCAGGCTTGAGGGTCAGGTAGACCTTCTCACCGGAGTGCAGGCCGACACCTGTGGCACGGATAATATTTTTCAGGGTGCGTTGTTTAATCATGGCATTGGCCGCTTCAGCGCAAATTGCGAACTGGTATCAACAAAGGCTGGCGATAATAGCAGACCGAGCCTTTGCTGAACACCAATCACCTTAATCCCCCTGATTGATTTCATTAATCAGCCTGACGACGCAGGAAAGCCGGGATGTCCAGGTAATCCAGATCATCTTGCGGATTGAGCTTGGCAGCGGTCGTTGCGCCTTGCTGGGCCTGATTACGCATCACGGTCGGGCGGTCCAGGTCGCGGTAGTTGACCACCGGTTGTTCCTGACGCTCGGTACGGGTTTCCTGACGAACAGGAGCGCTGTGTGCCGCGGAGGCTGCGTACGAAGACTGCAGGGTGTTGTCGACAACCTTGACCGGCTTCTCGATTTTTGCACCCAGACCAGTAGCAACCACGGTGACATGCAGCTCGTCGCGCATGTCCGGATCGATAACAGTACCGACCTTAACCATCGCGTGCTCCGAAGCGAAAGCTTCGATGATGCTACCCACGTCGGAGTACTCACCCAGGGACAGGTCAGGGCCGGCGGTGATGTTCACCAGGATGCCGCGAGCACCTTCCAGGTTCACGTCTTCAAGCAACGGGTTGCGAATGGCCGCTTCGGTGGCCTCACGTGCACGGTTCGGACCGCTGGCGCAGCCAGTGCCCATCATCGCCATGCCCATTTCGCTCATCACGGTACGCACGTCGGCAAAGTCGACGTTGATCATGCCCGGACGCTTGATGATGTCGGAGATACCGCGAACGGCACCGGCCAGTACGTCATCGGCCTTGGCGAAAGCCGACAGCAGGCTGGCGTCTTTGCCCAGGATGGTGAGCAGTTTTTCGTTCGGAATCGTGATCAACGAATCGACGCTTTCGGACAGCAGACGAATACCTTCGTCGGCGATCTGCATGCGCTTGCGACCTTCGAACGGGAACGGACGGGTCACCACCGCAACGGTGAGGATGCCCATTTCCTTGGCCACTTCGGCAATGATCGGCGCAGCACCGGTACCGGTACCACCGCCCATGCCCGTGGTGATGAACACCATATTGGTGCCCTGCAACACTTCAGCGATGCGCTCGCGGTCTTCCAGGGCGGCCTGACGACCGACCTCAGGATTCGCGCCGGCACCCAGGCCCTTGGTCACGCCAGTGCCCAGTTGCAGGATGGTACGCGCACCAATGCTTTTCAGCGCTTGTGCGTCGGTGTTGGCGCAGATGAATTCCACGCCTTCGATGTTGCTCTTAACCATGTGGTTAACAGCATTGCCACCGCCACCACCAACACCGATAACTTTGATTACCGGGCTTTGCGGGATGTTGTCTACGAGTTCGAACATGGTCCCTCTCCTTTCATTTCTCTAGTTTTTTTCGCCTACTTCTACCGCTTTGAATCTGTTTACAGCTCAAGCTTTAAAAGTTGCCCTGTACCCAGCGCTTGAGGCGCTCAAGCACAGGGGCTTTTTGTTCTTCACTGCTGTAGTTGTCGCGGTTGCTGATACCCGATATCGAAATACCGTCTGACTGCTTTTGCAGCCCGTACAACAACAAGCCCACAGCGGTGGAATAAATCGGATTGCGCACAACGTCGGTCAAGCCCTTGAAACTGTGCGGCACACCCAGACGGACCGGCATGTGGAAGATCTCTTCGGCCAACTCGACCGCGCCTTCCATCTTTGAAGTACCACCGGTCAACACGATGCCCGCCGGGATCAGGTCTTCGTAACCGCTGCGACGCAGCTCGGCCTGAATCAGGGTGAACAGTTCGTCGTAACGCGGCTCGACCACTTCGGCCAGGGCCTGACGGGACAGTTCACGCGGTGGGCGATCACCCACGCTTGGCACCTTGATGGTTTCGCCGGCACCGGCCAGTTTGGCCAGGGCACAGGCGTAACGAATCTTGATTTCTTCGGCATATTGGGTCGGTGTACGCAGCGCCATGGCGATGTCGTTGGTCACCTGGTCACCCGCGATCGGGATCACTGCCGTATGGCGAATCGCGCCTTCGGTGAAGATCGCGATGTCGGTGGTACCGCCGCCGATATCAACCAGGCAAACGCCCAGCTCTTTTTCGTCATCGGTCAGTACCGAGTAGGCCGACGCCAGTTGCTCAAGGATGATGTCGTCCACCTCAAGGCCGCAGCGGCGTACGCACTTCTCGATGTTCTGTGCGGCATTCACGGCGCAGGTCACTACGTGCACCTTGGCTTCCAGACGTACGCCCGACATGCCCAGTGGCTCACGTACGCCTTCCTGGTTGTCGATCACATAGTCCTGCGCCAGGGTGTGCAGCACACGCTGATCAGCCGGGATCGCGACAGCCTGGGCGGCGTCGAGGACGCGCTCAAGGTCGGCAGTGCTGACTTCACGATCACGAATCGCCACGATGCCGTGGGAATTCAGGCTGCGAATGTGGTTGCCGGCAACGCCGACAAACGCCGAGTGAATCCGGCAACCGGCCATCAGCTGCGCTTCTTCGATGGCGCGCTGGATCGATTGCACGGTGGACTCGATGTTCACCACCACGCCTTTCTTCAGGCCACGGGACGGGTGCGTGCCAATACCGACGATTTCGATCGTGCCGTCTTCACCGACCTCGCCTACCAGCGCAACCACCTTGGAGGTGCCGATATCGAGGCCGACGATCATTTTGCCGCTTTGCACATTTGCCATGGGTCCTGCCTCTTCTTAATTCTTCGCGACAGCGGGTTGGGCTATCGTGGGTGCCACAGGTTCCCGCCAGCCGACGGCCAATCCGTTGGCATAACGCAAATCGATGCGCGCTATGTTTGTAATCTGTTCTTTCAGCGTTTTTTCATAGATGGCTATGAAGCGACGCATTTTTTCTACCAGGTGATCGCGCCCCAACAACAGCTCGATCCCGGGCCCTGCACTACCGGCTCCAGTGGTCAGGAACCAGCTACCGCGCTCACGCAACTCCAGCCGGGCTATGGAAAAGCCCATCGGACGCAGCATCTGGCTCAACACCTGATACTGCTGCATCACCTGCTGCTGAGCCCGTTGTGGACCAAACAGCTGCGGCAAATGTTCGTAATTGGCCAGCTCACGCGGGGTGAACGCCTGGCCCTGGTTGTTCAGCAGTGCCTCATCCCCCCAACGCGCAACCGGCAGTTGCTCTTCAAGGCGAATAACCACCTGGTCGGGCCACACGCGACGTACTTCGGCGTGGGCGATCCAGGGCATCTGCTCAAGCTCGGTGCGCATGCCTTCCAGGTCGACGGTGAAGAAGCTCGCTGCCACATACGGGGCAATGCGCTGCTGCACGGCTTGCTGGCTGATATAGGTCAAATCACCCTGCACATTGATATTGGTAATCGGGCGGTCGGCATAAGGCATCAGGCGCTGCGCACCCTCGTAGGTGCCATAACCCAACGCCACCAGCAGCACTGGCCAGAACAAGGCTTTCAAAAAGCCGAAATTGGCTTTTGGCAAACGCACCGACATCGGTTCTTTCGCCACCATCCGGCTGGCGCCACGCGGCACCGGCTTGCGGCCGGGAGCGGGTGGTTGATGACGAAGCGATGCACCTTGCATGGACTTAACCTCGCGCCTCTATGCTTGCTGCCAGAATCGACAGCACCAGCTGTTGGAAATCCAGACCCGCCGCCTTGGCCGCCATCGGCACCAGGCTGTGGTCGGTCATGCCCGGCGCAGTGTTGACTTCCAGCAGCCAGAACTGGCCTGCGGTGTCCTGCATCACGTCCAGACGGCCCCAACCGGCAATGCCGATCGCCTCGCAGGCTTTCGCCGTGAGGTCCATGAGCTCTTGTTCCTTGGCACTGTCGAGGCCGCACGGGATTCGATACTGGGTATCGTTGGCCACGTACTTGGCGTCGTAGTCGTAAAAGGTGTGGGGCGTACCCAGGGCAATCGGAGGCAACACCTGGTCACGCAGAGTGGCGATGGTGAACTCGGGACCCGAGATCCACTGTTCAACCAAAACTTGCGAGTCGTACTTGCTGGCATCGGCCCACGCGGCGATCAACTCGTCCACGTTACTCACTTTGGCCATACCGATACTTGAACCTTCATGAGCCGGTTTGACGATCAAAGGGAAGCTCAGTTCCTTGGCCGCAGAAATACAATCGGCTTCGCTGCTCAATACCGCGTGACGTGGCGTTGGAATACCCAGGCTGTGCCACACCTGTTTGGTGCGCAGCTTGTCCATGGCCAGCGCCGAAGCGAGGATGCCGCTGCCGGTGTAAGGAATGCCCAGGCATTCCAGCAGGCCTTGCATGCTGCCGTCTTCACCACCACGACCGTGGAGGATGATGAACGCACGGTCGATTTTTTCGCTGGTGATACGGGTGATGAAGTCATCACCCACGTCGATGCCGAAGGCATCCACACCGGCGCTTTGCAGCGCGCCCAGCACGGCATTGCCCGACTTCAGCGAAACTTCACGCTCAGCGCTTTTGCCGCCGAACAACACGGCCACGCGGCCAAAATCGGCAGGGGCAATGGTCGAGAACAGATTGGCGTAGGCAGCAGTCATTTCAACTTTCCTTCACTGGTGGCGGCAACGACAGCACCGGCAAACAGCGGGCTCTTGATAAGTTGCGGTGCCAGACGGCCGATATCGCCCGCCCCTTGGCACAACAGAATGTCGCCAGCACGCAGCAGCGGCTTGACGATCGGCGCCAGCTCGACGCCGCGTTCGATGTAGATAGGGTCCAGCTGGCCGCGCTGGCGGATGCTGTGGCACAGCTGGCGGCTGTCAGCACCCGGGATTGGCTCTTCGCCAGCCGGGTAGACTTCCATCAACAGCAATACGTTGGCATCGGCCAGTACCTGCACGAAGTCGTCGTACAGATCGCGGGTACGGCTGAAACGGTGCGGCTGGTAAACCATCACCAGGCGGCGCTCAGGCCAGCCACCGCGTACGGCCTTGATCACGGCAGCGACTTCGGTCGGGTGGTGACCATAGTCATCGACCAGCATCACACTGCCGCCATCAACGGGCAGCTCGCCATAAACCTGGAAGCGTCGCCCCACCCCTTCAAAGCCCGACAGGCCCTGAACGATGGCTTCATCGCTGATGCCTTCATCAGAAGCAATGCAGATGGTGGCCAGGGCATTGAGCACGTTGTGGTTGCCCGGCATGTTCACCGAAACGTCCAGCGGCTCGCGCTCTGGGCGCAGCACGGTGAAGAACGTCTGCATACCTTGCTGGCGCACATTGATCGCGCGTACGTCCGCGTTTTCGCTGAAGCCGTAGGTCACGGTCGGACGCTTGACCAGCGGCAGGATTTCACGCACCACCGGGTCATCCAGACACAGCACGGCCAAACCGTAGAACGGCAGGTTGTGCAGGAACTCGACGAAGGTCTTCTTCAGTTTGTTGAAGTCGCCCTCGTAGGTCGCCATGTGGTCGGCGTCGATATTGGTGACCACGGCAACCATCGGCTGCAGGTGCAGGAAGCTGGCATCGCTTTCGTCAGCTTCGGCAATCAGGTAACGGCTGGTGCCCAGCTGTGCATTGGTACCGGCTGCATTCAGGCGGCCACCGATCACGAACGTCGGGTCCAGGCCACCGGCCGCGAACACCGAAGCCAGCAGGCTGGTGGTGGTGGTTTTGCCATGCGTACCGGCAACGGCGATACCGTGGCGATAGCGCATCAGCTCGGCCAGCATCTCGGCACGCGGCACTACCGGAACGCGGCGTTCCAGGGCATTCGCGACCTCGGGGTTAGAGGTGTTCACGGCACTCGATACCACCAGCACATCGGCGTTGGCAGCGTTCTCGGCGCGGTGGCCGATATAGATGTGCGCGCCGAACGACTCAAGACGTTCGGTCACCGGCGATGCATTCAGGTCCGAGCCCGACACTTCATAGCCCAGGTTCAGCAACACTTCAGCGATACCGCACATGCCTACGCCGCCGATACCAACAAAGTGAATACGACGGATGCGGCGCATTTCCGGTTGTGGCATAGCTTTTTGATTCTCAACCATTGGCCACCTCCAGGCAGATATCTACAACGTTGCGGGTCGCATCGGGTTTGGCCAGGCGGCGGGCATTGGCCGCCATGCTGTTGAGTCGTTCCGGTTGCATCAAAACCTCTGTCAGGCGTGCAGCCAGTTCGGCTGCGCCAGTTGTCGCTTGCGGCATCAGGAAGGCTGCGCCCTCGCGTGCCAAAAAGTCGGCGTTACGGCTCTGATGGTCATCAATCGCGTGGGGCAATGGCACCAGCAGCGAAGGCAGACCGGCCGCAGCCAGTTCACTGACGGTCAGCGCGCCTGCGCGACAAACCACCAGGTCGGCCCAGCCATAGGCATGGGCCATGTCTTTGATAAAAGGCTGTACGTCAGCCTCGACGCCGACCGCGGCATAGCGCTCGGCAGTAATCTGATCGTGCTGTTTGCCGGCCTGATGGAACACTTCAGGGCGAATGTCCGCTGGCACCTGGGCCAGGGCTTCAGGCAACAACTTGTTCAGCGGCTCGGCGCCCAGGCTGCCGCCCAACACCAGCAGGCGCGCCTTGCGCCCTTCGAGTGTGGCGCGTGGCGCCAGGCTGAACAGTTCGGGGCGTACCGGGTTGCCGGTGCTGCGCAGGTTGTCCGAGGCGGCGAAGGTTCCGGGGAAGGCTTCGCACACTCGTTGGGTCATGGGCACCAGCAGGCGGTTGGCCGTACCGGCGACCGCGTTCTGCTCGTGAATGATCACCGGCACACCACAGGTTTTCGCCGCCAGACCGCCAGGCCCGGTCACGTAACCACCAAACCCGAGCACGCAGACCGGTTTGAGCTGACGAATAATCTTGCGCGCCTGGAACAGTGCCTTGAGCAGCACAAAAGGCGCCTTGAGCAACGACAGTTTGCTCTTGCCACGCAGGCCGGCAACGTTGATCAGGTGCAGTTTGAAACCGGCCGGCTCGACCAGTTCATTCTCGATGCCACGGGGCGTACCGAGCCAGTGCACGGTATAGCCGCGGGCCTGAAATTCCCGTGCGCAGGCCAGCGCCGGGAACACGTGGCCACCGGTGCCGCCCGCCATGATCAGCACATTAGCGCCCATGGGTCGGCTCCTCTGCGAAGTCGCTTTCTTTGAAATCGGTCTCTTCACTGCCCAGGTGGGTACGGCTCTCCCACTCGATGCGCAGCAACAAGCCCATACACACGCAGCAAATCACCAGCGAGCTGCCGCCATAACTGAGGAACGGCAGGGTCAGGCCCTTGGTTGGCAGCAAACCGACGTTTACCCCGATATTGATCAGGAACTGGCCGATCCACAGGAACGACAGGCCGTAGGCCATATAAGCCGAGAAATACTGTTTGGCGCGCTCGGCCCACATGCCGATGTACATGCCGCGCACACACACAAACACGAACAAGGCCACGGTCAGCAGCGAGCCGACAACGCCCAGCTCTTCTGCCAGTACCGAAAACACAAAGTCGGTGTGCGCTTCAGGCAGGTAGAACTGCTTCTGCACACTGTTGCCCAGACCGACACCAAACCACTCGCCGCGACCGAAGGCGATCAGGGCCTGGGTCAACTGGTAGCCGGAACCAAACTGGTCGGACCACGGGTCGGTAAAGGTGATCAAACGCGCCATCCGGTAAGGCTGCGCCTGTACCAGCACGAATACCGCCCCCACTGCCAGCGCCACCATCAGGGCGAAACGGAACAGGCCGACGCCACCGAGGAACAGCATGGCAGCGGCGGCGCCCATCATCACGACCGTGGCACCGAAGTCGGGCTCCATCAGCAGCAGGCCGGCCATCGGCAGCAACACGATAAATGGCTTGAAAAAGCCCATCCAGCTATCACGCACTTCCTTCTGCTGACGCACCAGATAGCCCGCCAGGTAGATCACCACAAAGACCTTGGCGATCTCCGAAGGCTGCACGTTGAAGAAGCTGAAACCGATCCAGCGCATCGAGCCGTTTACCTCACGGCCAATGCCCGGGATCAGTACCGCCACCAGCAAACCGAATGCACCAATCAGCAACATGAAGCCCATACGTTGCCAGGTCGCGATCGGCACCATCATGGTCATGATGCACGCGCCCAGGCCGAGCACGATGTAAAACAGGTGGCGGATCATGTGGTACAGGGTGTTGCCCGACTGCAACGCCGCCACTTCGGACGACGCTGAAGTGATCATCACCAGGCCCAGGCCGAGCAGGGCCAGGCAACCGGCCAGCAACGGGAAATCGAGGTCGATGCCACGCCCGGTGATCAGCGGCGAAGGATAAGGCTTGAGGATGCCGAATATCATGCCAGCACCTCCACGGCACGGGCGAACAACTGGCCGCGCTCTTCGTAGTTTTTGAACATGTCGAAACTGGCGCAGGCTGGCGACAGCAACACCGCATCACCCGGTTGAGCCAGTGCACGGCTTTGTGCGATAGCCTCGTCCAGCGACTCGACGCGCACTTGCGGTACGCCGTCGCCCAGAGCGTCGGCGATCAAGCCCGCATCACGCCCCATCAACACCACCGCGCGGCAGTACTTGGCAACCGAATCACGCAGGCCGCTAAAATCCGCACCCTTGCCGTCGCCGCCAGCGATGAGGATCAGCTTGCCCTCCATGTCCATGCCCAGCCCTTCGATGGCCGCCAGTGCAGCGCCAACGTTGGTGGCCTTGGAGTCGTTGTAATAGCTCACGCCATCCAGTTCGCGTACCCACTGGCAGCGATGCTCGAGGCCGGTGAAAGTGCGCAGGCTGGCGAGCATGGCGTCGAACGGCAGACCCACCGCGTGGCCCAGGGCCAAGGCTGCCAGGGCATTGGCCTGATTGTGCGCACCACGCACCTTCAGCTCGCGAACGGGCATCAGGTTCTGGAATTCAAAGGCGAGGTATTTTTCGCCGTTTTCTTCACGCAAGCCGAAAGCCTTGAAGTCCGGTGCGCTGAGGCCGAAGGTCCAGCACGGCTGACCTTCGCTCATCAGCGGACGGGTCAGGGCATCCTGGCGATTGACCACTACCTGGCGGGCGCCACGGAAGATCCGGTGCTTGGCCAGGTGGTACGCAGGCAGGCCGCTGTAGCGGTCCATGTGGTCTT
This sequence comes from Pseudomonas fragi, assembly GCF_002269505.1. Lineage (GTDB taxonomy): Bacteria > Pseudomonadota > Gammaproteobacteria > Pseudomonadales > Pseudomonadaceae > Aquipseudomonas > Aquipseudomonas fragi_D. Next base: position 27,336 of record NZ_NQKQ01000005.1, on the reverse strand, counting down.
CGCTGACATTGAGCACAGTGGCTACTTCAGCACCCAGATGGTTGGTGGTCTCCAGCTGGAAGCTCGACAGCTCCATCACGTACAGCTCGGTATCATCGCTGAGCAGGTCCAGTGCCGGCGTGCCGAGATTGCCACCCACCGCCACGCGCTTGCCGGCTGCTGCAGCCATTTCGCCGACCAGGGTGGTCACGGTGCTTTTGGCATTGGAACCGCTGATTGCCACGATAGGTGCTTTCGCGTTACGCGCGAACAGGTCGATGTCGCCCGACAGCTTCACGCCACGGGCCGCTGCGGCTTGCAGGGCCGGAGTCGCCAGGGCCAGGCCGGGGCTCACGTAAAGTTCGTCGGCGCGGCACAGGAACTCGACATCCAGCTCGCCACAACGCACTTCCACTTGCGGATAGTCACGGCGCAGCGTGGCCAGCTCCGGCGGGTTTTCCCGCGTGTCTGCCACGGCAAACGACACGCCCCGTTGCGCCAGGAAGCGCACCAGGGACATGCCGCTTTTGCCGAGGCCGACAACGATGCGGAAGTGGTCAGAAGCGATCAGAGACACAGGTTCTACCTCAGCTTCAGTGTGGCAAGGCCAACCAGCACGAGGATCACGGTGATAATCCAGAAACGGACAATCACACGCGGCTCAGGCCAGCCTTTGAGTTCAAAGTGGTGATGAATCGGCGCCATGCGGAACACCCGCTTGCCGGTCAACTTGAAGGACGCTACCTGGATCACCACGGACAGGGTTTCCATCACGAACACACCGCCCATGATGAACAGCACGATTTCCTGACGCACGATCACGGCGATGGTACCCAGGGCTGCGCCCAGCGCCAGCGCGCCGACATCGCCCATAAACACTTGCGCCGGGTAGGTGTTGAACCACAAAAAGCCGAGACCGGCGCCAATCAACGCACCGCAGAACACGATCAACTCACCCGCGCCCGGCACATAGGGAATCAACAGATAGTCAGCAAATTTCACGTTGCCCGACAGGTAGCAGAAGATACCCAGTGCGCCGCCTACCATCACGGTGGGCATGATTGCCAGGCCGTCGAGGCCGTCAGTCAGGTTGACCGCGTTGCTCGAACCCACAATCACAAAGTAGGTGAGTACCACAAAGCCGATACCCAGCGGGATGCTGGCATCTTTGAGGATGGGCAGGATCAGGGTGGTTTCGACTGCGCTTGGCGCCGTCACGTACAGAAAGATCGCCGCGCCCAGACCGAATACCGACTGCCAGAAGTACTTCCAGCGGCTCGGCAGGCCACGGGAGTTTTTCTCGATGACCTTGCGGTAGTCGTCCACCCAGCCGATGGCGCCGAACAACAGGGTCACGATCAGCACGACCCACACATAACGGTTGCTCAGATCAGCCCACAACAGGGTGCTGATGGCGATGGCCGACAGAATCAGCGCGCCGCCCATGGTCGGAGTGCCGGATTTGGACAGATGCGATTGCGGGCCGTCATTGCGCACCGACTGGCCGATCTGACGGTTTTGCAGGGTGCGGATCATCCACGGCCCTAGGCACAGCGACAAGGTCAAGGCGGTCAGCACCCCTAGAATCCCGCGCAGGGACAGGTACTGGAAGACCGCGAAGCCTTTGTAGAACTGTTGCAGATACTCCGCTAGCAGCAGCAGCATTAATGTTTCTCCCCGCTGGAACCGCACAAAGCCGCAACGACGTTTTCCATCGCTGCGCTGCGCGAGCCCTTGATCAAAATAGTGGTGTTTGTTTCGTGCTCAGCGCGAAGCGCCTTGATCAGGTCAGCCTGATTGGCGAAGTGACGAGCCTGGTGTCCAAAAGCAGTGACGGCATGAGCCATCATGGGTCCCACCGCATAGAGCGCTGAAACTTTGTCGGCGGCATAAGCGCCTACTTCACGATGTCCTTGCTCCGCCCACTCACCCAGTTCGCCAATATCTCCGAGCACCAGGACGGTGCGGCCGGAAAAGGCGGCGAGTATATCAACGGCAGCGCACATTGAGGTGGGGTTTGCGTTGTAAGTGTCATCAATAATTCGCAGGCCCGCGGCGGTCAATTGCGCGACAGCACGACCTTTTACCGGCAACACGGCTTCAAGGCCGGTTTTGATACCAAACAGCGACACGCCGAGGGCGTGAGCCGCTGCCGCGGCGGCCAGTGCATTGGCCACGTTGTGGGTGCCCAACAGGTTAAGTTGTACCCGCTCGCTACCCAACGGGCTGTGCAAGGTGAAGCCCGGGCAACCGCGTGCGTCACGGCTCAGATCGCTGGCATAAAAGTCGGCTTGAGAGTTGCTCAGGGCAAAACTCAGCACCTTGCGCCCCGCTGCCCGGTTGTTCCAGATGGCGAATGCCTTGTCATCCAGGTTCAGGACAGCGATGCCGTCGGCCTTCAGTCCTTCGATGATTTCGCCTTTGGCCTCGACGATTTTGTCCGGGCCACCGAACTCGCCCACGTGGGCAGTACCGGCATTGTTGAGCACGGCGACATGGGGCTGGGTCATGGCCACGGTGTAGGCAATTTCGCCGAGGCGTGAAGCACCCAGCTCAATGACCGCAGCCGTGTGCTCAGTTGTCAGTTCCAGCAGCGTCAACGGCACGCCCAGGTCGTTGTTCAGGTTGCCTTTGGTCGCCAGCACCGGGCCTCGGGTGCGCAGAATGCAGGCGAGCATTTCTTTAACCGTGGTCTTGCCGCTGGAGCCTGTGATCGCTGCCACAGGTTTGTCGTAGCCGGCACGATTGAGCGCCCCCAGTCGGCCCAGTGCTTCGCGGGTGTCCGCAACCACAAGCTGCGGCAGTGCCGACTCTGGCACCTCGCGCTCAACCAGCGCGGCAACGGCGCCCTTGGCAGCCACTTCATTGAGGTAGTCGTGACCATCGAAGCGCGGGCCGGTCAGTGCAATAAACAGCTGACCCTTGCTGATCGCCCGGCTGTCGATGCTGACCCCACTGAAACGGCAGTCGACATCAACCACACGCCCCTGCAGGGCAGCAGCCACTTCACTGAGCAACAGAGGCTTAAGCATGGGCAGCCTCCCAGGCGTTCAAGGCTTTTTCGGCTTCGACCAGATCAGAAAAGTCATGGCGTTCGCCGTTGATTTCCTGATAGTCCTCATGACCTTTACCCGCCAGCACGATCACGTCATCAGCGTTGGAACCGGCGATCAGTTGAGCAATGGCATCGCCACGGCCCGCGACAAACGTAACGTCCTGCGGCGCGACAAAACCTTCTCGGATGTCATCGAAAATTTGCCCCGGCGCTTCGGTGCGCGGGTTGTCGTCAGTGACCAGAACACCGTCAGCCAAACGCTCGACCACCTGCGCCATCAACGGACGCTTGCCGCGGTCACGGTCGCCGCCGCAGCCGAACAGGCACAGCAACTGGCCTTTGGCATGCGGGCGCAGGGCCAGCAGTACTTTTTCCAGTGCATCCGGGGTGTGGGCGTAGTCAACCACCACCAGCGGCTTGTTGCCGCCACCCAAACGCTGCATGCGCCCGACCGGGCCTTCCAGTTTGGGCAGCACTTTGAGAATTTCGTCCAGCGGGTAGTCCAGCCCAAGCAAGGCTCCAACGGCAGCCAATACGTTGCTCAGGTTGAAGCGCCCCAGCAGGGAGCTGCGCAACAGATGCTCGCCTTGTGCGGTTACCACGGTGGCGCGCACGCCATCGTCGTCAAAGATCGCATCACGGCAATACAGGGTGGCGCCGGTATCTTCGAGGCTATAGCTGATCAGACGCGAGCCATGCTTTTCGCCGGCCAGCTGACGACCAAACTCATCGTCCAGGTTCAGCACCCGACAGCGCAGGTCCTGCCAGGCAAACAGCTTGGCCTTGGCAGCGGCGTAAGCCTCCATCGTGCCGTGGTAATCCAGATGATCGCGGGACAGGTTGGTCAACACCGCGACATCGAATGCCAGTGCACTGACGCGACCTTGATCCAGACCGTGGGAGGAAACCTCCATTGCCACCGCTTTGGCGCCGGCCTTTTTCAGGTCGGCCAGCATGGCTTGTACGGCAATCGGGTCCGGCGTGGTGTGGCGACCGCTTTGCAGCGCGCCATAGAACCCGGTGCCCAGGGTGCCGACGATGCCGCAGTGCTGACCCAGCAGGTCAAGCGCCTGGGCCACCAGCTGAGTGACGCTGGTTTTGCCGTTGGTGCCAGTGACCCCAACCAGATTCAGATGTCGGCTGGGCTCACCATAAAAGCGCCCGGCAATATCCGACAACTGCGCCACCAGGCCTTTGACCGGAATCAGCGGCACCGCAGAGATGGGCAGCACATCAGCCCCGTCCACTTCATACGCCACGGCAGCAGCGCCGCGCTTGAGCGCGTCGGCAATGTGTTCGCGACCATCGAGCTTGCCGCCAGGCACCGCAAGGAACAGATCACCTGCGCGTACATTGCGACTGTCGAGGGTCAGCTCACGAATCAATAGATCGTGACCGGCGTGAGGGAAAATCTTGTTCAGGCTCAGGGACATTAGCCGCGCCCTCCTTTGGCTGCTGCAGCGGCTGCCGCTGCTTGTTGCTCCGCTGCCGTTGGCAGGTTATCCGGGATCACGTTCATCAGTCGCAACGTGCCGGACATGACTTTGCTGAATACCGGAGCGGAAACCAAACCACCGAAGTAGCCCGCCTTGCTCGGTTCATCGATCACTACAACGATCGCGTAACGCGGGTCGCTCATGGGCCCAAAGCCTGCAAACAGGGAACGGTAGGAGTTCACTGCGTAGCCTTTTACGCCACCACCAGTGGTTTTACGCGCCGTACCCGACTTGCCGCCGACGTGATATGCCGGAACCTTGGCACGCCATACACCACGCGGGTTTTCGATTACTTCCTGAAGCATGCCCTGCACCGTTTTGGCGACTTGTTCGGGCATGACTTGAGTAGCCTCTACAGGCCTGTCCTTGTCAGTTTTGAGCAGGGTCAGCGGGGCAAGCTTGCCGTTGTTGGCCAATGCCGAGAACGCGTGGACCAGCTGGATAGCGGTGACGGACACGCCGTAGCCGTAAGACAGGGTCGCGGTTTCAGCCTTGCGCCACTCGCGGTAGTTGGGCAGGTTACCGACACGCTCACCCGGGAAACCCAGGCCGGTGTCTTGCCCCAGGCCCATCTTGGCCATCTGGCGGAAGATCGCTTCGCCACCGATATCGAAGGCCACCTTACTCATGCCCACGTTACTGGAGTTGATCAGGATGCCGGTCAGGTCGAGGACCGGACCTTCAGTGCGCGATACGTCACGAATGGTGTACTTGCCCAGCTGCAAGGTGCCCGGATACACCTCAACCTTGTCGGTGGGTTTCCAGCGCCCGGTTTCCAGGGCAGCACTCATGGAGATCGGCTTGACCGTCGAGCCCGGTTCGAACACGTCGATCATCGCGCGGTTACGCATCATCGCCGGTTGCAGGTTGCGCCGGTTGTTCGGGTTATAGGTGGGTTGGTTGACCATGGCCAGAATCTCGCCGGTCTTTACATCCATGATCACCAGGCTGCCGGCCTTGGCACCGTTTTCGACCAGCGCATTGCGCAGTTCGCGGTTGGCCAGATATTGCAGGCGCAGGTCAATCGACAACGCCAAGGTCTTGCCAGCCTTGGCGTTTTTGGTCACTTGCACGTCTTTGATCAGGCGGCCGCGTCGATCCTTGATGACCTGTCGTTTGCCCGGCACACCGGCCAGCCACTCGTCATAGGCCAGTTCGACGCCCTCACGGCCTTTGTCATCAATATCGGTAAAGCCGACCATGTGCGCAGTCACTTCGCCCGCCGGGTAGAAGCGACGAAACTCTTCAATGCCATAAACGCCCGGCACCTTGAGGTCGAGCACGACCTGGCCCTGCTCAGGGGTCAGGCCCCGGACCAGGTAGATAAACTCTTTATTGGCTTGCTGCTCCAGACGCGCAGTCAGCACCTTGGGATCTTGCCCAAGCGCGTGCGCCAATGCAGGCCAACGGTCTTTGGCAACCTGCATTTCTTTGGCATTGGCCCACAGGGTGGTCACCGGCGTACTCACGGCCAAGGGCTCGCCATTACGGTCGGTAATCAGGCCACGGTGCGCAGGGATGGGGATATGCCGCAAGCTGCGGGCATCACCCTGACCCTTGAGGAAGTCATGGTCGATCACTTGCAGATACACAATCTGGCACGCGATTGCGCCTACCAGCAGTGCCAGCAATGCCAGCACCACACGAAAACGCCATGGGTAAAGCGCGCCTTCGAGTTTGATCATGGCGCCACCATTCGAACTTCTGCAGCGCCTGGAATGCGCATCTTCAGTTGTTCGCTGGCCAGGGTTTCGATGCGGCTATGGGCAGTCCAGGTGCTCTGTTCGAGAATCAGACGGCCCCATTCGGCCTGCGCCTTGTCACGTACGCTCAGCTCCCCGTAAAGGGTGTTGAGCAACTGGCGGTTCCAGTGGGCGCTATAGGAAACGCCCACAGCCGAAACCAGCACGCCAATAAACAACAGCAGCATGAAAAAACTTCCGCCGGGAAGTGGTTTGGCGAAGAGCTTGTTCAACGAAGCTTCTCCGCGACGCGCATTACAGCGCTGCGCGAGCGCGGATTGGCTTTGAGTTCGGCATCAGACGCGGTCTGTGCCTTGCCATGAATCTTGATTTTCGGATCAAAGGCAACGTGCTGCACGGGCAAGCCGCGTGGCAGATTGTCAGGCTCGCCCTTGACCAGTTTGCGCATGAACAGCTTGACGATGCGGTCTTCCAGCGAGTGGAAGCTGATGACGACCAGGCGGCCGCCGATAGCCAGAGACTCAAGGGCAGCTTCAAGGCCAGCCTCAAGGTCACCCAGTTCGTTGTTCACATGAATACGCAGGCCCTGGAAAGTACGGGTTGCCGGGTGTTTGCCCTTTTCCCAGGCCGGGTTGGCCACTTTCAGGACTTCTGCCAGATCGCCAGTGCGCTCGAACGGCTTGATGTCGCGACGCTCGACAACAGCACGGGCCATGCGCCCGGAAAAACGCTCTTCGCCGTATTCCTTGAAGACGCGGGCGATTTCCTCTTGCGAGGCTGTGTTGACGAACTCGGCAGCACTGATGCCGCGGTCCGGGTCCATGCGCATGTCCAGAGGGCCGTCATTCATGAAGCTGAAGCCGCGCTCTGGATCGTCGAGCTGCGGCGAAGACACGCCCAGGTCGAGCAATATGCCGTCAACCTTGCCGGCCAGCCCGCGCTCGGCAATTTCGGATCCCATTTCGGCAAAACTACGCTGCACAATGACAAAGCGGCCGTCTTCGGCCGCCAGCGCTTGCCCGGTGGCAATCGCTTGTGGATCTTTATCGAACCCGAGCAGTTGCCCCTCAGGGCCCAGCTTCTGGAGTATCAGGCGGCTATGTCCGCCGCGACCGAAGGTGCCATCCAGATAGCATCCATCAGGACGTACGGCGAGAGCCTCTACGGCTTCGTCGAGCAGTACGGTGATGTGGTTGAAGCCGCTATCTATAGTCACAGGATTAAATCACGCAGTTCGTCAGGCATCGCGCCCGGTTGTTGAATGGCTGCAAGGTCAGCGGCAGAAACAGCTTCCCAAGCATCCTCGTCCCACAGTTGAAACTTGTTCAGCTGGCCCACCAGCATTGCGCGCTTATCCAACCTGGCATATTCACGCAAACGCGGCGGTACCAGAAAACGACCACTGCCATCGAGCTCAAGGTCGACAGCGTTACCAATCAACAGACGTTGCAAACGGCGGTTTTCTTCACGCAATGAAGGCAACGCCCGAAGCTTGGTTTCAATCAATTCCCACTCGTCGAGGGGGTACACACACAAGCAGGGATCGACGGCATCAATGGTCACGATCAGTTGCCCGGAGCTCTTCGAAATCAACTCGTCACGGTACCGGCTCGGCATTGCGAGACGGCCCTTGGCATCGAGACTGATTGCGTTGGCTCCGCGAAACACTGATCGCATCTCCAAATATTAGCGTTTTACGCCCAAAAAACCCACTTCACGCCACTTTTCACCACTTATGCACACTATAGGAATGCGCCCACACCACCGTCAAGGAGCGGCCTACAGGAAAACCCTTACATAACGGAGATTTAGGAGTGGAAATAGACGTGGAGCAGTAAGCGGAGAGATTTTTTGACCAGCGACGCGCAGCAAATTCAAAGCCCTAGACTTCAAACTTAAAGTAGTTTGTTAAGAGTAAGAACTTTTCGGCATTACGTCGGGAAATATTCTGACAATGAATTGCGGGGGATAAAACGACTTCGAGTAAAGCAATCTGCCTGCAGGGCAAGCAGAAGAGAAAAAAGGTGGAGAGTCGATCTGTAAGCCGGGTTCTGTCGTGAACAGTCATTCGTCTACGATGGCCATCACTGGACATCTTTAGCAACCTACCCGGTCCCAGCGCGGGCCACGCCTTGGGACCCTATTTGGTCTTGCTCCAAGTGGGGTTTACCTAGCCACGAACTGTTGCCAGTCGTGCGGTGCGCTCTTACCGCACCTTTTCACCCTTACCGGCGCCGAAGCGCTTAGGCGGTTATTTTCTGTGGCACTTTCCGTAGGCTCACGCCTCCCAGGCATTACCTGGCACTTCGCCCTATGGAGCCCGGACTTTCCTCCCCCCCCTAATTTTCATAGAGGGCAGCGACTGTCCAATCGACTCTCCAGGGCGAAGATTAACTGTACAGAGCGTATAGAACAAGCGTTAAACGCCGCAAGGCAGGTTGATTTACCTGAGTTGCGGCCTTTAGTCACGGGAGTAGCCCTGCAAAGATATCAAAAAGCCATCACTTGATATCAATCGTTACTCTGCTTTCTGCTTTTCAAGTGCAACTTGGTACAAAACGTTTTTGCGCTCACCGGTTATTTCAGCGGCAAGTGCAGCCGCACGCTTAAGTGGCATCTCTTTAAGCAACAAGTCGAGAATACGCATTGCTTCACTGCTCACCACCTCTTCTGTTTCTGGCGCAGTCCAGCCGGCAACCAGAACCACGCACTCGCCGCGCTGCTGGTTACTGTCGTTTTCAACAAAAGCGCGCAACTCGGACAAAGGCAAACCCTTGAGCGTCTCGAACGTTTTCGTCAGCTCTCGGGCCAGCAATGCTGGACGCTCTGGCCCAAATACCAGCTCAAGATCTTGCAAGCACTCAAGAATGCGGTGCGGCGCCTCGTAAAAAATCAGCGTGCGGGGTTCTTCTTTAAGTAATTGCAGGCGCGAACGACGCCCGACTGCCTTGGCCGGCAGGAACCCTTCAAAGATAAAGCGATCAGAAGGCAGCCCCGCAGCTGACAAGGCGGCGATCAAGGCGCAGGCACCCGGCACCGGCACGACCTTGACCCCGGCCGCTCGCGCCTGACGCACAAGGTGATAACCCGGATCGGAAATCAGCGGCGTACCGGCATCGGAGATCAAGGCTACATCTTCACCCGCTAGCAAACGCTGGATAAAACGGCTGCCCTCATCACGTTCGTTATGTTCGTGACAAGCGCCCAGCGGCGTGGAAATACCAAAGTGCTGCATCAATCGCAGGGAGTGGCGCGTGTCTTCGGCCGCAATCAGCGACACGTCACGCAATACCTTGAGCGCACGCGCACTGATGTCGTCCAGGTTACCGATGGGCGTGGCCACCACATAAAGTGAGCCAAGAACGGAATTCAAATCACCTGGAGCAGTCAAAACGCACACCTCATAAGAGTTAAAGGCGCCATTGTAGCGCGTAGAGCCCTCATGAACGCACCCACCCTGCAGGCCGCAAAACGCCAAGCGGGTAAAGTTTTACTGCCACAACGTACAGAACGCATCTAAATTCAGGCTTTATTGTCGCTAACATCGCGCCCCGGCCAGCGCTTGGGTACACTTCCCCCCTCATTTGATCGAGTATCAGGAACACTACATGATCGCTTGCCTGCGGCTGTTCACTGCCCTCTGCCTTGCTGCCCTGTTGGCGGCTTGCGCCAGCTCGCCCTCGTCCAGCCTTGGCGAACTTCCACGGACCCCGGATGCCAGCCTTGAGCAATTGCTCCAGCAGGCCACCGAGAGCACCAATCCGGAAAAAGCCGCCCTGCTCCGCCTGTCGGCAGCCGACCTTGCCCAGCGCCAGCAAAACAATGCCCGCGCCGCGCAGATTCTGGCCATGGTCCCGCTGGATCAGCTCAAGCCCGCCCAACAGGTTTTTGCCAACACCCTGGCAGCCGAACTGGCGATGAGCCGCAATGACCCCAAGGCCGCAGTCGCCGCTCTGAACCATCCAAGCACGGCGATCCTTGGTGAGTTGCCAGTGGACCTGCAAGTGCGCACCCGCACCGTCCATGCCCGCGCCCTTGAAGCTGACGGCCAGGCCCTGGCCGCCGCCCGCGAACGCACAGCGCTGAGCCAGAACCTCACCGGTGAAGCCGCCAACAGCAACAACGACGCCATCTGGGCACTGGTGGCCAGCTTGCCGGTCGAGCAACTGCATAGCCAGAGCAATGATGTCCTGGGCGGCTGGATGTCTCTGGCCCTGGCCGTGAAGAGCGCCGGCACCCTGCAGGACCAACAGAACGCAATTGACCAATGGCGCGCACAGAACCCGGCTCACCCTGCCGCCATCCAGCTGCCAACACCGTTGATCAAGCTCAAGGAACTGGCCAGCCAGCCCCTGACCAAAATCGCCCTGCTGCTGCCACAGGACGGCCAGTTGGCCTCGGTGAGCAAGGCACTGCGTGATGGCTTCATGGCCGCGCATTATCAGGCCCAGCAAGCCGGTCAAAACCCGCCGAGCATTCAGTTCTATGACAGCTCGCGCCTGACCTCGCTGGACGACTTCTACCGTCAGGCCCAGGCCGACGGCGTGCAACTGGTGGTGGGCCCGCTGGAGAAATCCCTGGTCAAGCAACTCAGCACCCGCCAGCAATTGCCGATCACCACTCTGGCCCTGAACTACAGCGAAGGCACTCAAAGCCCCGCGCAACTGTTCCAGTTCGGCCTCGCGGCTGAAGACGAAGCCCGTGAAGTGGCGCGTCGCGCCCGGGCCGACGGCCTGACCCGTGCTGGCGCGATGGTGCCAGTCGGCGAATGGGGCGACCGCGTACTCAAGGCCTTCCGCCAGGAATGGGAAGCACACGGCGGCAGCGTTGTCGGCGTTGAACATATCGACAAGCCTGTGGCCCTGGCCCAGCAAGTGGCCGATCTGGTGCAACTGCGCAAAAACGGCGGCTCGGCCGAGCCAACGCGTCGCCAGGACATGCAGTTCCTGTTCCTTGCTGCCACCCCGCAGCAGGCCCAGCAGATCAAGCCCACACTCAATTACCAGTACGCAGGCGACCTGCCGGTTTATGCGACGTCCCACGTATTCAGCGCCAGCGGCGACCAGAACCAGTACAACGACATGAACGGCATCCGTTTTTGTGAAACACCCTGGCTGCTCGACCCGAGCAACCCGCTGCGCCAGCAAGTGAGCGCACAATGGCCACAAGCAAGCGGCAGTCTGGGTCGCCTGTATGCAATGGGCATCGACGCCTATCGCCTGGCGCCGAGCCTGGGCCAGCTTAAAGCCCTGCCCGACAGCCGGATTGACGGCATGTCCGGCAGCCTGAGCATGAGCCCGACGCAACGAGTAGAACGCCAACTGCCATGGGCTGAATTCGTCAATGGCCAGCCGCAGCGGCTACCGGCTACCGTCAACTGATGCCTGAACGCTCAAGCCAGCAAACTGGCAAGGATGCCGAGCGCCTCGCGCTGCGGCATCTTGAGCAACAGGGCTTGCGCCTGCTGGCACAGAACTGGGCATGCAGGCGCGGCGAGCTGGATCTGGTCATGCTTGACGGCGATACAGTAGTATTCGTCGAAGTTCGTTACCGCCAACACGCGCAATGGGGTGGCGCACTGGCCAGTATTGACGCCCGCAAGCGTCAAAAACTGATACTGGCTGCCCAGCATTTTTTGCAGCAACAGGCGCGCTGGGCCAATCACCCGTGCCGTTTTGATGTGGTAACGATGGACAGCGCAACACCCCGATTGAACTGGCTACGGAATGCCTTTGACAGCCAGTAGCGCTGCCAGGCCGATTCCAGCACCCTTTTTTAACGATTTTGCTTTGCTTTGCGGGCTGCACATTCTTGTGCCGGGAAGTCACCCAGGAACACCTGGTTCACGCCCGACCAGCCGCCCTACTTAAGGTCACATTGATGGACATGCAATCCCGGATTCGCCAGCTTTTTCAGGCCAGCATCGACACCAAGCAGCAGGCGATGGAAGTGCTTGCCCCTCATATCGAGCAAGCCAGCCAGGTGATGGTCAACGCCCTGCTCAATGAGGGCAAAATGCTTTCGTGCGGCAATGGCGGGTCGGCAGGCGACGCCCAGCACTTCTCATCCGAGCTGCTCAACCGCTTCGAGCGCGAACGCCCGAGCCTGCCCGCCATCGCACTGACCACCGACACATCGACGATCACCTCGATCGCCAACGATTACAGTTTCAACGAGATCTTCTCCAAGCAGATCCGCGCCCTGGGCCAGCCCGGCGACGTTCTGCTGGCCATCTCCACCAGCGGCAATTCGGCCAACATCATCCAGGCCATCCAGGCGGCCCATGACCGTGAAATGATCGTGGTCGCGATGACAGGCCGCGACGGCGGCGGCATGGCCTCACTGCTGCTGCCCGAGGACGTGGAGATCCGTGTACCGTCCAATGTCACTGCACGTATTCAAGAAGTCCACCTGCTGGCGATCCACTGCTTGTGCGATCTGATCGACAGCCAACTGTTCGGGAGTGAAGAATGACTTTTAATCGCCTAGGCCTGGTAGCCCTGACCTTGTGTCTTGGTCTGACCGCCGGCTGCAGTTCGGTGCTGACCGCCACCCGTGACAAGCCCATTGAGGATGATCGCGGCACACGCACCTTTGGCAGCAAGATCGATGATTCGCTGATCGAAACCAAAGTCGCCGTGAACGTGGCCAAGGCCAACCCGGATCTGGACACCGGCTCGCACATCGTTGTCACCAGCTACAACGGCATCGTGCTGCTCGCCGGCCAGACTCCGCGCGCAGACCTCAAGGCCCAGGCCGAACAGGCCGCTGCTGCAGTACAGCGCGTGAAGAAGGTCAACAACGAGCTGCAGGTCATGGCACCGTCGTCGATCCTGGCACGCAACAACGATGCCTGGCTGACCACCAAGATCAAGACCCAGATGCTGACCGATAGCGCCATTCCCGGCTCGCGCATCAAGGTTGTCACCGAGAACGGCATCGTCTACATGCTCGGCCTGGTGACCAAACAGGAAGCCGCTCGTGCCACCAGCCTGGTACAGAGCGTTTCCGGGGTACAGAAAATCGTCAAACTGTTCGAGTACATCGACTGACAGCCATCCAACTGCCAGCCACAAAAAAGGCGACCTTTTCAGGTCGCCTTTTTATTACTTCACCACTTTCAGGCTTGGTCGGCCTGTAGGTCGCGGCGGCTCGGAGCCTGGCGGCGGACCGTCGTCATCCGGCTCAACCTCATCATCAACCTCTAGAGGCTCTTCCAGGTCGAACACCATGCCCTGGCCATTCTCACGAGCGTAAACGCCCAGGATTGCGGCAATAGGCACGTACAACGTGTGCGGCACACCACCAAAACGCCCTTCAAAGCTGACTGCTTCGTTGTCCATGTGCAATTGACGCACGGCGGTTGGCGAAACATTCAGGACAATCTGCCCGTCACTGGCAAAACCCGCAGGCACTTGCACCTTGGGGTAGTCAGAGTTAACCAGCATGTGCGGAGTGCAGTCGTTATCAACGATCCACTCATAGAGCGCACGCACCAGATAAGGTCGACTTGAATTCATCGAGGGCTCCTAAAGCTTTAGCGCATGTCGCGTTCGACACCAGACAGACTCGCCTGGAAAGCCTCACGCGCAAATTGGCGCTCCATATAGTCGAGCAACGGCTTGGCTGGCCGCGGCAATTCAATACCCAAAACAGGCAGACGCCAGAGTATCGGCAATAGACAGCAGTCGACCAGACTTTGCTCATCACTGAGGAAAAAAGGTTTGTCGGCAAACAATGCAGAAACACCCGTCAGGCTCTCGCGCAGCTCCTTGCGGGCCTGCACACGCGCCGGCTCCTTGGTCCGCGAATCAAGGATCAGGTCGACCAGCGCACACCAGTCGCGCTGGATACGATGGATCAGCAGGCGGCTATTGGCCCGCGCTACCGGGTAAACCGGCAACAACGGCGGATGCGGATAGCGCTCATCCAGATATTCCATCACCACAGTCGACTCCCACAACGCCAGATCACGATCGACCAGGGTTGGCAGGCTGCCGTAGGGGTTCACTTCGATCAGCTTCGGCGGCTGACGGCCCGCCTCCACACTGATGATCTCGGCGCTGACACCTTTCTCTGCGAGCACAATACGTACTCGATGGGAATAGTGGTCGGCGGGGTCGGAGTAACAGGCCAACCGATTGGTCACGCCCATGGCGGTCCTCCTCGCTTGTTGAAATTATCGGGAGCGGAAAAACGAACGCGCCCAAGGAACGCCTCTGATAACCGCAGAACCCGGGCAAGCAAGGTCATTGACCCGGCCTGCCGCTTGTCCTGCACTGTTACCTTTTCAGAGACACCCTCGGGCGCGCACGATTAACAGCATTGCGTGTAACTATATCAGTGCACATCTTTCCAGTATTCGCGCTTGAGCAGATAAGCGAATACAAAGAGGAAGGCCAGGTAGATCAGCACGTAAGTACCGATGCGCTGATGCTCCAGCTTCACCGGGTTGGCCGAGTAAGCCAGGAAGGTCACAAGATTCTTGATCTTCTCATCGAACTGCTCTTCTGTCAGGGCGCCGGTTTTTGGCAGCACTGTCAGCTGGTCGCACGCTTCATGTGTCAAAGGCGTGCCGGTGAGCGGATCATACTGCTTCTTGCCGTCTTCGACGATCTGAACTTGCTTGCAACCGATAACCTGACGACCCTGCAACGGTGCCAGCACGTTGGGCATGCCCACGTTCGGGAACACTTTGTTGTTCACACCCCAGGGGCGCGACGGGTCTTCGTAGAAGGCACGCAGGTAGCTGTAAAGCCAGTCTGTGCCACGCACACGGGCCACCAGCGTCAGGTCCGGCGGTGCAGCACCGAACCAGGCCTTGGCGTCGTTGGGCTGCATGCCGATTTTCATGTGGTCGCCAATCTTGGCACCGGTGAACACCAGATTATCGAGCATGACTTCATGGGGAATGCCCAGATCGTCAGCAACACGCTCGTAACGCTGGAACTTGGCACTGTGACAACCCATGCAGTAGTTGGCGAACGTACGCGCGCCGTCCTGCAGGGCCGCCTTGTCAGAAACATCGATGTCGACCTTGTCGAGCTGCACACCCTGTTCGGCCGCAAAGGCGAACACAGGCATGGCCGCGAGCATCAATACCGCAAATAGCTTTTTCATCAGCCAGTCACCCTTTCCGGAACCGGTTTGGTCTTCTCAAGCCTGGTGTAGAACGGCATCAGAATGAAGTAGGCGAAGTACAGGAACGTACACACCTGCGACAACAGCGTGCGGCCCGGGGTCGGCGCCAATACGCCCAACACACCCAGAATCACGAAGGAGATGCAGAACACCCACAGCCATACCTTGCTCATCCAGCCTTTGTAGCGCATGGATTTGACCGGGCTGCGGTCAAGCCAGGGCAGCACGAACAGCACGGCAATCGCGGCGCCCATGGCAATGACACCCAGCAACTTGTCCGGGATGGCACGCAAGATCGCGTAGAACGGCGTGAAGTACCAGACAGGGGCAATGTGCTCCGGCGTTTTAAAGGCGTTAGCCTGTTCAAAGTTCGGTTTTTCCAGGAAGTAACCGCCCATTTCCGGGAAGAAGAACACAATCGAGCAGAAGATAAACAGGAACACCACCACGCCGACAATGTCTTTCACGGTGTAGTACGGGTGGAATGGAATGCCATCCAGCGGTATGCCGTTTTCGTCTTTGTGCTTCTTGATATCCACGCCGTCAGGGTTGTTGGAGCCGACTTCGTGCAGGGCAAGAATGTGCAGCACCACCAGCCCCAGGATCACGATAGGCAAGGCCACCACGTGCAGGGCGAAGAAGCGGTTCAGGGTAATACCGGAGATCAGGTAGTCACCACGAATCCACTGGGTCAGGTCGTTACCGATAACCGGGATAGCACCGAACAGCGAAATGATCACCTGGGCGCCCCAATAGGACATTTGCCCCCATGGCAGCAGGTAGCCCATAAAGGCTTCAGCCATCAGTGCCAGGTAAATCATCATGCCGAACAGCCAGACCAGCTCACGGGGCTTCTGGTAAGAACCGTAGAGCAGGCCGCGGAACATGTGCAGGTAGACGACGATAAAGAACGCCGATGCACCGGTAGAGTGCAGCAAGCGCAGAATTGAACCGTATTCGACGTCACGCATGATGTATTCGACAGAAGCAAACGCCTCTTCTGCCGACGGCGTGTAGCTCATGGTCAGCCACACACCGGTGACGATCTGGTTGACCAGAACGAGCAGTGCGAGAGAACCAAAGAAATAGAAGAAGTTGAAGTTCTTCGGGGCGTAATACTTGCTGAGGTGGTCTTCCCACATTTTGGTGGCGGGGAAACGGGCATCTACCCAATCCATGAACTTGCTCATTACGCGTTCTCCCCATCGAGGCCAACGACAACAATGTTGTCCGTCTCATAGTAGTAGGGCGGTACTGGCAGGTTCAGCGGCGCTGGCTGGGCCTTGTAGACGCGGCCGGCCAGATCATAGTGCGAACCATGACAAGGGCAGAAATAGCCACCTACCCAGTCCTTGCCAAGATCAACCGGCGCGACCTCAGGACGGAACGTAGGCGAGCAGCCCAAGTGGGTGCAAATACCGATCAACAGCAGAATTTCTGGTTTGATCGACCGCAGCTCCGGATTTACATAAGCAGGCTGATCAGATTGCTTGGAATCCGGGTCAGCAAGCTGCCCTTCAATCTTCTTCAGATTTGCCAGGATTTCCTCGGTGCGACGTACGATGAATACCGGCTGGCCACGCCACTCAGCAATCATTTGCTGACCTGGCTCGACCTTTGCAATATTCACTTTCACCGGTGCGCCAGCAGCTTTCGCCTTGGCACTGGGAAACCACGACCCCACGAACGGGACCGCCGCCCCCACCGCTCCTGCAGCACCCACCACGGATGTGGCTGCTACGAGGAAGCGACGCCGGCCGACATTTACGCCGTCATTGCTCATTCAGTCCTCTCCCATCAGCTTTGTGGCCTGTTAAATCAGGCATCTACTAAATATGCAGCTATTACTTATAAAAATTTTGCAGAATGGTAATGAAAAGCCCCTAGTCTTACAAGGTAATTACCGCTCTGGGGCGGCTACAAGCCTTGTAGTATAGGCGTTTGCTGGATGTGGCAAGTTGTCACACCGTTAAATCATCGCCCATAAAAAAAGCCCAGCTCCCGAAGGAGGCTGGGCTTTTTTGAACGAAGCTGCGAATTAACGCTTCGAGTACTGCGGACGCTTACGCGCTTTACGCAGACCGACTTTCTTACGTTCAACTTCACGAGCATCGCGAGTAACGAAGCCAGCTTTGCGCAGAGCGCCACGCAGGGTTTCGTCATACTGCATCAGTGCGCGAGTGATACCGTGGCGGATTGCGCCAGCTTGACCACTTACACCACCACCGATCACGGTGACGTAGATGTCGAATTTCTCGACAGTCTCAGTCAGTTCCAACGGCTGACGAACTACCATGCGGGCAGTTTCGCGACCGAAGAAATTCTCCAGAGTGCGGTTGTTGATGGAGATGTTACCGGTACCCGGACGCAGGAAAACGCGAGCGGTTGCGGTTTTACGACGGCCAGTGCCGTAGTTTTGAGTCGCCGACATAATGAACTATTCCGTTAAAACTTCAGTTCTTGGGGCTGCTGAGCAGTATGAGGGTGAGCAGCGCCCGCATAGACTTTCAGCTTACGGTACATGTCGCGACCCAGTGGGTTTTTAGGCAGCATGCCTTTAACCGCGGTCTCGATCACGCGCTCAGGAGCTTTGGCGATCAGCTTTTCGAAGTTGATCGACTTAATCCCGCCCGGGAAACCGGAGTGAGAGTAGTACATCTTGTCAGTGGTTTTAGCACCAGTAACACGGATTTGCTCAGCGTTGATAACAACGATGTAATCACCGGTGTCAACGTGCGGAGTGTATTCCGGCTTGTGCTTGCCACGCAGACGGCTCGCGATCTCGGTGGCCAGACGACCCAGGGTCTGACCAGCAGCGTCGACGACAAACCAGTCGCGCTTTACTGTTTCTGGTTTAGCAGTAAAAGTTTTCATTCTTTATAGCCTCAGGGGCCGCCCTGTAAATTAGACGGCGGATCTTACTGAATAGTGCGTACTTTGACAAGTCAAAGGCAGCCGGATACAGACGCTATCGGGGGCTCGGGTCAGCGCGTCCGTTCAACGGCAAGATTCTTCGGCAGGCGGCGCATCACTTCCACTGCAGAAAGAGGTGGGCAATTATCCAGATTGCGCAAAAAATTACAACCTGCTTTTATGTTTGTTTACCCGAAGGAGCACCCGATGGACTACCGAAAGCTTGGCCGCACCGATCTGAACGTAAGCGCAATCGCCCTCGGGACCATGACCTGGGGCGAGCAGAACACCCAGGCTGAAGCCTTCGAGCAGATCGCTTACGCCAAAGATGCCGGCATCAATTTTATCGATACTGCCGAGATGTATCCGGTGCCGCCCAAGGCAGAAACCTACGCCACCACCGAGCGCTACATCGGCAACTGGTTCAAGGAGCGTGGTGATCGCGCCGACTGGGTACTGGCGAGCAAGATCGCCGGCCCCGGCAATGGTATCGACTACATTCGCGACGGCAACCTCAAGCACAACCGCGCCCATATCGTGCAAGCCCTGGACGCCAGCCTCAAGCGCCTGCAAACCGACTGGATCGACCTTTACCAGCTGCACTGGCCCGAGCGCAGCACCAACTTCTTCGGCCAGCTTGGCTACACCCACAACGCCGAAGAAACCTTTACCCCGCTGGAAGACACCCTCGAAGCGCTCGACGAGCAGGTCAAGGCCGGCAAGATCCGCCATATCGGCCTGTCCAATGAAACGCCATGGGCCACCATGAAGTTCCTGCAACTGGCCGAAAGTCGCGGCTGGCCGCGCGCCGTATCGATCCAGAACCCCTACAGCCTGCTCAACCGCAGTTTTGAAGTCGGCCTTGCAGAAATCGCCATTCGCGAACAGTGCGGCCTGCTCGCCTACTCGCCCCTGGCGTTCGGCATGCTCACCGGCAAGTACAGTGGCGGCGCCCAACCGCCAAAAGGCCGTCTGAGCCTCTACAGCCGCTTCTCGCGCTATTCAAACCCGCAGGCCGTGGCTGCCAGCGAACGCTATGTTGCACTGGCTCGCGAACATGGCCTGGACCCGGCGCAAATGGCCCTGGCTTTCGTCACCCGACAACCGTTCGTCACCAGCAACATCATTGGCGCCACGACGATGGAGCAACTCAAAAGCAATATCGCCAGCTTCGACCTGAAACTGTCGGATGAGGTATTGGCCGGCATCGACGCCATCCACAAGGACCAGCCAAACCCGGCACCTTGACCCACTGCCCCCCTTGTGGGAGCGGGCTTGCTCGCGATGACATCCATGGGGTTTCTCTGAAACACCGCATCGTCTGCATCGCGAGCAAGCCCGCTCCCACAAAAGCAGCAACCTCTGGACACACAGGAAAAAACATAAGACGATCCAGCCGTAAGTTGACCAATTTCACCTATAAGAATAATCAAAATATGTCTATGTCTAATCAACTCTCCACGCCCCTGCGGCGTGTCAGCATTTTGGCCATCGATCGGGTTTTCGCCTCGACCCTGATGCATGCCAAGGACTTTTTTCACCTCGCCAGCCTGCGTCACGGCAAACAGTTGGGCCAAGGCCTGAACGCTACCTTCGAAACCCGCCTGGTTAGCCCGGACGGCAAACCGGCCATCAGCTTCAGCAATGTGGTGCTCCCCGTGGACGGCGGCCTGGAGGACACTGACATCATCATCCTCCCGGCCTTCGGTGACGATTTCGACACCCTGTGCCAGCGTTATCCCCAAGTACTGCCCTGGCTGCGCGAACAGCATGCCCGCGGCGCTGTCCTGTGCGCAGAAGCCACCGGAGTATTCTGGCTCGCTGAAGCCGGGCTGCTCGATGGCAAAGAGGCCACCACCTACTGGCGTTTCTTCAACACCTTTGCCCGTCGCTACCCCCAGGTACACCTCAACCAGGACAAACACCTCACCGACGCCGACAACCTCTACTGCGCCGGCGGCCCGACTTCAGCCTGCGATCTTTACATCTACATGATCGAGCGTTTTTGCGGCGCCAATATCGCCCAGGCCGTGGCCCGCGACATCCTTTACGAGGTGCAGCGCAACTACACCCCGGGGCGTATCGGCTTTGGTGGCCAGAAGCTGCACCAGGACGTGATCATCCTGCAAATCCAGCATTGGCTCGAAGAGCACTTCGCCGACAAGTTCCGCTTCGAAGACGTCGCGCGCGATCACGGCATGAGCATCCGCAACTTTATGCGCCGGTTTCAGCTGGCCACCGGCGACAAACCCCTGCACTACCTGCAGCGCCTGCGCATAGAAACCGCCAAGGGCCTGCTCTCGGCCACCCGCAAAAGCATCAAGACCATCAGCTATGACGTGGGCTATGACGACGCAAGCTTCTTCGCGCGGCTGTTTCGCCAACATACCGAACTGTCACCCAACCAGTATCGTCAACAGTTCCTGCACGCTGGTGTAAATCAGGTCGCTTAAAAACTAAGCGATAGACTACACACCAAGCAGAACAATCTGATTCCTCCGCCCGCCCAAAAAGCCTCTGATGTGAAACGCCCTCAACAGGGGCACTCACAAGAAGAGGCTTAATCGGCCCCTGGTGGAGGTACGCCGCATGGCGCAACAACTCAATCACCACACCCTGCCCCTACTCTCTATCGGCGCCCTGGGTGGCACCGTGAGCATGCGTGCGACCCAACCCGGCGCAGGGGCCACTCCCGTGATCACTGGCGAAGCACTGCTTGACGGCATTTCGCAATTGCACGAAGGGCTGGACGTCCATATCGAGACCCTGTGCCTGGTGCCGAGCGCCTCGCTGGATTTCAACCTGTTGCTTGAAGTGCTGATCTGGGCTCAGGAACAAGTGAAGCTGGGCGTGCAAGGCGTCGTCATCACGCAAGGCGCAGACACCCTGGAGGAAACCGCGTTTTTCCTTGATCTGCTATGGAGTGACGATGTGCCATTGGTGTTGACCGGCGCCATGCGCCCCAGCGACCAGCAAGGTGCTGACGGCTCCGCCAACCTGACAGACGCGTCCAGGGTCGCCCTCGACGCGCAGAGCCGCAAGCGCGGCGTGCTGGTGGTCATGAACGGGCAGATTCATCAAGCACTGCATGTGCGCAAAAGCTCGGCAATGGCGCTTGAGGCTTTCAACTCAGCACTTTTCGGCCCTGCGGGGCTGATCATCGAAAACCGCGTTATCTATCTGCGCAAAGCCAGTGCGCGCACGGTTCTGCCCATGCCGCGCTCCACTCATCACAAGGTTGCACTGTTGCCGGCAACCCTGTCTGCCGACACCGTACTGCTGGAACATGTGCTGGCTCTGGGATATGACGCGCTAGTGGTCAGTGCCTTCGGCGCCGGGCATGTCAGTATCGATTGGGTCGATCTGATCGACCAGATCACCACCGAAATTCCGGTGCTGGTGGCGACCCGAACAGGTTCGGGCTCCACCGCCGAGGCCTCTTACGGATTTATCGGCAGCGAAATGGACCTGATCGACCGCGGAGCGCTGATGTGCGGTTTTTTGTGCCCGTACAAGGCGCGGATTCTTATATGGCTGCTGATCGGTGCCGGACTGGGCCGTGAAGTTGGTAAACACTTGCAGCGCCTGGGGTTCAAGGCGACCGAAGGCTGAAACCGGCACCCTAAAAAAAGGCCTGCAATGCAGGCCTTTTCTCGACTAGGGCTTGTGCGCCCGCGTCAGGTATTCATGGGACTGCATTTCCAGCAAACGGCTGAGGGTACGCTGGAACTCGAAGTTCAGGCGCCCACCCTTGTACAGGTCTTTAAGCTCAACTTCGGCCGAGATGATCAGCTTGACGTTACGGTCGTAAAACTCATCGACCATGTTGATAAAACGCCTGGCGATATCGTCCGTTTTCACTTCCATCTGCTCGACACCGCTAAGGATCACGGCGTTGAAGATTTTACCAAGCTCGATGTAGTCATTCTGGCTACGCGGGCCGTCGCACAGCTCGCGAAAATCGAACCAGGCCACATCATCACAGGTACGCAAGGCACGGATGGTGCGGTTTTCGATGATCAGATCATCGTTTTCGATCGCCCTGTTGGAGTTATGCGTCAGCGCTTTGAAGCTCTCACGCAGGCTCTTCTCGGACTCTTCGTTCAGCGGGAAGTGAAACAGTTCGGCCTGCTCAAGGTGACGCAAGCGATAGTCGACGCCACTGTCAACGTTGACGATTTCGGTGTTCTGTTTGATCAAGGCAATCGCTGGCAAGAAGCGCGCCCGCTGCAGGCCGTCCTTGTACAGTCCGTCCGGAACAATGTTCGAGGTCGCCACCAGGGTTACGCCGTTTTTGAACAGTTCTTCCATCAAGGTGCCGAGAATCATGGCATCGGTAATGTCCGATACAAAGAATTCGTCAAAACAGATCACCCGCGCCTCATCAGAGAAGCGCTTGGCGATGATGGTCAGCGGGTTCTTTTCGCCATTGAGGGTGCGCATTTCTTCATGCACGCGCTTCATGAAGCGGTGGAAGTGGGTACGCACCTTCTCCTTGAACGGCAGGGCATCGAAAAACGTATCGACCAGGTAAGTCTTGCCACGGCCTACGCCACCCCAGAAGTAGAGGCCCTTGACCGGCGTCAGCTCCTTTTTGCCGAACAGCTTGCCGAACAGGCCGGGCTTGCTCTGCGAGGAAGCGACCAGGTCGTCGTACAGACGCTGCAAATGGCGCACAGCGTTTTCCTGCGCGGCATCGTGGAAGAAGTCCGGGCGTTTCAGATCTGCTTGATATCGTTCTAGAGGCGTCATAATTCGTTAGCAAGGCAACAAAAACGGGCCGACACTGTAGCGACGACCCTTGGGAATGGCAATCAAACCTGAGACGAAACGTCGCAGTTTCTCAGTCTTGCGCAGGCACCAGGGCCAGTCGCAAAGCTTCGATCGCCGCATCACGCGCCGCACTGTCGGCAAAAGCCGGGCTGTCGGCCACACAGGCGTCACCCAGCCAGACGCTGAAGCTCAGCGCATCGCTGCGTACATCCAGCGGCTCACCGGCTTGCAGTTGCTTGGTGACCTGCCCCGCCGCCTTGCCATCGGCAAAACTGCGCGACAACAGCAATTGCTCGCCATCAGCTGCCAGCAGGCGGAAACGGAAACTGCCGTCTTCGTCACGGAAGCTGACAAAACGCGGCCCCTTGGCGGCTTTCTTTTTGCTGGTGGCGGCCGTTTGCGCGGCGCTGACGAACGAGCGCAGGCCAACTGCTTCGCGCAACTGGGTCAGGAAAGGTGCCGCGATCTTGCGGGCTTTTTGCGCGCCGGCCAGCAGGATGTCTTCCATATCATCAGGACGCGACATCAAGTCGTGGTAACGCTCGCGGGACTCGCCCAGCTCGGCATCCAGCAGCTTGAACAGGCGCTCTTTGGCCTCACCCCAGCCCAGGCCCTGCAACAACTCGCTGCGGAACTCAGCCGCCTGCACGGGCGTCGAGAACGCCTGATACAGGGTGAACAGGTGCGCGTTGTCCGGGTCTTTGGCTTCGCCCGGAGCACGGGAGTCAGTGACAATGCGCGAGATCGCGCTTTTCATGTCCTTGGCGCTGCTGAACAACGGAATGGTGTTGTCATAGCTCTTGGACATCTTGCGACCGTCCAGGCCCGGCAAGGTAGCTACGCTTTCTTCGATCAGCGCTTCGGGCATGGCGAAAAATTCTTTGCCATTGCCGAACAGGTGGTTGAAGCGCTGGCCAATGTCGCGGGCCATTTCAACGTGCTGGATCTGGTCACGACCCACCGGCACCTTGTTGGCGTTGAACATCAAGATGTCCGCTGCCATCAGCACCGGGTAGCTGTACAGGCCCATGGTGATGCCCGCATCCGGGTCTTCACCGTTTTCCAGGTTCTTGTCCACCGAAGCCTTGTAGGCGTGAGCACGGTTGAGCAGGCCCTTGGCCGCCACACAGGTCAGCAGCCAGGTCAGCTCCGGGATTTCCGGGATATCGGACTGGCGGTAGAAGGTCACACGCTCGACATCGAGACCGGCGGCCAGCCAGGTCGCGGCGATTTCCTGACGCGAGCGCTGAATGCGCAGCGGGTCATCGCACTTGATCAGGGCGTGGTAGTCGGCCAGAAAGTAAAACGAATCGGCATTGGGGTCGCGGCTGGCCACGATCGCAGGGCGAATGGCCCCGGCGTAGTTGCCCAGGTGCGGCGTACCGGTGGTGGTGATACCGGTGAGGATACGAGTACGAGTGGTCATGGGTAATCGCTTATCAGGCTGCAATCAATTCGAAAGGCGTGGCGCTACCAACTCTTTGAGCTCAGGCAGCTTGCCGTGAAAAAAGTGTCCGCATTCTGCCACTTTCAGCAGCTCATGGGGGCGTGACAGCTCGTTTGACCAGTTATAGACCAGCTGCGGGTCGATCACTTCGTCGGTTTCAGGCTGGATAACCGTGAGCGGGCAGTTGTGGGGCAAGGTGTCTTCGTCACGCAAACGCATCACCGCCGGTGCCACCATGATCAGCCGCGATAACTGCTCGCCTTCAGCTTCAAGCCGGCCGCCGAGGCTGGCAGCAACAAAACCACCGAACGAAAAACCGAGCAAAGTGATCGGCAAGTCAGGGTGTTTGGCACGCAGCCAGCGAGCGGCGGCCAGCGCATCGTCGACTTCGCCGGTGCCCATATCGTGGCTGCCTTCACTGGCGCCGGTGCCACGGTAATTAAATCGCAAGGTAATCATGCCAGCATCACGGGCAGTACGCTGCAGGGTCGAAACTACTTTATTCATCATGGTTCCGCCCTGCACCGGATTGGGGTGGCACAGCAGCGCAAGGCCCTTTGGCTCAGCAGAATCAAGGTACAGGGCTTCCAGTTGGCCAACCGGGCCAGCAATTACTACGGGGGTTTCGCGGGTAAGCAAGAGGGAACTCCGTGACCTCAGATTGGGTCGACTCGTCTAGCTGATAGATTCTGTCTGACATATTTGCGAGTGCATCGCGGTATACAGCGCAGGTCCGAGCCGTTAACGTAAAGCAAAGCCGTTTATAGAGGAAGGACTCGTGGAACACTCGCTCTTGATTTGGTTGTTGCCGACTCTCGCCCTGGTTGCCGGTGTCGCCATTGGTTTTCTGGTTGCCCGTCTGCTGCCCAATGCCGTGCCTAATCGCACGCAGCGTCAGCTGGACGACATCCAGGAACGTTTTGACAGTTACCAAAGTGAAGTGGTTACCCACTTCAACACCACCGCCAACCTGGTGAAGAAACTCACACAGAGCTATCAGGACGTGCAAGAACACCTCGCCGAGGGCGCCAACCGTTTGGCCCTGGACGAGCAGACTCGCCAACGCCTGCTGGCTGCACTGCACCCGGATGTGCCACAACCGCATCGCGAGCGCATCACCCCGCCGCACAGCACCGAGCCGCCTTTGGACTACGCGCCAAAAAGCCCCAACGGCCCGGGCATGCTCGATGAGCATTACGGTCTGAAGAAGTAAAAGTTGCACACAACAAAAAGCCCCGCGATCTGCAAGGATCGCGGGGCTTTTTGTTGTGTGTCTCAAGCATGCATCGCAGCCTTCGGCAGCGACTACAGCAGCTGAAAACCTGTAGTCGCTGTCGAGGAACGAAGGCTGCGATCAAGCGTTAAGGGTACTGCTGTACCTGACCCGGCTGCTGGTACTGCATGCCCGGGATTGGCGCCAGCGTCACCTGTACGCGACGGTTCTGTGCACGGCCATCTGCGGTGGCGTTGCTGGCAATCGGATCAGCCGGGCCCATGCCTTTGACTGACAGGTACTGGCCGCTGACACCCTGGGACGTCAGGTAGGTAGCCACGCTCTGCGCACGCTGCTGGGAGAGCTGCATGTTGTAGTTGTAGTTACCGGTGCTGTCGGTGTAACCCACGATCTGGATCAGGTTCTGGTTGTTGAACTGCTTGAGCGAGTTGGCCAGGTTGTTCAGCGGCTGGTAGAAGCTTGGGGCAATATTGGCCGAGTTGGTTGCAAACGTGATGTTGCCCGGCATCACCAGGGTGATGTTGTCGCCCTGGCGCTGAACTTCAACGCCCGTGTTGGCCATGCTCGCACGCAGGGCTGCTTCCTGCTTGTCGGCGTAATAGCCATAACCCGCAGCCCCCAGGCCCGCTACAGCAGCGCCGATCAACGCGCCCTTGCCACGGTTGTTATGGTCGATGGCAGCACCGGCCACAGCACCGGCCAGAGCCCCCAGGCCACCGTAGGTGGCAGTCTTGCTCAAGCCCGTCCCGGAAGACGCCTGGCCCTGGTTGTCATACGGGTTAGGCGTAGCGCAGCCAGCCAGCAAGGCAACCGCACTTGCAGCAACAATCAAACGACGCGAAATGAACATGGTGAAGCTCCTGATCAATCTTTCTAGGGGCAAAGGCCATTGGCGTTAGACCTTTATAGGCCTTGGAACACAGCCAAAGCCAAAAATTCCATTAATAAACGCAAGCGCGGAGAAAATGACTTTCGCACATTTCATCACCCTGAAGCGTATCCGGACCGTGCCCTGTAAACACCCGAAGGGCTTCGTCCAAGATGCACAGGCGCGACTTGATAGAACAAACGATAGTTGCCCAATCGCCCCCCCACAAATCTGCGTTTCTGATAGAGCGATCAAACGACTAGCAAAGCATCCGGATGCGGACTCTGCCCATTCACCAAGGCGCCATCTGCACAGGCCTGTCATCAGCGCAATTGAACCGGCAAATCCCCCTGCACGTCATGCAGCCCTGCTTAAGTTGCGGAACATCCCCATCAGATATGGCAAGATGCCATCAGCCTGAGAGATACAAACATCCTTGACTGTACTACCTGAGTCGCACCGAGGCACTCACCTGCATCGCTATAAAGTCAGGCGCTTATCCGTAAAATCCAAGGAGCAGTTGTTATGAAACAACAATGGACAAAGCTCGAAGCCTGGCTCAAAGCCAGCAATCCCTCCCTATTAGCAGACCTCAACCCCCCCGCTTCCGATACTGTTATTCAAAGGCTTGAACAACGACTAGGGGTGACTGAATCGCCCCGGGTTTCCTAGACACTCTCCAGGCTCGCTGCGTAACGCTTTTCAAACTCTACCGGTGACAGCTGAT
>NZ_NQKQ01000049.1 GCF_002269505.1 Pseudomonas fragi | reverse complement strand
CAAGGACTCAAGTGTTTGTATTGGGTAGACATGGCAACACCTTACATCAGGTGTTGCACTTGTTCCTTGAGACCGCCAAGTCGACAAATCCCCTTGCGCATTGATGGCGCCGACTTCAATCGAGTGCCGATTATTACTGGTAAGCGATCCTTGGGCATTACCGCCATTCGTACGATTGTTGCCCCCGGCAGTTACAATAATCGTCCCTAAACCACCTCGGCCATTATTGGCAGCATAGTGAGCATTAGCCGTTAACGAACTGGCGGTATTGATCAGGCCTTGATGCAGATTGCTGATGGCAAAGTCATTTTCGAACCCCCAGCTGTTGTTCGCAATGTCATAACTGACCATATGACCGAGCGCAGTCAGATCGTCACCCTTGTTGGCCAGGTAATAGCCACCCAGCGTCGCATCATAGGCAACCCCGATACCTCCAATACCATTTTTAGCACCTACCATGACCCCGGCAACCATCGTGGCATGGTTGGACACAAGGTTTGGCAATGCGCCATTGACTTGCTGAGTCTGTAGCCAGGCTTTATCAACATTAGCGGCTAGGTCTGGGTGCTTTATGTCAAAAACCTCAGGGGCAACTGCAAATTCACCGCCTGGCTCAAATTGACCAATGCGCACACCTTTGCCGGTGTAGTCCTTCCACACTTCAAGCACATGGGTGTCGCTCAGATACCACTGTTGCACGGCCAGCGGGTCAAGTGGCACCTCAGGGGTGAGCAGGACGACATTAGCGCGCATGGGAGCTGACTGCCCGGTTCCCAGATTGACAACCATGGCTGAGGGATTACCGGCCCCATCGACAACCCCATATTTAAAACTGATCAATCCCGTGAAACGCGGATCAGGCGTAAACAGTACATCACCTTGGCGAGTAAGACTGACCGTACCACCGACTGCATCGCCGACACTGGCTATGCCTAAGGGACCTGAACTATTAAGCGGCTGGTCATTGGCAAGCAGACTGGCGGCAGAAATAAGGTGAGCCCGTACGCGATCAAAAGCCCTGCCAGTCCGATCAACAGACAACACATCAGCCACTGGCATGGCATTGGGTAACTCAAGGTCGACTGCAGATATATCCGCAAAATTGAGCTTTTGAATATTCTTCAGCGTAACGGTGCCGTCACGCCCAGCTAATGTATCTACAACCTCATAGCCAGTAGCAGTGCGGGTAATTTTATAATCACCATGGTTGCCATGCAGAGCGACAATATTAATGCCACCGTCTCCGTCAATAACTGCATTACCACGCCCGACTTCAACGACATCATTACCTGCACTGCCGTAAATAATGTCTGCCCCACCGCCTGCATAAATAATACTTCCGCCATCAGAGGCATAAA
This sequence comes from Pseudomonas fragi, assembly GCF_002269505.1. Classification (GTDB taxonomy): domain Bacteria; phylum Pseudomonadota; class Gammaproteobacteria; order Pseudomonadales; family Pseudomonadaceae; genus Aquipseudomonas; species Aquipseudomonas fragi_D. The sequence continues at coordinate 2,459 of NZ_NQKQ01000049.1, read as the reverse complement.
TAGTGTCGCCGTTGGGGCCAGCATAGATCACAGCCTTACCACTGCCGCCGTAAATAATGTTATGCCCAGTGCCACCGACTAACACATCGTTGCCTGCGCCACCTATGAGCATCGAGTCGCCCGAGCCACCTTTGAGAAATACGCTGGAACCCCCCCCACTGATAAGGACATCGTTGCCACGCCCACCCTGAGCGATAGTCAGCCCGGCCCGGGCCATATTCAACGCTACGCCTTCGTCCCCCACGACAATGGCTGTGTCACGACCTCCATTACCGTGGATATTTTCCATGCTGTCCGAGGCGCTAATCACAAAAACATCGTCACCGCCTGAACCGTTGTAAACATTGCTGCCTCCACCCCCCACCAGCCAGCTGCCTGTTGTGGCTGCATTCAGGGTGTCATCACCTTCGCCGCCATACAGGTTGTTAACACCCAACTGAGTGGCATCCAATGTTTCACCCGTCAGGCTATGGCTTGCGTAAGCGCTCGTGGTCGAACCTTCTGAGGTTGATATCACCTGTGTACCGGATGCCTGTGCAAGCAACGTACTGCTAACAGGGTCTCCCAGAAAATCGACCGCGAGCGCCTCCTGGATTTTGCCCTTGATCGTAAAAGTGCCTTGAACCAGCACTCGGTTGCCATCACGAACCTCGGTGCTGGCATTCGTATCCCGCACATTGATTTGCGTAAAACCCAGTTCAGCCATGGTTTTAAGTTCACCTGCATCAGTTTTTGCATCGTGGGATACATCCACCCAGACACGTAACTTGCTCCAGATCGGGTCATGGTGATCAATTACACCATCAGTATTGCTGTCTTCGCTGGCTAAAGCGGCAAAGCCATCCTTGAACCGAGCCTCACCGGCAGCACCGCCTACACCAAACTTGCCAGCGTAATATTCAGAAAACATCTGACTAACGTCTTTGATCTGGCCACTGCCGTCGTCAACCACCAGCATTCCGGTGCTGCGATCAGCCCAGCCAGTGCGTTTGAGCGTGCCGCTGTGATCGGTGTCAAACAGCACGCCATCACGAAGATCTGTCATCCGCACACCCTTACCGGTCAAATCCAGCAGCAATGGATCGACGTAAGTGTTCACCGTTGTCATCGCCGCAAGACCATTGAGAGTAACGGCATTCAACAGGCCAAAATCCGGCTTGCTGCTGGTGGGGCGGTCAAGATAGAACTGGGAGAGATAGCTATTGGGCCGTGCATTTGGGTCGGGTTGTATTTCCCCTGGACGTATCCCACCTGTCGCCAGACTGCCCATTTGGGTTGAGGTAAAATCCGTTTTATTTAACAGACCATCTTTAAATGAAATGCTGTGCGTCGGTAAGTTTACGGCAAAGCCATTGCTTACATCTTGGCGGGATTGGGTTTCGTCCTGGATGGTTTGTTGGGGTTTTGGGGAGGGCGTGATGTTGATATCAATTAACTGTTGAGGGGTTAATTCAACAGGGGTATCGACAGTATTGGGGAAAGCCCTGTAGAGGTTGTCGCCAATCCATTTATTTACATTCCTTGATAATTTCCATAACGGCACTTGATCAAATAAGGAATCCCTGTCCATATATCGCTTCAACCCAGCAACATTCTGCATAAGTGCGAAGCCAAGATTTTTAGCGTATTCAACGCGACCATCACCAGTGACTTGTACAAAGTCTTGCCCAAGACCGAACGGTGACGGTAGTTGATCACCGAGGGTGCCGGGCCAGTTCCACTGCTGCAAGCCGAACCCCCTGACGGCGGCATTTACATCTTCTCCAATTATATCTTGAGGAGAAATAATCGCGCCTGACCTTATAAAGGTATTAGCCACATCTTCGGCCAAACCATCAGATACAACTTGAAATCCAGCATCCGATAATGGCCTTCCGGTAGTAGCAACAGCAAACTGTATTGAACCACGAACCATGTCACTAAAAAAACTTCGATCATTGGAATTTATTGCCCGCGCCGCAGATAGCCAGTTAGCTGTTTTTTCCCACTCGCGCACTAACGAATCATTAGGCGATAGAGCTATTCTATCAACGACTACTTTATGTAGAAAACTATACATTGCAGGATACTTTTTGTTGCTCCGCAGTACAATCAACTGCGCCAACTGCTCCGAAGTCAAATTTATCACACTCATACACACCCCTACATAATTATAATTTTATTTATTAAATCGATCACAAAATCATCCATACGCCTCAAATCCTCATGCATCAACGTGTATTGATAACTAACTCTTAGCTTCTCATTAAACACATGATGCGCACGACGGGTATATGACCCATCCGACACTGCGACCGGACTACCATCACTTCCTATGAATCTTCTAAGTATACGACCTCCATCTTTATACGCCACCACTCCACCCCTTGAACTTATAGGCTGGGCGGTCTCAAGGAACAAGTGCAACAGTCAGTTAATTTTTCTGAGCATGCTAATCACGAAACTGGGCATTCCCGCCT
>NZ_NQKQ01000048.1 GCF_002269505.1 Pseudomonas fragi | reverse complement strand
TGGGGGCCTTTTGAACATAAGCGGCGTTATTGGTAACGCGCGGGCATCATTGCTTTCTCTTGAAGACCTTGGACTCGGCGCTTCTTACTTTTGGCACACCAAAATAAAACAGCGTGCACGGCTTGTTGTCAGCGGACCAGCCAGGGACGATTTGCAACAGCTCAAGCCCCGCCTCGCTCAACTGATTGGCTTCGCTCAAGTCACTCACTTCCTTGATTTCTCCGATTTGGGCAAAGCTCATAAGTACTCCTTAACTTGGTCATTAGATGCGACCAGCGTAGCGCATCAGCCAGTCAGTCAGGCGGGCGGCCGGGGGGGCCTTTCTATTCGTTATGCTCTCCCGTGTTGCTAGTAGCAACAACCGGTCGAGCGATATTTTAGCGGCTAAAATCCGGCGGCGACTCGAGCCCGCAATTTCATGACTGTTCGAGCTGAAAGTCCCCCAATGTCCTCGCCATGAAAAACCAGGCACGCCCGGTGCGACTTGGTTTCAGCGTCCCAATCCTCCAGGTCATCGATCAGGAAGGAGTGCTTGCCTAGGTACGCTGCCGCCAGGTCAGCGGCTAGGCGGCGGGCGGGTTCGCCCGCCGTTTCGAAAACCCAATCCAGAATGTCGCTCATCTGCTGGGCGGGGGCCCGGGGTACAACACCCTTGGCCTGATCCTGGACGAATGTGTTGTAAAGCTGTGCGCCAACCTCGGGATCTTCTGCCGGGTTGCCCGGGCAGAGCCTGGGCTCCCAGGGAATCAGATACATCGATTGGCCGAGAACGTCCTGCAGGACGTAATCCGATGGCTTTACCAAACGCTGCATGAGATGGCTCCTTGAAAAAATCGCATGGTAGCGCATCCCGAGCAGCCAAAAGCTGCTCGGATAAACCGCCACCTCTGGTGGCGAGAACAGCCTGACAGACGCCTCCCGAGCCCACGAGGGAGGTGAGGGAAAATGGCCCCCAGGCCAAATTTTTCCGGTCTGCCCTGGTGAAGCCCGTTCAGGGCGTAACCAGGGTGCGAAGCATCCGGCCGCACCGCTTGCGTGCGCGTCAGGTGAAACCGGACCAACCTGGATTCGCGATGTAGCAGTCGAGAAAGGGACAAAGGACCGCAACGAGACGTCGCGCAATTGCAGAATGCAGGTTGGTCCGGCTTTGCCGGGCGCGCACGCGGGTGAATTTTCGAGACAAGCCCGTCCAGGGCGCAGGGGAGGAAAGAGGGTGGAGGCTCGCGCAGCGAGTCGGAACCCTGAAAGCCTGACGGGGCGCTCCCCCGGAAGGTTTGGGCGTCCCGCAGGGCGGCCACGACAGACCGTAGGGATGGCGCGCTGTTGCTCTGCTTTTGTCTTGGATTATCTATGTAGCGTTCTATTGGTCGTTCTATTGCGTTGGCTATTGCTTCAGCAATAGAACGCCAATAGGAGAGGTATAAAGGTGAAAAGGTACAAAAGGGCAAAAAGCCAAGAGCATTCGCGCTACGCGCTCACCAGCTCGACCCCCTAAAGGGGGACCCCCACTCGCTGGGAAAGATCCAAAGCGGGTAATAACCCTGAGAGACAAGAGCACGAGCAATGATGGCTGACGCCAGTCTAAGGCCGCCCACTGGCGGCAATAATGATGGCTGCGCGACGCACTTGATGGCTCCCACTGGCGTGGGAGCCCCTACGATCGGCTTTTAAAAAAAGCGTCTCGCATGACTCCACGCAGTGAGGATTTTGTTCCAGGTGCGACCACCCGGCTCCCACTCCCAACAGGCGTTCCAGACTTTCGGGGATTGTTTACCACTGCGCCCCCTGCCCTCTTCGGCGTCTGGCGGTTGGTGGGTTTTAGGACAGTGACAGCGCCCGTGGTTGGGTTTTTACGCTGCCCTGCCATTGCCTTCTCGCCCTTGCGGGTCGCACCTAACCGGCTATACCGGCTGCCGTGAAGAGATCCCCTTGATCGGCAGCTATTACTTCCCGGGCCCAAAGCATCTTGATTCCAAGCGTCGGGAAGAGGTGTCGGGGGAGGCTGGAAGCTGGACAGACGGGAGTTTTCCCGACAGAATTGGCTTACCAGGTCTCGTTCCCCGCACCGAAAAGCAGAGATTCCCCGAGACCTTGGCCAGAGCGATTGCAGTCGCCGCTGGCCCGAATGAAACCCTGCCTTGGCAGGGTTTTTTCGTTTTAATGCTATGTATCTATTACCCAAAGATATTGCGTTTGCTCGCTCAGCGCAAACCCTGTGTCTTTCACAAGCTGCCGTGTGGGTCTGGCAGCTGTGCTGCCTACCAGCACGGTAGCCAACAAGGTCCACCGGACCGCGTTAGGGAATGGTCGGTTAAGTCTCATAAATAGCAGTAGACTGTAGGGCACCCTACAGACAGAACCCGACACTGCCCTACATGGCAAAATTAACCATCGGCCGCATGGCAAAACTCTACGGTTTACACCGTTCAACATTGCATGAGGCCGTGTCTAAAGGCCGCGTAACTGCTGGCCTAGACGGTAAAGGGCAAAAGGTTATCGACCTATCAGAAATGATCCGCGTTTATGGCGAACCACAGGGGATCACCCTACACCGCCCTACACTTGACCCGACACCCTCGCCCTACACTTCCCCTACACCTGAAATGGACGCCTTACACCCAGCCCTACACTCGTTGGTTGAAGAGGTTCGATTGCTGCGTGCAGAGATACAAGAGCTGCAACAATCACTTCGGCTGATCGAGCATAAACCCGAGCCTAAACCTGCATTGCCTCACAACGCGAAGCCAGGGGAAGCCCCTACTTGGGCAAATTTGCTCGACGCTCTCGATAACTAAAAGCCGTGGCCAGTTTCGCGGGCGCGAAACTTCATAGTTCCACCGCAAAGCCTCGCACACCAAGCCTTTCGGCAAAGCGACCCACCGCCGTCAGGCTGGCCCAGGTACGAATCACCTCCCGCCTCGACCGTACTGGAATCAGCCGCGAGTGCGGCCCGCCGAGGCGTACCGAAAACGTCCACTTGGTACGGGTGGTATCGCGGCCGACGACAAACTCCCTGACCGCGCTCTGTTGCACCAGGTGCTGCAGCGCGTCTTCGTGAATCCCGTCCCCGATCACAGCAGCAACGCCGTGACGCGCGCCTGAGCGGCGTCATCAATGATCAGGTACAGGCTTTCAATGTCGGCCGGCTTAAGCACCTTGAGCTCTTCCAGCATCTCAACAAAACCTTGCGCCCGCTCGCTGGCCAGATGCACCTGCAGGGTGTCGGCGGCGAGCTCGATGGCAGTCATTCGACGGCGCAGTGTGGCCAGCACTGCAGGCGACGTACTGATCGCGGCTAACGGGTCGCTGCCGTTACCGTAACGGCCGCTCATTCGGGCACCACTCCGGACGGGCCGCCCAAGGTGGCGGCTTCGCAGGCAAACGCTGCCGCCTGTGGTGGGGTCAGCGCTCCGGCGTCGACCACGGCGTTTAGCCAGTCCCAGAATCGAGTTACACAGCGCGTCTGCTGCTCAGCCACTTCCTGCAGGTGATCCAATAATTGCGCCTCCAACGTCTCAGTCGAGGTGGCCAGCACTTGCGGCTGCAGCTCCAGGGCGATGCGCTCGGCCAGTGCGGCGGTGTCCGGGGACAGCGTGCGTAGATCGCGCAGACGGCGCTCATAATAGGGCGTGACGAGTAACGGCATGGCAGGGGTGTCCTTATCCGAGTCAGTGGCCCACAGTGCGTAAAACCATAGCAGGGGGGGGCTGGTGTACCAGTGTAGGGGGGTGTGGTTTCCGTGCCCAGAAAAAAAGGCCCCCAGCACTCTCTCAAGTGTGGGGGCCTTTTGAACATAAGCGGCGTTATTGGTAACGCGCGGGCATCATTGCTTTCTCTTGAAGACCTTGGACTCG
>NZ_NQKQ01000047.1 GCF_002269505.1 Pseudomonas fragi | reverse complement strand
GAGAAATATGGATATTAAAGGCTTTTTTTTTCTGCAATAGCAGGTGTTGTGAGTATTTCTGCTCATGCATCTCCAGTAGATCCAATCAGTTTTTACGGTTTAAAACCTGGAACATTGATAAAAGATCAAGAAATGCTCAAGTCTCTGATATCAGAAGCTTCTAATGCTCTTGGTGGTGCCTCAGTCGAGGTAATGAATAGCGATTCACAGTTCAATTCGACCCCACATTTAGAACAGAAATTTTTTTTGGTTGGTAAAAAAGGTAGTATAACAGTTAATACTGTGAAATCAGAAAAGCTCACTAAAGGATTGTATGCAATTACAAGTGTTGAATATAAATCTGCAGATGAAAAGGAAACAAAAGATTATATAAATAGGGTCACAAGCGAAATTTTTAATCAGTTCGGAACGCCGCAAAGCCCTGATCTCTGGCGGTGGGCCTATGATGATAGCGGCAACACATTACCAGCAGAGAAATCCAAGTCTTGCTGGAGTAATTACGATTACGGGACACGTCCAAACCAATTTTCCACGCCTGGCGAAGCGTGTAAATACGTTGCTACATTTAAAAAGCTAAACTCAGGCGTGGCATATAATTACAGTTTATATAGTATCGTTATTAAGTATATCCCTCTTTTGAATGAACTCAACAAAGAGCTTGTCAGCGGATCATAGTACTCAATCCATAGTTGTAGATTATACTCAGCCAATTAATTTAATTACTTTGGCTGAGTCGGTTTTCCGCCTCTTTCCAGCTCTCACCTGGACGCGCTTGGCGCTCCACATCATTCTTAGTTAGCCTTCCGGTCTTGCGCTTCGCTGTGGCGGTTTTAGGCTCTGGTTTTATGGAAAAAATTAGATGGGTGACGACGCGTCCGGTCTTGCGCTGCGTGTAGCTCACGAGAATGTCACTGTGCTCGTTGATTTGGGCCAACGCTGGTTCAAGGACGCGCCTTTTAAGGTTGTCCATGCGCGGATATTCGTCAGCGATGCCGAGAGTTTCCTTGAGCCATGCGATTTCAATTTCACGTTTGCCAATACTCAGGTACTGCACCAGTAGCTCGTAAAGGCGTACTGCGTGGACGCTGCTCATACGTCCGACCTTCTCCAGACGGTAGCTGGTGAACTCAGTTTCCAAACGGGTGATGTACGGCAGCATGTCGGTGGCAAAGCGCAACTGGACGACACCCACGCCGTCGATGTAGCTGGCGGTCGAGATCCAGCGAATCATGCTGACCCGCTCTTTGCCGCTTTCCGGGTGAATATCACGGGTCACGATAAAACGGTTGAATAGCGTTTTCATCGCCTCCTTGAGTTGGCCGTAAACATTGCCCTCGTCCATGTCGAACGCTTGAGCAAAGCGCTTCGCCTCTATCGTGACGAAACCATCAGTTAGCCCCTTCTGGGTTTCGCGGGCTTCGACGATGGCGTACAGGATGACTCGCTGCTCGATCAAATCAAGGCGGTAGCTGGCCTCGACCAACTTGTTCGACTTCACAATGATGGTCTGTTTCGACGCCGGCATATGGCACCCGCAGAATTGAAGAGGCGACCAAACTACACCGCGAAAAAAGCCAATACAACTACTCAAATATAAATGTAGTTAAATACCGTAAATCTGTAGTGATTTAACCGTAAATTTGTAGTGATATGACCGTGAATTTGGTGCTGCATGACCGTAAATCTGTAGTTTAATGAGCGCTGTAGCCCACGTGATACGTGGCCTGTAGCCCGCCTAAAAGCTTTAAAAGCTTTTAAAAGCATTAAAAACCCAAACGCGAGTTACCCACAGACCTCCACTTCGCCAAAAAAGCGCGCCCCTCCAGTCCCTGCACGCCCTTCCACCTACGTGCATGGCTTGAGGCAGTGCAAGGGCGTTTCGCTCCTTCGCGGCGCTGCCTTCGGCCTGCGCGCTCCGCTTGCGGGCAATCAGTTCGGGGGGGGCTGGGCAGTGCCGGAACGGCGCTGACCTGACAGCCGCCTAACAAGCGCAGCGCGTTAGTCAGGCGTCACCAGCTGCTTGAATGCCTCAGAGCCTTGCCCATCCTCCCCCAGCACCGCCAATCGCTCAGCAGGCCGAGTCAGGAAACCATCCAGCAGCGCCAACAACGCCGCGCGTTTTTCGGTGGACTGGGTTTGCTGATGGAGTACCGCCGCCCCGACCAACACCTTGATTCGATCTTGGGCCTTTTTGGCTGTGGCTTTCTGTCGTGATTCTGCCTGCTGAATCTTCGCGGTGAGTTGGTCACGCTTGCGTTTCAGTTCGTCCAAGTCTGCCATGTTGTGATCGCTCCTAGTGGTGTCTGTTTTGGCCATTCTACGCTAGAGTATTGCCGTACACAGATCATCCCTGAAAGAAGAGAAGGGCGCACTTAGGCAAACTTCGTTTGCGTGCGGATCAAAATCAAAAACAAAGCAGGATCAAAAGCCGTGGCACTCGCATCTGCATCGTGTAAGACAGTCAGTCGTGGTAGTGGGCGTTCCGCCACTGCTGCCGCTGCCTATCGCACGGCGGAGAAGATCACCGATATGCGTACTGGCGAAGTTCATGACTACCGCCGGAGAGGTGGTGTAGATCATGTGTCGATGCACTTACCTATGGGTGCGCCGTCAATGACCACTGACGCGCTTTGGAACAAGGTCGAGGCCAGTGAAAAGCGGAAAAACTCGACCGTCGCTCGCGAGCTTGTCGTAGCGCTTCCGAACGAACTTAACCAGGAGCAACGCCGAGAGCTGGCCGACCAGATTGCAGGTCAACTGGTCGAGCGATACCAAGTTGCCGCGCAGGTTGCGGTGCATCTGCCCGACTCGGAAGGCGATCAGCGCAACCACCACGCCCACATCCTGTTCAGCACCCGGCAGATGGACGCCAACGGCGACTTTGGCGGGAAGACTCGCCAGCTAGACGACCTCAAGACTGGCCCGCAAGAAGTGCTGTGGATGCGCGGGATGGTCGAGGCTGAGACTAATTTCGGGCTTGAGCGGGCCGGTTCTGCGGAACGCATCGACATGCGCAGCCTTGCCGACCAGCACGCCGCAGCCATCGAGGCGGGCGATTATGAGCGTGCTAACGATCTGGACAGGCCCGCCACGCAGCACGAAGGCCCGCGGGTCACGCAGATCCGGCGCGAAGCGGCTCGGGCTGGACGTGCGCCGCTGGGGGCACTGAATCGAGCGGCAGCCAACGACCAGAACCGGCAGCTTGGCCGCGACCGTGCCGAACTGCGGCAGGTGTCGGCGCAGATTATCGATTTCCAAGAAGCGCGGGAGCGCCGTCTGCAAGCGGCCCAGCCGGGCATGGATGCCTTCATGGCGGGATTCCGGGCGCATCAGGACAAGCAAGCGAAGGTGGACGCCGAGCGGGCGCGTTTGCTGGCAGAGCTAGAGAAACAGCGTGCAGAAGCGCGGGCGGTGCAAGAGCGACAGCGTGCAGAGGCGCGAACGGCGAAAGAGCGAGAGCGCCAAGCGTCGAGGCCTCCAGCGCGAAACGGGCCGAAGCGAGACGGCCCAGATTTTGGAATGTGATCGAGGTTTAGCGTGAGCGAAGAACAAGCCATCTACGGGCTGATTGTCACCGCCCAGGAACAGCAGAAGATTGCCGGCGACCAACTCGCCACCTTGGGCGAGCTGAAAACGACCATCCGCCAAGCGGGTGATGCCGTGCAGGCCATGCGGCAGGCGGGTGATGCCTCGGCGGCGGTTATCGAGAAGGCCACGCGAATTGCGGTCGATAAGGCCCTGCAGGACGTGTTGGAGCGTGTTTCGGATAAAGCGCGCTCATCCATCGCGGATGCGATAAAACCCGCTGTAAGCGCATTACAGGCGGTCTCAGGCGATGCCGTGGGGGCAGGGCAAGAACTTCGCGATTCGATCAGTTGGGTGGGCTGGAAGTGGTTGGCGGTTTGCGTGGCGGCTGCGTTCGGCCTATTCACGGCCATGATGCTGGGCGTGGTGCTGCTGGTTCCGTCTGCGCGTGATCTGGCTGCCCTGCGGGCGGAGAAAGCAGACCTAGAAGCGAGCGTGGCCGCCCTCGAACGTCGAGGGGGGCGCGTACAGCTGACCAATTGCGGCGATAAAAAACGCCTTTGCGCTCTCATCGACCCCCAGCAGTTCAACAGCAATGGCACTGTCAAACAGTTCGGCGGCGAAGATGAGCACTGGGTGATCCTCAAAGGCTACTGACGCGCTGCGCCTGTCGGCATCGTCCGATGCCCGGCGGCTGTGCCACAAAAAATGCGCCTAGGGATATTCCTGTCGAGCGTGTAGCACCCGCAGCACGTCGATGGCGTCAGTGCCTACCAGGTAGATCACCACGTAGTTCGGGTGCACGACGCATTCACGAGTGCCGATTACGCGGCCTGCTCGGAACAGGTAGGGGGCGGATGGGAGACCCTCAACGGTTCTCAGTATGACGGCGTGCAGTGCCTCGGCCGCGAGCGGGTTGCGCTGTTCGATGTAGTCGATGATCTCCACCAGGTCGGTGGTGGCCTCGTCAGTCCAGCGAACGGCTTGCACGAAGCTTCCTGCGCTCTTCTAGGGCTGCCTGGACCTTCGACATGGCCTCATCGTGGGCCAGTCGTGGCTTGGTGCTGTTCATGGCTTCCAGCACCTTGGCACGGAACCAGCGGTCATAGCTGGCCGCTTGTTCGTCGGTCTCGAACTCAGAAACGATAGGGGACAGTTGGGCGCTCATGGCGGGCCTCCGGTGTTCATGCAGGTCAGTCTAACGCATGAGCTATGACCGCAACTATTAAGAATACCAAGGCGCTGAGGGAGATAATGACAGATTCGAAGTTTTTTTAGAAAACTGCTAATATAGATTTAGAAATCTACATAAACCGAGAGAAATATGGATATTAAAGGCTTTTTTTTTCTGCAATAGCAGGTGTTGTGAGTATTTCTGCTCATGCATCTCCAGT
>NZ_NQKQ01000046.1 GCF_002269505.1 Pseudomonas fragi | reverse complement strand
TGATGATGACCCGTATAGCGCAGGAAAAGGCGCTGCCATTCGAGCCGTTGGTGCCCAACGCCAAAACCGTTGCCGCGATGAAAGAAGCCCGGCGCGGAAAGCTGCAAAAGTTCGCCACCATTGATGATCTGATGGCGGATTTGCATGCGGACGATTGAGAGAACCAGTCAGTTCAAGCGAGATTTTAAGCGAGAGGCCAAGGGGCCGCATCGAGCTGACTTGGAGCCGGGCGGCCTGTTCATCAAGATTGTCACTGCCCTGATGAATGACAAACCGCTGCCGGAAAAACATCGGGATCATGCTCTGACTGGTAACTGGAAAGACCATCGGGATTGCCATATCAAACCGGATTGGCTGCTGATCTACTGCAAGCCCGACGATGAGCGCTTGCAGCTTGTGCGACTCGGATCACACAGCGAGCTGAGCCTATGACCAGCCAGGCTAAAGAGTGTGACGCGTCATATGACGGTAGAGCACCATGCGTCACACCATAGATGAAGCCGCGTCACTGATCGGCAGAACGCGCCGGTCCATATACCGGGCAATGACCGAAGGCCGTATATCATATGGCTTAGAGTCCGATGGACGTCGCTATATCGACACCGCGGAGTTACTGCGTGTGTACGGTGCTTTCGAGCCAGCGTCACAGAGCGTCACAGTGGAAATGTCACACGGCGTCACAGTGACTGGCGACCTCGGGGAGATCATCGCCAGGGCGGTGGCAAAGGCCGTCGCTGAAGCGGTGGAGCCATTGCGGCAAGAGATCGAGAAGCTACGCCTTGATAATGCTGAGCAACGCCTTATTGAGCACAACCCTGAGCCTCAACCTGAAAAAGCGCCAACCCCGGGAAAGCCAAAATTACCCGGGCCTGCCAAGTCTTTTTCCGATCTACTGGCCGGACTGGCCGATTAGTCTCGACGGTGACGATCTAAACCCAGTCCGACCCACGTACATCAATCCAGTCATTCAGCCAGTGCCAAGGTGATCTGGTTGAGTCTGGCATGTGCTGCTTCCCAGCTCTCACCAGGACGAGCGCGTTTGGCAACCTCAGCGTCTGTCAGCTTGCCAAGCTTTTGCTTCACCGGCACGGATGTTGGTTCTGGTTTGATGGCAAAGATCAGATGGGTGACGGTGCGTCCGGTCTTGCGCTGTGTGTAGCTCACACGAATATCGCTGTATTCGTTGATTTGTGCCACGGCTGTATCTAGGACTCGCTTTTTAAAGTCCTTAATTGCCTTGTATTCGTTGGTAAGGCCGAGACTTTCGCGCAGATTAGCGAGTGCCAACTCGCGTTTTCCGATTGTGAGGTACTGCACCAGTAGCTCGTAGAGCCGTACAGCGTGAACGCTCGACATGCCACTGATTTTCTCCAAACGGTATGACGTGAACTCGGACTCGAGACGTGTGATGTAGGGGATCACCCGAGGGGCGAACGTCAACTGAATTCGGCCTGTTCCGTCGATGTAAGCCTTGTCGCTGATCCATCGGGTTGTGACAGTACGGTCCTTACCGGTGTCCGGATCGGTGTCATAGATCGTCACCGAGCGGTCGAACAGGTCGCCCATCGCTTCTTTAAGTTGTCCGTAAACCTTGGTTTCGTTGGTCCCGAATGCCTGAGCGAAATCGCTCGCTGCAATCGTGACTGGCTTATCTGGCGAAAGGCCCAGCTGTTCGTCGCGACTACGACTGATGGCAAACAGGATGATTTGTTGTTCGACCAGGTTGAGCCGGTAGCTAGCTTCGACAAGCCGGTTAGATTTGACAACAACTTCGCTTTTCTCAGCCATCAGTAGTCCTCGTGGGGAGATCCACCATAGCATAAAAAGGACTATTTAATACAAGTCCCTTAATACCGCAAATCTGTCCCTTTATGACCGCAAATCTGTCCCTTTATGACCGCAAATCTGTCCCTTTATGACCGCAAATCTGTCCCTTTATGGAGGCTGTATGCCACGTATTACGTGGCATACAGCCCGACTAAAAGCTTTTAAAAGCATTAAAAGCATTAAAAGCATTAGTCCGAGTTACCCACAGCCATTTTTCCCTCACATAACGAACAAGGAATGAATAAGCGCCGAGCTTGCGGATTTCATGACTATTTGGACACTTTAAGGCAGGCAGCGACGCAGGATTTATCACTATCACTGACCTCTTTTCTCGAAGCAAAGAGATCTTCGTGGGGAGCACGCAGAACTCGGAGAAAATCGTACGCTAAGCCGGGGCCGCGCTTAATTTGGCCTAAACTGATGACTTCAAGATAAGCAAGGAGCTGTAGATGCTACGTAAACGATCGATCCAACTGCGTGGGGAATTTAGTCTCGACTCCACAGAGGCAAAGTGGGTTCACACCATGAGAGACTCTGGAAGCAGCAGGGATGAAATGGTCGCTGCTTGGCAGAATCATATGAAGTCGAGTCCAGAATCCGCCACCCTCAGGGTTGACTACTATCTGGGAAATGTAGACGGCGCGGAAATTTTAAAACACCTTTCTCCGAAGGAGCCTACGTCTATTCAGTTCCAGGAAAAGGTTACTGACGGCTACTGGCTTAAAGCTCACGGTGTAGACGCGGAGTTCGACATTCTGCTCAAAACCCCCCACCTGTCTGAGACGGACGTTCACACCCTGCTGGCCAATCACCAAGAAAACCTGTGCTGGCTTGCTTATAAAAATTCCCACGAGAACCCCTATTACCCGCATCAGCTAGAGTCTGGCGTGATTGCCACGCCCATCTTGCTGGATGATATCAACCCCCTACTCCCTTAGGCGGTGGCTCGCCGTAAACGACTAGTTGAAGTACACCTCAACCGGGCGTCAGGCGAGTACTCGTTACACGTCAGAGTAGGGCCGCTTTCTGCATTTTCTGACGCTTCGGCACCAGGCTCTATGGCCTCAACCTGACAGGCCGAATGCTTAGCGTACGATTTTTTCCGTTTTCTCTATTGTTCCCAAGTATGCCGTCGGCGTGGCAATGAAAATTAGTTTCGGTGCGGCAAAGCATCGCTTCGAAGCCTGGCAGAAGGCGGGTGGCTTTGATCGCCAAAAGCTTCCCCTAGACTGAGTAACGGCCCAAATGACCAGCTCTGCTTTTCCTTGCACCTGGCCATTGTTTCCCAAGAGGTCGATGGAATGACACGACTGACGACGGCCTGAAACAGTCGGTAAATGAGCGACGGCTACGGAGTCGAGGGTTTCGCCAATGAATAACTCACTCACAGCCGAATCCTTTCCACTTCATCCAAGTTGATCTCATCGCAGCGACGGTCATACAGCTGGGTGGTGCGAGTGGAGGCATGGCTGGCCATCGCAGCCGCATTCTCCAGGGTTCCCTCGTTTTTCAGGTAGGCTGTGATCCCCGTGGCGCGAAACGTGTGATTGCCAATCAGCGTCTGGAGCCCGGCGCCAAGGCACGCTGACGCACCATGGCATGCGCGTTGGCCTGCAGCAGGACGGTAGCGCTTAACTGCCGAGTGCCGCGCTGAATCGTGCGAAACAGCGGGCCTTTTAGATCCGTCTCAATTCCCGTTTTCACCAGATACGCGTGCAGGTAGGCTTCCAATGAGTGATGGCAGATGGGTGGGGCGGTGATGCTACTTTAAAGCAGGAGGGCTTACCGTCATCCATGTCGCGTGTGTCGCGACCACCTTGCAACTAGGTGCCAATAATTATTGGCAATTAACGTTGAATCGGATCGAACACATCTTCTCGCGTCTAACTTTGAGATCTGCCATGCGAAATGAGCTCTCTGCCCTGCTGCTGGACCTGATCGATGTTCTAGAACAAGAGCACGGATCGCATCCGCTCGGGCGAGCAGCTCTGGTGATTGGCGGTCCGAACAAGTGGACGCGTTCCCTGGCGAAACTGACACGGCCCAGTTAATAGCGGCCTAGCCAACTACTGGTCGTTATTAAGTTATTAAGAGAGATTTTTATGAATGTTCATTATTTGATTGCAGCCATCACCATGATATTGGGAGTTACAGGGTCAGTCTTTGCGGGGGGCGGTGGTAGTTTAATCGCGTCTAATAGAGGTGATGGTAAATCCGCTTTTTCTACGTGGGAGCCGCTTGTAGAACAGAGTGATGCTAATGCACGCCCAAGGGTCTATGCGTCTGAAAATAATGTTTCGTCGAAAACATTATACATCGCACAGACTGCCCGAGAGCCATTGACAGGAGTTTCTCGCGTTTATAATGGGGAGCCAGAAACCATTATAAAACTTAAAGGTAAATCAAAAATTTACACTATAAAAAGTGTAAAGCAGGCGGATGCTGCACGTGTGCTTTATTTAATAGGCTCTAAAATAGGAAAAACTACAAATCATCCTATTAATGACAATGATAAATTTAGAAGCATAGAAATATCAGATAGACCTGGTGATACTACTTATGATGGAGTGACCACATTAAAAGCCAATGGTGATGTAGTACTCTCATCATCTATAACAAATAATGGATTCGTCGCTACTTACACAGCATCTCTCGAAGGACAGGATGAGTTACTCTTGGTTGGAACATTTCAAGGCGGTAACTCTTGCGATTCGTCAAGGCAGATAATAGTAGCTCGTAGTGGTGATCATAAGTACAACATAAGCCCTGAATTCGGAAGGTGCAGCCCGACGATTTATGATGATAACGGCACCACCTATTTTGTGTATGCGCCAGACGAATATAACGTCTTGACAATTGTATCCCTAGCCAGCATTCCGATAGATTCTGATGTAACTGATAAATCGGCTAAAACTATAACTGATGACGAAATTCTCGAAGATGCATTAAAATTCTCTAGGGAAAGAAATCGCTACATCAAAGAGCAAGCGACGGTAAATAAGATTGAAGCCGTAAAGGGAGTTGACTGGGCTCGAACAATGATGCGCTCCGTGATGATACAAAGCTCCATGACTGAAGATCAGTTCAGTAGATCAGTTAATCTTCAAAGGTTTAAATTCGAAAACCAAGTTTCCGATTTATTTGTTAGATACATTCAAGGGGAACTTACAATTGAGCAAGTATCAAAACAGGAGCGAGTTTTAGGCATGGAGGCTCGATTGGCCGGAGTAGTGGATCTAGACGAAGAAATTATATACGGATTTGTTAAAAATAAGCTGATGCTGAAAGGGGGTGGCGGCAAAAGCTGAGTGCAGCACCTGACCTTTCCGGTACGGTGCTGCCCCTATGTCTTATTCCGAACTCAGCGTTGAAGAGCGCGTCACCATTCAAATCGGTCA
Source organism: Pseudomonas fragi (assembly GCF_002269505.1). GTDB lineage: Bacteria > Pseudomonadota > Gammaproteobacteria > Pseudomonadales > Pseudomonadaceae > Aquipseudomonas > Aquipseudomonas fragi_D. The sequence goes on along the minus strand of NZ_NQKQ01000046.1, from coordinate 3,147 downwards.
TGCCCAGGGCCTTAGCCTGCGCAAGATTGCCTGCTTGATCAACCGATCTCCTTCGACCATCAGCCGGGAGCTGCGCCGCAACCGAGATGCCCGTGGTGGTTACTCGGCCCGTGTCGCTCAACAACAGATACAAACCCGCCGTCAGGTTTGTCGACCGATGCGAAAACTGTTGCCGGGTAGCGAGCGCTTCGAGTTGGTGGCCCATATGCTGCGTGAGCGTTTGTCTCCCGAGCAGATTGCCGGCAAGCTTCGCAGCATGAACATGCCCAATCTCAGAGATGCCTACGTTTGCCGCGAGACGATCTACAACGCGGTGTATGCCCTGCCGGTGGGCGAGCTGCGCAAGGAACTGATCGCTTGCCTACGGCAAGGTAAAGGTACGCGTAGACCGCGCGCAGGTGCTGTCGATCGGCGTAACCAGATACCGGACATGGTCAGCATCCACGTCCGCCCGCCGGAGATCGAGCATGGCTTCGGAGCTGGAGCATTGAACGTGTGAATTGTGTCACACATCGGGCAAGCATCCAGAACACCTTGATAAAGGTCGATTGTAGCGCCACAGCCTTTGCATTGAATTCTCATGGTAATGATCCTTGCATGCTTCGCCAGAGTTCTTGATTGTTATCTGGGCCTTGGGTCTGCTCTCAGGGAGTCATTAATAGGAGAGATGTTGCTTTGATGATGGTAATCCGCGTTGATCGCGGCATTAGCCATTGTTGCGGTATTCCTCTCAATCTGTATGAGTAGTTTGTTGTTCGAATACATTATTATCCACAACGCATAAATAGGAACGACGAACAAAAATGTCAGGATCAACCCGACGAACCCAAACAATAGATAGGACCCTGGTGATGTAATCGAAATGGTTGTCGCGCCAAACCCTAGGCTTACGCCGGAACCGGTATCACGATAATACGCTAATGCAATACCACCAAAGACTCCTAGCAGCATGGACAGCCAGATGTTCACGAGCACAATAACCTGCATCGTTTTGATGATTAGTGAATTCATAGCAAGACTCTATTGATCTCATTGGTATGAGATCTTAGGCGCATTGTAGGTCCGCTGACAATTTTTACATAGAAACGCAGACTTCAAAATGACGGATGCTTTTTTACACACTCTGGGCCGATAGTTGCCTGTCGCTCCAAGCCACAGTCGTCGCTTTACTCCTAAGTTATGCGACACACGCGCATCGTCAGGTTCTGAGGGCTTTCGTCTGTCGCATAAGTCAGTCGCAGGTGCTAGATTACCTGCAACGACTAATGCGACAGGTGTCCCCATGGAAAATGCAGGACAGCAGATTGGCTACGCTCGGGTTTCGACGCAAGGTCAGGAGCTGGAGCAGCAACGGATCGCTTTAGGGCAAAACGGTTGTCAGCGGATTTTTGAAGAGAAGGTCAGTGGGGCCAAGCAAGACCGCCCCGAACTTAGTCGGCTGCTCGATCACCTTCGCCCTGGTGATGTACTGACTGTGACGCGGTTGGATCGCTTGGCCAGGTCAACCACCGACCTGCTCCACATTGCAGAACGACTCAAAACCTTAGGTGCAGGTCTGCGTTCGCTTGCTGAGCCTTGGGCCGATACGACGTCTCCAGCTGGGCGTATGGTGTTAACGATCTTCGCCGGCATTGCTGACTTTGAGCGATCCCTCATTGGTGAGCGCACCAGTGCTGGCCGTGCTGCTGCCAAAGCTAAAGGCGTTCGATTCGGCCCAAAACCTGTTTTAACCCCAGAACAGATCGCCCATGCACGACAGCTGATCGACGGGGGGCAATCGGTTTCCGAAGTTGCACGGCTCCTAGGCGTTCATCGAGCCACGCTATACCGCGCACTGCCTCAATAGGTAGAACGGGAGAGACAGGATGAACAGCACGGATTCGGTACCGCGATTTATTGAGCCGGGCGACGACCAGGACGAGTGCCTGGCGCTGCCGCTCTACGTCACCCGCCAAGTCGATGACGAGACCCGGCGCGCTCAGGAGGCGCGCAAGCGGCTGTTGGCGGCTGCTGTACTGCAGTAGCAGAGGACCGACGCCTTAAACAACGGCTGAGCGTATGCAAAACAACCCCAAAAGAACGGTAGAAAAAGGCACGAGAACGGAAAAAGAACAGCAGGCGCAACGGATTAAGTCGGCTGAATAGGCGGGCAAGATAGGTGAAGTAGGCCTACCGGCCCACTTCACAGCTTGTCCATTCGCCTGCGGCTCAATGGAAAGTTTCGCGGGCGCGAAATGGTTACTTGGCCATTTGGGCACCAGTTGTATAACAAGTGCTATACAAAATTCTCCAGGTTTTGTGGGCTAAATCATTTGTTTTGTATCACAACTGTATAGCGTCAAAGAATTATTAGTTTTTAATAAATTTTTGAAAAATAAAGGTTTTTTCCATCGCCTGAGGTGCGTGATGTGTATTGAGATTTTGACCCTGTTAAGGGGGAAAATCTGGCTCTTCAAAGGGCGTAAAAATCATTCAGGTCGAAGACCGTGGCCAGTCGATGGCAGGTAAGGTGCAAAAGAGGTGCAGGGTGGGTGCAGGGTGGGTGCAGACCAGGTGCAAAACGGGTATAGAGCTGGTGTAAAGAGAGGCGGAAAGGGTGCAAAAAAAGCCATCGATCTACGATCCAGGGGCGGCGTTAACCAATCCAGAAACCAGGGCCGTGTTTATTGCGGATGCTTTAGCGACCGGCCATGCCGCTCATATTGTGGCCTCCATAGGTGTGGCTATCAGCGCATTTGGGGCGGCCAAAATGGCGAGTCTGACCGGGATCACCGTGGCAGATCTGGAGCAGCTCTTTGGTACCCATGGCGATCCGGACCTTTATCGCTTGATGAAAGTGCTACACGTGCTGGGGGTCAGTTTATCCGTGACTGCAAGAACGCAGTGACGCGTCACGTGACGGCACAAAACCATGCGCGACCCTTATATTGAGCTACACTGTGGCCCAATATAGGAGGACTACCCATGTCCACAAATGCTGTCGTTCGTGCTCGTATCGATGAGCACATCAAAGAAGAAGCCGCTGCAGTACTTGCGACAATGGGCTTAACGGTTAGCGATGCTTTCCGCATGATGATGACCCGTATAGCGCAGGAAAAGGCGCTGCCATTCGAGCCGTTGGTGCCCAACGCCAAAACCGTTGCCGCG
>NZ_NQKQ01000045.1 GCF_002269505.1 Pseudomonas fragi | reverse complement strand
ATGAAAGAAGCCCGGAGAAGGCCGAACGCAGGTGCTGTTATGGGGGTGGCGCGGCAGGACGCCGCGCCAGCCGCGATGGGCCAAGGATGGCCCGTCGCGGCGTGCCCCCATAACAGTGCCGGAGTGAGGGCACCGGCGAGCCTAGGCGAGGCGGCCGTATGGCAGGGCAAGGCCTTTTTGCTTACTTTTGTGGCTGTTTGACAAAAGTGAGCCGCCGTAAGGGCGGAACCCGTAGAGAGCCGTGATGCATCGAATGGATATGTACCCGGTGGTTTTAACGGGTGTACCGCGTACATATCCGGCATTTGCGCCTAACTGAAATTATGGTTTCGCCCTTACGGCGAGTCCCTTTTGTCAAACAGCCACAAAAGGAACCAAAAAGGCCTTGCCCCTGGCGTACGGCCTTCGCTGCGCTCAAGTTCCCTCCTTCCGGTCCCGCTCCGTGGGCACGCCGCCACGGGCCATCCATGGCCCATGGCGGCTCTCCCGGCATCCATGCCGGTCGACCCACTGCGCAGAACCTCCACTCGGCCTGCCGATGGGGCAGGTAGATCAAAATCAAAAGCCAGATCAAAAGCTAGATCAAAAGCCTCCGAGGCGGCCGACCGGCCGGTTTGGATGAGAGATTTGCGAACAACAGGAGGGCTTGATCGGCAACAGCGTTTCTACAGAGGCATTTGTCTGCCCCAAGTCACAGCAAACGCTAATCCCTCTTATTTCAATTCACCTTCCCTGCTAGACTTTACGCCCTCGATTTTGCTCACTGATCTGGACGCTTGATGCCTTCGTTGCCTCTTCGCCTGTCTCTGCTGCTAGTGGCCCTGGGCCTTGGCGGCTGTGATGATGCCCCGCGCTTTACCAAACCCGAGCCCGGCGAAGCCCGCTCCGGCGGGGCGACTACGGTGCGTAAAAGTGATCACAACGCCTTTTCCATGCCCTCTGCCAACCTTTCGCCTACCCGGCGGCTGGATTTCAGTGTCGGCAACAGTTTTTTCCGCAGCCCCTGGGTCATAGCCCCGTCCACCACAACCGCGCGTGATGGCCTGGGCCCGCTGTTCAACACCAACGCCTGCCAGAACTGCCACATCAAGGATGGCCGCGGCCACCCGCCCGCCCCCGGGGCCAAAAACTCGGTGTCGATGCTGGTCCGCCTGTCGATCCCCAACGACCCGACTTACGCCACGCTGATTGAGCAGGCAGGCATCGTGCCCGAGCCAGTCTATGGCGGCCAGTTGCAGGACATGTCGGTTCCCGGCGTAGCCCCCGAGGGCAAGGTGCGAGTTGATTACGAACCTGTGACCGTGCGTTTCAAGGACGGCACTGAAGTCGAGCTGCGCAAGCCCACGCTGCAAATCACCCAGTTGGGCTATGGCCCGATGCATCCTGACACCCGCTTCTCCGCGCGCATCGCGCCGCCGATGATCGGCCTGGGGCTGCTCGAAGCGATCCCCAACGAAGCGATCCTGGCCAATGCCGATGCCCAGCGCAAAACCGCTGGCGGCGTGGCCGGACGCCCGAACTGGGTGTGGGACGACGCGCAACAAAAGACTGTTTTGGGCCGTTTTGGCTGGAAAGCCGGGCAACCGAACCTCAATCAACAAAATGTTCACGCCTTTTCTGGTGATATGGGCCTCACGACTTCCCTGAGACCCTTCGATGACTGCACCAAGGCCCAAACTGCCTGCCTCGAGGCGCCCAACGGCAATGGCCCGGATGGCGAACCCGAGGTCAGTGACAACATTCTGCGCCTTGTCGAGTTCTATACCCGCAACCTGGCCGTGCCCGCCCGACGCGATGTCGGCGCGCCCCAGGTGCTGGCCGGTAAAAACCTGTTCTATCAGGCAGGCTGCAGCGCCTGTCACACACCGACATTCACGACATCGGCCAGCGCTGCCGAGCCCGAACTGGCCAATCAGGTCATTCACCCGTACAGCGACCTGCTGCTGCACGACATGGGCCCGGGCCTTGCCGATAACCGCACCGAGTTCGCCGCCAGCGGCCGCGACTGGCGCACGCCACCGTTGTGGGGCATTGGTTTGACCCAGGCAGTGAGTGGTCATACTCAGTTTTTGCACGATGGACGTGCCCGCAACCTGCTTGAAGCCGTGCTGTGGCATGGCGGCGAAGCCGAACCCGCCAGGCAGCAAGTTTTACGTTTTAATGCCGAGCAGCGCGCTGCGTTGCTGGCGTTCCTGAACTCTCTTTAACGCCTTACAAGATCGGGGACCCCGACATGTTTCGACCCAAGCTTTTGTTCACCAGCCTTGCCGCCATCGCCCTGGCTGCCTGCTCGCCACAAGACCCGCAGGCCGTCACTTCGGCAGCCATCGCCAAACAAGTGATCCTGCCGACCTACAGCCGCTGGGTTGAAGCCGATCGCCAACTGGCAGTCAGTGCTCTGGCCTATTGCCAGGGCAAGGAAACCCTCGATACGGCCCGCGCCGACTTCCTGCATGCACAAAAAGCCTGGGCCGAGCTGCAACCGCTGCTGATCGGGCCTTTGGCCGAAGGCAATCGTTCGTGGCAGGTACAGTTCTGGCCGGACAAAAAAAACCTGGTCGGCCGTCAGGTCGAGCAACTGGTGGTTGCCCAGCCGCAAATCGATGCCGCTGCACTGGCCAAGTCCAGCGTTGTGGTGCAAGGCCTGTCTGCTTACGAATACATTCTGTTCGACAGCAACATCAACCTGGCTGACGATGCGCAAAAAGCCCGTTACTGCCCGCTGCTGACCGCCATCGGCGAACGTCAGAAACAACTGGCCGAAGAAATCCTCGCCAGTTGGAACAGCACTGACGGCATGCTCGCGCAAATGAGCAAGTTCCCCAACCAGCGCTATGCCGACTCCCACGAAGCCATCGCTGACGTGCTGCGTGTGCAGGTCACCGCACTCGATACCCTGAAGAAAAAACTCGGCACGCCAATGGGCCGCCAGAGCAAGGGCATCCCGCAACCGTTCCAGGCTGATGCATGGCGCAGCGAGTCGTCACTCAAGAGCCTGGCCGCCAGCCTGGCCGCAGCCCAGACCGTTTGGGCCGGTGTCGACAACAAGGGCTTGCGCAGCCTGCTGCCCGCCGAACAAAAACCGCTGGCAGACAAGATCGACGCGGCCTACGCCACCTCGCTCAAGCTGTTCAATGACAACCAGCGCACGCTAAATGAGCTGCTGGCAGACGATGCTGGCCGCGCCCAGCTGAACGCTATCTATGACAGCCTGAACGTGGTTCACCGCCTGCACGAAGGTGAACTGGCCAAGGCTCTGGGCATCCAGCTGGGCTTTAACGCCAACGACGGCGATTGATGAAGGAAGGTTCGATGATGCGCAGGCAAGCACTCAAGCTTGGTGGTTTACTGCTCAGTGCAATCACGCTGGGCGGTTGGTCGCTGTTTAAACAAAAAGGCCAAAGCCCGCTGCTGCTGAGTGCCCGCGACGATGCAGACGGCAATCACTTTGCCGTGGGCTATCGACTCGATGGCACTCAGGTGTTCAGCACCCGGGTCGGCCAGCGCTGCCATGACATCATCAACCACCCGACGCTGCCCATCGCCTTGTTCGTGGCCCGGCGCCCCGGCACCGAAAGCTACCTGGTCAGCCTGACCGACGGGCAGTTGCTGCAAACCCTGACCTCCCTGCCCAACCGGCATTTTTATGGTCATGCAGTGATCCATAAAGACGGCGAGTGGTTGTACACCACTGAAAACGACACCACTGATCCGGGCCGTGGCTTGCTGGGGGTTTATCGCTTTGAGGGCGAACGTCTGGTTCACAGCGGCGAAATCCCCACCCACGGCGTGGGCCCGCATCAGGTGTCGTGGATGCCTGACGGTGAAACATTGGTCGTGGCAAACGGCGGAATTCGTACCGAAGCCGAAAGCCGGGTCGAGATGAACCTCAATGCGATGGAGCCCAGCCTGGTGCTGATGCAACGGGACGGCACCCTGCTCAGCAAGGAAACCCTGACCCAGCAAATGAACAGTGTGCGCCACTTGGGCATCGCCAGTGACGGCACCATCGTCGCCTGCCAGCAATTTATGGGTGATGCCCACGAGTTGTCGGAACTGTTGGCCATCAAGCGTCCCGGCCAGCCATTTGCGCCCTTTCCGGTGGCCGAGCCACAACTGCGCGCCATGGGCCATTACACGGCCAGTGTCGCGGTGCACAGTGAATTGCGGCTGGTTGCGCTGACCGCACCCAGGGGGAACCGTTTTTTTGTCTGGGACCTGGACAGCGGCGCCTTGCGACTGGATGCGCCATTGCCTGACTGTGCGGGGGTGGGTGCGGTGAAAGATGGTTTTGTAGTGACGTCCGGCCAGGGCCGTTGCCGCTTCTACGATTGCCGTCAGAACGACCTGGTTGCCAAGCCTCTGGATCTGCCATCAGGGCTATGGGACAACCATTTGCATATCATGTAGAGCTGCACAAACCCCTGTAGTCGCTGCCGAAGGAACGAGGCTGCGTCCGGCTGCGCAGCAGTCGTAAAACCATTCGGCTTCGATGTTTCTGATACCCCGTGCCACCGGCTTTACGACTGCTGCGCAGCCGGACGTAGCCTCGCACGGCTCGTCAACGACTACATGGGTTATTACTTCTTCAGCCCCTGGCTCATGCCAAACATGAACAGCAGCAAATCATGGTCGGGTCGGGTTGCTACCGCCGCTTTAACCACCCGCGGCAACGGGCAATGAGCCCCTATTTGGGGGCCACTCAACACTTGAGTCACAGGCTGCTCCCAAGCTGCAAACGCCACGCCAGCAACGGCCAGAGCGCCCAGTAGAAACAAACTTCGTGCTATTTCTCGCCTCATCACCGTAAACCTTTGATAGCGCTGCCAAACACTGTCTTATAAAAATAGATCAGTCTGTCCCACTCTGTGGCACTCCACGACGAATGGCGGCGCAATTGCTTAAGATCGTGAGAAGCGGCTTTTTGGGCCGTCAGGCGTTGCCGACTTTTTTCCAGGTCCAGCAAAGCCACATCAATTTCTGCCCCTTCGCCCTGCCCCGTCACCCGTACAAACACATGTTTTGCGTACAGGCAGCCATGCTGCCAACGGCCCAGATGCATGCGTGCCAAGGTATGACCTATCGCTTCAAGCACACGGTCATGTACCGCTTCACCGTGACGCTCGCGCTCACCTGCGGCGTACCAGTTATCGATCTCGACAAAGCCCTCCAGGCCCACGGTCACCAGCAATGCACGCCATTGTTTGTCTGTTGCTTGTTGCGCCCCGCAATACACCAGTTCCGGCACACCCACCGACAAAGCGCTCAAGGCCAGCAACGCATCCTGTTCACGCAAAACCGTCGGGCGACCCAGCGGGTAACGCCAACTGCGGTAGGTATGCCCCACTTGTCGTTTGACGTAGAGCAAGCGCCCATTACTATCATGAATCCGTTGTACACCACTCTCACCCCCGCGACGCTGGTTGGGCTCTTCAACCCATTCGCCTTGCTGATTCCAGTAAAACTCGAATGGGTCTTCAGTCGCAGAGGGGGATTGCGGTACAAAATCAACGGTCATGAGTTATCTCTTTCGTAATACGTAAACCCGCCACATCGCGTAGAGCGGAATAAAGTCCAAATGGTCCTGAACGGTGAAACCTGCCTTTTTGAATTCCGCCTCCACTGTAGCAGCAGGTAACACAAAACGGTTTTGGTAACCGAATTGTTCTGCCTCTGCAGCGCGCTGACGCTCAAGACGCTTGCGTTTCCAGGCCTTGAAATTGCCATCTACCCACAACGAAATAATCACACTGTCGCGGCTGACACGATGAAGCTCCCGCAATAGAGCCATCCGGTGGCTTGCATCGCCAATGTGGTGCAACAAGCGCATACAGAAAACACTGTCAACCGAGTTATCAGGCAAATCTATTTCAAAAGCTGACGTCTGCAAGCGCCGTACCCGTTTCACCACCTCAGGCGATTGCGCCAAAGATGCCACCTCCAGCATCGACGCCGAGTTGTCGGCACCGATGATTTCGCGGCCTGGCATTTGTGCCAGCAACGGCCAGAAACGGCCTGCACCACAAGGCAAATCGAGAACGACCTGAGGTTCGCCTGCCAGGTGCAAGGCGCGGCGCGCCAATTGCTCATCGCGCTTGTGCGACAAGCGTCGGGCCAGGCCATCCTGGTGCTTGATCAGGTATTGCGTAGCGTGCTGCTGGTCGTACTTTTCAGAAAACTTGAGTTTGATAATCGGGTTCATAAAGGTGCTCCTGAAGCATATGAGCACTACCTTAATCAGCCGAACGTGTGCACCAGGTCATCATCAGGTGAAAATTCCGTCAGACCATTCGCACAAACATTTCAAGGTTTTACAGGGCGTAAATACTGGCGTAGGGCCACTTGCCCGTAGACTTTCGGAGGGAGCGGCCTGCAGAGTGCAGGCCGCTGGAGGGGTTTCAAACGTCGGCCGGGCCAAGCTCGACGTGAAAACGGCAGCCGTTGGGCTCCATGGTGGTCAGAGTGACGCGCCAGCCCTGGCTATCGCAGATACGCTGCACCAGTGACAGGCCCAACCCGAGACCTTCACCGCGTTTTTCGCTGCCGCGCACAAATGGCTGAAACATTGCCTGGCGCTTTTCTTCGGGAATACCGACGCCGCTGTCTTCCACCACAAAACCGCTGGGTTCCAGAGTCAGCCGGATAAACCCGCTGTCGGTGTAATGCAGCGCATTGCGCAGCAAGTTGCCCATAACGGCATGCAGAAAAGTGGCGTTATAGCGGGTATCCAGCGGATTGCCGGGTTCGTAGATCAGCTCAAGGCCCTTTGCCTCTATCGGCTCGCGCCACAGGCTGATCAGGCCTTCGGCCACAGTGGTCAGGGTCACCGTTGGCGACATGCTGGCATCTTCGTGCTGGGCACGGGCCAGCATCAGGAAGGTTTGCACCAGTTCGCGCATTTCCTCACAGGCGCGGGAAATACGCTCGACCTGCGAGCGACTGCGCTGATCCAGTGAGGGGCTTTCCAGCAACAGCTCGCAGGAACTGGCCAACACCATCAGCGGAGTACGTAACTCGTGACTTACATCACTGGTGAACAAACGTTCGCGCGTCAGGGTATCGCGCAAGCGACCCAGAGTGGCATCGAACGCCACTGCCAGCTCGCCCACTTCATCAGCCGCATAATCCGGGGCCAATGGCGGTGCCAGCCCCAATAACTGATCGCGATGGCGAACCTGGCGCGCCAGACGGATAACCGGAGCCATCACCCGCCGGGCCAGGGTCCAGCCCAAAAAGACCGCCAGCGCCAGTGCGAGCACGAAACCGACGGCAACCACGGCAAACAGTACCCGCTCACGCTCTTCAAAATCGCTCTGGTCTTGCAACAGGACATAGCGCCGGCCATCGACCACTTCCACCATCGCGTGATACGACAGTTGGTCACGAAAGACTTCATGAAAGCCCGGGTCGAGGTGACGCAGATCCTTGGGCAGGGCAAAGTCGCCACGCCCGCCACTGAAATAAAACAGCTGGCTCGGCTTGGGGCGATGGTTCCACTCCGCGCCGTTGTCCATCAGCAACAGGCGCTGCAAATCCCCACCCAGCCCTGCCGATATGAGTTTCTCTTCGACCAGATGCACGGTGGCAATAATGCCCACAGCGAATGTGCCTGCCACCAGCGCACTCATCAATGCAAAAGCGATGATGATCCGCTGGGAAAGACTTTGCCTAAACTCCATCACGAACCTCGGCGAGGCGATAGCCCACGCCATGTACGGTGTGCAACAGAGGCTTGTCGAACGGTTTGTCGATGACCTGGCGCAATTGATGGACGTGGCTGCGCAGGCTGTCGCTGTCCGGGCAATCGTCGCCCCACAGGGCTTCTTCCAGCACTTCGCGGCGCAACACGTGGGGGCTTTTCTGCATCAGTACCGCCAGCAGTTTCAAGCCCACCGGGTTGAGTTTGAGCAGACGGCCTTCACGGGTCACTTCCAGGGTATCGAGGTCGTAGCGCAACTCGCCGACCTGCAACTCGCGGCGCCCGCCACCCTGGGCGCGACGCAAAACTGCCTCGATGCGGGCGGCCAGTTCCGACAGGGCAAAGGGTTTTAGCAAATAGTCATCGGCACCTGACTTGAAACCTTGCAGGCGGTCGTCCAGCTGATCGCGGGCAGTCAGCATGATCACCGGCGTATCGCGCCGGGCATCTTCGCGCAGGCGCTTGCACAGGGTGTAGCCGTCGATGCCGGGCAACATGATATCGAGCACAATCAGGTCGTAATGCTCGGTGGCCGCCAGGTGCAGGCCCGACAAACCATCCTGCGCGCAATCAACGGTATAGCCCTTGAGACCCAGGTAGTCGGCAAGGTTGGCGAGGATATCGCGGTTGTCTTCAACCAATAGAATTCGCATGGGCACTCTCTCCGTTCACAGTTACGGCCGTCTTGGCCCGCGCAGCTTAAGGCCAACAACAGCGCAGGGCCAGCACCACAGGGCGCTCAGACAATTTAGTTATAGCTCTCACAGAAATGACATTTTTTTTACTATCGGTTCACAAACTCAATACAGTGGCGCGCGCACACTCCCGCTCCCCCGAAATAAAGCCTCCCGCGTTCCCGCGTTTAAGGAAAAACAAACAATGCGTCTGTTGCACACCGCGCCTATGCGCTACCTCCTATTGTTGACTGGCTGTTGGCTGGCGACCTTTTTGATTACCCGAGGCGTCCTGCTGGTCACCCACCTGGGAGAAGCCGGCAACAACTGGCTGCCGGTGTTCGGGATCGGTCTGCTCTACGACCTCGGTTTCCTGACCTATGCCGCAGTGCCCCTGGGCCTTTATCTGCTGCTGTGTCCGCCTGCGCTGTGGCGTCGACGTGGCCATCAATGGTTTCTGCAAGGCCTGCTGACCGTCAGCCTGTTTGCCATGCTGTTCACCGCCGTAGCCGAGTGGCTGTTCTGGGACGAGTTCGGTGTGCGCTTCAACTTTATTGCCGTGGACTATCTGGTCTACTCCGATGAAGTACTGAATAACGTGATGGAGTCCTACCCGATCGGCATCCTGCTCAGCGCTATCGCCCTCGCGGCCATTGTGCTCAGCCTTGCACTGCGCAAGCCGTTCAACGCGGCCATGAAAGCCCCGCTGCCATCCTTTGGCGGTCGTCTGGCGACCTTCGCCGGCCTGTTGCTGGTTGCTGGCCTGAGCCTGCAACTGCTCGACCAGGACGGTCCGCGTGGCCAGGGCGGCAACGCCTATCAGCATGAACTGGCAAGCAACGGCCCATACCAGTTCTTCGCTGCATTCCGTAACAATGAACTGGACTACCAGCAGTTTTACGCCAGCCTGCCCACCGACGTGGTGGCCAGTCAGCTGCGTACCGAACTGACCGAACCCAACGCCACCTTTGTTGGCCAGGACCCGCTGGATATCCGCCGCAATATCGACAACCCCGGTACTGTGCGCCAACCCAATATCGTGCTGGTGACCATCGAAAGCCTCAGCGCCAAGTACCTGGGCAGCAACGGTGATGGCCGCAACCTGACGCCGAACCTGGATCAGTTGCGCAAAGAGAGCCTGTACTTCAACAATTTCTACGCCACCGGCACCCGCACCGACCGCGGCCTGGAAGCCATTACCCTGGCTATTCCGCCGACGCCGGGGCGCTCCATCGTCAAGCGTATCGGTCGTGAAAGCGGCTTTGCCAGCCTCGGCCAGCAGCTCAATGGCGTGGGCTATGACAGCGTGTTCGTCTATGGCGGGCGCGGTTACTTCGACAATATGAACGCCTTCTTCAGCGGCAACGGTTACCGCGTTGTCGACCAAAGCAGCGTGAATGAAGCCGATATCCATTTCAAAAATGCCTGGGGCATGGCTGACGAAGACCTGTACCGCGAAACCCTGAAACTGGCCGATGCCAATTACGCACAACAAAAGCCGTTTTTGCTGCAGTTGATGACCACTTCCAACCACCGCCCTTACACCTACCCTGAAGGCCGGATCGACATCAAGTCGGGCAATGGTCGCGACGGCGCGGTTAAATACACTGACTACGCCATCGGCCAATTCCTTAACGATGCGCGTAAAAAACCCTGGTTCGATAACACGATCTTCGTCTTCGTGGCTGATCACACGGCAGGCAGTGCCGGCAAGGAAGACTTGCCGATCACCAACTACCAGATCCCGCTGTTTATCTATGCGCCCAAGCTGATCGAAGCCCGTGAAAACTCGCAACTGGCCAGCCAGATCGACCTGGCGCCGACCTTGCTCGGTTTGTTGAACCTGGACTACCAGTCGACTTTCTTTGGCCGCAACCTGTTGCAGGACAACCCGCTACCGCCACGGGTAGTGGTGGGTAACTACCAGCATCTGGGTTTGTTTGACGGCAAAGACCTGGCCATTCTCAGCCCGCGTCAGGGGCTGCGCCGCCATGATGATGCACTGAGCACCAGTATTGAATCGCGGGTACCGGCGACCGATCCATTGATTGAACGGGCGATTGCCTATTACCAAGGCGCCAGTCATGGTTACAAGCAGCAGTTGTTGGGCTGGAAGCCGGCGCAGGTCGAAGCAGGGCAGGTTTCGCAACGGTAATTGCCTTGCGACCCTCACCCTGGCACTCTCCCAAAGGGAGAGGGCCAGGGTGAGGGGCTTTTAATAGATGTCTAGTCCTGAAATAGGTTTACACCAATTTCAGTCTCAAAACGCCCGATGCACCGCATCGGGCGTTTTGTATTTC
>NZ_NQKQ01000044.1 GCF_002269505.1 Pseudomonas fragi | reverse complement strand
ACTCAAGTGTTTGTATTGGGTAGACATGGCAACACCTTACATCAGGTGTTGCACTTGTTCCTTGAGACCGCCGTGTCAAGGTCGGAAAAGGCCACAACCAATCTTTCAAGGTTTATTAGTTTTCGATTGTATCGATTGAATTCATTCTGACCTATCCAAGTATCAAGTTGGCCAGCATAAGAGTCTATAAATTTCTTTATGTCTGACAGCATGAATGTTTTTTGGCTGTAAACATCTTTCGATGGTCGTTGAAGGATAGAACATTTACCGTCTCTGTCTTCGCTATGATAGTGCATTGGTTCTGGATTTGTTTTGAAACTCATATTCTCCTCTAATTATTTTAGTTTTTTAGGAGAGAACTTTGAGGCAGGCTCTTGCTACGTTAACTTAAAATGTTATATTGAATATACAGTTAGTTAAATGTAGAAATGATTAGGTTGGTCGCCCCGGAATTTCTACTCCTTTGTACAGCGTAACATTTACCTCTTGAATCGCAAATTTAAGGGGTTTTGTTTTTTTGCCGATTGACAGGTCATGAAGCTGTGTAGAAGATACGTCTATCAGTGAGGAAGGACGCGGCGAGAATGAAAAAGCCTAGGGTATTTATAGCATCATCTGTTGAAGGCCTCAACGTAGCGAACGCCATTATTGAATGCATGGACTATGATGCAGAATTAGTTCATTGGAAGGATAGTTTTGGACTCTCATCTTTCACAATAGATGACTTGATGGAAAAGTCGAGAACGGTCGATTTTGCAGTTTTTGTTTTCACCCCAGATGACCTTTCTACCATCAGAGAGCAAAATCATCTTATTGCTCGTGATAACGTATTGTTTGAACTTGGTGTTTTTATTGGCAGTTTGAATAGAGAACGGTGCTTTATCATAAAGCCGAGAGGTGTTGACATGCACTTTCCGACAGATTTGTTAGGCTTGACCCCTGCTGATTTTGACGGAAATAGGCGTGATGGTGACCTGACGCAAGCGGTACAGGCGCCCTGTATTAAAATCAAAAAAGAGATTGCACGTCTTGGTTTAGCAACCGAGGATGAGAATATTATAAAAGCAAGAACAAAGAAGACTGGTTTTGATTATCGTGTTGGAGAAAATGAACTTCGTCTTCTCTCCGGTATATTTGAAAGGGGTGTTCACCTTACAGAAGGTGTCCCATCCAGCGAAATTTTCAATGAGAAAAATAGTCAATCTTTTTTCACCATAGCCGCAGTTAAATTAGAGCGGCTTGGGCTGATTGAAAAATCAATTTGTACTGATGCACATTATGAATATTACGCCTACTCTGTCACCTCAGACGGAATTGATTACATACTTTCAAACGAAGAGGAAGTTAAGGCAGCTATAAGTAAGTTCTCTGCGAAGAAGTCTATACCGAAAGTACCTGTTTCTTTCGATGACGATATTCCGTTTTAATTTTTCAGTTGTGATTTATTAAGTTCAAAGCCCCCCAAAAGGGGGTTTTTGATTTTTACTTATTAGAAAGTATTTTTTTAGCTGCACCAACAATTTCACGTAGTGCCTCCTCATCTGCCTGATAAGCAATGTCACAAAGGTCATGCCGAAGGTTTGAACTCGTCGGAGCAGGTTGTTCCTGGCTCACGAAAAACAAGTCCAATGAGGCGTTCAGAGCAAGCGAGATTTGCTCTAAAACCTCAATGCTTGGGGCGTATTCACCTCGCTCATAACGGCTAACCGTCATTGCTTCACATCCCAAGACTTCCGCTAACTCTGCTTGTGTCCATCCTTTGGCTAGTCGTAACTCCTTGATTCGCTTGCCAAGGGCAACCGTCGCTCTCTGAGTCATGAGGAAAATTCCTTAAAATCAGATACTTACACCTATCCTTTGAGCCTAGAAGGTCATAATCTGGCTAGTCTATTGCTATTTATTAGACATTTCTCGTATAGTCACGTTTCGTCTAGTCGAGTGGTTCGGTTGGATTGGCAAGGGATTACCTTATGAAACAGACAGTTATGTCAGTGCTGTTAGGACTTGGAGTCGTGGGAATGACCGGCTGTGCAGAATTGCAACAGCAGGCAGGGTCGCTCCTTCCACAGCAGAACCAATCCAACGCAAGCGTTACCAGCACCACTGGAACGGCTCAGCAAACCGTCGCTGATGAAGGCTCGTCATTTCTTGGGGATATGGTCAAAGAAGCAAGCAACACCGCTAAAAGCCAAGTATCCAGCTCTATACGGTCAGTAATACGTGGCGCATTGAATAACTGATTTCCTTTTATCAGAGGTCTGCTATTTACATTCACTTGAAAAATGCAACTCTATACATATGAGAAGGTAGTTATTATGAAAAAGTTAAATTGCTTTGTTTTAGTTATTAGTGCCATGATTTCATTCAGCGCCTTGGCTGGTGGTAACGGTAGCGGCAATCCGAACAACGGTGGCGGTAGCGTAGTTAAAATCACTAAGCCCCCTATGTACGTCTGGAAGGACTATAAGCTAGTCAAAAACCCTGACACAGCTACAAGCAAAGAAACACCGGCACTAGCAAAAAAGTAAAATCATAGTTTGTGCGAATAGGCGTGCCATATCGAGTGGAACGCCTTTTTTCGTTTGCGTGATACAATTAAGGTATACGCAAATTGATTAAAAATGAAAATAATAAAAACAATAATCACCTCTGTTTTTTTTCTCGCCATATCTAATGCTTACGCTGATGGTGGCTCTGGCAGCAATGCTCAGTATAAATGTCGTGCAGTCCTATCTTGCCCATCTGGACAGTCTGGTTCTATTTCTCTTTATATGGAGATGCAAAAATGGCACTGGACTAAATGCAAGCCAGCAACAGTAAAAACTCAAGAATATTTGAATGCCGAATGGTCAGATAGCGATATAGTTTATAGGTTGAAAAAAGACTACGCTTGGGGAGTAACTACTGTCACCAGAAGCTGCGTCAATTCAGCACCAACTTATACTGAAACAAAATATGATTATGGGACGCAAGCCTGCCCGCCTACACAACCAAATGGAATTATAAATACCAAGCAAAGTTATGATGTATGGTCGGATGGTTCTATAAGGAACATTTCAGGGTTTGTAGAAACAAGCAGAACATGCGCACCTACATATGTTCGCACAGATTTTGATTACGCTACGGATTCGTGTCCTGCCGCGCAACCAGGTGGCATCATTAACACCAAGCAAAGTTATGATGTATGGTCAGATGGTTCTATAAGGAACATTTCAGGATTTGTAGAAACAAGTAGAACATGCGCACCTACATATGTTCGCACAGATTATGATTACGCTACGGATTCGTGTTCTGCTGCGCAACCAATCGGTATTATTAATACCAAACAAAGTTATGATGTATGGTCAGATGGTTCTATAAGGAATATTTCAGGGTTTGTAGAAACAAGCAGAACATGCGCACCTACATATGTTCGCACAGATTATGATTACGCTACGGAATCGTGTCCTGCCGCGCAACCGAGTGGCATCATTAACACCAAGCAAAGTTATGATGTATGGTCGGACGGCTCTATAAGGAACGTATTAGGATTTGTAGAAACAAGCAGAACATGCGCACCGATAAAATTACAGTCCGAAAATCAATATCGTGAAAGCTCATGTTCGGCGGGGCAGTCTGGGGAAATAACACAATCGAGAACTTATGATGTATGGACTGATGGCTCTGTTAAGGCTTTCTCAAAATGGGTCGTCATTAAAAACAGTTGCTCTATTAATAATGAAGAACTCAACAAAGACAAGCGAACAGAACTGTGTTCAGAGGGATATACTGGAAAGAAGACTTATAAATGGGAGCCATACTACACGGATGATAGTTACAGTATTGTAGATGTTGATGGTAGTAAAATAGATTATATCCTGAGTGTGTTACACCAGCGTGAGATTTTGGAGAGTAACACCTGCAAGGAAATACCTACCCAAGGAATTGAAACAAAAGATGGTGTAGAACAAGTGTCTTGTGATGATTTTTTAGTAGCAGTTGCTGGTAGTTATACAGGGGCTGTTTATAAATATGGCGAGTATGTTACATCTTACAGCTCGAAAACCAAAGCATCGAGTACTGTATTTAACACAAAATCAATCGACCAAACCTCCTGTGAAGCTCAAATGACTGACATGTCCATTGAGTACAAAACTGGGGATTGTGGACTAGACGAAACAGGTTCTAAAAACTATTACCGCTATAAAGCGACAAACAGTAAGTCAGAGATTACTTATCCTTATGGTGATTGGGCTGTCTTAGACAATACTTGCACTGCGCAAGGTGCAGCGGATACTGTTGCGCCAGTAGCACCTGAGAAAGTAACCGGGCTGTTAGGTAATATGCACTTCACATCATCACGATTAATGGTTGATGACTCGTTTAGCACGTACTTAAATAATTTGACTGCGGATGGCTGGGCTGGTAAAGAACGCCACAAGTTGACTATAAGCATAGATGATTTGAGCAGTGGCTCATATGATGCCAAAAAGATAAGCTCCATTATCAGCAAGTTCCAATCAGTTGTTGGGGCAGGTAATGCAGACGTTAAAATAGTTCTCCCGCGCTCGATAGATAAACTAGTAGGCAATGGCAATATCACTGCCAAAGCAAGCGCCAGTAAGTCTCTCGTGCTTAAAAGTATTAGGCTTGTTGGTACAAATGCAGTTGTGAACTATGTTGAATTAACGTCAGGGAAAGCAGTTAAAGCACCAATTGCAAAAGAAACAAAGATACAAGTATTGTCAAGTGGTGTTAACTTGGCGAAAATAAGCAGCGAATAAATGCTACAATGTGAATTCATCATAAATATTTGTGTTACACGAAACCACCTTCGGGTGGTTTGTTATTAGTCGGGCCTTATTTTGCCTTTTATGTAACTCGATTTTGGCAACTCAGGAAGTTGGTTGCGATGTTCATCTAATATTTTTAGATGCTGGTCTATTTCCCTGTCTGCTTCTTGGATGAACTCCTGACGTTCGGTTCTATCGTTTACTTGTATTTTCAAATAAGCAATTCTAGCTCGTTCAAGATACATATCTTGTATGTCTTGACGTTTCTCTTTAAATAGCTCATCAAACCAATCGACTATTCCCGCTATTAAATCACCCAGATTTGACTTGAACAATTTTAACTCTGCTAGTCGGCTTGTGATTTCGCCCTGAATTCGAGCGGACTCTATGCTCTTATCCGCTATGTTTTGCAGGTATTTTTGACTCTTCTTACGATAAGCTTCTGCTTGCTCCTGTTCTTCTGCTGTGGCTTTCTCTGCGAGCCTCTGACGCTCTATGGCATCATCTGCTCTGGTCATCTGTGTTTTGACGTATTTTTGTGCTTTATGTACATAGTGAGTAGCCTCATGTGTTTTTTCTTGTGCGAGCCTCAAAGCATTTTCGGCTTCCGCCTTTTTTAGTTTTACTAACTCATAAAGATTAAATGCACGTTCTGATTTTGGCTTTTTAGCTTCCCCGTTAATGTGGCGGAGCGTGTTCATATGCCCCTCTGTCTTCTCGTTTTTTTGTGCGTAAAAAGATGTGTTTTTCAATAGCCTATTGTTCGTGTATGCGTAAAACATATCCTGTAAATATCCAAATAGTAATTGCGACTCCAAGAAATCAGGTGTCTCGCCAATCAATTCTGTTCCTGGGCGATGCTTTTTTAGGTAGGAGTTAACTTTTTTGATTTGCGTTTCACGTAAGTCATAACGTCCAGTCTTGTTACTCTTGGTTGAGATAAAAATATGAGGATGGTCGCTATGGTCTTTTAGATTAATGTCTTCATCTCCATGCAGCACTATGAAATGAATGGGATAGTCTGAAAAAACTTGCTGATAAAAGTCTTTGATTAGGTTAATCCTACCTTCGGCGCTAATTCCTGAAACTTCATTTTTAGAGGGGAATTTAAAGAAAGCCTCTTGAATAACGGCTTGGTTTTTCCTGATGAGCGCTTTTGGGCCACGTTCAATTTCATTGTGGCATTCAAGAAATTTTCTTGCTGTGTCGAGTTTCTGGGCTTTCCTCTTTATCTCGAACTGGTCAAGGTTAGACAAAAGTTGTTCCGTATCTACAACACCTTTCACGTTGAGTATGTTTTGAAAAGCAATAATGCTGCCTTCATCTGTTTCTTTTTTGCTTGCATTCTTGACTTTGTTTTTTAACTTGCTTCTTAATTCAAGTAATTCAGACCTATTGTCGTTAACGATAGTAGGGGCTTCTGCTTCATCTGTTATTTTGGCGAGTAGGGTTTCCCTCTGCTCCTTTGGATAATCGTCGAGTTTTAACGTGCCCGTATCAGGTTGCCAGATTAAATTTAGGTGGGATTGTTCATCGAACCATTCAAGTTTTTTCGGTTGACTTGCCGGTATGCGCAGAGAGTGCCGAAGGCTTTTAAATAACTGGCGGCGACCGCCACTGCTGGATTGCTTCTTGATTTCATTCGTATAGTTCAATGTCTTGAATATCATTGATGTTATTTTTTTGTCATTCATTTCATCCTCATATTGATTATTGTATTAATGCGGCTTTTGCTTCTGCCATTCTGGCAAGGAACCCGTGCTTACTACCGCAAGCGAAGCGTCTTAACGAAGTTAAGTGTGGTGGTAAGCCCAACGGGTTAAAAGAGGCCGCACATAAATATTAGCATATGGATTAATGCTTTTGCTTTTAAGCTGGACTTGTTCAGCTTACCCATACTTGTATGGGTTTGCTTTTTGCTGGATTTGTCCAGCCTGCCCGAATTTGTTCGGGCTGCTTGCAAGATGGTGGACTTGGGAAGTCCACCATCGTTTAAGCATCAATCATCGGTAGCTTGCACCAAGAGTTTCCAAGTGTTGGCGCCTTTCTTAGCAGAGCAGTTAGAGCAGGGTGGGAACTTCTCACACTCCCGATTAATCACATCCTCATATCCACAGCTCTGGCACTTATAGATGCCGGGATAAGCTGGAATTGAACCAATCTTATGAACGTCCTTGAAAACTGATGGAGTATCGGTCTTCTCCAATACATCAGTTACAAAATAGTATTTAGCCATTTAAAAGCCTCTTGGTTATTTTATGTCGAGCCATTATTTGGCCACTATACTATATTGGGCTGTATTTCGAATTTTCAAGGGGGATATTGATTTTTTTTCAAAGCCCTAAAAGGTGCCCAATCTTGATTGGGTGCGTTTTAGGGCTGGATATGCGTCATTTCAGATGGGGTTTATATCGAGCGGTGTAACCGTCCGGCGTAACATCAATCGTATCTAGTTTTTCCTCAGCATGGTAAATGTCAAGCTCGAAGAATTTCTTTTTGATTGGATTTATAATGAGTTTGATTTTTTGCGAGTGAAGGAAATTATTTATCTTGATGCGTCCTCTTTCTGTTAGCAATAGGCGGTAAATTTCCACCACATTAAAGTCGGATTTGCTTGCTAAATGCATTGAGTTTATTTTAAGGCTTAATTTATGCTCATCTGCTTTCAGCTTATCTAGCTCATGACTCACCTCATTAATCCTACTCAAAATATACTTTTGAGCGCTTTCAGAGGATTTTTCGAGAATGGCAAAATTATTGCCTAGCGCTTTCTCTTTTAGGATTATTAATCCAGAAATTTCCTCATGCTCTTTTTCAAGCGCTTTAATATCATCTGTTTTGACGATAATTTGGTGAAATGGGATTAGTGATTGATAGGCTAGAAATATTGACTCTACAAGTGCATACCTATGCCTGACGCCTTTTCCGGGCGTTGCGTATGCGCATTTTCCTACGGTCGAAGCAAGACAAACCAAATCAATATATACACTTCTTTGTGAGTGATAACGAAACGTTGAACCACACTTACAAAAGACCAAGCCACGCAAAATATTTCTGAATTCGTTTGCTTTTCGACCTGCTAATGATGGGTCTTGCCGTTCTTTGAGCTTTGCGCTAATCCTGTGGAACTCTGACTCACTGATAAGTTCGGGATAATAGCCTTTTATCTCTTTCTTAATTTGTATTGGCTTCCCTGCATCCCACTCCATAGCAATATATGAACCGTATATTGCATGCTGGTGAAGAATATTGCTTATGGTCTTGGCCGAATATTTTCTAGGATGCCCCTCTTGATTAAGCTCTTTGGCAATAGATTGAAAGCCAATATCAAAGCATAACTCTGTGGCACGCTTTACGGCTTCGGCGTGTTCGTTTAAAACGAATTTCCCATCTGCATAGTCAACCCAGAAAGGACAGCGCTTAGTTATAATGCCGCCGTTCTCGCCCTTTAAAAGGTTTCGGGCTTTTGCGTCTGAAATACGGTCGCTTTTGTTTCTACTCTCATCATTCGCACGTTCAAGAATGTTTTGAATAAGACTTATATCAACACTGCTATCTTTTTTCCGTTTTGAATAAAGTCGATTGTCGAACAATGTATAGATTGCGCAATCCGCTTGAATGATTGAGATAATAAGTTCTAATGCGTCATACCCGCCGACTCGACTAATCCTGTCGAATGACTCGACTAAAAGCAAAGCGTTCGGCAGAATTTCTTTTGACTTGATACGTTCAACAAATTTTGCGAGCTGACCACTTTTCAGATTTTTGCCTTTGAACGCTGAGACACCGAGGTCTTCGTACCGTTCGACCTGTCGAGCGGTAGGGTACTGCTCGAAAAAGCGATTGAGTTGTTCAAGCTGTCGAACCTCACTAAAACCTAATTTTTGAGCTTTGGACGAAAAACGTATGTAGCTGTACACGTTGATTGTTTCATCGTCTCTGAACACGTCAGAGAACGCCCTAGGCAGTGAATTTTTGACGGTCATAATGCTCTCAAAGCCCCGGAAATACTGGATCTTAGCATTTTATACAAAAAGCCCCGCTCATTGCATTCATGGGGGTGCGGATTTCATGACTCATGGTTGCCAGAAATATGGTCTTTGCCCGGTTTGCCGCATCGGCACTTTGCTTGGCAGCATTCAACTCATTCACCAGTTGCTGGCGCCTGCCTATGACTCTCTGCAAGTAGGTAATCCATACAATCGCAACCAGTAGCAAAGCTGCTGCAATGGCAAACCCCTGAACAATTGCAGGACGATTGCGCAGCCAATAGCTCTCAACCTCCGGTGTATCAGTGAGCCAACGAGCAGTCAGATCACTCAATTCTCCTGGAGTAATATTGAGCAACGCCTTGTCCAGAATGGAGTTCAACTGCTGATCATTGCCGGCAGTGGCAAAACCGATCTGCTCGGGTTGCGTGCCTACGGTGCTGGTGATTGTGAGCTGATGTTCAAAGCGCCGCGAAACCAGATAACGTGCACTGACCAACGCGTTGATCGCGGCATCAGCGCTTCCCTCTGCCACCATGGCCAGGGCCTCAGGCGGGTTGTCTGCCTCCAGAATCTGAACCTGCGGGTAGTTATGCACAATAAAGTCGCGCAGTACATTGCCGCGAACCATCACGACACGCCGGCCAGCCATTTCATCCAGGGTTTGAGGACTATCTGGCCCGATACGGGAGATGAGCACGAAAGGGGTTGTGAGATAGGGCCGAGTAAAGCTCATTTGATTTTCCCAGGCGATACTGCTCGTGACAATGCCCAACACATCAGCCTTGCCCGACTTGACCATCTCAATCCCCTGCGCCAACGTCCGCACACTCACCGTCTCGAAATGAAGCCCAGTGTGCGTACTGATGCTGGATAAAAGATCGACAATCAAACCTTTAAGCGTGCCTTGATCATCAAAAAATGACAGTGGCTGGAACGCATCATAAATGACCACTTTTAACCGCGGATGCTCATCGATCCAGCGCTGCTCGCTGGCAGCAGGAGTAAACCGCCATGGGGTATAGACTTGTTGCCCGTCGAAGCTCCAACGGCGCAGAATCATCATGCGCTCACTGGGAGGAATCGCTGCCAGAGCTGTATTGACGATACGCAACAACACCGGATTATAACGACTCATCGCAAATGCAAAGGGGTTGTCTTCCAGTCTAGAGAAGTCGGACAAATGCACGTTGTTCAGGTAATTCTTGTGAATCAGATAATTGGCACTAATAAAATCCCCAAGGTAAACATCCGCTTGGCCAAACGCCACTGCGCCAATAGCTGTGAGGGTTGACGGATACAACTGCAAGGTAGCTTTGGGATAGAAGTCCTTGACCTTTTGTGGCGGCAAATAGTGATATAGCATGGCCACTCGCAGCCCCGCCAGATCTGCTGGCGGACGCTCCTGGTTAATGCTGCGAGTCACCAGAGCGGGCGAATCGTCTGCGTACGAACGGCTTAACACCAGTTCAGAATATTGAGCCTCGAAACCATTGGAACTGCTCAATAAATCCAGCTCACCCAGCTTGAGCGCTTCTATCGCCTGCGGCCTTGAAGGATAACGCTTGATCTCGATTTTTGTGCGCAGCAATTGCGACAGCAGTTGGGCGTAGTCGGCCGTCAAGCCTTCAAAGTCCTGACCGTTTACCGTCATTTCAAAAGGGCCGTAGTCTGGTGCAGAGATGCCAAGGCGCAAAGATCCATGCTGCTTGAGCCACTGCCTGTCGGATTGCGCAAGTATCACGTTGTACGCTTCAACATTGGAGCGCCCCACCAAGCGCAAGGTTTGCACATTTTGCTCAGCGGCTGCATTGGGCTGCCCAAGGACCAAGAGTAGTCCGACAAGCCCCAGAAGCATAAGGATTTTCAATTAAATCAAATCATTACGCTTGGCAAATTCAGCCAAGTAGACGACCGATTTTATATTCAGCTTTTCGATAAGGCGCGCCTTGTAAGTACTGATGGTTTTGCTGCTAAGAATCATATCTTCAGCAATTTTCTTATTGCTCAGACCTCGGGCAAGCTGTTGCAGTATGTACAACTCTCGCGCCGATAAATTCTGTATCATTTCTATGTCGCTCATATTTGCATCACTGCTTCGTACTGAGCTGGCGGCCAAGAATGGAAAAAAGGTATAGCCATCCATGATTATTTTTATCGCTCTCATCAACTCAGTGAGATCCTGACCTTTGGTAATAAAGCCTGCCGCTCCCGCCTTCATGCACCGCTGTGAATAAAACAGGGGGGATTGGGACGTAACCACCAAAATGCGACTTTTAACCTCCGAAACCCTGATTCTGTTGATCACTTCCAGTCCATCCAAGCCTGGCATGGTGATATCAAGGATGATCAAGTCAACATTGTGCTTGCGCGCCAATTGAACAGCATCAGCACCATTGTCCGCTTCAGCCACCACGACATGGCCATCACTCTCCAGCAACAACTTCATCGCCGATCGAATAAGTGGATGATCATCGGCAATCAACACTTTCATACATTTAACCCTCTGGTAGTAAGCCGGGCATCAGCGTATGTCAGGCACAAATGTATCGTTTTGAATAGACTCGATTGGTTATTTTCAAAAAAACAACCGAATGAGTGATACTAAAATTATAGGATAAATCCTGTAATAAGCGTCCACTATTCCCACAATATTTGCACACAACGCACTCAAGCCCGTTCGAAATCGCGCCGCGCATAATCACCAATCGAATACGATCTACGAGAAGGGAAAAAACTACACGTTCTGTGCGATTTTTCTTAAACTTCCAAATGGTGGGAAGTAAATCACTGCAGTCTGTTGATTCATCAAGCCGGCACTTTAATGCTAAGGCCCACGTAAAAAACAAAAGACTGCAGTGTCGCCAGCCAACTGGCCGGGCAAGGTCTTATTGCCAGCCAAACCTGCGAATATAAAAGCCTTTCACGGCCTGGGTCAGTGCCATGTAGGCCAGCAAGATCATGGGCAGGAACACAAAGTACAGCGGCGGCAATGCCTGCAATTTGAAGTAGCCCGCCAACGGCCCCATTGGCAGGAAGATGCCCACCGCCATGATCACCCCGGTCATGACCATCAGCGGCATCGCAGCGCGGCTTTGCAGGAACGGAATTTTCGGCGTGCGAATCATGTGCACGATCAGTGTTTGCGTGAGCAGCCCGACCACAAACCAGCCTGACTGGAACAGGGTCTGGTGTTCAGGGCTGTTGGCCTTGAACACATACCACATCAAGCCAAAAGTCAGGATGTCGAAAAGGGAACTGATGGGCCCAAAAAACAGCATGAAACGGCCTACGTCCGCGGGCTGCCAGCGCTGTGGTTTTTTCAGCATTTCCTCATCGACGTTATCGAATGGAATAGCGATTTGGGACACGTCATAGAGCAGGTTCTGAACCAGCAGGTGCATCGGCAACATCGGCAAAAACGGAATGAACGCACTGGCCACCAGCACCGAGAACACATTGCCGAAGTTCGAACTGGCCGTCATCTTGATGTACTTGAGCATGTTGGCAAAGGTTCTGCGCCCTTCCAGCACGCCCTCCTCCAGCACCATCAGGCTTTTCTCCAGCAGGATGATGTCGGCAGCTTCCTTGGCGATGTCCACGGCACTGTCCACCGAGATCCCGATATCTGCCGTACGCAGCGCCGGGGCATCGTTGATGCCGTCGCCCATAAAGCCGACGACATGGCCATTGGCCTTGAGCAAGCGCACGATGCGCTCCTTGTGCGTCGGTGTCAGCTTGGCGAACACGTTGGTGGTCTCCACCGCCACGGCCAGTTGGGCATCGCTCATGCGCTCAATATCATTGCCCATCAGCAAGCCTTGCTGCTCAAGGCCCACTTCACGGCAAATCTTGGCCGTGACCAGCTCGTTGTCACCGGTCAGTACCTTAACCGCAACCCCGTGCTCGGCCAACGCTTTAAGTGCTGGCGCAGTGCTCTCTTTGGGCGGGTCGAGGAATGCTACATAGCCGATCAACGTCAGATCCTGCTCATCGCTCAAGCTGTAGGTTTCACGCCCTTCAGGCATGGATCGCGCAGCCACGGCCACAACGCGCAGACCCTCTTCGTTGAATGCTGCGGTCACCTGGCGAATACGCGCCAGCAGTTCATCGCCAAGGGCTTCTTCCTGGTCGCCATGGCGTACGGTCTTACACACAGACAGCACTTCTTCGACAGCCCCTTTGCAAATCAGCACATGCGGCCGGTCCTGCTCGACCACCACCACGGACATGCGCCGACGGGTGAAGTCGAACGGAATTTCATCCACCTTGGCAAAAGCCGTCCCCACGTTCAGTTCACGGTGCACCTCAACATGCTCCAGCACCGCAACGTCCAGCAGGTTTTTCAGCCCGGTCTGGTAGTAGCTGTTGAGGTAGGCCATTTCCAGTACGTCGTCCGACTCTTGCCCCCAGACATCGACATGGCGGGCCAGAAAAATCTTGTCCTGGGTCAGCGTCCCGGTTTTGTCGGTGCACAGCACATCCATCGCACCAAAGTTCTGGATGGCATCCAGGCGTTTGACGATGACTTTTTTACGCGAAAGGAATACGGCGCCCTTGGCCAGCGTCGAGGTCACAATCATCGGCAGCATTTCCGGGGTCAGCCCCACCGCAACCGAGAGCGCGAACAGCAAGGCTTCAGTCCAGTCGCCCTTGGTGAAACCGTTGATAAACAGCACCAGCGGTGCCATCACAAACATGAAGCGAATCAGCAACCAGCTGACTTTGTTAACCCCGGCCTGAAATGAGGTAGCACCGCGTTCAGTGGCTCCGACCCGCTGTGCCAGCGCACCGAAATAGGTGTTGTTACCGGTGGTCAGCACGACCGCCGTGGCCGCTCCCGACACCACGTTGGTGCCCATAAACAGAATATTGTCCAGTTCCAGCGGGTTGCTGGTCTGATTGTCAAACTGACGCGCGAACTTCTCCACCGGCATGGATTCGCCCGTCATCGCTGCCTGGCTGACAAACAAGTCCTTGGCGCTGAGCACCCGGCAATCGGCCGGAATCATGTCCCCGGCAGACAGCACGATCAGGTCGCCAGGCACCAACTGCTTGATCGGCAGTTCGATACGTTGCGCGCCCCTGATTTGGCGTGCAGCACCCGAAAACTTGCCGAACATGGGCGAAGCATCGGCACTGAAGTCGCGACGCATCACTGTCGCGGTGTTGCTCACCATTTCCTTGAGCGCGTCGGCAGCCTTGTTGGACTTGGCCTCCTGCCAAAAACGCAGCAAGGTCGACAACACCACCATGGTGCCAATCACGACCGCGGCCTGAATGTCATCCGTGGCCAGAGAGACTGCGGCCAGCAAGGTCAGCAACAAGTTGAACGGGTTTTTGTAGCAATGCCACACATGCACCCAGGGGCTGAGCGGTTGCTCGTGCTCGACTTCATTGAGCCCGTGACGCTCGCGCAGCACATCGACCTCGGCCTCGCTCAGACCGTCGGTGTGGGTGCCCAGGTTGTCGATCAATACCGCGCTGTCACTGTTGGCGGCGGCCACCAGCGTTTGTGCCAGTGTGGGCGGTACTTCGCGGTTGACCGTGGTGTTGGTCAGGCTGTCGAGCAAGGCCAGGCGACGGAAATGCCGACCGATATGGCGCGTGCGCAGAAAGCCGGCGAAAAATTCTTTCAGGGAGAGTTTCATGGTGCTGCTCCTGCGCCGCCCGCGCTCACCCCATGCAGAGTTCCTGCGCAGCCGGCATTGATCTGGGACCGTCGTTCATGGGTTAAATCTCGAGAGCGAGCCAAAAGGCACGCGCATACAACGTGCTGCGATCTGCCACTCGCGGGGCGTTAATCACATTCGCTTCTGTATCTATAAGTGGACTTGCGCAATCAGGCCGCGACAGCCCGATCAAGATGCCAGCTGCTTATGCGCGACGTGTTGAAGATTAAACCCTGGAAATGTTTACGTTATGCAAATCAGGAAGTTCTTCAGGCAGAGTTCAGTTTCATCACTGAAATGTCATACAACCGGCTTTATTGGAGCGGTTCAGGCGTTGTCCCATTGCCGGATGCGGATCCGGCAATGCTTCATGGCGTTGACGATATGTTTTTCTACAACACTGCGCGACACCCCGAGGCGTTCGGCGATTTCAGGGTGCGACAAGCCTTCGATCTTGCGCAGCAGAAAACACTCGCGGCACGCTGCAGGTAGCTCGGCGAGGGCTTTCTGGAGCATGTCCAGACGCTGGTCATGGTCCATCAATAGTTGAGGCGAGGGGCTGTAAAAACGTTCTTCGCTGTCCAGCACTTCCAGTGGCTCGGCCTGGCGCAGGCTGCTGCGCCGGTGGCCGTCGATCACCAGGTTTAGTGCGGTGCGGTACAAAAAAGCACGCGGCTGCGCGATCGGCTCGTCGCTTGAACGCTCCAGCACCCGCACATAAGCGTCATGCACCACATCTTCGGCCGCCTGGGCATTGCCCAGCCTGGCACTCAAAAAGCCCACCAGTTCGCGATAGTAGTTTTCCAACAGGACTCCTGGCCGCAACAGCAGCGGCAACACTCCATGAGCGCAGCAACAGATCTAATGGGATAGCGGCGTGATGATGGCACTTTTGCAGATGTAATTTATAGTAATTCTCATATAGATTTAAACCCCGCCCACCCAAACG
>NZ_NQKQ01000043.1 GCF_002269505.1 Pseudomonas fragi | reverse complement strand
CGCTGGTTGCTCATGGCACCTCCTAATGGGCCTCATTTTAAGGCTTGGAGGTGTCTACGAAACTAGGGGCGATTCAGACACTGCCGACCATGTTTACCGAGTGTTTGAAGGTTCATGATGGCCAAAACGGGAAAGCCGGTAGCCTGTTCACACAAGGCCGCTACCTGAGCGCAGAACAGATTGAGTCCGAGTGGTGCGCTTGGCGTGACTTGCTGGAGCAAGGAGAGTTTGAAGATCGCGATAGTGACCCCGAATGCGGCATCAAGACCGGCTGGTGGCGTCTTGGCTGGGTACCTTTCGTATCCAACGGCCGAGGTGACCACCTGTGCCTGGATTTAGATCCCGATGCAGACGGTAAAGTG
Organism: Pseudomonas fragi; assembly: GCF_002269505.1. Lineage (GTDB taxonomy): Bacteria > Pseudomonadota > Gammaproteobacteria > Pseudomonadales > Pseudomonadaceae > Aquipseudomonas > Aquipseudomonas fragi_D. The sequence continues at coordinate 15,866 of NZ_NQKQ01000043.1, read as the reverse complement.
GGGCAAGTGATCGAAGTTTCACATGATGTGCAAGAGCGGTGCCTGGTCAGTAGTACTTTCAGCGAATGGCTGGCGACCGAAGTACAGTTGAAATGTCATGACTAAACCAATGACTGCGCTGAAAGAAGAGCGTCTGCAGAAGTTGTTTGATGATTGCCAGCAACAGGTTCTGTCTCAAATCATCGGGCCCTTCGGGCTCTCTATGGCAATGTTTGAAGACAAAAATGGCGGTAATGTCACCACGCTGCATAACTTCTCCCGGGATGATGATCAGTTCGTTGCCACGCAAAATGATCGCCAAGTCCATGCGCACTCTCAAGAGGAGTACAACAAAAAAACACGCGACAAGTATGAATTGACGCAGACAGAATGGGACGCCAAACGCGATACCAAAATTGCTGCTGGCATCGACGAATACACCGGTCATACCGTGGAGAGAAACGGAACGATCGACTTGCCCAATGGCAACAATGTGGCGGCTGAACTGGATCATGTTGTCGCGATCAAGGCCGTACATGGCAAAAAGAATGTTCAACTCGGGCTGGCAAAAGTAGTCGACGGTGAGGTCGATGTCGGTGCTATCAAGAAAATCGTCAACGACGATAACAACTTGGCACTGACCAACAAGCCACTCAATGCCTCAAAGTGGAGTCATGACCTCAAAGAATGGGAAGACAAACCCAAATCAGGCGGAAACGGTGAAAGTAACGCCGACTATTTTGACGTCGACACAGAAAGAAGCGAAGCCAAGTATGAAACGGCCACTGAGCACATTGAGCGCTCGGCTAATAACGCTCTGCTAAAGAAACAAAGTTTTGAACTGCTCCAGACCGGTGCTAAACAAGCTGCAATGATGGGGATGCGCCAGGCACTTGGTATGCTACTGACTGAACTGGTCAACGGCTTGTTCAATGAATTCAAAGTGCTGATCAAACAGGGTATCGATGCCAGCAAGACCCTGTTTGAAGACATCCGTATGCGCCTGAGCAAGGTCTTTGATTCAGTCATCAAGAAAGTACCCGATGCGCTTTCGCAAATGTTTCAAGGGGGTATCAGCGGCTTCATGAGCAACTTGCTGACATTCCTGCTCAATGGCTTTTTTTCCACGGCAAAACGTTTCGTTACGGTGATCCGAGACGGTATGCTCGGCCTGTTCCGCGCCTTCAAGATGATCCTCTTTCCCCCAGAACACATGACCGGGGACCAAGCTCTTCAAGAAGGATTGAAAATCCTCACCACCGTCATAGTCACCTCCGTTGGCATTTTGCTCAATGAAACGGTTGCGACTTTTATGGCCACAGTACCGTTCCTCAAGCCATTCGCTGACCTGATCACCCCCGTGCTGATCGGAATCATGACCGGCTTGCTCTCTGCGTTCCTGGCATACCAGATCGATTGCCTGTTTGATCGTTACCGGCACTCTCACAACGAACGGTTCATGGATGAACTCATGGCCGACGCCAAACGTCGCGATGTGTTTGCCAACGAACTGGTTACGCTGTCGGAAAGCTCGCTTGGCAACATTGAGAACTATTCAAAGTCGATCAGTTTGTACCAAAGCATCGGAGTCACTCTGGGTACTGCCGGCGTGGCCTCTGCCGCCGCGCTTGCGAGCCTGAATAACAGCGTGAGAGACACCGACGTGCAGGTGGCCAAGAGCCTCGCAATGATCGATTTCATTCACGAAAGCCAAATGGAAATTGAAGATTTCCTGAACACTTTTTAATAGGGCGTGACTCATGAGTTCAGCAAATAAACAAGAAATGGCGATTATTCAGGCCTTCTCGTCTGTCGATGTTCCAGAGCGAATCATTCGTGAAAGCAATATCAAAGAACTGATCATTGGGATGAGCGCAGACCAAGATTCGGTCCAGTCCGATGCGCGCCGTCTGGAACGGCTTCGCAAGGAAAAGAAAGAAGGAAACTTCATCGGTAACTGGTGGAATGATCGCGATGACGAAGTCCAGGACGCACAAATCGACCTGAACAAATCCATCGGCCGTCTGACACAAAAGTCCTCACAACTGCTGATCGTCAACACCGCCGTATCTAAGATATTGAATGATCAACAGAACATCCTGCTAAACCAGCAAAACATCCTGAAACAACAGACCCAGACGCTGGAAGAGCAAAACCACAGGATTTTGCACCAGCAAAACCGGCTGTCTGAGCAACAGAAGGAAATCAATGCCGCTAACCAAGGTTTAATGGAGGCCAAGGGGCTGACCCAGGAGCAAGCCCGAAAGCTGGTGGGCTGTGTCGTGCAGGTAACCCAGGCAGAACAGAAGATAGAAACAGCAAATGAGGCTCTGCGCACCTTACTCAACCAACAACTGCAAGCGTCAGTTGCTCAATGCACTGGCACATTGAAACAGGGCTTTGCTGAACAAACCGAGCGTCATAGTGCTCTGGAAAAACAACTAAGCGATTCACTGCTGACCCAGTCTCAGCGCACGGCAACTGAACTGGAGCGTTTCGCCAGCAACGCTTTGGACTTCAGAAGCCTAGTCGAACAGCAACTGCAGGACGCAGCCAGTCAGTGCATTCAAACGCTGAACGAGGGACTAACTCTTCAGGAAGAAAGCCATCATGCCTTTGAGGCAGAGATCAGCCAAACACTCTCGACACAGACCCAACAAACAGCTGCCGAAATGAAGCAATTTGCCAGCAATGCATCAGACTTCAGCACCCGTGTCGAGCAACAAATGGCAGCACATATTCTGGCCATGCAAAATAAAACCGAAGCCCAGGATGCCGAAACTCAGCAGATGCGAGAAAATCTCTCAGCACAGTCAATGACATTACAGCGCGACATGATGGCAATCGTTGAGCAGAAAACACTGACACTGGGTGAAACATCAACCCGGCTTGAGTTAAAACACGATACCGCACAATTGGAACAGGCTGAGGCACTTGCCACACTGCAAACATTGTTTGAAAGCAGCCTGCAGCAACTGACGACAGACCTGAGCAGCAAAGCTGACGACTTGGGAAATGCACAAGCGCGGCTACAGCATCTGCAAGACACTCAGAAAAAAAACAACTTTCGTCATCGGCTGGCACTTGCGACGATAGGCTGCTTATCCGTCGCTTCTCTTTGCTGGCAGGTCGCCCGGCATTACGCCTTGATCTAATAGTGACGAATCACCGCTGCCCATCGCTAGCCAAGCTGCGGTGGTCGGCTATGCCGCCACTACCTGATCAGAACTTCACACCCATTGTCAGCGTCACAAAGTCGCGGTCGCTGAGGGTGTTGTAGCGCCCACCAAAAAAGTTGGTGTACGACAGGCTGCCTGTGTAAGTGCTTTGATACTCACCTTCCAGCCCCAGGCTGATTGCTTTGCGGCCTTCTTCGAAGTTGGCATCGGGTCCCGGCGAATAGCCACTGACATCATGGGACCAGCCCAGGTTGGGCTTGAGGTTGACCCCGGGCAGAACGCTGTTGTATTCCCACACCGCGCGGCCACGGTAGCCCCAGGACGTGGCCGTGGTGAAACCGTCACGCCCCGCCTGCCCGAAGACCGGGTCACGGCCATAGCGCAGGTTAGACGGGCTATCCAGCCCGCCCACCCGGGTCACGCCCACTTCACCGGTCACAGTCAGGCGATCGGCGCCCATCGCGTTATCGAACACATGACTGAGGGAGGTCTGCAACTGAGTGACTTCCTTGCGCCGATAACCCTGCACATCCGCGCCGGGGGTTACGGTCAGTGGCGATGCATCGGCAAGGCCGGGCAGCAACGTGACATTGGCATACAGCAAGTCGTTGCTGTTGAGTTGCACCGGCGCATTGGGCCGGTAGCTCAACTCGCCCTTCCAGGCCGTGCCTGTGGATAACGTGGTGGCGAAGCTCAGGCCGTAAAGGCGGATGTCTTCAGGGTATTCAACGTAGTAGCCCGAATTGCCGGCGACGATCATCGGCGCCAGCCCTCCCGCACCTGCTGCTGCGTTATAGGCCGACTGCGGCGCGGCGCTGGCACTGAGGATCGGGTCGCGACTGTGGTAGTTCATGAAGTAAGCGCCGAACTCGGTGTCCAGCGGCTCGAACACATAGTGCATGGCCACGCCGAACTGGCCGCTGTTGCGCGCATTGCGATTGGCACCACGGCGAACCAGCACGCCCTCTTCGTTCACTTCGACCCCGGCACCGCCAAGCGCGGCGAGGTCGGCCACATCGAGAGCCGAACGCTTGCTCATCACCCGGTAGTTGCCGCTGCAACCGTCGGCCATCACGTCAGACTGGGAGAAAAATGTACCGCAGTTGTCCGCCTCGGACGGCTCCCAATCCAGTTGATAAAAAGCCTCGGCCGACAGGTTGTCGGTCAGGTTTTGCGAGAGATAGAACAGGTTGACGGGCACCAGGCCGTCTTTGTACTCCGTACCCGGCCGACGATAAGCGGCGGGGTCGGTGGGATTGATCGCATTGATGCCACCGCCGATAAACGCACTTTCGCCCCAACTGACCACCTGCTTACCCAAGCGGACTGCACCGGGCTGATCAGCGATGGCGTAGTTGTGATACACGAACGCATCGAGCAGTTGCGCGCCGGCGGATTGCGCACTGGCCCGGCGACCACTGTCACTGATGGACTTGAAGGGGCGGCTGTCGTCCTGCAACTCGAAGTCATACCAATACTTGCCGCGCACATACAGGCCGCTGTCGCCGTACTTGAGCTCCAGGGCGTGCATGCCGGTAAAGATTTTCGAGAAGGTTTCGCCGCGCTTGAAGTTCAGGCGCCCATCGTCGGAGATTTCGGATTGCCCGGTGCCGCCATTGTTGGTGCCAATCAGTTTGCGGTCGGCCTTGGCCGTAGACCAGTTGGCACCAATGGACAGCTCGGAATCGATCTGGCCTTCAACGTCACCGATATTGAAGCTCACGCCCCAGGCGTGCGTCGAAGCGAGGCTGACTGCCAGCGCCAGTTTGGCGCGGCGCCAAAACCGGTTGACTGAGGACATCGATACTTCTCCATGGGCACACTGCGATAAGCCCGCAAGGATGAAGCAAATCCAGATTTTGACAAGAACACTACAGGCTGTGACACCGGCAACTTCAACATCACCTTCGATCCTGCAACACCTGTAGTCGCTGCCGAAGGCTGCGAGCTTTTAAAGATCCTCAGATCAAAAGCTCGCAGCCTTCGGCAGCGACTACAGGTGCTTTTAATGCATCTCGGTAAACGCCAGTTTCACGCCCAGCGCCACCAGTACTGCACCCATGGTGCGGTCAAACCAATGGCCCATGCGCGCAAAACCGGTGCGCACGCGCTGATGGCTGAACAACATGGCCACCATGCAGAACCACAACCCGGTTGCCACTGCCAGGTACACGCCATAACCGGCCTGGATCGACAGCGGGGTATGCGGGTTGATCACCACGGTAAACAGCGACAGGAAAAACAGCGTTGCCTTGGGGTTCAGGCCGTTGGTCACGAAGCCCGAGGTGAACGCGCCACGTGCCGTGCGCTCGCCCACCGGCAAGCTGGACGCCAGCGCTGCCGGATCGGCCGGTTTGGCCCGCAGTGCCTTGATGCCGATATACAACAGGTAGGCCGCCGCCAGCCATTTCAGGGCATTGAACAGCACAATCGATTGCGACACGATGATGCCGATACCCAGCAACGAATAACCGACATGGACGAAAATCGCCGTGCCTACACCAAAGGCGGTAAACATCCCTGCGCGGCGACCGTGAGTAACGCTCTCGCGCACCACCACGGCAAAATCAGGCCCGGGGCTGGCCACCGCCAGCAGGTGAATCAGGGCAACAGTCAAAAATTCTGTCCAGTACATGCACGGCTCCATTACAAATTGTTTCTTCTGTTAGGCTCGCCACATTACGCCTTCATTTCACAGCACAAAAGGTACAGTTGATGACTAACACTCAGCGCGCCGTATTCCTTGATTACACGTCACTGGACCTGGGCGATCTCGACCTCGATCCGCTGCGTCGCGCTTTCGGCGACTTGCGGCTGTGCGCAGACACCACGCCAGCCAATGTGATCGAGCGTTTGCAAGGCGCCAGCGTGGCCATCAGCAATAAAGTTGTGCTCAACGCCCAAACCCTGGCTGCCTGCCCGGACCTGAAGTTGATTCTGGTAGCTGCCACCGGCACCAACAACGTTGACCTTGAGGCCGCCCGCGCCCAAGGGATCACCGTGGCCAACTGCCAGGGCTACGGCACGCCGTCGGTGGCGCAACACACCCTCGGCCTGCTGCTGGCACTGGCCACGCGCCTGGTCGACTACAACAAGGCCGTGGCCGATAGCCAGTGGCAGCAGTCAAAACAGTTCTGCCTGCTGGACTTTCCGATTGTCGAGCTGGAAGGCAAGACCCTGGGCTTGTTCGGTCACGGCGAGCTGGGCAGCGCGGTGGCGAAACTGGCCGAAGCCTTCGGCATGCGCGTGTTGATCGGACAGATCCCGGGGCGCCCGGCCCGTGCCGGGCGCCTGACGCTCGACGAACTGCTGCCCCAGGTCGACGCCCTGACCTTTCACTGCCCGCTCACCGAGCACACGCGTAATTTTATCGGTGCCCGCGAACTGGCACTGCTCAAGCCCGGCGCCTTTGTGGTCAACACTGCACGCGGTGGCATGATCGACGAACAGGCTCTGGCTGATGCCCTGCGCAGCGGCCATCTGGGCGGCGCGGCGACCGATGTGCTGAGCGTAGAACCGCCACGCGACGGCAACCCGCTGCTGGCGGCCGACATTCCGCGCCTGATCATCACCCCGCACAGTGCCTGGGGCAGTCGTGAAGCGCGCCAGCGGATCGTCGGCCAACTGGCGCAAAACGCCGAAGCGTTCTTCAACGGTACAGCGCTGCGGGTCGTCAGTTGATAGACTGCGCCCCTTTTTGAGGAGCAGATTATGGATCCGCGCAGTGAAGTACTGCTTCGTCAGCCTGAATACTTTCAAGGTTCGGTGCTGTTGGTCGGCTTGCCGGCTGACGAACTGCTGGGCGAATTGCCCGATGCCCACGGCTGGTGCTGGCATGCCGGCGACCAGGCCGTGCTCGACGCCCGTTTTGCCGGGCGCGTGCAATTCGGTGTCGATATCCCTGAGCGGGGGTTCGATACCGCCGTCGTATTTCTGCCCAAGTCCAAGGAGTTGAGCGACTACGTGCTCAAGGCCGTGGCCGCCCGCCTGCCGGGTGCCGACGTGTTTCTGGTCGGTGAAAAAAAGGGCGGTATTGAAGGCGCGTCCAAGCAACTGATCCCGTTCGGCAAACCGCGCAAGCTCGACAGCGCGCGGCATTGCCAGCTGTGGCAAGTGACCGTGGAAAACGCGCCAGCGGCGCCGGTGCTGCACGAGCTTGCGCAACATTACGAACTGCCGCTGGCCGAAGGTCCGCTCAAGGTCGTGAGCCTGCCCGGCGTGTTCAGCCACGGTCGCCTGGATCGCGGCAGCGCCCTGCTGCTTGAGCACCTGGACAAGTTGCCCAGCGGCCACGTGCTGGACTTCGGCTGCGGTGCGGGCGTGCTCGGGGCGGCGGTCAAACGTCGCTACCCGCACAACAACGTCACCCTGCTCGACGTGGATGCCTTCGCCACTGCCAGCAGCCGTCTGACACTGGCCGCCAATGGCCTGGAAGGCGAAGTGATTACCGGCAACGGCATCGACGCCGCGCCGATGGGGCTGAACACGATCCTGAGTAACCCGCCGTTTCACGTGGGGGTGCACACCGATTACCATGCCACCGAGAACTTGCTGCAAAAAGCAGTCAAACATCTGAAATCAGGCGGTGAACTGCGAATTGTCGCCAACAGCTTCCTGCGCTACCAGCCGCTGATCGAAGAGCATTTCGGTGCCTGCACGGTCAAGGCCGAGGGTCAGGGTTTCCGGATTTACAGCGCCAAGCGTCGTTGAACCTGTCGGAAAATAAGAGCTTGCCGGATCGGATTTGCCTAGGCAGAATCCGCTCCGTCCTAGGGGAGTAGTCTCCCACGAGCGTCAAGCTCGTCCGGCATACGTCAACATACTTGGTCAACAGACCATGGCGTATGCGACCCAGGTGTCCGCACAGACGGACCGGGGTTTGACAAGACCTATGACACGAACACCTTACCCGGGGCGGGGAGGCTGTACGTGTCATAGCCGTGTCGACCCGCCCCTGGAAACCACCTGATGATGCTCGATTCCCTGCTTGTCCCTACTGCAATCGTTGCCTTGGCCGAAATCGGCGACAAGACGCAACTGCTCGCCCTCATTCTGGCCGCACGCTTTCGCAAACCCTGGCCGATAATCGCCGGTATCGTGGTCGCGACCCTGGCCAACCATGCCGCCGCCGGTGCCGTGGGCGCCTGGTTCAGTACATTCTTCAGTGACGCCATGCTGCACTGGATCCTCGCCGCGAGCTTTACCGCGACCGCGTTGTGGACGTTGGTGCCGGACAAGATGGACGACGACGAAGCCAGCACCGCACGCAAGTACGGGCCGTTCGTGACGACCCTGATCACCTTCTTCATTGCCGAAATCGGTGACAAGACCCAGGTGGCGACCGTCATGCTCGCCGCGCAATACCCGGATCTGTGGCTGGTGATTATCGGCACCACCCTGGGCATGCTGATTGCCAACGTGCCGGTGGTTTTGGCGGGTAACTTTGCCGCAGACAAACTGCCGTTGACCCTGATCCGCAGACTGGCTGCCACCGCGTTCGTGGTACTGGCTGTAGTGGCGGTGTACAAGGCGATGCAGATCAGCGGCTGGGTTTAAAAGCCCCTCACCCTCTCCCAGAGGGAGAGGGAACCGATTGGGGGATGTTCCAGAGCAATACACAGCAGAAAAACTTGTACTGAACCTTGAAACAACTCGGTCAAGCCCCCTCTCCCTTTGGGAGAGGGTTGGGGTGAGGGCCAGGCCGTTACTGGGTTTTCGGCGCTTGCTGATACAGCGGCATGACCTTTGGAATGGCCGCTTGCAACGCTGCAATCCGGCTGCTGGAAGCCGGGTGAGTACTCATGAATTCTGGCGGCGCATTCTGTGATTGCTGAGCCATTTTCTGCCACAGGGTGATCGCCGCATTCGGGTTGTAGCCCGCACGGGCTGCCAGCTCCAGGCCGATCAAGTCCGCTTCGTTTTCATTGCTGCGGCTGTTGGGCAAGGTCAGGCTGTAGTTCACCACCGTGTCGGCCAGCCCCAGGCTGTCCTGCCCCAACCCCAACAAGGCGCCAGCACCCTGCTTGGCGATCTCGATACCGTAGGCCTTGGACATGGATTCACGCCCGTGCTCACGCAAGGCGTGGGCAATTTCATGGCCCATGATCGCGGCAATCTCATCATCACTCAGTTTGAGTTGTTCGATGATCCCGCTGTAAAAGATGATCTTGCCGCCAGGGCCGCAGTTGGCGTTGAGCTCGTCACTCTTGATCAAATTGACTTCCCAGTTCCATTGCGCGGCATCCGGGCGAAAGGCCGGAGCCTGGGCAATCAGCCGGTTGGCGATTGCCTGCAGGCGCTTGGCGTTGGCGCTGGTCTTGTCCAGAGCGCCCTTGGTGCTGGCCTCGCTGACAGTCTGCTGATAAGACTGCGCGTACATCTGGTCAACCTGCTGGCTCGACAGCATGCTGAACATGTACTGCTTGCGCTCGACACCGACAGCGCCGCCATTGGTGGTATTCACCGCCTGGCAGCCACTGAGCAACAACCCGGCGCCCACTGCGCACACTACCGCTAACTTACCCATCAATAATCTCCATAAAGATGGCGCGCATCGTATCTCAACCCGGCGTCAGGCACTCGGGTGCGTTGAGTTTTGGATCGTTGACCAGATTGGCCAGCGGCCGTTCACGCAGCGGCATCTGCGGGCTGGCCAGCAGTGCCTGCAGCACATGCAGCGGGGTCTGGGGGTCAAGCCAGGCCTGTTGGCCGGCCTCATCCAGAATCAGCGGGCGACGCTGGCTGGCCGCCGCCTGTGTGATCACTGCGGTACTGAGCCACACATGACCGGCCACCGGGTAGGCCTCCCAGATACCGGCAAAAAACAGCGAGGAGCCCTCCCCCGGGGTCAGCCAATAGGGGCGCTTGCGGGTCGTGCCGCGCCACTCGTAAAAACCGTTGGCCGGAATCAGGCAGCGACGCTCGCGCAAGGCATCGCGAAACATGGGCTGCTCGACCACGGTTTCGGCACGGGCATGAGCCGGGGTGCGCGACAGGTCGGTAAGCCACGCCGGAGTCAGGCCCCAACGCGCCCTCGCCAGTTCTCGCTGGCCAGGCTCGGCCCCTGCACGCAGGATCAATACCGAATCATTGGGCGAAATGTTCCACTGGGCCTGCTGATCCGCCGGAAAACCGGGCAAGGCTGCAAACGCAGGGTTCCAGCGAAACAGGGCAAAACGTCCACACATGGGGCAGCACAACTCTTCTTTTATAAAGCAGTGAAAAAACCGCTGCAGGCGTCAGCAGATCAGTACATCTGCAACGCTGTCGGGCTCATCGCCCGCCAACGGCGTGGCCGCATTGTACGCATCGATCAACGCGCGTGCGCAGCGCGCCTGATCATCGGCTACCGCCAGCCCCAACAACCCCAAGGCCGGCAACTCCCCGGTACCGCCAATCAAATCGCGGCCCTGCAGGGTTGCCTCAATGCCCTCACTGGCCAGCATGCCCAGCAACAATTCGGCTTCCATCAGGTTTTCCGGCTCGTAGATGCGTTGCATGGTCTTCACTCGCTACTCATTCTCGGTCTGTACATCAAGCATCCATTCATGACCATCGGTCTGAAGATGGAAAAGGATCGGTCGGCAACACACCGGGCAATCTTCAATGTAGCTTTGATCGCCCCCCGAAAGATCCAGCACCGCTTCTGCCGGCTCGCCACAATAGGGGCATTCATAGCGTTCAGTTTCAAGCATCGCGGTCTCCAGAGTGACTTGTGCGTATAATCGCCGGTCTATTAGCAGGGCTATTATTTTTGCCCTGCCCTGCGTACCAACCCTAGCCGTTTCCAACAAGAGAGCATGATGGGCCAATTCGATAGCATCCGACCTTACGACGACGCCGAAGTACCAGCAGTGCTGGCCCGGCTGCTCAGCGACAAGGCGTTTCTGGATATCCTGACCCACTTTCGCTTTCCGCGCCTGGCTGGCGCTTTCGGCTGGCTGTTAAAACCACTTATAGCTCATCGCCTGCGCAAAGAGTTCGCCAGCGTCAATTCGGTCGCAGCCCTGCAGGACAAGGTCGAGGTTTACGTCGACCGCACCATCGAACATGCCACCGACGGCGTGACCTATACCGGCGTCGAGCAACTGAAATCCGGCAGCGCCTACCTGTTTCTGGCCAACCACCGCGATATCGTGATGGACCCGGCCTTTGTCAATTACGCCGTGTACCACGCCGGCCTGCCCACGCCGCGCATCGCCATTGGCGACAACCTGCTGCAAAAGCCTTTTGTCAGCGATCTGATGCGTCTGAACAAGAGCTTTATCGTGCACCGTTCGATCACCGGGCGCCGCGAAAAGCTCGCGGCCTATCAACTGCTGTCGGCGTATATCAATCACTCGATCCGCAATGACTGCCAGTCGATCTGGATTGCCCAGGCTGAAGGCCGCGCCAAGGACGGTGATGACCGTACCGATTCGGCGATCCTGAAAATGTTCCACATGAGCCGTAAAAACGAGCCGTTTGCCGAGGTCATTCAGTCATTGAACCTGACCCCGGTATCCATCAGCTACGAATACGACCCCTGTGACCAGGCCAAGGCCCGCGAGCTGTATATCCGCGCTACCACGGGCACCTACAGCAAGGCTCCGGGTGAAGACGACACCAGCATCGCCAACGGCATAACCGGGTATAAAGGCCGCGTGCACGTGAACTTTGCCGCCCCTGTTACCGAGCCTTTCGAGGACAGCAAGTTGCTGGCCGCAGAAATGGACCGTCATATCCTTGGTGGCTACCGCCTGTTCCCGGCGCACTACCTGGCGTATGCACAGTGGGCTGAGGCCGAGCCAGAGCTGCAAGTGCCCACCGCCGCCGAGGTATTCGGTGCCGAAGAACTGGCCAAGGCCCAACAGGAATGGCAACGCCGCCTGGACGCCTGCCCAGCCGAGCACCGCCCCTACCTGGTGCTGCAGTATGCGATGCCAGTGCGCAACCAGTACCGGATCAAGGCGGGTTTGGCGCTGTAGCCCAATACACCCGTGGGAGCGAGCCGGCTCGCGAAGGTTGTGCGCGAGCAGGCTCGCTCCCTCAGAAGGGCTTAAATTCTGCTGTCACCGTATCGTCATGAAGAGAGGCCACTCTGTGGCCCCTCGACACCGACACGGAGCTTGTCATGTTGCACGCAGAAAACCAGGACCGCCTTTACCTGATCGCCCCCAGCGACGAACAGCAGGCATTGATCGAGGGTTTGGCCTTTAACGTGCAGGACCGCCACTGGCTGGTTTACTGCGCCCTGAGCGGTCACACCCATGCCGACTTGCCCGAGACGGACTTGCTCACCGGCGTCAGCCGCCTGGAGCTGTATGCCGAAGCGGCCTGAAACCTTCAAACACAAAAAAGCCCGAACTCACTGAGTTCGGGCTTTTTGTTTTGCCTGCGATTACTCGCTGAGCAAACGACCGATGGTCGGGTCCTTGAACACGCGGGTCAGGGCGTCGCTAAGCACGTCGCTCACCAGCTTGGTGTTGGTTTCCTGATTCGGCGCCATGCCGAAGCGTTGGTCCAGGGACGCACCATAGCGGCCGCTGTAGGTACGGCCACCGTTCTTCACATCGGAGCGGAAGGTCGCGCCAATGGTGGCCTCAGTCACGTACATGGTGTCCTTGGGCGACTGATACTTGAGCTCGGCCAGGGTCACGGTCAGCGTGGGTGCGTTCATCGCATTGGCTGTCGGGGTGAACCCCAGCAGGCGCACGGCCGCTTCAGCCTGGGCTTGCAGCTTGGGAATCAGGTCGGCACTGCTGACGCTGATAGCGCTGGTTTCCGGGTACATGCCACCGCGGGTGCCCAGGGTTGGCGAAGGACGACCGTCAACCACCCGCACCACGACCGGCTGGCCACGACCCACGGGCGCAAGCTGAGTCGTCAGCTTGGGTTGCGGGCTGAGTTGTTGCGGGCTGTGGGCGCAGCCGACCAGGGTCAAACTGGTCACAGTAATCAAACCGAACAACAGGCGTTGCAACATGCTCATCTCTCCAGGACTGGGTAAAACAGGCCGTCAGTATAGGGTGCCGGACGCCTGCGAACTAGCCGCTTGCTGTCACCCTCCTGTCATGGCCAATTCATCCTGATGTCACCTGTACAAGGCATAGTCGCAACGACTGACTCAACAGGTGCCGCCATGAACATGCTCTTGACCCTGCTCGGCCTCAACCGCCCCAACCGCTGCTTCGCCCGCCTTGATCCGGCAGGCCGCTGCCAGGCCTTCAAGCAATGCAAACAACCGCCGGTCGGCGACAGTTGGGTCGAAATCGAAGAAATCCGCCTCAACTGGTTGCACCAGGTGCTACCCGCCAACGCCCGTATAGCCTCGCCCGCAAGGCATTCGGCGGTGCAACCGCTGCTGGGCCTCTGACCGGCGTACCAATAAAACTCATTTAACAGGATCAATTGCCCACGTTTCTTCGCTACAATCTCCCCCCGATTATAAGGACGTCTCCTGATCGGGCCCCGCAGCATCGCTAATGCGCTTGTATTGGCACCCCAAAACCGCCCACAGAGAGCCGCCCACACAGATCATGTGAAACTGGCGCGCTTGAATTTCATTGCGTAATCCCCACTTTCTGCATGGTCTGCCAGAGCTGTCATCACGCTCGGCCCCTGGTTCGGTGCCTGGCATGCGACAGCCCTTTTTTGAGGTTCACGTCTTCAAGAGAGCGTGAAAAAAAACGGGTTTCACAACTTCACAAGAGTGTGGCGAGCAAATGAAAAGTTTTGCGTCTGAACATGCACCATTAGCGTCTGAAATTGCATCACCAAGCAGGATCGAAGTCGGCTCCACAGCTCAAGACTGAAAGCCTGTCCGCTTACGGATTTGGTTGCACAAACGGACGCTCTAGACCTTAAGTCGAATTGCCTCCAGGGTACTGAAATGCGTTCATATGTACCTCGAAGGCCCGGTCTGGGCGTGCGCTAAAGTTGCAAGAAATTGCGAAGAATCGGACATGGCGATCCTGGCCACGAGTGGCCCGGGGTTCTATCAGAACCACGCCCCGGACACCTGGCAGCTATGCCGTCAATTTGGTGCCGTAGATTTTGGAGACGCGTTAATGGCGCATAACGAAGCAGTCGACGTAGTACTGGTTGGAGCGGGCATCATGAGTGCCACCCTCGCCGTACTGCTCAAAGAGCTCGACCCCGGCATTAAGCTGGAAGTTGTTGAGCAGATGGACTCAGGTGCTGCGGAGAGTTCCAACCCGTGGAACAACGCAGGTACCGGTCACGCTGGTCTTTGTGAGCTGAACTACACGCCGCAGACGGCTGACGGTTCGATCGACATCAAAAAGGCTGTGCATATCAATGCCCAGTTTGAAGTGTCGAAACAATTTTGGGCCTACCTGGCACAAAAAGGCACCTTCGGTTCGTGCAAGTCCTTCATCAGCCCGGTTCCTCACCTGAGCTACGTTGAAGGCGAAAAGGGCGTGTCCTTCCTGAAAAAACGCTTTGAAGTGCTGAGCAAGCACCATGCGTTTTCCGATATGGAATACACCGAAGACAAAGCCAGGATGGCCGAGTGGATGCCCCTGATGATGCCGGGCCGCCCTGCGGACCAGCACATCTCGGCCACCCGTGTGGAGCATGGCACTGACGTCAACTTCGGCGCCCTGACCCAGCAACTGCTCAAGCATCTGGCCAGCGCACCGGACACCCAGATCAAGTACAGCAAAAAAGTCACCGGCCTCAAGCGCAACGGTAACGGCTGGACTGTGAGCATCAAGGACACCAACAGCGGCAACACCCGCCACGTTGATGCCAAATTCGTATTCCTGGGTGCCGGTGGCGCGGCATTGCCGCTGCTGCAAGCTTCGGGCATCGAAGAAAGCAAAGGCTATGGCGGCTTCCCGGTCAGCGGCCAATGGCTGCGCTGCGACAACCCGGAAGTGGTCAAGCTGCACCAGGCCAAGGTTTACAGCCAGGCTGCCGTCGGCTCGCCGCCGATGTCGGTGCCGCACCTTGATACCCGTGTGGTTGATGGCAAAAAGTCGCTGCTGTTCGGACCTTATGCCGGTTTCACCACCAAGTTCCTCAAGCACGGTTCGTTCCTTGACCTGCCGATGTCGATCCGCCTGGGCAATATCGGGCCGATGCTCGCCGTGGCTCGCGACAACATGGACCTGACCAAGTACCTGGTCAGCGAAGTGCGCCAGTCGATGGAGCAACGCCTGGAGTCCCTGCGTCGTTTCTATCCACAGGCCAAGGCTGAAGACTGGCGTCTTGAGATTGCCGGGCAACGGGTTCAGATCATCAAGAAAGACCCGAAAAAAGGCGGTGTCTTGCAGTTCGGTACCGAACTGGTTGCGGCCAAAGACGGCTCGCTGGCCGCTCTGCTGGGTGCATCGCCGGGCGCTTCGGTAACCGTTTCGATCATGCTCGACCTGATCGAACGCTGCTTTGCGCAAAAAGCTACGGGCGAGTGGGCGACCAAGCTCAAGGAAATCTTCCCGGCACGGGAAAAGGTCCTCGAAACCGACGCCGACCTGTACCGTGAAATCAGCACCCGCAACTCCGAGTTGCTGGAACTGGTTGCACCACAGAGCGCCAACACCAGCATCGCGTAACGTCACACTGACGTTTCACACGTCAAAAAAAGCCCCTCGCCCTGTTTCAGGGCGAGGGGCTTTTTTGTTGCCCTTGTCTAGTCCTGAAATAGGTTTACACCAATTTCAGTCTCAAAACGCCCGATGCACCGCATCGGGCGTTTTGTATTTC
>NZ_NQKQ01000042.1 GCF_002269505.1 Pseudomonas fragi | reverse complement strand
GCTAGTGTGTAGTCACGCTGACTGCGCCTTTTGCCCGTATCCATTGATTCCTCCTGAAAATAGGTCAGAAGGTGTAAGCCTTATTCAGGACGGGACAAGACCCACAAAAAAGCCCCGCCTGATCACTCAGGCGGGGCTTTTGCGTATCGGGGTAAGGCTGGCTTACATCATGCCGCCCATACCACCCATGCCGCCCATGTCTGGCATGCCGCCAGCTGGTTTGTCTTCCTGGATCTCAGCGATCATCGCCTCAGTGGTGATCATCAGGCTGGCAATCGACGAAGCCGCTTGCAGAGCCGAACGAGTCACTTTGGCCGGATCAAGGATACCCATTTCAATCATGTCGCCGTATTCGCCAGTAGCAGCGTTGTAACCGTAGTTACCCGAACCCTGCTTAACTTTGTCGACAACTACGCTTGGCTCGTCACCGGAGTTGGCAACGATCTGGCGCAGAGGTGCTTCAACAGCACGACGCAGCAGAGCAATACCCACGTTCTGATCAGCGTTGTCGCCTTTCAGATCAGCGATTGCCTGCAGAGCGCGAACCAGTGCCACGCCACCGCCAGGTACCACGCCTTCTTCAACGGCTGCACGGGTTGCGTGCAGGGCGTCTTCAACGCGGGCTTTTTTCTCTTTCATTTCTACTTCAGAGCCAGCGCCAACCTTGATCACTGCTACGCCGCCAGACAGCTTGGCCAGACGCTCTTGCAGTTTTTCACGGTCGTAGTCCGAAGTGGTATCAGCCACTTGAGCACGGATCTGAGTCACACGAGCCTGGATGTCAGCTTCAACGCCAGCACCGTCGATAACGGTGGTGTTTTCTTTGGTTACGGTGACGCGCTTGGCATTACCCAGGTGTTCCAGGGTAGCGCTTTCCAGGCTCAGACCGATCTCTTCGGAGATAACGGTACCGCCAGTCAGAACAGCGATGTCCTGCAGCATTGCCTTGCGACGATCACCAAAGCCAGGTGCTTTAACAGCAACGACTTTCACGATACCGCGCATGTTGTTCACAACCAGAGTCGCCAGGGCTTCGCCTTCAACGTCTTCGGATACGATCAGCAGTGGGCGACCGGCTTTGGCAACAGCTTCCAGAACTGGCAGCAGTTCACGGATGTTGGAAATCTTTTTGTCGACCAGAAGAATCAGCGGACCGTCGAGTTCGGCAGTCATGGTTTCTGGTTTGTTGACGAAGTACGGGGACAGGTAGCCACGGTCAAACTGCATGCCTTCAACAACAGACAGTTCGTTTTCCAGGCCCGAGCCTTCTTCAACAGTGATCACGCCTTCTTTACCGACTTTTTCCATGGCTTCGGCAATAATGTCGCCGATGGAGCTGTCGGAGTTGGCAGAGATGGTACCAACCTGAGCGATCGCCTTGCTGTCAGCGCATGGCTTAGCCAGGGATTTCAGCTCTTTGACAATGGCGATGGTCGCTTTGTCGATACCGCGCTTCAGGTCCATCGGGTTCATGCCGGCAGCGACGGCTTTCAGGCCTTCGTTGACGATCGACTGAGCCAGAACGGTTGCAGTGGTAGTACCGTCACCAGCGTCATCGTTGGCACGGGAGGCAACGTCTTTAACCAGCTGCGCGCCCATGTTTTCGAAGCGGTCTTTCAGCTCGATTTCTTTTGCAACGGACACGCCGTCCTTGGTGATAGTCGGAGCGCCGAAGCTCTTCTCGATAATCACGTTACGGCCTTTAGGGCCCAAGGTCGCTTTTACTGCGTCAGCCAGGACGTTTACACCGGCCAGCATTTTTTTACGGGCGGAGTCGCCGAATTTAACTTCTTTAGCAGCCATGTTCGTTCTTCCTTAAATACTTTGTAGTAACGGGAAAAGGAGCGGGAAATCAGCCTTCAATTACAGCGAGAATCTCGTTCTCAGCCATAACCAACAGGTCTTCGCCGTCGACTTTTACAGTGTTGCTGCCGGAGTAAGGACCGAACACAACCTTGTCACCCACTTTCACGGCCAGCGCACGTACTTCACCGTTGTCCAGAACTCGACCGGTACCGACGGCGATAACTTCACCGCTGTTGGCTTTTTCGGCAGCAGAACCCGGCAGAACGATACCGCCAGCGGTTTTCTTTTCTTCTTCGCTGCGACGGATTACGACGCGGTCATGCAGAGGACGAAGCTTCATTGTCGATCTCTCCTAATTGTGGTGTTCATCGGCCGGTGTCAATACCGGCTGGGTTTGCAAGTCCGGAAATGCCGGGTGCGATTCGCGGTTGGAGTTTTGCTGTTACCAGTAAAACCCTGCGGTGTCCGTTACATAAGGGCGCATCCACTTATTACAAGGGCACGCCCAGGAAATTTTTAACCTTGTGTGTTACCGAAAACAAACACGGCACCCCGGGTGCCGTGTTGATCAGGCCAAAGCCTTATTTGTCGCGGTGCTCGAACTCGCCTTCGATCACGTTGGGCTCACGCCCCAAAGGCTGATGTGAGCGCGGTCGGGCTGCTTCAAAGTCTTCGGCAAACGCCCGCTGGCGGATGGCCTGCTCTTCAGCACGCTTGCGCAGGCGGTTGACCAGAAACCGGCGAACCGGCGGAAAAAGCAACAGCAGACCCGCCGCATCGCTGATAAAACCAGGCAGGACCAGCAGGCCACCACCCAGCGCCAGCATCAGGCCTTCAAGCATTTGCTGAGCGGGCAACTCACCGCGATTCAGGCTTTCGCGCGCTTTGAGCGCCGTGGCCAGACCTGCGACGCGAACGACCAGTACACCGAGCATGGAGCCAGCAATGATCAGCAGCAACGCGGGGAAAAATCCTATAGCGGTGCTGACCTTGAAAAAGACGTACAGCTCTAGCACTGGAAACAACAGAAAGAGCAATAGAAAAGCGCGCATCAAATGATTCCTCTCCGGAAGAATATCTTCCAACCAGACTTAGATGACGGCGCGCCTGTGCAAATTCAAGGTCAGGCCGTCTGTTTTTTCGGCCACTCACTGGCACGGGCCAGCAAAACCAGGGCTTCGCGTACCTGTGTCGAAGTGTTGCAAGGCTCTGGAAAGGCCAGCCAGTGCAGGCCTTCGCCAATGCGCAGATGCATACCCTCGCTGTCGATACCCACCAGCGTAGCTGGCGCGGTTTGCGGCAGCCCGGTCAGTTTGACGTAATGCTCAATGGCATTGGCATGGTCGCTGTTCATGTGCTCGACCATGCGCACTTCGACCTGACCGGCAAAGGGGTTGGCCAGTGTGACCTGATCCAGCCAGTGAATGGCTCCAAAGCCGCCGATATAACGGTGACGCACAGGGTTGAGCACCCAGAAGTCGAAATCATGGGCGGTGTCATAGCCCCTGGCCTCAGGGAAATAGCGGTAATAACGCTCGGCCGCCGCTTCAATGGCCGTGGCATCAGTCAGTTGTTCGGCTTCGGCCAGCACAGTCAGGCGGCCGACCGCCTGGACATCTTCTGCGCCACGCTTGCCCACCATCAGGGAACACTTGGGATCCTTGCGCAGGTTGTGGGTGTGCTGGGCAATACGGCTGATCAGGATCAGCGGTCGTCCCTGCTCATCCAGGCAGTAAGGCACCACGGAACCAAAGGGAAAACCCGGCATGGCCTTGGACTGGGTAGCCAGGGCGCCACGGTATTCCTTGAGCAGTAATTCTCGGGCATGCTTGGCAGCTTCAACGCTCAACTTATGACTCCTTAATAAAAAATCCGTCGTTAACGGTAGAGATCAGGGCACACATGCAACTTAAAGACAAAGTAATCATTATCACTGGCGGCTGCCAGGGGCTGGGGCGTGCCATGGCTGAGTATCTGGCGGCCAAGGGTGCCAAACTGGCATTGGTCGACCTCAACCCGGAAAAGCTCGAACTGGCGGTTGCAGCCTGCCAGGCGCACGGCGTCGAGGCTCGCGCCTACCTGTGCAATGTCGCAGACGAAGAACAGGTTACCCAGACCGTTAACCAGATCGCAGAAGATTTTCGCGCGATCAATGGCCTTGTCAACAACGCCGGCATTTTGCGCGACGGCCTGCTGCTCAAGGTCAAGGACGGCGTCATGACCAGGATGAGCCTGGCGCAATGGCAGGCGGTGATTGATGTCAACCTGACCGGGGTGTTCCTGTGCACCCGTGAGGTAGCGGCGAAAATGATCGAGCTCAACAGCCAGGGCGCAATCATCAATATTTCGTCGATCTCCCGGGCGGGCAATGTCGGTCAGACCAACTACTCGGCGGCCAAGGCCGGGGTTGCGGCTGCCACCGTGACCTGGGCCAAGGAGCTGTCGCGCTACGGCATACGGGTAGCCGGCATCGCACCGGGCTTTATCGAAACCGAAATGACCCTGGGCATGAAGCCTGAAGCACTTGAAAAAATGACCGCGGGCATACCGCTAAAACGCATGGGCAAGGTTGAAGAAATCGCCCATTCGGCGGCGTACATTTTTGAAAATGACTACTACACCGGGCGGATTCTGGAGCTGGATGGCGGGTTGCGGATCTAGAGCAAAGCCCTGTAGTCGCTGCCGCAGGCTGCGAAGGGTTGCTCAGCAACCCGTTCACTCAAAGACCACGCGGTCAAATACCCCGCGATCGGCTCTCGCAGCCTGCGGCAGCGACTACAAATCTACGAAGCCTCACCAGACCACCCCAAACCCCACGGTATAGCGGGTTTTGTTAAGGGAATTATCGGAACCGGTCGAGCTGCCAATCAGGTCCTTCTCGGCCTTGAGATTGAGCGATGCCCATTCCGTCACTTTGTAGCGCAAGCCGATTTCGGAATCGAGGCTGTAGTCCGACTCCCCTTCAAGCGACTTGCCCAACTCACCATTGGTAAAGAATGAGACCGTTTTGCCCATCAGGTAACGGTTGTAGTCCCACTTCATGGCCAGCGAGTAGAAGTTGTCTTTCTTGCCATCGGAGTATTCGTAGTCAGTGCGATTGAGCAGTGAGCCCAGCGAGAATGCGCCCAATTCGTCATCCCAGAACTGGTAGCCAGGACCCGTACCGACAGTGCGCTGGCGGGAGATGTCTTCCACCCGGTCGCGGTTATAGGTCAGACGGCCTTGCCAGTACCACTTGTCGCTGATGAAGTAATCCAGTGCGTACTCGGCGGTCCAGTTGTCAGTCGTTACCACATCGTTCTGAAACTCGCGGTTGTACTCACCTTCTGCGTGATGACGCCAGGCGCCGTGGCGAGCTGTGGTCTTGAAGTCCAGATCGTAGTCGTCGGTATCCTTGTCCGCCCGCTTGTAGTCCATCGCCACATCAACATTGCCTTTCCAGACCATGTCTTCAACCAGCGGCTTGGGCTTGATGATTTGCTGGATGCTGGCCAGCGCTACGGTTTTCGGTGCTTCGCCGTTGGCCAGGGTTACGCTGCCGTCTTCGGCTGCCTGCAACGACTTGGCCTTTTCACCGGTCCAGGCATCCTGCTTGACCAGCAACTCCTGATCGCTTTCCAGGGTTTTGACCTGCTTCCAGTCAATTGGCACGGCACCGGCGTAGTCGGTCTGGATCAGCAACTTGCCGCCATCAAACACTTTGATCTTGCCGCTGAGGCGGTCGCCGTTTTTCAACCACACCGTATCGGCAAACACAGGGGTGGCAAGGCACATGGCAACAAGGCATAGCAGGGTTCTGGACAACATAAGCAGATGCGAAACTCAGAAAAGCGGAAGAATGCCGGCATTATCCGAATGGACACGCCCTTGAGGAAGAAAGACCGACTCATTGTGCCGGAGTTCATTCTATAGTTCTTTAATACCCCCCGTTAACCAGAAGTGCCCCTTGAATACACGGCCAGACATCCTTCAAACCCCTGCCGAGATTCGGCGCACGGCGCTGTACTCAACCTTGATGATGGTGCCCGCAGGTCATGTGATCACTTACGGCCAACTCGCCGAAGCGGCGGGTCTGGGGCGCGCAGCACGCTGGGTTGGGCGAACGCTCAGCCAGCTCCCCGAAGATACGCGCCTGCCGTGGCACCGGGTTCTCGCCGCTGGCGGTCGTATCAGTCTGCCAGCAGGCAGCACGTCAGGTGATGAACAGCGAGCGCGTTTACGGGCTGAAGGCTTGAGCATCATGAATAATCGCGTGGATATACGACGCCATGGCTGGCGCCAGATAGAGCACTGCGGTTAGAGTGCGCCCTTTGTTTCCGCAACCAGAGGCAGACTCCAGTCCATGCCCCGTAAAACCTGGCGCGAAGCGCTAGCTGCGTATTCCAGCCCCTCGACCCTCGTGCTGTTGCTGCTCGGTTTTGCCGCCGGTTTGCCGTACATGCTGGTGTTTTCAACACTCTCCGTATGGTTGCGCGAAGCCGGTGTGGCCCGCGAAACCATTGGTTATGCCAGCCTGATCGGGCTGGCCTACGCCTTTAAGTGGGTGTGGTCGCCACTGCTGGACCAATGGCGCCTGCCGCTGCTGGGCAAGCTTGGCCGGCGGCGTTCCTGGCTGGTGCTGTCGCAGTCGCTGGTCATTCTGGGCCTGATCGGCATGGGCTTTTGTGACCCGCAAAAACACCTGTCCTGGCTGATCGCCATCGCGGTTGTGGTGTCCTTCGCCTCGGCGACCCAGGACATTGCCGTCGATGCCTATCGCCTCGAAATCGCCGAAGACAACCGTCAAGCCGCGCTCGCCGCCAGTTACATGTCCGGTTATCGCGTGGCGGCCCTGCTGGCTACGGCGGGCGCGCTATTCTTTGCCGAGGGTTTCGGCTCAACGGGCTTCAACTACAAGCACTCGGCCTGGACCGGCACCTATGTACTGTTCGGCCTGCTGATGGTTCCTGCGCTGCTCACTACTTTTTTCATGCGCGAACCGCCGGTGCCGCTGCGCACCCAGTTGTCCGCAGGTCGCTACAGCTTCGGTCACCAGTTGGCTTCAGTTTTTGTCCTGATCGTGTTGCTGGTATCCGTGCCGGCCATGTTCACCCAGCTCTACAACACCGATTTTGCCGGCGTATTATTTGAAGGCGTGAGCCCGATCACCCTGGTGCTGGAAGACAGGGCCTTTCTGCGCGCCATCCTGTACACCCTGCTCACCGTGTTGTGCCTGTCATCCATCGGACGACGAGGTCTGGCTCCGGTTCTGACCCCGGTCAATGACTTTATCGTGCGCTATCGCTGGCAAGCCCTTTTGCTGCTGGGGCTAATTGCCACCTACCGCATGTCGGACACGGTGATGGGCGTAATGGCCAACGTGTTCTATATCGACCAGGGTTTCACCAAGGATCAGATTGCCGGAGTCAGCAAGATTTTCGGCCTGATCATGACACTCGTCGGTGCCGGCATGGGCGGTTTGTTGATCGTACGCTTCGGCATATTGCCGATCCTGCTGATCGGCGGTGCGGCATCGGCAGGCACCAACCTGCTGTTCATGCTGCTGGCCGATATGGGCCCGAACCTGCAGATGCTGGTTGTCACCATTTCCCTCGACAACTTCAGCTCCGGCCTCGCGACTTCGGCCTTCGTCGCCTATCTGTCGAGCCTGACCAACCTCAAGTTCTCCGCCACCCAGTACGCCCTGCTCAGCTCGATCATGCTGCTGTTGCCGCGCCTGATGGGCGGCTATTCAGGGGTCATGGTCGAGAAGTACGGCTATCACAACTTCTTCATCATCACTGCGCTGATGGGCATCCCGACCTTGATACTGATCAGCCTGCACTGGTACCAGGAAAGCCGCCGGGCCCGGCAAAAGCCGGTTGTCGACCTGGAAAAAGCCCAATAAACGCAAGGGGGAGCACACCTCCCCTGCCCGCCCTGTACGCAGGCAGATCTCGCCCGTACAATGCCGAGTCATTTCTAGTCATCAGCAACGGCACCGGCTAACCATGCGCACCAGTCAATATTTGCTCGCCACACAGAAAGAAACGCCTTCGGATGCGGTCGTAATCAGCCATCAGCTGATGCTGCGCGCCGGCATGATTCGCAAACTTGCTTCGGGCCTGTACACCTGGCTGCCCATGGGTCTGCGAATCATGCGCAAGGCCGAAGCCATTGTTCGCGAAGAAATGAACGCTGCAGGCGCTCTGGAAGTGCTGATGCCGAGCATCCAGCCAGCTGAGTTGTGGCAGGAATCGGGGCGCTGGGAAGAGTACGGCCCTGAGCTGTTGCGTCTGAAAGACCGCCACGGTCGTGAGTTCTGCGTGGGCCCGACCCACGAAGAAGTCATCACTGACCTGTGCCGCAACGAGTTGAACAGCTACAAGCAGCTGCCAATCAACCTGTACCAGATCCAGACCAAATTCCGTGACGAAATCCGCCCGCGCTTCGGTTTGATGCGCGGCCGCGAGTTCATCATGAAGGACGCCTACTCGTTCCACGCCGACAACGCTTCGCTGCAGGTCACCTATGACCGCATGCACCAGGCCTACTGCAACGTGTTCACCCGTCTGGGCCTGAACTTCCGCCCGGTTGAAGCCGACAACGGCTCCATCGGCGGTGCCGGCTCCCACGAGTTCCACGTTCTGGCTGAATCCGGTGAAGACGATATCGTGTTCAGCAATGGTTCCAACTACGCGGCCAATATCGAAAAAGCCGAAGCCGTGCCCGCTGAAACTTCGCGCCCTTCTGCCACCCAGGAACTGCGCCTGGTCGACACGCCGGATGCCAAGACCATCGCGCAACTGGTCGAAGGCTATGACCTGGCAATCGAGAAGACCGTCAAGACCCTGATCGTTCACGCTGCCGAAGCCGGCAAGCTGATCGCCCTGGTGATCCGTGGCGATCACGAACTCAACGAAATCAAGGCTGCCAACCATCCGTTGGTACACAGCCCGCTGGTCATGGCCTCCGACGCGGAACTGCGTGACGCCATCGGCGCCGGCGCTGGCTCCCTGGGCCCGTTGAACCTGCCACTGCCATGCATCATTGATCGCTCGGTCGAGCTGATGAGCGACTTTGGCGTGGGCGCCAATATCGACGACAAGCACTACTTCGGCGTGAACTGGGAACGTGACCTGCCAGTACCGACTGTTGCCGACTTGCGCAATGTCGTTGCCGGCGACCCGAGCCCGGACGGCAAAGGCACCCTGGAAATCAAGCGCGGCATCGAAGTGGGTCACATCTTCCAGCTGGGCACCAAGTACAGCGAAGCCATGAAGTGCCAGGTGCTGGGCGAGAACGGCAAGCCGGTCACCCTGGCAATGGGCTGCTACGGCATTGGTGTTTCCCGCGTGGTGGCTGCAGCCATCGAGCAGAACAACGACGAGCGCGGCATCATCTGGAGCGATGCCCTGGCACCGTTCCAGATTGCCCTGGTACCGCTGCGTTACGAAACCGAAGCCGTACGCGAAGCCACCGACAAACTGTATGCCGAACTGACGGCGGCAGGTTTTGAAGTGCTGCTGGACGACCGCGACAAGAAAACCAGCCCGGGTATCAAGTTCGCTGACATGGAACTGATCGGTATCCCGCACCGGATCGTGGTCAGCGACCGCGGCCTGGCTGAAGGCAATCTGGAGTACAAGAGCCGCACCGAAGCAGAGCCACAAGCCCTGCCCGTTGCTGATGTGCTTGCCTTCCTTCAGGCCCGTATCGCTCGCTGAAACCAGATAGAGACGCCATGTTCACTCGAAACACCTTGACCCTCGGGGGCGCCGCCATGTGCGGCGCCCTGCTGCTGAGCGGCTGTGCCAATCACATGTCGCAACGCAGCGAGCACGAGGAACGCATCGAGCGCAAACTGCTCGCCCACAGCCTGCAGATCGATGTGGGTTCGCCAGCCGTGCTTGAGCTACCGCAACGTCGCGTGCGCATCAATGAACAAAAGACCTTCGAGGTCACCGAGTTCGATGTCACCCGTCATTACGACCGCTATACCCCTTACCAGCCCTGGCGCGAAGTCTATGAGATTCCGCTGGGCGCGGTGGCTATCGTCGCGGGGGTGGGCGCCAATGTGCTGAACGTGTTCATGTTCGGGCAACTGCCGGACAGTGTGACCAAAGACTGGATCAACTACGGTTTTGCAGGGGTAAACCCGGCGATGAACGTGCAGTCCCACGGCCGTGCCGAGCAGAACCTGGCTGGGATTGATGATGTTCAGCGCGACAAGCGCCTGGAATATTCAAGCCTGCCCTGGGCCGAACGCCCGGTGGTGGTCAAGGCCGGCAAACAGACCCACGAGCTGACCACAGACCGCCATGGCGTGCTGCGCCTCAACTTGCTGGACAGCCCGTTTGCCGAGCAGGACCTCAATCACATCGGCAAGCTGACCATCATGGTGGAAGACGCCCAGGACGAAACCCATTCGGACTCGACCCTGTCGATCAGCAGCAACCTTCGCGGCAAGCTGCTTGAGGCGCACAACCTGATCTACGATGACCTGGAGGGTGACGACGTCAACCAATGGGTCCATCGGGTCAAGCGCCTGTCGGAACTGGGACTGGAAGAAGAAGCCAGCGAACTGGAACAAAGCCTGATCGAACTCACGCGCAACGATCCTGAGTTGCAACGTGAATTCCTTCAGTCTCTGACCAAGAACGCCGGGCGACTGGTGGCGGATCCGGGCGTCAGCTGACGCAAGTCCTATTATTGTGGGAGCGAGCCTGCTCGCGAACGACCTTCGCGAGCAGGCTCGCTCCCACAGTTGCAGTTTTTCTTGTAGCCTGTTTTGGGGCTACCGTTATTTACCTACGCCTTGAACAACTCCAACTGTTCAAATCCGCTATTCAAATCGTGCAAACGCACGCCAAGCCCAAGCAATCGCACGGGCCTGGCGCCGCGTGCAAATGCCTGGCTCAACAACCCCTGATAACTCTCAAGATCGCGCCCTGCACCGGACTGCTCCAGCGTAGTCTGGGTAAAGTCGTGGAATTTGACTTTGACGAACGGCTTGCCCGGGCGATAACTGCTGTCGATACGGTCAATACGTCGGTTCAGGGTCTCGAGCAGCTCCGGGAGCTTCTCCAGGCAACTGGCCAGATCAGGCAGGTCCGTATCGTAGGTGTTTTCCACGCTTACTGACTGACGCCGACTGTCACTTTGCACCAGCCGCTCATCAATACCCCGCGCCAACCCCCATAACCGCTCACCAAAACTGCCAAATTCGCGCACCAGCGCCAGTTTGTTCCAGTCCCGAAGCTGCAGGCAGGTCTCGATGCCCAGGCGCCCAAGCTTGTCGGCCGTGACTTTGCCCACGCCATGCAGTTTGTTGACCGGCAAGGCCGAGACAAAATCATCGACCTGGTCCGGGGTAATCACAAACAAACCGTTGGGCTTGCGCCAGTCACTGGCGATTTTGGCCAGAAACTTGTTGGGCGCCACCCCGGCCGAGACGGTGATATGCAACTGATTGGACACGCGCCGGCGGATATCCTGGGCAATGCGCGTGGCACTGCCGGCAAAGTGCGGGCTGTCGGACACGTCCAGGTAAGCCTCATCCAGGGACAGCGGCTCGATCAGTTCGGTGTAATCACGCAGGATACCGTGGATTTCTTTGGACGCTTCTTTATAGGCATCCATCCTGCCGCTGACGATGACCAGGTCAGGACACAGCTTGAGGGCATGCCGGGATGACATTGCCGAACGCACCCCATACGCACGCGCTTCGTAATTGCAGGTGGCGATCACCCCACGCCGATCAGAAGAGCCCCCGACCGCCATCGGCTTGTTTGCCAGGCTCGGGTCATCGCGCATCTCAATAGCGGCATAGAAACAGTCACAGTCGACGTGGATGATTTTGCGCTGCGTCATGTAGGGCGGTGTTCTTCAATGGAGTAGGCAATACACCGCGCAAGTATGTCACTGCGAACTGTATATAGCACCAGTAGTCTTGATTCTCCCCGACAGACGCGGGAAAAACGCCGCTGAATTGTTTTTTTCAATCGAATCTCTAGCCTCAATAGAGCTACACCCCATACAGAACAGGGCCTGCAGGGCTTTTTATAGCTGTATTTTCTAGCTAAGCAATTGACGCATAACGAATTTTTCTAAATTAACGTTTGACAGCCCAGCGTATCGCTGTAGAATCCACCACACAGACGCGGGATGGAGCAGTCTGGTAGCTCGTCGGGCTCATAACCCGAAGGTCGTCGGTTCAAATCCGGCTCCCGCAACCAAACATCGAAAAAGGCTACTCGAAAGAGTGGCCTTTTTTGTGCGTGATCGAAAAGCCTGAGCCAAGCGTTTATTGACATTAAACGTCATATTTCTGAAAGTCCCCTCGTCTATGCTGTCCGCCAGCAATTACCCTTTTTTCTCAGACCAATCCTGAACCTCAGGCAAACGGCTGAACATAATTAGAAATATTTTGACCAAAAGGATTGGTAACTTGAGCCTATGCCTCCATCCTATCGCGCACGATCCACGAGGTGATTGATGCCCGATAACTCGCCAGAACCCATTGAAGCCGTTACAGCAGCCCACCCGATTGCCGCGACCCGTTTGCGCTGGCTGGATTTGCTGAGCAAGTATCGCCAACCCATTGGCCTCGCACTGACGCTGCTGCTGTTTGCAATAGCGTTGATTGCCTGCCGCCATCTGTTAAGCGAGCTTGACCTCTACGCCTTACACGACTCGATCCTGGAAGTCCCCAAGCCCGCCCTCTTCGGTGCGGTGCTTGCTACAGCCGTGGGCTTTGTCATCCTGCTTGGCTATGAGTGGTCAGCCAGCCGCTATGCGGGGGTAAAACTGCCACCCAAAACCTTGGCCCTTGGCGGCTTTACCGCCTTTGCCATTGGCAATGCCATAGGCCTGTCGCTGCTCTCCGGCGGCTCTGTGCGCTATCGCCTTTATGCACGGTACGGCGCAGGCGCTTCTGAAGTCGCCCACATGACGCTGTTTGCCAGCCTGTCGCTGGGCTGCGCCTTGCCGCCACTGGCGGCACTGGCCACGCTAAGCAACTTGCCAGCAGCCTCCGCCGCACTGCACATACCGGCCTGGATATTAGGTTCGATTGCTTTTGCGGTGCTGGCGCTGTTTGCCTTGCTGGCCGTAGGGATCTACCGTCGTCGCCTGCCCGAGCAGCCGATCCCGGACAACCTGCTGGTCAAGGCCGGGCGTCGTACGCTGCGCCTGCCAAGCCCGCGCCTGACCTTGCTGCAACTGGTCATTACCGCACTGGATGTCGCTGCCGCAGCCACGGTGTTGTACCTGCTGCTGCCTGAAGCTCCGCCCTTTGGCGCATTTATGCTGGTTTATCTGCTGGCCCTGGCGGCCGGTGTGCTCAGCCACGTACCCGGCGGCGTCGGGGTGTTTGAAGCCATCTTGCTGGCCGCCTTCGCCGACAAGCTCGGGGCCGCGCCACTGGCGGCCGCCCTGCTGCTGTATCGCATGATCTATGTGATTCTGCCGCTGCTGATTGCCTGCCTGATGCTGCTGCTGAACGAAGCCCAGCGCCTGATCCAGACCCGGCAAAGCCTGCGGGTTGCTTCAGGCCTGGCAGCTCCGGTACTGGCGGTACTCGTATTTATGTCCGGCGTGGTACTGCTGTTCTCCGGTGCCACCCCCGAGATCGACACGCGCCTTGAACATATCGGTTTTCTGATCCCCCATCGCCTGGTCGACGCTTCGCACTTTGGTGCGAGCCTGATCGGGGTGCTTTGCCTGCTGCTGGCCCAGGGCTTGCGCCGCCGCCTGTCAGCCGCCTGGATGCTGACCACGATCCTGCTGCTGGTCGGCGCCGTGCTGTCCCTGCTTAAAGGCTTTGACTGGGAAGAAGCAACCATCCTGGTCCTGACGGCCAGCCTGCTGGGCTTGTTCCGCCGCTCTTTCTACCG
This sequence comes from Pseudomonas fragi, assembly GCF_002269505.1. Taxonomy (GTDB): domain Bacteria; phylum Pseudomonadota; class Gammaproteobacteria; order Pseudomonadales; family Pseudomonadaceae; genus Aquipseudomonas; species Aquipseudomonas fragi_D. The sequence continues at coordinate 2,603 of NZ_NQKQ01000042.1, read as the reverse complement.
CCCGAGCCGCCTGACCGAGCTGCCATTTTCACCGTTGTATCTGGTCGCCAGCATCTGTGTACTGGGTGCCTCGATCTGGCTGCTGCTATTCGCCTATCAGGACGTTCCGTACAGCCATCAACTTTGGTGGCAGTTCACCCTCGACTCGGACGCGCCACGGGGCCTGCGCTCGCTACTGGGTGCGGCCGTGCTGCTGGTGGTCGTGTCCCTGACCTGGCTGCTGCGCACCGCCCGCCCGGTGATCCACCTGCCCGATGCCGCGGAACTGGAAAAGGCCGGCAAGATCATCCTTGCCTCCGACCAGCCCGACGGCGGCCTCGCACTGACCGGCGACAAGGCCTTGCTGTTCCACCCCGACGACAACGCCTTCCTGATGTACGCTCGCCGCGGGCGCAGCCTGGTGGCGCTGTACGACCCGATCGGACCACCCCAGCAACGTGCCGAGTTGATCTGGCAATTTCGCGACCTGTGCGACACGGTCCACGCCCGCCCCGTGTTCTATCAGGTACGCGCCGAGAACCTGCCGTTCTACATGGACATCGGCCTGACCGCGATCAAGCTCGGTGAAGAAGCCCGCGTCGACTTGCACCGCTTCGATCTGGAAGCCAAGGGCAAAGAGATGAAAGACCTGCGCTACACCTGGAACCGTGGTACCCGTGACGGCCTGTCACTGGAAATCCACGAACCGGGTGAAGCGCCGATGGATGAGCTCAAGGTCATCTCCGACGCCTGGCTCACCGGCAAGAACGTGCGCGAAAAAGGCTTCTCCCTGGGACGTTTCAGCGAGGACTACATCAAGCACTTTCGCGTGGCCATTATTCGCTTTGAAGGCAAACCGGTGGCTTTTGCCAACCTGCTTGAGACCCACAGCCACGAACTGTCGAGCCTGGACCTGATGCGTGCCCACCCGGACGCGCCGAAACTGACCATGGAATTCATGATGGTCGGCCTGATTCAGCATTATAAAAAGCATGGATACGCCCGTTTCAGCCTGGGGATGGTACCTCTGTCCGGCCTGCAACCGCGTCGCGGCGCACCCTTGACCCAGCGTTTGGGGTCAATGTTGTTCCAGCGCGGCGAGCACCTGTACAACTTCCAGGGTTTGCGTCGCTTTAAAGACAAATTCCAGCCTGACTGGGAACCTCGTTATATGGCCGTGCCCGCCGGACTTGATCCGCTGGTGGCACTGGCTGACACCGCCGCCCTGATTGCAGGCGGCTTGACTGGATTGGTGAAACGTTAATGAAACATCGTTCCTGGCGGTTTTTGTTGCTTGCCTTGATAGTTCTGGTCGCGCTTGCTGCAGGCGGCTATTGGTGGTGGAATCGCCCCGCGCCGCAGCCAACGGTTGAACACCTGAGCCAAACGGATGGCTCGACCCTGACCAATGTCATTCCCGGCCAGAAAGCCCAGGCCCGGGTGGTTATTGCCACCCCGGCCGAAGAAGCCCTGAACGACAAGCAACTGATAGCCCTGAGCCGTGGCGGCAAGGCGCAAGTCGTCCAGGTGATCCTGCCCAAGGACGATTGCACCCTGCAGCAGCAAGCCCTGCAAACTGCACTGCAACAACTCAAGGGCCCTGCAACCCTGGTCAGCGGTATTGGCCCGGGCGCAACTCTGGCCTGGCGCTGGCTGGCCGAGCAAACCGATGACAAGGCCAAGGCCGTGTCGGTAGGTTTCAAGCTTGAAGAACCCGGCTGCGCCCTGCCCGTTCCGAAAACGGCTGCCCACGGTAACTGGCTGGTGGCCTGGAACGACAACCCTGACGACCCAAGCGCTGCTTTCGTACGCGATCAACCAAATGCTCAGACCAGTATCAGCGACTACGACATTCACTACCCACAAGTCTTGAGCAACGAGCTGCGCAAGATTCTGGTGGGCGATGAGAACGGCGGGCTGAGCATGCCGGTGGTCGAAGTGCCTGCCGGCCAGCAAAACAGCACCGTGACCCTGTTTCTATCCGGTGATGGCGGCTGGCGCGACCTGGACCGCGACGTGGCGGGCGAAATGGCCAAGATCGGCTACCCGGTGGTGGGCATCGACATGCTGCGCTACTACTGGCAGCACAAGACACCAGAGCAAAGCGCCACCGACCTGACCGAACTGATGCAGCACTATCGTCAGAAGTGGGGCACCCAGCGCTTTGTATTGGTCGGTTATTCGTTTGGTGCCGATGTTTTGCCTGCCACCTACAACCGCCTGCCTGAGGCCGAGCAAAAGCGCGTCGACTCAATCATGCTGCTGGCCTTTGCGCGCAGCGGCAGCTTTGAGATCCATGTCGATGGCTGGCTGGGCAAGGCCGGTGCGGAAGCGGATACCGGCGAAGAAATGTCCAAACTGCCTGCCAGCAAGGTGGTGTGCATCTATGGCGCGGAAGAAGTCGATGAAAGCGGCTGCACGGCCAAGACAGCCGTCGGTGAAAGCCTCAAGCTGCCTGGTGGCCATCACTTCGACGAGAACTACCCGGCCCTGGCCCAGCGTCTGGTTGACCTGATCAAGAAACAACAGGTGACTGCAGAGTAAACACGCCCTCACTGTAGAGACCGGTAGATCCTTTACACATCTGACCGGGTACATCGTTTACACATTTACAGGCTTGAGAC
>NZ_NQKQ01000041.1 GCF_002269505.1 Pseudomonas fragi | reverse complement strand
CGTTAGCGGGAGGCGAATTCTACAGCGTTACACGCTGCTGTCAACACCTCATTTCCTGCTTCGATGACTTGAAGCTGACACCGTCGAAAACCATCCAACTCATTGAAACTAAAGGAGTTTTCCGTTTCGACTGCGCCGGAAGTGGGACGAATTATAGGCTGCTGGGAATCTGAGTCAAGCATTAATCGAAACTATCGAAGTAGAAGCCGCTATAGATAGAAAAGCACCTTATAATGCGCACTATATTGCACATTCGCCATCAGTTAAGCATCATGCCTGGCTTAAAGCCCCTCATACCCAGGCACACTCCTTAATGACAAAGCCCCAACGCAACCTTATGGCGACGCTTTTCCCTGTTGGCTTGCTGCTTATTGCCATGGCTTCGATCCAGTCGGGAGCATCGCTGGCCAAAAGCATGTTCCCCATTATCGGCGCCCAAGGTACAACCAGCCTGCGCCTGGCATTTGCCAGCATTATCATGCTGTTGATATTGCGCCCCTGGAGAGCCAGGCTCACCGCCAAATCCTTGAAGACCGTGATTGTTTACGGGATAGCACTGGGCGGGATGAACTTCCTCTTCTATATGTCATTGCGCAGCGTTCCACTGGGCATTGCTGTTGCCCTTGAATTCACAGGGCCTTTGGCAGTAGCTATATATACCTCCCGCAGACCGATCGACTTTATCTGGATAGGTTTGGCAATTACCGGGCTGCTGCTGCTCATACCCTTTGGTGAAAACACGCAAGGTATCGATCCTGTCGGCGCTGGCTATGCACTGAGTGCAGGGGTCTGCTGGGCACTGTATATCCTCTATGGCCAGAGGGCCGGTGCCGACAATGGCGTGCAGACCGCAGCTTTAGGCGTGATTATTGCTGCTATTTTTTTCGCACCTATCGGTGTGTACCACGCAGGTTCCGCATTACTGACTCCTGGACTGATCCCGATAGCCATTGGCGTAGCCCTCATGTCCACCGCTGTGCCCTACACGCTTGAGATGATTGCCCTGACACGTATGCCGACGCGCACCTTCGGCACACTTATGAGCATAGAGCCCGCCCTCGGAGCACTGTCGGGGCTGCTGTTTCTGAATGAGGTGCTGTCATTTACACAGTGGATGGCCATTTCATGCATCATCATGGCTTCGATTGGGGCGACTTTAACCATGCGCAACCATTCCACACCTGTTGCTACTGACAAAAAGGCAGCCAGTTGACACAGTTCTGGTAATTGACTCTCATTTAGGGGATGTTTGTCACTTAAGATTCATTTAGGCCGATTCAGGATACGGATATCTACAGTGCCATGGACAGGCAGCCTCAAACTTGCGTATCCCGTAAATCCGATGCAAACGCTTAAGGACAGGAATGAAACGTATTTTGGTAGCTTTAGCCGTACTTGCTGTAACCGGCTGCGCTGCAACCTCTGAAACCGCCGTCAAGCATGGTAAGCGAGGCTTGCATATCAATTGCTCCGGATTGTCCTCATCGTGGAACAAATGTTACGCCGAAGCCGACAAGGCTTGTGGAACCAAGGGATACCGGGTGGTTGCCAAGTCGGGTGATGCCGCCGAAGAGCCTGGGGATTACCCGTTCGGCCTGAACCCTGCTGGCTATACCAGCCGTAGCATGATTGTGATCTGCAAGTAGCAGCACGTGTTGCCATGCCGTCGACTAGACCGACAGCATGGCATCCAGATCAGGACTTGATTGACAGGGGCGCCGTACGAACCTGCAACCACTCCAGAGCGGCCCCGGTCAGCAGCGGGCTTAAACGCTCAAGAACCTGAGCGTGATAACCATCAAACCACTCCAGCTCCTCACGCGTAAGCAATGATGGTTCCAGGCAGCGAGTGTCAATTGGGCACAGCGTCAAGGTTTCAAACTTCAGGAACGCCCCAAACTCCGAATCCCCCGCCTCACGGTTCAATACCAGGTTTTCGATGCGCACTCCCCATTGGCCTGGCCGGTATGTCCCAGGCTCGATCGAGGTAATCATCCCCGGCTGCATGGCTGTGTGCGGCGCCGCAGCAGCCTGATAGGCGATCACCTGAGGCCCTTCGTGCACGTTCAGGAAGTAACCGACGCCATGCCCTGTGCCATGCCCGTAATCGACGTTTTCGGCCCAGATCGGCGCCCTTGCAATCGAGTCGAGCAAGGGTGACAGGATGCCCTTGGGAAACTGCGCCCTGGACAATGCGATCACACCTTTCAATACCCGGGTACAGTCGCGCTTTTGCTCAGGGGTCGGCGTGCCGACAGGAACCATGCGCGTGATGTCGGTCGTGCCACCCAGGTACTGACCACCCGAGTCGATCAACAGCAAGCCGTCTCCCTCAATCACCGCATGCTCCTGCTCGGTTGCATGGTAATGGGGCATCGCGCCATTGGCATTGAAAGCAGCAATGGTGTTGAAACTCAGCGATACAAAGCCGGGACGACGGGCACGAGCAGCGGTCAGGTGCTCATCAATAGTCAGTTCGGTAATACGTTCGCGCCCAAGCGCCGTTTCCAGCCACGCAAAAAACTCACACAGTGCCGCACCATCCTGCTCCATGGCTTGACGAATATGAACGGCGTCATCAAGGCTTTTTTGCGATTTGGCCAGGGTGGTCGGATTCAAGCCTTCGACCAGCTTCACTTCAGCCGTCAAATGGCCGAGGAGCCCGCAGGTCACCCGGGCGGGATCCACCAGCAACCGGGTCGCGGCCGGCAAGGACGCCAGCGCCGTGCTGATCTCGGTGTATTCGCGCAGCTCTACGCCATCACGGGCCAGGGTTTTACGCAGCTCGCCACTGACCTTGTTCAGGTCAACAAACAAGGTAGCGCGGGCTTGCTCGATTAGCGCAAAAGAAACGAATACAGGGTTGAAGGAGACATCCGAACCACGCAAATTGAACAGCCAGGCAATGTCATCCAGGGTTGCAATGAAATGTGCATCAGCCTTGCGCTGTTTGAGTGTTTCACGCAGTTGCTTGAGCTTTTCGACACGGCTGATCGTCGCTTGCGGCGGCAAATGCTCATATACCGGCTGCACCGGCAATGCCGGGCGATCCTGCCAGACAAGGCCAAGCAGATCGATATCGGTACGTAAAATTGCACCGCGCTCCTTGAGCCGGGTTTCAAGGGTGCGCGCAGACGCCAGGGCAAGAACAGCGCCATCAACACTCACCGTTGCGCCTTCTGGCGTTTGCTCAGCCAGCCACTCCAGAGGGCCGGGCTGCCCGGGCAACAGTTTGACAAGCTCGATGGTGCTGCCACTCAGTTCTTTGCCGGCTTGCTCCCAGTAACGGCTGTCAGCCCACACTCCGGCGAAGGTCGGCGTGACAATAAGCGTGCCCACTGAGCCGTGAAAGCCCGACAGCCACTGACGGCCCTGCCAATAGGCAGGCAAGTACTCCGATAGATGGGGGTCGGCCGAGGGCACGAGAAGCGCATGGATCCCGTTCTGGCTCATCACTGCCCGGGTGCGTTCCAATCGCTCCACAACAGACCCCGAATTCAACGACTGAGTACTCATTTATTCTCCTGCCAATCACTGATAATTATTATTCGTCGTTAATGATGATGGATCAGCCATCAAGGTTGAGCAACCGCCCAAAAAGGTGCGGGCGCTGCTATGCAAGCCTTGATCGCCTCTGCTGCTACATCTATGTCCTGCTCACGGGTGAAACGCCCCAGGCTCAGGCGGATGGTACGGCCGGCCCGGTGTGCATCATGCCCCAGCGCAAGCAGGACATGGGACGGCGCATTGCTGGCCGAATTGCACGCCGAAGTGGCCGAGTACGCCAATGAACTGCTCAGCGCAGCACTGTTGAAGTGCCCTTCGCTGAAGGTCAGGCTCAAGGTATGGGGAATTCGCTGGGTTGGACAACCATTGCATTGCAGCCCCGGTACATCGGCCAGTTGTGCAAGCAAGCGCTCACGTAATTCACGAATATGCTCCAGTTCCTCGGCAAACGATTGGCTAGCCAATGCAAAAGCTGCGCCCATACCGGCAATTTGATGCGTCGCCAGCGTTCCTGAACGCAAACCGGACTCATGCCCGCCACCGTGAATCTGCGCCTGCAAGCGATCCTGTGCCCGCGAGCCCACATACAACGCGCCGATACCTTTGGGGCCATAAATCTTGTGACCCGAAAACGACATCAGATCGACGGCCCACTCATTCAGGTCGATGGCTACTTTGCCTGCACCTTGCGCAGCATCTACATGAAACAACGCACCATGCTCGCGCACGCGACGGCCAATCTGCGGGATGTCATTCACCGTCCCCAGTTCATTGTTGACCAGCATCAGCGACACCAGCAGGGTGTCTTCTCGCAGCGCTGCGCTGACCTGCTCGGCACTTACAAGCCCGTTGGCGGCCGGTGCCAGGTAGGTCACCTCAAAGCCTGAGTCCTGCAAAAAACGGGCGGTATCCAGCACCGCCTTGTGTTCTATCTGGCTGGTGATGATATGCCCGCGCGACTGGCCACCCGCCTGCGCCACACCTTTGAGGGCCAGGTTGTTGGACTCGGTTGCGCCTGAGGTCCAGATGATCTGTTCAGGCCTGGCATTGATCAGTTGCGCGACCTGCTCGCGGGCCAGCTCTACCGCATGCCGCGCTTGCTGACCAAAGACGTGGGAGCCAGAGGCCGGATTGCCAAAGTTGCCTTCAAAACCCAGGCAATCGACCATCACCTGGATGACACGAGCGTCCACTGGAGTGGTGGCCGCGTAATCGAAATAAAGAGGTCGCTTGTTCATTGTTCAAACCCACTGAGCGCATATCTGAAACGAGCTGCGCCCGATTCAGCAGAGTGAAGCCACTTGAAAATGCGGCTGTTAGAAATAACCGATTGAGACGGGTGAATACAGGTGCATCAGAAAGAAAAACCGTAGGATCAATCCTAAAATAAGGCGCTCTGAAAAGCAGTGTCTTATAAAGCGCTAAAAACGGGTCGCGATGCAAGTCAGATATGCAATATCGATATATAAATATGGAATTACGTTAGTTTACGGAATAACAAAAAAACTTTATAAAGCTGCCTTCGGCTTTCCTTTTGTGGGCAGAGCCCCTGTTAAAAGGAGCTGTCAATGCAGCTTTTAACATTACCTGCCACCCCGGCACTGGCCACGTCCATCCGCGCCACGGCCCAAGTGTTTGAAGACCCGGCGTCCAAAGCCCTGCTGTCGCACTTGCAACAGATTGCCCCCAGCGATGCCAGTGTGCTGATCATTGGCGAGACCGGCACGGGCAAGGAACTGGTTGCGCGGCATATCCACCAGCTCAGCCACCGGCACCAGCAGCCATTCGTGGCGGTCAACTGCGGTGCGTTTGCCGAATCTCTGGTCGAGGCCGAATTGTTTGGCCATGAAAAAGGCGCGTTCACAGGCGCACTTACTGCAAAAGCCGGCTGGTTTGAAGAAGCCGATGGCGGCACGTTGTTTCTGGATGAAATCGGCGACCTGCCGCTGACCATCCAGGTCAAGCTCTTGCGCGTCCTGCAAGAACAGGAGGTGGTGCGGCTGGGCTCGCGTAAAAGCACCCCGATCAACGTCCGGGTGCTGGCCGCGACCAACGTTAACCTGGAACAGGCCATCGACGCCGGTCATTTCCGCGAAGACCTGTACTATCGCCTGAATGTTGTCAGCCTTGGGTTGCTGCCCTTGCGCGAGCGACCGGGAGATATCCTGCCGCTGGCCCGTCATTTTCTGAAAACCTACCGCCAACGCTTGCCCCACGGGCCAACAGCCCTGAGCGAATGTGCCGAACAAGTACTTGTGCATCATCCCTGGCAGGGCAATATTCGCGAGCTGGAAAACGTTGTGCATCACAGCCTGCTGCTGTGCCGTAACCAGACCATTACGGTGCAAGACCTGCGTCTGTCCCAGTCCCGCGGCAGACGCCAGGAGTTTTCGCTCCAGCAGCCGGTTCAACACACCTCACAGGATCTGTTGCAACGCGCATTTCGCAAACTTTTCGAGGAAGAACCCGGAGCGCTGCACGAAACCGTAGAAGACGCCCTGCTGCGCAGTGCCTATGAATTTTGCCATCACAACCAGGTGCATACGGCAAAATTGCTGGGTTTGAGCCGCAACGTCACCCGCACACGGTTGATCAAACTCGGCGCGCTTTCAGTCAACGCCCGCAGGGTGGATGCCGACGCCCTCGCCTATTAATACAATGCCCGCTCGCGCAATTGCCTGACAGTATCGCCAAACGGTTCACATAATCGTTGATGGCGCCGTCGGGCAATCGTAAAGCCCTATCGCCGCTGTTCACGCTTATCGGTAAGATGACGTCCTTCCCGCGCGTCTGCGCTGTACGTCCCGCCGAATTAAGTCGATCCCATGCCTTTTGAACTCAGCGTAGATTTGACCACCCTCGCCATTCTGGCCGTCGTTGCTTTTGTCGCCGGCTTTATCGACGCCATCGCTGGCGGTGGCGGCCTGCTCACCACCCCTGCCCTGCTCACCGCGGGCTTACCGCCACATCTGGTGCTGGGCACCAACAAGCTCAGCTCGACTTTCGGCGCAGCCACCGCGAGCCTTACTTTCTACCGCCGCAAACTGTTCCACCCGCGCGAATGGAAGCTGGCCATTTTCGGCACCCTGGCCGGCGCCCTGATCGGGGCAACTGCCGCCCACTACATGCCCGCTGAATGGCTGAACAAGATGCTGCCGGTGATTGTTTTCGGGTGCGGGCTCTACCTGCTGTTTGGCGGCACCCCCAAAACACCTGTCGACAACGACGCGCCAATCAAAAAGAAATGGCAATTGCCGCAAGGCCTGGGTCTGGGGTTCTATGATGGCGTGGCCGGGCCGGGGACGGGGGCATTCTGGACCGTCAGCAGCATGCTGATGTACCCGATCGATCTGGTGAAGGCCAGCGGTGTGGCACGCAGCATGAACTTCGTCAGCAACATTGCAGCGCTGTCGGTGTTTATCTTTTCCGGGCATGTGGACTGGGTGATCGGCCTGACCATGGGCTTTGCGGTCATGGTCGGTGCCTACTTTGGCGCCCGCAGCGCGATCAGCGGCGGGGCCAAGTTCATTCGCCCGGTGTTTATTACCGTGGTTCTGGGCTTGACCGTGCGCCTAGCCTGGCAGCACTGGTTCGGCATGGCCTAAACGTCTGGCCACATACAAGTCGATGAGATAGCGCGCAATCGAGCGCGACGCCGGCAACGGCGGTAATTGATGCACATTGAACCACTGCGCATCTTCTATCTCGTCGGCCTGGGGCACAATCTCGCCCCCGGCATATTCCGCGTGAAATCCCAGCATCATCGAATGGGGGAACGGCCAGCACTGGCTTCCCACATACTGGATGTTTTTGACCTCTACCTGCACTTCTTCGCGCACTTCGCGGATCAAGCAATCCTCGGCTGACTCGCCGGGCTCGGCGAAGCCCGCCAGGGTGCTGTAAACCCCCGGCACAAAGCGTGGCGAGCGGGCCAGCAGCACTTCATCACCCCGGGTAATCAATACGATCATGCTCGGCGATATGCGCGGGTAACTGCGCAAGTCGCAAGTTGCGCAGTACATCGCCCGTTCCCCGGACACCTGCGTCATGGCCTGCCCGCAACTGCCACAAAAACGATGTTCACGGGCCCAGGTGCCGATTTGCGCGGCATAACCCAGCACTTTATAAAGTATGTGATCGTCGCCCAGCATAAAGGCGCGCAAGCCCTGCCAATGGCAGCCTTCTACCTGAGCCTCACCCTTGAGCTCTAGCAGATACACCGGCTCGCCGTCGAGGTGACCGATGCCATGCTCGGCCAGCACCGGCAAGTCCTGGCGTTTGAGCCACTCACGCGGGAACAGCGGGCCATTGTCATCGATCAAAAACCCGTCAGGGCCGCGCGCCACGGCCCAGCCGCCAGTCAGGTCTGTATCCAGTACTGCCGTGATCCAACGCGGTGTCATCAAGTGATCCTTGTTCAGGTTACAAAGCCTTCAATCGAGAAACTCGGGTTTCTGTTTGGTCATGTGGGCCGTCATTGCCAGGCGCAAATCGCTGGACTGCAGCATCGCCGCATTCCACGTCGCAACATATTCCAGGCCATCCTCCACACGATGATCGCGCATATAGCCGATCATCTGCTTGGTGCCAGCAATGGCAATCGGCGATTTACTGGCGATTTCTTGGGCAATGGCCATAACGCCCTCAAGCAACGCCTGTTGATCACTGTAGACCCGGTTTACCAGGCCGATGGCACGGGCTTCATCTGCCGCAACCATGCGCCCGGTATAGGCCAGCTCCCGGAGCATGCCATCACCGATGATACGCGGCAGCCGTTGCAATGTACCGACGTCGGCGGCCATGCCCATGTCTATTTCCTTGATCGAGAATTGTGCATCCTCGGCGGCATAGCGCATGTCGCAGGCGGCAATCAGGTCAATCGCCCCGCCAATGCAATAACCCTGAATCGCCGCGAGGACCGGTTTGCGGCACTGGTCAACGGCATTGAACGAGGCCTGCATCTGCAGGATTTTACGCCGCAGCATACGGGCATTGCGCCCTACATCCTTGCCCATTTCGTTGGCCACCGACGCCAGCAGCATCAGGTCAATACCGGCCGAAAAGTGCTTGCCTGCACCACTGAGCACCACCACACGCACCGCGTCGGTCTCATCAATCCACTGGAAAATCTCGATGATTTCAGTCCAGAAGGCTGCATTCATCGCATTGACCTTCTCAGGCCGATTGATTTGAACGTGGGCAATGTTGCCGTTTAATTCAACCTGAAAAGCCTGGTATTCGGACATAACCTGAATCCTTTGTGGGGCACCGTCGCCGGTCAATGAGCGGCGGACTATAACAAGCCTGACAGGCCCCAGGCAGGCCGCGTTTACGCCAAAATACGGACAAAATGACCTGCGCGCAGTGACATCAGCGCGCCAGGATCAAACGTTCGATCGCTTGCGCCACGCCGTCTTCGACATTGCTGCCGGTCACGTGCATGGCCTGCTCGCGAATCTGCGCATCGGCCTGGCCCATGGCAATCGACAACCCGGCGCGGTGGAACATCGCCGGATCATTGCCGCCATCACCGATCGCGACCGTACGCTCAAGAGGGACGCCCAGATGTGCCGCCAGGGTAGCCAGCGCATCGCCCTTGTTGGCCTTGAGTGCGGTGATGTCCAGGTAGCGGGCCTGCGAACGGCTGGCCGAAGCCTCGCCGTCCAGTAATAGCTGCAAACGATGCTCAAGATCGACCAGCAGCGGCGCATTGCTGGTAGTGGCGACTATCTTGTCGACGCGGTGCAAGTAGGGCTCGAAGCTCTCTACCACCCGTGGCGCATAGCCCAGGCCCTGCTGCTCGTGGGCAACCATAGGTCCGAACGGGTCACGCAAGAGCCACTCATCGTCGGCAAATACCCAGACCTCGACGTCTTGCCCGGCCAGCAAAGCCAAAGTCTTGAGCACGGCCTCATACGGCACGTGATGGGACTGCAACACGCTACCATCGGCGTTCACCAGCACCCCGCCATTGAAGCCCGCAGTCGGCAGTTCAATCCCCAACGCCTTGATGTACCCGCGCATAGCTCGCGGCGGGCGTCCAGTGGCCAGGGTGAAGTGAATCCCAGCCGCTTGCAGTGCCTTGACTGCCCCCAGGTTGCGCGGGCTGATGCTGTGATCAGGTAAAAGCAGGGTGCCATCCATGTCACACAACACCAGCTCAATCGGGTTTTGCTTCACGTCACTCATCCTATGTTGAGCCAGACACGACCATCGCGAGCCAGCAACTCTTTAGCCGCCTGCGGGCCGTCTTCACCTGCCCTGTACGGTTGCACGTCTGTTTTTTCGCGCCACGCATCCAGAAAAGGCTGCACGCCACGCCAGCCGTTTTCAATGTTGTCCGCACGCTGGAACAAGGTCTGGTCGCCAGTCAGGCAGTCGTAGATCAAGGTTTCGTAGCCTGTGGAAGGCTGCATTTCGAAGAAGTCCTTGTACGCAAAACCCAACTCGATATTGGCCATTTTCAACCCAGGCCCAGGTTGCTTGGCTTGCAGATCAAACCACATGCCCTCATTGGGCTGGATCTGGATACGCAAATAGTTGGGCTGCAAGCGCTCAACTTCAGTGTCGCGAAACTGCGCATAAGGCGCAGGCTTGAAGCAGATGGCGATCTCGGTGTCCCGTGCACTCATGCGCTTGCCGGTGCGCAGGTAAAACGGCACGCCAACCCAACGCCAGTTGTCGATCATCACCTTGAGCGCGACAAAGGTTTCGGTCGTGCTGTCTGGCGCCACATTGTTCTCTTCGCGATAACCCACGACCGGCTTGCCGCCGGACTCACCCTGGGTGTATTGCCCGCGCACCGAGTATTTCAGCGCATCTTCTTTGGACCAGGGGCGGATTGCGCCAATCACCTTGGCCTTTTCACCGCGTACCGCATCGGCGCCAAAGGCCGCAGGGGGCTCCATCGCCACCATCGCCAGCAGCTGGAACAGATGATTGGGCAACATGTCGCGCAAGGCGCCGGTATGTTCGTAAAAACTGCCACGGGTCTCGACCCCGACGGTTTCTGCCGCCGTGATCTGCACATGGTCAATGTAATGATTGTTCCAGAAAGCTTCGAAAAGCCCGTTGGAGAAACGGCTGACCAAAATGTTCTGGACTGTTTCCTTGCCCAGATAATGGTCTATCCGGTAGATCTGCTTCTCGCTCATGACGCTCAGCAGGCATTCATTTAATGCTTGTGCCGTCTGTACGTCAGAGCCAAAAGGTTTTTCAATAACGACCCGGCGAAAGCCTTCCGGGGTTTCCTTGAGCAACCCGCTGGCGCCCAGGCGCTGCACAACTTCGCTGAAAAAGCGCGGTGCAGTGGCCAGATAGAACACCGCATTGGCGGTACCGCTGGCAAAGATTTTCTGTTCCAGCGCCGCATAGGTGCTGTCATCCAGAAAATCGCCCTGCACATAGCTGATGTTCTTCGCCAACGAGGCCCATAGTTCGGCATTCAAGCCCTGGCCATCAGGATGATCCACTTTGCTGGACGCTTCATTGCGAATGAAGTCCTCCAGCTTTTTGGCAAAACCCTCATCACTGATCGCATTGTGGTCCACGCCCACAATGCGCAGGCCACCGTCCAGCAAACCATCACGACTCAAGTTGTACAGCGCGGGCATCAGCAAGCGCTTGACCAGATCACCGTGGGCACCAAACAGAAACAGAGTGGTGGGCGGCGCAGGCTTGGCATCAGGTTTACTGGACAGATCGGTCATTTTTTAGGCGTCTCCACATGGCCGCCGAAACCAAAGCGCATGGCTGACAACAATTTGTCGCCATAGAGGCTTTGCTGGCGTGAACTGTAGCGGGCAAACAGGGCTTGCGACAGCACTGGCACCGGGGTCGACTGCTCCATGGCAGCTTCGATGGTCCAACGGCCTTCGCCACTGTCTGCCACGGCGCCCGAGTAGCCATCCAGCGGCTCATCAGTGGCCAGAGCATCGGCGGTCAGATCCAGCAACCAGGAAGACACCACGCTGCCACGACGCCAGACTTCAGCGATATCACCCAGGTTCAAATCAAAACGCTGATCTTCAGGCAGGTTTTCACCGCCTTTCATCTTCATCAGGTTGAAGCCTTCGGCATACGCCTGCATCAAACCGTATTCAATACCGTTGTGCACCATTTTCACGAAATGGCCTGCACCTGCCGGGCCTGCGTGGATGTAACCACGTTCGGCGCGATCATCGTCAGACACACGGTCCTTGGTGCGCGGGATATCACCCATGCCCGGCGCCAGCGCTGCAAACAGCGGGTCCAGGTGCTTCACGACAGCGCTGTCTCCGCCGATCATCATGCAATAACCGCGCTCCAGGCCCCAAACACCGCCCGAAGTGCCGACGTCAACGTACTGAATGCCTTTTTCGGCCAGTGCCTGCGAGCGACGGATATCATCTTTGTAGAAGGTGTTGCCGCCATCAATGATGATGTCATCGGCGTCCAGCAGTTCGCTCAAGGTCTCGATGGTGTCTTCGGTCGGCGCACCGGAAGGCAGCATCACCCACACAGCGCGGGGTTTGGCCAGGCCTGCGACCAGCGCTGGCAAATCGGCAACGGCGGTGGCGCCTTCCTGTTCCAGAGCACTGACAAAGTCGGTATTGCGGTCAAAAACCACGGTTGTATGCCCATTGAGCATCAGACGCCGCGCGATATTCCCGCCCATACGGCCCAATCCAATAATTCCCAACTGCATGTACTGTTGCTCCCAACGACAAATAAATAGGTGTACAGCACCTTAGTGCAGCATTGCCCAAGGTGCCCGGCCAGGATTAGTCCTGACACATGCTGCATAGTTTCGCACAAGCTGCAGTGCAGATTCCCGATTCAATACACTCAACAGACGGACGAAGCAGTAAAGAGTGCAAAAAACCTAAACATTTAGCCCGCAACAACGCTGATACATCCTCGCCAGCCAGGTAATGAGTGACAAAGTTTTCACATCCCCTTGGCGATACTTAAACACTTTGTGACTGCTCACTCTTGAGACAGTACCCATGTGCTGTGCCTGGCTACCCGGCATGGACCATTCAAGTAGTTATCGGCTGGAGCGTTGTATGGGGATGTTTAAACGCAGTAACACATCTGCGAAGGGATTCGACTGGGCAGGCCTTGGCTGGCTGTTCCTGTTCTTCTGGTATTTTTCCGGCATTACCCAACTGCTGATTCAGCTGACAGGCACATCAGGGTTTTCAGGCTTTCGCCAAGCATTTGTGATGAGCGCCATCTGGCTGGCTCCGATGCTGATGTTCCCCAAGCAGACCCGCGCAATGGCCGCCGTCATTGGCGTTATACTGTGGGCATGCTCGATGGCAAGCCTGGGCTACTTCTTTATCTATCAACAAGAATTCTCGCAAAGCGTCATCTTCATCATGTTCGAGTCGAACATCTCTGAAGCCGGCGAGTACATGACCCAGTATTTTGCCTGGTGGATGGTGCTGGCATTCCTGGCGCATACCGCCTTTGCCGTGTTCCTGTGGACCCGCCTGCGCCCGGTGTACATGCCGCGCATGCAGGCCTGGGCCGCAGCCGTGGCCATACTGGTCGCCGTTATCGGCTACCCGCTGGTCAAGCAGACGATCAAGCACGACAACCTGGCCACGGCCATGGAAAGCTTTGAAAGCCGGGTCGAGCCCGCAGTGCCCTGGCAGATGGTAGTGGCTTATCGCCGCTATCTGGAGCAACTGGACAACATGCAAGGCATGCTCGCCAGCGTCAGCAAGATCCCGCCGCTGACCAACCTCAAGGATAACGAGGCCGGCAAGCCGACTACCCTGGTGCTGGTTATTGGCGAGTCCACCAACCGCCAACGCATGAGCCTTTATGGCTATGAGCGCGAGACCACACCCAACCTCGACAAATTGCGCGATCAACTGGCCATTTTCGACAACGTCGTTACGCCGCGCCCCTACACCATCGAAGCGCTGCAACAAGTGCTGACTTTTGCCGACGAAGAAAACCCCGATCTGTACCTCAGCACCCCGTCACTGGTCAGCGTCATGAAGCAAGCCGGTTACAAGACCTTCTGGGTCACCAACCAGCAGACCATGACCAAGCGCAACACCATGCTCACCACCTTCTCCGAGCAGGCAGATGAGCAGGTCTACCTCAACAACAACCGCAACCAGAACGCTCGTCAGTACGACGGTGACGTAATCGAGCCGTTCAACAAGATCCTGGCTGACAGTGCCCCGCGCAAGCTGATCGTCATTCACCTGCTCGGCACCCACATGAGCTACCAATATCGCTACCCGCCGACTTTTGACAAATTCGTCGACCGCACCGGTGTGCCTGCCGGCCTGAACGATGCTCAAGTACCGACCTACAACAGTTATGACAATGCCGTGTTGTACAACGACTTTGTTGTATCGAGCCTGATCAAGGACTTTGCCAAAACCGACCCCAATGGCTTTTTGCTGTACCTGTCCGACCACGGTGAAGACGTGTTTGACTCGGTCGGCCACGCGACGCTGGGCCGCAACGAGGCCAAGCCGACCGCACCGATGTACACCATTCCATTTATGGCATGGGCTTCACCAAAATGGCGTGAAAGCCACGCGTGGAATTTCGCCGCTGACCTCAGCCGCCCGTACAGCAGCTCGCAGTTCATTCACACCTGGACAGACCTGGCGGGCCTGAGTGCCGACGAGCTGGACGACAAAAAAAGCCTGGTCAGCGACCAGTTTGTCGCCCGCCCACAGCTGATTGGCGACCCGTACTCGCGCCCGCAAAAGGCCTTGATCGACTTCAGCCTGATCAAGCCCAAACACCCCGCCCCTGCCAACGTGGTCCAGCAATAACCAACCCGTGGGGCGCCAATCGCGCCCCACGGGTTTGCGACACACAATTACAAATAATTCTCGTTTAGACTAACTCCGCGCCTTGTCATTCGTTTGAAGCACTGGACAACTTCATAACAACGACAAGGAGTCGGCAGCGATGTTCGCGCCAATCACCCGTTCCATGACCCTCACCCTCGGCCTGATCAGCAGCGCCGTAAGTCCGCAGTTACTGGCGGAAAGCGGGCAGGAAGACGCAGAAAAAACCACCCGTTCACTGGAGCTGGGCACCACCAGCGTCACCGCGCAGGGCCTGGGTGCCACAACAGAAAACACCGGTTCCTACACCACGGGCTCGACCAGCACGGCGACAAAACTCAACTTGAGTATTCGCGAAACCCCGCAATCGATCTCGGTCGTCACCCGCCAGGAAATGGACGATTTCGACCTCAACACCCTGACCGAAGCTATGCGCCACACCACAGGCATTGTGGTGCAGCACAACGACTCGGACCGGGTCAGCTACTCGTCCCGCGGCTATACCATCAATAACTTCCAGATTGACGGCATGCTCAACACCTTCAGTTTTATGAAGACCGATGCCGATACCATCATCTACGACCGTATTGAAGTGGTGCGCGGCGCCACCGGCCTGACCACGGGTGCGGGCGACCCGTCAGGCACCATCAACATGATCCGCAAACGCCCCACTCACCAGTTGCAGGCTAAAGCCGGCGCCTCGGGCGGCAGCTACGACAACTATTACAGCTATGTCGATGTGGGCGGCCCGCTGGCCTTCGACGGCCGCCTGCGTGGGCGCACCGTGCTGGCCTATCGCGACAGCAAATCGTTTCGCGATATCTACGCCCTCAAGCGCGAAGTGGCATACGGCATTCTGGAAGCCGACCTGACCGATACCACCATTTTTGCAGTGGGTTATGACTACCAGGACAAGCAGGTCAAGGGATCGTCCTGGGGGACAACACCCTACTGGACCGGCTCGGGCGATAAAGCCGACTTTGGCCGCTCAACCAACCTGGCCACGCCCTGGAGCTCATGGCCGATGAAGGACAAAACCGCTTTCGCCACCCTCGACCAGCAACTGGGCAATGACTGGCACCTCAAAGCGGCCTATACCCATCGCACCAGCGATGCCGAAGGCAAGGTGTATTACGCCGGCGGCGGCTTCCCCAACCCCGATGGTACGGGCATGTCGGCCTATGCCAGCCATTTTATCGGCGAAGAGCAAATGAGCGCCGTCGACGTCAATATCTCCGGCACCTACCCCCTGTTCGGGCGTGACCACGAATTAATGGTGGGTTACGGCCAGGCCAAGAATGACAACACCTCGCCGCTGATGGTTGATCTCAACGCGGATGATTACTACAACATTCCCGATTGGCGAGACATGAGCTCGATTGCCAAGTATCAGGATTTGAATACCGGCATTGAAGGGACTCACGACGTCATCAAGCAGAAATCCGGCTACCTGGCCACACGCTTTAACCTGACCGAGCAATGGCATGCCGTGCTTGGCAGCCGTTATGGCAGTTGGCAAAGCTCCAGCACCAACTTCCCTGCCCCAAAAGTCAGCCAGACCCAAAACGATGTGGTTACGCCTTACGCCGGCGTGCTGTATGACTTCACCGACGAGTTGACGGCCTACGCGAGTTATACCGACATCTTCAAGCCAACCACCAGCAAGGACGCCAGTAACTCTTATCTTGAGCCAGTAGTGGGCAGTAACTATGAACTGGGCTTGAAGGGCAGTTTTCTGCAGGAGCGTCTTAACCTGTCGACGGCGGTGTTCTGGAGCAAGCAGGACAATGTGCCGGAAATCGATGACTCAGTACCACGCGGCCCCAAGGGCGAGGAATATTACAAGTCCGGCGGCAAGGGCAACAAGATCAACGGTTTCGAAGTCGAGCTGGCCGGTGAAGTGATGCGCGACTGGAATATGCTTGCAGGCTACACCTACACCCACTCGCGCAACGCCGCAGGCCAGCGCATGAATACTGCAGCACCGTTGAACATGCTCAAGGTCTCAAGCACGTACCGCCTGCCTGGGGACTGGAGTGCCATGACCGTGGGTGCGGCCGTCAACTGGCAAAGCGATATCTATCGTGCCGCCAATCGCCCGACCGGCGAGAAAAATGAAAAAGGCAACCCGATTACCTTCAAGGAAGACATCACCCAGAAGTCCTACACCCTGGTCGACCTGATGGCCCGCTACAAGTTTGACGAACACGTCTCGGCGTCCCTGAACGTCAAAAACCTGTTCGATGAAAAGTACTACGAAAACGTAGGTTTCTATAACGGCGTGTTCTGGGGTGATCCGCGGACGGTGAGTGTTGGCCTGGAGTGGACGCTCTAAGCAGGAGGAGCGCAAACCTTGTAGTCGTTGACGAGCAGCGCGAGGCTACGACTACAAGGTTTTCGGCAGCTACAAATTTTTGTTCCAGAACAACATGCGTCCGTGCGCCGGGTCGAGCTGGCCATCGCTGAAACCGAACTTACGATAGGAACCCTGGGCCACAGAATTGCCTTCCAGCACTTCCAGTGTGATCTTGCAGCAGCCTCGTTCACGGGCAATGTCCTCTACCTTGAGCAACATCTTCTGGCTCAGACCCAGACCGCGGAAGGTATCGACTACTGACACATCATGCACATTGACCAGGGGTTTACCGGCAAAGGTCGAAAAGCCTTCAAAACAGTTCACCAGGCCCGCCGCGTCCCCGTTGACGAACGCCAGCACACTGAAGGCATGGGGACGCTTGGCAAGTTCTTCAGGCAACTGCGCCAACACTGTCCGGGACAACGCTTCACCGCCGCCCATCGGGTCCTGGGCGTAGTGGTTCAAAACGTCTCTCAACGCTTGGGCATGAACCGGGCTGGTATAGTCTGCTTGCACTATTACGACATCCGACATTATGGGCACTCCTTGACGAGTCTGGGCATTGGCTTTGTTGGGACAGCGCCAGACTTTAGCTCGGCCCCGACAATGCGGACAAGCGCCCGTCTCATGGGGTAACAGAAGAGTCCAGCATCGGCATCAGACTGACGAGCTTATTCACAAAACTGTCGGCATCCATGTAAATCAGAACATGACGAAACTGCGAGTTGTCCTTGCGATATTCGACCTCATCCGCAATACCCTCACCTGTCATCTTCTGGCTGATCAACAGCACGTCATACTCATTGGTGGGTGCGGCCTTCAGGCTTACCAGCGCCTCGCCATGGTACAAAGGCGCGATCCGGTAGTAGCCCAGAATATTGAGAGCCCTTTCTATTTTCAGGGCCTGGTTCGGGTCTTCATCAGCAATCAGTATTCGTAAAGATTTTGTTGGCATTGCAGCCTCGTCATCCATGTGATTGATTAGCTTGAGCGTAATGTTCAAGTTCGTCAGCCAACTGCTCCATACTGCTGTGAAGTGCATCGACCGCGACGGTGAGTTCCTCTGATTTACCGGAATGGCAAACCGCTTCCAATTGATCGCAACACTCAATCAGCTTCCTGGCTTGAATAAGCCTTCCCCCTCCTTTGATGCCATGGGCCAGGGCAGCCATTCCTGCGTAATCATCTTTCAAAAAAAGTTCGATCAGGACAGTGAGGTCCTGACGATTTCTAGTCGCCAGCTCTGCCAGAAGCGCATGAATCATATGCTCATCACCCTGACTCAACTGCTTGAGATACGTCAGATCAATCTTGCCGTCTCGATCAGATTCATCGGCATCGCTATCTATCAGGTTCTGCACCTGGCCTGTTGCCAGACAGGCGCTCAAGTCTTTCAGGCTGATGGGCTTGAACAGGCATTGATCCATTCCCGCATCGAGACAACGTTCAACTTCGCCTGGCTGTGCATTCGCGGTAAAACCAAAAATCCGGCAAGGCGCCTTTCCCAGCTGCGCCTCTTCAGCTCGTATTGCCTGAGCCAGCTGATAGCCATTTACGAGCGGCATCGAGCAATCGGTAATCACCAGGTCGAAAGACCCCAGCCGCCACGTCTTGAGACCCAGCTCGCCATTCTCGGCGTCTGTCACGCGGTGCCCCAGATAGCTCAACTGCTGGGCCAGCAACATCCGGTTAGCCGGATAATCATCCACGACCAGAATGCTCAGCGACCGGGTAATACCCGAGGCTTGCTCGTGGGCGTCGTCAGTTTGCTCGTCCTCCTCAAGCCGGGGCACTACCACCATGAGCTCAACTTGAGTACCCAGCCCCTCTACACTGCTGAGGTGCAACTGCCCTCCCATCATTTCGCAGAGCTCACGGCAAATCACCAGCCCCAGACCTGAGCCCTGACGTGCAGATTGAGTGTTGTTACTGGACTGAACGAAAGGGTTGAACAGCTGGCTTTGCTCCTCCTCGGGAATCCCCATTCCGGTGTCCTTCACACGCAAGCAGATCGAGATATGTTGCGCATCCGCAGCCGGCCCCAATGTCAATATCAGCCGGACCTCACCCTTGTCCGTGAACTTGATGGCATTACTCAGAAAATTGGAAACAATTTGCTTGAAGCGTATCGGGTCAATCAGCACATCCATATCCGCTGCCGGGCTCAATTCACACACCAGGCTCAATTGCTTCTGCCGCGCCAGCCCATCAAACATTCGTGCCACGGCTTCTACCAGCGACTTGATATTTGAACGTTTGGGGTGCAATGAAAGATGACCAGACTCAATGCGCGCTATATCCAGAATATCGCCAATCAAATCGAGCAACTCGTGGGCAGATGCTGAAGCCACTTCAATTGCGAAACGATCTATAACGCCCTGGTCAGCCTTTTTCATGGCCAACTCGAGCATGCCAATGACCGCAATGAGTGGTGCTATTTGTAGATTTTTTGAAGCTAGGCAATAAACGGTTTATTTGAGAGCAGTGAAGGTGTTTTTTCTAAGATGCTGGAAGCGAGATGGCCTATTGATGTTGTATAGTCGCACATGGCCATACCTACAAGACACTCAATAGGATTTTATGGTGTCCTTGTCTTGCTTTCATCCAGCAAGTTTTGGGAAATCAAGCACATTGCCATAACACAAGGAGAAAATTCGAATGCGCGTTGACCGAAAGATTGAATTGAGCTCTCCCCCCCCAGAGAGCGTCGATAAGATATTTGTATGTGACATTTTTCTATCGATTGGAGAGTAAAAATATGGGCGCAATTTTAGGTGGGATGCTAGCGTTTTATATACTTTGTAAGCCTATCGAGTGGGCTTTATTGAAAAGATTTCTCAACAGCTTCAATGCAATTGTCATATATAGTTCCTGCATAGTTTTTTTTGCTTTACTGACCGCATGGTATTTTAAAAGGAATGAACCATATGCGTTTCATCCTTCTATGTTTGTTGACTATTTTTTGGCGGCTATAATACTTCCATTTGTGCGTATTGTGCTATACAAGCGAAAGATGAAAAAAGCGATCTCAACTGAAAAGTAAAGCAAAGCCAAAGTACAGATAATTAGCATCGAGGTTTTGTAATGACTTATCGGGAAGGTGTCAATATTGCTCCTGTGATAAATGGTTGCAAGAGTGGCTATCTTGGAGAACAAAGAAAATCTTCGGGCAAGGGTGAAATCAAAGACAGTACTTCCATCAGTTAATGACTGACTGAGCTACAAGCGCTATACATCTGACTATACGCATAATATGTTCGCAGTAAATTACGTCAAAACCAAAGGATAAGTTACAAATGTTTGGATTTTTTAAAAAAACAAAAAAGAAAGAGTTGGAAGAAATAAAAAAACTTTCTAAACTAACTGGGCAGGAACTAGCGGAGGAAGGATTAAATCAAATAGCGCTGGCCATTAAGGCGGGGTCAGTAAACATACAGCCGGGGAAGATATTTAACGATATATATGCTCACGGGGATACACCCGCCGGCGTACCTAGATTTACCTATGTAATGTTTAGTCCGACCGTTCAGAATGAAGTCATAGCTCGGTGTACCATTATCTACGACTCACAGAAAGATGGTGTTGGATGTTGGCAAATTGACTGGGCGGTACTAGAACAATATCGCGGAAAAAACTGGGGCGGAACAATAGCAAAAAAAGCACTAACTGAATTTGTGAATGGGATGCAGAGACTTTACCCTGACGGATTTATCATAGAGGCCATTGTAGACCAGGACAATGAGGCATCAAAGAAAATTGCTAGCTCTCTAATAGGTGATGAAGAGATAGTTTTAAACAAAAGTACAGGAAGAAATGTGCATAGCTACCTCTTACGGTTTTAATATAGATTACACTTCGGGTGGCGTACCATTGGGGAACTTCCTAATGGTATCGCAATGTTGTAATGGCTTGTTATTACTAGTTCGAGGTCGCACAGCAAAGCCAGATACGCTGACAACCTTAACTACAAACCAAAGATTCTCATACCTACATGACTGAACATGTATAGCTCACATGAGAAACCCGCTAGAAGCGGCCTACCACGTCCGAAATATTAAATCTATTTGTTTAGTTCCTCCTGTATATTGTATGTGTGAGAAGTTTTAAAAATTCTTGGCTATCACTATTATAGGCGAATAAAGAATTAATTGAAAAGTAGTGAGACAAAAACAAAAAAACTAATATTTTTCCACCCCCCTCTCACATATCTCTCCTAGATAACAGAACAAAAAGTGCCAAATCAGGAAAAAGCCAATATCAATGGCGTAAAAGATTCTGTATTTTTCCCTTCTTTTTTTCTTCTGTAATATGTCCTTCTGCTCATGCCTAACGCAATCCATGGTTTTGTTTGAGCATCGTTTTCCTGTTTTTTCATACCCTTATATCTACGAATATTCTCCATCCTACTTTTCGCGCGCTCGGCCTTTTCTACATCGTCTATTATTGTAACCATATGTTTTTGTTCATCTGCTGTGATATTAAATGTGCGTATAAGCGTTGAATTGCGTGGAGTGTAGAGCGGAGTGACACTCTTACCCATAAATTCGATTTTCTCGCCTCGTGATTGCTGGCAGACCTTTTCAAATACTGTACCCAATGCGCTTTCCTCCCAATCACCGTTAGGAAAGAATCTATCAGCGACTCCTTGCGCTTCATCCCAAAAATTCATAGCATTAACTTGAAATGACATAGCCATAAAGTTGAGTGTCCAGAATAGAAATAGCATACGCTGGCCTTCCTGCACTCCACCTCGTAAATCTGCAAGCGTGCGAAGGTCTAAAAGACGTGACCACGATAGAGACTGTTTAGTCTTCGCTATTAGATTTAACTTTGAACCTTTTGGGTTGTTACTTTTCCCGCCTTCAATGACCCTGAAAGGATTAATCTGTGGTGTTGGTTCTGCTATCTCATGCATCTTCGATTTTGGTGGGTTTTTAGGCTTTTCAATATCGATGTAATTGTGAGCATCAAACTTAGTGTATAAGTAAGTGAAGTCATATTTTATGACTGGTTTTCCAGGCTCTAAAACTCTTACAACTTCAAGACTTTTTGAGTGAACTGTCCCTTCAAGGCGTAGAACCCTAGAAGCATCCAAAGCATTTGTATCTGAACCAAAGGGCGTTAATACAACAGATATTGCTTGTTGTAACGCTTTCCAACGTGGAAGGTGTTTGGCTGATTTTGGAACTTCAAAGACCCACTTCACTTGAAGTCCGCGTCCACTGAATACTTTCAATGATGGAATTGGTATGTTATAAGCAATACAATGCAAGTCAAGTTTTTCGGATATTTCTTCGGGCGACATATCTACATATATACTTTTATAGGTGGGCGGTCTCAAGGAACAAGTGCAACAGTCAGTTAATTTTTCTGAGCATGCTAATCACGAAACTGGGCATTCCCGCCT
>NZ_NQKQ01000040.1 GCF_002269505.1 Pseudomonas fragi | reverse complement strand
AGGCGGGAATGCCCAGTTTCGTGATTAGCATGCTCAGAAAAATTAACTGACTGTTGCACTTGTTCCTTGAGACCGCCCTTCCTTGATTCCTTAATTAGTGCTGACTCCAAGGCTGGGAGTCTAAACTAATTTTATCCATGCTCTTATAGCTGGTCGAGCACCGCGCATCCGCACCTCTCACGTGCGAATTAAAGATTTCTGGTCGCTAAGTGAGCACGGTGTAGCAACTAGCATTGTAAAAACTCAGAGCCGCAAACGGCTGATCGCACGGCACGCGCGTCAACACTCCAAGAAAGCCGCCGAATATTACAAAATTGTAATTTCTCAATCATGCCCCTGTTATCTACAGATTGCAACGATACAACTCGGCGATGACATAGGAAGCGCGACCAGCTTCCTTCAAACAACAATTCCAGCCGAAGTGCTTTCTAGTTCTGCCGAACCGAAGGAGTGATTAATGATTAACAATACAAAGTTTTCGATAGCCGCTATGGCAATGGTTGTCAGCTCTGTGCCGTCAATGGTGATTGCGGAAGAAAAAAATGGCGGTTTTATAGAGGATAGTAGCCTTACCGTCCTTAACCGCAACTACTACTTCAATCGCGAACATCGTAACGGAGAGTCAAGCCCTACAGGCAATGGATATTCAGAAGCATGGGCAAACGCGATTATTACTAAATTCGAGTCTGGATTTACCCAGGGCACAATCGGTGTCGGAGTGGATGCGTTTGCTATGATTGGAATAAAACTCGACACGGGTGGCGGCCGTAATGGCGGCCGTAGTTCATTTGATGTCCTTCCAGTCAATAGCAACGGAGAGGCAAGGGACGAATACACAAAAGTGGGAGGTGCGGCAAAAATTCGCGCCTTTGACACCGTAGTAAAAGTCGGTGACGTATTCCCATCCACCCCAGTTGTGGCTGCTGGCGACTCAAGACTACTACCGGAAAGTTTCACTGGCGTCACAGCAACCAATACTAGCATTGAAGGCTTGACCGTTCAGGGCGGTCGCCTACATGCCATGAGCCAGCCAGTTTCGAGCAACATGCGCGACAACTTTGCGACCTTCTATGCCGGGCCTGTTAACTCGCCTTGGGCAGGCTACTTTGGTGGTGATTATAACTTAAACAAAAACGTCACCCTTAGTCTTTACTCCAGTCGCCTCAAGGACGTATGGAATCAATACTATGCTGGCACCGGAGTAAACTACTCATTATCAAATGAGCTTTCCGTATTCGGAGGCCTTAACTATTATAAGGCTGTCGATGAAGGAAAAAAATTACTTGGCGATTTCGACAATAACATATGGAGCGGTAAAGTAGGCGTGAAGTATGGTGCGCACACACTTGCACTATCCCATCAGCGAAATAATGGAAATAACGACTTCGATTACCTGCGTCAGTCGGACTCAATCTTTCTTGATAACTCAATTCAGTACAGTGATTTTAACTCACCTAAAGAACGCTCTTGGATGGTTCGCTACGACCTCGACATGACATCGTATGGTGTGCCTGGCTTGTCGTTTATGACGCGTTACGGTCGTGGCACTGATGCTGATTACTCTAACGCCAATACGACGTACATGAGACGCGATGCGGATGGAAACCCACTTACTGACCAGAAACGTTGGGAGCGTGACATCGAAGTAAAATATGTCGTTCAGACAGGTACCTTGAAAGATATGTCTTTCCGCCTACGGCAAGCTAATACTCGCGCAACCACATTTGAGTCGGATCTGGATGAGGTTCGTGTGATTATTGAGTATCCATTAGCTATTCTTTAAGATCTGCGCAGGATGAATCGTCCTAGACGAACATTCCGTTTTAGCTGGAAAATTTCAAAAATGTAATTTTTCAATCATCTTCCTGTTAGCTTAAGTCACCTATAGTAAACTGGAGTTCATAGATAGCAATCTGCTAGCGCATCTGGCTAGACTGCTACAGGTAATTAACACCCTTGCAAAAACCTGGAACTCACTGCTGTCAAGTTGAAGCTCCGCATCCACTTTTAGATTACTCATCTAAATACGATGTATTTTAAGACGCCCTTCGGGGCGTCTTTTTTATGCCTGCAGTAAACACCCCCCACATTTTATGTCTTATGACGCACTTCAAAAATATGACCCCCTATGCCAAGAGCGTAGAGGCTAACCACCTTTACGGCATTTTCCTGCCACTGTGTATCTGACTGTATTCAGTACTCCTTCAGAGTCTTCGTATGTCATAGCTGCGGGCATCACCCCGCACCCTTCCGCTGGTCGCACCATGCTAACTACATTCACAACATCTAATTTCATTCCGTATTTATATTGCTTAGCTACGGGAATTTTTTTTCCATGCCTAATCGCATACTGCTCCATAGCTACGGAGTTGGCACTCATTCTTTTTTCAAAAACCTTGTCACTATCTTTAGCAAATACGTTTGAAGAGATCGCAGCGACCACAATAAAAATAACATAATTAATAGTCTTCACTTTTTGCACCTCACATGTCAATAAAAACCCCGCAACCGGAATCGGGGCGGGGCTTATGTGTAGCACCACTACATTTACTTACTAATCGGGCCCTTATCACCGCCTGACATTTTCGGAGGAGTTTTTTTCAGCTCTTTGGCTAAAAACTTCTCCATAGCCTGCTCGGTAGCTTGAGTAGCTCTAGCAATAGTCCGGTCTCCACCACCCTCAGCCAATGCAGTGGAAGAAAGAATCAATGCTCCTACAAGAGCGTAAATTTGTGCGATTTTCATTTCGACACCTCATATTAAATACTGGTATTAGAGTATCAATACGAAGCTATCAATACGGTGGCACTAAGATTACATATCCGTCATCATTGATATAAATAGCCCGCTAATGAGGATCAGCAGCGGGCTTTAAAAACAAACTGCTATACTATTTCTTGTTTTTCGCTGTCTGCCTCTTCATCTTTACGGTGTGCCCAGTGATATAACGCAGGAAGTATCAGTAGGGTCAACACAGTTGAGGACAGTATTCCGCCGATCACAACGGTAGCTAGGGGCCGCTGGACTTCCGCGCCTGTTCCAGTAGCTAGAGCCATGGGGATAAAGCCAAGGGATGCCACCAAAGCTGTCATTAATACTGGGCGCAACCGCGTCAGCGCTCCTTCATTGATCGCAGAACTCAACGAATGTCCCTCTTCTCGAAGGTTGCGGATAAAAGCAATCATCACCAGACCGTTCAGCACTGCCACACCCGACAATGCAATGAAACCAACACCCGCCGAGATCGACAGCGGGATATCACGTAGCCACAAAGCCATAACACCACCCGTCAATGCGAATGGAATCCCGGTGAATACCAGCATGCCGTCTTTGAGATTGTTAAACATCATGAACAGCAGGGTGAATACCAAGAGCAGAGCCACAGGGACAACTATCTGCAAGCGTTTGGCAGCTGATTGAAGTTGTTCAAACTGCCCACCCCAGGTAGCCCAATAACCGGCCGGAATCTCTACCTGTTGATCAATGGCGATGCTAGCCTCCTTAACGAATGATCCGATATCCCGTCCACGTACATTCGCGCTGACAATGACCAGACGCTTACCGTTCTCACGACTGATCTGATTCGGGCCAAGTACAAGATCGAGGGTCGCCACTTCTGAAAGGGCAATAAAACCGATCTGATCGGCATTGCCATTGAGCAGCGCCGGGACTGGAATCAGCAGTGTGGACAACCCCTCAACGTCCTTACGCATGGCGTCGGATAAACGCACCACTATGTCGAAGCGGCGATCTCCCTCATACATCGTCCCGGCCTGGCGGCCACCGACAGCCACCGCAATGGTGTCTTGAACGTCTCCAACGTTCAGACCGTAACGTGCGGCTTTGTCGCGGTCTATGTTTATGGTCAGTACAGGTAGCCCCGTTGTCTGTTCGACTTTAACCTCGGAGGCGCCATCGACCCCCTGCATTGACGCGGCAATTTTCGCAGCGGTACTGTTAAGCACTGCCATGTCATCACCGAAGACCTTGACCGCCACATCACTTCGCACGCCTGAAATCAACTCGTTGAAACGTAGTTGGATAGGCTGGGAAAGCTCATAGTTGCTACCGGGCATAGCAGCCGCTGCTTTCTGGATCTCTTCTGTCAACGTCTCCCGGGACTTGCTTGGATCAGGCCATTGATCCTTCGGCTTGAGCATCACATAACTATCAGAGATGTTCGGCGGCATTGGATCGGAAGCAATCTCTGCAGTACCGGTTCGAGCAAACATCCGTTCGACTTCAGGCACTTTTTCCAGCACAAGCTTTTCCAGGCGCTGCTGCATTTCCACCGATTGCGTCAGACTTGTACCGGGTACTCGTAATGCTTGCAGTGCAAAATCGCCTTCGCTGAGACTAGGTACAAACTCACTGCCCATTCGACTGGCGACCACGCCACTCGCAGCGATGACACCTAATGCCATGGCAAATGCCAGCGATCGATGACTCATGACCCAATCCAGCGCGGGGGCATAAGCCCGTCGCGCTCCTCGCATTATCACGTTCTCTTCTTCCTTGACTTTGCCCGTCACGAACATGGCAATTGCCGCAGGAACAAAGGTTACGGACAGCAGCATAGCGCCTAGCAAGGCGATCACGACGGTGAACGCCATGGGGTGGAACATTTTCCCTTCGACACCGGTCAGGGCAAAAATAGGTAGATAAACGACCATGATGATCAACTGCCCGAAAATCAGTGGTCGACGGGCTTCTTTGGCTGCTGCAAACACTTCGTGAAAGCGCTCGGAGCGAGTGAGGAGGCGCCCGTGATGGTGCTGCGCATTGGCGAGGCGCCGTATAGCATTTTCGACAATAACCACTGCACCGTCGACGATAATACCGAAGTCCAGAGCCCCCAGGCTCATCAGGTTGGCGCTGACTTTGTTGGTGAACATACCTGTGAAGGTAAAGAGCATGGCTAGAGGAATGACCATGGCAGTGATCAGTGCTGCGCGAATATTGCCTAGGAATAGGAACAAAATCGCGATTACTAGGATTGCACCTTCAATCAGATTCTTCTTGACCGTGGCAATAGCCTTGTCTACCAAGTTAGTACGGTCGTAAACAGTGATCGCAACCACCCCTTTAGGCAGTGAACGGTTGATTTGCTCTAGCTTGACTGCAACGGCCTGAGAGACGGTACGGCTGTTCTCGCCTATCAGCATGAACACCGTGCCGAGTACCACTTCACGACCGTTTTCGGTCGCCGCACCGGTACGCATTTCACGCCCAATATCCACGGTCGCCACATTTTTAATACGTATAGGGGTGCCATCGACGTTGGCGATCACGATATTGGCGATGTCGTCGGTGGTCGCCACTTGGCCAGGGGCACGAATCAGTAGTTGTTCGCCACTGCGCTCAATGTAGCCGGCTCCTACGTTAGCATTGTTGCTTTCCAGCGCGGTCACAATGTCTGTCAG
Source organism: Pseudomonas fragi (assembly GCF_002269505.1). Classification (GTDB taxonomy): domain Bacteria; phylum Pseudomonadota; class Gammaproteobacteria; order Pseudomonadales; family Pseudomonadaceae; genus Aquipseudomonas; species Aquipseudomonas fragi_D. Next base: position 18,844 of record NZ_NQKQ01000040.1, on the reverse strand, counting down.
GGTCAGCTTGTAAGCGGCCAAGCGTTTTGGATCCGGAGCAATCTGGTATTCCTTGGCGAATCCGCCAATGGTGTTAATTTCGGCGACCCCAGGAACGTTGCGCAGCTGAGGTTTAATAATCCAATCTTGGATTACCCTCAGGTCGGTCGGCGTATAGGGACTACCATCCTCTTTTACGGCGTCTTCTTGGGCCTCGACAGTCCACAGAAAAATCTCACCCAAACCGGTAGAAATCGGCCCCATGACAGCTTCCACGCCTTCGGGCAATTGTTCCTTTGCCATCTGCAATCGTTCATTGACCAATTGCCGGGCGAAGAATAGGTCGGTGCCTTCCTTGAAAATCACCGTAACTTGTGAAAGCCCCGAGCGTGAGAGTGAACGCGTCTGCTCAAGTGCCGGCAGACCTGCCATGGCGGTTTCAATAGGGAAAGTGATGCGCTGCTCAGTCTCCAGTGGCGAGAAACCTGCGGCACCAGTATTGATTTGCACCTGGACGTTGGTGATGTCGGGCACGGCGTCGATCGGCAGCTTCTGGTAGCTAGCAATGCCGAGTCCGGCCATGAGGAGAACCGCGAGCAGGACGATTATGCGTTGCTCGATGGCAAATTGGATTAGGCGTTCGAACATGAGAACCTTCTCGTGGAAGTGGCGGATCAGTGGGCGTGTTCAGCCGAGGCTTTACCCAGTTCTGATTTCAGAATGAAGCTGCCGGCAGCAGCGACTTGAGCTCCGGGCTCCAGGCCCTCTGTGATCTCAGCCAGACCTGCTGCACGACTACCTATTACTACTGCTTGCGCCTTAAACCCGTCATCAGTTCGAACGAAAACTGTTGGCCTATCCTCGACCGTCTGGATTGCTGCTTCTGGTACTGCGACTTTCGCCAGCCGGGTATCGGTATCAACCAGTACGGTTACGAACAGCCCGGGACGCCAAGCCCCTTGCGGATTCGCTATGGACACACGGACAGTGGCGGTACGAGTCTGCTCACCCAGTAAACTCCCAACGTAGGCCACGGCACCCGTAACTTCCGCATTCAACTCAGCGGCACTAACCGTGACAGACTTGCCCACCAGGACTTTGCTCAAATCCTTAGGGGAAACGCCAAAAGTCACCCAAACATGCGACAAGTCCGAGAGCGTAAAAGCATTGCTGGTTTCACTGACAACCTCACCAAGGCCCAAGTGCTTTTCGACCACAACGCCATCGAACGGTGCACGCAGCTCATACCGGTTGCCACCACTGATCACCGAGCTGCCACTAAGTACGCTGATTTTTTGTCGGGCATTACTGACAGCGATTTCGGCCTCTTGCAGAGCCTGACGGGCTTGAAGGAAATCCTGTTCGGCAGAGATTTTGTCCTGCCATAACTGGCGTTCACGCTCGTAGGTAGTGCGCGCCAACTCTAGACGACGTTGCGCTGCGGCTTGCTCACTGCGCTGATCAGAAATTTGTTGACTGGCAATCACGGCTAGTAGCTGACCTTTTTTCACTGTTTGGCCAAGATTGACATGTACCGACTCGACGACACCAGGAACCCGGGGTACCACATGCGCAGTACGGTCTTCATCGAAACGGACTTCTCCAGGAAACGGCAATGAGAGGCTGATGCTCTGTTCCTTAGCTTCGATTAACTGAATGCCGGCAGATCTGATCTGATCGTCGCTCAGAGTCAGGTGACCTTCTTCTGCTTCCCCTTCTTCATGCCCGCCATCAACTGACTCCTTGGCCGCACCCTCGTTGCTGTGATCAGCATCGTGGCCCTGCTCTTCTTGCGTCTGTACGCCGGTGGACGCTGTTGACGTGCTACCCATCCAGAGCGAACCAACACATATGCCCACCGTGAGGGTCAGTGCGGTGACAAGGATTTGTTTTTTATCCATGGGACTCCCTACGCAGCTCAGTGGGCAGTCACGGATTACCGTGGCACTGCGATGCTGAGTAGCGGTTAAAAAAGTGTTATATGAAATTCAAGGGGTATGAGTGAGCTTGTCGACATCACCGAAAATTCGCTCGATACGCACCCAGGCGTCTGTCGCCTCGGCAATGGCCTGGATGTACTGGCCGCGCGCGCTGATTAAGGTGCGCTGGGCATCTAGCACATCTAGGAAGTTGAATTTCCCCATTTCGAAACCACGGGTAGCGGTATCTACAGCACTTTGCGCGGCAGGCAGGATGGTTTGATTGAACGACGTGATTTCAGTGTTCGCTGTCTTCCACTGAGCTAGAGTGGTCTGAATTTCTGTGCGCAGGCGTAACTCGCTGGCATTGCGAAGGTCGCGGGCCTGATCAGTTCGGCGGGCGGCTGCCAACACATTGCCCTGATTACGATTGAATAATGGGATGGGCATCGACAGCCCTACGACATTCACGCGCTCACGCTCCCGTTCATCGTATTGGCTACCTAAACTTACGGTTAGGTCAGGAATGCGCTGGGCTTTCTCCAAGCCAAGTGAGGCTTCACGCTGGTCAATTTGCAGCTTTGCCAACCGTAACTCCGCAGTCTGACCGATGCGATTAAGGAGCAGCGAAGGTTCCGGTACAGTTGGCATTGGCTGACTTGAATCACTTACAGACGCAAACGCCGGCAAAGGCACACCAATGACTCGAGCGAGTTGTTGATAGGCATTTGCCTCCTCTCGCTCTGCCCGTTTCAGCTCTAGGCGTACCTCCGACAACTGGACTTCTGCTCGCGTACCTTCAACAGGCGATGACTTGCCACTACTGATGCGACCTTGAGCTACATTCAAGCCACGCTGTGCGAGCTCAAGTGATTGACGTGATAACAGCAACCTTTGCTGAGCCGTAGATGTGTTGTAAAACGCCTGAATGACATCGGCACGTAGAACATTACGCTTGCGCTCCAATTCAATCTCGGCTGCATCTTGCGCTCGACTTGCCACTTCGATCCTAGCGCCTCGCTTACCACCAAGCTCGATCGGCTGATTGATCATCACCGTCGTAGTGCGCGAATTACGCCGGGTATCCTCAGCCTCCCAAGACAACTCAGGATTGGGAATCAAGCTCGCCTGCTGCCGATCTCCCTGAGTGATACCAATTTCCCACTGTGCTGCCGCTAGGTCAGGGTTGTTGGCAAACGCCATTTGAAGCACTTGATCCATTGTCAGCGCCTGTGAAACCGAACCAGCGGAAAAAGCCGTGCCTGATAGTGCAAACGTGCAACTTAGGCCTATTACCAACAAGGATTTTATGGTACGCAAGGGGGTAACTAACTTTCTAAGCCAACGCAATTTTATACTTCCTTTAAAGCGAATTTTCTCAACGTGATAACTGTAGAGTTCTTCATCTATCAACAAGGTGACTGAAGAATTACAAATATGTTATCCAGCTCTACTGCTGTAGGTTTTGCTCTAATATAGGAGGTGTTAAAAAAGAAAAACTTAAGGCGGAAATATGATGAAACAAAAATTCAGCAATTATCTGCCGAAGCGCACTTGTCGAATTGGGGTATTCATATGAGCTCTCTATGGATATATAGCCTATGGATTATTTCCCGCGACAGATTGTCGCAACCCTAGCTTTGGCGCCTCAAAACCGCAGCTTTGGCTTGACCCTAAAGCAGCTACAGGCTTTAGAGTGAAGGCTGTCATCTCGTAAGTTATTCAAACCATATGAAGATTGAGAATCTTATAAAAAGACAATACCAATCAGAAAACCACAGTATACGTTTATTACTTTTCTGAACCCCTTTAACTCTAGTCATTAAGAAGGTGAAATGTTATGCGAATCCTTGTAGTTGAGGACGAGCTCAAAACTGCCGAATACTTACATCAGGGACTGACTGAAAGTGGCTACATTGTTGATCGTGCGATAAATGGCGCGGATGGACTACATCTGGCGCGCCAACATGTTTATGATTTGGTGATACTTGACGTTAATCTTCCCGAACTTGATGGCTGGGGTGTTCTTGAACGTCTACGACAAAGCAGTAATGCCCGGGTCATGATGTTGACGGCCCGAGGGCGCCTAGCGGACAAGATACGCGGACTAGATTTGGGTGCCGATGATTATCTGGTTAAACCGTTTGAGTTTCCTGAGTTACTTGCACGGGTACGAACCCTGATGCGACGCAGTGAGCACATACCTGTCCCGCAGGTACTAAAAGTAGCCGACCTGGAACTAGACCAAGGACGTCATCGTGCTTTTCGCGGTGAGCAGCGCATAGATCTAACAACCAAGGAGTTTGCGCTGTTGCACTTGCTGATGCGCCAGACTGGAGAAGTGCTTTCTCGCACCCAAATCATTTCACTGGTCTGGGATATGAATTTTGATTGCGACACTAACGTTGTCGAGGTTTCAATCCGTAGGCTGAGGGCCAAAATAGATGACCCCTTCGATAACAAGTTGATCCACACCCTTCGCGGTGTTGGTTACGTATTAGAGGCGCGAGTATGAAGCCGGTCAGCCTGTCAATGCGACTAGGTTTGACAGTAAGTATCTTGGGGGCGTTGTTGGTAGTTTTTTTGGCTGTCTTGGCCTTTTTTGCGCTGACGCATGAGCTGGATAAGTTGGCAAAAAACAGCCTGATCAATAAGATGGAGCAGGTTGAACATAGCCTCTCGCTATACGATGACACGGCCGACGTAAATTCAAAACCGCATTCGTTACTGGATCAAGTCATGGGACATGACAATCTGAATCTGACCATCTATGATCTGAAAAACCTCAGGACGCCCTTACTGAAATTTGGGCCTGGATTGTCGGATCCGCGGACTGAGTTGAAAGCTGCGACTGCTGCCGTTGACAAGGTTTCCTATTCCACCAATTCAGATGGTGAAGGTCGACACTTCCTTACCGCATCCAAGCTCATCCCATTAAAGAACGGTGTAAGCGTTCCCGTATTGCTGTCGATGGATTGTGCGAACGATGAAGCGCTGCTCAGCGCGTACCTTAGGTCGACGATTATTGCACTACCGCTTTTACTAATACTCATCGGAGCAAGTGCTTGGGCCGTAGTACAACAAGGACTTTCTCCACTGAGAGAGTTCCGGAAGGTCGCCGCCATGATCTCGGCTCAAGATCTCAACCATCGACTTTCTGTTGTTAAAATGCCTCAGGAGCTTAGTGAGTTGGCTCATGGCATCAACTTCATGCTGCACCGGCTCGACAGCGGTATTCAGCAGTTGTCGCAATTTTCAGATGACTTAGCCCATGAATTACGATCCCCGATCACCAATTTGATGGGCAAGGCCCAGGTTACCCTTTCTCGGGAGCGTCCGGCAGAAGAATACAAAGCTGTGCTGGAGTCATGCACCGAGGAGTTGGGGCGTGTCACGCGAATTGTCTCGGATATGCTCTTCTTAGCTCAGGTCAGCCATCCCGCGGCACTTGTCCCGTTCGAAACAATCACCTTAGAAGATGAAGCATTTAAGGTGGTCGATCTGTTTTCACTGTCTGCGGAAGAGAAACGTATCACCCTGAATGTTACCGGAACTGGCAAGACGATTGGCGACAGGTTAATGATACAGCGAGCAATATCCAATCTATTGTCCAACGCAATTCGCCATTGCCCTGCGGGACAATCTATTTCAATTGTTATTGAAAACTATGCCGAACAGGTATCGCTACTTGTAGGCAACCCTGGAGCAGGAATCGAACCTCAGCATCTGTTGCACTTGTTTGACCGCTTTTATCGGATTGATACAAGTCGCTCGCGTGCTGAAGGTGGCACTGGTCTTGGCTTAGCTATTGTTCGATCGATCATGAACCTCCACCAGGGAACTGCGGATGTTCAAAGCATGCCTGGCAGCATGACCGTTTTCAGGCTGAGCTTCCCAAACCTCGACGGACAGACCACTTGGCAACAGGCTAGAAAGGTTCAAGGGTAAATTCCCGCAACAAACCTGTGCAACCCTCCCTGCACCACTGGACATGCGCCTGTGGTCAGGTTTTTTAATGTCCGCTGAGTTCTGAGTAAATCGCAGCAACCCCTACTCCGACATGAGATGTTTGCAAGATCCCGCTCTAGTGCTGCATGCCTTCGTTTTCTTCAAGCGCTGCATGAAACTGCAAGTTTTCCAGTTGAAGAGTCGTATGGCTGATATGGAATACCTCGCTCATCAGCCGAGTCACCTCAGCCAATATATCTTGCTCAGATCGGGAGCTACGCAAGATTACAAGGTGAGCACTCATGACATTCTTGCCGCTGGTCAGGGCCCAGATATGCAGGTCATGGATATCCTCAACGCCTTCAACCGCCCTGATGCACGCTTCCACTTCAGCGATATCGATGCCATCCGGAACCCCTTGCAACAGGATGTTCATGCTTTCTTTGAGCAAAACCCAGGTTCTGGGAAGCACCCACAGGCCGATAGCTGCGGCAACGATCGAGTCAACCCAAGTGAATCCGGTAAAACGAATGATCAATGCCGCCCCTATTACGCCCATGGAGCCCAACATGTCGCTCCATACTTCTAGGTACGCGCCTTTTACGTTAAGACTTTCGGCACTGGCAGACATTAGCAACCGCATTGAAACAAGGTTCACAACTAGTCCGATCACTGCGACGATCAGCATCCCTGTCGATTGGATTTCTGTCGGGGCTTTAAACCGCTGATAAGCTTCATACAAGATGTACACCGCCACCATGAACAACAAAATCGCGTTAAAAGCAGCTGCGAGGATCTCAAATCGTGCATAGCCGAATGTCCGCTTTTTATCCGCAGCGCGTTTGGCAATTTGAATAGCTATCAATGAAATAGCCAAGGCAGTGGAATCGGTTAGCATGTGAGCCGCATCGGATAACAACGCCAAGCTGCCTGTCACAAAAGCCCCAATGACCTCCGCGATCATGAAGCTTGTCGTTAACACCAAAGCGATCCACAATTTTTTCTCGTGTCCTGCACGAGCTTGACCGTGACTATGACCAGCGCTCATATGACTCTCCATGCGGGTGAAAGGATGCGGCAACTACTCAAAAGATCGTCAGCGGGTCAATCTTCGTCAAGAAGAGATTTCGGTTTTGGAGAGAGGCATCAACTGAAAAGCGCTTATTTTGGCACGACCTGTGTTCCCCCAAGGCACCCATACTCTAGAAAATAGCAGCACTGCAAATACGCGTATTATTTGTACCAAAACTTCCCGAAACCCCACCTGTCATGATGCCTACGCGCAACATCCAAACATGGGATTATGTATGCAGGAGGGTACGACGTTACGTAAGGATATGCGCACGTTCCAGCCAACAGTAGCCGCCCCCATAATCCTTGGAACGAACCGCTATACGGGCTTCGCCGAAGCCCTCATGAAGGTCTGTCGTCTCCCCATGGATCGAATTTGTCCCCATACCTAGCGTGTAAGGCGCGATTGCGTTCGATCCGCCTAATCCACGGATCGTAGTCCTCTGGCAATGCGGCGAGATTAGCGCTAATGATCATTTGCACTGTTTCGTCACGCAGTAACCTACTGGTCAGCTCGCGGCATTCGCCACGCGTCACCACACCATAAGCGGCGTGATTGTCTTTAACGTAGAGATCGGTCATTCCTACCCGCATATGGCCATATTTGTGTACGTCATCCGGGTAGATGTCCTCTAGGCTGAGATATCCCATACCAACTCCGGGCTAAGAATGTAATCGCTGAATAACACTGCCTGTACGCTCCGCAATGTTCAAAGGTGCCACCGATAGCGTGCACCATCATTGAAGTCGTCCCTTCGCGCCAGCGCCTACAAAAACCAGCTCACAACAAGCGACTTAGTGTGCGCATGATAGCCTCAACTCAGTTATCACCGTTCCGAGAATTCGCTTTGAACACACCTGACGCACTTGCCGATTTCAACACACTTATCAACGCACCGAAATTTTCCGACGACCCCGTTGGGAACCGCCAGAAGAAGCGGTGGCAGCTCATTGCTGGCGACATTTTCAAAAGCACTTCCATCGAAGCCCTGCTGGAGGCGAGAGGAAAAGCTGAAGGCTACATCCATGGCTTGGTGGACGCCGGGCATATTTCAACAACCGATACCGACCGCGACTATCTAATCCTGTGCGCGATTCGTAGGCGCCGTGGTTTTTTGCAACAGCTGCTGAACGAGCTCGGTTACTGAGCTAAGGCGAGCGTTACAGGACAGATGCCGCTTGAAGCGCTCCGCATGGTGGACTCGGAGCGCAGCAGACTAAAACCGTAAGAGGCCTAGCAAGCGAAAGTTCAGAGGTTTGAGGGAGCTCGAGCAATGAGCTTGTCCTGAATCGACAGCCACTCCTCCATTGAAATGAACACCGCAGTCCTGCGTTCTCCATCAACGAAAACTGGTTTGCGAGTCGTGATCACCTGGTCGAGCAACTCGTCAAAATGGGCTATTGCCCTAACGACTGACCATCGTTCATCTGGCATATGACACGGCCCTACCAGGTTATCAAATGATGGCTTTCATACTACCGATTAGGATCTATCGGCGGACTGGAGAAGCTTCAAAAAGCTAGCTCTGCCCAGGTCTCGCCTGAAGCTAGTGATGACGTAATTACCATCTTGAGTCTCGAGCAACCAAAACCGGCCCTCTTTTCTCGCTGACTGAATTTTACCTGTGAGAAGAATGGAACCATCCACCCTGTGGTATGCATCGTCACGCTTCGAATGGTCGAAGGACACCCCGACGCATGTGTCATCTGCAATAAAAGCGTCGCTGATGAATGCCGTGACAGGCACCGTGTATTTGCGAAAGCTTGCTCGCACCAAACGGTGCAGCTGAAATTCGCTGACATCTTTACTATGAAATTCCAGCTCAATTACTTCAGGCATCCAACTCAAGCTCCAAAACGACCATGAATACACCGTCGGCCAGCATCGCTCACCCTACCTTCATTGAAAAAGCGGCACCAATGCCAGCCTCTTTTCTCAGTCCAGGCCCAAGCAGGAGATAGACAGTATTTTTGGTTTCAAACATGTAAGCGTTGGAAGACACGCCGAAATTACTGCGTACCCACATGGTGGGTTGAAATCGATTACGGCTATCGAGCACGACCTCATGGGCGAACAGGGTCGCGGGCAATAGACCAAGCCCGGTGAGTTTTTCCTTCTCCGCAGGTGTCACAGTGAGGTCGATCAGGATCCACTGCTCCACAACACAGAAGGCTTTGCCAGGGAAGGCGTTTGCGGCCAATGCAATTAGTTCGTCCTGGGTGCCCTGCCAGCCAGGCATCTCTTCCCCTACGCCGTAAAGCAGCTGCGAGATTTCATTTAAAGTGACCATTCACAACCCTCAAATTCGCTCTAAATACCGACCGTTCGAGCAATCTCATACCCGCTAGTTTTGATCTAGCGACTACGAGCCTAAAGCATGGAACTGCAGAGAAATACTCACCATCAAACCTCTACCAAGCACTCAGGATCGAAGCCTGTACTTTGCCCCCGATATCCGCGCGGATTTGAAAACACTCGGCACCCGTTCTTAAGGAAGTCTGCTGCAAAATGCGTGTGTCCATGTATCCACAGATCAGCCTTACTAAGTAGCTCTGACCAATCGTTCGCATAGGCTGCAGCCAGATGTCCGGGGTGATCGTCACCCAGACGATCCAACACTGGTGCATGGTGTGTGACCACCACTGTTTTGCCGTCGAAAGGTCTATTAAGCTCTTGGGTTAACCATCGGTGAGCCCTCATTGATTTCGCGACTAGGTCATCTGGACGCAGGCGTCTGTAATCCAAGTCGGCTCGAATCACCAAGAAATCGTTCATCGAATCCCAAGCAACGCGCTTTGCCGCAACCACATCACCAGTAGCCGAATAATCCGTCCAGGCCGTTGTGACCAAAAAGCGTGTGCCATCGAGAATGAGCATCTCGTTTTCGAGTACATGCACATGGGGCAATGCAGCGTTTTTCATCTTTCGCAGTGTGTGACCTATGTGGCCGCCGTAATATTCGTGATTGCCACACACATAGATAACAGGGCACTGGAATGTGTCGTTCGCCCATGAGACTCCACGCGATTTGATATCAATATCGCCGGCGAGAATCACTACGTCCGCGTCGCTGGTAGGAGGTTCGAATCGCGAGAATTCGTTATGCAAATCTGAATAAATTTGCAGCTTCATAGCATTTTTCTCTTTATGTAGCAGCAGTAGCTAACGAGCCCACTCGCAGTTCCATGCCAGCCTAGTGCGACCGCTGATGCGCCGTAAAAAGATTAAGTGACATCATCCAGAGTCACAGCCATGTGTCCTCCTGATCATGGAACTTCATTGCCTTGCGCTCGTGTAGATCCGGCCTACATCCGTTACGAACTCGTAGACCGGATTCCTTTCGGTACCGGCCTGAATCCGAATATCGGATAGAGGCTCCATGGTGTATGAGCCCTGATTATTCTTTGCAGGCGGCTGGATAAGATGGATTTTGCTCACGCTCAGGAAATTACCAACCTCTGCTGCGCGCATCATTTGGATGGTGCTCACATCCGTGACGAGATGCGCAACCGGGCCTATGCATCCATCCTCCCATCCCATGCCTTCGATCAGAAATGAGTATTCACAACGACTGATGTCCACTGATCTCCAGAGCATCCGAACACTCTCCGGCGCTTTAAATTGCCCCTGCAGTTCACTGTTATAAGTTACAAACACGGCAAAAAACCCAGTCCTTGCCCTGCCAAACCTTTGATCGGCTTAGCTCAAGGCGATCCTCTAGATAAACGCTGCTAATACATTTGGCAGCCAGATAGGGAAGCTGCTGAAGCATCCCCAATTTGCGGGTCAGCGCGCCGCCCATTGAATGGACATGATAAGGAAGCAGCTCACCAATAACAACATATGATATTTGGTGGGCCTACACGACTGTGGCTCTATTCTTCCTTTTGAGATACTGAACGTGAAGGAAGAGCTAGCCATCACCCTACGCACCATCCGGAAACTGAAAGGATTAGGTTATGAAGCCCTAGCAGGGACTATCAGCCAGAGCAACCTAAGCTTGCTGGAACAAGGGAAAATCCAGGCTACGCTACCGACCCTTGTAAAAGTGGCCGAGACGCTCGGTATCAACCTTCTTACGCTCATGGCGTTGTGCTTGGCGATCCGTGACAAAGAATCTCCCGAGTCCGAGTTGAAAAAGGCGCAAAAGGAACTCCTTTGCTTCATAGAGTCGGGGGGACTCAATATCATGGAGGATCAAATGCAGGATGGCGCGTTGAAAAAGCGCGGTCGTGGCACTCGAGCGAACGCCCAGAGCGTCAGTGCTGTGATTAGCCTGAGAAAGCAGGGCAAGACCCAAGCGGAAGCTGCCCGTGAACTAGGCCTGCCCACATCGACGGTTCAGCGGTATTGGCAGAAGGACTGATCCTTCGGGGGATGACCTTTGACTGCGCCACGCTCCATCAACTGCCAACCGGTAAACAAGCTCTCATTTCGCAGAGTTATAATACGATACCTATAAATTGCCTGAAGCCTAGCTATGTTCCTCTCGGTTTAGCTCGTGCGGTAGCTTCCGCGATCAAAGGGTCATCAGGCCAAAAATGCTTTGGGTACCTACCCTTTAAATCCTTCTTCACCTCGATGTAGGTCGACGCCCAGAAGTTCGCCAAGTCCTGAGTAACCTGTACCGGACGGCGTGCCGGTGACAGAAGATGCAGCTTGAGCACCTGTCGTCCATTCGCAATGCGTGGCGTATCCAATTGCCCGAACAGCTCCTGGAGTCGCACTGCAAGAACCGGAGGTCGCTCACTGTAGTCGATTCGAATATTCGATCCAGACGGTACCGAAACCGTCTGGGGCGCCTGGGAATCAAGCTGCTGCGGAAGAGGCCAGAGCAGAAGGTTGCGCAGGACGGACGATAAGTCGAGCTGGCCAAAATGACTGAGGCGAGTGACTTTACCGACATATGGCCCCAACCACTCTTCCAGGGACTGCAGCAATGCCTCATCACGTAGGTCAGGCCACTCACTTCGGTTACCCGACTCTTCATCCAATATGCGCAGCAACTCCACCCTCGCCTGCCACTGGCGAAGCTCGGGCGTCCAGGGCAAAAGCTCCAAACCCTTACGACGAACAAAGTTAAGCAACGCCTGTACACGAGCCTCATCGCCCAGGTTGGCCAGTTGTGAGCGGGACAAAATCAACTCCCCTACTTTCACTTGTCGCTCAGCGCGCAAAGCACCTTCCCGCTCATCCCAGTAGAGCTCGTCCACCTGGGTAACCTGTTCTTTCAGCACAGTCTCGAACAATGCTTCGTCCAAGTCGGCCGCGAGGTAGATTCGCTCTTCCCGCTGCCCCTGTCGGCTACCCAAGTCAGCGATCACCAGCCACGAATGCTTCATCAGCACATCGGTCTCGGTGAACATCGCCGCACGACCATTCGCCAAACGATACTCAGCCCCGCCAGCGCGGCGCTGTTGCGCTACCCGATCGGGATAGGCCAAGGCCAGCAGGCAGCCCACCCATTGAGGGTGGTTTGAATCAGCGACTGGCTGCGATGCTTGGCCGCGCAAGAATGACCGATATTGCCTAGCGAGTTGCTTCGCGCGTTGGCCCCCCCCTTGCTCCCCGCGCTGTGCTCTCTGCTCACCGGACATGATGGCCAAACGGCTGTGAAGGTCTGCTCCACCACCACGCTGAATATCGCGCTCGCCGAGCAACGCTGCAATGTTACACGCCGTCTCAGTCAGACCCAGCTCGTGACCTCGCAATAGGAGATGAGCAATCCGTGGATGACTCGGCAGCTCTGCCATAGCTTGCCCGTGCTTTGTCAGTTGCCCATCTGGTTGCAACGCGCCAAGGCGCCGAAGCAAATCGCTCGCTTGGGAGTAAGCAGCTGCGGGCGGAGCATCAAGCCACTTCAGGTCACCCGGCTGCACGCCCCACTTCGTCAATTGGAGAGCTAAGCCTGTGAGATCTGCCTGCTGAATTTCAGGTGAACTGAAAGCGGGAATCTGATCATGCTGGGCTTCAGACCAGAGTCGATAGCACACACCTGGCTCGATTCGGCCTGCTCGACCAGCGCGCTGAGTTGCACTTGCTTTGGATATGCGTTGAGTGTCCAAGCGGGTCATACTGCTGCGAGGGTCGAAGCGAGGAACCCGCTCAAGTCCTGCATCGATAACGACACGCACACCGTCGATGGTAATACTCGTCTCAGCGATGTTCGTTGCCAGTACTACCTTCCGCTTTCCTGATGGGGCAGGATCAATCGCAGCCCGCTGCTGATTCAGGTCGAGCTCGCCGTGAAGAGGGCAAAGAAGTACGTCAGGCTGAAGGGATGGAGAGTTGCTCAGAGCCTCTTCCAAGCCCGTCACGACTCGACGAATCTCCGCTTGGCCTGGAAGGAAGACCAGCACGCTGCCGGTCTGTTCAGCGAGCGCATCCAAGCACGCACTGATGACTCGCGGCTCGATGTACTCACCCGGCTGTTGGGGCTTGCTCCAGATCGTCTTAACCGGAAACATCCGGCCCTCGCTGGTCACGATTGGAGCATCATCAAGCAAGCGCGATAGCCTCTCCCCTTCAAGTGTTGCCGACATCAGCAGCACCTTCAGTGGTGCATCATCGCGGAAGAGTTCGCGGCCATTGAGAGTCAGAGCTAGGGCTAGATCCGCATCCAAATTTCGGAGGTGGAATTCATCGAAGATCACCAAGCCGACACCGTCGAGAGAAGGATCGCTCTGCAGACGGCGCGCCAGGATCCCCTCTGTCACCACCTCAATTCGCGTCTTCGGCCCGACCTTACTATCCAGGCGAATGCGATACCCAACGGTCTCACCGACCTTCTCACCAAGCTCACTGGCCATTCGCTCCGCAGCTGCGCGCGCTGCAAGCCGTCGTGGCTCGAGCATGATAATCGTCTGCCCTCGCAGCCAAGGCTCGTTGAGCAAAGCGAGCGGGACGAGCGTCGTCTTACCGGCACCTGGCGGTGCTTGGAGCACCACTTCATCTCGTTTGTGGAGGGCTTCAAGAAGAGCCGGCAACGCGGCATTGATCGGCAATGAACTCATGTGTACTCCTGCGACATGCGGGGCAGTATACAAAGGTTCGTCTGGTAGCGGCTCTGCGTGGCAGATTACTGGCCAAACCGGCCCGCTACCCGCCATTCTTCAGTTGCTGAAGAAGCCTTTTGCCACATCCAGAATCCCGCCCGAAACAAACAAACCAATAATGATTTGCTTATGCTCGGCGAAGAAACTCCACTCATTCAGTCCTAAGCCAACCCCGAGAAGAAGGCTCGTAATGAGCATGTATCGCCACGTTGGAGCGAAGATCTTGACGAGATTTGCAACCGAAGTGTGCTTGATGAATTCATCGACATGCTCATTGTAAGCACGCCCCAGGATGACAGCAGTCACAAGCAGAGCACCGGCCAATCCAAGTGCCATCCACTGGGTTAGCGGAACAAAAAACAACGCGCCACTCCCCACAAAAAGCCATTTACCAAGCGCGGCGAGCTTCTGGCTGTAATCCTGCGCGACCTGCTCAAAGCACCACGGCATACGCGGATCGAAAAACCCAGCATCCAACATGCACTTCTCCACAGCTCTCATTAATGTCGTAAAAAGGTACTCCCTAGCTGACTTACCAGCGCACATCAGCCTTCACGGCCTTGTAAAGGTCAACCCGTGAGGTTACCTATGTCGATGCCGCACTTGAAGCACAGCATCGACTCGCACTGAGCTTTACGAGGCGTTGCGATGAATCAGCTAGGTGATTTGGTAGGCCCGGTGCAGGTGGCCAAGCTCGTTCAATCCTCTAGCAAGCATCGCATTGTAGCCAGCTCGATCCTGGATAAAGGGCGAAAAGAGACAATGTCCCAGCCAGTGCTCAAATCCCTCTTGGGCAACATTGGCTAACGCCATGCCAACAGATCGCACGTCCTCAAACTTCCCGTGCTGCAGATCATCCTGACTTAGGTTGTCGTAAACATACCGGGTGTCGTCGCCTATCGCAGCCCAGCGTTTGAAGGAAGCACGACGCACCTGGCAAGGCACACACCGCCCACAGTGCTTGTAGCCGAAACGTTGGAAACGCCCGCAACTGGTTGAGGCCACAGCATGCTCTTTGAGCAGCTCTTGGTTTCGGCATGCGGCGAGCATTTCACCCTTGGTCATTAGGGCATAAGGGTTTCGGATTTGCACATTGATGCTGGCAGCATCAAAGATCTGTTGGAGCCGTCCAAGGTACTCAGGATGTGCTGTTCTTGTGCTCAGGCTCCCCAACCTCGACATCGTTAAGGGAGGGTTAATGGCAATGAAGCCGTTCTCACAGATGTAGAGTGGGACTGTCTCACCCCGATGGTAACGATCAAGCGAGGTCGCCACCGCAAGTCCAAATGCCAAGAAAATGATTGAGCGCGCACGCTGCGAAGGCTCTTGTTGGCCAGGGGACTTGGTAACGTGATTGAGGCCAATCCGGTTCAAACCCAGGCTCTTCGCGAAGGTGGCCTGCTTCTCTCCATCGCCTCTCACAATCTGGCTAACCGCGTAAGGCTTCACGCCCTGCTCCACCAAGTCGATGGCACCAATCAAGCTGTCTAGCCCGCCCGACAGCAGCACCACTGAATCTTCGCTTGGGTGCAAGGCCTGCAGCTGAGCAGGAGGGCCAAAACCGCCCGCATGGAAAGAAAGCGTCCAACGATCCGTGGTGAGGAAACGCAAAGCCCCTTCAAGTGCTCGCGCCTGGCTATTCCAGAAAACCGTATCCTGAACGGCGATCTCGAGATTGATCACGCGCGTCCAAGCATCAGCGCTCTTTGCCCGAATAGCAGTGAAGTCTGCCGCCACTACCGCAAGCGCAATGCTTAGGAAATCCCAAGCTTGGGGATTGATCTCCAGGTGGGCTTTCTCCAGAAGCTCTCGAGCATAACCACCTACGCTTACCTGCCCTTTCTCTGCCTTGCCGTAGATCACCACCTGAATGGCATCTTCGGCGCCCGGCACACTGAAGCCAACTGGGCCGCACACGAATTTCATTCTACGTACCCCTCAAACACTTCAAAGGTGTCTTGCAACGCTTGCGTGACCATCTGGGATATTCGACCCGTGGTCAAACGCGCACTCGATGCAGCGATCTTGCGGAACGATGCGGAGACGCACTCTCTGATGTAATCCTTGATCTCCTTCAAGCGACGCACTGCAATGGACGCCGACTTGGCCTTTTCCTGGATAGTTTTGCCTAGGTCGAGCTCAAACCGATGGAACACGTCCATCGCAGTAAAACGCTCGATGGCAAACTCCCGCTGCTCAACCGACAGATTGAGTAGATCGGCATCTGGATAACGCACTAGAACATCAGAAAGCGAGCCTCGAATGGAAGCACGCTCGGCCTCTGCATCTTGGGTACCGTCCACTGGACGCACCGCTTCAACCAGCGCATCCATGACCTCAGAAGCAGATTTGCCCTGCCACAGGGCAGGATCAAGCACGGCTGGGCCGGTTTGATTATTACTACCAGCGACAGCTTCCAGCGTGTTGCCAAACACACCCGCGATCGACGCAGTGCCGCCAAAGCGAGCAGTGGTGGTTTTGGCGCCGCCGTACCCATGACGCACATACTCCCGAAGGCTCTTGCGCAAGCTACCGCGATCACCATTGCTCGCGTAGTCGCCAAGGCCACGTCGGGCACCACCGAATCGCCCTGGCGGCGCTAGGGGTGGAGGTGCCTGCGGCATTGGTCTGGGATCATCGACAACGTCATCGCCGTCTTTAGGCTCGTCCTTATCCGGTTCAGGTGGCCCATCGTCATGAGGGTCATCCTCCGGAGGCTCTGGCGGCTTAGAAGGTAACGGCGGCAGCGGAGGTGTCCACGGTGGTACAAACGGCAGGCCTTTTCCAGGCCCATCGTTATTTTGTGAGGTTCCCATCGAATTTCCTTATTGCAGCCTTCACCGGCCCGCTGACGTCAGCCGTCAGCCAGAATTCGTACACCGACTTTGCCCATGTTTCATCGGTTAGCTTCGGCACAATACCCGCTTGGATTTGGGCAGGCGGACGCTCCTTCAGAAATGCAGCCAGTCGATGCCCCTGCTGGGCATCAAGCCGTCCAACAACCAGCAAAGCTTCAAGAATGTCTGGGACGCCCCACTCTTGTTCACCGCCCGCCTTATCCAGGAGGCGATCCATCAGCACGTTGATCTCGACCGGTGCGATGAGCGCCAACCGGCTTTTGAGATGCATGGCCATTCCCGGCGTTTCGAGTAGCGCGGTCAGCAACTCCGCTGCTTCCGACGAAAGCCGATCTTCGTCCGTAATGATCGGCGCATGCTCACGACTGACGTAAATCGCTCCACGCAGGTCTTTGTCCGCCAATGCAGGAGGCAGAGCTAGCCACTCTTTCACGAAAAGCTGATCCCAGGGCTGCAGCAGTGACAGATTCTTGCCTTTTTTGATATCCGCTTCCCACTCGCCGAGCATGGCTGGCTTGCCATTTTTATCGGTAGCCACGGCTTTCATCAGTTCCTCGTAAGCCTTGGGATTGCCGCTTCGCTCGAACAGCATCAGCTTAACCAGCACAGCCTCGTCGACACCGACACCTTGGGCGCGAGAGATGCTCATCCGGATAGCTAGGGCGTTCAGGAAACGCTTGATGAGTCGGGGGTTACCCTGGATACCAGAAGCCGACGTCATGACAGCGGCCAGGCGCTCAGCAGTGTCAAACTTGCCGATCAGCTCTGTTGGGTAGTCGTTGTACAAGCCTTGCATAAAGGCGCGATCTACCCGACTACCCTGCCAAGTTGTCCGAAGCTGCCTGCGTACTTTGATACGGATTTCTTCGAGCACGTCCTTGGGGAGCGTGCTGTTCTCCAAGAACAGCATCATCATGTAGGCCCTGACTTCCTGGGTGCCCAGAGGAGGAACCCTAATCGGCACCTGAATCAGCTTGTCGAAGTAGCTGGTGACGAGGACATCGTCAGGCACACCGCTGAAGTGCTTGCGAACGGCGTGCTTGATCATCTCGTTGTCAGCGGCAATCACGAATGCCGTGTTGCGCAGGAACAGGAAGAGTCGGATGGCTTCCAGTGTAGAAATCGTCGTTTCGGGTAGACAGCGATCCAAGTCGTCGATCAGCACGACCAGCGTAACACCCAGATCATCCAAGATAGCCTCAAAATTATCCCTGAGCGCTTGAATCTCTTTCGGTGGAGACTTCTTGGGAGGCGCGCTATGAAAGAGTTTCTCAGCCTCCTGCTTGGCCTGCTCAGCAGTGTCGTGCAGTGTTTCAATCGTGTCCTGATCAACCGTTCCGGATCGAAGTCGATCAACCAGCCCGATGATCTCGCCCAGCAGCCCAGGTGTCGGTGCACCAGTCGCAAACGAAATGGCCGTGCTGCTGGCGAGCTTCGCAGCACGCAACCAATCGACACGTGATACCAACTCAGCTGCTTTTTGCAGCCCCTTTGCTCGCTTCTGGGCCTCAGCCTCTAGGCGTGATGCGATCACATCCATTAGGGCGGCTCGGGCGTCGTCGTAGCCCTGGTATAGCCACGCATTGAACTCGACGAACACGAAGTCCTTAGCCTGCTTCTCATTGCGCTCGGGCGGGTCTTTAAGGGACGCCTGGATCAGCTTGATCATCGACGACTTGCCCGCTCCCCAAGCACCGGACACGCCGATGGAAATTGGACGGCCGTTCGCCTGATAGACGATCTCGGCAACTGTGTCAGCAACCCCAGAGAAATTAAGGAAGTCTACTTCCGTCTCGTTATCAACCCACATAGCGACCCTCCCTGGAAGTCTTTGACGTGAAGCGATGGCAACAACGCGCCATAGTAGCCCTCGCGCTGAGCAATTGGCCACTACCACAGCGTTTCGGGTTGTGAGTTCTCAGCAAGGTTGTTCAGGGTGAGGTAACAACCCACTTTCAGCGTTCGTTCAGCCTGAAGATGGCGAGAGTAGTATCGCTTGAGATTACTCAAATG